>NZ_JBIVYN010000008.1:0-215385 GCF_044772305.1 Agrobacterium sp. NPDC090273
AAGGCGCATTACGATGGCATCAAGGCCTTCTCCGAGACCGACCAGACAGAAGACCTGAAGTCGATCAGCGTTGCGACCCTGGTGCTGCATGGTGAAGACGACCAGATCGTGCCGATCGTCGCTTCCGCCCACAAGGCGGTCAAGCTTCTGAAAAACGGTACCCTGAAAACCTATCCAGGCTTCTCGCACGGTATGCTCACCGTCAACGCAGACACGCTCAACCAGGATATCCTCGCTTTCATCAAAGCCTAGTCAACACAAAAGGGGGCGGTCGGATCACGGCCACCCTCTTTTCGCTACGTTATTTTCTGATCTGAAACGTGTGCTCTTCTGCGGGGAAAAGTCCCTCGCGTACCTCGGCCGCATAAGCTTCCGCTGCAGTTGAGACAAGTGGGCCAAGATCGGCGAAACGTTTGACGAATTTCGGTTTGAAGTCAGCAAACAATCCAAGCATGTCGTCCGAGACAAGAACCTGACCATCGCAGGCCGGCGACGCGCCAATACCAATTGTCGGTGCTGACACGCTTGCCGCTATTTCACGGGCAAGGGGCTCCACCGTTCCTTCCACGACGATTGCAAAGGCTCCGGCGCGGTCAACGGCAATGGCGTCGCGCCGGATCTTATCGGCTTCCTTATCTGTGTGTCCAAGGGACCGGAAGCCGCCAGCTGTGTTGACCGATTGTGGCATCAGCCCAACATGACCGAAAACGGGAATGCCGCGTGTAACAAGGAAAGCAATCGTTTCTGCCATCTCCTCGCCGCCCTCGAGTTTTACACCGTCGCAGCCCGTTTCCTGCATCAGGCGTACGGCACTGCGAAACGCCTGTTCTTTTGATTCCTGATAGCTACCAAAAGGAAGATCAACGATAACGCAGGCATGCTCAACCCCGCGCATGACGGCTCGGCCATGCGCTACCATCATATCCATCGTGACGCCAACCGTCGTATCCATGCCGTAAAGCACCATGCCAAGGGAATCGCCTACTAGCAAAAGGTCACAATGGGGATCGAGCAGCCGGGTGATCGGTGTCGTATAGGCCGTCAGGCAGACAATACGCGCATTGCCTTTCATCTTTCGGATGGAGGCTGTGGTCAGCCTCTTCTGCTTACCTTGTGCACTCATCAGGCAGCCTTTCCATGGGTGGACTTGTCTGCCCCGATTACCCTGTTGTCGAGAAGGCGTGTAGCGCCAATCCGCACGAAGAGTGCAACGAGAACAGGACCAGATTGCAGAGATGTCAGTGGCGTGAGCGTGAAGGGATCGCAGACGGCGACGACTTCGGGTGTCGCCAACGGTTCGTCTGCAATGAAGCGCGTGATCGCAGCTTCGAATGCAACCGGGTCGTCACATCCAGACTGATAAAGTCGCTGGGCTTCATTGAGCGCTCGAGGCACGATGACAGCTGCTCTTCGCTGGTTACTGCTCAGGTAGACATTGCGGGACGAGCAGGCCAGGCCATCGCTCTCACGCACCGTGGGCACTGCAACAACACGAACCGGTTGGGCGAGATCCTCAACCATACGCTTGATCAAGGTCACCTGCTGGTAGTCTTTCTCTCCGAAATAAGCGGCGTCTGGCTGAACCAGATTGAACAGCTTCGTCACCACAGTCGAAACGCCCGCAAAGTGCCCAGGGCGGACGGCTCCTTCCAGTTGGCTGCCAAGTTCGGGAACATCCACCACCGTCTGCATGGGGCGTGGATACATCTCGCTGACGTCGGGAGCGAACAGAATGTCGACACCGGCAGCCTCGAGCATTGAGCTGTCACGGTCGAGATCGCGAGGGTAACGTGCCAGATCCTCGTTGGCACCAAATTGCAGCGGATTGACAAAGATGGAGACCACCGTCGCGTCGTTTTCCGCCTGGGCATGGGCAACCAGCGTCATATGACCAATATGAAGAAAACCCATCGTCGGAACAAAACCGACTTTTTTACCGTCATGCCGGAGTACGGCGATATGTTCGCGCAGTTCACCAACGGTTTTGACCAGACGCATGTTTGTCCCTCCCTGCTCCGCCAGCATGTCCCGGCGAAAGGCAGCGGATAGAACGCGATTTGCCGATGGGCGTCAACGCGTGTACGGGGATAATATCGATTAAGCAGAAGCCGTCATATCTCGGGTTATTTGAGCCACTGCGGTTTTCTTTTTTCGGCAAAAGCTGACCTGCCTTCGATCGCATCCGCGCTTTTGCTGATGGCGGCGATTGTCCGCTCCGCAAATGCGAACCGCTCGTCCGTGGCCATGTCGCGCATCTGCGACATTGCCCGTTTGCCTGCAGAAAGCGCCTCCGGTGAATTTTGTCGCAACAGAGTGAGTGCGTCCTCAACAGCACCATCAAGGTCTCTGAGGGAAACACAGTCGTTGATCAAACCGCATTCCCTGGCTTCGGTTGCGCTGATTGGCTGCCCCAGATAAGCCATCTCCTGAAGTCGCCGAAGTGGTATTCTTTCCAGAAGTTTGGCCGCCACCATCACCGGAAACAGCCCTACACGCACCTCAGGTAACCCAAATTCCGCGTGGTCGGCTGCGTAGGCGAGGTCGCAGGCGGCAACAATGCCGATACCGCCCGCCAAAACATTACCGCCAATGCGTACGATGACGACCTTGTCGCAGTTTTCTATGGCGCGGATGACGTCTGCAATCGGGTTTGCGCCGGATTGCGAGAGGAACATCCCACCCGCATTTTCCTTGAGATCGGCGCCGGAGCAGAAGCTCCGCTCGCCACGGGCTGTTATAACAACGGCGCGCAATGAATTGTCGCCGGATGCCTGATTGATTACTTTCGCCAAAGCCTCGGTCATCGCAACATTCAGGGCATTGTGAACCTGTGGCCGGTTCAACGTCAGCCAGAGAACGTCGCCGCGGTTTTCTACCAGCAATTCATCCGCCATCGGTATCTCCTCGACTACCTGCCGCGAGCAGCGCTTTTCCCGCCTTTGCGGCATTTGTCCGTCCTAGGTTGCGGCTGATCCAGTCCCCGGTTTTTGCGATCGTCATCAGATCGACGCCTGTCTCGATGCCGAGGCCCTGTAGCAGGTAGAGAAGATCTTCAGTCGCAACGTTTCCGCTTGCGCCAGGTGCAAATGGGCAACCACCGAGGCCAGCGACAGAGGCATCAAAGACCGAGATTCCTTCCTCAAGCGATGCCAACACATTCGCCAGTCCTTGACCGTAGGTGTCGTGGAAATGCATCGCGAGTTTGTCGCGTGCAGCGTAGGTCGCCACCCGGTCTATGATCGTTCGGATCTGGCCTGCCGTACCCACGCCAATCGTGTCGCCGAGCGATATTTCGTTACATCCCATGGCCAGAAGTGCATCAGTCATAGCCACCACATTCTCGGGTGGCACAGCGCCATCATATGGGCAGCCAGCGATACAGGATACGTAGCCTCGTATTTTGAAGTTCCACTTGTGCGCCGTCTCCACGACCTCACGCAATCGGATCAGGCTTTCAGCGCGAGAGCAGGCGATGTTGTGCTGGCTGAAACCTTCAGACGCGGACACGAAAACAGCAATCTCCTGAACTCCAGCTTCGATCGCCGCCACAAGGCCCTTCATGTTGGCAACAAGCGCCGGGTAGGCGACACCGGGGCGCGGTCTCAGCCCATGATAGACATCACGGCTATCTGCCATTTGGGGAACCAATCTGGGTGAAACGAATGCCCCCGCTTCCACGACGGTCAATCCTGCCGCCGCAAGACGTTCTATCAACTCTATCTTCACAGAGGCTGGGACCAATGCGGGTTCGTTTTGCAGCCCATCACGCGGACCGACCTCGACGATTTTGACTGCGGCTGGCCATCCCATCTCACGTGGCCTCCGGTTCGAAGTCAAACAACACCTTGCCCGCTTCGACCATGTCGCCTTCAGCACAGTTGAATGCGGTTACCCTGCCATTTGACGGTGCACGAATGGTATGCTCCATCTTCATTGCTTCCATAACGACAAGAGCTTCGCCGGCCTTGACTTTGGCACCCTTCTTTACAAAAACCGAGCGAACAAGGCCGGGCATCGGTGCCTCCAGCCCACCTGATGGTTGACTGCTGGTCTCGTCGTCGGCCAGTTCGCATTCGCAGACCCGAAAGTGCCTGCCCCTGATGAAGAGATCATGGGTATGATCGCCTGAGAAAAAATAGGCGCTTTCTTGCCGGTCGCCGATCGTAGCTCTTAACAATCCGTCCTCGGTGAGACGGCCGGAGATCATGACCTTCTTCCCACCAATGTCCAGAAGCAGAGTGTCGGCACCATGCGTGACGGCTAACATCAACTCCTGTCCATCCACCTTGAAGTGCAGCGTTTGGCGAGCGGGCGCATTCATGCGAAAGGCAGTGAGGACGTTCCATGGGCTGTAAGGATCTGTTTTGTCTGAAGCGACTCGGTTGGTGCGGACTAGCAGAAGGCCGAGTGCCGCAGTCGCGAGTTCGGATTGCGTCGGCTCGTCTAGAGAAAAGAGTGCACCTTCGTTGCGGGTTATGAAACCTGTATCGAGCTTGGCGTTCTCGAAGGCTTCCAGGCCAATAATTTTCGCAAGGAACGCGGCATTGTTGGTGACGCCTGCGACAGCCAGTTTCTCGAGGGCAAGGCGCATCCGATTGACGGCGGAGGGACGGTCTGTGTCCCAAACGATCAGTTTTGCGATCATCGGGTCATAATGCACTGAGATGATGTCGCCTGCCTCAATGCCGCTGTCGATCCGGAGATGAGGGCTTTGATCTGGGAATTTGAGGTGGCTGACCGTACCCGTCGAAGGAAGGAATTCATGGCTCGGATCTTCAGCATAGATGCGGGCCTCAATGGCGTGCCCCTTGATCCGTAGTTCAGTCCATTCATCCGGCAACGCCTGCCCATCGGCGACGCGAATTTGCCATTCGACCAGATCAAGGCCGGTGATGAATTCCGTAACCGGATGCTCGACCTGGAGCCGGGTATTCATTTCCATGAAATAGAAATCGCCGGAGCTATCGAGAAGAAACTCTATCGTGCCAGCGCCGCGGTAGTCTATGGCGCGTGCCGCTGCGATGGCAGCAGCGTACATTCGTGTGCGCAGGCTATCAGAAAGACCCGGGGCTGGCGCCTCTTCGATGACTTTCTGATGCCGCCGCTGGATCGAACAATCACGCTCAAACAAAGAAACGCAATTGCCATATGCGTCGGCGAAAATCTGCACCTCCACATGCCGCGGTCGGCTCAGATATTTCTCGATCAGCATACGATCGTCGCCGAACGCGGCGAGCGCTTCACGTTTTGCCCCAGCAAGCTCCGCGGCAAACTCTTTCCGCTTCTTGGCGACACGCATACCCTTGCCACCGCCACCTGCGGAGGCTTTGATCAATACCGGGTAGCCGATGCCATCAGCTTCTGCTTGGAGGGTTTCGGGGCCCTGTTCGTCTCCGTGGTAGCCCGGAACAACAGGAACACCCGCCTTTGCCATGAGTGCCTTGGCTTCACTTTTACCGCCCATAGCGATTATGGCGGCGGCCGGTGGACCTATTAAGACTAACCCGGCCCCGGTACAGGCCGCCGCGAAGCCTGCATTCTCAGAAAGAAAACCGTAGCCGGGATGAATAGCCTGCGCGCCGCTCTTTTGTGCGACTTCAATAATTTTATCGCCATCGAGATAGGATGAGCGCGCAGGGGCGGAGCCAATCTCGAAGGCTTCGTCGGCCATTGCCACGTGCATGGCGTTGCGATCAACCTCTGAATAGACCGCGACTGTTGTGATACCCATCTTTCGGGCGGTTCGGATGATCCGGCAGGCGATCTCGCCACGATTGGCAATCAGTATTTTGGAAAACATGACGACCTCACATCCTGAACGTGCCGAAGGAAGTGGGTTCGATCGGCGCATTCAACGCTGCTGAAAGCCCGAGCCCTAAAACCAGGCGCGTGTCTTTCGGGTCGATGATGCCGTCGTCCCAAAGGCGTGCACTGGCGTAATAGGGATGTCCCTCACGTTCGTATTTTTCCCGGATCGGCTGCTTAAACGCGTCTTCGCCCTCTGTTGACCAGTGGCGGCCATCTGCTTCGATGCCATCACGGCGCACCTGTGCCAACACTGATGCTGCCTGTTCTCCGCCCATCACCGAAATGCGCGCGTTCGGCCACATCCACAAAAAGCGCGGGGAGTAGGCTCTGCCGCACATCCCGTAGTTACCAGCGCCGAAAGAGCCGCCAATAATGACCGTGAATTTGGGAACGCGCGCGCAGGCAACCGCGGTGACAAGTTTAGCCCCGTCTTTTGCAATGCCACCAGCTTCGTAGGCGCGACCGACCATAAAACCCGTGATGTTCTGCAGAAAGACCAGCGGAATGCTGCGCTGGCAACACAGTTCTATAAAGTGCGCGCCTTTGAGTGCTGATTCAGAAAACAGGATGCCGTTATTGGCGATGACGCCGACCGGATAGCCGTGAATATGCGCAAAGCCGCAAACCAGAGTTGTCCCATATAACGACTTGAATTCATCGAATTCCGAGCCATCCACCAGCCGGGCGATAACTTCGCGAACCTCGAATGGCTTGCGTGTATCGGCCGGAACGATGCCGTAAAGCTCGTCTGGTGGAAATAATGGCTTGATTGGAGATCGGATTTCGAGTTGGTTCTTTTTGCTACGATTGAGGCCCGCGACGATCTGGCGGGTGATGGCCAGGGCATGCCTGTCGTCACGCGCGTAGTAGTCCGTAACGCCGGACTGGCGTGAGTGCACATCCGCGCCACCCAATTCTTCAGCCGTGACAACTTCGCCGGTGGCGGCCTTTACCAGAGGCGGTCCCCCGAGGAAAATCGTACCCTGATTTTTGACAATGACGGATTGGTCACTCATGGCGGGAACATAGGCGCCACCCGCCGTACAACTTCCCATCACGACGGCGATCTGGGCAATTCCCTGTGCCGACATGGTTGCCTGGTTGAAAAAAATCCGGCCGAAATGATCGCGATCCGGAAAAACTTCATCCTGGTTGGGGAGGTTTGCTCCACCAGAATCCACCAGGTAGACACAGGGAAGCCGGTTTTCGCGGGCAATCTCCTGGGCTCGAAGATGCTTCTTGACCGTCAAGGGGTAGTAGGTCCCACCTTTGACCGTCGCGTCATTGGCAACGACCATGCATTCACGACCGGAAATGCGCCCGATGCCCGTGATGATCCCGGCTGCGGGGACGGGCTCATCATAGACGGCGTGCGCGGCAAATTGCGACAACTCCAGAAAGGGGCTGCCCGGATCGAGAAGGGCATCGATGCGGTCACGGACCAGAAGTTTACCGCGCCCCAGGTGTTTCGCGCGCGATTTCTCGCCGCCTCCTTGCGATATCTGCTGCACATGGTGTTGCAGGTCTTGGACCAGCGAGGACATGAAGCTGGTGTTGGCGGCAAACGAGGGGTCGCGTAACAGGCTGGATGAAAGCTTCATGGTTCGCCTCACATATTGCCTTTGACAAGTTCACGTCCGATCAGCATCCGCCTGATTTCACTGGTGCCGGCGCCGATTTCGTAAAGCTTCGCATCCCGTAGGAGGCGCCCGGCTGGACTTTCATTGACATAGCCCGCCCCTCCAAGCAGTTGGATGGTGTCGAGTGCGACTTGCGTTGCCCGTTCAGCGGCAAACAGGATGGCGCCTGCCGCATCTTGCCGCGTGATGCGGCCGCTGTCGCAGGCTTTTGCAACGGCATAAACATAGCTCCGCGAGGCGTTCATCGCCGTGTAGATGTCGGCAATTTTTCCCTGCACAAGCTGGAATTCACCGACAGGTTTGCCAAACTGTTGGCGTTCGCGGCTGTAGGGCAGGACCAGGTCAATGGCCGCCTGCATAATGCCGACCGGACCTGCTGCCAGCACTGCCCGCTCGTAGTCGAGACCACTCATCAACACGGTTACACCGTCGTTGAGTTTGCCAAGGACATTGTCTTGCGGCACCTCGCAATCTTCGAAAACCAGTTCAGAGGTTGGAGAGCCGCGCATGCCAAGCTTGTCGAGCTTCTGGGCAGGTCGAAAACCGGGAAACTCCTTCTCTATGAGAAAAGCGGTAATGCCGCGTGGGCCGGCCGACACATCCGTCTTGGCATAGACCACCAGCGTATCAGCCTCATGCCCGTTGGTGATCCACATTTTGGAGCCGTTCAGGATATAATGATCGCCTTTTCGCTCCGCCTTCAGCCGCATCGAAACAACGTCCGATCCGGCTTCCGTTTCGCTCATAGCAAGCGAACCGACATGCTCACCGGAGATCAGTTTTGGCAGATAACGTTGTTTCTGTTCGTCCCGTCCCCAGCGATGGATCTGGTTGATGCAAAGGTTGGAATGGGCACCATAGGATAGACCGATCGCAGCGGAAGCGCGGCTGATCTCCTCCATCGCCACGCAATGGGCCAGATAACCCATATTTGCACCGCCATATTCTTCAAAGGCGGTGATGCCGTGCAGCCCTAAACGGCCCATCTCTGGCCAGAGTTGACGCGGAAACTTATCTTCCCGATCAATCGCGTCGGCATGGGGAGCAATCCTGTCATCGGCAAAAGCCCGGACACTTTCGCGCAGGGCAGCGATTTCCGGCGCAAGGTCGGCATCGAAAATGGCGGCGAGGTTCGAGCTCATCGCGTATGTTCCTCCTCCGGCGGCTCTTCCTCACCGCCCTCTGTGAACTGCCAGTACCTCCTCCGCACCGGCACTCCCTTTATGCGTCGTCGCCCCCTGTAAATGCAGCCGAGCGGCGCACGAATGTCTTGATGGCAAAATTGGACTGGATACGGGAGACACCGGGAACGGTTGTCAGGAAATCCAGAAGCTGCTGGTAATGTGGCAGATCTCGCACCATCGCATGAATGAGATAGTCGGAACTTCCGCTTGTCTGATAGCCGCCCACGACTTCCGGAATGGAGGCGACATGATGCTCGAAGGTGGTCAGCGCTTCCTTGATCTGCCGTTCCAAGGTCACGGAAATGAAGACACCCATGTTGCCGAGCAGACGGTTCTCATCGAATACAGCCGTATATCCGCGAATGATGCCCTCTTCTTCCAGCTTTCGAACGCGGCGCAAGGTCGGTGTAAAGGAAAGACCGATGCGCGAGGCCAGATCACGCCAGCTTATACGGCCGTCGTCGCCAAGCACATGCAAAATCTTCTGGTCGAAACTGTCGAGCTCAATCATGGATCATTTGCTCTATGATATCGGGCATTGTTGGATCAAAGATATCGCTAAGTGCAAAACTGTCAATCAAAATAGCTTTGAAATGAATTCGAGATAGTGATAGCGTTCACTATCCGAAGTTGTCAGAACTGTGTGTTCGACAACAATGGATCGGTCGCAGCCTGGAGGAGGTTGCGGTCAAGGTTCGGGCTCTTTCCAGGGAGGTGGAAAGTGACTGTGCATGACCCCGTGGTTATCGTCGGGGCCGCTCGCACTGCGATGGGCGGTTTCCAGGGCGACTTTGGTTCGGTTGCGGCTTCAGATCTGGGGGCTGCAGCGATCCGCGCTACCGTCCAGCGATCAACGCTTTCTTTTTCTGAAATCGACGACGTTGCAATGGGCTGCGTTCTGACCGCTGGTCAGGGACAGGCGCCGGCACGACAGGCAGCGATCGCCGCAGGCATTGCTCATTCCACAAGTGCTGTCACCATCAACAAGATGTGTGGATCAGGGATGCAAGCGACGATGCTGGCGCATGATCAGATCGCGGCCGGAACATCTGACATCGTTGTCGCCGGCGGCATGGAGAGCATGACCAACGCACCTTATCTCCTTGATCGGGCCCGCTCGGGATACCGTCTTGGCCACGGCAAGGTGACAGATCACATGTTTCTCGATGGGCTTGAAGACGCCTATGACAAGGGTCGTCTCATGGGAACCTTTGCCGAGGACTGTGCCGAAGCCTATCAGTTCACGCGCAGCATGCAGGACGATTATGCTTTGACCTCGCTGGAGCGTGCACGTCGCGCCATTTCCGACGGCGCTTTCGCAGAAGAGATAGCGGCCGTCTCGAATTCCTCAGGCCGGCAGATCGATGTCGATGAGCAGCCTGGCAAGGCAAGGCCGGAAAAGATTCCATTGTTGAAACCTGCTTTTCGTGAAGGCGGAACGGTGACGGCCGCTAACTCCAGCTCTATTTCCGATGGTGCAGCGGCGCTGGTCCTTATGCGCCGCTCCGACGCCGACAGGCGCGGCTTGCAGCCGCTGGCGACAATCGCGGGGCACGCAACATTTGCGGATGCTCCGGCGAAATTTCCGACCGCGCCAGTTGGTGCTATCCGGCGGCTTACGGATAGGACCGGTTGGCAATTGGGTGAAATCGATCTGTTTGAGATCAACGAAGCTTTTGCCGTGGTGGCAATGGCCGCCATGCGCGATCTCGATCTGCCGCACGATAAGGTGAATGTGCATGGTGGTGCCTGCGCGCTTGGCCATCCGATTGGTGCGTCCGGGGCAAGGATCATAGTCACGCTGCTTTCCGCATTGAAGCGGCACGCGCTGAAGCGCGGCGTTGCTGCCGTCTGCATTGGCGGTGGTGAGGCCACAGCTTTCGCCGTCGAACGTCATTGAGGGCTGATCATGATATTGAACGAAGCCCAGCAGCAGATCAGAGAAATGGCCCGCGATTTTGCCCGAGAACGTCTGGCGCCCGGTGCCAGCTTACGCGATCGGGAGAGTCGTTTTCCGCAGAGTGAATTGAAAGAAATGGGCGACCTCGGCTTCCTTGGCATGCTTGTGCCGGAGACCTACGAGGGGTCGGACACCGGTGCCGTCGCCTATGCCTTGGCTCTTGAGGAAATTGCCGCCGCTGACGGCGCCTGTTCCACCATCATGAGCGTGCACAACTCTGTTGGCTGCGTGCCGATCCTGAAATTCGGAACGGACGAACAAAAAGAGCGATTTCTGCCGAAACTCGCTTGCGGCGAATGGATAGGCGGCTTTGCTCTGACTGAACCGCAGGCGGGATCGGACGCTTCCAATCTGAAAACCCGGGCTCGGCGAAACGGCGATCACTACATCCTGAACGGTGCGAAACAGTTCATCACCTCGGGAAAGAATGGCAACGTCATCATCGTTTTTGCCGTTACCGATCCCGATGCCGGCAAGAAGGGCATCAGCGCCTTTATCGTGCCAACAGATACGCCAGGCTACGAGGTGGTGAGAGTAGAGGAAAAACTCGGTCTTCACGCTTCAGATACGTGTCAGATCGCCTTTTCGGACATGGCCGTCCCCGCCGCACTGCGGCTGGGGGAAGAAGGAGAAGGTTATCGGATCGCGCTTGCCAATCTGGAGGGTGGTCGCATCGGTATTGCTGCCCAGGCCGTCGGTATGGCCCAAGCCGCATTTGAGGCTGCCCGCGATTACGCGCGCGGGCGCACGGCTTTTGGAACAGCGATTGTTGACCATCAAGCGGTTTCCTTTCGGCTTGCGGATATGGCGACCAATATCGAGGCGGCGCGCCAGCTTGTCCTGCATGCCGCAGCTCTGAAGGAAGCGGGTGAGCCCTGCCTTTCGCAGGCCTCCATGGCGAAGCTTTTTGCGTCCGAGATGGCCGAACGGGTGTGCTCCGACGCCATCCAGATCCACGGCGGTTACGGCTACATGGCGGATTATCCGGTGGAGCGGATATATCGCGATGTGCGCATCTGCCAGATTTACGAGGGGACAAGCGATATCCAGCGCATGGTGATTGCACGAAATCTCTAGCAGTTGTTTCGCCGTCTGGAGGAGAGACGGCGGCCGAAGGAGGAAAAACGCATGACCGAGACAACCCGCCTGAGCCTGCATGTTCCCGAACCGGCAGTTCGTCCGGGCGATCAGCCAGATTTTTCCAATGTGAAACTGCAAAGGGCAGGAGCAGTCCCACGTCCGGAGGTGGATGCCGCGCCGGAGACCATTCGCGATCTGGCCTATTCGATTATCCGTGTTCTCAATCAAAAGGGAGAGGCGGTTGGCCCCTGGTCGGGTCTCCTTTCGGATGAAGAGTTGCTGACGGGGCTTAAAAACATGATGCGTCTTCGCGCGTTCGACGCACGTATGCTGATGGCGCAACGACAGGGCAAGACATCCTTCTACATGCAGCATCTCGGCGAAGAGGCGGTGAGTTGCGCGTTCCGCAAGGCGCTGTCCAAAGGCGACATGAATTTCCCGACCTATCGACAGGCCGGTCTTTTGATCGCCGACGACTATCCGCTTCTGACGATGATGAACCAGATTTTCTCCAATGAGCACGATCCGCTTCACGGGCGACAGTTGCCGGTTCTCTACTCTTCGAAAGAGCACGGCTTTTTCACTGTCTCTGGTAACCTAGCCACGCAATACGTTCAGGCGGTCGGTTGGGCCATGGCTTCCGCAATCAAGGGCGATACGAAGATTGCGGCCGCGTGGATTGGAGACGGTTCGACGGCGGAATCGGATTTCCACTCAGCGCTGGTATTTGCCTCTACCTACAAGGCGCCCGTCATTCTCAACATCGTCAATAACCAATGGGCTATATCCACTTTCCAGGGAATTGCACGTGGTGGTTCGGGGACCTTCGCCGCCCGAGGTCTCGGGTTCGGTATTCCAGCACTTCGGGTGGATGGGAACGACTATCTTGCCGTTTATGCGGTGGCGCGTTGGGCTGCCGAACGTGCGCGTCGCAATCTCGGTCCAACCTTGATCGAGTATGTCACCTACCGGGTCGGAGCACATTCGACGTCCGATGATCCGAGTGCGTATCGGCCCAAGACGGAATCCGAAGTGTGGCCTCTTGGCGATCCGGTTCTCAGGTTGAAAAAACACCTTGTTCTCAGGGATGTCTGGTCCGAGGAGCGGCATCGGCAGGCGGAGGCCGAAATCATGGACGAGGTGATCGACGCGCAGCGCGAGGCAGAAAGCCACGGGACCCTGCATGCCGGTGGCAAACCCCCGACGAAGGACATGTTCGAAGGTGTTTATGCCGAAATGCCACCGCATCTTCGTCGCCAGCGTGAAAAGGCGGGGTACTGATATGACAAGAATGACAATGATCGAAGCCGTCCGGAGCGCTATGGACGTATCAATGGGACGTGACGACAATGTTGTCGTGTTCGGTGAGGACGTCGGCTACTTCGGCGGCGTGTTTCGAGCAACTCAGGGGCTGCAGGCAAAATACGGCAAGACCCGGTGTTTCGATGCACCGATCAGTGAATCCGGTATTGTCGGAACGGCGATCGGCATGGCTGCCTACGGTCTGCGTCCCTGTGTCGAGATACAGTTCGCCGATTACATGTATCCCGCGTACGATCAGATCACCCAGGAGGCTGCACGCATCCGCTACCGCTCTAACGGTGATTTTACCTGCCCGATCGTTTTGCGCATGCCAACCGGTGGCGGGATATTCGGTGGTCAGACGCACAGCCAAAGTCCGGAAGCGCTTTTCACACATGTCTGCGGTCTGAAAGTCGTCGTTCCATCCAACCCGCATGATGCGAAGGGCCTGCTGATATCAGCGATCGAAGATCCTGACCCGGTGATGTTTCTGGAGCCGAAGCGCCTCTACAATGGCCCATTCGATGGGCATCACGACAGGCCTGTAACATCCTGGGCCAAACATGAGTTGGGTGAAGTGCCGGACAAGCACTATACCATTCCCATTGGCAAGGCTGCCGTGAGGCGTGCTGGCGCTGGCGTCACAGTCATTGCCTATGGGACAATGGTGCATGTCGCGTTGGCGGCAGCGGAGGAGACAGGTGTTGATGCCGAGGTGATAGACTTGCGCAGCCTGTTGCCGCTTGATCTCGAAACCATCACGCGCTCTGTCGCCAAGACCGGACGTTGCGTCATGGTTCACGAGGCGACGTTGACGTCCGGTTTCGGCGCTGAAGTCGTGTCGTTGGTTCAAGAACATTGTTTCTATCATCTGGAGGCGCCGATCGTTCGCGTCGCCGGTTGGGATACGCCTTATCCGCATGCACAGGAGTGGGATTATTTTCCCGGTCCAGCCCGTGTCGGGCGCGCACTTATCGAAGTCATGGAGGCCTGAAGGATGACGGAATACGTTCTCACTATGCCCGACGTCGGGGAAGGTGTCGCGGAGGCCGAACTGGTCGAATGGCACGTCAAGCCCGGTGATCCGGTCCATGAAGATATGGTCCTTGCCGCAGTGATGACCGACAAGGCGACAGTCGAAATTCCATCGCCGGTTTCAGGCGTCGTAACTTGGATCGCCGCTGAAATTGGAGACACAGTCGCGGTTAAGGCGCCACTGCTGCGCATAGAGACCGAGGTTAACGCTGCGACGGTCGCAGAGGACGAGCCGGAGGCACAAGATGCCGTACTTGCTCTTGATGAGCCCGCGCAAATGGAAACACCGCCACCCGTTGCCGATATTAAACCCGATGTCCCGCCGGCATTGCCGGACGATCATAAACCGCTCGCCTCTCCCGCTGTCCGCCAACGTGCCGACGATCTCGATCTTGATCTCCATCAGGTTAAGCCGACTGGTCCGGATGGGCATATCACACACGCCGATCTTGATGCGTTCCTTTTATCGCGCTCCACAACTGAGCAGCGTCTTCGGGCATCGCCCGGCGATAGTGCGGTTGAACAGGTGAGAATGACAGGACTGAGGCGCAAGATTGCCGAGAAGATGGTGCTTTCGGTCTCGCGTATTCCCCATATTACCTATGTCGAGGAAATCGACGTCACTGACGTTGAGGAATTGCGCGCCATCATGAACGGCAAGCGCAGGAGTGGGCAACCGAAACTCACGATCCTGCCTTTTCTGATGCGCGCAATGGTACGGGCGGTTTCCGATCAACCCGGAATGAACGCAACCTTCGATGATGAGGCCGGGGTGATCAATCACTACAGCGCTGTTCACATTGGCATCGCGACACAGACCACGGCTGGTCTCATTGTACCGGTCGTCTGCCATGCAGAAGCGCGCGGGTTGTGGGAATGTGCAGAAGAACTCGGCCGTGTTGCCGAGGCCGCTCGCAACGGCACTGCCAAACGTGAGGAACTGTCCGGCTCGACCATTACCATCAGTTCGCTCGGTGCATTGGGCGGTATCGCCTCTACACCGGTCATCAACCATCCCGAAGTCGCCATCATCGGGGTCAACAAGATTGTCACGCGGCCGGTCTGGGACGGCAGTCAGTTTGTCCCAAGAAAGATGATGAACCTGTCGTCGAGTTTCGATCACCGGGTCGTGGATGGCTGGGATGCCGCAGGCTTCATTCAGAAGATCAAAACCTTGTTGGAAAAACCGGCCCTGATCTTCATCGAGGACTGATATCGTTTGCCCGTCATGACCAGGTACGTCGGGCTTGTGAAGGCTGACCTGGCAACGATATGGGCTTGCGTTCATGGTCTTCGAGTATAGAAGAGTGGGAACGGGAAGCCTGCTTCTCACCATGACAAAACGGCGAACGGGCACGCTCCGGCGGCCTTTCTGTTCGTCGCCCGCAGACGATTAACGAAGAAAAGGTCCATTCATGAGCACTCCGAAACCCGTTGTTCTGACCATTCTCGATGGCTGGGGGCTGAGCGAGGATCGGTCGAGCAACGCGCCCGCCCTGGCCAACACGCCAACCATGGACCGGCTGTTTGCGACGTGCCCACATGCGACGCTCACCACGTTTGGACCGAACGTCGGACTGCCGACGGGGCAGATGGGCAATTCCGAAGTTGGTCACACCAATATCGGTGCGGGCCGGGTCGTTGCGATGGATCTCGGTCAAATTGATCTTGCCATTGAAGACGGCAGCTTTTTCAAAAACGCTTCCATTCTGGATTTTGCCTCGAAGGTAAAGGCTGCCGGCGGTGCCGCGCACCTTATGGGCGTTATTTCTGATGGTGGCGTGCATGGTCATATCGTGCATGCTCAGGCGGCCGTCAAACTGTTGGTGGATCTTGGGCTGAAGGTCATTGTCCACGTCATGACAGATGGACGCGATGTTGCCCCTAAATCGGCAGAAGGCTTCGTGCAGACGTTTGTTGACAGCTTGCCCGAGGGGGCCAGCATCGGGAGCGTGATCGGGCGTTATTATGCCATGGACCGCGACAATCGTTGGGAGCGCGTCGAAAAAGCCTACGATGCAATGGTTCTCGCCAAGGGCGAACATGCGCCAGACGCTGTCAGCGCCGTTACGGCAAGCTACAAAAACAACGTGACGGATGAATTCATCCTGCCAACTGTGATTGGTGGGTATGAAGGCTTCAAGACCGGCGACGGCCTGTTCTGCCTCAATTTCCGCGCGGACCGCGCCCGTGAAATCCTGTCTGCCATCGGCGCCGAAGATTTCGACGGGTTTGCGCGTCAGAAGCCGCAACTTTCCGCCCTGCTGGGCATGGTGGAATACTCCACGAAACACAATGCTTTCATGGCCACAGCCTATCCCAAGCGTGATATTGCCAACACTCTGGGGGCCTGGGTTGCAAGTCACGGATTGCGCCAGTTCCGCCTGGCAGAAACCGAGAAATATCCGCATGTGACGTTTTTCCTGAATGGCGGAAAGGAAGAGCCGGAAGTGGGCGAAGATCGGTTCATGCCGAAGTCGCCGAAGGTTGCAACCTATGATCTGCAACCGGAAATGAGCGCGCCTGAAGTCACGGAGAAATTCGTGGAGGCGATCGGCAAGGGTTACGATCTCATCGTCACCAATTACGCCAACCCTGATATGGTTGGGCATACCGGTGACCTGAATGCCGCAATCAAGGCATGCGAAGCAGTAGATCGCGGACTGTCACAAGTTGTTGCAGCGCTGGAAAAGGTTGGTGGCGCCATGCTGGTGATCGCGGATCACGGCAATTGCGAGACCATGGTCGATCCGGTAACCGGAGGACCGCACACGGCGCACACCACCAATCCGGTGCCGGTCATCCTGTTCGGTGGACCGGACGGTGCAACGGTGCGCGACGGTATTCTTGCTGATGTCGCGCCGACGATCCTGCAACTGATGAACCTGCCGCAACCTGCTGAAATGACTGGAAAAAGCCTGATCGGCAAATGATAGACCGCCGCTCGCGGATGCTGGTGTATTCGCGAGCCATTTTTTCAACTTCTGACATCGTCAAAAACTGCCGCACCTTCACGACGCCATCGCTAGGACGTGGCCGCCTGAATGCGTAGAGATAAATCAGGGGCTTAAATTAGGTCGTTCTCATCTTGAGGTTGTCGTAAACCTGGTGCACTCTCGCATAGCCGAGGACGATAGCGGAAGAAGATCCCTTGTCCTTTGGCGATTATTTTCGTCAGGGGGTTGTCGATGATTTCGAAAGCAATCAGGAGCGTATTCACGTTCGGCTTGGCAGGCTTTTATGCGGTGGCGTCACCGCTAACAGCGGATGCATGTACGCGGTTCGTGTTCATTGGGCAGGATGACAACGTCGTCACCGCCCGGTCGATGGACTGGAAATACGATGTCGGCAGCAATCTCTACATCCTGCCGCGTGGCATAGAGCGCAATGGAGAAGCAGGTCCGAATTCCCTGAAATGGACTGCCAAATATGGGTCTGTGGTGACGACAGGCTACGACGTTTCGACAACTGATGGTGCAAACGAAGCCGGGCTCGTCGCCAATGTCCTGTGGCTGACTGAATCCGAGTATCCGAAGTTTGAGGCGAGCAGCAAACCCGGCCTGACCATTGCTGCCTGGGCGCAATATGTCCTTGATCGGTTTGCCACGGTCGCGGAGGCCGTCGAGGTTCTGAAGACGCAGCCGTTCACGATAGTCACAGACAATGTGCCGGGGCAGGATCGACTGACGACGCTGCATCTGTCTCTTTCCGATTCAAGTGGCGACAGTGCCATTATCGAATATATCGACGGAAAGCAGGTCATCCATCATGGCCGCCAATACCAAGTCATGACCAACTCCCCGACTTATGACAAGCAACTCGCGTTAACGTCCTATTGGCAAGACATCGGCGGCACCGTCATGTTGCCTGGTACGAACCGGGCTTCTGATCGTTTCACACGCGCAGCCTTCTATGTGAATGCAATACCGCAAAGCGGTGAGCCGAACCGGTTGCTTGCGAGCGTTTTCGGAGTGATCCGCAACGTCTCGGTTCCGCTTGGTATTTCCTCACCGGATCAGCCGGAGATTTCGTCCACCCGGTGGCGCACCGTCTACGATCACAAACGCAAGCTCTATTTCTTCGAATCCGCCATGACGCCCAATACCTTCTGGGTCGACCTGAACAAGATCGATTTTTCGAAGGAGACTGGCAAGGTCAAACGGCTCGATCTTGGCACCGATCAGGCGCACACGTTTTCCGGTGATGCAACGGCAGATTTTCAGGACGCAAAGCCTTTCCCGTTTCAAGGGCTTTGACAGAATGATAGCGTGATTGTCGGGCGGTTTCGCCCGTCCGATTCCCAGTGGTTTGGTGGAACGAGAGGGCATATAAATGGGGAATAGTTTGAAATGGGCTTTGGCGCTTTTGCCGTTGCTGGCAGTCAGCGCCGAGGCGGCTGATCCGTCGTTGCCTCAGGCGGTGGCTGACACACCTGAAGATAGCAGCCTTCCGCCAGGCTGGGCTTTACAGGTTACCCCGTATCTCTGGGCAGCGGGGCTCAAAGGCGATATCTCCCCATTTCGCCGTGGACCGACAATTTCGGTCGAAAAATCCTTCTCGGACGTTATGGATCACCTCAATGTCGGAGGTTTCCTTGACGTTTGGGGGCGATATGACCGTCTCGTTTTCTCCGGCGACGTGATGTACGTCAACACGACGGACAGCCATGTGATCGGTGCGCTTCCTGTCATTGGGGCAACGCCTGGATTGAGCGCAGATGTCGATACGGTCCAGTTTTCTGCGACGTTGAAAGGTGGATACCGGGTCTACGATGACCAGGATCTGACACTTGATGTCCTAGCCGGCATGCGTATCTGGCATATTTCTAACGATGTGACTGTTAATTACGGCACATTTTCACGCAGTTACGGAGAGGATTTCGGCTGGGTCGATCCCGTGATTGGTTTCCGGGCCTTCTACAAAGTCACGCCGAAATTCTCTGTTCACGCGCAGGCCGACATTGGTGGTTTTGGAGCGGGATCGGATCACACCTGGCAGACGCTTGCCACGGCAAATTATGCGTTTACCGACCACCTGTCGGTGTCTGCGGGTTATAAAATTCTTGACGTGGATTATGATTCTGATGGTCACGTGTTTGATTCAACGCTCAAAGGCCCCGTTCTCGGCCTGACCTATCGTTTCTGATTGTAGAACCATAGCTTCCCTCATGTAAATTCCGCAGAACGACCTTTTGGAGCTCTGCGGAAGGGGTTGGGCAGTCATTTCGCGAATATCCCGAGATGTCGGCTCGTCTTAGATGCCTTGCGACCGAGAATGATTGCGGCGAGCAAAAGCACACTTTGGGCAACGAGGAACGGCGGTTCGTTACCATTCGGAGCAAGCTCGTTCAGCGTTTCGACTTTCAAAAATGACTGAACAATCAAGACGAACATATTGAGATATAAGCCTGTCGTCGCCGTGACGGCATAGATTACTCGCGCATTGCCGTTGAGCTTGTAAACATAAAGCGCTGCGAGTGCGACCGCCAGAATGATGGTGGAAATGATGCCTACCCCGAGTGCCGGGGTAAATGTGCTGATGGGGAAGAGAAATCCCGTCAGCGTTGTCGCCAGGGTCGTCGCGAGAAAAAGACCAGTCATGCGCGGCATCCACTTTCCGGATGCATAAGCGGGGAGCGCGATCAGGCCGGAAGCGATGCCAATGAAGCTCAAGGCGACATGCAATAAGGTGAATTGGGAAATTGTCAGTCCGAGGATCATGGCGGTGCCCTCTACTTTACGGCGGTGACGCTGTAGCGGGCGGCCGGATTTGCAAGCGACAGATTGGGTCGCAAAGCCGAACGCGCACTCAGATAGGTTTCAAGGTCGGCGCTGTCTGGCAGCGAGGGAATGGTCAGGACTTCGCCGAGATCGAGACCCGCCATGGCAGCATCGACCATGTCATTGACGTCCATGAACATTGCGGCAGGGATGGTGCTGAGTTTTTCTTCTTCCCAGATTGCTGTGCGTGTAATGCCCGGCAGAACGCCCTGGACGCGGACACCGGAGGGAGCGAGCTGTGCCTGCAGTGCTTCCGTAAAAGCAAGTACAAAAGCCTTCGTCGCTGGATAGACCGCCGTGAATGCGGCCGGCATGAGTGCCGTGACGGAGGTGATGTTGATGATCGTGCCTTTACCACGGGAAGACAAGCGTGGGGCGATCGCTGCTGCGAGCCGGGTGACGGCGAGGATATTGAGATGGATCATGCCGGTGATATAGGACGGGTCGAGTTCGGTTATCTTGCCTTCCCCTGCAATGCCGGCATTGTTGACGAGGCCAGTGATCTGGCTGTCTTCGCGCAGGCGGCTTTCTACCTTTTCGAGACCTTGGGCGTTCGAAAGGTCAGCGGCCAAAACCTCCACCGAGACACCGTGAACCTTCTCGAGTTGCGCAGCCAGCGACTGCAGTTTTTCAGCGCGGCGCGCGACAAGTACCAGATTGTAACCGCGCCCTGCCAGACGATCGGCATAAACGGCGCCGATACCATCCGATGCGCCGGTGACGAGAAATGTTTCCTTGGTCATTTCGAATGTTCCTTTTGAAAGCGGCGGGCTGGCGCCTTCAGGCGCCAGTGCTTTGCCGTTGGTTTTTCAGGCTTTGATGAAGGTGAGGAGATCGGCGTTGAAACGATCCTGATGTGTCTGCGTCAAACCGTGGTCGGCGCCTTCGTAGACCTTCAGGACAGCGTGCTTGACGATCTTGACCGTCGAGTGTGCTGACGCCCCGATCGGGACGATCTGATCGTCATCGCCATGCAAGACCAGCGTCGGTTTGTCGAAAGCCTTCAGATCCTGATGAAAGTCGCTCTCGGAAAAGGCCCGGATGCTGTCGAGTTGACCCTTGAGGCCGCCCATCATGCCCTGGCGCCAGAATTCCTCGCGAATACCTTCGGAGATGACCGCGCCGTCACGGTTGTAACCGTAGAAGGGTATTGTCAGATCCTTGAAGAACTGGCTGCGATTGTCGTAGGTGCCTTTGCGGATGCCGTCGAAGACGTCGATCGGCAAACCTCCGGGATTGCTTTCCGTTTTCAGCATCAGCGGCGGTACAGCGCCGATCAAGCCGATCTTGGCGACACGCGCTGTTCCATGGCGTCCAATGTAGCGGGTCACTTCGCCGCCGCCAGTGGAGTGGCCGACCAGAATAATGTCGTGCAGGTCAAGCTGTTCGATCAGTTCAGCAAGGTCATCAGCATACTGGTCCATGTTGTTGTTATCCCAGACCTGATCGGAGCGGCCGTGGCTGCGACGATCATGGGCAATGGTGCGGAAGCCGTGATTGGCGAAGAACACCATCTGCGCGTCCCAGGCATCGGCGCTGAGTGGCCAGCCGTGCGAGAAGATGATCGGCTGAGCATCCTTGGAGCCCCAGTCTTTGTAGTAGATGTGCGTGCCGTCTTTGGTGGTGATCGTGCTCATTTCTCTCTCCTTTGGTTCAGGGAGCTTGCTTGCGTCCCGTGGGAATAGAGATACTCTGGAGCCAGCGAGCGCAGGATTGGCGCTTCTGACAGAAGACGAGCCAAAACTGACAAAAAGGGGAAAACAGAGATGGCAGGAGCTTCAGGGAGTGCTTTGGAGGTTGGCCTCGTTCTCTACCGGGGCTGCCAGATTGCCATGGTACACGGCATAACCGACCTTTTTGCCATCGCGTCACTGTTTTCCAAGGATCGAGGCGGACCGGAGTTGCGTGTCAGCCATTGGAACATGGGAGAGAACGGTAGTTTTTCGCGCTGCTACGACACCAGTCCTGATTCGGCTGGACATCCGGACATACTGGTGGTGCCAGGCAGGCTGACGGGTCCCGCCGAAGTCGAAGAAGCTGCGCCTTACGCTCGCTGGCTGCTCGACCGTCACGCACAGGGCACGACGTTGGCCGCGAGTTGTGGAGGATCGTTCATTCTCGCGGCGACAGGCCTGCTGGCCGGTCGCCCAGCCACAACGCATTGGCTGTTTGCGGAGCGTTTTCGCGAACGTTTTCCGGATGTCCGTGTCGAGATCGACAAGATCGTCATCGAGGATGGTGACATCATCACCGCTGGCGGGTTGATGGCGTGGACCGATCTTGGTTTGCGCATCGTGGACCGGCTTCTGGGGCCATCGGTAATGATCGAAACCGGAAAATTTCTGCTGATCGATCCGTCGGGCCGTGAGCAGCGACACTACAGCAGCTTCGCGCCACGCCTGACGCATGGCGATGAGTCGATCCTGAAAGTGCAACATTGGCTTCAGGCGCGTGCCGGGCGTGCAACCAGCGTGTCCGATATGGCAGATCAGGCCGGGCTCGAGGAGCGGACCTTCCTGCGGCGTTTCAAGTCTGCAACTGGGATGAAGCCGATCGAATATGTTCAACATCTGCGCGTCGGCAAGGCCCGCGAACTGCTGGAATTCACCAAGCGATCGGTCGATCAGATCGCGTGGTCCGTCGGCTATGAGGACGCGGCCGCGTTTCGGCGCGTGTTTCATCGCATTCTCGGTCTTTCGCCTGGAGAATATCGCAGCCGGTTTTCGAGCAACTCTGTCATGGCTGCGGCGTGAGGGTCTTATCGCCGGCCAGTTTCTTCCACTGGCCGGTGTTTTGCTTTGCCTCAGTTCTTCGCCATCATGTCCGGAACGATTGAGACGATCTCCGGGAAAAGCGCGATCAGCAGCACGAAGGCGCACATGATGAAAAAGAACGGCATGGTGGCGCGGGTGATGCGTGCCATGCTGTCTCCGGTGAGGCGTTGTATGACGGTCAGATTGAACCCGACAGGCGGAGAAACCTGTGCCATTTCCACGACGATGACGATGAAGATACCGAACCAGACTTTGCTGTAGCCTGCGGCCATAACCAGAGGCAGGGTAATCGGTAGCGTCATGACAATGCAGCCGAGACCTTCCATGACCGTTCCGAGGATGATGTAGAAGATCAGCAGGACGAGGATGAGCATGAAAGGCGACAGCCCCCAGCTTTCAATCGTACCGGCAATATAACGTGGCATGCCGAGGTAACCGATGACGGTCGAAAGGAACATTGCTCCCACCATGATGAGGCCGATCATGGCGCAGGAGTCAGCAGCCTGCTTTGCAGCTTGCATCAGATTTTTGAACGTCAACGTCTTCTGCAGAGCACCGATGATGATTGCTCCGCCCACACCGACAGCTGCAGCTTCGGTTGGCGAGGCTATACCGCCATACATGGAGCCGACCACGCCGATGATAAGCAGCAACAGCGGTCCTAGGTCCTTCAATGCGATAAGCTTTTGCAGGAATGTCGTGGGTGGAAGCGCTTCTCCGACAAGCGCAGGGTTCATCAACGCCCTGATGCCGATATAGCCCATGTAGGAAGCGGCCATCAGGAGACCTGGAAGAATACCGGCCATGAAAAGCTTGAGGATCGATTCCTCAGCCATGACCCCATAGATGATCATGATCGTTGATGGCGGAATGAGAAAGCCGAGAGTTCCGGCTCCCGCTAGGCTGCCGGTGATAAGGTCGCGGTTATAGCCGCGTGAGATCAACTCCTTGGCCGTGATGCGCCCGACCGTTGCCGTCGTGGCAGCAGAAGAACCGCAGACAGATGCAAAAAGTGTGCAGCCAAGCACCGTGATGTGTGCGAGGCGTCCGGGTACATGGCGTAGCCAAGGGGCAAGGCCGGAGAAGAGCGCTTCGGAGATCTTCGTCCGGAACAGAATTTCCGCCATGAAGATGAACAGTGGTAGTGCCAACATTTCCGGCGAAACAAGTGTGTTCCACGCCTGTTGGGCGAGAAGCTTGAACAAAGGCAAGGTCGGACGAAAAAGTGCTGCAAGGGCAGCCCCCGTACCGACAAGGCCAAGTCCGATCCAGACGCCGGTTCCCAGAATGAGTGTCATCAGGCCGAGCAGGCTGAAGGTAATTTTTCCCATGGTTCATTCCAGTCCTGGGCCGGTTGAAAGGGTCTCACCGCGCAGAAGCCGCAACAATTGGGCTAGCATTTGCAAATTCAGGATGATCGCGCCGGCTGCCAGGGCGACCTGCGGATAAACAAGCGGAATACGAATGACGGACGAGGAGGTCGAGCCGCGCTGAAAGGACAGGAGGGCCATGTCGGTGAGCGCGATGGACAGGGCGATGCAGATAGCGAGACCGACGAGGCAGGCAACGACGTCCAGCCAACGCGCACCGGACGAAGAGAGCATCTCGCCGATTGCTGTTACGCGGACGTGGGAGCCGGATTTCAGAGCGCTTGCACCAGCAAGAAGGAAACTTGCCGCCATCAGATAGGCTGCGACATCCCAGGCGAAGGGCAGCGAATAGCCAACACCGTTCCTGAGAAATATCTCGCAGGCGATGAGAGTGAAGATACCAAGCAGCGAAATGGCTGCGATTGTGTTGCCAACCTCGGTCAGGCGGTCGATCGGGTCAATGATGGCATTGAATGCAGGATTGGGTGGTCTGTGCATGATGCTTCTCCAGAATGCGCAGAATGGGGCGAGCAGCCGGCGGACCGGCTACCCCTTCATGTCCGAGGAGGAGAAACTTAGTTCCGTGCCTTCAGGTAGGCTTCAACGTAAGGTGCGGCATCCGGCACGCGCTTGAGGAAGTCGTCCCATAGCGGTTTGGCCCGTTCGATCAGCGCTGCCTTGAGCTCCGGCGATGGCGACGTGACCGTGATGCCCTTTTCTTTGAGTGTAGCGAGCTTGGTTTCGTCTTCGGCACGGCTCACAAGCCAGAATTCTCCCTCAAGCTGCTTGGAGGCGAGTTCAATGGCTGCCTGATGTTCTGGAGACAATGCATTCCAGGCGTCGAGATTGACGGTGACGATGTTGGATGATGCCTGCCAGTTGAAGGTGCTCATGTCCTTCATGAACTCCCAGAAGGCGCCATCGACACCCGAAGATGACGAGGTAGTGACACCATTGATGGTGCCCGCGGCAAGCGACGGCACGACTTCGCCCCATGGCATCTGGACGGGGAGGGCTCCCAGCGCATGAAAGAAGTTGTGGCCGTTGGAATCGACGACGCGGATTTTCAGCCCGTTGACGTCTTCAATCTTTTCGATGGGTTTGGGTGAGTAAACGGCCTGTCCTGGCCACGGAACCATGTAGAGAAGCTTCTGGTTCATCGAGGTGGCGACTTCCTCGATCTTGGGGCGGAAGAATTTGTGCAACAGGGCAAGGTCGGGCATTGTCGGCGCCAGGTAAGGCAGCGTCTCGACGCCGAGCACGGGTGCCTCGCCCACCTGCTGGCTCATGAGGATGTCTGCTATCGGCACAATGCCGTCGCGTACGGCGGTCATGCCTTCAGGCCCCTTGATGCCGAGCGCACCGCCGGAGTGAACGGTGATGACAACCTCTCCACCAGTTACGGTCTTGACCGTGTCGGCAAATTTCATCGCATTCTTGGTGTGAAAATTACCCTCCGGCCATACGACTGACATATCCCAGGCTGTCTCGGCAAAAGCAGAGGTTGCAAAGCTGGCAAGCATCAGAGCCAACCCGGCAAGAATTGCATTTTTCATCGTCATGAACCCCTTCATTATTGTTTCTGGCTCGCATGTAGCAGGATCGATCTGGCGTCGATTTATTTCGGTACACCAGCCGTGTTCCGAGCGTCTGGACTATATGGTCGTTTTTTGTGCGGCGCAATAAGGTGATGAATATTTGTTCTGCGAGAAAGATTGAGGCCGCATGGAGACGCGGCGGCACGCGTCAGCCGCTTGCGCAGGTGCCGCGTCGAAAATGAAGAAGAATACGGGAAAATACGGGCTTAAGAGGTTTTTCTCAGATAGGGGAGCATGGGCGCTATTGGCAGCTCCTGTCTTTGCAGACACGCCCAAGCAGGCGTAAATAAAGCGCTGGCCGCCTGTAATTTTTCAAGAGGCGGCCAGTAAATAGTCATGGTTGGATTATTGCGTAATGTCTGGTTCGACGAGTTTGGCGAGTTTTCGCAACGATTCCTGCCAACCGAGGTAGCATGCATCAGCAGGTATGATGTCAGGCACGCCTTGTTGCTCGATGTTGACCTCAGTCCCGGACGGAACGGCCTTCAGGCTGATCGTCACTTTCATCTCGCCTGGCAGGTTGGGATCTTCAAAACTGTCGGTGTAGACAAGGCGCTCACCAGGCACGAGTTCGAGATAGGTGCCGCCGAATGCGTGACTTTCGCCCGTGGTGAAGTTCCTGAATGACATCCGGTGCTTGCCCCCCACCTTTGCATCCAGTTCGTGAACCGTGCACGTAAAGCCGAACGGTGGGAGCCAACTGGCGATGGCGTCCGGTTCAATAAATGCACGATAGAGCTTTCCGGGTTTGGTCGAAAAGACGCGATGTAGACGGATGGTGCTTGGCATGATTTCCTCCCATTGGTTTCAAGGTTAGTCAATTTTTATGACCAACTGCCGGTCGGCCGAACAATAGCTCGATATACCGGTAGAGATGGCCGAGGCTTTCGACGGCTTGCTTCGGGTCGCCACTTGCCTTGGCGAGAATGAAAGAGCCCTGGATGGCAGCCTGGATGTGCAAGGCGAGGCTTTCTGCCGTAAATGAACCAATCGCCCGATGTTCAGCCATGGCAGCCTTGATGTCGGTAACGAGTGTGTCTGCATGGCCCGCGATGCTGTTCCAGCAGGCTTGCCGGATCGGCGTACTCGTTTCGTAGACCTCTTGCGCCATCGTGCCGACAAAGCAGGTGAAATCAGGGAGTTCTCCCGCGATCAGATGCTTTCGGAACTCGATATAGGCCAGCAGGCGATCAAGCGGGTCGGCGGCACTGTGATAGGGTGCTGCTTCAAACACTGCTCCCGTGATGTGCGACCAGTGATCTGCTGCGGCAACCGCCATTTCTTCCTTGCTGGAGAAATGATGGAAGAACGCGCCCTTTGACAAGTCGGCTTTTGCGCAGACGTCATCAACCGTTGTCGCGGTGTAGCCCTTGGTTCGGATAACCGAAAAGGCTGCCTCCAGCAGACTTGGTCTCGTCGATGGATTTTGCCTGCGTGCCATCCTCAATCTCCTCTGAAGAAATTAAATACAGACTGGTTGGTATTTAATCAAGATAATTTTCTCCGCTTTCAGTAAAGGTGAGGCGCCCGCGTTTATGGAGGGGGTCACGTACAGGCGATAGCGAGGGCGGCGCTGTCGCGCCGGCCCTCAAGATGATTGTCTGGCGAACGCTCAGATTGCAGAGGCAAGTCTGCTTTCAATGTAGAGATCGCGCAATTTGGCAGCGATCGGGCCGGGTTTACCGTCCGCAATCGTTGTCTCGTCGATTTTGATGACGGATGTGGCAAAATTGGTTGCCGATGTCACAAAGGCTTCCGCCGCTTCCTTCGCTTCTTCCACCGTAAAGGCACGCTCTTCAACCGGAATTCCTGCCTCTACTGCGAGGTCTAGAATACTGGCGCGGGTGATACCATGCAGAAGGGCGGTGGAGAGCTCCCGGGTGACAAGTGTGCCGTCCTTCTTGATGATATGCGCATTTGCAGCACTGCCTTCAGTCACGTAGCCGTCGTCGACAAGCCAGGCGTCGTCGGCGCCGCGAGAAAGCGCTTCCATCTTCGCCATTGACGGGTAAAGCAACTGAACGGTCTTGATGTCGCGTCGTTCCCATCGTCTGTCGGGCACTGTGGCGATGCTTATTCCTGTCGCACTGCGCGGATTGTTCAGAACAGGCTTTGCCTGGGTAAACAGTGTAATTGTTGGTTTGGCGTCGACCGGGAACGCGAAGTCGCGATCAGCAACGCCGCGCGAAATCTGAAGATAGATCAGACCTTCATCGATATTGTTGAGGCGCACGATCTCCCTGTGAACCGCGAGCAAATCATCCGCCGAAAGCGGGTTGGTCAGGCCAAGTTCGGAAAGGGATCGTTGCAGGCGTGCGGAGTGGCCGGCATAGTCGATGAGCTTGCCGCCGATGACGGCAGTGACCTCATAAATGGCGTCGGCGAACAGGAAGCCGCGGTCAAAAATTGAAACCTTTGCCTCGGCCTCGGGAAGCCATTCTCCATTCAGGTAAACTGTACGTGTCAATGCGGATCTCCGGTTCAGATGTTTGGTTTGGCGAAGGGGGCAAATTCCAGCCCGTGCCGTGTTAATGTCGTGCGGAGTGCGCGCGCAGTTTCCGCCGCGCCGCGGGTGTCGCCATGAACGCAGATCGTTGCAGCCTCCACCGGCAGTTTCTTGCCGCCCGTCGTTGGAATAATCCCGTCGCAGACCATCGACAAGACCTGCTCGACGCTTTGCGCCGGATCGTGAATGACGGCGCCTTCGGTCTGTCGCGATGTCAGCATGCCATTATCGTCATAGGTGCGATCGGCGTAGACTTCGCAGGCGACACGCAGACCGGCTTTTTCGGCTGCTTTCATGGTTTCGGAGTAAGGTAGGGTGATAAAGGTCAGCGACGGATCGACAGCCTTGATGGCGCTCACGCAGACATTGGCAAGTTCGGGTTCAATGGCGGCGATGTTGCCCAGCGCACCATGAGTCTTGACGTGCGTCATGGGCCAGGAAAGCGATGTCGCCATGCCCTGCATTGCAGCGATCTGATAAATCAGTTGCGCCTCCACATCGGCGGGGCGTTCGCCGTAGATGCGGCGTCGACCGAAACCGTAAAGATCCATGAATGACGGGTGGGCACCAATCGAGACGCCGCGTGCCTTGGCTGCCAGAATGCTGTCGCGCATCACGACCGGATCTCCGGCATGGAAGCCGCAGGCAATGTTGGCGCTGGTGATCAGGTCCATCATGATCGCATCCTCGCCCATCGTCCAGGCGCCGAAGCTTTCGCCCATGTCGCAGTTCAGATCGATTGTTGCCATCGGTCGGCTCCCCTTATTGTCAGGCGTTTCGCGGTGCGCGCCGCAGACGCGTCAATTCGGACATACAGGTGGTATACTCAAAATTCAAGCGGGCTAGTCTTGTCGTTTCAGATCCAGCTACCGAGCGCTTCACGACAATGCTGTCGTTGACATACTGGTGGTATACTGAAATACATTGATGAAACTAGGATCGTGAATCGAGCGTGCATGACCGGTAAAGAAATACGGATTCGAGAGGCTGACAAGTTTCCGCGCATTCTTGCTTGCGGTGATAGCGCCATATCTGTTGAATTGTCCGACGAGATCGATGAAAGCGTAAGCGCGCGCGTTATTGCTCTTGCTGATGATCTTGCCGAAAATCCCATCGACGGAATTGACGAGCTTGTTCCGACCTACCGATCACTGATGGTAATGTATGATCCTGAAATCGTTCGGGGCCGGATGCTTTCTGGAGCATTGCTGCAGCGTCTGTCCTCGCTGATTGCGGATGCGCGTCCGTCCCGTCAATTCGAAATTCCCGTCGTCTATGGCGGAACCGTCGGTCTTGATCTCGAAGAGTTGGCGGGAATGAAGGGCTTGTCGCCCGACGCCCTTATCCAGATGCACAGCTCTGCCGAGTACCGCGTCTATATGATTGGTTTTGCTCCAGGATTTGCTTATCTCGGCGGCTTGCCGGAGGCCCTGCACACACCGCGCCTTGCGACGCCGCGTCAACGCATCGAGGCGGGTGCCGTTGGTATCGGCGGCAAGCAGGCGAGCGTCAACTCGGTTGCCGGGCCAAGTGGCTGGCGTTTCATCGGCCGTACCCCGCTCAAGCTTTTTGACCCGCAACGGCTTCAACCCTTCCTGTTGAAAGCGGGTGACCGTGTTCGATTTCGTCCTGTCAGCGAGAGCGAGGGGGCCGACCTCGATCGCGCTATCGCCGCAGGTGAAAACATCATGGGGTTGCAGCCATGAATGTGCTCGATATTCATCAGGTCGGGCCGATGGCGACCGTTCAGGATCTAGGGCGGAAAGGGCTGCATCATGCTGGCGTTTCCGGCTGCGGCCCAATGGATACTCCCTCTTTCCGGATTGCCAATGCACTCGTCGGCAATCATGGCAATGCGGCTGCTCTGGAGTTTGCCGGTGTCGGCGGCAGGTTTTCCGTCTCGCAACCTGCACTGTTCTCGGTAACGGGTGGCGATGTCAGCATTCGTCTCGATGGGACGGCCCTGCACCCCTGGGAAAGCCACAGGATGGAGCCGGGGCAGCAATTGCATATCGGTGCTTTGCGCGACTGCGTGTGGGGCTATCTGGCGTTCGCGGGTGGCATAGACCTGCCATCCGTGCTTGGCTCGCTTTCCACACACTTGCGCAGCGGTGTTGGTGGCTTGGACGGCCGCCGGCTGCAGGCAGGAGATCGCCTGTCTCTTCACGAAGCCCATTCCAAAAACGAAATGGCGTTGAGTGGTATGTGGAGACGATCAGTGCGCCCGATCAGAGTCGTTCCGGGTCCACAGGACGACTATTTCTCAGCAGAGACACGCAAGACCTTCACGCAGGCGGACTTCATTGTTTCTGCTGCGCGAGACCGGATGGCACAAATGTTGGATGGACAGAAAATTCATGCCGAGCGTGGCCATGACATCGTTTCCGACGGGACGTCTGCCGGTTCCATTCAGGTTCCGTCATCCGGCCGGCCGATCGTGCTGATGGCGGAGCGGCAAACCACAGGTGGTTATCCGAAGATAGGCACGGTTGCCTCCGTCGATCTCCCGAGGCTTGCGCAGGTTCCAAGCGGCCGCAGCGTGCGGTTCAACTACGTGTCGCAAGATGAGGCGGAGGCGTTGCTGATTTCCGAGCGGGCTGCGTTGCGCAACGTATTGGGGAATCTGGTAACAAAGCCGAACCGGCAAAATGTTCGAGGAGATATGCCATGACGACGCAACCGCTTGCAAAACAAGCCTATGGCAAAATCATCCAGATGATCCTGTCAGGCGCTTTGACGCCGGGCGACGCTTTGCAGGAGGCCAAGCTGGGCGAAGCACTTGAAATGTCTCGCACACCCGTACGCGAGGCAATCAAGCGTATCGAGGCGGAAGGTCTGGTCTCACAGGATGGCCGGTTTCTGAGGGTCCGCCTATTAAGTTCTGAGGAGGTCGAGGAAATCTTCTTTTTACGACAGGTGCTGGAATCCTATTGTGCGCGGCACGCATCCGCGGTCGCTCCAACCATCCTTGATGGTCTGGAGACGCGTATCAGGCACCTGCAGCAGAGCGGCCCGGGTGAGGATGATGAGCAGCGTCAGGTGGATGACGAGTTTCATCGAACGATCGCCCTCTCCACAGGCAGCGAGACAATGGCGGCTATGATCGAGGACTTGCGCCGTCGCACCTGCATGTTTGACCACACGCAGGTTCCAGACCGGTTTCTGAAAAGCTGCGATGAGCATCTAGCCATGATTGCGGCACTGCGTGACGACCGTGGAGATGAGGCCGGCCGGATGATGGCAGACCACATAGTACACGCGCGTGACGCCGTTCTCGCAAAACTGGAGCAATTTCCCGAAAGGACAGACGAGGGATGAAGTGTCTTATTGTCCAACCGGTCCACTCCGACGGTCTGGAGATTTTGAAAGCCGCGGGCGTTGAACCGGTGATATGCCCGAGCCCTGACATGGCCGTGGTGTCGCAGTATATTCAGGGGTGCGATGCCGTTATCACGCGGGACAGAGGTTTGTCGGCGGAAGCGATACAGGCGGCCGATCGGCTGCGGGTTGTCGTGGTGCATGGTGCCGGGCACGATGCGGTTGACAAGGAGGCAGCGACGGCACGAGGAATTCTGGTCTGCAACACACCCGGCGCTAATGCTCGCTCCGTTTCCGAACTGGCACTCGGGCTGGCGCTTGCGGCCGCCCGCCGTATAGCCGCAGCTGATCGTGATGAGCGTGCCGGTCTTTTCGGCTTTCGCGAGCGTGAGACCTTTTCGGAACTGTCTGGAAAAACGGCACTTATCGTTGGTTGGGGCGCCACAGGTGCAGGCCTCGGCAAGATGCTGAAAGCGGCACTGGACATGCGCGTTCTCGTGTATTCGCCACGCGTTGCCGACATCGACGGTTTCGAGCGGGCGCCAACACTCGAGGATGGGTTGCGCCAATGCGATCTGGTGTCGCTTCACACCCCCCTCAGGCAGGAGACCCGCGAATTGATTGGCCAACACGCCCTTTCCATGATCAAGAAAGGGGCCATTTTGATCAACACAGCGCGTGCCGGTCTGGTCGACGAGAACGCGTTGGCTGATGCCGTCGCCGACGGCCGTATCTCAGCTGCGGGGCTGGATGTTTATTCCCACGATGCACCGATTGGTCCTCTTGCTGCCAGCGGACGGGTGATCTTCACACCGCATCTCGGGGGAACCACGCTGGAAGCCTTGAAGCGCGTGGCCATCGGCTCGGCAAGGCATGTTTTGACTGCGCTTTCTGGCGAACGGCCGGCGACGACACTCAATGAACCGGAGCGTTTGCTGGCATGACAGAGGTTTTCATCAAGGACACGATCAACCGGCTCCTAGATCGCATCAACGCGATATCCGAACCGGGACCAGGCTTTACCCGTCCATCCTACAGCGCACTGGAAAGCGCGGCTCATCAGACTGTTGCAGAGGAATGCGAGGCGCTCGGTCTCGAGGTGACACGTGATCCGGCGCTGAACTTGTTTGCGCGTCTGCCGGGCAAGGATCGTACCGCCCCGCCGCTCCATATTGGCTCTCACCTCGACACCGTGCCCATGGGCGGTGCTTTTGACGGACAGGCGGGGGTGGCAGGCGCCGTGGCACTGGCCGCGGCATTCGTCAAAAGCGGTGAAGTTCCGTCAAGCGATATAGTGGTGACGGTGACGCGGGCGGAAGAAAGTGTCTGGTTTCCGGTCTCGTACGTCGGTTCGCGTGCCGCGCTCGGCAGGCTGACCGCACCAGAAATGCAAGCGCTGCGGGCTGATACCGGACGCACACTCGCCGATCACATGGCAGAACTTGGAGGAGATCCGGAGGCTGTCCTGCGGGGGCCTGGCTTGGCGCCGGCGCGGTTTGTTGAGCTGCATATCGAGCAGGGTCCAGTCCTCGATAATGCTAGCGAAGCCTTCGGCATCGTCCACGGCGTGCGTGGCGGTTTGCGTTATCGCAAGGCAACGATTGAGGGCGCCTGGGCGCATTCGGGCGGTGCACCGCGCGAAGCGAGGTCAGATGCGGTGTTTGCGTTTGCCGATCTCGTCGTGGGTATGGACGCGGCTTGGGAGCGTGTCTTGCAGGATGGTCAAGATCTCGCCGTGACCTTCGGCCGGGTCGATGCGGCCAGCAATGAACATGCCTTCGCCAAGGTCCCGGGTCGCCTGGATTTCTGTGTCGATATCCGAAGCGACGACGATAGGGTCCTGGACCGGGTAGATACTGTCCTGCTCAACGAGATCGCGCGCATCGAAAAGGCCCGGGGTGTGCGGTTCATTTTGGGGCCGCAATCTCGCAGCCAGCCAACGAAACTGTCCAGCGGTCTTGCTGCGGAAATTTCCCGTGCGGCAGCAAAAATGAACCTCTCACCACGGACAATGTTGTCCGGTGGTGGCCACGATGCGGCGGCCTTCGCACAGGCTGGCTGGGATTCCGTCATGGTGTTCCTGCGCAATTGGAATGGCAGCCACAATCCGGATGAGGCGATGAACCCGGCCGATCTAGCATTGGCCGTACAGGTTCTTCACCGTGCATGGTCGGGTCTTTGAAGGGGGCGACATGAGTGAAAAGGAAACCTTGGCTCAGCAGGCCTACAAAGATCTCAAACAGCGCATATTGCAAGGAACGTTCAAGGCGGGCGACCTTTTGACAGAGCGAACGCTTGCAGGTGATTCCGGCATTTCCCGCACGCCGCTTAGGGCAGCCATTTCCCGACTTGAAAAAGAGGGGGTTGTCTCCAGATTGGCCAATGGCGCCTTGATGGTTCGGCCTGTCACGCTGGAGCAGCTTCTCGAGATCATCCAGATCCGGAGGCTTCTGGAAGCTGCCGCCGCTGCGCGTGCGGCAGAACGTCCGTTCACGGACGCTTTGAAGACCTCGCGTGTGGTCATGCAGGATTATGCCGACGGCAAGGACACTGCATTCGACAATTTCTGGATGGATGACGACCGGTTTCATGAGGCTGTGGCAGATGCCGCGGGCCTCGCACTTCTTCCCGGGATGTTGAACGAACTGCGCAGCATTGCACGGCGCTGTACCATTACCCGAACCCATGATCGTTTTGCCGATCAGGCCCGCGAGCATATTGCCGTGATCGACGCAATTGAGGAGCGTGACGCCCCCCGGGCCGCCGCTGCCATGGAGGCGCATTTCGACAGTGCCAAGAACCGTTTTCTCGGTTGGCTTTCCCGACCATGAGGCAGATGGCGCAGGACAATCCTGGATCGATGACGACAGTGCATGAATATAAAGGTTTTCAGGGCTGCGAGGCCGCATTTCCTGCGGCGGAGTTTGCTGAGCGGCAGAAACGGGCGCGTGCTGCGATCGACAAGGCCGGATTTGACGCCCTTGTTGTCACGAGCCCTGAGAATATCTATTGGCTGACGGGTCGTCAGACTGCCGGATATTTTGCGTTTCAAGCCTTCATCATGCCGACAAGCGGGCCGCCGGTGCTGCTCGTCCGGCAACTTGAAATGCCCGGTGCCGTCGCCAACACCTGGCTCGACGATATCGTTAGCTATCAGGACGGTGAGGATCCGGCAGAGGTTCTTTCGCGCGTGCTTCGTGGCATTGGTGCAAGTCGTCTGGCGATGGAGCTGGACGGTTGGTTCGTCTCGCCGCGGTTCGCTGCAGACATTGCAAAGAAAGCGGGATTTGCCGCAATCGAGGATGGGTCGGCTGTCTTGCCACCCTTGCGCATCATCAAGTCATCTGCCGAATTGCAGGCTATCCGGACAGCCGCGAAATATGCGGAAAAGGGGTTGATGGCCGGATTGTCGTGTTGCAGCCTCGGATCGGATGAAAATGCCGTTGCGGCAGCGATGCTGGAAGCAGCAACGCTCGCAGGTTCCGAAACGATGGCGATGGAGCCCCTGGTTTCCTCCGGCTATCGCAGCGGACTTCCACACATGACATGGAGGCGGCGAAAGCTCGAAGATGGCGATCCCATTTTCCTCGAACTCGCTGGGAGCCATGCACGTTATCATGCCGCGTTGATGCGCTGTGCGTGGATCGGTAACCCGCCTGACGAGGCGAGGCGGATGATGGATTGCGCCCTGAGGGCGCTGGATGCTGCATTGTCTGTCATGCGTCCAGGCGTCGCGTGCTCCGCACCACACGAGGCGGCGCAAAAGATCATCGATGAGGCCGGCTACAAAGCGGCGTTTCGCAAGCGCATCGGGTACTCCATGGGCATTGCGTTTGCACCTGATTGGGGCGAGGGCGCTCTGCTTAGTCTTTTTTCTGGCGTTGAGCGTTTGATCGAACCCGGAATGGTCTTTCACCTCCCAGCCACATTGCGCAGTTACGGCGTCTGGACCGTTGGCGCATCCGAAACGGTCATCGTGACAGACACTGGCATAGAGCCTCTTTCCAGCCTGCCGCGCGATATGAGCATCCGATAATCCGGTAATCCCGGATTGATTTTACCCTCCAAAGGAAGACAGCCATGCGTTCATTGTTTCATCTTGCCTATCACGTCACCGATCTTGATGCTTCTCGCCGCTTCTATGGTGATGTGCTGGGTTGTGAGGAAGGCCGCTCCACCGACACCTGGGTTGATTTCGATTTCTTTGGTCATCAAATTTCGCTTCATCTCGGAAAGCCATTCGAAGTGACCCGGACCGGCAAGGTTGGGGACCATATGGTGATGATGCCGCATCTTGGCGTCATTTTGCGCCTTGATGACTGGTTTGCTTTGGCAAAACGCCTCGAAGATGCCGGTATTGCCTTTGACATACCGCCTGTCGTGCGGTTCGAAGGAGAACCCGGCGAACAGCGCACGATGTTCTTTTTTGATCCGAGTGGCAATCCGATCGAGGTCAAGGGTTTCAAGGACTTTGACGGCGTATTTGCTCAATGACATGAAGATGGCGGAGATAGGTGGTGTTGAGACATCGCCTATCTCCGCATCCCTCTTTCGTGCCACTCAGGCAAGCTTGGCAAGTCTACGGGTCTGGCGGTCAATCAGCCGGTCAACTTCGTTAGCCGCACGTGGGCTGAGGGCCGCTCCAGGACGACGTTGCGCAGCGGTAGCAATCGCACCACGTTGTGCGAGCACATATTTGCGGATCGCCAGTCCCATGCCCGGTTGTTGTTCGTAGCGCATCAACGGTAGATAGGCATCGAACATATCCTGTGCGGCGTCATGATTGCCCTCGTTGCTGAGCCGCACGACATCGACCATCATCTCCGGGTAGGCGAAACCTGTCATCGCACCGTCAGCGCCGCGTTGCATTTCTTCCGGCAAGAAGACTCCGGCGTTGCCGCAGAGTATCGAGATACGGCGGCGCCCTCTGGCTTCGGCCTCACGCAGATCTGTTATTTTTTGCAGACCCGGCCAGTCTTCGTGTTTCAGCATGACGATGCTGGGGTGGTTTTCAAAAATAACGCCGAGTGTTTTCGAGGATATCTGAACGCCTGTCGATAGCGGAAAGTCCTGCAGGACAATAGGGACTTCAGTCCCGACGGTTTCAACGACATTACGGTAATAGGTAATGATCTGTTCGTCGGTTCGCAGGTTTGATGGCGGCGCTACCATGACGCCCGCTGCCCCCATATCCATAACAGCCTTGGTCAGTTCACCGATAGCAGCCAAACCCGGAGCTGATACGCCGACAACGACCGCTTTGGTTGTTGAACGTTTCAGGGTGCGCCGGGTTATTTCGATTGACTCGGCCTGTGTCAGCTTGGGTGCTTCACCCATCATGCCCAGGATTGTCAGGCCATCGGCACCTTTCTCGTAATAAAAGTCGACCATACGATCGATGCTTTCGTGATCGACAGCGCCGGCTTCGTGAAAGGGCGTTACAGCGATGACGAAGACACCCTTCGTCTCGGTAGAAATCAATGGCACGGTGGTCTCCTTCTGGAACGGACGGGACTTGTGTCTGCAGCAATTTGACTGTTCTGCGCATAAAACATACCAATGGTATACTGAAAATGATCGCGGAAACAATATACAACCGTTCTTTCAGTCCCAGTTGCACGCAGTCACATGCTCCACACGAGAAGCTGAATCGGGATTACAATGCTAAGCGCCATCTATGCGGAACCGAATTCTCCAGTGGGCAATTTAAATAGTACACTTTATCTATAGAAAATATTTTTAAGCCTGTAGCCTATCGCGCATGGTCATCAGTGAGGATATGCCATGGTCGAGGCGGCATTACGCAAAACTCTCCAACCGGAGACAATCTGGTATACACGCTGTCCTGCGCCGACGCCGTTGTCGATCGCAGTTCAACTTGGTTGGGTCGCGGAAAACTTCGCTCACCACGCCATCCATGTCTCCTCAATACGCGATGCGGCAGACCCTTCCATCCGCCAAAGCCATTTCGATCACAGTCTGGAGTGGTCGTTTCGGCAGGGGGGTAGCATTCCACCAATATGGGCGCGATCGGGTGGTCGTCAGACACGCCTGATCGGTCTGACAAGAACAGACGAGTTCCAGGCAGTTATTGCATTGCCCGCGAGCGGTATCCACAATGGCGCGGATTTGAAGGGGCGGCGTGTTGGACTTCCCAGAAGGCCGCACGAGACGATCGATTTTCAGCGCGCGACATCGTTAAAGGGCATTGTCTCAGCACTGACGATTTCCGGGCTGAAAACAAGCGACGTCGAGCTTGTCGACCTCGTCGCAAACGAACCGGTCTTGCTCGGTCCAGATGACGAGCGGTTTCTTGGGCTGAAAAGGCGTTTTCCCTACGGGGAGGAAATTGCAGCTCTGAATCGCGGTGACATCGATGCGTTTTTCGTCAAGGGTGCGGAGGGTATCACTGTCGCCAACCTTATCGGTGCTCTTGTTGTCGTGTCGACGGGATTTCACCCTGACCCGAAAATTCGCATTAACAACGGCACTCCGCGACCACTCACGGTCGACGCGACTTTTGCAAATGAAAGACCGGACCTCGTAAGGGAACTGGTTGCGACGGTGCAGCGGGTCTCCGGCTGGTCGAAAGAAAACCCAGGCGATGCCGTCAGGTTTATCGCGCGTGAAATTGGCGTAAGCGAGGATGCGGTGCTCGCCGCCAATGGTCCGAATGTCAGTCAAAACCTTGGCCTCACTCTCGATCCGGCAGAGGTAGAAGCGATCGCGCACTTCAAGGACTTCCTGTTGGAGTGGCACTTCATACCTGCGGATTTTGATGTTCTTGATTGGGTTGATGCGCGCCCCTTGGCGGCACATCAGCCCCGCGACTTGTGAGGTCGGACATGGCTCGGAGAATTCTCGTCACTGGAGCGACAGGCAAACTCGGAAAACGTGTCGTTGAGCGCCTTCTAAAAAGGAATTCCGAGGTGCGCATTCTGACGCGCAGACCAGAGGAGGCGCGTCGCTTGTGGGGCGATGCTGTGGAGGTCGCTCAAGGTGACTTTGCGGATCCATTCAGCTTGAAAGAGGCATTGGTTGATATCGATGCACTCTTTCTGCTGTCGCCGATAAGCGAAGCGCTGGCATCACATCAAAACGCGGCAGTTGATGCGGCAGCTTTCGCCGGGATCGGGCGTATCGTCAAGATCTCCGGTTCGGACTGGACGATACGAAATGCAGACCGCTCGGTTTCTGGATCGGCTCACGCCTTGGTGGAAGCCTATCTGACTGAGAGCGGGGTCGCGCACACGATCCTGAGACCCAATGCGTGGATGCAGGTCGCACTTGAGCCCACAATCGCGGCAATTCTCAGCCGGGAGGATTTGCCTGACCGTTACTCCGGTGCCGCCGTCTCTTACATCGACGTGGATGATATCGCGGATGTTTCCGTTGCGGCATTGACGAAAGAGACACCGTTGAACGGTGCCTTTGTCCTGACGGGTGGCAAAGCGCTGACAGCACTCGAAATCGGGCGGATCGCCGCGCGTATTCTGCATCGCCCGATCGGCGTGTCTCAGACCGTTCGCACCCCGCTGCCATTACATCCTGGCGCCTTTGAGCAAAAGGCGGTTGGTGAGTTCGGCGTGCTGATCGCGGAAGGTTTGGCGTCCTCGTTGAGTGATGACGTTCGTCGGATCACCGGCCGCGAACCACGCACCGTGGACGCTTACCTCAGCGCGCGCCTGGCAGGCGCCGACATTCCTACACATAATCCGAAGGGAGAAAAATCATGGCACTGACAGCGCCGGTCAGCGATACACTCGAATTGAAGGCACCGTTCGATTTTGAGGAAAGCCCGTTAAGCCGTGCTGCACAACAGCCGTTGATGCTCGGGCTCTTTCTCAATTTGCAGGATATCAACTTTTCCAGCCTGCCAACGAGCAATAGCTGGACATTCGATTACAATGTCGAGCTGGTCAAACGCGCTGAGGAGCTGGGTTTTGAAATCGCCTTCAGTCGCACACAATGGCTGCCGAAGGGCGGCTATGACGGTGACTCCTCGCTCGACAGTTTTATCGCGCTTGCTGCTATGGCGGCGGTTACGAAAAGCATCCTGCTAATTTCGACCATCCACGTCCTTTATGGCCCCTTGCATCCCCTCCATCTCGCCAAATACGGAGCGACACTGGATCACATCGCCAATGGTCGCTGGGGCATTAATATCGTCACCGGGCACCGGGCCATCGAGCATGAGATGTTTGGCTGGCAAAGGATCGAACACGACAAACGTTACGACATGGCGGGTGAACTGTTTGATGTGCTGCACCGATTGTGGGGTGAAACCGAAAACTACTCCTACGAAGGAAAGCTCAATCCCTGGGCGGTCAACAACGGCTGGATCACACCAAAGCCGTCCTTTGGTCGTCCACCTCTGGTAACTGCGACGGGTTCGCCTGCCGGGATTGACTTTGCCGCACGCCATTCCGACCTGGTTTTCGTGACATCGCCTGGTGGCGCACACATCGAGAGTGCATTGGAAACACTCCCGGCCCATGTCGCCAATGTTAAAAACCGCGCAATCGCACATGGCCGTCAGGTCAAGACACTCATCAATCCGATAATCGTCAGCCGTGATACTGAAGCTGAAGCCTTTGCGTATGCTGACGCCATCGAGGCAGGAAAGCCACAGCCGGGCACACGTGCTTTTGCTACCAACAATTATGAGAGCGATGCGCATGCCTGGCGGGGACGTGGCGATGCGCGCCACAAGCAGGGACGCAATCTCGGCGGCAATATCGAGATTATCGGTTCGCCTGAACAGGTCGTTGAACAGTTGATTGGCCTCAAGAAAGCGGGGATCGACGGCGTTCAGCTCAATTTCTACGATTTCCGGGAAGACCTCGAATATTTTGCCGACCGGATCCTGCCACTGATGAAAGAGGCCGGCTTAAGGCTCTGACGCCTTCGCCACCTCTGTTTCACCATCAAACGTCCCTGATCGCTCGCCACCCTCCGGTAGCGGCAGGGAATTCTATTGCCAAAGGATATGCCGTGAACATCGCCGTAGACCCCACAAACACCCCAGCACCGAAAGTCATCGACAGGATTGTTACCTACATTCCCGAACTGGTGTCGATCCGTCACGATCTGCATCAGCACCCGGAAATCGGCTTTGAAGAGGTTCGAACCTCCGGGATCGTCGCCGAGAAACTTGCGTCCTGGGGTATCGAGGTGCATCGCGGATATGGCAAGACAGGCGTGGTCGGTATCTTGCGTGGAAAACATGCGGGTAATCGCTCGATTGGTCTGCGCGCCGACATGGATGCCCTGCCGATGCCGGAGGAGACGGGTTTGCCCTATGCCTCGATCTACCCCGGCAAATTTCATGGCTGCGGTCACGATGCGCACACGACGATCCTTTTGGGGGCTGCGCGTTATCTGGCCGAAACTCGCGATTTCGCCGGCACCGTCGTTTTCATCTTCCAGCCTGCGGAAGAAGGTCTTGGCGGTGCGCGTGCCATGATCGCCGATGGGTTGTTCAAAGACTTTCCCGTCGATGAGATTTATGGACTGCATAACTCCTCACATGCCGCGCCCAACCACCTCAAAGTCTCTCCCGGCACAATTCTCGCTGGTGCTGACTTCTTCGATATCAGGCTGAAGGGCAAAGGTGCACATGCCGCACATCCGGATGTTTCCCATGACCCGGTACCGGCAATCGGCGAACTCATCCAGTCATTGCAAACGATCGTGAGCCGAAACGTTTCGCCGATTGATCCAGCGGTCCTGTCGATCACACGAATCGAGGCCGGTTCGGCCTACAACGTCATACCCGAAACGGCGTCGATTGCCGGAACGGTGAGGGCGTTTTCCGATCAAGTTCGCGCGACGATCCGCGAGCGGATCGCAACGATTTCGGAGCATGTTGCTGCTGCCCACGGCCTGACAGCGGATGTCGATATCAGAGACATTTTCTCGGTTCTCACCAACGACGACGCGTCTGTCGATATCGTTGCGGAGGTCGCACGCGATGTCCTGGGCGACGCGCGGGTTTCGACCGAGCCCGGTCGCTTCATGGGCAGCGAGGACTTCGCAGACTTCCTGAAGCACGCTCCTGGTGCCTTTTTCACGCTTGGTCATGCGGGCAACGTTCCTGCGCATAACCCAGGTTTCATTGTCGACGACGCGATCTTGCCGGTGGGGGCCACATTGTTTGCGCGTCTGATCGAGCAGCGCCTCACGGCGGTTCCGGCATAAAACACGAAGAGGAAACAATCATGGATTTGACAAGACGTAAGACATTGCTTTTGACAGCCGCATTTGGTGGGGCCGCATTGCTCCCATCCGTGTCGTTTGCAGCCTCTGAGGAGCCGACAACGGGCGGCATTGTGACCTTTGCCGGTCTTGGTGAACCAACGACGCTCGTACCGCTCTCCGACAGCAATACGCGGACCAGAGCGATTTCAACAAAGATCCTGGAAGGTCTGGTGCGCTTTGACAGCGAGTTCAAACCGCATCCGGTCCTGGCAGAAAGCTGGGAAATCTCTGCCGACGGTCTGCGTCATACATTCCGTTTGCGTAAAGGCGTGAAATGGCATGACGGCAATGATTTCACCGCGACGGATGTGAAGTTCTCCTTGCTTGCCTTCAAGAAGGTTGGCCCTCGCGGGCGCATCACATTCGCCAATATTGCCGATGTGGAAACACCTGAACCCCATATTGCGGTGGTCGTATTGTCAAAGCCCGCGCCTTATCTTTTGAGGGCACTGACGGGCGGTGAGACGCCGATCCTGCCAGCACACGCATATCCGTCGGAAAACTTCAACGAAAGCCCGAATGGCAACGCCCCGATCGGTACCGGTCCCTTCGTCTTCGAGGAATGGAAACGCGGTAGCTACGTCAAATTGAAGCGTAACCCCAACTATTGGCAGGCAGGACTGCCGTATCTCGACGGGTTTGTCGCGCGCTTTTTTGCCGATGCGGCATCTGCGACGATTGCCGTCGAAACCGGTGAAGCGGATTACGCGGCGGACGTGTCTTACGGCGATCTGGAGCGGTTGCGGCAAAACCCCAAACTCGCCGTCGAAGTTTATACCGATGCCTATCTGAACAATGCCGAAGTCTTCGAATTCAATCTCGAAAATCCGGTTCTGGCCAAGAAAGAGGTGCGCCACGCGCTGGCGCACGCGATCGATCGTGATTTTATCAATGACGCAATCTTTTTTGGAACGGCAAAACCGGCAGGCTCGAACATCCCCAAAGTGTTCACTGCCTATAATGATGAGGCGCCTTTCAACTATCCCTTCGACCTTGCAAAATCGAATGCGCTGCTCGATCAGGCTGGATTCCCGAAGGGTGCTGATGGTACGCGATTTACATTGAGGCTTGCATTCCTGCCATCGGATGCCTTCCGCAAAACTGCCGATTACCTGCGTTCGTCTTTCGGCAAGATAGGAGTGAAGGTGGAGATCCTTGAAGGCGATCTCGCGACATTCATTAAGCGGGTCTATACTGAGCGCGGCTTCGACATAAACGTAAACGGGATCAGCCGCCTGTTTGACCCGACGGCCGGGGTCCAGCGCCTCTACTGGTCGGACGGGATCAAGAACCCGGCTCCTTACGTCAACGCAGCGCATTACAACAACCCTAGGGTCGATGACCTTTTCCGTGCGGCGGCCGTTGAGGTGGACGAGACAAAGCGCGCGGCGCAATTTAAGGAGATCCAAACGATCACCGGTGATGATTTGCCGAACTTCTCCATTGTCGCACTACCGACGGTCATCTTGCGAAATGCCAGCCTGCAATCGCTTGTGAGCACCATCGATATCGCCTACGGCGACCTCGCCAACGCCTGGAAACAGCCCCAAAGCTGAGGTCTTAGGCCTCTTTCCCAAGAACCCGGCGTTTTCGCCGGTTTTTTTTATGCCTCAGCCCAATTGACGACGGATTTCGGCATTCGCGTCCCTTTGAAATTTCCGGCAATCGCATTGCTTGATCGAGAGCGGTACCGAAATAAATTCGCATCGGAAAATTCTTCTGAAGAAAGCCGTTTCTGGGTGGTTGGTTCGCAAATTTATTCTTCTTTTCGAGGCAAGAATACGTTTCTGGACGCTCTCCCAACCTCCCGGCACTCTCGCTCCATCGCAGTTAGCAATGATGGATGGCATGGCCAAAGATACACTTTTTCTGATTTCTCCCGGTTTCGAAGATCCCAAACAACTAGGTGTCCGGTTTGTCTGCCCGCATTGCAATCAGGTTGAAGGATTGATCGCTTCGTTCCCTGAAATTGCTGCTTCGCTGGATATCCAGCGGGTCGATTTCCAAAGGCCACGGGCTGCTGTCATTGCCGAGGTCGGGGAGGACAATCAGTCGTTGCCACTCCTGATCTTGGGCGAAAATCCCCCGGATGATGCCGCCGCGTATGGAGACAGACGCTTTGTGCGGGACACCAAACGCATTCTCGATTTGCTGGCTGATCGCCACGGATTTCCGCGCCTCCACTGAAGGACGGCCCCATTTTTTCGGAGACAAAGATGAACCTTTCCAGACGTCAGTTTCACAAGATTGCGCTTGCTGCCGGCGCTATCGTCTCACTTCCCGGCGGTGCTTTTGCAGCAGCGGAAGAGCCAGTTTTCGGTGGGACGCTGAAGATTGTTTATTTCCCCGAGCCGACGCAGCTTGTCGCGATCAACACCAGTGCGGGGGGGCCACAATTTATTGGCTCGAAGATTTACGATGGGCTTCTCACCTACGACTACGACCTTTCTCCAAAGCCAAGTCTGGCAAAGGAGTGGTCGGTTTCTGCAGACGGACTGGAATACGTCTTTCATTTGCAGCCTGGGGCAAAATTCCATGACGGAAAGCCGCTAACTTCTGCAGACGTCGCGTTCTCTATCCTGCGCCTAAAGGAGGCACATCCCCGCGGCCGCGCAACCTTTTCACAGGTAGAGAGTGTCGATTCATCAGACCCGCTGGTTGCGCGTATCAAGCTTGCGAAGCCTGCACCGGGGCTCATCACAGCGCTCGCAGCATCGGAATCGCCAATTGTGCCGAAGCACATCTTCGAAACGTTCAAGCCGACAGATAATCCGAAGCCGGATCAAATCATAGGCAGTGGACCGTTCGTTTTGAAGGAATGGGTGCCAGGCAGCCATATCCTGCTAGAACGGAATGCGGACTATTGGGATGCGCCGCGTCCCTATCTGGAACGAGTTATCATCCGTCTGATCAACGATGCAGGTTCGCGTGCCGCAGCGCTTGAGACAGGAGAGGGCGATGTTGGCCCAAACCCAGTCGCGCTTGCTGACCTCGAGCGACTGAAATCAGTTCCAAACCTTAAGGTCGATGACCGCATCTATGCCTATGCGGGCCAACAGAACCAGCTCGTCATCAATCTCGAAAACGAGATATTGAAAAACCTCAAGGTGCGGCAGGCAATCGCACATGCGATCGATGTTCCCGCGCTCATCGATGTGGTGCTTTACGGATATGCTGTTCCGTCTCCAACGCCGATCAGTCCCGGTTTGCCGAAATTTCACAATCCCGATATCGGCTTTGCGAAGTTCGACACCGCGCTTTCCGAGAAACTCCTGGATGAGGCGGGTTTTCCACGCAAGGAAAACGGCAAGCGTTTCAAGTTGCGTGTGACGACGAACCCATTCAACCCTCAGACCTATTCGGATTTCATAGCCCAGGCTCTCGCCAAGATCGGCATCGAAGCCGAAATCCAGAAGTTCGATTTCGGAACCTATGTGAAGGTGGTCTATACTGATCGGGCGTGGGACTTGTCGGTCGAGTCGCTTTCGAACACCTTCGATCCGACTGCCGGCGTGCAGCGTGTTTACTGGAGCAAGAACTTCAAGATCGGACTGCCGTTCTCCAATGCCAGCCACTACGAGAACCCGGAGGTAGACCGGTTGTTGGAGGCTGCATCTGTGGAGCCCGATATCGAGAAGCGCGCGACCTTTTTCAAGGAATTCCAAGCCATCGTTGCAAAGGATCTGCCGGTCATCAACCTCGTATCTCCTGTTCAGCCGGTGGTCGGAAACGTCAAGGTCAAGGACTACGCCGTTGGTGCAGAGGGCTTAAGCGGCAATCTCGCCAAAGCCTGGCTCGCAAAAGAAGCCTGATGACTGCGGCGCGTCGGATTGTCCGGACGCGCCACATTTTTCCGCAAACGGCAAAAGGATGAGGATCTCATGGCAAGATCGTCCGAAAAACTCGTACTCAACGCATTTGTTTATCCCGGCGGCCATCATGAGGCTGCGTGGCGGCATCCGCAGTCCGAACCGCATCGCGTCACCGATATCCGGCTTTATCAGGATATCGCAAGGCGTGCTGAAGCGGCAAAGCTCGATGCGATATTCTTTGCCGATGCGCCAGTTCTCGACGGGAATATCAGATACTCCGCGAAACACCGGCTGGAGCCAATCACTATGCTGGCCGCCCTTTCGGCTGTCACGGAGAAGATCGGGTTTATCGCAACCGCGTCCACGACCTATTATGAGCCCTATAACCTTGCGCGCCTGTTTGCATCCGTCGATCACATCAGTGGCGGTCGTGTCGGCTGGAACATCGTGACCACGTCAGTGGATGCGGCCGCCGCAAACTTTAACCTTGAAAAACACCCGTCGCATGCGGATCGATATCGACAGGCGAGCGAGTTCGTTGATGTCGTAACCAAGCTATGGGACAGTTGGGAAGACGACGCTATTGTTGCCGACAAAGAAAGCGGGCTTTTCGCCGATACCGATCGTATTCACCCCGCCAATCACGAAGGCGAGTTCTATCGTGTCCAGGGTGCGCTGAATGTGTCGCGTTCGCCGCAGGGTCGGCCAGTCTATGTACAGGCTGGCTCCTCCGATGACGGGCGCGGGTTTGCCGCCCAATATGCCGAAGCGATCTTCACCGCGCATCAGACAATTGAAAGCGCAAAGGCATTCTATTCGGATATCAAGAAGAGGGTTGCGAGTGCTGGTCGCAATCCGGCCCATGTGAAGGTCCTGCCGGGGATCAGTCCTTTTATTGCCGGTACGGAAACAGATGCGAAAAAGCTCGAAGCCGAGTTCAACGATCTCATCCAGCCCGCTTTTTCGCTGACACAACTGACCAGGATCACAGGTATCGATCTTGGTGATGCCGATCTCGACAAGCCACTACCAAGCGAGGCTGTAGAAGCGACGAGAGCCCGTGCAGACAGCAGCCGGCATCAACTGGTGCTTGATGTGATCGATCGTGAAAACCCGACCATTCGGCAACTGCTCCACCGGCTTGCTGGCGGTCGCGGCCACAAGGTCATTGCAGGAACCCCAGAACAGGTCGCCGACTGGATCGAGACCTGGTTCCGGGAAGGAGCTGCCGATGGCTTCAATATCATGCCGCCGTGGCTCACGGGCGGATTTGATATCTTCATTGATGAGGTTGTGCCACTTCTGAGAAAGCGTGGACTGTTTCGCGCCGACTATTCCGGTGACACGCTTCGCGACCACTATGGCCTGCCACGGCCGCAGAACATCCACACCATCAATGAAACAAGCAGAATTCGCGCCTGAAGTGGGACGGGCGCGTCAGGCGGCGGTGGCAAAAGAGGGGACATCCTCGCGCAGCATAGCGATGAGTGAGGTTATTTCTGGCTGCCGCCGCCTCTCATGGCTTGCGATGAGATGATAACGATTGACCGTAGGCTGTGGCGTGCCGAATGGAGAAACTAGGCGGCCCGTCTTCAGGTCTCCGGCCACAAGAGAATATCGTACAAGCGCAATGCCATGGCCAGCAGCGGCTGCTTCAATGAGAACCTGCGGGTGGGTAAAGCGCGGACCCGTCGTGGGTATGCGGGAATGGATGCCGTTAGCGCGCAACCAATGTGGCCATTCAAATACAGGATCGGGGTCGGCGCCGTGCAGTATCGGAATAGAATTGCGCTTTAGTCTTTCGGGCTCACCGGCTAGCTGGTGGCGCAATGCGAAATCCGCAGCACAGATCGCAATGACCGCATCATCGAAAAGCGGCTCATAGGTGAAGCCCGGGATACGTTCATCGCTTGCGACGATGGCACAGTCGACATCATCAAGTTGCTGCAGGCCAAGCGGCCCGTTCACGGTTGTTTCAACCGAGAGCTCAACATCGCCCAGAGCTTCGCTGATGTTGCCAAGCCGAGGTGCAAGCCAGCGTGCCGCCAAGGACGGACAGACGAGCATACGAAGCCTTGGTCTGGAGCCCGAACGCAACAGATCGGAAATGCTGTCGATCATTGTGTCGAAAGCGTTTGCCAGGCCAGGATAAAGAGCAGCCCCTGCATCTGTCAGCCTGAGTTCTCCACGCTGGCGGTTGAACAGGGACTGGCCGAGGTGGCCTTCGAGGATGCGGACCTGTTGCCCAATTGCGGTCGTCGATACATGCAGCTCATCGGCGGCGCGCGCGAAGCTCGCATGTCTGGCGGCGACGACAAAGGCTCGCAAAGCTGTCAGCGGCGGCAATCGGGAAAGGGTTGGCAGCCGCAGAGCTGCGACTGTGTTGGAGGAGGAGGCGAGTTCTGTTGGCATGGGCTTTACTCTTCGCCGGCGTCAGAAAACCCGGCCTTCCCTAAGATGCGTTGTGGTGCCGTTCAGAAAGTAATCTCCAACCACGCGCGCCTTGTGCAGCAGCGGATTGTGATTGTAGACGGTGCGGATATTTCGCCAGTGCCGGTCGAAGTTCCGTTCCGCCGAGGTTGCCGAGCCGCCGCCAAGTTCAAATAGGCTTGTCGCCACGTTCAGGGAAATCTGGGAGGCAATAATCTGCGTGCGCGCCGTTGCAAGTGAGCCTTCCAGCAATGCGGCTTCGATTGCCTCTTCGTCGCCTGCGGCAAACGCGGCAGCTGTCTTGTCGAGTGTTCGTGCAGCTTCCCGAATGAGTGTTTTGACGGCAAAAGCGCCAGCACTCAGTTCACCGACAGTTTTTTGAACGAACGGGTCCTGGCTGGCAATCTCGGCTGAGCTGTGAAGGGTAGTGCGAGCCTGCTTGAGAACGTAATCAATGCCATCATTGACCGCGCCTTGAACAGCACCGGTTGCCGATGCGGCCAGATGAAGCTGACGCAGGGCAGATGAGTGACGCCCGACCTGGCTGGAAAGCCGCCGTGTCGTAAGTTCGTGCGGTAGTACCTCCACATTATCGAGGCGAACGCCACCACTTGCAGTCATCCTCTGGCCCATGCTGTCCCAGTCGTCCAGGATTGTGATGCCCTCGCGGTCTAGGGGTATCAAGACACCAATCGGGTCGCCCTGTTCATCGACAGCACTGAAGGTGCCGAAGTCTGCAAACGCTGTGCCGGTCGCGTACCACTTCCTGCCATTCAGCCTGTAGCGATCGCCATCGGTACTCAGTTGTGTGGTGATTTCCCCCGGTCGTTTGGTGCCCTGTTCCGTGCTTGCCCCCGCGAAAAGCTTGCCTGCCAGAACGTTTTCGAGGTGCCGGCGATCTTCGAGTTCGACGGGAGTGAGGGCGAGATGTTCAGTGAAGTTGAAATGGCTGCGAAGCGCATGAGGAATATTGCTGTCCGCCTCCCCAAGGATCATCAGTACCTCAATGTAGTCGGAGATAGATCCGCCGGGTCCGCCTTTGGCTTCCGGGATACGTAGAGTTCCGAGTTTTGCGTCCTTGATCAGCTTGAAAACATCGAACGGCAGAACCCGCTCCCGTTCACGCAATGCAGCATTCTTGGCCGCGTAATCAGCGATTTCCTTCGCCCTCTCCAGGATTTCGTCGCGGCTCGGCACCTCGGAGGGGGAAGCAGGGCCGGTCGTCACTATATTGGTCTTGGACATCGCGCTATTCCTTGAAAAATGGGAAAGCCTGCGGCACGTTTCCTGCCGCAGGCCTGTTGTCACGCGACGGCGCGGGGCTTTACAGCCGGGCGTGTCACGGGTGCCAGATTGCGCGGAGCGCGACCTTCAACCGGGTGACTTGGATCGTTAAAGCCGGGTGTCGAGGGGTGACCAGTCGTGACCAGGCTGTCGACCAGTGCCTCATCGTCGGCATCGATCGTGACGTCGAGGGCGCGAACGTAATTGTCCCAATGTTCCTCGGTGCGGGGGCCCGTGATGGCGGCGGTGACGAACTTGTTGTTCAGCACCCATGCAAGCGCGAAGTCCGCCGCGGAGACGCCCTTGGCGGCGGCATGCGCTGCAACCTTCTGGGCGATTTCAACAGATTCTGGACGCCATTCCGTTTCCAGGACGCGCTTGTCGCCACGGCCAACACGTGTGTCGGCGCCAGGCTCCTGACCAGGCTGGTATTTGCCGGTCAGAACGCCACGCGCCAGTGGCGAGTAGGAAACGACGCCGAGACCATAATGATGGGCGGCCGGCAGTTGCTCGGCTTCCGCCGTGCGGTTGACGATGTTGTAAAGCGGCTGGCTGGCGACAGGGCGATCGATGCCAAGCTGATCTGCGAGGTGCGATATTTCCGCGATACGCCAGCCACGGAAATTCGAAACACCGAAGTAGCGCAACTTGCCGGCGCGGATCAGGTCGGCGATGGCACGAACCGGCTCTTCCAGCGGAGCATCGAATACGGCGCGGTGGAAATAGAGGATATCGATGTAATCGGTATTGAGACGCCGCAGGGAGTTCTCAACTGTTTCGATGACCCATTTACGCGAATGGCCGCCAAGGTTCGGGCCCTTGGTGTGCGAGTTGACGAATTTCGTCGCCAGCACCCAATGATCGCGATGTGCCTTGATGCCACGGCCCACAACTTCCTCGGACTTTCCGTCGTGATAGACATCCGCCGTGTCGATGAAGTTGATGCCTTGTTCACGGGCTTTGTCGATGATCCGGAATGCAGTCTCGTCCGGTGTCGGGCCGCCAAACATCATGGTGCCTAAGCTCAGCGGTGAAACTTTCAGCGCGCTGCGCCCGAGATAACGATAGTCGACCATTGGTAAGTACTCCTTGAGGTTATTGTGCGTGATGGCAAGCCACAGCGTGGTTCTTGCCGAAGAACTGGTATTCGGGTGCCTTGTCGCGACAGAGGTCGCTCGCCAATGGACACCGGGTGTGGAAGCGACAGCCTGATGGCGGGTTGTGAGGACTTGGAAGATCACCAGAAATCGGTGCGGCCTGTTTGCGACGTGAAGGGTCTGGGACGGCAGCCAGCAAGGCACGGGTGTAGGGGTGGCGAGGTGCAGCCCACAATTCCGCAGTCGGTGCGCTCTCAACAATTTTTCCAAGATACATGACGAGCACACGATCGGAAAAATAACGGACCACGGACAGGTCGTGCGAGACGAAGAGGTAGGACAGCGACAGCCGGTTCTTCATCTCTACCAGAAGGTTGAGAATTTGTGCCTGGATCGATAGATCGAGCGCGGAAACCGGTTCGTCACAGACGACCAGTTCAGGTTCTAGGATCAGGGCACGGGCGATCCCAATGCGCTGACGCTGACCGCCGGAAAATTCGTGCGGATAACGATCGAGGGAATCCTCGGGCAAACCGACCTGCGCGACGATTGCCTCGACAATTTCCTGTTGTTGCTGCCTGTCGCCGATGCCGTGCACTTTCAGTGGGCCAGTAAGGATCGTGCGGACTGTCTGGCGAGGATTGAGAGAGGCGAATGGGTCCTGAAAGATCATTTGTATGCGCCGGCGGATGCCACGCAGTTCAGTCGATGACATCGCCGTTACGTCGGCGCCATTGAACACGACCTGTCCCGAGGACGGTTCAACAAGGCGCATCAAAGATTTGCCGAGCGAAGACTTGCCGCAGCCGGATTCTCCCACCAGCGCAACGGTTTCACCGGCCTCTATCTCCAGGGAGACGTCATCGACGGCGCGAACCGTTCCGCGCCCTCCAGCATATTCGGTGGACAGTTTATGCACTGACAAAAGCGCCATCGGAGACCTCCCCTGAAATTTCGGATACAAACGGGCAGGCGGCATAACGCCCTTCGGAAATGGAGCGGAGCGGGGGAACAAACTGCCCGCAGAAACCGCGGGCGTCCGGACAGCGCGGACGGAAGGCGCAGCCTCGTTCACCCGTTGCGGAGACGATGGACCCGGGGATTTCGATCAGTGGACCATCCCGGTAGTGTTGTCCGTCCTCTGCTCTTGGCGAGGCGGCAAGCAATCCCCGCGTATAGGGATGATAGGGATGGGAAAACACGGGCTCCGGCAAGCCCTCTTCCACCTTTCGTCCCGCATACATCACCATAACCCGATCAGCCCATTGTGCGACGATGCCGAGGTCGTGTGTGATAAGCACGACGGCCATGTTGAGGTCGCGTCGAAGATTGTCGAGGAGCTGGAGGATTTGTGCCTGTATCGTGACATCGAGCGCTGTTGTCGCTTCATCGGCGATCAGCAGTTTAGGGTTGCAGGCGACGCCGATGGCGATCATCACACGCTGGCGCATGCCCCCTGAAAGCTGATGCGGGTAGTCGTCGACACGGCGTCGCGCTTCAGGAATGTTGACGAGTTCCAGGAGTTCGATTGCCCGTTTGCGTGCCTCGTGCTTATTGATGCGCTCGTGGATGCGCAGGACCTCAATGATCTGTTCGCCAACTGTCAGCACAGGGTTGAGCGAGGTCATCGGCTCCTGAAAGATCATGCCGATGTCTCGGCCGCGAATAGACCGCCAGCGGCGCTCGGAAAGGGGTAAAAGATCCTTACCTTCCAGTAAAATGCGGCCACCGGTCTTTGCGTTCGATGGCAACAGTCCAATCAGAGAGAGGGCCGTCAGGGACTTGCCTGAGCCGCTTTCGCCAACGATTGCCAGCATCTCACCGGAGTGCACCTTGAAGCTCACACCTTTTACGGGCTGTGCCGTACCAAAGCCAACGGACAGATCCTGGACTTCCACCAAAGGGGTCAACTGCGTTCCTCCGAAAAGCGTGGGTTGAGGGCGTCGTTAAGCCCGTCACTGATGAGGTTCAGCGATATGACGGTGAAGACGATCGCAAGGCCCGGCAGTGCGGTGAGGTACCAGGCGGTTCTGATCACGTCGCGTCCGGATCCGATCATCGAACCCCAGGAGACACGGTTGGGATCGCCGAGGCCCATAAAGGACAGTGCTGCTTCCATCAGGATAGCACCGGCGACCATGACCGACGACGTCACGATGATGGGAGGCAGGGCATTGGGCAGGATTTCGGTAAAGACAATCCGCACGTGTCCGTATCCCAGACTGCGGGCCGCTAGGACGTAATCTTTTTCGCGGATTGCGCGGAATTCGGCGCGCGTCAGCCGGGCGACCAAGGGCCAGGTAATGATGCCTATTGCGGAAGTCACCGTCGTCACTGATGGCTGGGCAATGGCGACAAGTACAACGAGCAGTACAAAATTTGGCAATGTCTGGAAGATTTCGATCAGCTTGACGAGGACGTCATCGATGACGCCGCCGAAATATCCGGCAAAGGCGCCGACCGAAATGCCGATCGTGAGCCCGATCAGCGTGGCAACGACGCCGACGGTCAAAGAGATGCGTGCACCATGTACAATCCCGGCCAGCACATCGCGGCCCATGGAATCCGTGCCAAGCGGATAGGCTCCGTTCTGACCGGGCCAAAGGAACGGACGCGATACCATCTCCAGGGGATCGCCGGGATAGAGAAGCGGGGCGAGAAGTGCGGTGACGATTACGGTCGCAAGGAAGAGCAACCCGACAATCGCATTCGGGTTTTTCAGGAACACCTTGATTTCACGACGCAATCCTCTGCGCGGTACCGATGCGGTCCTGGCCGACAGGGCGTCAGGGGCATGAAGGTAAGGCCAGGTTTTGTCGTCCTTGGGGGGCAAGGCGTTTTGGGTGTCGAGCGTGCCGGCCTTTACCTGAGCGGTGATCTCGGGAGCGTGCAGGAGCGCGGTGGTGTTCGTGGAACTCATCGGCTTTCTCCAATGCGGGGGTCTAGCCATGCCTGCAGAAGGTCCACGGCTGCATTAACGATGATGACGACCAGAGAGGACAGGAGCAGGATGCCAAGCAGGACACTGAAGTCTCGGGCCATGACGGCTTCGAACGCCAACCGACCGAGGCCTGGCCAACTGAACACTGTCTCGACGACGACGGCACCGCCAAGCAGGCCGCCAATATGCATGCCGGCCATCGTGGTGATTGGAATGAGTGCATTGCGCAGGATATGGCGAATTGTCAGCCGCCAGGGCGAAACACCCTTCGCGCGTGCCGTGCGGACGTAATCCTGTGATTTGACCTCCAGCATCGCGGCACGGGTCAGCCGCGCATAGATCGCCAGAAAATATAAGGCGAGCGACAAAGCCGGTAGGACGATATAGCGGGCTCTGTCGACGACCGCATCAAAGCCTGTGAGACTGCTACCAATCGTGCTGTCCCCGCCCGACGGAAGCCAGCCGAGCTTTACCGAAAATGTCAGGATCAGCATCAACCCGATCCAGAACCCCGGTACGGAATAGAAGATCAGCGATCCGATCGAGATAATCCGGTCTGGCAGCTTGCCGGAGAAAAGCGCCATGATCGCACCAAGGAATACGCCTGCGACAATGGCGATTCCGAGTGCTGCGCCCATCAGCGCAAGGGTCCCGGGTAGTCTCTGGCCGATAAGATCTGCAACAGGCATGCCGTAGCGCGGAGAATAACCGAGGCTGAACTGCGCCAGATTGCCCAGATAGTTCATCAGCTGATGAAGAACAGGCAGATCCAGTCCGAAGCGCGAGCGGATTTCGGCCATGGTCTCCACCGTCGCCGAACCAGCTTCGGCAGCGAGGACATCGGCTGCGTCGCCCGGTGCGAGTTGCAGCAGAAAGAAGTTCAGAATGACAATTCCAAGGACTGTCGGAACCGCCTGAATGGCGACACGACGTGCCTGAGAGAAAATCCGTTTCGAATTTGACATCGGCTCCCATCCGTAACCGTCCAAGTCGCTCATGCTCCATCTGGAGTGCGTCATTAGTTGACTAATTTTATGGAATTTGTCAAAGAGTAATGGAATTATTTTCCGTAAATTACAGAAAATAACCCGCATTAGAAAAGATAATTTCTATAAAATGGGAATTGTAGCGTTTTTTGGCGCACCGGCTCTCAATGACGAAAGAAACTTCTCTCAATGCGCCAGCGTTTGGTTTGCCGGTTTTTACCGCTCAAAAGGAGAGGATATCGCATGACTGATTTCAATCGCACGACGAGACGGAGTTTCCTTCTGGCATCGGTCGCGCTCGGCGCGGCATCACTGTCGGGTTGGAAGGTGGGGGCCGCTGAGCCGGCACGCGGCGGCACGGCGACGTTGCTGATATCATCCGAGCCACCTGTTCTGACAACGATCGCCCACACCGCCTACAACTCCGTCTATGTATCGCCGAAGGTCACCGAGGGGCTTTTGACCTACGACTTCGACCTCAACCCCCAACCACTTCTTGCGAAGTCCTGGGCGATCAGTGACGATGGCCTGCGATACACCTTCAATCTTAGGTCTGGTGTAAAGTGGCATGATGGCAAGCCGTTTACCGCTGCCGATGTCGCGTTCTCAATCCGCACCCTCAAGGAGGTCCATCCGCGCGGACGCAACACGTTCCTGAATTTGACGGATGTGGAAACTCCGGACGAGCTGACGGCAGTCTTGGTTCTATCGAAGCCCGCACCCTACCTGATCACCGCGCTCGCCGCTGCGGAAACGCCGATCGTGCCCAAGCATCTCTATGAAGGAACGAAGGTGACCGAAAACCCGGTCAATCTGGCACCAATCGGCACGGGAGCGTTTAAATTCAAGGCGTGGGTGCGTGGCAGCCATGTCGTTTATGAGCGCAATCCAGACTATTGGGATGCGCCACGCCCCTATCTGGATCAGCTTATCGTTCGTTTCATTCCCGATGCGGCCGCCCGAGCCATTGCGATCGAAACTGGCGAGATCGATCTCGCGCCAAGCACACCGGTGGCCTACAGCGACCTTGATCGCCTGAAGGAATTGCCGGACCTGGCCTTTGAGACCAATGGTTATCAGTACTCAAATTCCATCAGCCGCGTTGAATTCAATCTCGAGAAAGAGGTGTTCAAGGACGTGCGCGTCCGTCGCGCGTTTGCCCATGTGATTGATCGCAACGTCATCTTCAATACTGTCAATTACGGATACGGATCGCCGATCACCGGGCCCATCAACCCAAAGCTGACGCGATGGTTTGTCGACGATCTGAAAACATATCCGATCGATCTCAAGACTGCGGAAGCTCTGCTGGATGACGCAGGCTACAAACGAGACGCGAACGGCATTCGCTTCAAGCTCAATCTGGATTACGTTCCGAGTACCGAGGCTTATCCGCGCGGAGCGGATTATATCCGTCAGGCTTTGGCGAAGGTCGGCATTGATGTCACGGTGCGTACCCAGGACTTCGCGACCTATACGAAACGCATCTACACCGATCGCGATTTCGATTTTGCCTATGAGGGCATGAGCAACCTGTTTGATCCGACGGTTGGTGTTCAGCGTCTTTATTGGTCAAAGAACTTCAAGAAGGGCGTGCCATTTTCCAATGGTGCAGCCTACAGCAACCCGAAGGTTGATGCCCTGCTGGAAGCGGCGGCGGTCGAAATTGATCCGGACAAACGCGTTGCCCAGTGGAAAGAGATCCAGCAGATCCTGATCGAGGATGTCCCTGCTATCGATATCGTCGCGGCCCCTGAGATTACCATCTTCAACAAACGGATATCGGGCCACACGGTCGGGGCCGAAGGGGTCTCAGGAAGCCTTGCCTTTGCGCACATCGTTGCGTCCTGAGCTCAACAGCAATATCGCCCGCCCGGTAACGGCGGGCCTTCAGTAAATGGTCTATTCGCGGACATCAGACACTGTCGATGTTCCGCCTGTCATGAAGGGTCAAGCGATGAGCACTCCACTATCTGAAATCTGGTATACGCGCTGCCCGGTTCCGACCCCGGTCGGTCTGGCCGTCCAGCTCGGTTATCTCGAAAAAACCTTTGGCGATGTCGGTATTGCCCTGAAATCGATCATCGATTCGCCGGATCGTTCCATCAGGCAAAGCCATTTCAACCACACGCTGGAATGGTCATTCAGGCACGGTGGCAACGTTCCGCCTATCCGCGCCCGATCGGAAGGACGCGATACCCGTCTTGTCGGCATTACATGGACGGACGAGTTTCAGGCAATCATTGCGCTGCCGCAAACAGGTATTCGAACGATTGCTGATCTAGCGGGACGCCGCGTTGGCGTACCCCGCAGGCCGGAGGGCATTGTCGATTTCATGCGGGCAACGGCGCTGAAGGGCATCGTCTCGGCCTTGTCTCTTGGAGGTTTGCGGATCGGCGATGTTGAGCTCATCGATATCGTCCAGGACCATTCCGTGTTGGAAACGCAGGAGGGACCTTCGCTGTTCGGTCTGAAGCGCCGACAATCGTTTGGAGAGGAGATCGCTGCACTCTTGCGCGGGGAGGTCGATGCGATCTTTGTCAAAGGGACGGCCGGTGTCTCTGCAGCAAATCTGATTGGCGCCGTCGAGGTGATTGAGTTCGGGTTTCATCCCGACCCGAAAATCCGTATCAATTCGGGTTCGCCGAGGGTTCTGACCGTTGATGCTCGCCTGGCCGATGAACGTCCGGATCTTGTCGAGCTGCTGGTTGACGCAATCCGTAAGGCGTCTATCTGGGCAGAAGAGCACCCGGAAGAGACAAGACGCTTCATCGCGCGCGAAGCCGGTGCGACTGAAGAACAGGTTCTGGCTGCCAACGGCTCCGATGTTCATCGCCATCTTGGCCTTGGCCTCGACAAGGAGCTCGTAACGGCCATCAGCCACTACAAGGATTTCCTGCACGAATGGGGTTTTCTTGATGACAATTTCGACATTCACACCTGGATCGATGACCGTTTTGTTCCGGCGAATGAAAGGGCAGTTGCATGACGGCCCTGATTTCCGCTGTGGCGCCGTCACAAAGGCCCACTTTAGACCCGATCGATCTTGCCAGATCGCTTGCTGAGGGCTTCGGTACGACCGCGGCCGCTCACGACAGGACGGGGGAATTTCCTGCAGAGAATTTTGTCGAGCTTTTCAGGTCAGGCCTTCTCAGCCTGATCCAGTCTAAAGAAACCGGGGGGTGGGGCGAAGGGATCGAGACAGCCCAGGCTGTCATCGCTGCGATTGCTGAAGGTGACCCCTCTACCGCCCTTGTTCTTGCGATGCATTATAGTGTTCACGGCAGCATCCGCCGCGGCAAGTGGCCTGATGTTCTTGCTGCCAAAGTCTTGACGGCAAATCTTTCCGGACCGGCTTTGCTCAATAATGCACAGGCCGAGCCAGGCATTGGTTCTCCAGCCCACGGTGGATTGCCAGAGACGGTCGCGCGCATCGACGGAGACGCCTGGGTCGTCAACGGTCGCAAGAGTTTCGTAACCGGGCTACCTGGTCTGAAATGGGCGATCGTTCTGGCGACGACGGTTGAGGAGACACCGCGACTGATCCAGTTGCTGGTTCCTCTGGACCTCGATGGTATCGGCCGTGAGAAGGCCTGGGACGCGACGGGCATGTTTGCGACCGCGAGTGATGACTTGCTTTTAAATGACGTCCGCGTGCCTCTGGAAAACGTCGTTGCCGAGCATCCGGCGAGTGAGCCTCTTCGTCGGGATGAGGTCGACGGGTATAACTTTTTTGTCCTGCTGGCGGCTGTCTACCATGGCGTCGCCGTCTCAGCCCGCAATGATCTGATAAAGCATCTGACCGGCCATGTGCCGGCGAGCCTCGGCGCACCACTTTCATCAATCCCGAGAATTCAGGAAGCGCTCGGGCAAATCGAGGTGTTGATTGCCGCGAACAGACGCCTCCTGGTCTCCGTCGGCCGCGACATTGATGACAAGAAAAATGTTGGAACCGATGCACTGGCCGTACGCCATGTGGTCATCGAGAATGCGGTAACGATCACCGATCTTGCACTGGAGCTTGGCGGCAATCGCGGTCTGCGCCGGGATTATCATCTGGAGCGCCATCACCGGGATGCGATCACTGCAAGAGCACATGCGCCGCAGAGCCATATGATCCGTACGATCATTGGTCGCGAACTGATCAGGAAAAGCGCGGCCGAAAACCCCGCTGAAGTGCGTCATACAGTTCGCTAACATGATTGGAGCTTGCAGGCGCCTTCAGGCGCCTTGCAAGCGTCTCGCCGACTGGGAGATATCACACTTAGTTTGCCGGTTTCGCTCATCGCAGAAATCTGAAGCGATGCTTTTTTCATGCTTTTGAAAATGAATGGATGCTTTTTTCCCGATCTCTCGGGCGCATGAAAATGTAATAGTCGACTAAAATAGTGGAATTCATCATCTTGGCTGTGGGACGCAAGCAATCCACGGAGCAAACATGTGTACCACCTTGATCGTGCCTGGCCTCAATGGTTCGGATGAAGGACATTGGCAGCGGCACTGGCTGCTGGATCATTCGGACGCGAGCTTGGTCGATCAGGACAATTGGCAGTGTCCGGTCCTAGAGGACTGGCTGGTGAGGCTGGAGGATGCGATCGCGGCAAGTGACGGCGCCTACATCGTTGCCCATAGTCTTGGTTGCCTGTTGGTTGCCAATATGGCTGCGCGTCCCCTTGCTGCCAAAATAAAGGCTGCGTTGTTAGTCGCACCCGCCCACCTTCAAAAGGTTGAGGCGCTCCATCCATGCATCGTGCGGTTTGGCGAGTTTCCGACCGACCCGCTCCCGTTTCCGAGCCTCGTCGTCGGTAGCATGTCTGACCCCTACATGGAGCCGGAAGAGCTGGCATCAACAAGCGCCGCCTGGGGCAGCGATCTCCTTAATCTTGGCGATGTCGGGCATATCAACATTGCCAGCGGCTTCGGACGCTGGTCGCAGGGCTATGGATTGCTCGACAGATTGAAGAGCCTGCCTGTCGAAAACATTCCAGTTCTTGGGCGCGACCGCCATGCACTACCGCCCGCATATCGCGCCTATATCGAGGCTCTGCCACGATAAAAATACTGAGCCAACGGTTTAAACCGCTGGAGGATGTTTGATGCTGGTGTGATATGCAACCTATGGAGGTTTTTGTGGGAATAAATTGCCATAGGGCATTCATATTCACCTTTTGATTGTTTTTGATCTAGTTATTCTTTTCCTATCGATAATATGGAAAATGGTTTCTTCGCGTGCCTCCGCTTTCTTCTTACCTTGCCATTGTCATCAAATCAGGAAGGGGTAGGGAAATGTCCAATATCAAGTTGCTGGCGTCCGTATTCGGGGGATTGTTGCTTTCAACGGTCGGTCTGGCATCGGCCAATGCGTCGGACGCGCTGGTTACCGCGGACTGGCTAAAGCAAAATCTGGAAAATCCGAAGGTCAAGGTTTTCGAAGTCAGTGTCGACACCGGCGTTTACGAGCGTGGCCATATTCCCGGCGCGACCAATCTGAACTGGCACACCGATCTCGTCGACAAGGAACGTCGCGATATAGCCTCTCGGGAGCATTTCCAGAGCCTGTTGCAGCAGGCCGGTATCGGCGATGATACAACGATTGTCTTGTACGGCGATAACAACAACTGGTTCGCAGCCTGGGGAGCATGGATCTTCGAAACCTATGGTCTGGGCGATCGGGTGAAGCTTCTGGACGGTGGTCGTAAGCTTTGGGAGGCTGAGGGTCTGCCTCTGGATACCTCCGCGCCAAAAACGACGGCAACAACACTGACGTTGAAGGACAGCGACCCGTCGGTTCGCGCCCGCTTTATCGATGTCGTCGCTGTGGCTGAGGGCAAGCACAATATCAAGCTCGTCGATATCCGCTCGGCAGATGAGTATTCCGGCAAAATCTTTGCGCCCGATGGCGTCAAGGAGCTGTCAGTGCGGGCGGGCCATATTCCAGGCGCGGTGAATGTCCCATGGGGCACCATCGTCAACAAGGACGGAACGTTCAAATCGGCTGAAGAAATCAAGGCGATTTATGCCGAAAAGGGCATCGACGGTACAGCTCCGGTCATCACATATTGCCGTATTGGTGAGCGATCGAGCCACACCTGGTTCGCCCTGAAGAAAATACTTGGATACGATGTCCGCAACTACGACGGCTCATGGACGGAATACGGCAATGCCGTCGGCGTCCCGATCAGCAACCCGACTGGAACCGTCTGGACCGGCAAATAACCACTGATCATATCCCATCCACGACCAGCACGCCGCGTTAGGCGTGCTGGCGATGTTAATTGAAAGATTTGCCTGGCATCTCATGAATTTACGCTTCCATCGCTGGGCAGGCATTGCCCTGATAGCTTTACTGGCTCTTACCTTCTACGGCGTTTCCATGCTGGTAGACGGGCGTCAATTGGGGTTTGCGCTGCTTGCCGGGGCAGCCTTCGGCATTGTCCTGCAGCGCGGTCGCTTTTGTTTTCTTTGCAATTTTCGCGATTTCGTCGAAAACAGGCGATCTGATGGACTTGTCGCGATTTTTGTAGCCTTGATTGCAGGGGTCGCGTTCTACCAGATTGTCATGATGGCCTGGGTCCCTGTTCCGCAGCCGGGCCGTTTGCCGCCCAACGCTCATGTTGGTCCCGTCGGCTGGGTGCTCGCGGTTTCCGCATCGATTTTCGGTCTGGGCGCCGCTTTGTCGGGCTCATGCCTCTCCGGTCATTTTTATCGTCTCGGGGAGGGTGCCTTTGGATCGATTTTCGCGCTTGCCGGTGCGGCCGTCGGTTTTTTCGTGGCGTTCCTCAGTTGGAATTTTCTCTACAGCCTGGCTGTGTACGACGACATTCCTGTGTGGCTGCCGCACTACCTGGGCTACGGTCCAGCGTTTATTGTGTCGTTTTGCGTACTCGCGATCCTGATTGCCCTTGTTCTTTACGCGGATAACAACAACGAGATCCCGCCCGAAAAGGCGGCAGACGCAAAGTTGCATCAGGCACTGACACGGGTGTTCATCGCCCGCTGGCCCCCTGTCGTCACCGGCATCCTCGTCGCCACGATCAGCGCATTCTCGTATTTTCGGCTTGCACCCATTGGCGTCACGGCTGAGTTGGGAAGCATTGTTAGAACCGTTTCCACCCAGCAAGGCTGGATGTCCGAAACGCTGGCTGGGCTCGATACGGTGCGGGGTTGCATAAGCGCGGTCAAAACCACGCTGCTTTCTCCAAACGGCGTATTCGTCATTGGGCTTATTGTTGCAAGTCTCGCCTCCGCATTGGTTTCGGAGAAGTTCAAGCCATCATGGCCATCTCTAGGTGGGTTGGCGACCCGATTTGTCGGCGGTGTGCTGATGGGCTGGGGTGGGATGACCGCGTTGGGGTGCACCATTGGCGTATTGCTATCAGGCATTCACGCGGGCGCCTTGTCCGGCTGGGTGTTCTTACTCTTTTGCGGTCTTGGCGCCTTTTGTGGCCTTATCCTCAAACGTCGTTTTGCGTTGCCATAGGACGTGAATTTGGTTGCTTTCACCCGTTTGAAACCGTCTTCCACGGCTGCGAATTTTCCGGGTTGAAACCATCGTGTGCGAACGCGAAAATAGAATAGTGATTTAGTGGAAAATCTTGACGGTCCGGGCCTTTCACTTAACGATATGACGATCTCGTTGCTGGAGGCTGACCATGCTGCAAGCACTGCAATCATTTGCGTTCGATTTCATTGGCTCGACCCGTAACGCTCCTTCGAGGCCATCGCCGGATTTTGACGTGCCAGTCACCGGAGACTTGGAAAAGGAGCCGGAGAAAACCGATCTGGAGCTGGAGAGGAAAGAGATCTCCGAAATCGCATTTGCGACGTTCGGCTTCCACCCGGTGCTCTAGTCAAACAGGGTGGGACAGGCGGGATCGGCTTCGCACCCGTCGTGCCGCGCTCGACGTGATTACATCCTTGTGTAGAGAGAAACTCTCTCTCCTGATCGCAAATTGGAACAAAATTTCTTAAATGCCTCGGAGAAATGGCTACCCTTTTACCTCGGTCTAGGAAGCCCAGCCGGGCAAACTGCAGAGGTTTCTCAATGAGCAAGACAGATAAGCCGCTCGATTTTCTTTGGTTCATACCTTCCTCGGGTGACGGGAGTTATCTTGGCTCGGACGACCTCTCACGCCCTGCGGATCCCGACTATTTCAAGGAAATTGCCCAGGCTGCCGATCGCCTCGGTTATTCCGGCGGACTCATTCCAACGGGCGTTGCCTGCGAAGAATCGTTCATTCTCGCAGCCAATCTCGCTGCCCATACGGAAAAACTGAAGTTTCTCGTTGCCATAAGGCCGGGTGTCGCTTCACCAGCCTATTATGCACGTATGGCATCCACGCTCGATCGCGTCTCTCGCGGGCGTTTGTTGCTCAACATTGTTGTGGGCGGAAGTTCGCAGGAACTGGCGGGTGACGGTATCTTCTTGCCGCATGACGAGCGTTACGATCATGCTGGAGAATTTTTCGAGGTTTTCAATTCACTGATTGAAACCGGCAAAGCCAATCTCGACGGAAAATACATCAAGGCACATGATGCAAGACTGGGCTTGCCGCCCGTTCAGGAGCGTCCGCCAATTTATTTCGGTGGGTCGTCGGACGCGGGGATCGAGTTTTCTGCAGGCATCACCGATAAATATCTCACCTGGGGCGAACCGCCGGCACAGGTTGGCGAAAAGATCGCCAAGGTGCGCGCCGCCGCTGCAAAACAGGGCCGCGAAGTGACGTTCGGAATTCGGCTGCACTTCATTGTGCGAGAGACCGACGAAGAAGCGTGGGCGGATGCGGGCAGGCTGATTTCAAAACTTTCCGATGAAACAATTGCCGCCGCGCAGGAGGTCTTTTCCAAGGCATCCGATTCCGTTGGCCAGGCGCGCATGCAGGCTTTGCACAACGGTCGACGCGACAGCCTAGAAGTCTCTCCAAATTTATGGGCAGGTATCGGACTTGTTCGCTCGGGCGCCGGAACGGCTTTGGTCGGTTCACCCAAAACCGTCGCTGCCCGCTTGCGGGAATATCAGGATCTCGGCATCGACACTGTGATTGCCTCCGGGTACCCTCATCTAGAGGAAGCGTACCGCGTTTCGGAACTGCTGTTCCCCGAAATTGGTCTCGGCGCGCCGCGAAATCAAATCCGCTCATCCTTTGGCGCTAGACAGGCCTTCGGTGGCGGAGGTCATGGCGGCAACATCAAGCTTGCATCTGGATCATGATCGATTGGCGGCGCGGAGATTGCTTCGCGTCGCAGCGCAGGCGCATGGCGACGCTGCGCGTCGTCAGCAATTAAAACATTAATTCCATATAATATATCAAATATGAAAAAGAATGCCTGTGTAGAAATCGCCCGGCCCGCTAACTGTTTAGACAATGCAAATGATTTCGGGAGCTTTCCATGACAGTGCAATTTGCCGCAAATGATGAACAGTTCAGGGCTGCAAAGGGGAGCGTTTCGGACCGTGTCGCCGATGCCGATAGTCTGAAGGTTGCGCTGAGAGCGCTTGGCGGCGGTGTCAGTCTCGTGACGGCAGGTGAGGGTGAGTTGCGCACTGGAGCAACGGTGACCTCGGCCACTGCCTTGTCTGTCGATCCTCCAAGAATGCTTGTCGCCTTGAACCGGTCTTCCTCGACGTGGCCGATTGTTCAACGCTTTGGCCACCTTGCCATCAATATCATCGGCGAGCACCACCAGTTCGTTGCAAACCAGTTTGCCGGCATCGGTGGCCTGAAGGGCGTTGAGCGTTATCGCGGCGCGGAGTGGACCAGGCTTGCCAGCGGGGCACCGATATTAGAAGACGCCGTCGCGGCCATCGATTGCACGGTGGAAGAGGCCATCGAACGGCACAGCCATGTCATCGTCATCGGCAAGGTGGAAGCAATCCGGATCGGCAATGGTGCCTCGCTTGTCTACCAGAATGGTCGCTATCACGCGCTGGGCTAAGCCCTGGTGACGCTGCGCGCGAGATGAGTATCCCGCTATCTGTGTTTGAAGCTTTTGAGGGAGTTGAGCATGGGTTCTGTTACGCAGTTCAATGAGAAGATACGCTCCGTTCCGCCACAACTTTTCGCTGACGACGATATCCTGACCGCAGCGCGCGCAATTGCCCGTATATGCGGCCTGGAGACGGCTGACCGGGTCCACGAGGCGATGTCGCATTCGGGACTGCTTTCGCTATCTGTTCCGAGCGATCTCGGTGGTGCGGACGTGACAAACGATATTTTGGCGCAGGTTGTAACGATTATCGCAGAAGCGGATGCTGATGTTGCGCGGCGCCTTGCTGATCACTTCAAAGCTCTGGAGTTTGTTCGCAACGCCGGGAGTGAAGATCAACGTAGAGCGCTCTTTGCCCGGGCAGGTTTTGGAGAGACATTTTTTCTGGTTGGAGATTCTCCTGATCCGGAGCACCCGGTACTGCTCGGGGACGACTTGTCATTTTGGGTTTCCGATGCGCGGCTGACGTCTGTTCGTTCCGATGTCGACTGGATCGTCATGCCCGCGCTCAATTATCTTCGCCAGCCCGTACTCGTCGTGGTGAAAAACCGGCGATCCGCTGCCGTGGAGACGGACCTGCGCGTCGATGACGTTTTGCCGCTCACCTTAGGCGCAGAAAACCTTCCGATTTCGGTCGCAACCCTGCTGCGCGCGGCAATTCTGCTTGGGCAGACGCAGTGCATCCTATCCGATCTGATTGAACGCAGCCCGACAAATGAGGGTGTCACAGAGCTTGAAGTCGGCGAGGCCTATCTTGGGACCGAGTTGTTGAAGGCGCAAATCGCGCGTGTCGCAGCAATCATCGATGCGGCACAGGTCGGCGCTGAGCATGTTACTGTTCAATCCGTCCGGCATAGCGCCGCCGCTCTCGAGATATTGATGACCAGAATGAGAAGCGCCGCGACAGACAGCACAAGTCATCCGGTCGCTGTTCTCGGTAGTGACCTGCTCAGTCGGTAGGCTGTTACGCCGTTATTTGCCGGCTGGGATGGATTGAGCGCTTGCGGCGTCCTTTTCCACGAATTGGGCGAGTGTCATATTGTCGAGGATGGTTGCGATGGCGTCTCGAACGTCTGTCATCGACAACCTTACCTGACAGTTATCCGGATCGTCACAGTCATCGCATGCTTCGAAAGCGGTGCGGCTGGCGCAACGGATGGGTGCCAAGGGGCCATCAAGCGTCCGGATGACCTGTCCGATCATGATCTCGTTTGGCATTTTCGACAGCGAATAACCGCCGTTCGGACCCTTTTTTGAACGCAGAATGCCGGTATTTCGCAATTCCAGAAGGATCGTATCGAGGAATTTCTTTGGAATATTGTTGCGCGTTGCAATCTCGGTCACGAAGGCCGTCTCACCAGGCGGAAGGCGTGCCAGATCAACGAGAGCCTTCAGTCCGTATTTGCCTTTTTTCGTCAGCATTGTTCCGCCCGGGTGCAACCGGCTTACTCTGAAATGCCGGATCGATTGTTTTCAACTTACTAAGTAGTTTTTAGCGAATTCCTCTGCAAGCCTGTTTGTCGGGCTTTTCGCGCTGAAAGTGCAGGCGTCGGCTCGGATTTTCGAGGCTCCGCGACGCCAAGACATTTCTTTCCATTCTCCCCCAAGAAGAGAAACGCAATTCATCGGAGCATCTGGATGCCGGCAAGGCATTGACGCACCGGGCGTTGCTGCGTATGTCAACGGACGACGGTTCCTCGAACCCAAAGGGTGAGGGGATTAATAGGGAACATGGTGCGGACCTGCTTGACGGTTCAATGCCATGGCTGCCCCCGCAACTGTAAGCGGATTACCGTCCATCCTCGTGGCGCTTGAGGCGTCATGCCACTGCATCTGGAAGAGATGCGGGAAGGTAGGTGGACGATAGATATTCGTGAGCCAGGAGACCTGCCGTCAGAACAACGACCATCATTACGGGCGGGGATGCCCGGAAGAGGAGCAGGTTATGATACCTTCACGCGCGGACATGTGTTCCGTGTCTTGTTCTCCATTTCCAGGAATGTCGGACGTTTGTCGCAATGCGCTTTGACGCTTTGCAATTTTTCTCATCACACGACGCAAACACACTGACTGGAGAACGCATGTTCGAATTTAAACCTTTGTCCTTTGGCGCGACCTTGTTTGCATCTGCCATTGCTGTTTTTCCCCTCGCGCAGCCGGTACATGCCGCCGAAACCACCTATCCGCTGACAATCAACAATTGCGGTCGCGAGATCAATTTCAAGCAGGCTCCGACACGCACCGTATCCGTAGGTCAGAGTACAACGGAAGTTCTTTACCTGCTCGGACTTTCCGACAAGGTCGCCGGTACGGCTCTGTGGATCGGCCCGGTCCTGAAAGGCTACGAGGACGCCAATGCCAAGATTGAGCGATTGGCAGATAACGATCCAAGCTTTGAAGCAGTGATCGGCAAAAAGCCGGATCTGGTGACGACACAATTTCAGTGGCAGATCGGCCCAGAAGGTGTCGTTGCAACCCCCGAGCAATTCGAGGAACTGGGCATTCCGGTCTACACCTCTCCTGCCGACTGCATGGGCAAGGACAATTCGGGTGGTGGTGACGGCGTGCGAAACGAAGTTTTCACGATGGATCTGATCTATCAGGAGGTTCGCGATCTCGCGAAGATCTTCAACGTTCAGGATCGCGGCGAAGAAATCGTCAATGACCTCAAAACGCGTGAGGAAGCGGCGCGCGCCAAGCTCGCGTCGGCTGAAGGAAAGCTTTCTGCCGTTTTCTGGTTCTCCAGCGCCGAACTCGATATCGATCCTTATGTCGCCGGTCGCAAGGGTGCCCCGGGTTACATCATGTCTGCGCTTGGCATTAAAAACGTCATCGAAAGCGATGAGGAATGGCCGACCGTCGGTTGGGAAACCGTGGCCAAGGCTAATCCGACCATCATCGTGGCCGGAAAGATGGACCGCCGTCGCTTCCCCGCAGATGATGTCGTTGTGAAACGCGAATTCCTTGCCAGCGATCCCGTTGCAAGCATCATGCCCGCAGTCAAGGAAGGCCACATCTTCGACATGGATGCGCAGGCCATGAACCCGACGATCCGGACGATCGAAGGAATCGAGACGCTGGCTGAGGCGATTGCCGCATCCGGCCTCGCCAAGTGAGGCCGGGTTTTCTCAATCCAACCAGAGTGAGTGCGGCCGTTGCCGCACTTGTTCTCCTGATTGCCGCGCTTGTTGCAGGTGCGGCCATCGGTGAGACGTCGATCCCCTTCGATGTCGTTGTCAAAACCATCGCCAACCGGGTTTTCCATGCGGGTTATCCACTCGAACCGCTCGATGAGGGGATCGTCTGGAGTTACAGATTAAGCCGGGCCGTGGTGGCTGCCTGTTGCGGTGCCTCGCTTGCTCTAGCAGGGGCCGTGTTGCAATCACTCCTGCGTAATCCCCTTGCCGATCCTTACATCCTCGGCATTTCCGCGGGTGCATCCACCGGGGCTGTCGCCGTCGCCCTGCTCGGTTTCGGGGCTGGGATGCTGACGATGCCTGTCGGTGCATTGATCGGCGCTCTCATTGCTTTCACGCTCGTCAGCCTGCTCGCAATTCGGGCGGGACATGGAAATAGCGCCATCATCCTGGCTGGTGTCGCGGGCTCGCAGCTCTTTAATGCCCTTACGTCATTCGTCGTGACGAAATCCGCAAACGCCGAACAGGCGCGCGGCATCATGTTCTGGCTGCTTGGAAACCTCTCCGGTGTTCGCTGGCCTGATGTCTGGTTGGCGCTCCCGGTCTGCCTGGTCGGGCTTGCCGTCTGCTTGTGGCATGCGCGAGCACTCGATGCATTTTCCTTCGGCGCGAATGCAGCCGCATCTCTCGGTGTTCCTGTCCGCGGTGTCTATGCAGTATTGATCTGCGTTTCGGCCACGATGACGGCAGTGATGGTGTCGCTGGTCGGTTCAATCGGCTTTATCGGGTTGGTCATTCCGCACGCCGCGCGCATGTTGGTCGGAGTTCGCCACGCCATTCTCCTGCCTGTGACGGCGTTGACGGGTGCGGTCTTCATGATCGTCGCCGACATTCTGTCCCGTATCGTTATTCCCGGACAGGTTTTGCCGATCGGGGTTATCACGGCGCTGTTTGGCGCGCCTGCCTTCGCGTTCCTTCTTGGACAGAAGAGGGTCGGGCGATGAACATTTCAGCGAACGATTTGCACTGGAGCGCCGGAAGTCTCGAGATCGTACGCGGAGCATCATTTGATGTGCGTTCCGGCGAGTTTTTTGGGATCATCGGACCGAACGGGTCCGGCAAGAGCACGCTCCTGTCGATGTTGGCGGGAATACGCCGTCCGCGTCGTGGCAACGTAATGGTGGAAGGCCGTCCGCTTTTATCTTTCGGTCGCCGCGAACTTGCCCGAAAACTGGCACTTGTCGAGCAGCAAGCTGAAACTACGGAACGAATTTCCGCGCGACAGGCCGTTGAACTCGGACGAACACCCTATCTCGGGCCGCTTTCCGGCTGGTCGCAAAAGGATGATGCCATCGTCGATACGGCGCTCTCGGACGTCGATATGTCCGATAAGGCCGAACGGAGCTGGCACCATCTGTCAGGCGGCGAGCGCCAGCGATTGCACATTGCGCGCGCATTGGCGCAGGAGTCCCGGATACTGCTCCTGGACGAGCCGACCAACCATCTCGATATCGGTCATCAGATCGGCCTCCTCGATCTCGTGCGCAAGCAGGGGTTGACGGTGGTCGCAGCTCTTCACGACCTCAATCATGCGGCGATGTTCTGCGACCGGATTGCAGTCATGGATAAGGGCCAGATTGTCGCCATTGGATCGCCGCACGAGGTTCTCACCCCCGCGCGCATCGGCGCAGTCTTTGGTGTCGAGGCTGTGGTTACGACAGACGAGAGCGGCTTTTGTCACATTCGCTTTTTGCCTGCGCACAGGCAGAAAAATTCACCGAAAAGGGTATCAATCATATGATCAGGGCAATCACGCTCGGGCTTTGCTTTACAGTCGGTCTCTCAATGCAGGCGATGGCGGAAACCTTTGAGGTCAGGATGCTCAATCGCGGCGAAAACGGCTCCATGGTCTTCGAGCCCGATTTCCTGGAAATTTCACCCGGCGACGTTGTACGCTTTGTTCCCACGCATAAAAGCCACAATGCGGCGACGATTGACGGCATGGTTCCGGATGGCGTTGAAGGTTTCAAGAGCAAGATCAACGACGAATTCGTAACGACGTTCGAGACCCAGGGTTTCTACGGGATCAAATGCTCACCGCATTACGGAATGGGAATGGTCATGCTCATCAAGGTCGGCGAGGCATCCTTGCCGGAAAGCTACAAGACGATCGATGTGCCGGGGCGGGCCAAGCCTCGGATGGATGCACTCTTCCAACGTGCGGGTGAGGTGGGAAATTGAGCGAGGCATTCGGCATCAACCACGGCCTGAAGGAAGACATCCGCGACTACTGGTCAGAGCGTTCAAAGACCTTCGATCTGGCTTTTGGACATCGCATACCCCCGGGACCCGAGCTGGATGCGTGGGCAGAGGCTGCCAGGCAGCATCTTGGCACGAAACCGCTGCGGGTGCTTGAACTTGCCTGCGGAACCGGGGAAGTGACGAATGTCTTGCTGTCACTTGGACACGAGGTCACGGCGCTCGATTTTTCAGAGCATATGCTTGCAGTTGCAAGGCGCAAACATGCCGGCAATCCCAAAGCGCGCTTCATTCTCGCCGATGCGGAAAATACGATGGAGCCGGACGGCGACTATGATGCAGTTGTCTGCCGGCATCTGGTCTGGACGCTGACGGATCCGAAACGTGCATTTTCTGACTGGTATCGCGTTTTGAGATCGGGCGGTAAACTTCTGATTTTTGACGGTGATTGGGCAAAACCCGCGTCGTTTGGGCGTCTTGCACTATTTGCTGTTGGCTTGATTGATCGGGTGCTTGGTAAGGATCACCACTATGACGGCGCGCTGAGTGATCGCCACCAGAATATCATGACCCGACTGCCGTTCGGAGACGGTCTTACTGTTGAAAAACTGCAACCCTTCATTGAGGGCGCGGGCTTCGTCGACGTCCAGACGGCGTCACATGCTCCGATCGCCGCGGCCCAACGAAAGACGGCAGATCTGCGCAATAGATTGCGAACCTATGTCTACCGTCGCTTCATTCTGTCGTGCCGCAAAGCGTAAAGGGCTGCGGCACGACTGCGAACGGCTGATGGCTCGGGGACGAAAGCATCAGGCTTTCAGGCTGGTATCGGGTTTAACGGCCACAACTGCGTAGCGATGTTGCAGGCCGCGTAAAACGCTTTTGAAGAAGGTGAAGTTCTTGGCCTGTGCGCGGTGGATCGCACCCAGGTCCTGGTCGATGGTGACAGGCATGAAACCGGTGCCACGAAGCAGGGCGGCGACATCAGGGGCCCGAGCGCCCTTCGCAAAGTAGACACGAGAAAGAATGCTGTTGAAGGTATTGGCGCTGTCTGCCGGCCTGTGTGGCTGATCGGCTTTGATGAAGCCTGTCCGTTCAAGGATTGCGGCCAGCTTCTTGACGAGGCGCTCTCGCAAACCTGTGTTGACGAAATCCCCGTCGATGATGAGCAGGCGTCCACCAGGTTTGAGAACACGGAACCACTCCTCAAAACTTGCCTTCGGATCGACAAGCGTCCAGACCAGATGCCGGGTGATAATCACGTCAGCACTTTCATCCGGTTCCATGGTTCTCTCGGCGTCGCCGACGAAGAAACGGATATTTCGGCCACGTGTCTTCGCCTTGGCCCGTGCGAGTTGCAGCATGTCCTCAGACCAGTCCATGCCTGTAACGCGGTAGCCGAGATCATCCATCAGATGTGAAATGACGCCCGTACCGCTCGCCAGATCAAGCGCTGCACGGCCGTCTCCCGGCCCAAGATGCTTCAGAACCAGGGCGTGCCAGGCCTCCCGTTCGATGTCGGAAAATATCTCGTGGCCGGGGGACAGGTCAAAGGTCGCAGCCCGTCCCGACCAATAGGCCTTTATTTCGTCTCGAAGACTGTCGTTTCGTCCGTGCTCGGCTAGTTCGTGCATTTTTCTGGCTTTCGTGTCGGTAGTTGAGAACCGCTCTAAAACATAAATGTTGACTACGGCAGTCATAAAAGAATAGAGGCCCGCACAGTCATCACTGGAGAGATAATCCGATGCGCGTCCCAGGTAAATTTGCTGCGCTTACTTTTGGCCTTCTTGTTTCCGCTGTCTGGCCGGCATTCGCCGAAAAGATCACCCTCAAGGATGTGACGGGTCGTGACGTGGAGGTCAATGTCCCCGTTTCCAACGTCATCCTCGGGGAGGGGCGCCAGATTTACTTCCTGGCCGCACTCGACAAGGAAAACCCTTTCAAGCACGTGGTCGGCTGGCGTGACGACCTGCCGAAGGCCGATCCGGAAACCTATGACGCCTATCTGGCGAAATACCCCGATATTGCCAAGCTGCCGACGTTTGGCGGCATGAAGGACGGCACGTTCGACATCGAACAGGCCGTTGCGTTGAAGCCCGACGTCATCCTGATGAACATCGATGCGAAGACCGCAACGGAAGAAGCCGGTTATATCGAAAAGCTCGGCAAGGTCGGTATTCCGCTGGTCTATGTCGACTTCCGTGAGAAGCCGATGGAAAACACCGAGCCGAGCATGCGCGTCATGGGCAAGCTGATGGGCAAGGAGGCGCTGGCTGAAGACTTCATCAAGTTCCGTTCTGACAGCATCAAGCGTGTCACCGACGTTCTTGACAAGGAAAATCCGAAGAAGCCGGTGGTCTTCGTCGAACGTGCAGGCGGTTATTCCGACGATTGCTGCATGTCGTTTGGCAATGAGAACTTTGGCAAGATGGTCGAGATCGCCGGTGGCATCAACATGGCCAAGGACATCATTCCCGGCACGTTCGGCACGGTCAACCCGGAGCAGGTTATCGCCTCCAACCCGGACCAGATCATCGTCACCGGTGGCAAGTGGGACGCCTATGTTCCTGGCGGCAAGTGGGTTGGCGTCGGTTATGGTGCAGATCTGAAGGAAGCGCGCCGCAAGCTCGAAGACCTTACGAAGCGCCCTGCGTTCACAGGCGTCAAGGCGGTTCAGGACGGCAATGTCCACGCTATCTGGCACCAGTTCTACAACAATCCGTATCAGTTCGTCGCCATTCAGGAGATGGCGAAGTGGCTGCATCCGGAACTCTTTGCGGATCTCGACCCTGAAGCAACATTCAAGGAACTGCACGCGCGTTTCCTGCCACTCGACTACAAGCCTGGTTACTTCGTCTCTCTGAAGGACGAAAAGTAACAGAACAGGACTGGCGGCGCATGGGGGGCGCTGGCGGAACAGGCGAAGCCGTAAAACACGGCTTCGCCATCTTTGTTTGAAGAACGAAAGGACCCCGCCCATGCGGTTCAACCTGGTCAAACATATCGCTCTCGCATTTCTGGCGATGATTGCGACACCGGCTCTTTCAGCGCAGATCACCGATGCGGCAGGCCGCACGGTTGAACTTGATCTGCCCGCCAAGCGGGTCATTGTCGGCGAGGCGCGGCAAATCCACGTGATCGCAGCTTTGCGCGGCGAAAAGACATTCGACACGATCGTCGGCTGGCGCGATGACCTGCTGACCAAGGACCCGGACAGTTACAAAGCGTATGTGGAGCGCTTCCCGCAGATCGAAAAGCTGCCGCGTTTCGGTTACGTGCCGCAGGGTGATTTTAGCCTGGAGACGGCTATCGCGCTTTCTCCCGACATCATCACGCTCAATCTGGAAGCGGAAAAAAGCGCCAAGGAAAGTGGCTTCGAGGACAAGGCTGGTGCTGCAGGCATCAAGGTCGTCTATCTCGATTTCCGTATCAATCCCGACAAGAACAGTGAAAACTCGATCCGTATTCTCGGCCAGATCTTCGGGGCGGAGCAGCGTGCGGAAGATTTCATTGCCTATCGCCGCGCCCAGATCGCACTGGTGACTGACAGGCTTGCCGCGGTGAAGGACCTCAAGCGTCCAAACGTGTTTATCGAGCGTTCGCCAGGTATTTCCGGCGAAAACAACTGCTGCCGAACCTTTGGGCCGGTCAATTTTGGGGCGATGGTGGACCAGGCAGGCGGCCACAATATTGGCGCCGACGTTATCAAGACGACCTTTGGTGATCTCAATCCGGAGCAACTCGTCGTGGCCGATCCGGACCATGTTATTGTTACAGGCTCTAACTGGGCGGCGGAATCCGATATCAACCAGTTCGTCCCGGTTGGACGCGGTGCCGATATGACTCTTGCTCGTGAACGTCTCGAAAATCTGATGACACGCACACCGTTCCCGACCCTGAAGGCGGTCAGGGAAGGCAATGTCCACGCTGCATGGCACCAGTTCTATGGTGCGCCATACGAGTTTTTCCCGATCCAGCAATTTGCGAAGTGGTTTCACCCCGAGCTGTTTGCTGACCTTGACCCGGAGAAGAATTTCGAGGAATTCCACAAGACGTTTCTACCCGTGACCTACAAGTCGGGTTATTTCGTTTCACTCGAAAAAGGTTCGAACTAAATGGCTTCCCTTGGTGAAACCCACGTGAAGACGACGGGGCGCGATCAGTATCGCGCTCTTGCCGCACGCAGAATTTTGATCCTCATCGGTCTTGTGGTCGCACTCTGCCTCAGTTTGGCAACCGATATGGCGCTGGGACCGGCGCGTTACACACTTTCTGAAGTGGTTGGCGCGATCTTCGATCCGGCAGCTGTCACCAACCAGCTTCGCGTCGTGATCTGGGACATCCGTATGCCGATTGCCCTGATGGCGGTGACTGTCGGCGCATCGCTCTCGGTCGCCGGTGCGCAGATGCAGACGATCCTTTCAAACCCGCTTGCAAGCCCTTTTACGCTCGGCATTTCGGCTGCTGCGAGTTTCGGTGCAGCCCTGGCACTGGTGGGCGGGATCGCGATTTTTCCCGGTGCCGTCGAGTACATGGTTCCAATCAATGCGTTCCTGATGGCGATGCTGGCAGCAATGTTCATTCATTTTGCCTCGACAATGCGCGGCGTCACCGTTGAGACCATCGTTCTCCTGGGTATCGCATTGGTCTTTACCTTCAATGCCGCACTCTCTTTGCTCGAATATCTAGCCTCCGAACAGGCGTTGGCAGCCGTTGTGTTCTGGACGATGGGGAGCCTGACGAAGGCCACGTGGAGCAAGGTGTTTGTGACCGGCGCCATTCTGCTCGTCACGGTGCCGATGTTCATGAAAAACGCCTGGGCGCTGACTGCGCTGCGTCTTGGTGATGACAAGGCAGCTAGCATGGGCGTGAATGTCCGGCGTCTGCGTCTGCAAACCATGCTGACGGTCAGCCTGCTTGCCGCAATCCCCGTTTCGTTCGTCGGTACGATCGGTTTCGTTGGCCTCGTCGGTCCCCACATTGCCCGCATGGTGGTTGGTGAAGACCAGCGCTTCTTCCTGCCAGGTTCGGTGATCTGCGGCGCGCTCTTGCTGTCTGTCACGTCTGTCGTGAGCAAGATGTTGATCCCCGGCGCTATTTTGCCGATCGGTGTGATTACGGCGCTTGTCGGTGTTCCGTTCTTCTTCATTCTCATCTTCTCCAACAGGAGGCGCGCATGGTAGCCTTGGCACTCAAGGACGTCGGCGCCGCTTACGGCCGTGTCGTCGTTCTTTCGAAAGTTGGTATCGATACATTGCAGAGCGGAAGCGTTACTGCTGTGATCGGTCCGAATGCGGCGGGCAAGTCGACGCTTTTCAAACGGATTGCGAGCCTTATTTCCGGTCCAGGTCTCGTTGAACTGTCAGATACGGCCAGAGGCAGCCGCGGTATTTGCTATATGCCTCAGGATACCGGCGCGAATGCTGTCCTGACGGTCTATGAATCCATTCTTCTTTCGGCGAAGCAGGGGGGTGGCTGGCGGGTCAACGATGAAGAATTGTTTGAGATTGACGCCATTCTCAAGGCGCTGAAAATCGAAAATTTGGCGTTCCGTGGTCTTGGTGAACTTTCCGGTGGTCAGCGCCAGCTCGTTTCGCTGGCGCAGGCTTTGGCGCGCAAGCCCGAGGTCCTGCTGATGGATGAGCCGACATCCGCACTCGATCTTCACCGGCAGATTGAAGTTCTTAGCTTCGTGCAGGAACTTGCCCGCAAGACTGGTATGATCGTCCTCATTGCGCTGCACGACCTCAACCACGCACTCCGCTATTGCGAAAACACCATGGTCATCTCAAGAGGTGAAATGGTGGTCAGCGGTACGACAGAAGACGTCATAACATCGGAGATGCTGCGCGATATCTATCGCATCGACGCCCGCATCGAACCCTGTTCGCAGGGCCGGCCGATGGTTATCGTGGATGGTGCGATCTACGAATAAGCGCTTCGGCTCTAGAGCCAGCCGAGCGCCTTGGCGCCGCGAATGGCTTCGGCGCGTTTGCTGCAGCCAAGTTTGCGAAAAAGGTTTCCGAGGTGAAATTTGACCGTCACCTCAGAAATATTAAGCGTCTGGGCGATCTTCTTGTTCGGCATGCCACTCGCCAGCAATTGCAGCATCTGCGCTTCCCGCTGAGAAAGCCCACCGTGCAGGGCGCGCGCCTGCGGCGAATTGACTGCTGAGGCGAAGATCGCAAGTGCAGTTCTGACATCTGAGGATGTTTCGATGAAACTGCGGATACGCCGGTTGTTCAAAAGCGGTGACAGAAAAAGCCTCTCTTCTGAGAGCACGCCATTGCAGCCAAGCCTGGTCGAAGCTTCGAGAGCAGACAACAGGTGACCACGGGCGGCGGCATTGTCCCGCCGCTGGTGCGCCGCGTAACCTTGCCAGATTTGCAATGCGACCCTTTCGCGGTTCGTCACATACGGATTGGCCAGCAGGGCTTCTATCTGGCGCGAAAGATAAGGGCGTGGCGTCCATAGTCGTACGGCATCACGTAACCAGGCCATGACGTATGAGATTTCGTCGCGTCGCGTCAGACGCGACAGATCGTCTGTGGCGCTTTCCACCCAGTTGCGTCCCATCGGCATGCGAATTGCTGACAGGGTGGCAGCGGCTTCTGACCAGCGATTGGCATTCTGATATGCGATTGCCGTACGGATCTCCATCATAGCGTGGAATTGTAGCCCCTCGGAAAGATGGATCCACAATCCGTCGAGGAAGCCGGGACGGACCGTCATGGGGAAGTGGTCGATCAGAACCTGTGACGCGTACTGGAGCGCAAACTGCATCAGACTCGGCCAGATTTCCGCAGCCGCGAAGTGCTCGAATTCCTGTTGCACGAATGCCAGAAGATCGCGCGGTCGCCCTGTCTCATAGGCAAGGCATGCTTCAGCAAGACTCAGCATTCTGAATTCCTGCACAGCATCATGTGGAACCTGCTCCAGCTTTTGTCGGGCATCCTGCGCTGCCCTTCGAGCCAGAAGGACATCACCACTCATCAGCCTGAGAACGATCTGGTGAAGATGGATGAAGAACTCCAGAAGAGGCTGTCCGCCCATTTTGTTGAGGTAGATCAGGGCACGTGCAGCCGCCGCTTCAGCCTCCCGGAAATTGCGACGACGAATTTCAAACTCAAGCAGCGCATTGTAATAGGCCGCCCATTTGCCGTGATCGTCCATGGGATAGTCGGCCATGAACTCACCGAGACGCTGGATGATCGCGTCGTTGGGTGTAAAGTCTTCTGCAATCATCAGGTTGAGGCGGAAGGTTCGCGCGGCAAATGAAAAACGCGAACCGCGCGTCAACACCTTGAGCGGGTCAAGAAAATCGGACCCCAGGTTCTTGCCGAGCAGATGCCGCACACGCTGCAGCTCACCCTGTTTGAGCAAAGCCCGTGTTACGGCAAACAGCACCGTCTCGTTGGCGGCGATCATCTCTTGTGAAAACTGCATGATGATGTCGCGGAAGGTGGTGACACTGCTCCGGTAGATAAGTTCGCGCCCGTGAGCACGTTCCAGAATCTGCGCGGCTTGCGTTTCGTAGCCGTGCCCGAGCAACATCGCCATTGCAGAAAGCGAGTGCCCCTCCTTTTCGAGCGCGGCTCCAATCTCCATCACAGCACTTCCTGCTTCAAGTGCTGCAAGGCGCTCCTGAACTGCCATGGTCAAAAGCCGCATCAGCGGTTGGTGATCCCTCGGATTGCGGGTCAGGAACGGTGGTAGCAGTTCGGCCCACTCCTTGTCCGGCTCGGTCTGGGGGCTATCAAGCCAGAGAGAAAGTGCGACCGTCTGAGATGGCGACAGATGTGGGAGGTAATTCTCGCGCAGATAGTCAGCGCATAATTGTTCGTCAGGCGTCGACGAAAGGGGCAAAAATGCCGGCCAGCCGGCGTAGGCCTCAAACGCTGTTTGTGCCTCATCGACTGGAAGGGCCAGGAGTTCCGCCTGGGTGAATGCCAGATCCTGAGCGGTGATGTTGGCCGAACCTCGATGCAGGATCTGCCGTGCAAGCCCGCTGATGCGTTGATCCGGGCGACAGGCGATGACCACATGTTGCGCCGCATCCAGGATGTTGGCGGAAAGCCGCGCTGCACGGACATGGGTTGGCACATCCCACAGCAACCATCCATCAGTGGCGTCAACCATGCGCGGCTGTTGCGTCCGGCACACGGCTTTCCCCAAGCGCATTGCCAGCAAATCCAGCAAAACGCTTTTTCCCGCACCCGCCGGCGCGCGCAAGAAAATGATGCCCGACCTCTCGCCAATGATGCGGTCGCAGAGGTGGGGGCGGGGAAATAGCTGCTTCATGACTGGTCCTGTTGCACTGCAACCAAAACCTATACCATTTCTTCAAAAAACTATACCAATTTGAGATTGTTCGAAATTGGAAGCGGTGAAAAGTTGCGGTCAGACAACTGATGCACAAGGAACTTCCCGCCGATGCAGCAACATCCGTTGGTCGCGATTTTGAACCGGCTTGGCACGTTCGTGCTGGTCATGGTCGCCCTGTCCATCATGATTTTCGTGCTGGCCCGCGTGGTGCCTGGCGACCCGGCCCGCATGGCGCTTGGGCCCGCGGCAACGCAGGAGCAAGTTGACGCACTGAGAGGCCAGATGGGTCTCGATAAGCCACTCGCCGTGCAGTACGTCGACTACGTCAAAAACGCCCTCCATGGCGACCTCGGCTTCTCGCTCGTATCCCAGCGTCCCGTAACGACCGATCTTGCACAAACCGTCCCGGCGACCGTGGAACTGGTGCTTGTGTCCGTTATCTTCATGTTCGCGGTCGCGATCCCGCTCGGCGTTATCACTGCCCATTATCGTGATCGGTCCTTGGACCACATCGGCCGCATCCTTTCGCTAACCGGTGTGACCATTCCAAGCTTCCTGTTCGCGATCACGCTGCAATTGCTTGCAGCCCGTTTCCTTTCGGGATGGCCGATCATCGGTCGCATCGACCACTCGCTTGGCTGGCAAGGTGGCCCGACGGGCTTCATTCTGCTCGATAGCCTGCTGGCTGGCCGTTTCGACGTTATGCTCAACGCCTTCCAGCATCTTGCGTTGCCAGCTTTCGCCCTCTCTATGGCAGGGATCGGTCAGATCACGCGCATCACTCGCTCTTCGATGATCGAAAATCAGCGCAAGGACCATGTCTTGACCTTGCAGAGCTTCGGCGTACCTGAGCGTGTCATCATTTTCCGCTATCTGCTGAAGCTCTCCTCCATCGCGCCGCTGACCATCATGGGGCTCGAATTCGCATCGCTGATTGGCAATGCATTCGTGATCGAGATGGTCTTTGCATGGGGTGGTTTTGCATCCTACGGCCTGAACGCGATACTTCAGAAAGACCTCAATGCCGTAACCGCCGTCGTTCTGGTGGCCGGGCTGTTCTTCATCGTTGCCAACCTGATCGTGGATGTCTTGATTTCGATCATCGACCCGCGCCTGCGTCGCAAGGAGGCCCGTTGATGGCCGATATGAATATTCTCGACAAATCGGACCGCGATCTCAGCACCGGTTACATGATGTGGTATCGTTTCAGCCGTAATCCGGCTGCGGTGATCGGCTCGCTGATCCTTCTGTCAGTTCTCATTCTGGCGGTGTTCGCACCGTGGCTGACACCCTACCCGAAACATATCGGTGCCGTCGTGGATTTCCGTGCGCGTCACATGCCGCCGGATTTCGACCACTGGTTTGGCACAGATAAAGCCGGACGCGACATCTTCTCGCGTACTATTTTCGGGCTGCGTATCTCGCTTTTGCTGGTTATCGGTGTACTTGGTATTTCGGTACCGGTCGGCACGGTTCTGGGTCTCGTTGCCGGTTATTTCGGTGGCTGGGTCGAAAAACTCATCAGCGGCCTGACCAATGTGATGCTGGCTATGCCGCCGCTCGTCATGGCGCTTGCCGTATCGAACCTGCTCGAGCCAACGCTGATGAATGCGATGATTGCCATCACGCTTCTTTGGTGGACCTGGCACGCACGCCTGATCTACTCCGTCTCGAAATCCATCGCCTCCGAAGACTATATCGAAGCCGCCCGCCTTGCCGGTGCCGGACCGATGCACATCCTCTTTCGTGAAATCCTCCCCAATTGCGTATCGGTCATCTCCGTTAAAACGACGCTGGATGCAGCCTTCGTCATTCTGTTCGGTGCAACGCTGAGCTTCCTCGGCTTTGGCGTCAAGCCACCGATCCCGGATCTGGGCTCGATGGTCGCCGACGGGCGCCAGTTCATGCCGGACTTCTGGTGGGAAGTTCTCTGCCCGGGTGCTGCCGTTCTTTACGTGACGCTCGGTTTCAACCTCCTGGGCGATGGCCTGCGCGATATGTTCGACGTGGAAAGCTGAGCAATGACTGAACCGCTTCTCAAGGTCGAAGACCTCAACGTTACCTTCACGAATTATGGCCGTACCCGGCAGGTGCTGCGCAATGTCGGCTTCACGGTTGCCGCCGGCGAGCGCGTGGCGCTGATCGGGGAAACCGGATCGGGCAAGTCTGTCACGGCGAAGGCAATCATCGGCACCTTGCCGAAAAATGCTGCCATCACCTCCGGGTCGATTGTCATCGAAGGACGCGAAGTCCTGGCCATGGCCCGCTCTGAGCGTGAAGCGCTGAAGGGTACAGCCTTCTCGCTCATCATGCAGGACCCTCTTTCCTCGTTCAATCCGGTCTTCAAGATCGGCACGCATCTCGATGATGTCATGCGGTTTTCCGATCGACGTGATGGGATCTCCTCAAACAAGGCCGAACGCCGCAAACGTATCGCAGCCGTCCTACGGCGTGTGCAGCTCGGCGATACCGAGCGCGTGATGAATGCCTATCCGTCCGAACTCTCCGGCGGCATGCGGCAACGTGTTCTGATCGGCCTGGCTTTGCTGCATCAGCCGAAGCTGCTGATTGCCGACGAACCTGGTACCGCGCTCGACGTCACCACGCAGGATGAGATCCTCAATCTCATCAATCAGCTTGTTGCCGAAGAAAACATGGCGCTGCTGATGATCACCCACAATCTTGGTGTGGTCCGCAAGGTTGCCGACCGCGTGGTCGTCATGCATCACGGCGATATCGTGGAAACCGGACCATGCGCGGACATCCTACGCGAACCGAGCCGTGACTACACACGTTCGCTGCTTGATGCCGTGCCGCCACTTTATGGCCCGCGTGTTGCCGAGGTGCCGCAAAGCACGCGCGCTCCCATCGTGACCATTGACAAGCTCAACAAGATCTATGGCCGTCGCAACGGTTACCATGCCGTGCGCGACGTCACCTTGACGCTGCGTGAAGGCGAGATTTTCGGCCTGGCGGGAGAGTCCGGTTCAGGCAAGACATCTGTGGCACGCATGGTCATGGGCTTGTCTCGGCCATCCTCAGGAACTCTCGTGATCGATGCGCCAGATCCTGGCCGCGGCAAACGCCTGACGCAGATCGTCTACCAGAACCCCGGCACCTCACTCAATCCGAAGCGCACCGTTAAGCAGACACTGACGCTGCCGCTGAAATCCATCGGTATGGATGCGACCGCACGCGACGCCCGCATGGCGCAACTGATGGAACTCGTGCGCCTGCCGAAATCCTATCTCGGAAAATATCCGCACGAGCTTTCAGGCGGGCAGAAGCAGCGTGTTGCAATTGCCCGTGCTCTGGCTGCCGAACCGAAAATTCTGATCCTCGACGAACCGACTGCGGCACTCGATGTGTCCGTGCAGAAGACGGTCATCGACCTGCTTTTGCAGCTTCGCGAGGAACTCGGGCTCACATACATGATGATCTCCCATGATCTTTCGCTGATGCGGAATTTCTGCTCGCGCATTGCCATCATGCTGCGTGGCGAAATTGTGGAAGAGGGCGCAACCCCCGAGGTCTTCGCCAGCCCTGAGCACCCCTATACCCGTGCGCTGATTGCCGCGATCCCCGTCGTGACGGATGAGGAGGAGCGTCTGAAGCCCACTGTGACAGAGGAAGAGCGCATGCGCTTCCTTGTGAAATCGACCGATTGATGAAAGAGGAGCCTGACGTGTATCGCGTTGGAATTGACGTCGGCGGCACGAATACTGATGCTGTCGTGCTACAGGAAAAAACCGTTCTGGCGGGGGTGAAAGCATCCACGACGGAAGATGTAACCACAGGTGTCATCGAGGCCCTGGAAAAGGTTATCGAAGCTTCCGGTATAGACCGGGCTGCGATTGGTGCCGTGATGATCGGCACGACCCATTTCACCAACGCGGTGATCGAGCGCCGCCACATGGACCAGGTGGCGGCTGTCCGCCTCGGTTTGCCGTCTGGAGCGGGTTTGCCTCCGATGGTGGATTGGCCTGATGATCTCAAAGAAATCGTCGGTAATCACGGCTATCAGGTGAAGGGCGGTTATGAGTTCGACGGGCGCGAAATTGCGCCCCTCGATGAAGACGCCATTATCCGCATTGCATCCGACATTCGCGCCAAGGGCCTCAAGGCTGCCGCCGTAACCTGCGTGTTCAGCGGCATCAATGACGCGATGGAACTGCGCACCAAGGAAATTCTGCAAGAGCGTTGCCCGGGCCTGCCTGTGGTGATGTCCAAGGATATCGGTCGCCACGGTCTCCTGGCACGCGAAAGTGCGGCGATCATGAACGCCAGCCTGCTGTCGCTTGCCGATCGCACGGTCGAAGCCTTCGGCAAGGCGCTGAAAGCAGCTGGAATCACATGCCCGTTTTACATTACCCAGAACGACGGCACGCTGATGGCGGCAGACGTTGTCCGGGCATTCCCGGTCCTGACCTTTGCGTCCGGCCCAACAAACTCCATGCGCGGTGCAGCCTTCCTGACGGGCCTCAAAGACGCGGTTGTGGTGGATGTCGGCGGTACGACATCAGACGTCGGGTCTCTCGCTCACGGCTTCCCGCGGCAGGCCTCGACTACGGTCGATATCGGCGGTGTTCGCACAAACTTCCGTATGCCGGATGTATTTTCGATCGGCCTCGGCGGCGGTTCGCTTGTCGTCAATGGCGATCACGGACTGACCGTTGGTCCGAAATCGGTCGGTTACCGCGTTCGCAAAGACGCTCTCTGCTTTGGTGGCTCGACACTGACGGCCACGGACATTGCGGTCGCCTCCGGCAAGGCTGACGTGGGTGACAAGGCGCTCGTTTCGGGTCTCGATACGTCTCTGGTCGAAGCCGCTGTTTCCAAGATGAATGCCATGCTGGAATCCTGCGTCGAGCGTAGCCGCATTTCCTCCTCACCGGTGCCGGTTATTGCTGTTGGTGGCGGCTCGATCCTGATGCCTGATCGCATCGGTGACCTCGAGGTTATCCGTCCGGAAAACTTTGCCGTTGCCAACGCTGTCGGTGCAGCCATTGCCCAGATCAGCGGTGAAACAGATCGCGTCTTCTCACTGATCGATGGTCGCACACGAGAGAGCGCACTCGCCGAGGCGGAAGCGGAAGCCCGCGAAAAGGCTATTGCTGCAGGGGCTTCTGCAGAAACGCTTGAGGTGATCGAGCGCGAGGATATGCCGCTCGCTTACCTACCGGGCAATGCCACCCGTATTCATGTGAAAGTCGTTGGAGAAATGGGGGCCTATCATGGCTGAGACGCACAAGCTCAAATATGACGAGGCGGCATTGCGTACGCTGACGGTCGAGGATCTGGATGCGCTGGAAATCGGTGCTGGTATTCTCGGTACTGGCGGTGGCGGCAATCCCTACCAGGGCAAGCTGCTGGCGCTTGAGGCAATGAAAGCCGGTTACGAGATGAAAATTCTCGCAACAGATGCCATCGAGCCGGACGCACTCTGCATGTCTATCGGTGGCATTGGAGCGCCGGTGGTTGGCGTCGAGCGCATTCGCGAAGGCCGTGAAGGGCTGCGTTGCCTGCGCGCCATGGAAGAGCTGATCCGCACGCCGATCGATGCGATCGTGTGTGAGGAAATTGGTGGTTCCAACTCGATGAACCCGCTGGTAACGGCGGCACTCGGCGGGTTGCCAATTCTCGATTGCGACGGCATGGGGCGCGCTTTCCCTGAAATGCAGATGACCACCTTCTCGATCTACGGTCACAGTTCCACGCCGTCTGTCATGTGTGATCTGCACGGCAACGCCGTTATCTTCAGCCACGCTGTTTCCGAAGTGTGGCACGAGCGTATGGCGCGTGCTTGCGTCGTGGCGCAGGGCGGTGGCGCAATGCTGGCGACTGCGCCAATGCAGGCACATTACGTGCACCAGTACGGTATCCCGAAAACCTACACCAAGGCGATTGCACTCGGTGAGGCGGTGATCCGTGCCCGGAAAGAACAGCAGGACCCGATTGCAGCCATCTGCGCGCTGGAAGGTGGCCGCCGCATCTTCAACGGCAAGATCACTGATCTGAAACGTCATCTGCGCGGCGGCTTTGCGGTTGGCGATATCGAACTCTCAGGTTTCGATGACTGCGCCGGCCAGACCGCAGGCGTCGCCATCCAGAATGAATTCCTGCTGTTCAGCCGCGATGGCAAGGTTGAAGTAACGGTGCCCGATCTCATCGTGCTGCTCGATGTTGATACCGGCTATCCGATCACGACGGAAGTTCTGCGCTACGGCCAGCGCGTGGCTGTCGTTGCCATTCCCTGCCACGACCTCTTGCGGACTGCACGTGCACTCGACGTCGTGGGGCCTGCTGCTTTTGGCTATCCGGAAATCGTTTTTTCGCCATTGCCCGCGCTGACGCGGAAGGCTGCCTGATCATAAGCGGGATGATCCCGCATAAAGAGGAGAACTAAAATGAAAGTGCCTGCCCTTCATTCCCGTCTTGCCGTGCTTGCGCTCGGTACGGCGCTTGCTTTGCCTATGGCTTTCTCTGCCAAGGCGGCGGAAGACAAGGTGTCGATTGCGGTCAACACCATGCAGATCTTCAGCTCTCTCGACCCGGCCAAGGTAACAGACTACACCGGTTACATGGCCATCGTGAACATGTATGACGGCCTGACGACAGTTAATCCCAAGGGTGAGATCGTTCCACATCTGGCCAAGTCCTGGGACATCTCTGAAGACGGCCTGACCTATACGTTCCACCTGCGCGACGATGCGAAATTCCAGGACGGTACTGCGGTCAAGGCATCGGATATCGTCTGGTCCGTTCAGCGTCTGGTTGGCATTAACAAGGGACCGTCGAACCTTATCGTCGGCGTGCTGAAACCCGAAAACGTAACTGCTCCGGACGAAAAGACCGTTGTGATGAAGATCGAGCGCCAGTTCTCGCCGTTCATGGCAGCGACTCCACTGATGATGGCACTGAACAAAACGTTGATCGAAGCCAACGCAAAGCCTGACGACAAGTGGGGCGAGGCGTATGTCGGTGAACACTCTGCCGGCTCCGGCCCTTATAAACTGGTCAGCTACAATCGCTCTGCCGATATGGTGATCGACCGTAATCCGGATTATTTTCTTGGCTGGAACAAGGGCAAGCCGATCGATGAAGTTCGGTTTGTGCAGACAAGCGACGATGCAACAGTGAAGGCGCTGGCTGAAAAGGGTGAACTCGGCCTTACCTCCCACGGCCTTGGCAACGACACCTACGAGTCCATTGGCAAGATGGATGGTTACAAGCTGATCCAGACCCGCACATCAGGCGGCTTTGTCATCAAGCTCAATACCAAGGTTTACCCAACTGACGACGTCCACGTTCGCCGCGCAATTGCCTATGCGACCGACTACAAGACGATCCAGGAGGTAATCTATCCGGGCTTCGACATGCAGGGTCCGCTTTCCACAGCCTTCAAGGATGCGCATAACAGCGACATTCAGCCGGGCGTTTACGACCTTGAAAAAGCCAAGGAAGAACTCGCGAAGTCGAAATATGCCGGGCAGAAGATCACGCTCGTCAACAGCTACGTCGCGTCGCTTGCCTTTGAGGCGGAAGTGGCCCTGTTGCTGCAATCCAGCCTGGAGCAGATCGGTATTACGCTCGACATCAAGCCGGAGCCGTGGAACCGCATCGTGGAACTCTCATCTAAGCCGGAAACCACGCCTGCCTCGACACAGGTGAACATTTCGCCGACCTATCCGTCGCCGGATGCGATGTTCTACAACCAGTATCATTCAAAGGCATCGGGTACGTGGATGTCCATGGAATGGCTGCAGAACGCAGAGGTCGACGGTTTGATCGATAAGGTACGCTCGACAACCGACGTTTCCGAGCAGAATGCGACCTACAAGGAATTGCAGACCAAGATTGCCGATCTTCAGCCGGATGTATGGGCGGTTTCCCCGAACCGTCGTTACGGTGCCAACAAGTGCCTTCAGGGCTACGAGTTCATTCCGATGCAGAGCTGGGATCTCAATTTCTCCAACTTCCACTGGGACTGCAAGGCGAACTGATCGCTTTCCCTTTGACGACACTTGGTCTCGCCGATCGGGCGGGGCCAACCCCCAAACGTTCCTGCGCACGCGCCTGAATGCGGTGCGCAATCTGAAAAAGGATAGGGCGTCGCTGTCGCATCCCTTGGATGCGCGACGCTTCAGGGTGACGCATGTTCCAGGAATTTTCCGAAGACGATATCGAACCTCTAGCCACTGGTGCGTGGATATTGGGTACGGGAGGTGGCGGCAACCCGTACATCTCGACGCTCAATCTTCGTCGCCTCTATGCCGAAGGACGCCGGGTTCAGGTCATGGACCCCATGGCGCTTGAGGATGATGATATGGTCGCGGTCGTCTCCAAGATGGGTGCGCCACTCGTCGGCCAGGAGCGTTTGGGTGATCCTACCCACCTCGCTCGCGCAGTCGAGGTCATGGAGGATTATCTGGGACGGCCGTTCCGGGCGATCATGAGCGTCGAAATCGGTGGATCGAACGCGCTTTCGTCTTTCCTCGCTGCTGCGATGCTTGATCGGCCGGTCGTGAATGCCGATGCAATGGGTCGTGCCTATCCTGAAGCACAGATGACGTCTTTTGCCATCGGTAACCTGCCTATGTTCCCGCTATCGCTTGTTGACGTACGTGATAACGAGGTCATCGTAACCCGCGCTGCTTCCTGGAAATGGATGGAGCGGATATCGCGCAAGGTCTGCACCGAGGTTGGATCGACGGCGGCAACCTGCAAGGCGCCGCGCACCGGAAAAGAAGTAAAGGAGTGGGGCATCCACTACACGGTCACCAAGGCAACGGCGCTAGGCAGGGCCGTGATGGAGGCTCGTGCCCGCCATGACGATCCGGTAAAAGCGGTTCTCGACCACGAAGGTGGTAAGCAATTGTTCCGTGGCAAGGTGATCGACGTTGCCCGCGAAACGACCGGCGGCTTCCTGCGCGGCAATACGATCATTGAAGGTATCGATGCCGACAAGGGCTCGCGCATGGAACTTGCGTTTCAGAATGAATGGGCTGTGGCATTTCGCGATGGCGAACCGGTTGGCATGACACCGGATTTGCTGTGCCTGCTCGATACTATCTCTGGCAGTGCCATCGGAACGGAATCCGTTCGTTACGGCCAGCGTGTGACGGTTGTCGCTCTGCCGGCACCTGAGCTTTTGACGACGCCTGCGGGCATCGCCGCCGTCGGTCCGCGCGCCTTCGGTTATGACATTGATTTCAGATCGGTATTCCCATGAAACGCATCGGTATTGACGTTGGCGGCACCAATACGGATGCCGTCCTAATTGATGGAGAAAAGATCGTCGCGTCGATCAAGGTTCCGACGACGCAGGATGTTCTCTCGGGTGTGAAGGCAGCGCTTGGTCACGTTGCGGGTTATGTTGGCCCGGCTGACCGTCCAATCGATGCCGTGATGATCGGCACCACACACTTCACCAATGCGGTCGTTGAACGTGCGCGACTTGAACGCGTTGCAGCTATTCGCATCGCGCTGCCAACGGGGGCGTCGCTGCCGCCGATGTGTGACTGGCCGAAAGATCTCTACGACGCCGTCGATCCGATGATCTTCATGGTGCATGGCGGTCATGAATATGACGGTAGCCCGCTGGTGCCGATGGTCCCTGGCGAAATCCGAGATGCGGCGATGAAAATCCGCGATGCCGGCATTACCTCGATCGCGATTTCCGCGACCTTCTCGCCATTGACGACGGAATGCGAGATCCGTGCCGCAGAAATCGTCCGGTCAGTCATCCCGGATGCACGCATAACCCTTTCTCACACTTTGGGCCGTATCGGCCTACTCGAGCGCGAGAACGTGGCGCTTCTCAATGCGGCCCTGCAGACGCTCGGCAAGACGACCGTTCAGGCATTTTCCGATGCCCTGTCCGAAGCAGGCGTTACAGCGCCATTTTACCTCACACAGAATGACGGCACTGTTGCACTTGCCGATATTGCTGCTGCAAACCCTGTTCACAGCTTCGCATCCGGCCCGACGAACTCGATGCGTGGCGCAGCCTTTTTGACTGGTTTGGCGGATGCGATGGTGGTCGACGTCGGTGGAACAACATCCGATATCGGCTGCCTTGTCGGTGGTTTCCCGAGAGAGGCAAACAACATCGTGCATATCGGCGGTGTCAGAACCCTGTTCCGGATGCCGGACCTTTTGCCGATCGCGCTTGGCGGCGGCACGATCATAGACCCCGAAACGGGCAAGATCGGCCCCCGCTCAGTCGGTTATCGAATTCTGACCGAAGCGCGCGTCTTCGGTGGTAACACGCTGACGACTTCAGACATTGCCGTTGCTGCCGGTCTGATCGAGATGGGCGATAGGGACCGGGTCAAGGACCTCGATCCTGCTTTCGTTCAGTCGACGCTCTCGCGTATCCGCGACATGGTCGCAGACAGTTTCGACCAGATGAAGACCTCTGCCGAGGATGTCCCGCTCGTTGCTGTTGGCGGCGGTGCGTTTCTTATCCCGGAAGATGTTCCAGGCGCCTCTGAAGTGTTGCGTGTCGAAAACGCGGGCGTCGCCAACGCGCTTGGTGCTGCCATGGCGCAGGTTTCCGGAGAAGTCGATCAGGTTTTCTCGGGTATGAGCCGGGATGAGGCCCTGGCAAGGGCGGAAACCGAGGCACAGGATGCGGCAGTTTCGTCAGGTGCTGACCGTTCCAGCCTCAAGACACTTGAGGTAGAGGATATCCCGATTGCCTATTTGCCTGGCGGAGCGCGGCGCGTGCGCGTACGTGTCATCGGCGATATCGCTTTCGCATGATGGATGACGGTCTGACCGTAACGGAGTGAAACAATGACGAAAATCGCATTGGCGATCCACGGTGGCTGCGGCGTGATGCCGGAAGACAGTATGACGGCACAGGAGTGGTCCGAGGCACGCGACGATCTTGCCGAGGCGCTGAGGGCCGGTTACGCAGTCCTTAAAACTGGCGGAACGGCTCTGGCGGCGGTCGAGGCTGCTGTTATGGTGATGGAAGACAGTCCCCATTTCAACGCAGGCCATGGTGCGGCGCTGAATGAGAAGGGTATTCACGAGTTGGATGCCTCGATCATGGACGGTGCAACGCTTGCCGCAGGTGCCATAAGCGCAGCCCGCTCCATCCGCAATCCCGTCAAAGCAGCCCGTGTCCTTATGGAGGACGAAAGAGCCGTTTACCTGACAGGTGCTGCGGCAGATCGTTTTGCCGAGGAGAAGGGTCTCCCGGTCGAGCCGCAAAGCTATTTTACGACAAAAAAACGTCTTGAGGCTCTTGAGGCTATGAAAGCTCACGCAGTGGCTGGGACCGAGGCAACTGAAAACGAAAAACATGGGACGGTGGGTGCTGTTGCACTTGATGCGGCAGGACATCTTGCGGCTGCGACATCGACTGGCGGTTACACGAATAAGCCTGATGGCCGTGTCGGCGACAGTCCCGTGATCGGTGCTGGAACCTATGCACGCGACGGTGTTTGCGCTGTTTCGGGTACCGGAAAGGGCGAATTTTTTATTCGTTATGTCGTCGGTCACGAAATCGCGTCCCGTGTCGCCTATCTCGGCCAGGATCTCGAAACTGCGGCTGGCGGATTGGTGCATGGAGACCTTGCACCGCACAAGATCGGCGCTGGCCTTGTTGCGATCGACAAGGACGGTCTGGTTGCTGCCCCCTACAATACGGCCGGCATGTTCCGTGGCTGGGTCGCGCCGGATGGCAAAGCCTTCGTTGCGACGCATGACAAGGTTTTCGAGATAACACTCTGAAAACCAAAGCCGCATTGGGTTTGAGTGCGTATGCTCCGCGGCGAGGGTGCTTGAGACTGGAACGGGCGTATCCTATAGCGTTTTTTCAGCGGTATTGTGTCTGCCGCTGAACAGACGTGCCATAACCGTAGGGCTGAAGCCGCGCGGTTGGCATGCAAAAGGGGCGGGGATCATGAATTTCAAGCAACTCGAAGTCTTGCGAACCCTTCTATCAACCGGGTCGACCATCGCCACGGCCAAGGCGATGGGGCTTAGCCAATCGGGTGTGAGCCGCCTACTTGCACAGCTTGAAGAAGACCTCGCGCTCACCCTTTTTGCCCGTGACAAAGGCCGGTTGATCCCGACCCCGGAAGCGGCAATTCTTGCAAATGACGCGGAAAATGTTCTGCTTGCCATAGACCGGATGTCGGGCCACGCAGAAGACCTGCGCAATGGAGCCGCAGGCCCGGAAACCGTGCGCATCGGGTTGCCAAGCAGCATGTGGGAGAATTTTGCCCCCGCCATGCTGATCGACTACGCCAGGGATTTTCCCGGTATCAAGATCGAGACGTTTTTTGAGACGACGACCGCAATTCAAAAACTTGTCGACGAACGCGTTATCGACATTGGTTTTTTGCGAATGGAAGGAGAGACTGCACCGGGGATAGACGTGGAACAGGTTGCGACGGGCAAAAGCGTGTGCGTCGTCAGGCGTGATCACCCTCTTGCCGAGTTCGAGGCGATTACCGCAAAAGATCTCCGCAATGTACCACTCATCCTGATTGGTCGTCAGAGACCGAACAGAATGGCGCTCGATCAGGTCTTCAAGAAAGCAGGCGTCAAAGCGCTGGTAAAGATCGAAACACATACGAACAGTTCGGCCTGCGCTTACGTAGCTCATGGGCTTGGTGTCACGATCATCAGCAGCTTCTATGCAAACCTCTACAAGCATCTGCCTGTCGTCGCGCGACCATTCCTACCGCAGGCCACACAGGAGTTTGGCCTGGCGCGTGCGGCCGGTGCACCGCTGTCGATCGCTGCGCAGGCGCTGAGTGACGCATTAAAGCGGCAAATTCAGTTCTCGCAAAAAGACGATTGAAAACAGAAGTCTGCCGCCGGTTCTTCAGTCATTATTGGCGCCCTGTTACCCTGTCTAATCCGCATAGAGGTATGACGTTTTCGCATAATATTGCGAAGCGTATCTCAATCCGTCATAGTTTTTGACAATGAAACCGATAGAGGCGGCAGATTTTGTCTCCGCTTCGAATCGTGGGGAACCAATGATTAGATTCATACTCAGCCGCCTTCTGATGGCGTTGCCGACGATCGTACTCGTTTCGATCACGGTCTTCGCCCTGATCCGTTTTATTCCTGGCGATCCCGCCGCCCTCATGCTGGGCGATATGGCGCAACCGGAACAGATAGCGCAGATGCGCACCGAACTGGGGCTCGACAAGTCGATGCCGCAGCAGTTCGTCATCTGGGCTGGAAATGTACTGCAAGGCGATTTCGGTCGTTCGATTGTGAATGACGAGGCGGTTCTGCCGCTTGTCGTTTCCCGGTTTATGGTCAGCGCGGAAATCGTCGTTGTTGCCGTCTTCCTGGCAAGTCTGCTCGCGGTTCCCGCGGGTGTTATCGCTGCATGGCGGCAAAATAGCCTTACTGACCTCGCGCTTGTCGGAACGGCGACAGTTCTTCTGTCCATCCCGACATTCTGGCTTGGGCTTCTTCTGATGCTGCTGTTCGGGCTCAAGCTCGGCTGGCTACCGGTACTGGGTTATGTCTCCATCGGCGACAATATCGTTGGTGGAATGCTCTATCTGGTTTTGCCGGTAATGACGCTTGTCATTCATGAAATGGGCGTTTTGATCCGCATGGCACGCGCATCGACGCTTGAAGTCTTGCGGCTCGACTACATCACCCACGCACGTGCCAAGGGCCTCTCCGAAAGCGCCGTACTTTGGCGTCACGCCTTCAAGAACGCGTTCGGTCCGACGTGGACGATGATCGGTCTCATCCTTGGCAACCTGCTCGGAGGTATCGCAGTCATCGAGACAGTCTTCACCATTCCCGGCCTCGGCAGATTGATGGTCGATAGCATCTTTGCTCGCGACTATCCCGTCATCCAGGGATGCCTGCTCTTCGTGTCGCTGTCCTATGTGCTGGTCAACCTTGTTGTCGACCTCCTTTATCCCCTCTTTGATCCGCGTGTTGTTGCCGAATGAAAAAGTTTACCTTCAACGGGCTCATCGGTGGCTTCCTGATCGCCCTACTTCTTCTCACCGCCATGACCGGCCTCTTCTGGACCCCTTACGATCCGATGAAGCTCAGCTTCACCGCACGGCTGGCCGGCCCCGGGGGTGCCCATCTGCTCGGAACGGACGAATTTGGCCGTGATGTCCTCAGCCGCCTCATGGTTGGCGCTCGCGCCAGCGTCTGGATCGGTTTCCTGACGGTCGCATTTGCCACCATCTTTGGCACGCTTATAGGTCTCGTCAGCGGTTATGCCCGTGGTTGGGTCGATGGTGTGATCATGGCCGCCAACAATGCGCTGCTGGCCTTTCCCGGCATCCTGCTCGCGCTCGGATTGCTCGCAGTTTTTGGTGCCAACCAATACGGCATCATCTTTGCGCTCGGCATCGCCTATACGCCATCCATGGCCCGCGTGGTCCGTGGCGCCGTTTTATCGTTACGGGAACGTGAGTTCATCGAGGCGTCGCTGGTGATGGGCAACAGCGAACTCTACACGATGTTTCGCCATATCCTGCCGAACTGCGTGGCACCGATCACCGTACTCGCGACCTCGATGTTCGGCTGGGCAATCCTCTCAGAGAGTGCGCTCTCCTTCCTTGGCCTTGGCGTTCCGCCTCCGGCGCCGACGTGGGGCAACATGCTGGCTGCCGGTCGTCCGTTCATCCAGCAGGCTGTCTGGCTTGGTCTCTTCCCCGGTCTGTGCATTGCACTCACGCTGCTTGGCATCAATCTCCTCGGCGACGCCCTTCGCGACAAACTTGACCCGCGCATGAGAGGTCTGAAATGAACACGAACACTCTTCTCACCGTTCGCGATCTTTCGCTCGAAGTGGCAAGAACGGGTCACCAGGTCGTCAAGGGAATTTCCTTCGATATCGCCCCTGGAGAAATCTTCGGCATCGTCGGCGAAAGCGGCTCAGGCAAGACGCTGGCCACAAGAGCGTTGATTTCGCTTTTACCCCCAGCCGTCCGGACGACCGGTGGATCGATTTCCTACAAGGGTAAGGACGTCATGTCCCTGTCGGATGGTGACCTTCGCAGGTTGCGCGGCGCCGAGATTGGCGTTGTCTTCCAGGAGCCGATGACCTCGCTCAATCCGTCGATGTTGATTGGCAAGCAGCTTGAGGAAGGCCTCATTCTGCACACCAAGGCATCGGCGGAGGAGCGCAAGGTCCTTATCCTCGATATGCTGCGACGGGTTGGCATTCGCGATCCGGAAGCCGCGCTGACGTCCTATCCGCACGAGTTTTCTGGCGGCATGCGCCAGCGCATCATGTTGGCATCCGTCATGCTGCTGAAGCCGGCGCTTCTTATTGCCGATGAGCCGACGACGGCATTAGACGCTGTGATCCAGCGAGACGTCATGGAACTTATGGTCGAACTGACGCGCGCGGAAGGTACGGCCGTTTTGCTCATCAGCCACGATCTGCCAATGGTCGCACGCTACACCAGTCGCATCGTCGTCATGGAAAAGGGCGCTATCGTCGAGGAAGGGCGAACCGAGGACCTCCTGGAAGCGCCACAGCACCCGTACACGAAAAAGCTTCTATCTTCGCTACCCTTCCGAGGCGAATTGCGCTCTGTCGACAGGTCGCAGACGCCGATGGTGTCCGCTCGAGATATTGTCGTTGATTATGCTGGCCGGAAATCGCTGTTGAAGAAAGCAAAGGCTAAGCGTGCTCTGCATGGTGTCAGCATCGATATTCATGCCGGCGAGGTCGTTGCCCTCGTTGGCGGCTCCGGTTCAGGTAAGACAACGCTCGGGCGTACAATTGCCGGTCTGGTCAGTGAAAGCGAAGGCCAGATCCGGTTCCAGGGCAAGGCGCGCAATGAAAACTGGTCGGACTACCGGCTCAATTGCCAGATGGTCTTCCAGGATCCTTACTCGTCGCTCGATCCACGTATGACCATTCTGGCGCTCGTGGAGCAGGCTTTACGCCAGGTTCCAGGGCTCGACAGCGCAGCAAAACGCAAAAGGGCGCTGGAAACGCTGGAGGAAGTGGGGCTAGGGGCCGACTATGCCAACCGTTATCCGCATGAACTTTCCGGCGGTCAGCGTCAACGTGTGGCGATTGCCCGCGCAGTGGCGCGCCGCCCCCGCTTCCTGATCGCCGATGAACCGGTCTCTGCCCTTGATGTGACCGTTCGCGCCCAGGTGCTCGACCTCTTCTCCGATCTCCAGAAGCGCTACGGATTTTCCTGCCTGTTCATTAGCCACGACCTTGGTGTCGTCGAGCAGGTCGCTGATCGGGTCGTCGTCATGCAGGACGGTCGCATCATTGAGGAAGGAGACCGCGATACGATTTTCGACAGCCCGAAGGAGCCCTATACGCGCCGGCTCCTCTCGGCCATTCCCGCCCTCGACCAAAACGAAAAGGGCGGCGTGACACTCAAATGGCGTCTTGAAGATGAAGCTTGACAGGGAAATGACAATGACCGTGGCCGCTCAATTGAATGCGATCTGTGATGAACAGCCATTCGTAACACGTTTTATGGTCCGCAACCTCCTCACGGGTGAGGAGATTGGACGAGGGGAAAACGTGGAAACACCGTCCGGAAGCACCCGCAAGACTTCGATCATGATGGCGGTTCTGAAAGCCGCTACCGAAGGACGGATCGATCTCGACCAGCCCGTCACCTACGAAAAGAGATTGGCGGAAGAAGTTGCAAGCGGCATGTTCCGCTACATGACACCCGGTATCGTGATCTCGTTGCGCGATGCCGTCACAGGCATGATGGTTCTGAGCGATAACGTCTGCACGAAGATGGTCCTCGAACGGGTGACGCTCGAGGAAGTAGACGGCTACTGCAAGTCGCTTGGCATGGCCAACACACACCATCGTTTCCTGATCCCGCCGTTGGCACTTGCCGCTGATCATCCTCTGAAAACCGTCACAACGACATCGGCCGCAGACCAGGTCCTTCTGCTGCAGACCATTCTCGATGCCCAATCTTCAAAGCTGGCACAGGAGAAACTAGGCTGCAGCGCCGAGGCTTGTGCATGGGCTCTACAGACACTGAAAAATCAGGTGCTGCGGTACGGGATTCGATCCCGCCTGCCGTTTGAGGCAGTCGTTGCCAGCAAGAGCGGTCGCGGCAAGCGGGGAAGGATGGACGCCGGCATCGTTTATAAAAACGCCGCTCCGTTCTTCATCATCACAACCTACACCGACGACGTCGCCCAGACGATGGCGGATGGAACGCCGGGTTACACCATGGCACTCGAAACCATCGGCAAGCTCTCGCAGGTTTGCTGGTCCGGATTTCAATCTTGAAAACCAACAACAGAAAAAGAGGGTAGAACATTGAAAAAGCTTCTTTTGGCAGGCGTCGCCCTGCTTGTGACCACCAATATTGCTGCGGCGCGTGACATCACAATTGCGCAGAGTTCTGACCTGCGTAGCAACAATCCCGGCGTTAATCGCGACGGCAACACCGATGGCGTCATCCTCCATATCGTCGAGGGCCTGGTGGGCTATACCAACAGTGGAGAGGTCAAGCCGCTTCTCGCCAAGAGCTTTGAAACGTCGGCTGATGGCCTGACCTACACCTTCAAGCTCAGGACCGACGTGAAATTCCACAACGGGAAGGCCCTGACTGCGGATGACGTCGTCTGGAACTGGACGCGCTACCTGAAGCCTGAGACAAAGTGGACTTGCCGTAACGATTTTGCCGAGGGAGGCGCAGCCCATGTGACTGGCGTCAAGGCGGTTGACGCGGAAACCGTCGAAATCACGCTGGAAAAACCCTCCGCGGTTTTCCTTGGTCTGATGTCGCGCCCTGAGTGCGGTTATACCGGCATCATTTCGCCTGAATCGGTTGGTGCAGACGGCAGCTTCATCAAACCCATCGGGACCGGGCCGTTCCAGTGGGACGAATGGAAGAAGGGCGAATATATTCGCCTGGCGAAATTCGCCGAGTATGTGTCGCCTGAAAACGATGGAAAACCCGACGGCATGGTCGGTTCCAAGCGTCCGCTGGCGGATGGCATCAAGTTCATGGTCATTCCGGATGCCTCAACGGTCAAGGCCGGTCTGGAATCGGGTGTTCTCGACACAGCCGAAATTTCACCTGACTTGATCCCCGAGTTTCAGTCGAACGACAAGACCCAGCTCATCGTTTCGCGCAACAACGGCAAGAACCTCTTTTATATCCAGACCCGCGACAAGGTCCTGAGCAACCCGGGCGTGCGTCGGGCGATGGCCATGGCACTCGATCTCGATGAACTGGCAGCGGCGGCTTCCAACGGAACAGGTGAAGCCAACGGCTCGATGGTGTCGCAGGATTCCGTCTACTTTGACGATACCCAGAAGAAGCGGCTGCCTTACGATCCTGAAGTCGCCAAAAAGGAACTTGAAGCTGCCGGTTACAAGGGCGAGCCGATCTCCATCATCGCCAACAAGCGCGGCAACGTTCCAAGCTTCCCGGCTGCCGTCATGGCGCAGGCCATGATGCAACAGGTCGGGCTCAACGTTCAGATCGAAGTTCTCGATTACGCAACACAGGTCGATCGCCGCCGTTCGGGCAACTATCAGGTGATCTCGCAGTCTGTCGCTCCGCGCCTTGATCCTGCGCTCATGTATTCCTTCTACGTCGGCAACAAGGACAAGAACGCTTCCTTGATGTGGGATGATCCAAAAGCGGTCGAACTGATGAATGCTGCCTATCTGGAGGCCGATCCGGCCAAACGCGGCAAGATTTTCGACGAGTTCCACGAACTGATGCTGAAGGAAATGCCCGGCATCTTCCTCTACGACATGGTCGATGTCTGGGGAGCCACCAAAAAGTTGAAGGGTCAGCCTGTATGGCAATCCAATGCCCGCCTCTGGGAAGTATCGGTCGAGAACTAATCCTTCTGTCCGCGTCAGACACCTGACGCGGACTTTTCATCTTTTACGAACAGGATTCCGGCGGTCTTCCCGCCGGGGGATTTTTTGCGCCCGATTTCGGGCAAGTGAAATGCGAGGACATGCCATGGACCAAGATGCCGTTATGTCGATTGCGGCGGCGATCGAAAAAATGAAGCCGGATTTTGCGCGTATCAGCGACAGCATCTGGGATTACGCGGAACTGAAATTCGAAGAGACACGCTCTTCTGCCATTCTGTCAAACACGCTCGAGCAAAACGGTTTTGCCGTCCGTCGAGGTGTTGCCGGTATGGATACGGCATTCATCGGCGAGTTTGGTTCTGGAAAGCCGGTGATTGCGCTTCTTGGCGAGTTCGATGCGCTGGCGGGGATGAACCAGAAGGCGAATGTGGCTGAACCTTTATCCGAACGCTCTGGCGATACCGGGCATGGCTGCGGCCACAATCTTCTTGGGGTCGGATCGCTGATGGCGGCGATTGCGCTTGCAAGGCACCTGAAGGAGAATGGTTTGCCCGGCACTATCCGGTATTACGGCTGCCCAGGAGAAGAGGGCGGCTCGGGTAAAACCTTTATGGTCAGGGCAGGGCTATTCGATGATGTCGATGCCGCGCTTACGTGGCATCCGGCGCCCTTCAACGGTGTCCGCTCCACCAACAACCTCGCGGTTCTGGAGTACTTCTACCGCTTCAAGGGTGTCGCCGCCCACGCATCGAATGCTGCACATCTCGGGCGCTCGGCGCTGGATGCCGTGGAGCTGATGAATGTCGGCGTCAACTTCCTACGCGAGCACATGCCACAGGATTGCCGGGTGCATTATGCGATCACCGACACGGGCGGCAAGGCGGCCAACGTCGTTCAGGCAAAGGCTGAGGTCCTTTATCTCGTTCGGGCGCCCGAGATGTCGCAGGCGCTGGCTCTTGCGCAACGGGTCGACAAGGTCGCGCGCGGTGCGGCTATGATGACGGAAACGGACGTTGAAATCGTCTTCGACACGGCCTCGACAAATCTTCTACCCAACTTAACGCTTGAGAGCGCGATGCACGCCAACATGGTCGCCTTGGGACCGATTGCATTCGATGAAGCAGACATCGCGTTTGCGAAGTCGATCCAGTCGACGTTTTCGGAAGAAGCGATCACGAGTAGTGTGAAGCTCTATCAGATCAGCGGCGATGTGTTCCTGAACGACAAGGTGGATGGATCGACACCCCTACACAGGGGATTGCGGGAGTTTGAAGGCCACTCTCATTTTCGCGCCGGATCGACGGATGTCGGCGATGTGAGCTGGGTAACGCCGACTGCTCAGTGCTGGACACCGGCATGGGCGATAGGGACCAATCCGCACACCTGGCAAGTGGTTGCGCAGGGCAAGAGCGCTGCAGCCCACAAGGCGATGGCCCATGCAGCCAAAACCTTGGCGGCAACCGGATTGTCTTTGATGACGTCACCAAAGCTGCTTGAGAAAGCAAAGATGGAGTGGCGTGAGAAGACCGGCGGCAAAGCCTATGTTTGCCCGATTCCAGACGATGTCATGCCGGGTGCACATCAATAAGAGGCGGGAACCACGCCAACAGAAAAACGGCGCTGGAATGATCATTCCAGCGCCGTTATTATTTTGCTTACGCTCCCATAGGAGCGCCGATATTAACGAGCCTTCTTAGGCTTCGAAGGAAGAAGGCCTTCACGCTGCAACTGCTTGCGTGCCAACTTTCTCTGACGGCTGACAGCCTCTGCCTTTTCGCGAGCCTTCTTGATGGAAGGCTTTTCAAAAGCTTCACGAAGACGCATCTCGCGGAAAATGCCTTCACGCTGAAGCTTCTTCTTGAGAACGCGCAGCGCCTGGTCAACATTGTTATCGCGAACTAAAACCTGCATATGCCCCTCTTGAGGTCGAATCTAAATGGTGCGCCACCATACTCATTTTGACGCAAAATCCAAGAGCGCCTTCGCGCCAAATGGACTCTTTTCGGATGAATTGTGCCTCTCTTTATCGATCTGCTTCGTGCTCGTCAATAACCGCCATGAATTGCTCGCCATATCTTTCGTATTTGGTGGCTCCAACCCCTGAAATTGCGAGCATTTCTCGCTCTGATCTTGGGCGAGTGGTCGCAAAAGCGATCAAGGTCGTGTCTGGAAAGACCACGTAAGGGGCAACACCGAGTGATTTTGAGATCGCCATCCGTTCGGCTCTCAATGCCTGGAAGAGCGATTCGTCGTTTTCACTTATTCCTGTCCTTGCTGCAGAGGCCGCCGGTTTGCCGCGCTCACGCTTTCGGACGGCGTCAATCGTGTCTCTGCGCAGGATAACGGCGACTTCTTTCTTGAATACTCCATGGGCCGATGGTTCGAGTTTCAAGGCTCCGAACTCATCATGGGCTACACGAATATAGCCGAGAGCAAGAAGTTGCCGGAATACCGACTGCCAAGCGTGGACGGTCAACTCCTTGCCAACCCCAAAGACAGCCAGGTTGTCATGGCCGAATTTTGTGGTTCGTTCAGTGACCTTGCCAAGAAGCACGTCGATGACGTGGCCTGTACCGAACCGTTCTCCGGTCCGATAGACAGCCGCGAGTGCCTTGATGGACGCTTCGCTGGCATCCCAGGTCTCGACCGGGCTATTGCAGGTGTCGCAATTTCCGCAGCCGGAAGGAGCCGCCTCCCCAAAAAGGGAGAGGATGGCCTTTCTCCGGCAACCTGCCGTTTCACAGATACCGAGAAGTGCGCTGAGCTTTGCCCTCTCGATACGTTTTATGTCGTCTGTAGCTTCGCCTTCATCGATCATCCTCTGACGCTGGACGATGTCGTGCATGCCGTAGATCATGAAGGCTTCCGATGGCAGCCCGTCACGGCCGGCGCGCCCTGTCTCCTGATAATAGCCTTCGACAGATGAAGGCAGGTCAAGATGCGCGACATAACGGACGTTGGGTTTGTTGATACCCATCCCGAATGCAACAGTGGCAACCAGGCAAAGGTCTTCTTCCATACGGAAGGCATCTTGATTGTCTGCTTTGACCTGCGGGTCCATTCCTGCGTGATAGGCACGCGCCTTGATGCCGTGGTCATTCAGCCATGAGGCTGTCTCTTCGACTTTGCGGCGTGACAGGCAGTAGACGATGCCGCTCGACCCTTCATGGCGCTGAAGGAACCTTAGAAGCTGTGTGCGGGCATTGTCCCGCTCTGCGATGTGATAGCTGATATTGGGGCGGTCGAAGCTGTCGACGAAAATGGTCGCGTCATCGAGATCGAGCTGACGTATGATGTCGTCTCGGGTATGGGGATCGGCTGTCGCCGTCAGGGCGATGCGGGGCACACCGGGATATAGCTCCTTCAGCCTACCAAGCCCGAGGTAGTCCTTTCGGAAATTGTGTCCCCAACTGCTGACACAGTGACACTCATCTATGGCAATCAGTGAAATTGCGACGTTGCCAAACAGGTCTGCGAAGCCCGGTAGCACCACCCGTTCAGGCGTCACATAGATGAGCTTCAGTTTTCCGGCCCGAAGCTTGGCTCTGACTTCGCGCGCTTCTTCTTCTGATTGCTGCGACCAGAGACAATCGGCCTCAACGCCCAGAGCCTTCAATTCTTCCACCTGGTCTTTCATCAAGGCGATCAGGGGAGAGATCACAACCGTGACGCCGGGAAGGCATACGGCGGGAAGCTGGAAGCAGAGGGATTTGCCCTTGCCGGTCGGGAAAAGGACCATTGCGTCATTGCCACTCATGATATGCGCGATGACGTCTTCCTGCTTGCCGCGAAAATCCTGGTAGCCCCAGATACGCCTGAGTGCGTCGAGGGGTTTTTCTATCGCGTTGCGGTCGAAAAGCGCTTGTGTGGCGGACTGGTATATTGATGCGGGCATGTTCAGATCTTGCCGTCGGTCGTGTTCGGGTGGGGATGCATTTTTCATTGTCTATCACGATTCGTTCTCTCGATCGGTGGGTCGAAAGGAGCGTGTGTGCGGTGTGGCGACACCAGTGCTAAGGCGCGCTTGCTATTAGGTGGTTGCCATGAGCGGAGCCCCAACAAAACGTGACCGTATACTCACCAAGAAAAGATTGACGTTTGATCCAAAAATAGAATAAATATACCGTACATCAGGTAAATCGGTTTCATTATTCCGTTTTGATGTGAGGAGGAGCGGCGAACTCAAGTTCGCTTCCGGCTGGGAGAGGTGGCGCCGGACACTGAGGAGGAGAAAACCACAATGAGAAAGCTTATTATCAGCGCGGCTATGTCGTTGCTGCTCGGTACCGCGGCGCATGCCGAAACCGTTGGTGTTTCGATGGCTCTGTTCGACGACAACTTCCTGACGGTTCTGCGCAATGGCATGCAGGACTATGCGAAGGGAATGAACGGCGTGACGTTGCAGGTGGAGGATGCACAGAACGACGTGGCCAAGCAGCAAAGCCAGATCCAGAACTTCATAGCATCGAAGGTCGATGCAATCATCGTCAATCCGGTCGACACAGACGCGACCGCTGCGATGTCGAAGCTTGCAGCTGAAGCCAAAATCCCGCTCGTCTATGTCAATCGCCAGCCTGTGAATGTTGACAGCCTTCCTGACGGACAGGCTTTCGTCGCCTCCGAAGAGGTCGTCGCCGGAACGCTCGAAACTAAGGAAGTTTGCCGTCTTCTTGGTGGAAAGGGCAAAGCCGTCGTCATGATGGGCGAGCTTTCCAACCAGGGTGCGCGCATGCGTACGCAGGCCGTGCATGACGTCGTGAAGACCGATGAATGCAAGGGGATCGAGATCGTCGAGGAGCAGACCGCAAACTGGCAGCGCACACAGGGTGCGGACCTCGTGACGAACTGGCTCTCCAGCGGCATCGAATTCAACGCTGTGATCGCAAATAACGATGAAATGGCGATTGGCGCCATCCAGGCCCTCAAGGCTGCAGGCAAGGACATGAAGGATTATGTTGTTGCCGGCGTGGATGCGACCCAGGACGCTCTTGCCGCCATGCAGGCCGGTGACCTCGATGTCTCGGTTTTCCAGGACGCAGCCGGACAGGGTAAGGGCGCTCTTGATGCCGCCCTCAAGCTTGCCAAGGGCGATAAGGTGGAAAAGAAGGTCTACATTCCTTTCCAGCTCGTGACGCCTGAAAACGTCAAGGACTACGTGGCTAAGAACTAAAACCTCCCGGGAGGAAGGGGTCGTTAATCGCTTCCCCTTCCTCTGATAAATTCCTTGTCTTGTGGAGGATGAGATGGTCGTCAGTCCGTCTACGATGGCCGCTGTGCGCGCCAGCGGTGCCATACCGAATGCAGAATTTCTTCTTGCGGCGGAAGGTGTCCGAAAAGAGTTTCCGGGCGTGGTTGCGCTCGATGATGTGTCGTTCCGTCTCAAACGAGGCAGTGTCCACGCGCTGATGGGAGAAAACGGCGCGGGCAAGTCCACGCTGATGAAAATTCTCGCCGGTATTTATCAGCCCGATGAAGGTGAAATCCGCCTGAAAGGTGCTCCGATCCGGCTGAATTCCCCACTCGACGCGCTCGAGAACGGAATCGCCATGATCCACCAGGAACTTAACCTGATGGCCTATATGACAGTTGCGGAGAATATCTGGATTCGCCGCGAACCGAAGAACCGCCTCGGTTTCATCGATCACGGTGAAATGTATCGTCGCACGCAGGCCCTTCTGGAGCGGCTCGGGATCGATATCGATCCAGAAACGCCGGTGAAGGAGCTCTCTGTCGCCAGCCGTCAGATGGTGGAAATCGCCAAGGCTGTCTCCTACGATTCCGATGTTCTCATCATGGATGAACCGACCTCGGCGCTGACGGAACGCGAAGTGGAACATTTGTTCCGGATTATCCGTGACCTGCGCGAACGTGGCATCGGCATCGTCTACATCACCCATAAGATGAACGAGTTGTTCGAGATTGCCGATGAATTTTCGGTATTTCGCGACGGCAAATACATTGGGACGCATGCGTCGACCGACGTTACCCGTGATGACATTATCCGCATGATGGTCGGGCGCGAGATAACGCAAATGTTCCCGAAGGAAGACGTGCCGATCGGTGAGGTCGTGCTGTCGGTGAAGAACCTCAGCCTGGACGGCGTGTTCCAGGATGTTTCCTTCGACGTCCGGGCCGGCGAAATTCTCGGTGTTGCAGGCCTGGTCGGCTCTGGCCGCTCGAACGTGGCGGAGACCGTTTTTGGTGTTACGCCTGCCTCATCCGGCAAGGTGGAGATCGATGGAAAGCCCGTGGCGATCACAAACCCGACGGAGGCAATTCGCAACCGAATGGCGTTTTTGACGGAGGACCGCAAGGACACTGGCTGCCTCCTGATCCTCGACATACTCGAAAACATGCAGATCGCTGTTCTGCAGGACAAATTCGTCAGCAACGGCTTTGTGCAGGAAAAAGGGCTTTCCGAAGCCTGCGAGGATATGTGCCGCAAATTGCGTGTCAAAACCCCCAATCTGCAGGAACGGATCGAAAATCTGTCGGGCGGCAATCAGCAGAAGGTGCTTATCGGTCGCTGGATGTTGACCAATCCGCGCATCCTGATCCTCGATGAGCCAACACGCGGGATCGATGTCGGTGCCAAAGCGGAAATTCACAAGCTGGTGTGCGAAATGGCCCGTCGCGGTGTCGCGGTGATCATGATCTCGTCGGAAATGCCTGAAGTTCTGGGCATGAGCGACCGCATCATGGTCATGCATGAAGGCCGGGTTACAGGGTTTCTCGAAAGAAGCGAAGCCACGCAGGTCAAGGTTATGGATCTCGCATCGCGTTAAGGCGCGGCGAGATTTTTGGGAGGATAACTGATGAATACCAACATCGCGGCAAAGAGCGAGCAGGACGTCAAATCGGGGCGTAAGCCGCATCGTCGCATGCCACCGGAAGCCAATATTTTCTTCGTTCTGATCGGCATAGCTCTCGTTTATGAGATACTTGGCTGGATTTTGATCGGTCAGAGCTTTTTGATGAACCAGCAGCGACTGACGATCATGATCCTGCAGGTCTCCGTTATCGGCATCATCGCTGTCGGAGTAACGCAGGTCATTATCACGGGGGGCATTGATCTCTCCTCGGGTTCGGTCGTGGGCATGACAGCAATGCTGTCAGCAAGCGTCGGTCAATCGTCGACCTGGCCGCGGGCGCTTTATCCTGGACTGACCGACCTGCCATTTGTCATTCCTCTCGCTGTGGGCATTCTCGCCGGCATGCTGGCAGGGTTCATCAACGGACAGCTCATTGCCAGAACGAAAATTCCGCCCTTCATCGCAACGCTCGGCATGATGGTGACGGCACGTGGTATTTCGAAGTGGTACACGAAAGGACAACCAATTTCGGGCCTGACTGATGGGTTTAACTTCATCGGTTCCGGTATCTGGCCAGTTGTCGTATTCCTGACCGTTGCCGTGATCTTCCACATTGCTCTTCGCTATACGCGCTACGGCAAGTTCACCTACGCAATCGGTGCCAACCAGCAGGCGGCGCGTGTTTCCGGTATCAATATCGAAGCGCATCTCATAAAGGTCTACGCCATTGCTGGCATGCTGGCAGGGCTTGCCGGTGTCGTGACAGCGGCCCGCGCGCAAACCGCGCAGGCTGGAATGGGGGTTATGTACGAGCTCGATGCGATTGCGGCGGCCGTAATCGGCGGCACGTCGCTTGCCGGAGGTGCTGGCCGTATCACTGGGACAGTGATCGGCACGATCATTCTTGGTGTCATGACCTCGGGTTTCACGTTCCTGCGTGTCGATGCCTATTATCAGGAGATCGTCAAAGGCCTCATCATTGTCGCAGCGGTTGTCGCCGACGTTTACCGTCAGAAGAAACGCGCAAAACGCTAGTCTTTCCTCCCAGACCTGGGGCAGGAGTGATCCTGCCCATTTTTTTGGAAAAGCTCATGACATCTCTCCGCTTTGCGCTGAACCACATGGTCGCGCCACAGAAATCTGCCGAAGCGTTCTTCGATCTCGCCAGACAGCTCGGTATTAAAGCTGTCGAAATCCGCAACGATCTCGCAGGCAATGCCATCATTGATGGAACGCCAGCGAAAAGAATAAGGGATATCGCAGCTTCGGCCGAAATTTCGATCCTGTCGATCAACGCGCTTCAACGGTTCAATGAGTGGTCTTCTGAACGGGAAAAGGAAGCCCGTGAGCTGGTCTCTTACGCACGCAATTGCGGTGCAGCGGGACTTGTCCTCGTGCCGGTCAATGACGGGTCCGGTCGTGGAGACGGTGCGCGTCAGGCGAACTTGCGCCGTGCGCTCAAGGAACTGTTGCCGATTCTGGCTGATGCGGGAATTGTCGGCCTGGTCGAGCCGCTCGGTTTTGCCATTTGCTCACTGCGTTCGAAGCGTGAAGCTGTCGAAGCGATTGCGGATATTGGCGCAGACAGCACTTTCCGCCTCGTCCATGATACGTTCCATCATCACCTCGCCGGTGAACCGGAGTTCTTTGCCGACAGAACAGGCCTGGTGCATATCTCTGGAGTTACAGACGCAAAAGTGCCGGTCGCCGACATGCTGGATGCGCACCGCGTGCTGGTCGATGAAAACGACAGGCTTGGCAATATCGAGCAGCTCAAGACCCTTGTCTCCCACGGCTACAGAGGCTTCTTTTCCTTCGAGCCCTTTGCTGCAACGGTTCATTCGCTTGATGATCCGCGCGCAGCACTGATGGCGTCCCTATCACATATCACCGGTGCATCTGACGGAGCACGCTAGTGTTTAAAGGTCTCTGCGACTGGCGCGATGCCAGTCGCAGGGGCGCCTCGCCGATACTATTCGTGGACCTCGTTCGCGGTCACCCAACGCTGCTCTGCGAACGAACGTGCCATCGCGTGAATACTCCGTTCGATGCGAAGGCCGTTCTCGAAATCAATGATGTGTGCGTTCTGTCCCCCGATTGCCGCCAGCAGTTCACGGCATTCGATAACCTTGAGGTCGTTGAAGCCGAGGCCATGGCCGGGTGCCGGGATGAACCGGTCATAGGGCTTGTGATGCGGTGCCGTCAGGACGGTTCTGAAACCTTGCTCTTCCGGTCGGCCGTCGGTGGTATAAAGTTGGAACTCGTTCATCCGCTCCTGATCGTAAAGCATAGAGCCGGTTGACCCAAAAATCTGGATGGCGATGCGCCCCTTGCGTCCCCAAGCAGAGCGGTTAGCCATCAGGACGGCGGAAATATCGCCCTCCAATTTCAGCAGCACACTGGCAAGATCGTGGGTCTCGACAGCCCGCGTGCCACCGCTTGCGAGTGGACGCGTCGCGTAGGGTTTTACCATGTCAGTAATCGCGCTCTCAACGTGGCCGAAGAGGGCGTAGAGCAGTGAAAGCGGATGAACTGCAAAATCGTCCAATGCGCCGTAACCGGATGACGCCTCGCTCTTCCAATAGAACGGGGCGGTGGCGTCGGCCATGAAGTCCTCATCCATTTCCGCCCGCACATGGTAGACCGTGCCGATCGCTCCTTCATCGATCAGGCGGCGCATGTGCCGGATCACCGGGTTCTGGATGTAGTTGTAGCCCATGGCTGCCGTCTTGCCCGAGCTTCGTGCTGCGTCGCGCATCTTGACCGCGTCTTGAAACGCCGGTGCCATAGGCTTTTCGCACCAGACGTGTTTGCCAGCCTCAAGGGCGGCAATTGCCATTTCCGGGTGAAACGCATTCGGCGTGGTCACCGAGATCGCATCGATATCGGGATCGGACAAAAGATCGCGCCAGTTTGCCGTCGATCGAGAAAAACCGAATTCCTGTGCTTTTTGACGAGCCAGTTCCGGATTTATCTCGGCGAGGGTAACGAGCCTCGGTCGTTCGACGTCTCCAAAAACGCTGGCAACATTGTTCCAGGCAAGTGCGTGGCATTTGCCCATATAGCCGGTGCCGATGAGGCCCACACCCAAAGCGGCCATCGTTTCCTCCTCCAGAAATCGTGAATGCTTGTCCGACGCGATCAGGGGTTGTCGCGCTTGAAAATCCAGTCGTGATCAGGATGGTTCTTGAAGCGCCATTTGCGCATCGGGCCTGCCATGACATTCAGGTAATACATCTCGTAACCATAAGGAGCGCCGCAGGGGTGATGCCCCTTGGGAACGAGTACGACATCGCCATCCGCAACGGCCATCGTCTCGTCCAGCGATCCATCTTCAGTGAAGACGCGTTGGAAACCGAAACCCTGCGATGGGTTCAGCCGGTGATAATAGGTTTCTTCCAGATAGGTCATATCGGGGAAGTTATCCTCGTCGTGACGATGAGGGGGGTAAGACGACCAGTTTCCAGACGGCGTGAAGACTTCTGTCACAAGCAGGCTATCAGCGACATCTCGCTCTTCCATGGCGATCGGGAAAATATAACGTGTATTTGCGCCCTTGCCACGTTCGGTCAATTCCACCCCAGCCGGACCGATCTGCTGTGCTTCACGGGTACCAGCATCAGCCGGAGCAGTGCATACGCCGACCGTGCAATTCGTGGTGGCTTCAAGTGACCATTCGGATCCGGCAGGGACATAGACGCAATGCGGTGGCTTGCGTTCGAAGACGTTCATCCGGTCACCGAGTTCGCCGAAATCCTTGCCTCCCGCAGCGATTTTGGCCTTGCCTTCAACGATAACGAGAATGACTTCCGTATCTCCGGTCTTTTCCGCTGCCGTTTCACCCGGGCTCAGTTGGTAGAGGCCGAAACCGACATAACCCCATTCTGCGCTTTGGGGCGTGATGTCATGCACCTTGCCGGTCTTCGCCACCGGCTTGCGCAGAAGTGATGTCATGGTGTTTCTCCCTGTATTTTGAGCATATGTCGAAAGGCATATAACGGCCTTCGTCTATCGGAGGGGATGTGGAGAGCGGAAAGAGCTCGGACAATCTTTCCGCTGTCATTGCTGCTTCAGGCGGCTGCCGCTTTGTCCAGCCCTGCTTCCTTAGCAAATGACTTCAGGGATTTCAGGCCAAGGCTCTGATATTCGAAGGGATTGCGGACATCCGGATCCTGTTCCGCTTCGATGACCAGCCAGCCGCTGTAACCATGTTCTGCCGCGACTTTAAGCACGGGCGGGAAATTGACGCCGCCTTCGCTGTCACCGGGGACGGTAAACACGCCACGCCGCACACCTTCAAGGAACGAGAGGCGTTCGTTGCGAACCTGTTCAGCGATAGCGGGCCGCACGTTCTTGGCATGGATGTGGCCGACGCGGTTCATGTATTTCTTCGCCACACGAACCGGATCGCCGCCACCAAACAGGCAGTGGCCGGTGTCGAGCAGCAAACGCGTCTTGGGGCCGGTGTGTTTCATCAAGAGATCGATCTCTTCCTCGCTTTCGACGACGGTTCCCATATGGTGGTGATAGACGAGTGTGATGCCCTGTTCAGATGCATGGGCAGCAAGCGCCTCTACGCCCGCGCCGAAGGAGGCCCAGTCGCTTTCCTTCAGCCGTGGCCGGTCAACGAGCGGCGTGTCATCGTTACCGTGAATGGCGTTGGAGGTCTCGCAAACAATGATGACTTTCGAACCCATGGCTTTGAGCAAGTCGAGCGCAGGCTGCATTGCCTTCTTCTCGGTCTCGATATCATCCGTCAGAAGATTGAGTGAATGCCAGCCGGAGACATAGGACAGGCCCCTTGGAGAAAGCACTGCGTTCAGTCCCTCTGGGTCCTGGGGGAACTTGTGGCCTTTCTCGATACCGTCGAAGCCGATCTTCGCTGTCTCGTTCAGGCATTGATCAAGGCTGATGTGCGCACCGAGCGTGCGGTCGTCATCATTGGACCAGGCGATCGGGTTCGTTCCGTAGCGGATCATCTTACTGTCTTTCCTTCAATGCGGATTCATAACGAGTGCGTGCGTCATTGACTTCCTGGCGCTTGGAGACTTCCGGAACGGCCACATCCCACCAATAGCCCCCAGCTTGAGGTGTTGGGTAAGGATCGGTGTCGATGACGATGACCGTCGTGCGCGCCGAAGCGCGGGCAGTCTCCAATGCCGTTTCCAGCTCTGCGATAGTCGAAACCTTCTTGGCATCCGCGCCCATGGCGCCGGCATGCGCGGCGAAATCGATGGCAATCGGGGTGACGTTGGTATGGGCGTAAAGGTTGTTGAACTCTGCACCACCGGTGCCCATCTGCAGCCGGTTGATGCAGCCGTAGCCCCGGTTGTCGGTGATAACGAGCGTGATCTTCATGCCCATCGCGACAGCGGTCGCAAGCTCAGAGTTCATCATCATGTAGGAGCCGTCACCAACCATGACGATGACGTCGCGATCCGGCTCCGCCATCTTGATGCCGAGGCCACCGGCGACCTCATATCCCATGCACGAAAAGCCGTACTCCATGTGATAGGACAGTGGCAGCTTTGATTTCCAGAGCTGGTGGAGTTCGCCCGGCATGGTTCCGGCTGCGCACATGACGACTGTGTTGTCCCGAGAGGCTCGCTGCACCGCGCCGATCACCTGCATGTCGGTTGGCAGGCTGTTTGCATCACCTGGAGGGTTCGTCACGCTGTCGGCCTTCTGGAACCACGATGCCTTGAGCTTGGCGTCGGGAGAGGCAAAACGATGATTTCCAAGGGCTTCCGACAGCTTTTCAAGTCCAATCTTTGCATCAGCCGTCAGGCCGATGGCACCGTGTTTGGCGCTATCATAGGGCTGGACGTTGAGCGCCAGGATCTTTCGGTTCGGGTTTTTGAAGAGTGCCCAAGACCCCGTCGTAAAATCCTGGAAGCGGGTGCCCACGCCAAACACCAGATCGGCCTTTTCGCTGACGATGTTGGCACATTCCGCACCTGTCACACCGACAGGGCCGAAGTTCAGGTCATGATCCCAAGCGAGCGCGGACTTGCCCGCTTGTGTTTCCACGACCGGGATGGAGTGTTTTTCCGCAAACGCTTTCAGGGTGTCTGTCGCGCCGGAAAAATGAACGCCGCCTCCGGCAACGATGATCGGGTTCTTGGCAGCCTTCAAAGCGGCGAGCGCATTGTCGAATTCTGTCGCATCGGGCTCGGGCCGGCGTTGGCGCCAGACGCGTTTTTCAAAGAAGCTTTCAGGATAATCGTAGGCTTCCGCCTGGACATCCTGGCAGAATGCAAGGGTGACCGGACCGCAATCTGCCGGGTCCGTCATCGTTCGCATGGCGCGGGGAAGGGCGGTCAGCAATTGTTCGGGGCGCATGATGCGGTCAAAATATCGGCTCACCGGGCGGAAGCAGTCATTGACCGTCATCGTGCCATCGCCAAAATCTTCGATCTGCTGCAGCACCGGATCGGGTCCGCGATTGGCAAAGACGTCACCGGGGATCAACAGAACCGGCAGACGGTTCACATGGGCCAGTGCGGCTGCCGTGACCATGTTGGTTGCGCCGGGGCCAATCGACGATGTTACCGCCATGGCGCGCCGGCGGCGCAGTTGCTTGGAATAAGCAATTGCCGCATGGGCCATCGACTGTTCGTTCTGGCCGCGATAGGTCGGCAATTCATCTTTAATGCCATATAGCGCTTCGCCGATACCAGCGACATTGCCATGGCCGAATATGGCCCAGACACCGGCAATGTAGGTTTCTCCGTGTTCATTCATCTGCGCGGCAAGGTAACGAACCATCGCCTGCGCAGCCGTCAGTCTTACTGTTTTCACGCTGCCTCTCCCTTTTTGGCGCGCGCCTCATCCCAAATGTGACACAGGTTGCTGTAGCGCTGTGCCATGTCCTTGATTGCCTCGGCGTCTGTCATTTTGCCGCCGAGCCAAGCACGGGCAGCCTCCGCAAAGATTGTACGTCCCACCGCAAATCCCTTGACCAGATCAAAGCCGGCCGCAAGGCGGAAACTTTCCTCCAGTTCGCTCTGTGGGGCATCCAGACCGAGAACAACAATACCTCGGACATAAGGGTCGTTACGCTGGACCGCATCGCAGGCATTCTTCCAGGCAGCCTCGGTTTTCATCGGCTCCAGTTTCCACCAGTCCGGGTAGATCCCGATTTTGTAGAAGCGATCGATGATGCGGGCCGCCGTCGTGTCATCTGTCGGATTGACCTTCGATGGAATGATCTCCAGCAGCATCTCCAGCCGGTTGCGACGGGCGGCTTGGAACAGGCGAGTGACGGTTTGCTCCTGCTCAGTGCGCATTTCGTCCGTGTCGTCGGGATGATAGAAGCACAGCACCTTCACGACATTTTCAACTGGCCATTCCGCTAGGCCGCCGTAGTCCGCCCCCAGTGCAGGTTCTAGTGTCAAAGGTCGCGATCCTGGCCATTCAACAGGTCTGCCAATCCATAGGCCAGATCCACTTGCCTCATAGAGCGCGTCCCGTCCAAGCCGGCCGTCACAGAGGATGCCGTATCCTTCTTCGTTTCCTGCAACTTGGCGGGTTGCTGCCAGGCAGAGTTTCTTGAAGTCACCGATGCGGCCATGGTCCACACCGAGTTCGTCTGCCATCCCCTCCAACTGCATGCGATGATCGAAAGCAAAGACGCGCATCGTGTTCCAGTCGCCCTTGCGATTGGTCGACCAGTGCACCTGCTCCAAGCCTTCATCCTTGCGAAGCGCCTTGTTTCGAATGCCGGTGCGGAAGAAATATTGCAGCTCTTCCCAACTCGGATAGGCTGGGGTGCAGCCGTGACGGGAGACCGCAAATGCACCGCAGGCATTGGCAAATTTCAGCGTTGTCGGCCAATCCTCGCCTCTGAGCCATCCCCGGAAAAGCCCGGCCATGAAGCCATCGCCTGCACCAAGGACGTTGAACACTTCAATCGGAAAACCTTCACCGGATTCGCCGTGATCGAGATTGTCTGGTATTGCACCGGCAAAGACCACAGCTCCCATCGGTCCGCGCTTGCAGACCAGGGTTGCCTTGGAGACCGCGCGAACAGCTCTTAGAGCCGCCAATGTATCGGTCGAGCCGCCGGCGATATGAAATTCTTCTTCTGTTCCGACGATCAAATCGAAGAGCTGCAGGGTCGATTGCAGTTTGGCGGTTACCTTCGCGGATTCGACAAAACGGCTCTCACCATCGCCATGACCAGCAACACCCCAGAGATTGGGTCGGTAATCGATATCCAGCGCGGTCTTGGCTCCATTTTCGCGAGCAAGCCTGAGCGCCTTGAGGACGGCTGCTTCGGTTTTAGGATGCGACAAATGGGTGCCCGTCGCGCATACACAGGCCGCGTCTGCGATGAACGCCGGGTCGATGTCGTCTTCGCAAAGCGCCATGTCAGCGCAGTTTTCGCGATAGAAAATCAAAGGGAACTGGTTCTGGTCGCGGATACCCAGGAGAACGAGTGCGGTCAGCCTTTCGGGGTCTGTTTTGACGCCACGAACATCGACACCTTCGCGAACGAGCTGCTCGCGGATAAATCGGCCCATGTGTTCATCGCCAACACGCGTGATGACGGCACTGTTGAGGCCAAGCCGTGCGGCGCCGGCTGCAATATTGGTCGGCGAACCACCGATATATTTGTTGAAGGAGGCCATGTCCTCCAGACGTCCGCCCACCTGTGCGCCGTAAAGGTCGACAGAAGAACGCCCAATCGTAATGAGATCGAGTTTTTTCAAAAGGCTCCTCCTTGGCGGCTGAGAACCAGGCCGCCGTTCTCAGATGAGCCTCCTCTGCTCACCTGTCTTTTCCGCCAGGATCTGGCGCTTTGACAAAACGGCAGGCTTAGAATGCCGTTTCATTAATTTGGAGCATAAATTCTATTTTCTGTGTTTTCAATAAAAATATTCAGCCGGTCTTGCGCGCTCCCACGGCAACCGCAAGCGTTATCGCAACGCAAAGCGTGGCAGAAAGTGAACGGAAAGCACCAAAGTCGATCTCTGTCACCGTCAGCAGCATGGCCCCCCCCTTGCGAAGCGGGTTAACCGCCGAATCAGACAGTGCAACGACGGGAACGCCTTTTGCCCGCACAGCATCGGCGAGCTCCAACGTTTCCGACGAGTAGGGAGAAAATGTGATGGCGATCAGCGCGTCGTCAGGAGAAATTGCGCTGATGTTGCCGAGGCCGCCGACGGCACTGTGCAGAACCGCTGGAACCTTCATTTTTTCGAAGGCATAGGCAAGGTAGCTCGCAACAGGGAACGAGCGCCGCAGTCCAACAATATGAACGGTTCTCGCTTTTGCCAGAGCGGAAACAGCCTCATCGAGTTGGCGGGTATCCACTGACTTTAGGAGCGATTCCAGCGATGCTCTGCCAGCCTCGACAAACTCTGCAAGTAGGCCGGATGCGCTCTCGTCGCCTTTTTCTCGCAGATGATCGAGACGCGTGGCGTAATCGGGCCAACCGCCCACATAGGATTCGCGAAAAAGACGCTGCATTTCCGAAAACCCGGAAAAGCCCATGATCTGACAGAAGCGCATGAAAGCTGAAGGCTGCACACCTGCACCCTCAGCCATTTCTGCAACCGTAGAGACGGCAATTCGGTCCTGGTTGGAAGCAACGTAATCGGCGCATTGCCGCAAACGCTTGGGCAGGCTGTCGGCAACCTCGTGCAGCCTTTCCTCGAATGCCTTTACCGAACCCGGAGCCTCATTGACGGTCATTTTTCTTCCTATTCCTCGTGATGAATATTCACTTTAGCGGAATGGAATTTTTATTCTACGTCGTTTTTCGCCGCGACGTCGTTCGCATCGTCGGCTTGAGCTTCAGGGTTGGTCTGGAGCTTCTAGTGGAGGCCTCCAACGCCGAGATACGTGTCGATGATATCTGGATTATCAGAAAGCTCGCTCGAAGAGCCCTGCCAGGCGATACGCCCACGTTCCATGATGATCGCTTGGTCAGCAAAATCGATCGCCATCTGGATACGCTGTTCGACCAGAAGGATGGTCATTTCCCCCGATTGTGCCAGTTTCGAAAACGCTGCCATAAGCTCTTCGCAGATGACCGGCGCCAAACCTTCCAGCGGCTCGTCCAGAAGCAGGACCTTCGGCTTGCCGAGAATGGTGCGCGCCGTTGACAGCATCTGCTGCTCACCGCCCGACAACTGCGAGCCGAGATTGCGCCGACGTTCTTTCAATCGCGGAAAAAGGCTGTAGGCCTCTTCGATTGCGGATTTGGGTCTACCCTTGAGACCAACAAAGAGGTTTTCCTCGACCGTCAGGGTCGGGAAGACATCACGGGTTTGCGGGACATAACCCAGGCCCGCATGGGCGCGCGCGGCACTCGGCAGGCCGGTTATATCCTGTGAGCCAAGGCGGATGTCGCCGGAGAACCTTTTCGTCTGGCCGGCGAGCGTCGCAAACAGGCTCGTCTTGCCGACGCCATTGCGTCCAAGCACGGCAAGGCGAGAACCTGACGGGACGGACAGAGACAGGCCCTCGATCACACGGGTCGGACCGTAGCCTGCGGACAGATTGGAGATTTCAAGCGGCGCTGCGGGCATCGGCATAACTTCCCAGATAGGCTTGGCGAACTTCGGCGTTGGACGTGACTTCTTCAGGCGAGCCGTCAAAAATGACGGCACCAGCGGCCAGAACCACAACGCGCTTGGCAAAGCGGAACACGAGATCCATGTCGTGCTCGATCATCAATATTGCGAGGTCGGACGGCAGTCGGTCGAGCGCCTGCTCGATGCGGGACGTCTCTGTTGAAGGGACCCCCGCTGCCGGTTCGTCGAGAAGGAGGATCTTAGGCTTAAGGGCCATGGCGAGTGCAATCTCGATCAGGCGTTGCTGGCCGTAGGCGATTTCGCGCACACGTGTTCCGGCCAGTGGCAGAAGACCGAGCGTCCCTAGAATATCGCGGACTTCCTGCATGACAGAAGGCATGGCACGGTAGCGCCCAAAAATCCGGCCCGTCTTTCCTTCACGCTGCAGGATTGCCAGTGCAACATGTTCTTCAGGCGTCATGTCCTGGAAAAGCCGAGTAACCTGGAATGAGCGCACAAGGCCGCGTTTTACCCGCTGGGCAGCGCTGAGGCCCGTCACATCTTCACCTGCAATGCGGACGGTTCCGGCTGATGGTTGGATATTTCCGGTCACCAAGTTGACGAACGTTGTCTTGCCGGCCCCGTTCGGGCCGATCAGGACCGTGCGGTCACCGGGGGACAGTGTGAGCGATACATCGTTGGTGACCAGAAGGCCGCCAAAGTTTTTCTGCAGTCCGGAGACTTCGAAGATTGGCGTCATTTGCGGCCTCCTTTCAGACGTCCGAGAATTTGTTCACCAGCTCCGTACAATCCCCGTGGAGCGAAGAGGACGACAGCAATCAGCAAAAGTCCGACAATGGTGAGCCAGTGGAACGGGTTGGCGGCCGAGACAACATCCTCAAACCACATGAAGGTAACGGTTCCGATCAGCGCCCCGTAAAGCGATCCAGCACCTCCAAGAACGAGCATTACCAGGGCCTCTGCCGAGAGCGTGAAGCTCAGGCTGTCCAGTCCCACCACCTGAGTGGAGATTGCGTTGAGCGCACCGCCGATGCCGGCAACGATACCCGAGATGACAAACATCTTGAGGACAGTTGCGTTGACCGAGCCACCCATTGCCTTGATACGAATGCTATCCTGCTTGATGCCGCGGCAAAGCATGCCGAAGGGCGAATTCACCACCACCTTCAGGGCAAGGAAGACCACCAACAAGAGACAGACGCCAAAGACATAAGCGGTGCGGCCATAGAGGTCGAATTCGAAGGTGCCGAAAACTGCGTCTGGCGAGACACCGGAGAGCCCGTCGCTGCCGCCCGTCCACCCGGATGCCTTGTTCGCCGCTTCGTGGAACAGGTGGATGACGGCGATCGATAGCACAAGTTGCGGCAGGCCGTGGGCCCTCAGTAGGATTGTGCCCGAGAGGAGGCCAGCGACGCCACCTGCCGCAGCTCCGATGAGCGTCATGGCAAACGGGTCCGTGATTTCAAAATGGGCCGCGGCAATGCCTGCCGCGTATGCGCCAGCGCCGAACAGCGCCGCATGCCCAAGCGTCGCGACCCCGCAATAACCCGTGACAAGGTCGATGGACAGGACGAGGAGCGCAATTGCGATGATCCGAGTCAGAAGTGCCAGGTTGTCCGGAAACAAAAAGTACCCGGCGATCGCGGCTGCGATGATGAGAACCGGACCGGCCAGTGCACGCAGGGTGGATCGGTTGGCCGCGGTCTTTTCAGGTGCTGTTACATCATTCATGAGAACCGCCATTTCACTTGAGCCTTCCCATCAGGCCGCGCGGGAAAATCGTGATGATTACGATGACCGCGAGGTAGAAAAAGAATTCTCCATATTCGGGGGCCAGGTAGCGGCCGGTGGTGTCGATAGCGCCGAGCAACAGACAAGCGACCAGCGCGCCGGGGATAGAACCTGCACCACCCACTGAGACGACCACAAGGAACGTCACCATGTAACGCAGCGCGTAGTATGGCTCGACAGGAAGCAATTCAGCTCCAATAACTCCGCCCATGGCCGCCAGGCCAACGGCGATCGCAAAGCTGATGGCGTAGATCACTTCGGTCCTGACCCCGAGAGCCGCAGCCATGGCGGCGTTGTCGACGGCAGCACGCAACTTGATACCAAAGGCGGTGCGCTCAAATGTGAACCAAAGCGCGCCTGCAACCAGGAGGCCGCAGATGATTGCAAAAATACGATGTGTAGCAATCGTCCGGAAACCAAGATCGGCTGCGCCCGAAAGCTGTTGCGGGAGCGGGATTGTTTTCAGGGTTGGGCCGAAGACATAGTTGGCGATCCCGATAATGCAGAAGGTGATGCCGATCGTCATCAGGACCTGCGTCAGTTCCGGCGAACCGTAAATGCGCCTGTAGAGAAAGCGCTCGAGAGGTATCGCAATGATGATGGTTCCAACGATCGCAATCAGAATGGCAGCCGCATATCCGAGACCGAGGCCATGTGCTGCGTATGATGCTAGATAGCCGCCGATCATGGCAAAGGCGCCGTGCGCCAGGTTGACGACCCGCATCAATCCCATCGTTACCGAAAGTCCGATGGAAATGATGAAAAGGACCATGCCATAGGCGAGCGCATCGACGAGGATGCTGAAAACCGTCTGCATGTGGAAAAGCTCCTCCGGCCGATTTCGGCCTTATCTATGCGAACCGCCCCGAAGGGCGGCTCAAGTCTTGCTGCGGCTTGTTGTTACTTCGCTGCTGCCAAGCCGGGATCACCCTGCTTTTCAAAGGTCTGGACTTCCTTGTTGTAGTAGGTGCCATCGTCAGCCTTGGCGACTTCACGCAGGTAGATGTTCTGCGTGATGTGACGGCTTTCGCCATCAATCGTCACGGGGCCGCGCGGGCTTGTCCAAGACAGACCTTTGACGGCGTCGACAGCTTTTTCAGCGTCCTGCTTGCCGCCGGTCGCCTCGATCATCTTGCTGATGACATACATGCCATCAAAAGCGCCGACCGCCGGGAAGGAAAGTTCTTTGGGATTGCCGATGGCCTTGGACGCGGCCTCAACAAATGCCTTGTTTTCCGCCGAGTCGTGCGAGACGGCGTAGTGGAACGTGGTCTGCATGCCGAGCGCCGCTTCACCGAGTGCCGGCAGGTCGGATTCCTGTGTCAGATCGCCCGGGGCAAACAGCTTGATGCCACTGGATTTCAGGCCGTTGTCATTGAATGCCTTGACGAAGCCGAGCGTTGTCGGACCTGATGGCAGAAACGCGAAAACGCCTTGCGCACCCGAATCCTTTACACGTTGCATGATCGGGCTGAAATCGTTGGTGGAAAGTGGCATGCGGATGCTTTCAACGACTTCGCCTCCCGCCGCCGTGAATGCGGCCTTGAAGGCATTTTCCGCGTCAACGCCCGGGCCGTAATCGCTCACGAGCGAAATGACTTTCTTGACGCCACCATCAAAGGCGACCTTGGCGATCGGGGTCGAGGTTTGCCAGGTGGTAAAGGATGTGCGCACGACATAAGGGCTTTTGGTCACGATGGCTGAAGTTGCAGCGTTCATGACCACCATCGGCACGTTGCCCTGCTTCAACAGCGGCGTGACCGCCATGGCATCCGGGGTGAAGTAGAAGCCAGCGAGATACTGCACGCCTTCCTTGACCACCAGTTCCTGAGCCAGCGCCTTCGACTGGGCCGGATCGGCCTGCGGCACGTCGCGATAGATAACCTCGATTGTATCGTTGCCGACCTTGTTAGAGTTCAGCGCAAACCAGGCATCGATCCCCGCCTTGAAGTTTTTACCCTGAAGAGCAAAGGGACCGGAGAACGGGCCGACGACACCAACCTTGATGGTTTCAGCATGGGCCACAGAGCCGAGACAAATGGCTGCAAAAGCAGCGGTGAGCAATAACTTCATGATTTCCTCCCACGTGACCAGCGGTTCCTCCGCACTGATCGATTGCACGAAATTGCTGTTTGCAGCGTGGAAAGTAAAATGAAAAAGAAATGATCAATGATAACCGTGGAGTTATCATTTCTCAACTTTTGTGGCTTTTGTCGTGGGTTCCGGTTTCGATTATTGTTTCGGCATTCCCTCCGGGCGATCAAGTCTTCGCTGTGCGGCAATTCGGAATGGAGCGTTCATGGCGCCGTAGCCAGCATAATTCCCGCGACGCTCGACGATTTCAAAAAAGAACCCCTCGCCAAACGTACGGCTGTAAATCTGGAAATACTCTCCACTGTCATCACGATCGTAGAGGATGCTGGCCGCGCGCAACGCGTCTGAGAAAGCTGGTTCAAGACCAAACCTCGCCTCCAGATCATCGTAGTAATTGCGCGAGATCGGTAGAGCCTGAAAACCGAGGGCGTGCAGTCTATCCGCGGTCGCAAATATGTCGCTTGTTGCAAATGCAATATGCTGGATGCTTGTACCGAAACCTTCAGCCAGGAATTTTCCTGCGAAGGTCTTGCGGCTGTCTGCGCCATTCATGGTCAGGCGAAAACGTGGATCCGGTGCGCTCTCTATCGCCTGGCTGCGGACAAGGCCGCCGGGGTCGACCACGTCGACCATCGGAGTCCGTCGGGTCGAGAAAATCGAGGTGTAGAAAAGAAGCCATGTGAGCATTTCATCGTAATGCGTTGTTTGCGCGAGATGATCTATACGGGAAAGTCCAGCACCCGTTTGAACGACGCCAGTCTTGAAGGGAGTGAATTCCTGCTCCCAAATCGACGATAATTTCGGCGAAGCGTCGAGGAAATAGATGACACCGTTTCCGACCCCCTGGATGGCCGGAATAGGAACTTCATCTGGCTGACGGGGTTCTGCAAAGGTCGGTGCGCCGAGACCGGCTGCGCGTTTCAATGCCGCCTCGGCGTCGTCCACCTTGAGGCCGAACGCGTAGGCATTGGTGCCATGTACAGAGTAGGATGCACCGGCAAAGCTGTCGCCTGCATTGTCAGTGTTGATGACGATGCGGATGTCACCTTGTGTGTAAAGATCGACATCGCGGTTACGATGTCTAGCCGATCGGCTGAAACCAAGCGCAGCAAGCAGCGTTTCGAGATTTTCTTTTTCCTGGGTTCCTGTGGTGAATTCGACAAATTCCACGCCCTGCGTGATGATCCGCTCCGGCATATCTGGTGCCTTGATGCGGATGTCGGGTTCCAGCCGTTGCACTTGGTCCATGAGGTAGACGAGCGAGCGATGACCATCTTCGGCAAGCAGGCGGGCCGATCCACCGCGAAACTGGTCATTGAAGATTTCAAGCGACAGCGGGCCTGCATAACCTGTGGCGGCGACAGCGCGCATGAAATCGACCACGGGGAGATCGCCTTCGCCCGGCATGTTGCGGAAATGACGGCTCCAGTAAAGGAGATCCATGTCAATCAACGGCGCATCGGCGAGTTGCACGATAAAGATCTTGTCGCCGGGAATGGAGCGGATCGAATTCGGATCAATCTTGCGGGACAGGGTGTGGAAACTGTCGAGGATAATGCCGACATTGGCGTGATCGGCGCGACGAACTACCTCCCAGGCGTCGCGATGATCGTTGATGTGGCGACCCCAGGCCAGCGCCTCATAGCCAACCCGGACACCGTGTCTGGCAGCACGCTCGCCCAGTTCGTGAAAGTCGGCAGCAGCTCGGTCAATGCCGCCAAGCGAAATTGGCGATACGTTCGAGCAGATCAACATAAGGTCGGTGCCGAGTTCGCCCATGATGTCGAATTTCCGCTCCGCTCGCTCAAGCGCGCGGGTGCGATGCGGCTCCGGCATGCCCTCGAAGTCGCGAAATGGCTGGAAAAGCGTGATGTCCAATCCGAAATCACTCGCCATCCGCTTCACATCGCGTGGCGATGCGTCATAGGTCAGGAAATCGTTTTCGAAAATCTCGACGCCTGAGAACCCTGCCTTGGCGATTGCGGCAAGCTTTTCTGGGAACTCCCCGCTGATGGAAACGGTCGCGATCGATGTGCGCAATGGCATGTTTTGTTTGCCCGTGTCATAGCTGATCATGTTGCGTTCCCTTTCAACACTATGTACTAATTGGTTAATAATGGGGCGCTTCGATGGCGGCCGCTTCGCAGATGGATGAGTTATGATAGCAAGGGCAACCTCGAAGGAAACCCGCCCGGCAAAACGGGATCCGGAAGGTGTCCGTCGCGATATTCTTGCCGTTGCGATGGAAGAGTTTTCGCAAAACGGCCTGTCGGGCGCGCGGATCGATGAAATAGCGGCTCGGACCCGCACGTCGAAACGCATGATCTACTATTACTTTGCCGACAAGGAGGGCCTCTACCAGCGCGTTCTTGAAGAGGCCTATGCGAAGGTTCGTGGCGGCGAGAGCGACCTGGAGCTGGATCACCTTGAGCCGGCCGCAGCGCTCGACAAGCTCTGTCGTTTCACCTTCGATCACCACCGCCGCAATCCGGCTTTTATTCGGATGGTCATGATCGAAAACATTCATCACGGCCGGCACATGCAAATGTCGGGAAAAATCCGGCAGCTCAATCGCCCCGCGATCGAAGCTCTTGAGAGTGTTCTGACAAGGGGGCAACAGAGTGGTGTCTTCCGCGAAGGCATCGATGCACTCGAACTTCACTGGCAGATCAGTGCACTTTCGTTTTTCAATGTCTCCAACGTTGCGACCTTTTCTTACATTTTTGGCGACGAGCTCTTCACGCCGGGCGGCCAGGATACGCTGTCGCAGCACGTAGCCGAGATGGTTCTTCGTTATGTGTTGAGCGCCGACCATATCACGCTTGTCGGGAAGAGCGGCTGATGAGGTGGCGTAGAGCCACTTCATAGCCTTCAATGCCAAGGCCGGCGACGACCCCCTCGGCTCTGGTCGACACATAGGAGTGGTGGCGGAAAACCTCGCGTTTGTGAATATTGGAAATGTGAATCTCGATGACCGGTGCCTCGAAGGCATTCAACGCATCGAGGATCGCGACCGATGTGTGTGTAAAAGCGCCGGGATTGATGACAATCCCAGCCGATTTCCCGCGTGCCTCATGAATCCAGTCGATTAACTCATATTCCCGGTTGCTCTGCGCAAAAAAGAGATCGTGCCCAGCCGAATCCGCGATCGTTCGGCACGCTTTTTCGATGTCGGCGAGCGTTTCATAACCGTAGATTTCCGGCTGCCGCTGTCCAAGAAGATTGAGGTTCGGGCCGCTTAGAACGGTGAAAAGGCTCATGCGACCCCCTCTGCCATGCAAAGTTCTGTGAAATGGGCGCTCATGCGGGAGGCATCAGGTTCACGGCCACAAAACAGCCGGAAGGCGCCAACTGCCTGAAATACCGCCATGCCGCCGCCCGACAGTGTCCGACACCCTTTTTTTTCTGCTGTTGCCAGGAGTTCGGTGACAAGTGGCATATAGACGATGTCAGCAATCCAGTGACGGGGCTCAATCAGGCTTGCAGAAATTGGCATGCCAGGATGAGCGGGCATACCCATCGGCGTTGCGTGGATCAGACCATCGGCAGAAGACAATGACACGCCCGCATCTTGTGTGGCAAAAGCGCGGCCTTCACCAAAACGAGCGTTAAGTTCGCCTGCAAGGCGCTCGGCGCGGCTATTGTCGCAATCGAATATATCGAGGTGGGTAATGTCGAGCTTCAGCGCTGCATGTGCCACGGCGACACCTGCGCCGCCTGCTCCGATCAACAGGGCGCGGTCCCGCTTTGCATCCGGCAGGCCACGTATGAAGCTTTCATAAAAGCCATACCAGTCGGTGTTGTGGCCGGTTCTTTTGCCGTTTTGAAAAACAACCGTGTTTACAGCCCCCAACATGCGGGCGTCGTCAGACAGATCATCAAGATGCGGTATAACGGCCTGCTTGAAAGGGTGGGTGATATTGACGCCCGCAAATCCCCGATCTTCCGCATCGCGGAGCAAGTCTGGCAATGCACTCTCAGAGAGACCAAGGGCATGAATGTCCATCAGTTCGTAGGCGTAGTCGAGCCCGTGGGCTGCACCTTCGCGTCTGTGGAGTGCGGGGGTTTTCGAAAGCTGAATGTCGGCGCCTATCAGGCCGACTTTGAAAGAAGTTGGGTCTGTCATGATCCGGTGTCGCTCGTCGGCGTGGGAGAGAAGGCGGGATTAATCCGCCTCCCGTTCGGTTCGCGAACTCAATGGTGGGCGAGAATTTCGCCCAGGAATGTGCGGGTGCGCTGATGCTTGGGATCGCGGAAAAATTCGTCCGGAGGGCCTTCTTCGATGATTTCACCGGACGCCATGAAAACGACGCGGTCGGCAACCTGTCGGGCAAAGCCCATTTCGTGGGTGACGCAGATCATCGTCATTCCGTCCCGCGCAAGCCCGATCATGGTGTCGAGCACTTCCTTGACCATCTCAGGGTCAAGCGCAGATGTTGGTTCGTCAAAGAGCATCGCTTTCGGCTCCATGCACAGCGCGCGGGCAATTGCTGCACGCTGCTGTTGGCCGCCCGATAGCTGGGCGGGGAACTTGTGTGCCTGATCGAGAATTCGAACCCTTTCCAGGTATTTGCGGGCGGTTGCTTCTGCCTCGCTTTTCTGCAGGCCTTTCACACGCATCGGAGCGAGAGTGCAGTTCTCCATGATGGTTTTGTGCGGGAAAAGGTTGAAGTTCTGGAACACCATGCCGACCTCGCGCCTGACCGCGTCGATGGCGCGGCTCGAATCCGAGAGGGTGTTGCCTTCGACGGTAATCTTTCCCTCCTGGATTTCCTCCAGATGGTTGATGCAGCGGATCAGCGTCGACTTTCCCGACCCCGACGGGCCGCAAAGGACAATTTTTTCGCCTTTGCGGACCGTGAGGTTGACGTCCTTGAGTGCATGATAGGCTCCATACCACTTGCCAACCCCTTCAAGGGCTATAAGCGGAACCTGTGTTGCGGCGGATTGCGGCATGGGAGCCTCCTGATTACTTCACGGTGAAGGGGATGTCGGGCAGAGAATCCGGGAAACTCGGAACTTCGCGCTTCATCCACTTGTCGTAGATCTTGGCGAGCTGTCCGTCCGACTTGATCTTGTCGAGGAAAGTATTGATGGTCTCGTTCCAGTCTTTCTCACCGGGACGTGTACCCGCACCGTTGTAGAGCGTCGTCAAATCGAACTTCGGTTCGTATTTGTCTTTGGCCGCCGCATTCAGGCGGTCGCCATAGAACTGATTGCCGCCGACAACTTCGACCTGACCGGAAATAAGCGCCTGGATGTTGGCTGCGTCATCGTCGAAGCGCAGGATGTTGGCTTTGCTTCCTGCGCCGGCCGTAATGGACGTATCCATGGCGCTCGACTTCGGAACGCCAACTGCAACGCCGGTAAGATCGTCATAGCCGGCGATTTTCTTGTCTTTTGGGCCATATACCGAGAGAACGTTGCCGGCGTAGGGCTTCGAATATTGGATCGTCTTGGCGCGTTCTGCCGTCATGCCCATCGTCGCAAAAAGCACATCGACCTTGCCAGTCAGAAGCGCCGGGATGCGGTTTGCCACCGCAAGCGGCACGAACTCGACCTTGACCCCGAGATATTCCGCGAAAGCCTTGCCAATATCAGCGTCAAGACCGTCCTGTACGCCGCTTGAGTTCACGAAACCCCAGGGCGAATTGTCTCCCTGGATGCCGATGACAACCTTGCCCTTGGCCTTTGCTTCTTCAACGGTACCCGCGAACGCATCGACCGGTGCCACGAATGGCAGGGCGACCGTTGCTGCGGCGAGCGCGAGCAGGGTTCGGCGTGAAAATGTCGTCCTGGTGTTTTTCATCTTTTGCTCCTCCTTACAAAGCTGATGAATGGTGCATTTCCGAAGGGAAATGCGTGGATAAAAGAGGTGGTTAGCGCGACGCAGTCTGCAGTCGTCTTTCAACGCCGGCGCCCCAAAGGGAAAGCGGCCAGCAGATCAGGAAATAGATCACGCCGACGAGCGCGAAGACGGTGAGCGGGCGGAATGTCTGGTTTGAGACAATCTGGCCTGCGCGTGACAACTCAACGAAACCGACTATGGCTGCGAGCGAGGTGCCCTTGATGAGCTGCACCATGAAGCCGATCGTGGCAGGCAGAGCGATTTTGAAAGCCTGCGGCAAAACGATGTCCTTCATGATGGAGCCGTAGTGCAGCCCAAGCGCCTTAGCGGCCTCGGTCTGTCCCTTCGGGACGGCCTGAATGCCGCCACGCCAGATTTCACCAAGAAACGCGCTGGCATGCAGGGTGAAGGCAATGGCAACTGCAATCCAGGCGTCGACATTGAGGCCGGCAAGCGCCACGCCGTAGTAAACGACGAAGAGCTGCATCAAGAGCGGAGTGCCCTGGAAAACGGCGATGTATCCCGTCGTGACACGTTGGGCGAGGGGGCTTTCAGCCGTGCGGGCAAGCGCTACGCACAGCCCGAAAACACCGCCGCCGATAAAGCCGATGATTGTCAGCGCAAGCGTCCACTTAAGACCTTGCAGCAGGAAAAACAGTTCGTTGGGGCCGATGGATGCCATTGTCGTCGCCTCACTTGACCGGATAGCTGAAGGAAATGCGGGAGATGAGGCCGAAGACACCCATCATCAGCGACGAAATCACCAGATAAAGCAGAGTGATCGAGAAATAGACTTCAAAGGAGCGGAAGGTGTCAGCCTCTATCTTTTGCGCGACGGACGTCAGTTCGTATGCCGCAATCGACGTACAGACCGATGTCGTCAAAGTCAGCATGATGAACTGGCTAGTGAGCGAGGGGTATACGGCGCGCAAAGCCGGCTTGAGGATGATGTGCCGGAAGATCTGCGAGCGGTGCAGGCCAAGTGCCAGTCCGGCCTCCACCTGACCCTTCGGTATGGAATCGACGCCGCCGCGAATGATTTCGATGGCATAAGCTCCACCGTTCAGGGCGAGCGCGATGATCGCGGTGACAGTCGGGTTTAGCTTGATGCCAATCTGCGGGAGGGCGAAGAAGATGAAGAAGATCTGCACGAGAAATGGGGTGTTGCGGATCGCTTCGACAAAGCCGATGACAATGCCACGTAAAATCTTGAAACGAGACCTGCGCGCGATGACGCCGAGGACGCCGATAACGGTGGCAAGGGACATGCCGGCGATTGCAAGGCCGATTGTCGCCAGACACGCGACCAGCAACTCAGGCAGGCGTTCGTAAACCGCCGTAAAATCGAGACTGTATGACATTCTTCCTCCAACCCGTCTGGTGCGAGCCAGTGCCCGGGGGCTCCGTCCGCCGCGCTTTGAAACCTTCGGTCCCAAGCCTCCTCCATCCGGTATTTTGTCTCGCCTGAAGCGCAGTCTCCTCTCGCGCATTCCGGCCTTGTTGAGTTTGTTTGTACCAGTTAGTTCATTTTTGTGTCAAGCATTTCGATTGGTGAAAAATCCTGATTTCCTTGATTTTTCAGTTTTATTGCGATCCGTAAAAGATGTTTTATTTCAATGCGTAATGACGTAACGGGCAGCCCGTTTCTCGATGCGCGAGGTGAGCTTCGTTCGGTGCGCTGTAGAAGCGCTAGCAGGTATCATTCGTCAAACGCTTGCGGGCATTTTCTTCAGCTTTCGGTGCTGCCCAGTTTATCGATCTGAGCAACAAGCCGCTCGGCAACAAGCAATGCGTTTCCGGTTGCTGTGACCATTTGCGGCAGGACCAACCATTCCAGCATCCAGCCCGCGCCGGATCGTTCCTGCTCATGAACGAGCGACTGATGCAGCGCTGAAAGCTGCACAGCGTTATATCGTGCGAGCGTTACAAGAGTTTCAGCTGAAACGGGATTTTGTTTATGCGGCATGGCAGAGGAGCTGCCACCACCGGACAGGCGAATTTCCCCACCCAGTTCGGCCAGAAGGGCGATGTCCTGTCCAATCTTACCGAGGCTCCCGGTTGTCAGTGCAAGCAGGTTTCCGAATTCAGCAATCCCGTCACGCTGGCTATGCCATTGCGGCTTGTCGGTGAGGCCGAGCCGCGTCGCTAGGATGGCGCGCACGGTCTCAGCCTTGTCTCCGAGCTTTTCGAGCGTGCCGGCAGCACCACCGAACTGAACCGCAAAACCGTTTTGCGCGTAGTTCTCCAGCCTGAAAAGATGACGCTCCAGTGGTTCAGCCCAGCTCCGCACGCGGTCCGCGACGGTGATGGGTATTGCCGCTTGCATTCGCGTATACCCCATCAGCCTCTCTTTGCCGTCACGCGATGACAGGGCATCCAGGCCATCGGCAAGGCGCCCCAGCCGTGAAACGATAATTTCTGACGCCGCTTTCAGCCGAAGCATCAGGCTGGTGTCGATCACGTCCTGGCTGGTCGCACCATAATGAACTCTCTCTGCCGCTGGCCCACCGACTGCCGATCGTAACTGCCGAACCAGTTCGGGCAGGACAACGCCATCTTTCGCAACGCCGTCCCGAAGGGCTGTCATGTCTGCGGAGAATGCCGACAAACCAGTGACGATCGATGCCGCCGCATCTGCTGGAATGAGACCGGCCTCCGCCTCTGCTTCAGCAAGTGCGACTTCGAAGCGCAACATCGCGTCGATATCGGATCTCGCAGAAAACAGCTCGATAATTTCGCTGTCTCCGAAAAGGCCGGATAAGAACGGATGTTCGAAAGGCAGAAGGCTCATGTCTGGTTCCGGTATGGCTGGTCAGATATCGAAGAACACGGTCTCGCCTTCGCCCTGGAGGCGAATGTCGAAACGATAGGTGTTCCCTTCTTCCCTGGTGGCGATCAGCGTTGCAAGCCGGCTTTTATGCTCGACGCGGGCAAGCACCGGATCGGCGGCATTGGCTTCCTGCTCCTCCGGGAAATACATGCGGGTATGCAGTCCGATATTGATGCCGCGCGCGACGATCCAGAACGTGATGTGTGGTGCCATCATGCGGCCGCCCTTGAAGGGGACAGGGCCTGGTTTGATGGTTTCGAACACGAACTCGCCGGTGTCCATGTCGCCCGGCGAGCGCCCCCAGCCAATGAAGTTGGGATCGGCGGCACCACGCGTTTCGCTCGGGCTGTTGTAGAGCCCGTTCGAATCCGCCTGCCAGATTTCGATCAAGGCATCCTTGAGCGCATTGCCGCCGCCATCGTAGACCGTGCCGCGCACGGTGATGCGTTGGCCAAGGGCATTGTCGTTATAGAGGGCGCCCGAGCCAAGATCTTTTTCGAATATGCCTTCGATACCCACGAAGTTCGGTGTGCAACCGATGTGTACGTAGGGCCCTGCCGTCTGCGAGGAGGTTTCTTTGAAGTAGTTGAGCGGCTGAACCATGGTCAGTTACCCTCCATGCGGTTCTCGAATACTGTCGAACGGCGACCGCGCAGAACGATATCGAATTTGTAGGCACGCATGTCCATCGGGATGGTGGAATTCATGTCGAGCGGTGCAATCAATCGCCTGATCGCGTCTTCGTCAGGAATGGTTTTGACGATGGGACAATTCCAGATCATCGGATCGCCCTCGAAATACATCTGTGTGATCAAGCGCTGTGAAAAACCGTGGCCGAAGACCGAGAAATGGATGTGGGCCGGACGCCAGTCGTTCACACCGTTTGGCCAGGGATAGGCACCGGGCTGGATCGTCTTGAACCAGTAATAGCCATTCTCGTCAGTAATCGTGCGGCCAACACCGCCGAAATTCGGATCGATCGCCGCAAGATAGGATTCCTTCTTGTGACGGTAACGTCCACCTGCGTTGGCCTGCCAAAATTCGACAAGCGCCCCTTCGACGCCACGGCCTCGTTCATCGATAACCCGGCCGTGAACAAGAATACGGGGCCCGATCGGCATTTCGCCGGGCCGCGCATAGTTGAGGATGAGGTCGTTATCCAGTTCATTCAGCATGTTATGGCCGAAAACCGGCCCGGTGATCTCGCTTTTTGTGCCATCCAGCGAAATCAACGCACGCTGTGGTGACCGCAGGATCGAGGTCTTGTAGCCCGGTGCAAAAGCGGGTGGATGGATGTCCCGGTCACGTGCGAAGAACGGCCCAGTTTCGGGCGGTGTGTTGCTCATTTCGTCTCCTCCTCACGAGAACTATCGGCGCGCATGCTGGCCAGCGCAAGCTTGGCGATCTTGAAGGCGTGGTTTGCAGCAGGAACCCCGGCATAGATTGCAACATGCAACAACGCCTCGCGAATGTCTTCGTCTGTCGCGCCGGTATTGACGGTTGCACGCACATGCATTGCAAGTTCTTCATCCTGTCCAAGCGCTGCAAGCAAAGCGATGGTGACCATCGAACGCTCACGTTTTGTCCAATGGTTGCCAGACCACACGGTTCCCCAAGCGGACTCTGTAATAAGCTGTTGGAAAGGTTGGTCGAACGGGGTGGTCACAGCTTCAGCGCGATCGACATGGGCATCGCCCAGAACCGAGCGACGCGTTTTCATGCCGCGTTCAAATTTGTCTTTATTTTCAGCCATCGATCAGGCCTCCGGCAAGGTATTGAGAAAATCACTGACGGCTTTTGCATAAACCGCCGGTTGCTCAAGGCAGGGAATGTGGCCGCATTGCTCAATGGTGATGGAGCGTGCACCCGGTATCAGGCTTGCGAGCGTCTCTATCAGCTCAGGCGACGTCGAGCCGTCGCCATCGCCCGCGACGCAGAGTGTCGGGACCGAGATGCGGCGAGTGGCTTCGGTAAAGTCCGCGTCGCGAATTGCTGCACAGGTGCCGCTGTAGCCTTCTGCCGGCTGGCGTGCCAACATGTTGCGTGCGCCGGCGTAAATCACGTTCGACGGATCGCGGAATGCCGGTGTGAACCAGCGCTCCATGACCGGGTCGATCAGAGATGACAGGCCATCGGCGGAGATCTTTTCGATGCGGCCGTTCCACATGTCGGCTGTGCCGATTTTGTGGGCCGTGTTGCTAAGCACGAGTGCCTGCGCCAAATCGGGGCGGCGGGCGAAAAGGCCCTGCGCAACCAATCCACCAACCGATAGACCCCAGATGATCGCCTTCTTGACGCCGAGATGATCGAGCAACGCGATCAGGTCATCGACGTGATCGTCGATAGAGTAGGGCGTAGCGCCAATATCGGACAAACCATGTCCGCGCTTGTCGTGCAGCACAAAAGCGTAGTTTTCGCCAAGCGCATCAATGACGGGCTGCCAGATGCGAAAGTCTGTTCCAAGCGAATTGATAAAGGCGATGACTGGCTTTCCGCTGCCAAGTCCCGTGGCGCGGAAGTGGATCGCGTTGTCGCCAGAACGCAGAAAATTCATGATGACTCCTCCTGCCGGCGATATTGCAAGTGCCATACGGTTAAGTAAAATGAGTTTATTGATGAAAATGATAACCTATGGATTATGGATCGATGGTCGACCAGCGCATAAAGTTCCGACACCTGCAGACCTTCGTGGAGGTTGCGCGCCAGAAAAGCGTCATCAGAGCGTCGGAAATTCTTCATGTGAGCCAGCCGGCGGTTACCAAAACCATCCGTGAACTGGAAGAAATCCTCGGTGTATCGCTGTTTGATCGCGAAGGGCGCGGTATCAGAATAAGCCGTTACGGAGAGATCTTTCTGCGGCATGCAGGTGCGACGATGACCGCGCTCAGGCAGGCTGTCGATTCCGTTTCGCAGGAAGCTGGACGGGCAGGACCCCCGGTCAGGATAGGAGCTCTTCCAACCGTTTCGGTCAGGATCATGCCAAAGGCGATGGACGGTTTTCTCGCAGAAAAAACCGGAAGTCCCGTCAAGATCGTCACTGGGGAAAACGCTGTCCTTCTGGAACAGCTAAGGGTCGGGGATCTCGATCTCGTTGTCGGTCGTCTGGCTGCGCCGGAAAAAATGGCCGGTTTTTCCTTCGAACACCTTTACTCCGAAAAGGTCCGTTTCGTCGTCCGTGCAGACCATCCTCTTCTTGGTGAAGGCGTCTCCGTTTTCGAGCGCCTGCACGAGTTTCCGGTGCTCATGCCGACGCGGCAATCGGTGATTGGTCCTGTTGTCGAGCAATTCCTGATCGCCAATGGCGTTTCGGCCTTGCCCATCCGCATCGAAACGGTTTCCGATGCATTTGGACGCGCCTATCTGAGAACCAGTGATGCCGTCTGGATCATTTCCGAAGGCGTTGTCGCAGCGGATATCGCCGATGGGATTTTGGCGATCCTGCCCGTGGATACCGGCGATACCAGCGGCCCCGTTGGACTGACTGTGCGTGCAGATACGCAACCGTCATTGCCGCTGGCATTGCTCATGCAGGCCATTCGCGAGACGGCGAATGACCTACTTTCCGAAGCCACCGGTCAGAACGGCAGGCCGACGTAATTCTCCGCGAGCGACGTGGAAGCAGCACGCGAATGCGTCAGATAGTCGAGTTCGGCTTCCTGAATGCGTTGCCCGAAATCTCCGGTTTCAGGGAACCGGTGCATCATTGTTGTCATCCACCAGGAGAAGCGGACCGCTTTCCAGACGCGGGCGAGTGCGTTTTGCGAATAGGCGTCGATGCCTGCTTCTGACTGTTCATTGTAAAATTCGATCAATGCCTCACTCAAGTAGTGAACATCGCTTGCCGCGAGGTTCAGTCCCTTGGCCCCGGTTGGTGGCACGATGTGCGCGGCATCTCCTGCCATGAAGAGACGGCCAAAGCGCATCGGCTCCGAAACGAAGGATCGCAAAGGAGCGATCGACTTTTCGAAGGAGGCGCCAGTCGTCATGCCTTGCGCATGTTCCTCGGGAAGCCGGGTGCGTATCTCGTCCCAGAAGCGTTGATCGCTCCAGTCCTCAACCTTGTCGTCCAGCGAGCACTGAATGTAATATCGGCTGCGTGTTTGCGAGCGCATGGAACAGAGTGCAAAGCCGCGCGGATGGTTGGCATAGATCAGTTCATGACTGACTGGCGGCACATCGGCTAGAATGCCGAGCCAGCCAAACGGGTAAACACGCTCGAATTCCTGGATGGCCTTTTGCGGAACAGACTTGCGGCTGACACCGTGAAAGCCATCGCAACCCGCGATGAAATCGCAATCAATGCGGTGCGTTAAGCCATCCTTTTCATAGGTAACATAGGGACTTTCGCCATCGAAATCGTGGGGGATGACGTTTGATGCATCGTAGATTGTGGTCGCGCCGGCGTTCTCGCGCGCATCCATGAGATCATGTGTGACCTCTGTCTGGCCATAGACCATGACGCGTTTGCCGCCCGTCAGATCGAAGAGGTCGATGCGGTGGTCACGGCCGTCGAAAGCCAGAGAAAATCCGTCATGCGGCAAGCCCTCCCGGTGCAGTCGTCCCGCGGCCTCGACCTTTTCGAGGAGGTGGACTGTGCCCTCTTCCAGGACGCCGGCGCGAACGCGGCCAAGAATATAGTCCTTGCTGACGCGATCCAGAATAATGTTGTCGATGCCGGACTTCGCCAGCAACTGGCCGAGCAAAAGGCCCGACGGGCCAGAGCCGATAATGACGACCTGCGTGCGCATTCTTTCCTCCCGAAATTATCTCCGGTCAAGAAATTGCCGTTGCCAAAGCAGGTTCTCAATGGACTTTTCCGCGCAATAATTGCACAATCCGACCATCGGAGGGGAGGCCGAATTGAATGCGTGCTGCGATGGGAGATCGACTTTACGGGGAGGAGCCGGTACCAGACAGCGAGTTTCGGTTTCATTGCGAAACGCTTTATTCGAGAAGCAGCCTGCACCGGTTCGAGATCGGTTCGCACCGGCATGCAGGGTTTCTGCAGGTACTCTTTATTTCCGGCGGTGAAGGCGACGCCGTATTCGAGGGGCGGGTCGAGCCGATCAATCCGCCGGTCGCGATTGTTGTCCCACCGGGGTTCGAGCACGGTTTCAGATTTTCGCGAACGATCGAAGGCGTGATCGTTACGGTTTTACCGGGAGCGCTTTCAACCTCTACGCAAGCCGTGCTGCGCCGAAATTTCGCAAACCCCAAGCTCATGGCTTTGAAAGACATCCCGGAGCTTGATTTGCTTCAGTCAGCCTTCCAAACCATTTCACGAGAGTACATCGCGCATGAGGTGGGGTGGGACGCGATGATCGAAGGGCAGCTCGCTGTCGTTGCGACCTGGCTTGCCAGGATTGCCCGTCCTATCAGCCTGGAGAGGGGAGACGGTGTCACGGAAAAACGCTTCGACCTTCTGCTTTCATTGATCGCTCGGCATGTACGCGAGCCTCGTCAGGCTGCCTTTTATGCGGAAAGGCTTGGCCTTTCTCAAACGTATCTCAACCGGCTTGTCAGAAACGCCTGCGGCTTGAGCCTGCAACGGCTTGTCGCCAGGCGACAACTCGAAGTCGCCAAGCAGGAACTGATATTTACAGCCTCGACAGTACGGATGATTGGCGAGGGCCTGGGTTTTGCCGATCCGGCCTACTTCAATCGGTTCTTCAGGCGCGAGACTGGTATGTCGCCTCAAGCCTGGCGCCTGGCCGAGCAGCAGAAAATGGCGGTCTCGGCCACGGCTTTAGAGCCAATCTGACGCCGTAAATCGTGAGTTTCAGTCTACCGTTCAGCCTTTGGCCGTCTCTATGAAACGGATGGCATCTCCGACTGTGATGATCTTGTCTGCCGCCTTGTCCGGGATTTCGAGATTGAACGCCTCTTCGATTTCCATGACGATCTGTACGACTTCGAGGGAATCTGCATTCAGATCGTCGGAAAAACTCGCCTCGTTGGTGACTTTGTCGGCGTCCACCCCGAGTTGCTCTACGATGATCTGCGTCACGCGGGCCGCAACGTCGTAGTCTGCAGGTTCAATTTGGTTCGGAACATTCATTATCGTCACCTCAGTTCTAATCTTGCCTCCCGGTGTCGCATGATGCCCACCGATAGAAGGCGAAAATACCAATTGCCAGAAAAACGAGGATTATAAGGCTACCAAAGGTCGACATTGCATTCTCGATTTAACAGATCAAGACGTCACGCTAGGCTTCGGAAATCGAGTACGGCAACGATGATTTGGTAATGTATTGTATATCAAAAATTGCGTGGCGGCAGTTTCCGTATCTGAAACTTGCCGGTTTTTTATAAGTTGTTTCCCGCCCGAAATCGCCACTCTCCCGCCACGAATGCCCTCGTTTTCTTCCGCTTCTTAGCCGACCGAAAAAAAGGAGAATGGAATGAAACAATTTGGCAGGAAAGCCAGCCTTGCGTTGGCCGCCATGGTCACCGTGACATTTGTGATGACGCCGCCTGCGATGGCTGCGCCTTTTGACCTGCTGCATGGGACTGACATCCTGGTCGCGCAAAACGCGCCCGGGGAGTGGAACGGTTACCACGGCCTCCGTGAGGGACGTGACGGTTACAGACGTGGGCCCGACGGATGGTGGTATCCTTTGGCTGCCTTTGCGGCCGGCGCGATCGTCGGTGGAGCCGTCGCCGGTAACGCGCAGGAAATGCCGCCGCCCCCAGACAATGGAAATCCGCCTCCACCGCCGCCGCCGGGAGCAAGGCATATGCACGAGCGGGCGCTTTCCCCGGATCATTATGCATGGTGCGCGAAAAGATACAGGAGTTACCGCGCTGCGGACAATTCCTACGTGCCGCATGCCGGTGTGCGCGCACAATGCCTGTCGCCTTTCAACTGATTGCTCAAAGAAGCAGGCCCCGGCACGATCGCCGGGGCGGCTTCACGAAGAAACGGATGTTCCCAAGGGGCTCGCAATCGAGGCACGCTGGATCACCTCTGTTTCCAGCACCACGCGTCGGGCTGCGGCATCAAATCCGCTAAGGCGTTCGACGAGCAGCTTTGCCGCCATCTCGCCAAGCCGGTAGACGGGTTGGCGTACCACTGTGACAGGCGGAGAGGTGACCGCTGTCCAATCGGCGTCATGAAAGGAAATGAGAGAAAGATCGTCGGGGATCGAAAGGCCTATTGCTCTTGCCGTCTTGAACACTTCAAGTCCAATAACACTGTCCGATGCAATGATCGCAGTCGGACGATCCTTCGCTTCAAGCATCGCCCTTGCAATCTCGCTGGCAAGTTCAGGCGTCGATGCGCCCATCTGAACAGTCATTTCGCTTTTGCTGAAGCCTGCCTCGTGACAGATGTCGAGGTAACCCTCAACGCGGCGACGGACCGATCCGGTGTTGATGTCGCCTGGGGAGCGGAATATATGGTCAGGCGTGTCACAGGCGGTCAGATAGGCTATGCGCCGATGGCCAAGGGCGATCAGCTGGCGTGTGACGCCTTCTGCAGCATGCCGATCATCGGCGATCACAGTATCGACCTCGAAGGCCTCTATTCCCCGATCAAGCAAGGCGAGAGGGCGTCCTGAACGGGCAACCTCCCGCAAGTGCTCGACGTCGCTTTCCTTAGCGGGTGAAACAATCAGGCCATCGACGCGCTTTGCGAGCAGTGTGCGGATCGCCTCCTTTTCCGCGCTGACGTCCTCTCCTGAATTGATGAGAATAACCGTGAAGCCGGCTTGGCGGGCGACATCTGCGATGCCGCGCATGGCGAGGCTGAAGAACGGGTTCTCGATATCCCCGACGACAACACCGATCGTGCCCGAGCGTCCTGTCGTCATGCTGCGGGCAAGTTCATTCGGACGGTAGTCCAGCGCGCGGGCGGCTTCCGTGACGATCTCGCGAACACGTTCGCTGACGGTTCCGTATCCGCCCAGGACGCGCGCCGCCGTCGCTTTCGAGACGCCTGCCTTGCGGGCGACATCGGCGACGGTCACGGAGCTGTTTTGGGTCAAATTCGGTTCCATGAAACAAGCCTTACAAGAGATATTGACGAGTAGCAAATGCGAAGATAACAATTGACTTAAATCAAAGAGACCGGTCTCAATCAATAAAGAGACCGGTCTCATAATGAAGTTTCTAATTAATCGGCATGTGATCACATGGTCCGGACGCGAGCTGCAATGTCTTCGTCCGGGTGGGACCCGTGTGGCTTCAAAAATCGCAAAACGTTACCACCAGAGGAGAATGAACCAATGACATTTTCACAAGCAATAACGTCACCTTTCACCAGAGTACGTGCAGCCATTCTGGGACTTGCCGTTGGTCTTTCGGCCTCGGTCAGTGCCATCCCGGCCTATGCTGCAGAAAATCCCTATGGCCTGATCGACGCAGGTACAATCAGCGTTGGCACGATGGGCGACGCCAAGCCTTATGCCTTCACCACCGCAGACGGCAGTTTTACCGGTTTTGATATCGAGCTCTTCCTCAATATCGCCGAGCGTCTCGGTTTCAAGAAAGATCAGGTCATCTTTACCGGCCAGGAGTTTGCCGCTCTCATGCCGTCAGTCGCAAACAGCCGCTTTGATGTTGCCGCTGCCGCAATCGGAACGACCGCCAAGCGCAAGGAGACTGTGGACTTTTCTGATGGTTACCTCGCCGGTTATCTCACTGTGCTGACACCGGAGGCAAGCATCAAGGATGCAGCCGGCCTCAAGGGTAAGCGCCTTGGTGTCGTGCAGGGGACCCTGCAGGAAATCTATGCCCAGAAGAACTTCGCAGATGCTGATCTCGTAAAATTCCCCGATAACAACACGGCCGTGTCGGCCCTCAACAATGGCACGATCGACGCCCACTTCCTCGATTACGAGGCAGCGAAGGATTACTCCGGCCGTTACCCGGCACTCAAGATTGCTGTCAATGTTCCAAGCTTCGATGCGCCTGCCGGCTTCGTCATTCGAAAGGGCAACGATGCGTTGCGCGACGCGCTGAACAAGGAACTGCATGCCGCAATGCAGGACGGCACCTGGAAGAAGCTGCACGAGAAGTGGTTCCCGGGTACGCCGATGCCAGAAGCTTATCTTCCCAAGCAGTGATGCCACCTCCCGGTCCGGCTCCCCGGGGTCGGACCGGCTTTTCTTCATGCAGGGGAATATCAGATGAACTGGCTCGAGAACTTACGTCGCAGCTTCCTTGACTGGAATGCTATGGCAGAAGTCCTGCCGACCATGATTACGGTTGGATTGAAGAATACGCTGATCCTGGCTGCCGCATCGACGGTGCTCGGTGTCGTGATCGGCATGATACTCGCTATCATGGGCATATCGCGCTCTGCGTGGCTGCGTATACCTGCCCGTATCTACACGGATATCTTTCGCGGGCTTCCAGCCATTGTTACCATTCTATTGATCGGTCAGGGATTTGCCCGCCTCGGGCGTGAATTGTTCGGTCCATCGCCTTACCCGCTTGGCATCCTTGCGCTCAGCCTGATTGCTGGCGCCTACATTGGCGAGATTTTCCGGTCTGGCATCCAGAGCGTCGAGCGCGGGCAGATGGAGGCTTGCCGGGCGCTCAGTATGAGCTACGGGCAGGGGATGCGGCTGATCGTGGTGCCGCAGGGTGTGCGCCGAGTGCTGCCGGCACTGGTCAACCAGTTTATCGGCAATGTGAAAGATTCCAGCCTTGTCTATTTTCTGGGGCTATTGGCGTCGGAACGGGAAATCTTCCGTGTTGGCCAGGACCAGGCTGTCGTAACCGGCAACCTGTCACCACTCTTGCTCGCGGGCATCTTTTATCTCGTCGTTACTGTTCCGCTGACACATGTCGTCAACGCGATCGACTTTCGTCTTCGGGTCGGTAAACAACGCCCAACAGCGATCACCAGCGGTCTTGAAGAGGTCAGTGAACTCGACAGCGCCTCCCGCTCCACCCAATCGTCGTTCACGGGCGGTAGTGTGGATGTTCGCCAGCTCGGTATGGCCTATGGTGACCTCGATGTCCTGAAAGGCGTCGATCTACAGGTCAAAGCCGGAAGTGTCACATGCATCATTGGACCGTCCGGTTCTGGAAAGTCGACGCTGCTGCGCTGCCTTAACCGGCTGGTCGAGCCGAAAAGCGGCGACATCCTCGTTGACGGGCAGAGCATTCTTGCGATGAAGCCGGAACGATTGCGCCGTCGCGTCGGTATGGTTTTCCAGCATTTCAATCTCTTCCCCGATCACACAGCGCTTGAAAACGTCATGTTGTCGCTCACGAAGATCAAGGGCATGTCCAAGGCAGAGGCCGAGCGTATCGCCAAGGCACGCCTTGCCGATGTCGGTCTGGCGAGCCGTCAGCACCATCGGCCAGGTGGTCTTTCTGGTGGTCAACAGCAACGCGTGGCAATTGCCCGTGCCTTGGCGATGGAGCCGGAAGTCATCCTGTTCGATGAGGTGACAAGTGCTCTCGATCCGGAACTGGTGAAGGGTGTCCTCAACCTCATGGCCGACCTTGGAAAACAGGGCATGACGATGATCGTCGTGACCCATGAAATGGGCTTCGCCCGGCGTGTGGCGGACCAGGTTGTGTTCATGGATGAGGGGCGTGTTGTCGAGGCAGGAACGCCCGAAGCAATTTTTGATCATCCGCAAAGCCCGCGCCTTCAGCGCTTCCTTGCGGAAGTGCTGTGAGATCGGCGCGCAGGAGAAGACAATGACAAAGACAAAGACAATTAGATGGGGTGTGCTTGGCTGTGCAGGGATTGCGGTCAAGGCCGTTATCCCGGCCATTCAATCCAGTCGTCTTGGCAGGGTCACAGCGATTGCGTCGCGTGATCTCACCAAGGCCGAGGAAACCGCGGCATCTTTCGGGATTGCCAAGCCCTATGGCAGCTACGAGGCATTGCTCGCCGATCCAGAGGTGGATGCCATTTATAATCCGCTTCCCAATCACCTTCACGTGCCCATGACCCTCAAGGCACTGGAGCATGGCAAACCAGTGCTGTGCGAAAAGCCGATTGCACTCAATGCAGAAGAAGCCGCGGTGTTGGCAAAAGCGCAGGCTAAGGCGCAGCTTCCTGTCGCTGAAGCGTTTATGGTGCGTCACCATCCGCAGTGGAAACGGGCGAAAGCTCTCATTGCGGAAGGGCGCATCGGAGAGTTCAGGGCGATCCAGACGATCTTTTCCTATTATCTCGATGATCCATCGAATGTCCGAAACCAGGCATCCATTGGTGGCGGTGGGCTATTCGACGTCGGTTGTTACGCCATCAATACAGCGCGTTTTCTGTTTGATGCCGAGCCGCTGCGCGCCATCGCCTTGATGGAACGTGATCCGGCCTTCGGCACAGATAGACTGACAAGCGGGCTGATGGAGTTTCCAGGAGCGCGCCAGCTTGTCTTCACCTGCGCGACGCAACTGGCGCTGACCCAGAAAGTAACGATCCTCGGAACCCGGGGCCGTATCGAGATAAAGGTGCCGTTCAACGCCCCGGCAGATGAGGTGACGGTGATCGCGATTGATGACGGGCGTGATCTCTCCGGCGGCGGATGCGAGGAGATCATTATCGATCCCGTCGACCAGTATCGCGAACAGGTCGATGCCTTCGCATCTGCCATTTTGACAGGAACGCCGCTTTCCGACGGCCTCGACGACGCCGTCGCCAACATGAAGGCGATAGACGCGCTGATGCGTTCGACGACGAGCGGACGCTGGGAAAGCCCCTGATCATTCTTACCGATCTTGACGAACAACCATCGAAAGACACGATAATGAGCGACACCATCATCACTTCAGCCATCATCATCGGCGCCGGCATCTTTGGCGTTTCCACCGGTTTGCAGCTCGCCCGTCGCGGCGTGAAAGTCACCATCGTCAATGATGGGCCACCGGCAAACGGTGCATCTGGCCGTTCACTCTCCTGGTTGAACTCCGCCAGAATGCGCTCCGAACCCTATCATCTCTTGCGGATGGCAGGGATCGATCGCTATCGCACGCTTGCTGCCCGTCATCAGGATGCGGACTGGTTGCGTTTCGAAGGCGGCCTCACCTGGGACGCAGAAGGCGAAGGCAACGGCATAGAACGCGCCTTCGCATATGAAACCTCGATCGGCTATGACGCCAGGCACCTGTCGTCCCAGGCTGTTGCAAACTCGACGCCAGGTGTTGATACGCGGGCGGTGACGGCGCCGGGGGCGATCTTTAATCCTGGCGAAGGCTGGGTCGATCTGCCGCGACTGATCGGTCATCTTCTGGAGGAATTTTCCGCTCTTGGCGGCGTGCTCATCACTGATCAGGGAAAGGCGAGCGTCATAGTCGAGGAAGGGCGTGCCGTTGGCGTGGTGACAACGTCGGACAGCCGGTTCAGCGCGGATGTGGTTGTTCTTGCGACAGGGCCTGACGTGCCAAAAATGGCGGCGGAATCAGGTCTGACAATCGGTGATGATACCCCGGTCGCCCTTCTGGTACAGACAAAGCCGCTCGATCACCCCCTTGCGGCGGTGTTGAACACGCCGCGTGTTGCCGTGCGGCCAGCGCCAGGCGGGACGTTTTCGATTGATGCGGATTGGGCTGCCGATGAAGGCGTGAAGGTCAAGGCAGATGGAAGTCACGAGATCGACCATTCGGTCGTCGAGGCCTTGCTCAAGGAAGCGTCCAAGGTGCTGGAAGGCAATCCGGAGCTCGAGGTGGCGTCCATCGGTGTTGGTGGCAAGCCTATCCCGGGCGACGGTGAGCCGGTCGTTGGGGCGCTGAAACGTATCCCTGGTTATTATGTTGCCTTCAGTCACAGCGGTGCGACGCTTGGCCTGATCATTGGTGAATTGCTGGCCTATGAAATCGCCACCGGTAAAGAACACCCGATGCTGGCCACCTTCCGGCCGGAACGTTTCGAGCAGCGCGGTTAAACGCCCGACGTTCTCCTACCCGGAGAGGCTGTCCTGCACGTCTCTCCGGCCTTCCCTGCCGACGCAGCGAAATTCTACGACAAAAGACATCTACATATTTATCGGGAAAACTGATATAGATCCCATATTCTGATGTTGGGAGCTATAATGAGTTCGAAATTCTTGGTGATTGATCCTCGCAAGGATCTGGGGGCATTGAAGGGGATTTTTGCTCTTCCACGCATTCAGCTTTTGCAGGAAATCGCAAATCATCCCGGCATCAACGTCAATGAACTTGCCGAAGTTTCCGAGCTTCCGCAATCATCCGTCTCATCCCACCTCAAGATCCTGGAAGAGGCCGGTCTTATTCGTACCGAATCGAGACGGGCAAAAAAGGGAAATCAGAAGGTCTGTTTTGCGGTCTATGACGAATTGATCGTGACTCTACAGCCTGCTCCCGAAGCAATCCGCGACAATGTCATCGAAGTTTCAATGCCGCTTGGGCTTTACACCAGCAACGCGGTGACCGCACCTTGCGGCATTTGTTCGACGGAAGGGATAATCGGCCTCCTCGACGTTCCGGAAACCTACATGGACCCGGAGCGCATGAAAACCAGCCTGTTGTGGTTCACCAGCGGATTTGTTGAATACCAGTTTCCCAATAATGCCAAGCTTCGCGGGGAGTTGATCGAATCCGTTGATGTCGTGATGGAGGTCAGTTCGGAGGTGCCCGGGACGCTTGCGAACTGGCCTTCCGACATCGTCTTGTCGATCAACGGTGTTGAAATCGGTGTATGGACCTCTCCGGGCGATTTCGGAGATCGGCGCGGCACATACACCCCGGCATGGTGGAAGCTCCAGGGGTCCCAATACGGCATGCTCAAGACCTGGTCCGTCGGACCTGGCGGCACTTTTGTCGATGGGCATAAGATTTCCGATATCAAGGCAAGCGATCTCGGGCTCAACGAGCACAGATCCGTGCGCTTACGTGTGGAAGTCAAGGCAGACAGCAAGCATCCAGGCGGCATCAACATTTTTGGTCGCGGCTTCGGCAACTACGATCAGGACATTCTCCTTCGGCTGAAAACTCTGAGCGAATAACGGGAGCGAGCCCTCTTTCAGGTCTCGCTTCGCAGTGCAGCACAATATCCCCATTGACAACGCGTCCGCCTCTGTCGAAGTATATCGAAAATTACGATGCATATCGTAATAATTGATTGTTATGGAGGAGACATTCATGAAGGCTCGTATAGCCGTCCATCGCGACTTCAAGATTAGCGACATCGATGAAAGGCTCTATTCCGCCTTCATCGAACACATGGGACGGGCGATCTACGGTGGTATCTATGAGCCTGGCCACCCGCAGGCTGACGCCCAGGGTTTCCGCAAGGATGTTCTGAAATTCGTGCAGGATCTGAAAATCCCCGCCATTCGTTATCCCGGTGGTAATTTCGTATCGGCCTACCGCTGGGAAGACGGTATCGGTCCGCGCGAGAACCGTCCTGTTCGTCTCGATCTTGCCTGGCGTTCGAAGGAGACCAACCAGATTGGCATCAACGAGTTTGCCGACTGGTCCAAAATGGCAGGCATCGAAATGATGCTTGCGGTCAATCTCGGTTCGCGCGGACTGGAAGACGCCCGCAATTTCCTTGAATATGTCAACTTCCCGGGCGGTACGACATGGAGTGATCTGCGTCACTCGCATGGCAAGCCGAATGGCCATGATGTCAAGATGTGGTGCCTTGGCAATGAGATGGATGGTCCCTGGCAGATCGGTCACAAGGTCGCAACCGAATATGGCCGGTTGGCCAATGAGACCGCAAAGGCCTTCAAGGGCTTCGACAAGGACATTGAGGCGATCGTCTGCGGCAGCTCCAACGACGGAATGGCGACCTATCCCGAGTGGGAACGCGAGGTTCTCGAGGAGTGCTACGAGAACGTCGACTACATCTCGCTGCACAAATATTTCGGAAACAAGAGCAAGGATACGCTGAACTACTTCGGCAAGATCGAGGAAACCGGCCGATACATCCAGACGATTGCCGGTGCGATCGACTACGTGAAGGCGAAGAAACGCGCCAAGAACGACGTCTATATCTGCTTTGACGAGTGGAACGTCTGGTATCACATTCGCGACGAGGACAGCCATCGCTGGCGCACCTGGGACTGGCCGGAAGCCCCGGCACTTCTCGAGGAAACCTACAATTTCGAAGATGCGCTGTTTGTTGCGGGTCTCCTCAATGAATTCATCCGTCGCTCGGACCGTGTTCGTATTGCCTGCATCGCGCAGCTTGTGAACGTCATTGCTCCAATCCGTGCTGAAAAGAATGGCCCCGCGTGGCGCCAGACGATTTACCATCCCTATCGCTTTGCTTCGATCTATGGCCGCGGTCAGGCTTTGAACGTTGCCGTTGATGCACCGACCTACGATTGCAGCGTTGCCGACGACGTCTCCTACCTCGATGTTTCCGCCGTCTACAACAGGGACGAGGGCATGTTGACGTTGTTCGTCGTCAACCGTCACCTGACGGAGAAGGCCGAGCTTGACGTCGGGTTGACCGGCTTTTCCGATCTCTCTCTTGCAGAGCACCATGCAATGGAAGGTTACGGTCTGAACGAAACCAACGGTCCTGACCGGCCGGATCATGTGGTTCCAAAGGCTGGTTCGGGTGTTGGTGTGGAAGACGGCAAGCTCAAGGGCGCAATCGCACCGCTTTCCTACCACGTCTTCCGTCTTAAGCTGAATTGAGGCCTGGTATGGGCATCACACTCAGCAATGTCAAAAAGAGCTTCGGCGCGGTGGATGTCATTCATGACGTGAGCATGGAAATACCCACCGGTGACTTCGCAGTCTTTGTCGGACCTTCCGGCTGTGGCAAATCCACGCTTTTGCGCATGATTGCAGGACTGGAAGACACAACGGCGGGCAAGATCACCATCGAGGGCAGGGATGTTACGGACGTGGAGCCAGCCAAGCGCGAGGTCGCGATGGTGTTCCAGTCCTACGCACTCTACCCGCACCTGACAGTCTTCGAAAACATGGCCTTTTCCCTGAGGTTGAAGAAGACGGCCAAGACGAAGGTGAATGAGATGGTGAACGAGGCAGCGCGCATCCTTCACCTCGAAGATCACCTCAAAAAACGGCCATCCGAACTTTCGGGTGGTCAGCGCCAGCGCGTCGCGATCGGGCGGGCGATCGTTCGCCAGCCGAAGGTGTTTCTGTTCGATGAACCGCTGTCCAATCTTGATGCTGAGCTGCGCGTGCAGATGCGGCTCGAATTGGCCAAGCTTCACAAGCAGATCGGCGCGACGATGATCTATGTCACGCACGACCAGGTGGAAGCGATGACCCTGGCGGACCGGATATTCGTCCTCAAAGGCGGGGTGGTCCAGCAGGCTGGCAAACCCTTGCAGCTTTACGACAATCCCGACAACCAGTTCGTCGGCGGTTTTATCGGCTCGCCCGCGATGAACTTCCTGTCCGGCAGGGTGCTCGGCCGTGCGAACGGCAGTTTGCGGATTGGTATAGATGGAACAGACAGGGAGCTTAAAGCTGAGATCGCCAACGATGTCGGTGATGGAACCCGGGTCAGGGTCGGGCTTAGGCCGGAACACCTTCATACGGTGGAAAACGGTATTCCTGTCACCGTCGACATGGAGGAGGACCTTGGTGGTGTCTCCTACCTGCATACGCGGCTTGCAGACGGACGGCCAATTGTCGTCGAGACGCGCGGGCGCCGCGATAGCCTCGACGGGCAGACAATCTCTCTTGGCGTGGCAGCCGGTGACATCCTTGTTTTCGCAGAGGACGGGCAACGGCTTCGCTGAGCGTCGCAGTGAATTGGTTCAACCGCCACCGACGGGAGAAGGGTGGCTTTCAGGAGGAGGAAATGGGCATGCGATACAGAAGTCTGCTTGCAGCGACGGCTATGGCGCTGATGGCGATACCGGCAATGGCCCAGGAAAATGTCACATGGTGGGATTTCCTGAGTGGTGGTGACGGTGTGCGGATGAAAGCGCTGATCACGCGCTTTAACGAAGAACATCCAGACATCAAGATCACCGGCACGACACTGGAGTGGGGCATTCCCTTTTACACCAAGGTTCGCACATCCGTGGCTGTCGGGCAGGGGCCCGATGTGATGACCTATCATCTTTCCCGCCTCCCGCTTGGTCTGCAAGAGGGCGTGCTTGATGAGATCACCGACGAAGATCTGAAAAATGCAGGCGTCACGAAGGAAAGTTTCTTCCCGGCGTCTGTCAAGGCGGCTAGCTCCGACGATGGCAAACTGCACGCCATGCCTTTCGATATTCACTCCATCGTCCTCTATTACAACAAGTCTTATCTGGAAGGTTCGAAGTTCCTCGACGCCAATGGCAAGTTGACCGGCATCAATAATCTCAAGGATTTCGAGGAAGCTCTGGCGCTCGCCAAGGAGAAGGGTGCCGCCGCGCCGGTGTCATATGCGACCGGCGACGATGGCGGCACTTTCCGTGTGTTCTATACGCTGCTGCGCCAACAGGGAGGTGAGTTGATTACCGGCAAGGAGGTCCTTGCAGGCGATAATCTGGAAAAGGCCGCCAAGGCGATTGAAGTCATGACGACCTGGGCCGACAAAGGCTGGCAGCCCGAGCAGGCGGAGTACGAAGCGTCCGTTGCTCTCTTTACATCTGGCAAGTCTGCTTTTTCGCTGAACGGGGTGTGGGAAGTGCCCACCATGATCGACCTCGCGAAAAAAGGATCGCTCGGATACGAGTGGGGCGCTGTTCAGGTGCCGAACCTGATGGGAACACAAACCACATGGGCGGATTCCCATGCCTTTGCGATCCCGGCAAACAACAAGATGACGCCAGAAAAACGCAAGGCCGTCATGACGGTGATCGGCTGGATGGAAAAGAACTCGCTCTCATGGGCCGAGGCCGGCCATATTCCGGCCTACAAGGAAGTCGCGGAGGGCGAAGCATTCAAGAAGATGGAGCCGAATGCGACCTATTCGGCGCTCGCCAATACGGCCTCCTATGATCCTCGCTCACCGATCGCAGGTGTGGCATCGCCCGCCTATGACGCGGCCATCAACATCATCTCGCCAGCCATTCACGGTTATGCCGAGCCGATGGCTGCAGCAGAACAGATCAAGCAGGATCTGCAGGACAAGCTGAAGTAAGCCGATGCGAAGGCCGCGCGTTTAAGCGCGGCCTGTCTTTTTTCTGGGAGGTTGGTGACGTGGCAATGCTCACAAACCGGCGCAAGGAAGTTGCCGTGGCTGCGACCCTCGTGGCGCCGTTCGTCGTGACTTTCGCGCTGGTGTTTCTCTACCCGACGATAAGGCTCGTTGAACTGAGCCTGACAAACTCACCCCTGATTGGTCCGGGGGAATGGGTGGGGCTCGATAATTTCAAGCGGCTTTTATCTGATAAGCTGTTTCTGACGTCTTTGAAGAACAACGGATATTTCGTGCTTTTGACGGTTGTGCCGACGACGGCGCTTGCGCTCGGCATCGCCTTGCTGATCACGCGCCTTCGGGGCTCGTTGCAGGCACTGGCACTGGCGATATTCTTTCTGCCATACATCCTGCCCGTCTCGGTCGTAACGCAGATCTGGATGTGGATGCTCGACTTCCAGTTCGGTGTCCTCCAGCCGGTCATCGCATTTTTCAACGGCAAACCCGTCCCGGTCTTCAAGAACCCCTATTGGGTAATGCCGACTGTTGCGGCCGTGACAATCTGGTGGACCAACGGCTTTAATGTGCTGCTGTTCATTGCCGGGCTCAGAAACATTTCCAAGGATTATTATGAGGCCGCCGCACTCGACGGTGCGACACGGATACAGAAATTTACCAGGGTGACCTGGCCGCTATTATGGCCGGTCACGGGCCTCGTTCTGACACTGCAACTGATCCTGCAGCTGAAGATATTCGACCAGGTTTACCTGCTCAGCAGCGGTGGGCCATTCAATTCATCCTATGTCCTGCTGCTGATGGTCTATCGTGAAGCCTTCCAGCTCAATCACGGCGGATACGCCTCTGCGATCGCGCTTGTGCTGTTTGTCGTGATCGCCGTGTTTTCAGTGTTGCAGTTCCAGCTTCTGCGTGCCGGAGGGCGTCGATGAAATCCATAAGGTTCTTTGAAAACTGGGTGCTGACGCTCGGCACGTTCCTGGCCGCGGCGATCTGGATATTCCCGCTCTACTGGGCTTTCATCACGTCTGTCCGTTCGGAAGAGCGGGTTGTCTCGGATGCCGCCGGTGTCATGCCGGACGAATTCAATCTCGGGGCCTATGTCGATATTCTCTGGAATACCAACATCGTCAACTGGTACATCAATTCGATCGGTACGGCCGTAATCATCACCGCCACGGTGATTGTCTCAGGAATGATGTGCGCCTACGCAATTTCCCAGCTTCGTTTTCCGGGCCGGCGCATTCTTTATGGTGTCGTGCTTGCAAGCTTTATGGTTCCGTCACAGGCGCTTGTGGTGACGCAGTTCATCCTCATCAATGATCTTGGGCTGATCAACACCTGGGCCGGTATCATCCTGCCGCAGCTGATCGTACCTGTCGTCATCATCGTCTACAAACAGTTCTTCGATGCTGTGCCGAAGGAGATGCGCGAGGCGGTGGTGCTGGATGGTGGCGGCGACTACACGCTGCTCTTCAAGGTCTATCTGCCGCTGAACTGGGGTATCACGACGGCGCTCGCGATCATCACCTTCATCATGGCGTGGAACCAGTTCTTCTGGCCTTTCCTTGCCGTGACAAGCGAAAGCAAAATGACCATTCCTGTCGGGATTACCCAGGTGAATGATGCCTTCGGCGTCTTTTACGCACGGCTGATGTCGGTCGCGCTTCTGGGCGCTATGCCGGTCGCGATCGCTTATCTGATCTTTCAGAAGAAGGTTACCGAGGCTGTTATGATTTCCTCGGGCGTCAAAGGATAAGAGACAATAATCTCTTGAAGCCATTGGCGCAGCCTGTTTCATAGTAAGGCTGCGTCAGGCTCTTAATGGTGAGCGTTCCAGAAGGGCGCTTGCCATTTTTCGTTTCGAAGATTTCTCTAAGAACCGTAGTGTGTGAGCGTGCCGTCATGTCTTGTGCGGCAACGTTCATCTGGCCTTTAGCGGCGGCCTTCGACGGCTGCGCGAAGGTTGTGGCGGGAAACGCCGAGGTCGCTCAGTGCGCGGTCGTCAAGTTCCGACAGTTCGCGGATAGCGCGACGATTTTCCAGGTAGGTCTTCAGTTTTCTGCCGATACGCATCATCTTGTCCATGTGTTTGTGTGATGCGCATTATTTAGTCTTATCGATGCTGAAAATGAATGCATTTGCTTTCACGGCAGGCATGCTTTTGACGCAGGTCGGCCTATGGACACTCCCGATACGACAATTCGCTATAACGAAACGCTATGGCGGCAGAAAGGAGTTGTGTTGGCCAAGCAAGCCTGCATGAACCTACTGTGACATAAGCCGGGATGAAGACTGGCTAAGAAGAACCGCAAAAGCGGCATTTCGCGCACGGCATGGAGCCGGACGACGTCATCCGAACACACGGAGTGGGAACATGACATACAAGTTTACTCGCAGGATGCTCTGCATCTCGACCGCGATCCTATCTGTCGCCGGTGCTTTTACAGCTCCGGTTCAGGCTGCAGACACCATCAAGCTTGGAATTGTTGCGCCGATGAGCGGCCCGAACGCCCGCTATGGCGCGTTTTCCATGCATGGTGCCGAATTTGCTGTGAAAGACATCAATGCTGCCGGCGGCGTCAATGGCATGCAGATCGAACTGTTCAATGCCGATAGCCAGGGGACGCCTGTAGAAGGCGTTTCGGCGATCCGTCGCCTGATCGATCAGGACGGCGTTGATTTTGTCATCGGCGACGTATCGAGCTCTGTTACCCTTGCGATGCAACCGGTCGCGGAAGATGCGGAAGTCCTCCTCCTGAACGCTGCTTCTTCCAACCCGAAGATCACCTATCAGGCGGGTGTCGGTGGCTTCAAATGGACCTATCGCAACTACCCGACAGATGAGAACCGAGCCCTCGTCATCACCAAATATGCTGCAGAACAGCGTGGTTTCACCAAGTTCGCTGTCCTGTCTGTTGATAGCGACTACGGTCGCTCCGCGATCACCTTTACCAAGAAATATCTGCCCGACTACAAGGGCGAGATCCTGAGCGAAGATTATTACAAGGAAGGCGAAGTCGACTTCCGCAGTGTCCTCGCAAAGATCCGCGACAATGGCGCGCAGGCCATCATCATGTACGGCCTTGCAGACACCACGCCAATCATTGCCCGCCAGATGCTTGAGCTTGGGATGGCCGGTAAGGTCACACTGATCGGCAATGGCGAATTCAATACGGAAAAGACAATCAAGGCCGCGCCGAAGGCCATGGAAGGTGCCGTCGAGGCGGCTGCATGGCTTCCGCAATATGACTCCGCCGCCAGCAAGGCCTTTGTCGAAAAGTTCACAACGACCTATAGCGAAGCCCCGAACAACCACGCTTACGTGCATTGGGACACCGTCAATTTGCTGTCCCAGGCGATCAAGCAGGCCGGAAGCGCCGACAAGGTTGCAGTTCGCGACGCGCTTTCCAAGATCAAATACGAAAGCCCTGTCGGCGAGGTGACCTTTGACGACCACAACCAGGCTCGCTTGCCGATGATCCTCCTGCAGATCGAAAATGGCGTACCGAGTATCAAAGGCGCATACTCGGCGGACATCCAGTATCCTGCCAACTAAGTCGCTGGGAGGAATGAAACTATGCTCTCGACCATTCTCGAGCAGGTCGTAAACGGGATTGTCACCGGTTCCGTCTATGCGATCGTTGCCGTTGGCATGACCATGATCTTTGGCGTGCTGAGGGCCATCAACTTCGCCCATGGCGAATATTACATGCTCGGCACGTTCGGAGCTTGGTTTGCGATCGACTATCTTGGTCTGTCCTACGAAGCGTCGATCGTCGTTGGGGTCCTTGCGACGATCGTCGTTGCCTATGTCGTTGGCCAGTTGGTCATGCGGCGCATGGTCGGCGCACCTCCGGAATCGGGGGTGCTTGCCACCCTCGGCATCGCGCTGATCCTGCAGAACACGGTCATCTTCGTGTTCGGTGGCGGCTACAAGTTCTTCTCCGGCGGCTACATCGAGCCAATCTCGATCCTCGGTTTCAGCCTCGCCCAGCAACGCATTCTCATTCTCATCGTCTGTATCATGGTCTTCATCGGCCTCGAACTCATGGTGACCTATAGCCGTCTCGGAATGGCGATGCGGGCCGTGTCGCAGAACGTTGAATGTTGCGGGGTTGTCGGTATCGATGTGCCGCAGGTCGTCTTGCGCACCTTCATTCTCGGTGCCGCACTGGCAGCACTTTCCGGTGTGCTGACCGCACCTGTCAATGTCAGTGTCTACGGTGGCATGGGCGAACTCATCACCTTCAAGACGCTTCCGATCATCATCATGGGCGGTCTTGGAAACGTTCGCGGCACGTTGTTTGCCGCCATGATCCTCGGCATCGCCGAAAGTCTTGTCGCGACCTATATCGGCCTGCAATTCAGAGACACCGTTGGTTTTGCAACGCTGATCCTGATGCTGATGTGGCGTCCGCACGGTCTTTTCTCGACGCAGGCGCGCTTCTGATAGCCGCGCCCGCCGCATGTACTCGAACTTTGAGGACTAGACATGTCACTCACAGACACAGCAGGCAAGCTGCGCCGGCGCGATCTTCGTATCCCGCTTGCCCTTCTCCTGGTCGTTCTGGCCCTCGTGTTTCCCTTCATCGGAACACGATACGTCACGCACGCTCTTATTATCGCGTTGATCTTCATGCTTCCCGCGCATGGTCTTAACCTGCTGGTTGGCTATACGGGTCTTCTTTCGCTTGCTCAGGCGGCATTCTTCGGCATCGGGGCCTACACGGCAGGCTTGCTCGCTGTCCATTTCGAAACACCGTTCTACGTCAATCTGATTGCCGCAGGTGTCGTCTCCGGTGCCCTTGCTCTCCCGCTTGGCATCCCGGCTTTGCGCCTCCGCTCGACCTCTTTCGTCATGTGTACGCTTGGATTTGTCATCATCGGTCAGGCAATTTCGAAGAACTGGGTATCGCTCACGCGTGGCGACATGGGTCTGTCCGGTATTCCGAAGCCCTACTTTGAGCTCGGCCCATGGTCGTTCACCGTCAGCGGCACGACGAACTTCTATTACCTCGCTTTGGCAATCGGAGTTCTGGCAACGCTTGCTGCTTGGGCCCTTGTCCGCTCTCCGGCGGGGCGCAACATGGTAGCGATCCGTGAAAACGAAACGCTTGCCGAGTCTCTCGGAGTGCCGACCTGGCGCTACAAACTGATCGTCTTCATGATCAGTGCTGTATTTGCCGGTGTCGGCGGTTGCCTCTATGCCTATTACCTTACGGTCGTCAGCCCGCTGACCTTCCAGATGTACTACTCCACAACCATGCTGATCATCGTGCTCGGTGGAGGTGCCGGAATGATCTCAGGTACGGTGTTCGGCAGCCTCTTGTTCGTCGGATTGACCGAGGCTCTTCGCATTACCCCTGAGTTGCGCATGATTGCCTATGGCGGTTGCCTTCTGGTTCTCGTGTTCTGGTTCAAGAATGGCTGTGCGCCGCTTATCAACCGCTTCTGGAACATGATCGGAGGTGCAAAATGACCAGTCACCTGCCGATCCTCGAAATCCGCAATCTCTCCAAATCCTATGGCGCCATCCGCGCGGTCAACGATGTCTCTATCCATATCAACCGGGGTGAGATTGCCGGTCTGATCGGACCGAACGGCTCGGGAAAATCGACATTCTTCGACTGCAGCTCGGGCCTTGCCCGGCCTGATTCCGGTACGGTCATTCTCGATGGCCAGGATATCACCGGTTGGTCGCTCAACCGGATTGCCCGCGAGGGGCGCATGTTGCGCTCCTTCCAGAAGACTGTGACATTCAAGTCGCTCGATGTGGAAGAAAATCTGATCATCGCCGGCCAGATGTTTACGTTTCCCACTCTTGCTTCGACCTTCGGGCTTGGCAAGCTGTCGAAAAGCCGTATCGACGGACTGCGGGAACGTGCACGAGAACTAATCAGGATGGCAGGCCTTTGGGACGTCCGTCACCAGCCGGCCGGCAATCTGTCGGGCGGTCAGCAGAAGCTCATCCAGTTTGCGTCGATGTTGATGCCTGAGCCGAAACTCATCCTGCTGGACGAGCCGATGGCAGGCATCAATCCGAAGATTATCGAGCGCGTCGTCGACACGATCCTCTATGCCAACAAGTCGCTGGGCGTCAGCTTCCTTGTCATCGAACACAATATCGATGTGGTGACGAGCATTTGTCAGCGGGTGATTGTCCTCGATCAGGGCACGAAGCTTGTAGAGGGGGCACCACACGACATCATTCAGGACCAGCGTGTCAGGGAGGCCTATCTTGGTGGCTAACTCCAATCTCCTCATCCGTGACTTGCGTGCAGGCTACGGCAACCTCGATATTCTGAACGGGGTCGATCTCGATATTCCGGCAGGCCAGTTCGTTGCCTTGATGGGCCCGAATGGCGCCGGGAAATCGACGCTTCTCAAAACCCTCTATGGAATGACGACCGTCAAGGGGGGCGGCATTGACTGGCGCGGCAAGGATATCGCAGGTGCAAAGTCTCGTGCCATCCTGGGGGAGGGTATCTCCTTCGTTCCCCAGGGACGTTGTAATTTCCCGGTGATGACCGTCGATGAAAACCTGCAGATGGCGGCCTATACGATCCGTGATGCCAAGGTGAAGGCGGATCGTGACTACGTCTATGATCTTTTCCCGATCCTGAAGACCCGTCGCTCCACGCTTGCCGGCAACATGTCGGGTGGCGAGCAGCAGCTTCTGGAAGTGGCGATGGCCGTTCTACAGCGGCCGAAGGTCCTGCTCGTCGATGAGCCATCGGTGGGCCTGTCACCGGCAGCAATCGGGATCGTTTTTGACGAATTGCTGCGGCTGCATGCGGATGGCATGACGATCCTTTTGGTCGAGCAGAACACGAAGAAGGCGATGGAAGTCGCTGAACGCGCTGTCATTCTGCGCCTCGGCAAGGTGATTTGGGATGGCCTTCCCAAAGACATCACCCACGATGAACTCGGCGAATTGTTCCTGACCGGAAAAATGCGCGGTGAAACCGAAGCTGTCCACTGACGCTTCGTAAATCTCTGACCAACAAGACTGAGGAAGTCCCAATGAGCACATTCGTGCCTGCATCACGCGTGTCCAGGATCAAAGTATCGCCTAGTACGGCGGCTGCAGCACGCGCGCGGGAATTGAAGGCCGCTGGCCGAGATATCGTTGATCTCACGGTTGGAGAGCCGGACTTCGACACCCCGGAAAACGTCAAGGCCGCAGCGCACGCCGCGATCGATCGTGGTGAGACGAAATATACCGCGGTCAACGGAACGCCGGCGCTGCGCAAGGCAATCATCGGTGATTTTGCGCGCCGTCTTGGCGTGACCTACGCCGACAACGAGATTTGTGTTGGTGGAGGTGCCAAGCAGATCCTGTTTCTAGCCCTGATGGCGAGTGTCGAAAACGATGCTGAAGTCATCATCCCGGCGCCCTACTGGGTGTCTTATCCTGACATGGTCATCGCCAATGAAGGTAAGCCTGTCATCGTCGAGTGCCCGCAGGACAAGGGTTTCAAGCTGACGCCGGAAGCGCTCGAAATGGCAATTACGCCGAAAACGCTCTGGCTCATCCTCAACGCACCCTCCAATCCGACGGGGGCTGCCTATACCAGACGTGAACTTGAGGCGCTCGGTGCCGTGTTGTTGCGCCACCCCCACGTCTTTGTGCTTTGCGACGACATCTACGATCAGGTCTGGTTCAAGGATGAGCCGATGACCACACTTGTGGCGGCCGTGCCTGCGCTCAAGGACCGAGTGCTTCTGGCGAACGGTGTCTCCAAATCCTACGCCATGACGGGCTGGCGTATCGGCTACGCAGCAGGACCGGCGGCACTCGTTGCTGCCATCAACAAACTTCAGTCACAAATGTCATCTTGCCCCTCATCCATCAGTCAGGCGGCAGCCGCTCATGCCTTGTCCGACGACCAGCGGTTTATTGCTGACAGCATCGATGTCTACAAGGAAAGGCGCGATTATGCCTGCGCCAAGCTCAACGCTACTCCAGGACTTTCCTGCGCCGTGCCAGATGGAGCATTCTATCTCTATCCAAACTGCAGCGGCGTCATCGGGAAAAAGACACCGGATGGCAAGGTGATCGAGAACGATCTCGATTTCGTCCTCTACCTTCTCGATGGCGTGGGCGTTGCCGCACTGCAAGGGGCAGCCTATGGGCTCTCTCCGCATTTCCGCCTGTCATTTGCAACCTCCATGGAGGTTATTCAGGAGGCTTGCAGCCGTATCGAGCGGGCTGTGACGCAACTCCAGTAGTTGCTGCTACGCCGGCAGGAGGCCTTGCAATTTGCGTCCTGCTGGCCTTAGGTTCCGGCCAAAGGCTTGGGAACCATGAGCGTCGATTTCAAAAAACTGAAAAGCTTCGTCAAGATCGTCGATACCGGTAGCGTATCGAGAGCGGCAAGTCTGTTGCGTATTGCCCAACCGGCTCTGTCGCAACAGATCGCCTCTCTTGAAGCCCATTTTCGCCACCAGCTTCTGATCCGTAGCAATGTCGGTATTACGCCGACAGAAGCAGGCATGATCCTTTATCGTCACGCACAGATCATGCTGCGTCAGATCGACCAGGCACAGACCGACATCGAACAATCGGCCAAATCGGTTGCAGGGCGCGTATCGATCGGGCTTGCCACCTATTCGTCGTCGAGTGCTCTGTCCCTGCCGATCCTCAAGGAAATCCGTGCGAAGTACCCGCAGATCATCGTCCACATCAACGACAGTTTCGGTCATATCCTGAGCGAGCTCGTGATGACCGGCAAGATGGACATGGCGCTGATCTATACGTCCAACCCGATCAAGGGCGTGACGCTGCAGCCTCTGTTCCGCGAAGAAATGTTCCTGGTGTCTCCAGCCGACATGGAGCTTCCAGGTGAGGCCGGACAGCCGCTTCCGCTCTCTGCGCTCAATGGCCACCCCTTGTTGCTGCCCAGCAAGAACCACTTTCTGCGCCGGTTGATTGACGATGCCCTGAACCGGGCCCGCTCGGTCCCAGACGTGTTGTCGGAAATCGAATCCATTCCGGCACTTGGTGCTGCGGTGCTCGATGGCCTCGGCTCGACGATCCTGCCGGCCTCTGTGGTCTCGGAAACTTCCAGCTTTGCAGGTGCGCAGGTTCGGCCTCTGACAACGCCGGTGATCGACGCGACTGTTTCACTCTGCGTCTCGGATCATCTGCCGCTTTCAGAACCCGCTCTGGCAGCGCGCTCCATCCTTGTCGAAATCGTCGGCAAACTGCTTGGCAGCCATCATCCGGGCATACGCTCAATCTGACTTCGTCATAAGCAAACCATATGGCGGCAGACCGTAGTTGTGTTGGCCAATGCAGCCAGCCGTCGCCTAACCTCATGACAGACAAAGGGTCGCAACAGATCGGCCCCTTCACAGCGGGATAGCCGCTGGTCACGTCGCACTGAGGGAAACATGGCAAAACTTGCTTTCGACACCGGCGGTACCTTTACCGATTTCGCGCTCCTGGACGACAAGGGCGATCTTCACCTGCACAAGGTCTTGAGCACCCCGAAAAATCCGGCCGAAGCCGTTGTACAGGGTGTTTCCGAACTGCTGGAAAAATTTGCGGACACCATTTCGATCGAAAACCTCCAGGTGCTTGGTGCAACCACCGTTGTCACCAACGCAGTCCTTGAGCGGAAGGGTGTGGAAACCGGTTTCGTCACCACGGATGGCTTTCAGGACATGCTGCGCATCCGTAACGAAGGCCGTTACGACCTCTACGACCTCAACATCAAATACCCCGATCCCCTGGTGTCGCGTGCCAACAGCTATGGTGCGAGAGAGCGTATTGCCGCCGACGGATCGGTCATGACCGAACTCAAGGAAGAGACAGTTCGCGATATCGCCGGACGATTGAAGGAAAAAGGTATCCGCTCAGTGGCCGTGTGCCTCTTGCACGCCTACAAGTACCCACAGCACGAACAGCGCGTTGCCGCGTTGCTTCGCGAAGAATATCCCGACGTCTTCGTTTCGCTGTCTTCTGAAGTGTGCCCGGAAATGCGGGAGTTCGACCGTGCGTCGACCACTGTGGTAAACGCCTATACCCGCCCGCAAATGGCGGGTCACGTGGCGCATCTGCAGCGCGAATTCTCGGCCAAGGGCATTGATCGCCAGGTCCTGTGGATGACCTCGTCGGGTGGTCTCGTGCCTAGCCGTCGCGCCGCTGAATTGCCGGTGCGCCTGATTGAATCAGGTCCTGCGGCCGGCGCGGTCGCTGCTGCGGAATTTGGACGGACCGCCGGTGAAAACAGTGTTCTTTCGTTCGATATGGGTGGAACAACCGCCAAGCTTTGCCTGATCCCGAATGGTGAGCCGAATGTCGGGACGGACTTGGAGGTCGCCCATTACCAGCGTTTCCGCAAAGGCTCCGGCTTCCCTCTGAAAATTCAGTCAATCCAGATGATTGAGATCGGTGCTGGCGGCGGTTCCATTGCCGCCAAGAACCCGCTTGGTCTGCTGGACGTCGGTCCACATTCTGCCGGTGCCATGCCAGGACCTGCGGCTTACCAGCGAGGCGGCACCCAGCCGACCGTGACCGACGCGGATATCCTTCTCGGCTACATGGGAACGGGCTCCTTCGTTGGCGGTTCATTCAAGGTCTCCAAGGATGCCGCACGCGATGCCATGGCCAAACTCGCGACATCGCTCGACGTTTCTGTCGAACGATGCGCCTGGGGTATCCACGATCTCGTCAATGAATCGATGAGCAAGGCTGCGGCCATGCATGCGACCGACCTTGGCGTCGATCCGCGGTCCCTGCCTATGGTTGCCTTCGGTGGAGCAGGTCCGGTTCACGCCTACGGCATCGCTCGCAAGCTCGGCATCAATCGCATCATCTGCCCGACAGGCGCAGGCGTCAGCTCGGCAATCGGTCTGCTGATTGCGCCGGTTGCAGTCGATCTCTCCGCAAGTCATCCGATGGGACTTGAGAGCTGGGATATCGATGCCATGAACCGCCTGCTCGACGACCTCGCCGCACAGGGTGCGGAGGTTGTGTCTGCTGCAGGCGTGCCGAAGGACACAATCACCAACCGTTATACCGTTGACATGCGCCATGTCGGTCAAGGCCACGAAATCACGGTTGTCCTGCCGGATCGCTCCTTGCCGAAGGAGACGTTCCTTCAGGAACTGCGTGATGCCTTTTTCAAGCTTTACCGCGAGCTCTTCGGCCGTACGGTTGCGGCGCCCCTTGAAGTCATCACTTGGCGCCTGCGCGCCAGTGGCGACAAGGATCAGGTCACGCGCCCGCATGAAACCGAGGTCGCCGATGCCCGTAAAGGAAGCCGGCAGGTGTTTTTCCAGGAAGCCGGTGGCTACGTGGAGACGTCGGTCTACGATCATTACAAGCTTCCCGTCGGCGAGGCTGTGAAGGGCCCCGCAATCGTCGAACAGCGCGAATCGACCGCAGTGGTCGGCCCAAGTGGCGTCTTCCATGTGGACGCCCATGGCAATCTCGTCATCAACATTCTCTGAGGGCTCTACGATGTCGAAACCCGCTACCGATTTCAACGACCCGATCAATCTGCAGGTCATGTGGAATCGCCTGATTTTCATCGCTGATCAGGCCGATAACGTTCTCGGAAAAACCGCCTTTTCGCCGATCGTTCGGGAAAACCACGACTATGTGACGGTGCTTCTGGATGCCAAGGGCCAAGCGCTCGCGCAGTGCACCTGGTCCATACCGGTATTCATCACCTCTCTTCCGGCTGCGGCCCAGAAGTATTTTCTGCCGAAATTCCCGGCGGAAAAGCTGGTGGAGGGCGATGTCCTGGCGACCAACGACCCGGAAATCGGCACGGGTCACTTGCCAGACGTCACAATGATCACCCCGATCTTCAAGAACGGCAAGGTTGTTGCCTATGCCGGCTCCATCGCCCACCTGCCTGATATTGGTGGTGCGCCGCTGCATTCGGAAGCAAGCGACATCTTCGCAGAAGGTATCCGCTTCCCAATCGTCAAATTGTTGAACGCGGGCGTGCCGAACGAAGACGTCTTCGACATCATCGAAGCATCGGTCCGACTTCCAACCGAAGTTCGCGGCGATCTGGAATCGATGATTGCTGCCAACAATGTCATGGGGCGAGAGCTCGTCAAATTCCTCGATGAATACGGCTTGGACGATGTTGAAGGGCTGGCTGAGGCGATCCATTCTCGTTCGGAAGCGCAGACCCGTAATGCGATCCGTGAATGGCCAAATGGTACCTATAGCGCCGAGGTTCTGCTTGATGGCTACGATGTCGACGTCACCCTGAAGGCGTCTGTCATCGTCAAGGATGACTCGGTCCATGTGGATTATACCGGGACATCGGATCAGGTTCTGCATTCGATCAATTGCCGCACCAACTATCGCTATGCGCATTCTGTCTATGCGCTGAAGTGCCTCCTTGATCCTGAGACCCCCAATAATGAAGGCTGCATCATTCCGATTACCGATGAAGCGCCACTCGGCTCGATCCTCAATCCGCAACAATGGACGGCAGGCAATTCGCGCAACCTGATCGGTCACGTCATTCCCTCATTGATCTTCAAGGCGCTAGAGGGCGTTGTCCCTGAAAAGGTGATGGGGGATAGCGGTGGAGCTCCGATCTGGGCCGCAAACTGCGTCGGCCAGAGGAACGACGGTTCTCAATATGGTTCGGTGCAGAATTTCCACGGCGGGCAGGGTGCACGCGCGGAATTCGACGGGCTCGACACGTTGAGCTTCCCGTCAAACTGCAAGGTTACTGCGATCGAAATGTTCGAAGTTGCTGTTCCGGCGCTCACCGAATGCAAGGAACTGATCGCCGATTCCGGCGGTGCGGGCAAATATCGCGGTGGCCTCGGCCAGCGGGTCATCCTGCGCAATCTCGGCAAGAACCCAATGAATATCTACCTTGCCTCCGAACGTGTTCGCCATCCCTGCTTCGGTGTCGTCGAAGGTCAGAGTGGATCGGCCGGCAAGGTTCTCAAGGAAGGCAAACCGCATTTCCCCAAGGGCAAGGTTGTCCTGAAAACCGGTGAAAAGCTGGAAGTCGAAACGCCCGGCGGCGGCGGCTGGGGCCGTGCGTCCGAGCGCGCTCAAGAGCTCATAACGCACGATCTGTCGGAAAATCTGGTTACGGCGAAGGCAGCCAAGGATATCTATGGCTATACCGGATCACCGGCAGTTGCAGCGGAATAGGGGAGAGACATGGGACGTCTTGAAGGAAAGATCGCATTGGTCACGGGCGCGGGTTCGGGCATTGGCCGCGAGACCGCACTGCTTCTGGCCAAGGACGGCGCGACCGTCGTCCTGACGGGTCGTCGTCTGGAGCCGCTTCGTGATGTTGCAAGCCTGATCGAAAAGGCAAAAGGGCGGGCATTTGCCCGCGCTCTGAATATCGAAGAGCGCGATGACATCATCGAAACGGTGAAGTGGATCAAGGACGGTATTGGTCCTGTTGACATCCTCGTCAACAATGCCGGGAGCGCCAGCAAGGTACTGAATGCCCGTTTTCTCAGCGAGGAAGAGTGGAACTCTACCCTCAATGTCAACCTGACAGCCGTGTTCAACCTGACCCAGGCGGTTCTTCCAGATATGATCGCCAGAGGTGATGGCACCGTTATCACCGTGTCGTCACTCGCCGCGGTTAATCCCAATCTCTTAGGGGGAGCCGCTTACGGGGCGGCCAAGGCAGGCGTGAAGAACTTCATGACGTTCCTGCACAACACCTATCGCAATCAGGGCATTCGCGCGACCACCATTTTGCCTGGCGAAACCAACACGCCCATCATGGATAATCGTGCCCGCCCGCCACTTGAGGAGGAGCGTGCGGTGATGATGGATCCGATTGACGTCGCACGTGCCATAGCGCTCTGCGCAAGCCTCAACAAGAGCGCCGTTATCCCGGAGCTCCATATCTGCCCGACCTACATGCGCGATACGTCCGCTGACATCGAGATTGCACGCTGGGTGGGAGCGCCTGCTGATACTCCGGATCTGCCGGAACATAGGAGGAAGTGATGAACGGAACGAAGCTACGCGCTCGGCTTTTGGCTGGCGAGGCTGTCACCATGTACAACACGCATCATGTTTCATCAGGTCTCGCCGGGCGCCTGATCGAGCTTGGCGGTGACTGCGTCTTCGTCGATTGCGAACATGGCACCTGGAGTTTTGAAGATGTCCGGGAAACCGGTCAGATCGTTCGCTCCGTCGGCGGCGCTGCAATCGTGCGCCCCCATTCTCACGAACGGCCGGTGATCATTCGTTATCTGAACGCGGGTGCCGACGGCATCATGGTGCCGATGATTGACAATGCCGATCAGGCACGGGCGGTCGTAGATGCGGTGCGTTACGCGCTGCCGGCCGATTACGAAAAACGCCTTGTTGTTGCAATGATCGAGACGGCTGATGCCATCGACCGGCTGGAAGATATGCTGAAAGTCGAAGGCATCGATGTGTTCTTCATCGGGCCTGGTGACCTCTCGCAGGATATGGGCTATCCGCCTGCGCCGCCGTTCGGCGAACCGCGCCCGGCCGTAGTGATGGAGAAGGTGGCCGTTGCCGTGGAGAAAATACGTGCAGCAGGCAAAATTGCCGGCACATTGGTGACGGCTGACGAACTGCCCTATTGGCTCGAGAAGGGGGTGCAGTATTTTTACATTCACACAGACCCGTTCCTGCGCCGCGGTATTGCGAGTGTGAAACAGACGCTTGTCGCGCACCACGCGTGAGTGCCCTCTCTAGCCGTCCGGCTTGCCAGTCGTATAGGTACGGTAGAGTTGGCTTGCGACGCAGAGCAACGTGTAATCGGCCGCATCGTCAAGATCGCGGCCGGTCAGCTTTTCCACCTTTGCGAGACGCTGATAGAGGGTGTTCGGGTGGATACTCAGTGCGTCAGCCGTTTTCGCAGGTGATTTTCCTGCGAGCATATAGTGTGTGAACGTCTCGAAGAGAACGAGATGTTTCGGGTTCTGAAGCAGCGGTTGAAGGACCTGCGTCGCGAAATCAAGCACCTCGTCGCGACCCTGTCCGCCTAAAAGCAGGTCGAGCCCCATCTGCGCATGTTGAAGCAGGCCGGCCTTCCCACGGCGCTGGAGCGCATCTGCAGCCTGTTTTGCATTGGCTCGCGCCCGCTGATGGCTTGCCGCCTCTTCGTAGTGGTTGCTTGCTCCGACGTGGATATCCAGTCGCGATATGGCCTCTGCCATAACCTGACGATTGCGCTCGAGTGCTGCAGAGGTCGGAGCGGAAACAAGGACAACGATCTCATCGTCTTCGTGGAAGATCAGGGCGTTGGAGAGTGTCATCACCTTCTGCAGATCAAGAATTGTCTTCTGGCGGGTAAGGCTGGCATTCGCAGTTGCTTCACCCCCAGGCGTCAATGCGACGAAGATCTGGTTGAACCTGTCCGGTCGGAAGCCATAATTGGCGCGGCGGTCTCTGGTGTCTCCCGCTGAGGAAAGCGTGTCGAAATAGGCTTTTTTCCGGACATTCATGGCATCGATCCGGGACATGTCGCGAACAAAGTCGAGGGCGACAAAGGCGGCAAGTGTTCCAAAGAGTGCGCGCCGGAAGGCGGTGTCGACGGAGCCATCATAACGGAAGTGCCCGACGCTGACTTCTGCAACCTCTACGGCTTGTCGCACGACATCACCGTCTTCATTCCAGCCGGATGAACGATGATCCTGGCCGAGCACGTTCTCGAATATAAATTCGGCGTGGTAAAGTCTGGATACGGCCTCAAGCTGCTCGCTCTGGTTGCTGCCGATCGAGAAGATGCGCAACAGGCTCTCATGTAGATCGACTGCGCGATCTAGCTCTCTATTCTTGGCGGCAAGATCGCTGCGCATCTGCTCGAGCCGGCGGGATGCGGCAAGGGTGTTCTGATAGGTCAGTGATCGCTGGTATGCGACGGCCACCTGGCTCGCCAGAAGTTCGAGAATGGTCTGATCGAACAACGAGAAGGCCCCGTCAGGCGAAAAGGACAGCGTGGTCAATGTTCCAAGACGCCGTCCCTCTGCCATCACGGGCACACAGAGCAGGGCATTGGCAATATTGGACCGCTCCATAAAGGATTGGCTTTCGGGCCGCATGACCCTGTGAGCATCAATGATGTTCTGCCGTCCGTTATGGATGGCAGGCTGACCGGTCGAAAACACCTCGCCTGATACGGATTCGTTCGGTTGAAGCCGATAATGCGCATAATCTTCCGGCAGTCCGTCATAGGAGACGGGGATCAGAAGGCCAGTCTTCTCGTCAAAAAGTCTGAACACGCCAGCGTCCGAATGCGGTAGGACGTTCATGACTTCGCGCAAAACGTTATGGACGATCTCGTTGTCATCGAGAGAGTTGATGACGGCCGCGTTGACGGATCCAAGTTTCGTAATGGTACGGGACTGTAGTGCGATGATCGAGGCCTCGACCGATCGCAACACCAGATCAGCCACGCTCTGCCGATCATCGCCCCGAATGCGGAATTCGCTGTGGTGAGCCGTGAAATGCGAATGATCGACGATAAGCTGCAGGCTGTCATCATCGCTTACGATCGTGTGGCCAATCTCGCCTGTCGATCCCGTTGGTGCGATCTGCCGGTCCTCCCAACTGACAATGCCAGACTGGGCCAACTCGCGAAACGCAGGATTCGAAACGAAATCAATCTTCATGTTAGAAACTATGTGGCAACGCATATAAAAATTCAATCAAAGATGTGGCAATCACCATATCATTCTTCGGAAGCGGTGCGACAAAAGAGGAAAGTCTAAACAAGGGGAACTTCCGACATGTTTTCAAACATACAACGTCGCCACGTCATCATAGGAATGCTGTTCATATGCTGGGTCGTCGGCTTTATCGACAAGACGGCAATCAACATCGCAATCATCCCGATCAGTGAAGAGTTTGATCTTAGCCCCGACCATCAGGGCATGATCATCAGCGCCTTCTTTCTCGCCTATTCGATGACACAGCTTATCGGTGGTTATCTGGTAGACCGTTTTGGTGCCCGGCGCGTCCTGAGCTCTGCAGTTGCCGTCTGGTCGTTGGGGACCGCCGTCTCGGGCGCCGTCAGCAATGCCGTTGGGCTGGCAGCCGCACGTGCTGTCACTGGTGCAGGTGAGGCAGTCTTTCCTGCCGGTGGATCCGTGGCCATTACCGAGCACTTCGAAAAATCGCAGATGGCCCGCGCCAAGTCAGTCCTGCAATCGGGTGCCTCCGTGGGATTTGCCGTCGGCTCGATCGTCATAACCGCGCTGATCGCCGCTCATAGCTGGCAAATGATGTTCTATGTCCTCGGCGCAGTAGGACTGCTGCTCTCGGTCGCTCTCTTCTACGTCATGAAACCGACGAACGATCAGCCTGTCGTCAAGGAAAAGGTCGAAAAGGTCTCAGAAAAGAAGCGCATCGGCGCACTGCTCAAGAATTCGCTGACCTGGAAAATCACGCTGGTCTACTTCTTCACCAATATCGTCTTCTGGGGTCTTCAGTCCTGGCTGCCATCTTACTGGGTGAAGGTGAAGGGCATGAGCATGGTGCAGATGGGAGCCTATTCGATGATCCCGCCGGCCCTTGGCTTCATTTCGTTCCTGACCTGCGGCTGGTTGCTCGACCGATTTTTCCACCAGAAGGAAAAATACCTCATCTGCATTGGCTCGGCTGTCTCAGCTGTTTTCATCTACCTCATGGCCAATGAGGAATCCATTCCGCTCGCCTTCGCCTATCTCTCCGTCTCAAACGTCTTCCTGAATGCGATCTCGATCAGCGTCTTCGTCAGCATCATGAAGCATTTCCCGCAAAATACGGTTGGAACCGCGACCGGCCTGATCAACTCGCTTGCACAGCTCGGTTCTTTCGCATCTCCGATGCTGATCGGTGCTGTCCTTTCGGCAACCAACCAGAATTACGGCATCGCGTTTTCCGTGATCGTCGGCTGCGCTGTCATTGTCTGCGCCATCGCCACAACCTTTCCCGCCGTCCACGGCAAAAAGCCTGTCGAACAGACCGCCTGAAGGAATATTATGACCTATCTCGATATTATCGAACGGACAGTCGCGTCCCAATCCGACAATCTGAAATCGGTCTCCGACGCAATCTGGTCGTTTGCCGAAATCCGCTATGAAGAAACGCAGTCTGCAGCCCTTCTGGCCGATGAACTGGAAAAGGCCGGCTTTGATGTCACCCGCAATGCCGGCAACATCGAAACCGCCTTCGTCGCAAGCTACGGAGAAGGCCAGCCCGTCGTTGCAATCCTCGGTGAATTCGATGCACTGACGGGGTTGAGCCAGAAAAGTGGTGTAACCCAACACGATCCAATTGTTGCTGGTGGTAACGGCCATGGCTGTGGCCACAACCTCCTTGGGACAGGTGCTCTTGCCGCCATTCTGGCGCTGAAGGCATGCAAGGATGAACTCGGTCTTGCCGGAACGATCCGTTTTTATGGCTGCCCGGCCGAAGAAGGTGGTGGCGGAAAAGCGTACATGGCCCGCGAAGGACTGTTTTCGGATGTCGACGTTGCCTTCACGTGGCACCCCTGGGATGAGAACCTCGCCTATAATGCCCGGATGCTGGCTACCAACCAGCTCTATTTCACCTTCAAGGGGACAAGCGCCCATGCAGGGTTTGAACCGCACCTTGGACGCTCGGCACTCGATGCCGTCGAACTGACCAATGTGGGCTGCAATTACCTGCGTGAGCACATCATCCAGGATGGCCGCATCCACTATGCGATCACCGATACCGGTGGTCGTGCGCCCAATGTCGTCCAGTCGCAGGCGCAGGTGCTCTACAAGGTGCGAGCCCCAAGAATGGATCAGGTTCGTGACATTACCGAGCGGGTGAAGGATATTGCCCGAGGTGCGGCCCTGATGACCGGGACGGAACTCGAAATTACTTTCGATGCGGCTTCCGCCGACCTCGTTCCCAATGTCACCCTTGCTCGCATGATGCACCAGGAGTTCGAGAAGTTCGGCGTTGCCAATTTCTCCAACAGCGAGAAGGACTTCGCAGGAAGTATTCAGAAAACGTTCTCAAGTGAAGTGCAGGCGAGGATCGCCAAGCGCGGCAAAATCCTCTCCGAAGACCTGAATGCGTTTGAAGAGGTGCCGACGTTCTTGCACGGATCCACCGATGTCGGTGATGTGAGCTGGCTCGTTCCGACCGGTCAGGTCTATGTCGCAACAGAGGCCTATGGAACGCCGCCGCACACCTGGCAGATGGTGTCTCAGGGCACATCGGGTTATGCCCACAAGGGCATGCTGCAGGCCGGAAAGGTGCTTGCGGCATCCGCGGTGAGGGCACTGACGGACCCAGAGCTGATTGCTGTCGCGAGGAAAGAACACCTGGAGCAGCTCGGTGGTGAGAGTTACATACCGCTGATACCGGCGGACGCTCTCCCGCAACGTCTCCGTTGAATCGAAGGGCGAGGCTAGAGCCTCGCCCTTTTGACATCTGTCGCCGTTCGCTGCGTCCGGCAGATTTTTCTGAAACCGGCATTTGTACTTGACGATGCTTCGGCCACTCGGCCAAAAGGAGCCGATGCAAAGCTGGAGGTTTCATGGTCGCGCCTGTTTCAAAATCAGTGCCGCAAGGCGAGCAATCCCGGCTCGAGGCGCGGGACGTGACGCTGGTCTACGGCGAACGGACGATTTCCCGTGATCTGACCTTCAAGGTTCCCGACGGCCTCTTCACCGTGATCGTCGGTCCCAATGCCTGCGGAAAATCCACGCTTTTAAGGGCGCTTGCGCGTATCATCCGGCCCGATAACGGCCATGTCGTTCTCGATGGCAAGCAGATCGAGCGCGTACCGGCGCGCGAAGTTGCGCGCACACTTGGCCTTCTTCCGCAAAGTTCGGTCGCACCCGACGGCATTACCGTAGCCGATCTGGTTGCTCGCGGTCGCTATCCACACCAGTCGTTCCTGCAGCGCTGGAGCCAGGCGGATGAAGACGCCGTCGCCTGGGCTATGAAAACGGCTCGGGTGGAAGAACTCGCATCGCGGGCGGTTGACGAACTTTCTGGCGGGCAGCGCCAACGTGTCTGGATTGCGATGGTCCTGGCACAGGAAACGCCGCTTCTCCTTCTCGATGAGCCAACCACATTTCTCGATATCGCGCATCAGATTGAGCTGCTTAACCTGCTCAGAGACCTCAACCGGCGCCAGGGCAATACCGTTGTTGCCGTGCTGCACGACCTCAATCAGGCGTGCCGCTACGCCGATCATATCGTTGCAATGCGCGATGGACGTATCATCACCGAGGGAGATCCGCGCAGTGTGATGACGGCTGATCTCGTGCAGACAGTCTTCGGGCTTGCGGCCGTCGTGATTGACGATCCGGTGACCGGCGATCCCATGGTCGTACCGCTTGACGATCCCGCTCCATCCGCTTGAAGCCGCATCATTTTTGTTTCGAGCGGGTCAATAACCAGAGAAGATAGAGACCGCCGACGAGACCCGTCGTCCGGCCAATCGGTAGCACCAGATCATTGGCAAAGAGCTGGGTGAGCAGATCTGCTGAAACCAGCAGGAAGGCGCCCATGATCGCCGAGCTCAAAACCGGTATGCCACGGGTTGATGTCAGTCGGCTTGCAAGTTGCGGAGCGGCGAGTGCCAGGAAGGCGATCGGGCCAGCCGCACCGGTCGCGACACCAGCAAGCAGCACCGCACAGGCAATCATCCCAAATCGCGTCCGTTCGACCTGGACACCGAGCTGGCGGGCAATATCGTCGCCCATCTCGATCATCCTGAGTCTGTTTGCTGCAAAAGCGGAAATCGGGATCAGGAATGATGCGCCAGCCATGACGGTCAAGGCGTGATCCCAGCTGCGTGCATCAAGTGAACCGGCAAGCCAGAGATTGGCGGAGATGGCGTTGTCGAGACTACCCTTGACCAGCATCAGGCCGTTGAGCGCGTTGAGCGTTGCTCCGGCACCAATACCGGTCAGAACCAGCCGATAACCACCCGTGGCGCCCTGCTTGAACGAAAGGAGGTAGACGAGTGTTGCCGTTATCAGTCCGCCGAGCATCGCAGACAAAGCAACCGCAACCGGCCCACCGCCGAAGATCACGATCTGTGCCAACGCGCCCGTCGCAGCGCCGGTGGTAAAACCGATAACGTCGGGGGAACCAAGCGCATTGCGCGACACAGACTGGAACACTGCGCCTGAAACACCAAGCGAGGCTCCAGCAAAGAGAGCAACGAGTACCCGTGGCAGACGCAGGTTAAAGACGATCTGCTGGCGCATACCACCTTCTCCATTTCCCAGCACCGCACTGATGACGTCCACGAAGGGGACTGGAACACGTCCAAGGGTCATCGCGTAAACGGCTGCGACAAGCGTTGCTACGAGAAGGAGAAGGCAGACCGCCATGGGACGCGTCTCAAGTGCGAACGACATGCGCCGGCTGCGCCAGACAAAGCGCCGTGGACGAGAGGACGCAAGGCGTGCAGGGCGGGTCACAGCTTTGATATCCGGTGGTGGCGAACAAGTGCTATGAAGAACGGACCACCGATGAGTGCCAGCATGATACCGACGCTGACTTCACCGGGCGGTGCTATAATGCGCCCCAGTGCATCGGCACTTACAGTCAGAAGGGCCGCGATCAGCATCGCATAGGGTAACAGCCAGCGATGGCCGGGGCCGGTTATCAGGCGGGCAATGTGCGGTGCTGTCAATCCGACGAAACCGATCGGCCCAGCCCCTGCCGTCGCGGCCCCCGAAAGGATGATCACTGCGAGCGCCGATAGACCCCAGATGCGAAGTGGATTGCCACCCAGTGCCTTGGCCAGATCGGCTCCAAGGGCTGCCGTATCGAGCGCCTTTGTGAGTGTGAACGCAATGGCAATGCCAAGTGATGCGAGCGCAAGGACCGGGAACAATACCCCGTAGCCACGACCTTGCAGCGAACCGACCGACCAGTTGCGAAACTGGTCGAAGACATGCTCCTCGCTGTTCACCAGCACGATCTGCGTCAGCGACATCAACACGACGGAAAGGGCTGCACCGGCAAGCACGACGCGGACCGGATTGCCGCCGCGTGAAAGATTGCCAAGCAGGTAAACGGCCGCACCGGCAAAAGCAGCACCTGCCATGCCAAGCGCCATATAGGCCGTGACCGACGTAATCCCCAAAAGAGCGATAGAGCAGGTGATTGCTACCGCTGCTCCAGCATTGATGCCGAGGATCCCTGGATCGGAAAGCGGATTGCGCGTCAGGGCCTGCATGATGGTGCCGGAAACGCCAAGTGCCGCGCCGACCACGATGGCGAGCAGTGTGCGCGGGATGCGCAGCAGGCGCACCAGGAGATGATCGCTGTTTGACGGATCGAAATTGGTGATCGCATCCCATGTGGTCGGCAGAGGGATCGGTCGCGCTCCGGCGGCGATGCCAAGAATGATGGCCGCACCAAGCAAAAGGAAAAGCGCCCCAAGCCCGATCAACCGGTTACGCCCGGTTGTGCGGTTCAGTGTCACTTTGGCGTCCACCTGGTCCTGCAACGGCGTCAGTGTCCAAAATTGGCAACAACGCCATCGACGATTTCCTTGCCGCTGTAGTAGTCGATGCGGAAGGAATTGGCACCAAGTCCGTAGACGCGGCCGCTTTTTACCGAGGGGACGTTGGCAAGAACCGGATCATTGCGGAAGGCGGCGGCCTTGGCGTCATCCACACGCAGGATGAAGGTGGTCTCGGCTTTGAGATCGACCAGATGTTCGTAATTTGCCCAGACAAAATCGTCGCGGCTTTCTGCCTGCGTATGCCACGCCGGATTTGGGTCTTCGATGTCAAAGCCGAGCGAGGCAAGAAGGGCTGCGTGCGGACCTGTCACGCGGCCAATAGGGTTGCTCTGGCCGGCACCATTGAAGCTGATGATGTTGGCCTTTCCGGCAGGGATTTTGATCTTTGCGCGTGCCGCTGCGACGTAAGCGTCGAAATCTGCGATTGATGCGGCCGCATCCTCTTCAAGGCCGGTCGCGCGCCCGAGCTCGGTCGCCAGATCCTGCCAGGAGAGTGCACCGTCGTCGACGAGTATGGTCGGGGCGATCTGACGGAATGCGTCAAGCTGGTCCTTGACCGAACCGGCACCACTTGCCGTCACGACGATCAGATCGGGTTGGGCCGCATAGACGGCTTCGAGATCGACCTTGCCGGCCGGCCATGCGTTCTCGACCTTGCGTTCGCCGGCCACGTCTGCCCATTGCGCAAAGAACTTGCCGTTTGCTGCCGAACCACTGGCAGCGACGGGTGCATGGATCGCGAGAAGCGTTCCGGTCAGCGATACAGACGTTGAGAGGATTTTCTGCGGTTTTGCGGGAATTTCCGTCGTGCTGCCATCGACATTGGTAAAGCTGCGCGGCCAGCTTTCGGCGGCGGTGGCAACTGAGCAGAACAGGAGGCATGCAATCGCCGCGGTGACGAATTTCGCTGCGAGACGGCCTGATTTCGCAATGCCCATGGCTGAATTCTCCGCTGACGGCGTAAAAGGGGCAGGGGCTTTACCGTCTGCTCCTGGCCCGTGCGGGCGGCAGCATTAGCATCGCTGACAGAGGCTCGCCAACAAAAATATGAGTGCGACCGGCAGGATAAATCCTATGGCGCGGCTCAGCCTTCGGCTGGACCCGCGTGCCGGCGAAGCGACGACGGTGGATAGCCGAAGCGCTTGCGAAAGGCTGCGGTGAAATTCGAAAGGTGGACATATCCGGCTTCGAAGGCGATGTCGGAAATACTGCGGCTGCTGAAGAGTAGGGCCTGACGCGCTTCATCAAGCCAACGATTGCGGATGAACTCGTTGAGAGAGCAATTATGCGCTTTGCGCACCAGCCGCTGCAATGTTGCCTGACTGGCGCCAAGTTCGCTTGCCATGTCTGTTACAGAAAGCTCCTGTGCCAAATGGCGGTCAATGTAGCGCACCAGTGCATAGATCCGCTGTTGCTCTGCAGCAGTCAGATTGGTCGGTGGCATCACTGCCTCCGGGCTTGTGCCAAATGCGGTCGTCAAGGCCTCGTAGACAATGGCAAGCGTATGGCTTTCCAGAAGTACGGATGAAAATGGCGGCTTGCGTGCGGCAATATCGAACATCTGCCGGGCAAGAAACTCGACCTTGCGGTTCGGCTGCCACTGCCAGAAGCCAGGTTCTCCGCACAGAAGCGCCCTGAAATTTTCCGGCGTTTCAGCACTTTCGGAAAACCGCTGCAACCATTCGCGCGACATGCCGATGACCATCTTGTCAAGATATTGGCCCTTGCGAGCACGCCGGCGCAGCCTCGCTCCATTTCCATGGGAAACGATAATTGCAGAGGACTGCCACCGGCCCTGTTCGGTCCGTTGCGGCATTGGCATAGGCACACCGTTCAACGATGCCTCGACAAAGCCTTCGAGGAATATCTTGATCGAAACCTGCGCATCAACTGCGACTTCCATCTCCAGGTCATCGACCTGCATACGACGCCCGAAATTGGCATGAATGCCGTCCATCCGCACCTTCCCGACGAGGCCGCAGGCAACAACGGCGTCACCCTGGTCGCCGCCATCAAGCACGCGTACGCCGTTTTTGCGCAATTCGCGTCGCGTCAGGATGGGGTTTTGATCTGCTGCTACGGGCGGAAGAGGGGCAATGGCTCTGTTCACAGAGGTCTCCTGCATAAGTTTATGCGCGGTTAACGAAAGCGGGCACTTTCAAAACCGCCTATACGAATACATGAAATACACACTCAAGAATAGCCGCGACGGGGGACGTCCGGTCCTGTTTGGCGCGCTAGGCGCGACAATCGTGTGGAAATAGCCAGTCGTCCAGGGGTATGGAAATGAACGGAACTAAGATCAACGTGCAACGGCCAACCATGAAGCGGCTGGCACACATTCTCATGGCAACCACCGTGCTAACGGGCATGGCGGCAGGTGCGAGCGCGCAGGATGCCACGAGCAGCCAGAGCGACACCACCGAACTTGCGCCGATTGTACTCGAGGGTGCGACGTACGAGACTGAAGGCACGAACAGCTATACGACCAAACAGATCAGCGTCGGCGACAAGGATACGCGCACGCTGCGCGAGGTTCCGCAATCAACAACGGTCCTCACCCGTGAGCGCCTGGATGACGGAAACTTCTCTTCGCTCGATACCGTTATGCGCAAAACGCCCGGCGTCGTCGTTCTGACCAACGATGACGGCCGTTCCAGCCTCTATTCGCGAGGTTTCGAATTTGACACGCTCTACATGAACGGCCTGTCGACACCGGTTTCTTCGATCTACGGTACGCAGCCCGACATGGCGGTTGTTGATCACATCGAGATCCTGCGTGGCCCCTCGGGTCTGTTTGGTGGTGCAGGCGAACCGGCCGGTGCCGTCAATATGCGTCTGAAACAGGCGTCGGACGAGTACAAGGCAAGCATCAATACGATCATGAGTTCATGGGACGGCAAACGCGTCGAAGGTGACATCACCGGACCTCTGACGAAGTCCGGCCGTGTCCGCGGTCGCCTCGTCGGCGTGCTCTCGGGCAAGGACAGCTTTGTCGATGGCGTCGATAACAAGGTTGGTGTCCTCTACGGCACGATCCAGGCCGATCTGACGGAAAATACTACAGCAACGCTCAGTATCAATCATACGCAGCGTGACATCTCGCCGTTTAACGGATTGCCGACGCTGGCGAATGGCACACTGCTCGATTTGCCGCGTTCGACTTATACCGGAGCGGATTGGAACAGCTTCGAAAACAACGTCACGCAGTATATCGCTGAAATCGAACACCGCTTTGAAGATGGCGGCCATGCCAAGGTTTCGGCCCTTTATTCCCACGTCGATGTCGATTTCCTTTATGCCTATGCGGCCGGTGCAGCAAACTCATCTGGCGTCGTCACCACCGGCACGCGCTGGCTGGCACGCGATTATGAGCAGGATTCGGTTTCGCTCGACGCCCATATCAGCCGCCCATTCGAAGTCTTTGGTCTGGAAAACAACATCATTGCCGGTGTCGACTATCGCGGCAGCGATGACAGCCTGCGATCAGCGACAGGGGTGATTGCCGGCGCTCAAAACCTTTATAACTGGAACACCCATCTGGCCAAGCCGACGGTCACGTTCGGCAGTGCGACGGAAACCGAGAGCGATCAGTACGGCATTTACGGCCAATGGCGTATCAAGCCAATCGACAGGCTTACTTTGATCGGTGGCGGTCGCTTTAGCTGGTATGACGCGCAGTCTGGTAGCAGCGAGGTCAAGGTCAACGGCGAGTTCACGCCTTATGCCGGTATTGTCTACGATCTGACTGACCGTCTGTCGGCCTATGCGAGCTATACTCAGATCTTCCAGCCGCAGTCGGCAGTCGACGCCTCCGGTGCGATCATCGATCCCCGTACCGGCGAACAGTATGAAGTCGGCTTGAAAGCAGAACTGACCGATGGTCTGAATGCTTCGCTTGCCTGGTTCGATCTGACGGATGAAAACCGTGCCGTCACCGATCCGAACAATACCAACTATTACCTCGCCCTCGGTAAAGCGCACATGCGCGGTATCGAATTCGAGGTCAATGGCGAAATCCTTCCGAATTGGGAAGCGATGGCCGGTTACACCTATACGGATACAGAATACAAGAACACGACACGCGCAGCAGGTTCTGAATATTATACACCTGAGCACATGGTACAGCTCTTCACCAAATACACATTTGAAGGCACGGGTAACTGGACAGACGGTTTCTTTGTCGGCGGTGGTGTGAAGCTCTTCTCGTCATTCAAAAACGTGTCGCGAACTGCTGCAGGTGGCGCAACCACCATCAATGCTCCGGGCTATGGCGTGGTTGATCTGCAGGCCGGATACAAGTTCAACGACCATGTCACGGCGAGCTTGACGGTCAACAACGTCTTCAACAAGACCTACTACGAACGCGTCGGCGGTACCTCGGTGTTCAACTTCTACGGTGAACCGCGCAGCTTCGTCTTCAAGATCGGCACGACCTTCTGATTTCATCAGAAGCGAAGCTCAAATAAAGCGACCCGGAACCAAGGTTTCGGGTCGTTTGCTGCAATGTCCAAACTTTATCCGTCGATCTCGCTTTCGCCGAATGCCATCGCCTTTACGCGCCTGACGCCGTGCAAGAGCATGTCGAAATGGTCGTGATCAGCAGCAACGGTGAACTCAACTTTCAAGGCGGGATTGGCCTTGCGGATCAGCTCGGCAGCCTCAGAAATATTGTCGACCATGGCCCGTTTTGACAGGTGATCCTGCCGCCCCGCCGGCAAGGCATGTGTGGCATATTGCTCGTCCTTGCCCACGGTGAGAACCACGCGCTCGGCTGTCAACGATCCTGCATCTTGCCTTAAACGGCGCATCATCATTGCATCGCTGAACCAGAGCGATGGGCTGGCTGCCCAATAACGCTGGAAATAGAATGGACAGTGGAGGAGCGTATGGACGGTGAACAGCCCACCGTAGGAAAATCCGAACAGCGTGTGCCGCGCTGGATCCAGCGGATAGTGCTCGCAAAGTGCAGGTCTGAGCTCTTCTGCAAGGAAATGCAGGAAATCATCGGCGCCACCAAATCCGCTCGAGAGAAGATCGCCCGTCTCTCGATCAGGTTTCGGCGTGTAATTGCGCGATCTTGCCGGGGCGTCGAAGGGCGCGCCTCCGGGAAAGCCGATTGCAACAGTTAGACCGCGCCTGTCGCCGGCTGACGTTTTGGGAAACAGGCCGTGCGCCGGTTGGCTGAAGATGAGCGGGAAGCTTGCGTCGCCGTCAAGCATCCACAAAGTGGGATAGCCGGATGGGGGAGGTGGCTCGGATGGAAGCCGCACAAGCACGCGATAGGTTTCACCGGTGCGCCGCGAGCGGATTTCGAAGGTTCGTGCAGCCGGAAGCTGAACCGGTTGCCATTCGCCCATGTCTTGCATCATCGCGGTAATCTTCGTCCGATCTGGTGTCCTAGACTGGCTCAGACAGACAAAGTCCGACCGAACCGGTTTCGGCCAAAACCTATCAGAGATCAGTGGGTTATGATATCTTTCTGTTTGTCGAAGTTAGCAGTTTTACACTGCGGATTGCGAGCGAGGCAAAGCGTCTGAAAAGCCCTTTGGTGTCACCTCTCTGTCACTCTTCGCGCATCCAGACCGTGTACCGACTATGTGCGTTATGCCGATGTCGGAATGACGCAAATAATGCCCGGGGGACGGGCGGAAGCAATGCTGGATCAAGCGGCGGTTCAGGTGTTCAGCCCGTCAAAAAACTTCAGGCAGAACCGATCGAGCGTTTCAGTATCATCCGAATTCGCGACCCAGGGATGGTCCAGTTTTAGGTCTCCGATAGAGACAATTCGTTGAGCGATGTCGGCCGGAGTCGTCTCGTCAATGCGACCACCCGCCCAATCATGAAAGGCTGTAGAATATCGAACGACCGCTCCACTTGAAGGCAGGTCGATTGTTCCACCTTCTGCAAAGAATGTCAGCCCGTCGCCCATCTCTTCCCCGATAAGCATGAGCCGTTCTCCCAGACGGTCCTTCAAGATAGCGGCAAAGACGACCGCGGCGGAAAAGGAGAATTTGTCGGTCAGCAAACCGACCCGGCGATCTTCAGACCCGCGCGAGATCGCGTCGATCAAAGGCATGGTGCGAAGAAAGTCGCCGCCGGTGTTTCCGCGAATGTCAATGACGAGGGGACTGCCGGGGCGTGATTTGACGCGTTCTGCCGCCTCGGCAATCGCGCCCGAAAGTTCTATTTCTCCGGGATCGAAAAAACTCGGGAGGATCATGAGCATCCCGGGCTGGCCAAAGTCTCTGACCCTGCAATAGGGCTTGGGCAGCCAGGATGCGTCGGCTTTTCCATGCTCATTTCGCGGGTAGAATGTGGATGTACGAACCAGATTTGCGGCGTCGAGAGACAGTTCGCTCATCCGTCCCGCATTGTCGCGTATCTTGTACGTGATCTTGTCGCTACCCGAAGGAACGCCGAGGCGCTGCAATGCACCTGGCCAGGCGAAAAGGATGGCGCCGATAACGCGTTTTCGTTGCGGTGTCCCCGCCAGATATGTCTCTGCAGATAGTTCGATCTCGCCTGCGGGAACACCATTGATGGATATCAATTCGCCCCCTATCGCCTCTGAAAACTCTGACGTGGCATCGAGCAGGCGTGTAGCGGTGCCGATCGCCACGAACCTCAGGGGGAGAACCGAAATGGCATCGTTTGGGATCACCCGTGTATGTCCGTTCGCCGGAAGTGCGAGAAGGCGCATCAGCGAGAGCAGGAAATCATCCTTCGAGTTCGCGAGCGCGCTCTCACGGGCCTCGTTGATGTGACGATCCAGTTCCTCGCGTCCGATCGATCGGAAGCTGGGATCAACCGGCAGGACCGTTTTCACAATTTGCTCTAGGTCTTCGATCATGGGCAGATGAAAACGTGTATTCGACGGTGACGCAACCTTCAATATGAGATGATTGCCCGAAATCGCCGCGCAGGATGTGAGCGGCCGCGTTTTAAAGCTTCTTCTCAGCCGTTACCTCTTGCCATTCGTCTCGTCAGGGACGCTGGTGCAAGGCTCGGTGCGGCATAATTGGAACCTCGGTATATGCCGGCCTGCGTGTGACAGGCCGGCACAGTCCTTGTGTGAGTTTAGTTCGGCAGTGAATAGGCGATCACGTAGTCACCGCGATTGTCGTTCGTACCGGTGCGGGTTGCACCACCGGCTACGACCACGATGTACTGCTTGCCATCCTTGCCGACGTAGCTCATCGGAGCGCCCTGGCCACCAACAGGCAGGCGTCCACGCCACAGTTCCTCACCCGTGTCGCTGTCGAGTGCGCGGGTGTAGTAGTCGAGCGTGCCGTGGAAGAACGTCAGCCCGCCCTTTGTCACCAGCGGCCCACCCATGGTGGGCATTCCCAGTGGGATGACGACGCCTGGAACGATGCCTCGAACCGGTGCGTCCTGGATCGAACCCATCGGCACCTGCCATTTCGTTTTGCCGGTGGCAAGATCGATGGCTGTCATCGAGCCGAACGGTGGTTTGAAGCACGGAATACCGAGTGGGGAGACGAACATCGAACGCTCTACACCCCAGGGTGTCCCGAGCTGTTCGGAGTATTCACCTTCGGTGGAGGGCTTTAGACCGATCCGTTTGGCTTCGTCCTGCTTGATAAACCGGCCCCACTGCGCCATGCGGATATCATTGACGATAAGCGTGCCCGTCGAGGCATCGATCGCGCCCCCACCCCAGTTGAAACCACCATAATAGCCAGGGTAGATCAGGGTGCGCTTTTTATCGGAAAGTGGCGTGAACTCACCCTCCCAACGCATGTCCATGAACTCAATGCGGCAATAGAGCTGATCGAAGATCGTCGCGCCCCACATGTCGCGTTCGCCAAGCTTGTCGGCACCCACGGAGATCGCCGAAACAGGCTGCGTCGGCGCGACATTCATGCCAGCCATGGAATCGGTGGATACCGGCCGTTGTTCGACTGGCACAACGGGCTCACCTGTCCGACGATCAAGAACGAAGATCTGCCCTCGTTTCGTCAACTGGATGATGACAGGCGTTTTTGTCCCATCGGCCTTCGGAAGATCGAACAGGATCGGTTGCGCGGATACGTCATAATCGAACTGATCGATATTGGCGGTGCGGAAATGCCAGCGTTCCTTGCCGGTCTTCATATCGACCGCAACGATCGCATCGTTGTATTCATCGGAATAGGGGTGGCGGTTTCCGGTCCAGAAGTCCGGTGTCTGGTTGCCTGTCGGGAAGAAGGCGAGGCCAAGTTGCGGGTCATATGCCGCCGTACCCCAGAAATTCGGGGTTTCGGGCGCGTAGGTCTGTCCGGCCGGCAAGGGCGTGCTGTCTGTTGCACCGCGTGCCGCATCCCAAGCCCAAAGGATCTCGCCGGTTCGGACATCGAAGCCACGAACAACACCCGAGGGTTCGCCAACCGTGAGGTTATCGTTGAGGCGGCCGCCAACCATGACGACACCATCAGCCACTAGTGGGGCGGAGGTGACGTTATAGGAGCCCTGCTGGCCGCCGACTGGATCGGGTGTAAGGCCAATGCTGAGATCGACCGCGCCATTGACGCCGAAGCCATCGCAAAGTTTGCCGGTTTCGGCATCGATTGCGAGCAGGCGCGCGTCGGTTGTCGAGGTCAGGATGCGTTTGCGGCAAACGTCAGGAAGAGCAGCCTCTGTTACGGTATCGTTCGAACCACCGTTATCGGTCGCCGGTGCGGTCAACTTGGTGAGATCGGCATAACCAACACCGCGGCAACGACGCCAGCCCTTGGTGCTCTCGGAAATCTTCGCCTGAGGATCGAACCTCCAGCGCTCCTTGCCGGAGGTGGCCTCAAGTGCGATCACGATATTCGAGGGTGTGCAAAGGTAGACCGTGTCATCGACTTTTAGCGGCGTAACCTGATACTCCTTGCCATCGACCGCGAGGTCGCCGGTCCGGTAGGTCCATGCCACCTCGAGGTTTTTGACGTTCGACTTGTTGATCTGATCGAACTGGGCAAAACGATTGCCACCGGTGTTGCGCCCCCAGGCTGGCCAATCGTCGCCGCTATCCTTGCCGGCATCGGCATCAACGACAGGGGCAGGGTTGCGGTTTGCGGCAACCACGGTTGGGTGCGGCCGGAACATGCCGGCAATCGTTGCCACGAATGCAGCAGCAAGCACGACCAAAATGCCGGCTGCGACTTTGCCAGATAGGGCGGGTGCTCCGGATTTCCGAAGCAGGAAAGGCGATATCAGCGCAGTTCCAAGTGCAATCACCAGAAAGGTAACGGTGCGCGGGACGAGCTGCCAGAAGTCAAATCCAACTTCCCAGATTGCCCAAATGAGACTGACTGCGAAGAGGCCAAGCGCCGTCCAGACCGTGGCGGAATGACGCCGTACAGCAAAATAGCCGATGGCAATCATCACGACGCCGGCAAAAAGATAAAACCACGAGCCACTCAGCGAGATGAGCTTGAGGCCGCCTGCGGCAAGGCCGAGACCGAGCAGCGCAACGACTGCTCCAAGGATACGAAGTATCCAGGTTAAAACATTGGTCATGTTCAAATTCCAGTTGATCGACAGGAACGTCAGAAAGCGTTCCGACAGTGGAGGCAGGGTGTCGAGGCGGGCTCCTGGTGGGTGACAGCAACCCAGTGCCAGGCAATCGTCAAAACCCACTTGCGCATCGAAACCCACTCCGGATTGATGGCCGCGTGTCATAATGAAAGAGCGGCCAGCCTGTTTGCCAATGGCCACGCGCACGCCAAAAACTCCGTGGGTGAGACGGAATAATTGTCGCGTTTTCAACGTGGTAAAGGTTTCCTTGGGAGGAAGGCCTTTCTATAATATCGGCGTGTCGGATGCGACAAGTCGTCACCACGGGTGACCTGGACGGATTCACGTCAAAGGAAGCGTTGACATCAAGCGATACTTCCTTTGTCAGTCACGGTGGGGTGGAATTAAATTGCAGTTGGGAGGGAGGATGATCTTGGGGAAGATTTTCTATGAGCCCACTCAAAACACCCGGTTTTCGTGATGTCGCAGATCAGGCCGGCGTCAGTGTTACGACCGTGGAGCGTGTTCTCAACGAGCGCGGAAGTGTTTCACCACAGACCCGCATGAAGGTCCTTGAGGCAGCCGAGCGTTTGCAGCTCAGGCGCGTCTTGCCTAGCCCCGACTATGGGAACTTGCGGATTGAGGCAATTTTGCCCAAAAATCCAACGCCTTATTGGGCAAAGCTTTCAGCCGGCTTGAAAAATGCAGCAAAGCTTCTGCCGCGCGGTATCGCTCTTTACAGGACCTTCGTTCCCGAAAATGATCCGCCGGCAATGATACGGGCGATCGCGGCCTCCAAGATGAGGCGAAGTGCCTTGATCGTTGCCGCTGAGGTGAACGATGAGATTGCCGACACACTCGCTTCGGTCGCCGGACAGGGCGAAATCGTCGTCCTTGTGTCATCGAAGTTGCCTGAACTTCCAGTGCAAACGTTCAGTGGTGTCGATAACGTGGCCGCCGGGCGAACAGCGGCGTCACTCATCAATTTTGCGAGGAGCGGACGGGAAAGCAAGGTGCTCGTCCTTCAGGCCAACTCAACGCTGCAATCGCATCGCGACAGGATAGAAGGCTTTACCACGACAATCGGACAGCGCTTTTCCATCGACATCGTAATGACCCATGAAATGCCAGGCGCGTCTTGGAGGATCGTCAACGAGATGCTGGCGCAAGACCGCGTGCCCGACGCGATTTATGAAACCGGAGACTCGGGCGATGAGATCGCTACTCTTTTACGCGGGATGGAAAACAGGCCGATCTGGATCGGGCACGAAAGGAACGCTGCCCATGACCAGTTGATGCGCGAGGGCTTGCTGGATTTTGTGCTCGACCAGGACCCGGACCGGCAGGCAAGATGGGCAATGCGACACATCCTCTCCCAACTCGGCGTTGCCGGCTCGAAGTTCACGACAGTCAAGAGGCCTGAATTGCGGCTGTTCTGCGCAGCCAATCTTCAGGACTTCGATTCCTGAAAGGGCCAACAAGCCGGTCAATGTAATCACCTCGCAGCGAGTTAACACAAAGGCGCGCAAAGCACAGAAATCGATTCCGCTTTTGCAGGCGATGTTATAGTCTTGGAAATATTCCGATACAGACGTCGGATGTTTCAGAAGCCTTCTGCAGGGAGTTGAGTTGCATGCCGCCCGCGCCATCCGCAGACCAGTGGTTGACCGGCTCTGCCGCATGAGGGTCGACAGGAAACCGACACTCAAGGATGTGGCGCGTGAGGCGAATGTTTCGCTGAGCACAGCGTCCCATGCCATCAACGGAACAGCACCGCTGACAGTCGAGGTTCGCGAGCGCGTCCTTGAGGCGGCCCGCTCTCTCGGTTATCTCGAAAATCGGCGACAGAAAGCAACCATTGCGACTTTGCGTGTCGTGCTCTTGGCAATGACCAATGACGCAGCGCCCCAAAGCGATCTCAACATGGTAAGCTGGACCATGCTGAATGGTTTTCGGCGGGAATGCGAAAGGCGCGGAATTCGCATCGTACCCTTCGTCAGTGCGAGCAACCGGCTCGATCCCGCCGAGGTGGGAGAGGTTGCTGCGGCCTCAAATGTCGATGGTATCGTCGTCTTGAACGACGACCGTCAGGAACTCGTCCAGGCACTGGCTGCATTGCACAAGCCCGTCGTCCTCATCAATGGCGAGGACCCGGCCATGGTCGTCGATACGGTGACGGCCGAAAACCGTTTTGGCGCCAGGCTCGGTATCGAGCACCTTCTGTCTCTCGGACATCGCAAGGTTCTGCACATCACCTGGAAAGGCCGCACAACAATCCGCCGCCGCTACGATGGTTATAGCGACGCGTTCTTTGCTGCAGGTCTACCCGTCCCCGCGGATATGATTGTCGAGGCAGAAAGCTACGAGCCCGAATGCGGTGAACGGACAATTCAAGCCCTCCTTCAGGAAAATCCGCCGCTGCGCAATGCGACGGCGATCTTCTGCGCGGCAGACAATCTGGCACTCGGCTGTCTCAAGGCCCTGACGGAAGCGGGGCTTCGGGTCCCCGAGGACGTTTCCGTCCTGGGTTTTGATGACATCATGCCGGCGACCTTCAGCGCGCCGCCTTTGAGCACTATACAGCTGCCGGCCGACAGGTTGGGAGGTGCTGCCCTTTCCCTGCTCGAGCAACGACTTGTGGCTGCCGATCCGTCACGACCGGCACACAGGCTGGAACTGGGCTGTCGTCTCATTCTCAGGGGCAGCATCGCGCCGCCCCCGAAATAGCCTTACGCTCTTATTTCATTCCCGTGCCGGCAATGCCGGTGGTGATGTAACGCTGCAGGAACAGGAACACGAGCGTAACAGGCGCAAGGCTGAGGAAGGTCATGGCGAGAATATAGTGCCATTGAACCGAGAATTCGCCCTGGAACGAATTGAGGCCTACCTGCAGCGTGAAGTTCTCGCGGCTGGAAAGCACGATCAACGGCCAGAGAAAGTCGTTCCAGCGCCATAGAACCGAGAAGATCGCAAGCACTGCAAGTGCCGGTGCGGTCAAAGGCAAGATGATACGCCAGAAAATCCTGAACTCACTGGCAGCATCGACGCGAGCCGCCTCGATCAACTCATCTGGAATAGTCAGCATATATTGTCGCAACAGGAAGACGCCTGTCGGCGTGGCGACGGTCGGGATGATGACGCCCCAGAGGTTATCCACGAGACCAACACCGACAACCACCAGATAAGCCGGGACCATGACGACGGTGAGCGGGATCATCAGGGTCGAGATGATCAGCACGAAAATCGCCTTGTCGCCACGGAACTTGTATTTCGACAATGCGAAGGCTGCCATGGCGTTGACGATCAGGGTGAGGATCGTTGCCACTGTCGTGACGAAGACGGAGTTCTTGAGAAAGGTCAGAAAGCTGAACTGCGTGAGGGGGTCGGTGAAATTTTCCGTCGCAATGGTCAGGCGCTGAACAGGCGAAATTTCGCGGGTGTCGACGCTGACAGGCTCACCGGGCGTCTTCGGATCGACCATCTGAGCCTTGATGCCGATGCGGCGGACCATCGCCATTTCACGCGCTTCACCATTGATGGTGACGTTCCAGAGGCTCAACGGTTTTTCATAACCCTGAACCTCCACCTGAACTGCGGTGCGTGGCAGGAGGCTTGGCGGAAAACGGGTGATTTCCGCTTCCGGTTTCATCGAGGACATGGCCGCCCACACCACGGGGACGAGGACGGCCAGCGTCCCGCCGATCAGCCAGACCCAGGAGAGGATGTCGGTCAGGCCGACCCGTCCCGGGCGGCGGGTTCTTGTGAGGAACCCGATTGCATTGAGATTGCCGGACATGATCAGGACTCCATCTTCTTACCGAGGCGTAGCTGCACGAGTGTCAGGACGAGGAGCACAAGGCCCATCAGCACGGACGCGGCGGAGGCAAGGCCAAACAGCCTCAGATCGCTGCCGAATGCCATCTGGTAGATATATTGAACGACAAAGGTGTTGGCGGTGCCGGGCCCGCCGCCATTGGTCAGCACCCAGGCCTCATCGAAGATCTGTACCGAGCGGATCATGAGAAGGATCAGCACGACAAGAAGATTGGGCCCGAGCAGCGGCAACGTGATCCGAAACAGAGTGCGTCGCGGCGAGGCAGCGTCAATCGCGGCCGCTTCATAAAGATCCTTTGGAATGGCCTGAAGGCCAGCCAGCAGGATCAGTGTGTAAAAGCCCATATGGAACCAGACAGATACAACGACGACAAAGAAGCGCGACCAGCCGACGTCCAGAAGGAAAATCTCAGGGGGAACACCGAGCATCTGGAAGAACGCATTGAGCAGCCCGTTACGATCGAGGAACCACTTCCAGATCAGGCCGATGACTACAGGCGAAAGCAAAACTGGGTAGAAGAACATTGCCCGGAAGAAACCGCGCGCGGCAATCGCCCGGTTGAGGATCAGCGCTGTGACCAGGGCAACGAAAAGGGTCGCGATGACATTGAAGGCAACAAACCACAGCGTGTTCCAGATCGCCGTCCAGAAGAGCGATTCACGGCAGCTTCCCGGGTCCATGTAGCTCGTGCAATCCAGCAATTTGCTGAAATTGTCGAGACCGACGAAGGGACGATCCGAGATCAGAAGCTCGGTGCCACCCGTAAAGGCATAACCGACGGCGATTGCGATTGGCAGGAATGTGAAGATGCCAAAAAGGACGAGATTTGGCATCAGGAAGAGGTACGGCATGCGCTTTCTGCCGATCACTCGTTCCAGAACGTTGAGCGGGCGCTCGATCAGCGCCATTGCCGCTTCGAGGGCCCGATCGGCAATTCCTGATATATTGGGAGCAACCATCCTAACCTCTCCCCTGGTCGGCAAGGCGCGGCAAGGCCAGTTCCGTGGCCGGATCGAAGACATGGACGCGTTCACGCGCCGGGGCGATCTTCAGGACTGAACCGGATACGGGGGCGAAATGGCCTGCCTGATGGATGATGATCGGGTCCTTCTGGCCTTGAAGGTTACCGTAGATATAGGTTTCTGTCCCGAGGCTCTCGTAGTACTGGACCTCGAACGGCAGGCCGCCATCCTGTGAAATGGCAAAATGCGATGGCCTGATACCGGCCATAACCTCCTGACCAACCGTCACGGCGGAAGGGTCGACAAGGCAAGGCAAGGGTGCGCCATAACCCGCATCGATTGCTATCGTGCCATCGCTTGATGTCACCACACGTCCCTTGATGATGTTCATACGCGGCGATCCGAGGAAGCCGGCCACAAAAAGATTGCGTGGATTGTCGAAAAGTTCGAGCGGGCTGCCGACCTGTTCGACGCGTCCGGCACGCAGCACCACGATCTTGTCGGCCATTGTCATGGCTTCAACCTGATCATGGGTGACGTAGATCATCGTCGTTTTGATGTCGCGGTGCAGCCTGGTGATTTCAGCACGTGTCTGGACGCGCAACGCCGCATCGAGGTTGGAAAGCGGTTCATCGAACAGGAAGATATCCGGTTCGCGCACAATGGCGCGACCGATCGCAACGCGCTGGCGCTGGCCCCCGGAGAGCTGACGCGGCTTGCGGTCGAGATAGGGCTCGATTGCCAGCATGCGGGCTGCTTCGTTGATCCGGCTTTCGATTTCGGCGCGTTTGAAACGAAGATTTTCGAGGCCGAAGGCAAGGTTTTTGCGGACGCTCATATGCGGATAAAGCGCATAGGATTGGAAAACCATGGCGATCTTGCGCTCGGCTGGTGAAAGCGCGCTCACATCACGGTCGCTGATCGAAATATTGCCCGATGAAATGTCCTCAAGGCCGGCAATGATGCGCAGAAGCGTCGATTTTCCGCAGCCCGACGGGCCGACGAACACAACGAACTCCCCGTCGTTGATGTCGAGATCGATGTCATGCAGAACATGTACGGCACCAAATGCCTTGTTGAGGTTTGCAAGTTTAAGACTTCCCATTACCTGCTCCCTTCAGGCGAGTTCGCCGCTTCGACGAGCTCTTTTGCATTCCAGCCCTCTGGCAAGGGCATTGTTCTTGTGATGTCGACGCTTTCAGCGGCAAAGCCGTGCACGCCTTCGAGATAAATGCCTGGCATTCCGCCAGGGTAGTCTTCGAGCCCGACAATCTTGCCGTCCTCATCGCATGTCCAGGCATTGGCCCGTCCTGCCGCCTCTGGGCTTGGGTCTAGATCGGCATTGGTGGGGCGAATGTCGTATTGCATACCCGTTCCAAGCTTGCCCTTTTCCTGGGAGAGACGAACCCGCTCAAGCTTGACGTTGTGGATACCCGCCTCAGAGATGGAGACCATATTGATCGCACCTTCCATGCGGCCGGTCAGATCCTCGACGGTCAGATTTTCGACCCGTCCTGCCGGTCGCTCCGGCCTGCGATCGACAACAGTGACCGTCAAGGCTTCTCCTGATCCCCAGAAACCGCCCGGCGTTTCCTGGCAGTCCACATCAATGCGCGCAAACCGGATATTGCTGAGTGCGCCGCCGTCGCGCGAGAACAGGCCAAGCGCCCGGTTGGATTGCGTAACCCTGCAATCTTCAAAGGTGATATTGGCGAAATCACCGAAGGATTCGGTGCCGAGCTTCAACGCGCAGCTCATGCTGGAAACATCGCATCGGCGAACGATGATGTCTTCGCAGCGCCCGACGGCCTCTCCATCCGGCCCGGCGCTGGTCTTCAGCACCACACCGTCGTCTGCAGTGAATATCCTGCAATCCTCAATCAGCGCCCGACGGCAAGCATCAAGTACGATGCCATCGGTGTTGGGCAGGCGGCGATCGTTGGTAACAGTGACATTCCTGAAGAGAATGTCTTCACAATCGATCATGTGGAGCGACCACATAGGCGATCCCGTCACATCGAGGTTTTCAAGGCGCACATTGCTGCATCCCTCGAAAACCACGACACGCGGGCGAAGGGCCGCCGGGATCCAGGTTCCCATGGCCTGATCATCACCGATAATGAAATGCTCGCTGCCGGCCTCAATGGCGCCTGGGCCAGTGATGGCGATATCGTGCGCGTTCTTCGCAACAATCATGCCGCGGTCAGAGCTTTCGGCAATCACGGATACGGAGGTCGATCGATAAGCCTCATAATCGGGAAGGGGGGCGAGTACCGCTCCTTCTTCAAGATGCAACTCGACGCCACTCTTCAATGTCAGGCCAGAGGTGATGTGGCGTCCAGCTTTGAGCGTGACGCGTCCGCCACCAGCGTTGCTGGTGTGATCGATCGCCGTCTGGATGTCTTCGGTAGCCTCGCTGCCGGTCGATAAGATGTCGAAGGCCGGTCTGGTCATGCTGCCTTGTCCTCTTCAAGGGAGACGTCGATCAGAAGAAGCATCGTCAAAGCCTGTCCGTAGGGTGTCGGCAGATTTGGAATGCGGCGGTAAAAATCGAGGTCATGTCCCATCGGTGTTCCATCAGAGACGCCGTGGACGACGCCATCGGCATCGATATTGCCAAGCACTGCCTTCAAAGCATCGTCTGCGAGGGGACGATTGTCATTGCTGAGGATGCCCGCCTCGATACCGCGCAGGATGCCATAGGCGATGCCGGCGGTTGCCGAGGTTTCGACCGGTGACGTCGGGTCATCGAGGAGCGTGTGGAACATGCCGTCCTCGCGCTGAAACCGGCGCAAGGATTTCACCTGGCTGGCCAGAACATTTGCCAGGAACCGCTTGTCCTTCTCTGCGAGTGAAGGCACGAGTTCGAAAAGTTCCGGGATGGCGACCGTGATCCAGGAATTGCCACGTGCCCAGAAGGCGTTTGCAAAGTTGTGACGGCCATTGAAGGTCCAGCCGTGGTACCAGAGGCCCGTGACAGGATCGGACAGATAACGGGCGTGAATGACGAACTGGTAGACGGCCTCGTCGATCCAGTCCTGCCGCTTGCAGACAACGCCGGCGCGAGCGAGGAACAGGCATGCCATAAAGAGCGTGTCATCCCACAGTTCGCCGTCATTCAGGCGCTCTTTGACGACATGCTGAAATCCACCGTCTTCGGTCTTCGGCAATTTGTGGACCAGCCAGTCTGCCCAGTCTTCGACGAGAGCGCGGAAATCCGGCCGGTCGACATGTTCGGTCAGGATGACCAAGGGCAGCATCGGTGCGGAGCTGTTGATCTGGCGTGGCGGAATACCGCGCTCGATCTGCCAGCTATACCATGTGACGAGGTCATCAATCGCCTTGCGGTCGTTCGCTGCCAATGCCCGGCGCAGGAAGCCGTAAAGGCCGACGCCGACCTCCCAGTCCCACTCATCGAACTGGATCTTGCCGTCGGCACTGCCGTTGACCAAGCCCTCCTGAATGCCCTTGAGGCGGCTGAAGGCGACCGCGACCTTGTCGATCGTGGTCTTCAGGGCGTCGTTATTCGTCTGTGTCTGGTTCATCTGATGTGTCCGCTCATGAATAGAAAAGCTGGTGGGCATTGCTCGCAGCGCTCTTATTGCTGTCGAGCGTCAGTTCGGGCTGGGGTTGCTCGTGATCAAAGGCCATTGCCTTCTCGCCAATGGTGAATACGCCGTCCCATGAAAGACTGATTTGAGGGCTGCCGGGCGGGGTCGCCGTCAGCACGCGGCGGTCGGCATCAAATACGACCTCCGTTGCAAGCACACTGGTGCGGAAGCGCGAGAAATCCTCTTGATCGCCGCATCCTATGATACCGATCCAGCCGCACCGTTTCCCATGGGAGCGCACTTCGCGTCCGGCGGTCGCGCCAGTCATGATCGCTTCAAGGCCATTGCTTGCATAAAGAGCGGCAAAGCCGCGGCCAGCACGGGTAATCAGCCAGTTGCCGTCCTGGATTGTCTCATCCAGTCCGTCGCGCCCGAGATAGGCGTGTGTCCAGTCGTTACGATGATCGGCCGTATCGAAAATCAGCATTGCCAGATCACGGTGCTGGGCAACGCGGGGCAGAATGCCGCTTCCGGCCCAGTAGGATGGGCGCTGTGTTCCCCAGGGATCGTCTTCGCCGGGATGGTTGACCCAGAGCCGCGCCATCGGGTGGCCGGCAAGCTTGATGTCCATGACGTGCTGCTGGTGGCCCTTACGCCCGGTTTTGTGGTCCACCACGGTTGAGAGCTGCGCTGCCTCGTTCTTGAAGAGCACAAGTTTACCAGCCTCGAGACCCTGCGCGTACCTCGCCTCAATCACTCGGTTTTCATCAAGTGCAGCGAGAGAGGTCAGCCGGGTAGGAGGCAGATAGCCGCCGCAGCAGAACATCGGAAGCGATGCAACGCCACCATTCAGCCAGCCCTTGCCAAATGCGACCTGGGCAAAAGGAGCAAGCTCGGTGAGAGGACCGGCGCGTAACTCTTTGTCGTAGGCGCGCCCCTGAGACCCCGAGGGAACGCCATTCAAGGTGTGGAGCGCGATCATCTCGAATATGAGATCAAGCTGATGGCGCGCACGGGCGGCAAGCTCCGGATGAGCCCAATGTTCGATGGCAAGCAGCCCGATGAAGTCCACCGGGTAGTAGGCGGCCGAATTCCATTCGGCGAGACCATGCTCCTCCACACTTTCGAACCAGCGGGCAAGGCGCTCGGAAGCAAGCGCGGACTGCTGGCGTCCGGTGCGGCCGGAGGCGGTAAATATGGCATCAGGCAAATAATCACCTGCCAGCAACTGGCTGGTGTGAAAGCACAACACATGGTTCTCACTCCAGAACCACATGACATCATTGCCGGGTTCATCCACCCAGTAGCGGTAATTGACGATTGACTGGTTGATCCTGGCCACGGTCTCGACTGGCAGCCGGTCGCCATAGGCGCGCACAAGCCATAGAAGCGGCACAAGAACAAAGTCCGAGCAATCTTCTCGCGCGTCGATCGAATGAAGCGTCGATGTGATGATCCCGTCGATCGTCTCGTTGTCATCGCTACCGGTCGCGACCATCGCAAGCGCCCGTCCGATGCGCCAGGCGCCGTACCGTGCGCTGAATGAGAGGGCTGCTGCCTTTCTCGCCTCGATCTCGTCGCCTGCGTCGACCGGGTCGAGATTGCTCATGAATGCAGCGTCGATCGACCGGGTGACAGTCCCTGTACCCGAGCCGATTGTGACCTTCACGCCATGATAGCCATCCGCAATGCCGACAGTCTGGGGTATTTTGAGCGAGGTTTGCCCGGGCGTCAGTACGGTTTCGATGCTGGCGAGAACGGCGCGATCATGGCCATGACTTGTGACTGCGACTTGGATTGGTAATGGCTTGTCGGTCGCGGCGTCGAAGACAAGTTCGAGCGGCGTGTCGACAAAGACATCGAGCGCCGGCCTGATGTCGCGCACAAGAGCGGCAAGCCGGCTCGTCTCGTCCCTGTCGAGGGCAACAGGAAGAACAACCGTCAAGGCATGGTTGTCGATGACCTCCAGTTCAAAGAACCAGATGATGTCGCGCTCGGCCAGATCCTCGCAATGGAGGAGGATCTCGTTGTCTCCGGCCTCAAGGCGAAGGCTGATATCGCATTTGTTTTCGACGTTACGGATGAAGGGTTCAAACCGAACCTGTTCGACCCCGTTGACCCAGATCCGAACGCCCCCGCAGGTCGCAAGCCGCAGATCAACGGTACGGGCCGTTTCAGTGCGAAACGTTCCCTTCAGCCAGCGGCGGACATGGGTCGGGACATGCCAGAAGCCTGTAAACTCGACGCGGCGGTTCGAACCCGGCAGGTTGAGATGAGAATGGGCCCAGTCTGCGTCGGGCGCGATGTTGCGGCCGATCATTGTGCTTTGAAAGGCTTTGCGGCAGGGCAGGTCACCGACATCGACGAAGCCGTTGATGAAACGATAGTTGACGCGGTCTTCGGCCGGCGCAGCAATCCCCGGAAATGCGGTCTCGATCAGATGCGAGACGACCCAGGCCGTGACGGTGTCACCTTTTTCAACTGTATATGTGGGTGCCGAACGTGTCGCCACAAAGGGCTCATCAGTCATAGTGGATCGCCTCCCGTCGATCATTATGAAAATAATTTCACAGAGCGGAATTTGCGAATGCGGTCCGAACTGTCGAATTTATTGGGAAGAAACAGCTTGACGTTTGTTCTGTCAAGTCGCAAAACATCCGAAATCGAATTGATCAGAGGAGCTTCGGTTCGATTTGTGAAAAAGTTTTCATTGGGAGGTTGTGCATGCTGAAGTTGTTTTCGGGCGTCAGCGCCCTTGCTTTTGTTACGCTCGCGAGCTTGTCTGCAGCGCAGGCGGAAACCAGAACGATCACGTTTCTATTCACCGATGACGATCAGGGCTATGTGCAACGGATGGCCGCACTCAGCAAGGAGTTCGAGGCGGCCAATCCGGACGTTAAAGTGAATTTTGTGTCGTCGGGTTATGACGCTGTCTCCAAGCAGTTGCCCGTACAATTGGCCGTCGGCGAGGGACCTGACGTTGCCAAGATCACCGATTGGCAGCTCGCACCCTTTTATCTCGACATGCGGCCTTACATGAAAGACCCGGAAGGTTTTGCAAAGCTGCATGGAACGAGCCTCGACCGTCTTCGCCTGAAAGGCATCAACGATCCGCAGTCGCTTAATGGCTATATCGCCTCGCAGACCTTCAATCTTCCATTCGTCAACAAGACATTGTTCGAGCAGGCCGGCGAGCCGGTACCTGGACCAACGGCCAAATTCAGTGAGATCGTCGAGGCCTCAGCTCGTGTTGCAAAAGCAACCGGCGTACAGATCCCCTTCACCATGGACCGTTCCGGCCACCGGTTTTCTGGCGGTGCCTTTTCCTATGGCGCATCCTACGTGAAGGATGGCAAGTTCAGCTTCCCTGACGATGCGACGAAAAAATATATCGCCGACGTCTATTCCTGGACGCAGAACGGTAGCTTCCCCAAGGAGATGTGGGGCGCAGCCGGCGGTTCGCAGTACAAGAACATGGGCGATGAATTCGTCAACGGAAATGTCGTGACCTATCTTGCCGGCAACTGGATGGTGAACCCTTTCCAGAACAAGATCGGTGATGCCTTCGAGTGGGCTGCCCTTAGCGCGCCTTGCGGCGAGGCCGGTTGCTACACCATGTCGGGTGGCACGGCGGTTGTCGGTTTCAAGCGCACCAAATATCCTGAGGACGTGGCGCACTTCATCGAGTTCCTCGGCTCCGAAAAGGTGCAGCGTGAAATTGCTGAAAACTACGTGGTCCTGACGGGCGCCGAAATCACCGATCCGCAATACAAGCTGAAGAGCGAAGACGCCAAGGCAGCGATGAAGGTCTTCCTCGACAATCAGAAGAACGTACCCCAGGCCGCACGCGAATTCGAACATTCGAAGGGTAGCACTGCCGTCTACCAGCAGATCGTGCAGCGCATGAGCCAGCTTATCGTCGGTGAGCTGACGCTCGACCAGACCTACAAGGTTCTGGAAGACGACGTGGCAAAGATCAACGAAGCCGTTGCCGTCAAAAAATAATCACTTCGAAGCTTAAGGCGGCGCTACGGCGCCGTCTTATCCTAGATCGCATGCGACGGGACTGTTGTCAGTCTCGCCGGGCAACCCCGTTTGGAGCTGCTCTCCGGACAAATCTAAGGCGCAGCAGCGCTTGTTGTCCTTTGTCTCAAAACTGCAATCTCGACGAACTAGAGCTCCCGGCTACAAGCCGGAGATTGATTCCGGCTGTCTTAGTAGATTGCGTAACGCTTAAAAAATCATGGGATTCAACATCATGGCCAGACTGAACTCGTATTTTCCGCCCCTGCGGCTAACCTTGCTTGCTACCGTCTCTCTCCTGACCACTGTTGCAGGTGCCGGTGCATTCGATAATAGCGCACCACAAGGCCAGGGCTATTCGATTTTGGTGCCGGAGCCGGCCACCCCGTACCCGTTGCCCTTCGCGGACAACTACCGCAACCAGACCGGCAAAAACGCCGAGGGCAAGGATGTTAGGGCCTATGATGACAAGGATAACCCGGTCATCGACATCCTCTCAGGCTTTAACCGGATCTGGACACTGGGCGATGAAAAATGGGCTGATGGTGGCGCGAATGGCGACGGCCCGACCGACTTCAGTCACGTCAGGATCGTCGATCCCGCAGTCTGGGAAGAGAATATGCGTTACGTTCTCTCCGTAACCGGCAAGAACAGAACACCCGAGAGAGCTTTCGCGGCGTATATGAATGACCGCCGTTCGCAGGGTTACAGCGTGATCGAGGGCATGGGCCCACTTGCTCAATGGTATCGCGAGGGTGCCGGTGCGACGACAACGATCAATCACACGCTTGCGGATTTCAATCCGAACGAGATTATCGAACGCAAGGAAGACGACAAGGGTACGGAAGCCGGTGCGCCTGATTCCGAACTCAATGATTTCGTTGCATTCATGAAGGTGATGAGAGGCCCTGAAGGGACCACTTCGCCGGCCAAATATTTCTATTCCTCACCACGTCCCTGGCGCATGAACGACAAGGGTGAGGTCAACGAGACCGGGACCGAGACGATCGGTGACCGGAAGTTCGAGGCTTACGAGAATGATCCAGGCGTGATTGTCCCGGCATTGAAATATGCCCGCGAAAATCGCGGACGCCCGAAAGACGGTGGGTTCCCGAGCGGTCACACCAATGCCGCTTATCTCGCTGCCATCGCCTATGCCTACGCAGTGCCAGAGCGCTTTTCCGAGTTGCTGACGATGGCTTCAGAACTGGGTGAGAGCCGGGTTGTCGCTGGCATGCATTCGCCTCTCGATGTCATCGGTGGCCGGATCTCGGCAACCGCCATGGCTGCCGCAATGCTGCAGGACCCCAAAAATGCAGATGCCAAAAAGGCGGCTTATGACGAGTTGCAGGCCTATTTCAAGAAGCGCCTGCCGGAGGGACAATCTTTGCTGGCCTTCGCCCACAGCCAGGACGCAAGCCTCGACCGTTTCGTGGATGAAACGGCCAACAAGGCCGATTACCGCGAACGGATGACATTCTCCTTCAGCCGCAAGGCAGGGGTTGGTCATGCGACGATGATTGTTCCGAAGGGTGCAGAGGTTCTTCTGGAAACGCGGTTGCCCTATCTCGACGTTGCCCAGCGCCGGGCAGTACTCTTCTCGACGGGGATCGAGGCGGGTTATCCATTGCTCGATGACAGCAATGGCTGGGGTCGCATCAATCTCGTTGCTGCCGCTGCCGGTTACGGTTCGTTTGACGGCGACGTCCACGTCACCATGGATGCTGCTGCCGGTGGCTTCAACGCGGCAGATCGCTGGACAAATGACATTTCGGGGGCAGGGCGCCTCGTCAAATCGGGAAGCGGCGCCCTCACACTGAGCGGCAACAACAGCTATAGCGGTGGAACTGTGCTGAACGAGGGAACGCTGGTCGCAGCATCAGCCAATGCCCTTGGTACCGGCACCCTTGTCATCACGAGCGGAACGCTTGCTGTTGATCTCTCTAACGGCCCTGTTGAGATCAAGGGCCACGCGCAAATCGACGGTGGAAGCCTCCACCTTAAGTTTGATGGTGCAGCGCCATCTGCCGGAACCCGGTTCGAGGTTTTGAGAACGGACGGTCTTGCCGGAACCTTTGCATCGATCGACAGTGGTGATGTGAAGCTACGCCCGGTTTACACCGGTTCGACACTGTCTGTCGTTGTCGAATAACCATGAACGTGCAGGGCGCGTCCTCAATAAGACGGGCCCAGCAATCCTATAATCCTCAGCCTTTCTGCCGTCGCATCAGCAGAAAGATGACCGGTGCTGCGAGCACTGAAACGATAGCGGCCAGGCCGAACGATGCCTGATAACCGAAGCGCTCTGCGATTGCTCCCGCACCAAGGCCTCCCGCCATGCTGACAATACCGTCCATGCACTGGAAGAGTGTAAAGTCGACACCCGCCTGACGTGGATCTGACCAGCCCATGAAGCAGGCATAAAGCGCAACAAAGCCGATGGACATGATGCCGGATGAACTTGCGACTGCAACCGTCATGACAATCCATTGCGAGATGTCGCGGTGGACGCTGAGATAGGCAAAGATGCAGAGAAGCGCCGTTTGCACGAAAATCGCGATCAGCAGGACGCGTGAGGCACCATAAAGCCTCACCAGTGTCCCGCCGAGCAAGGCGCCAGCGAAACCGACGACCATACTGCCAACTCCGTTCAGCGCGCCGATGGTTGCAAGATCAAAGCCGTAATCGACCAGAAACGGCCCGAGCATCGAGAGCCCCCATTTCTGCGCAGCGACATAGACGGCGGCGACGATGAGACCGGTGCGGACCTGTGGTCTTTTGAGCGCATTTCTGATCGATGGCAGATGGTCACGGGTCTGTACGGTTGTCTTTGAAGCAGGCCCGAACAGAAAGGGCAGCGCGAGCAGAATGACAAGACCACTCATAACAAGGGTGGCGCACGTCCAGCCTGAACGTTCCACCAGCACCAGAAAGAGACCGGCGCCAATGGCCGAGCCGAGGTAGGAACCTCCAACCTGGGCGGCATTTCCCCAGCCGTGATGCTCCTCGGCCAATGTCTCGACCGCATAACCATCACAGGCGATATCAACCGTAGCCGTCACGAGCGCGATCACCGAAAGGATCGCGATTGCTATGCTTACGGGAGAGGGACCCGTAAAAGCGAGCACGGCAAGACCGATAGCGCAGACAGAGATACCCGAGCCTACGATGAGACGGGATCGGTTTTTCCCAACCGGCGGAAGGCGATAACGTTCAACGTGAGGCGACCAGAGGAACTTAAGCGTCCAGGGCAATACAGTCAGATAGAGAAGACCAATTTGATCGAGCGGCAGTCCAGCGCTTCGCAGAACTGCCGGCAGGCCGAGGAAGGTGAGGCCACCGATGACGCTTTGCCCGATATAAAGTCCGCCAACCGCCACAAAGACGGCGGTTGGGGACGGATTGGTGGCGGTTGGGTTCTGCTGCAACATCAGAACCGGTACCGGATGCTGCCGACGATCTTACGTCCCTCGTCAAAGTAGCAGAAGCCTGTGGTGCAGACCTGTTTGACGTCATCGAGCAGGTTCGTCGCATTGATCTGCAGGCGAACGCCCTCAAGCGATGGCACAGCCTTGCCGAGATCATAGCGCAGCGACGCGTCGAGGAACGTGCGTGCCTCATTATCGAGGATCGGCGTATGCTGGTTGTCGCCGAAGCTCGATCCCACGTAGCGTACGCCTGCTCCCAGGCCGAGGCCTTCGAGTGCTCCGGTCTGGAATTCGTAATCCGCCCAGAGCGAGAAGGTGTGGTAAGGCGACGAGTTCAACTGGTTGCCTTGAGTTTCGGGGGTGAGGCGCGTGATCTCGACATCATTGTAGGAATAGGAGGCGATCAAGCTCCAGCCATTATCAAGCGATGCCGTGGCTTCGAGCTCGATACCGCGCGATCTGAGGTCGAGCTGGCGCAAGAGATTGATACCGGAAGAGGTCTCATAGACCGTGGCGTTGTCCTGGTCGAGATTGAAGAAGGCCGCGCTGAGAAGAGCATTGTATTCCGGAAGGGCATATTTGACGCCGACTTCATACTGCTTGCCCACGGTCGGCTGCGCCTGACCCGTGACGGTTCCCGTGGTGATGATGACACCCGGATTGGCGACGAAGGATGTGCCGTAGCTCACATAGGGCATCAGGCCATTGTCGAACACATAACCGAGGCTTGCGCGTCCGGTGGTTCTTGTGTCGTCGCCATCATAGGTTGGGGTGGCGGCCGCACCCACGGTTTGGGCCTGATAGGCGGTATCCAGCCAGTCATGCCGAATACCCGCCGTCAACCGCCAACGGTCGATTTCGATCTGGTCCTGGGCGTAGATACCGAACGTGTTCATGCGCTGGTTCAGAACCAGCGAGACATCGGGAACATAGGTAAAGGTATCGGTGAATGGTACTGCGCCACTGCCCTGTTTTGAGGAGTAGGTCATGTGGCTGAAGTCGACACCCGTTAAGAGCGTGTGTTTGGCAGGGCCCGTGTCGAATTCGGTCTTCAGGTAATTGTCGGCAGAAACGCCTTCATTGTCCTCGATTGTGATGCCCGGATAATCTGCAAAGACCCATTGCTGGTCTGCCGAGAGCCCTGAGTACCTCGCCTTGCTGTAGAAAGTCACATTGTCGTTCAGTTGATGCTCGAACTCATAGCCGATACGCCATTGTTTTTGCTCGAAATCATTAAACCGCGCGTCACCGCCATAAACCGGTGTCGCACCGATCGATGTGCCGCTGGCGCCATAGTTGTTGATGAAACCCCATGTGCCGCCAGACGTACCATCCATGTATTCGCCGAGGAGTGTAAGCTTCGTTCCCGCATCCGGCTGGAAGGTGAACGCTGGCGCAATGAAGAGCCGGTCATCCTTGATGGCACTGATTTCGTTCCTGCCGTCGCGTGCGACACCGGTCAGACGATAAAGCATAGTCTTTTCATCGTTGACGGCGCCTGAAAAATCGAACGCTCCCTGTACACGGCCGAAGGAGCCATATTGGAATTCAACCTCGCGTAAGGTCTCCTCGGTCGGACGCTTCGAAACGATGTCGACGATGCCTCCGGAACTGCTTGCGCCGTAAACGGAAGCGGCCGGACCGCGCAGGATTGAGACGGCTTCTACGCCATAGGGCTCGAGGCGTGCACTGCCGTTCTGGCTGCTGACCTGGCGCAGGCCATCACGAAAAATGCCTGTTGTGCTGAGATCGGTGCCGCGCACCTTGAAGGCATCGAAACGTGGCTCGGCGCCATATTGGCCGATGCGCGCGCCCGGGGTGTAGTTCAGCGCTTCGGAGAGGTTTTGCGGTTTGATATCGTCAAGCTGTTTACGGCTGACAGTGGAGATCGACTGGGCCGTCTCCGCGATCGGTGTATCGGTTTTGGTCGCGGTACGGCCGGATTTTCCGACGTAGCCATTGGTTTCAAGTACCTCCTTGGCGCCTTCAACCCCCGTTCCCTGAACGGTGATCGGCGAGAGAACGATCGAACCGGGGGCAGCAGACCCCATCTGAAGGGATTGATTGGCAGGATCAAAAATACGAACCGTATTGCCGTCTGCAAGAGTGTAATTCAAGCCGGTCCCTGCCAGGAGGCTGTTCACCGCGGAAGCGATGCTCAATGTGCCATTGACGCCGGAGGTATTGCGCCCCCGGGTAATGGCCGAGGGATAGACCATGCGCAGGTTCGCCTGTCGGCCAAATGAAAGGATGGCATTTTCGAGGGGGCCAGCGGGAACGGAGACCGTGACCGTCTTCGATGCGGCCGCCGGCTGAGGTGCTGCCGTTTGCGCCCATGCAGTTGTCATCCCTGCACCACCAAGACCGAATGCGACCATGCCACCTGCGACCGCCGTCGTCGTCAGCCAGAACCGGCCCCGACCGTGCTTGCCAAATCTCATATCATTCCCTCTCACTCATGATGTCAGGCCGCCGAGCAAGGCCGCAGCGGTTTCTGATGGGATAGAGTGAATAGGGAGCGCGCCTCCTGACGTGCTTCTTGAAAAAATTATCGCGACCTGACGATAATCAGCATGCCGGAAAGCCGTGATACCGTTACTGGCAGGCTGTCTTCCAGAATGTTTAAAGCCTGATCCGTATTCTTGAGATCGAAGATACCTGAAACGCGTTGCTCTGCTGCCCTGTCATCAAGAACGAGAATTCGGCCGCGACGATATTGTGCAAGCACCTCGAGAACCTCGCGCAGGGGCTGACCGGAAAAAACCAGCTTGCCCTCACGCCATGCCATGCTGTTTGCCACATCTTTGCGACTGCGGAGCAGTTTCCCGTCTTTGCCGAGGGTTGCTGCCTCGCCGGGTGTGAGAACAGTGACATCGCCGCCGGTTGCGACTTCAACCCGGCCTTCCTCGACCTGAACTTCCTGCGGTAAAGCTCCACCGGCGGTGCGGACCGAATAATGGGTGCCGAGCGCTTTGGCAGTGAGCGATCCATCGTCAACGACGAACGGCCGGGAAGGGTTTTTGGCCACATCGAAATAGGCCTCACCGCGCAGCAGGGTTATCCGGCGTTCCCTGTCCGAGTAGTGAACGGTGATAGCTGTGTCGGTGTTCATGCTGATGTTCGTGCCGTCTTCCAGTTTCAACAGTCTCGTTTCGCCGACTTCGGTATAGTAGTCGGCTTGCCACTGGTCGATGAAGCCGCTTTGATGCGCATAGAGTGCCGCAAGCCCGATAACGCCGATGCACGCCAGACCTGCCAGGATCGCTCGACCCGAGCCGCCGCGTTTTTTGTCCGTGGCTGGCAGAAGCTCTATGTTACCAAGGTCGCTCCAGAGCGCGCGCATCTCCACAAAAGCGGTCACATGGGCAGGATCCGCTTTCAGCCAGTTCTGGAAGCGCTGACGATCGTCCTCTGTCGCATCGCTGGATTGCATGCGTGCGAGCCAGAGAGCTGCCTCTTCAGCCAAACGGTCATCAATGAGACCCTCCGGGCGCTCGTTCATATCCTGCACTGCCGTTCCTGATGGAGTTATTGATGCCGCATTACATCCTTTTCTACTTCTAGAGTGGAAAAGGATGCCAGCACCTGATGTCCGTTTACATTTTTATTTGTGCACGGACCTGTCGGCAGTGAAGTAATGCCTTGATGATGTGCTTTTCGACCATATTACGGGAAATATCGAGCCTAGCAGCTATCTCGCCATTGGAGTGGCCGTGCAGGCGACTGAGCACAAAGACTTGCTGGCAGCGCTTGGGCAAAGCCTCGATTGAGCGGGCCATCAGGATTAGATGTTGACGACCGGCGACAATCCGCTCCGGATCGGGCTGGTCGCATGGAACGGCAAGACCTGCCTCTGGAGGCGCAAATAACGGCCGTTCACGTGACTGGCGTTTAACCGTTACGTGGGCGACGGATTTGGCGATCTGGAAGAGGTATGCCTGAGGATTTTCGATCAGCGTCGCGTGCGATACTTCGAGCGCCCGCACCAGGGTTTCCTGCAACGCATCGGCGGCATCATCCCGGTTGCCCAGACGCCGGCGGAAAAACCGCATAAGACGGTTTTCCTCCTTGGCATCAAAAACCTGCAACAGCGTTTTGCTCATCAATCACCCTGATCGGTGCGGTCGCGTTTCACATGGCGAGTACCGACTTGGCCGACACCCCTTCATATGCGAAATATGACAACTCTAGTCATATTTACAGCGTGTGAGCATTGCATGCCAACCGCGGAAAACACGGTCAGCAAACGGAGCTCACGTTTCAGTGATGAATGTTGCGCGATTGCATCAAACCTTTGCGGGTAAGTTTCAGTGTTTCGTCTTAAGGACGAAGCTGCCGACCGATGCGAGGTCGATTGCCGTCAAAGCGGTGAGAGCGGTCGGGATAGCTCCACAAAGACTGCCGGTAGTGATCACCTGTCCGCGATTGAGCATGCCACCTTTGTTCAGGGGCGCATTGGCAAAGGCGACGAGCGGCGCCAGCGGATCGATATTGGGATGCTTTACCTTTGCGTCAAACAGAGTGGTTGTGCCTTCGGTGATTGTGAGCTGTGAGAAAGGCGCGCTCTCCCGCGCAAAATTGTCGATCACAGTCGCGTCGATTTGAGGCCCGATTACAAATCCTTGGTTGGCGAGACGATCCGCGAGAAAAAGCGGGAAGGGGACCTGGTTTTTCTCGACCAAACGATAGCCCAGGAGTTCCGCACCAAGGTAGACCTTGTCGATGAAGCCAAGAATGTCGTCTCTGGTCAGTGGGGTGTCGCCTGATGCGGGAATATCGGATGCGAGCGTGACACAGATCTCCACCTCAAGCCCTTCGATCCCTTTAGCAGGAAATGTTGCGAGTTTGTCGTCAGTCACGCTGTAGCAATCGACCATCGGTGCCGCAATCGCAGTGCCATCGGGACGGATCGCCAGTTTCCAGCCGTCCACGCTTTTACCGATAGCGGCCACGAAGGCGCGCTGAGCGTCCATGGACTGCTCGAAACTGTCGGGGATAAGCCCTTTGGTCTCGAGCGTCGCGAGGGGGATTTTCTTGCCTTCGATATCTGCTGCTGCAAAATTCCGAGCAAGCTCATCAATCATTGCCATTCCCGTCATCATCCTCTCTCCTGATTGCGGAGCGGAAGCTGTCACGATTTGCCTATGTTTGCCAAGGCCCTGAAAGGGCCCGGTCGAAGCCTCGACGATGGAAATTGAAAGCTAATCGAGAGACGCTCTTTAATACAGATGCACTCGATCAAAGTCTCCATAAGGAGAGACGAGGAAACCGGGCGGCAGACATGCCGCCCGAAATAGAGAGTCAAGCGACGTCTGCGTCGAACTGGATGCTGTGTAGGCGCTTGTAGAGACCATCGGTAGCAAGCAACTCGCGGCGGCTGCCTTCTTCAACAACTTGACCGTTGTCCATTACGACGATCTTGTCAGCGCGATTGATCGTCGAAAGACGGTGAGCAATCACGATCGAGGTCTTGTTCAGTGTCAGGCGCTCGAGAGCATCACGAACGAGAGCTTCAGATTCGGAGTCCAGCGCGCTCGTCGCTTCATCAAGGATAAGAATGTCTGCATTGCGGAGCATGGCGCGGGCAATGGCGACACGCTGACGCTGACCACCCGAAAGACCCGAACCGTTTTCACCGAGCCTGGTGTCATAGCCCTGCGGCATCTTCATGATGAAGTCATGCGCGTTGGCCGCCTTCGCTGCTTCGATGATTTCCTCTTCGGTCGCATTGTCGCGGCCGACAGAAATGTTGTGTCTGACGGTTCCGGAGAACAGGAACGTTTCCTGACCGACATAGGAAACCTGCTCTCGAAGGCTTGCGAACGATGCGTCGCGCAGATCCATGCCGTTGATCTCAACGGATCCGCTTTGTGGATCGTAGAGACGCATCATCAGATTGATGATTGTCGATTTACCACTGCCAGACGGCCCGACCAGAGCGGTCATCTTCCCACCTTCGAAGAGGACGCTGACGTCCCTGAGTACCGGCTGACCCGCAACATACTCGAAGCTGACGTTCTTGAGAGCAACATCACCGCTTTTCTTGGGGAGAGGCAAGGCGTCCTTCTTCTCAGTGAGGGTCAAGGGAGCATCCAGGACCTCAAACATCATGCGGACACCGATCATACCGCCTTCGATCTGAACTCGCATGCGCGCGAGACGCTTGGCCGGTTCGTAAGCAAGGAGCAAGGCGGTGATAAATGCCATCAAGTCGCCGGGTGAACCACCTTTTTCGAGAACCGTGTAACCGGAGACGGCAATGACGACCGCAATCGCAAGTCCGGATAGTGTTTCCATGATCGGACTGGTCGCGGCCTCAAGCTTGGCGATGCCATTGGCGCGTTCCTCCACATCGGACACTGCCTTGTTCATGCGCTGACGCATCAATTTCTCCAAAGAGAAAGCCTTGATGACGCGAACACCGATACTTGTTTCTTGTACGACGTTGACGATTTCGCCGAGAGAAGCGAGCTCCGCCTCCATAATTTTGCGAACCCGACGGAGAACAAGACGGACACTGAAAATCGCGAGAGGCCCAATGATCATGGAAATCGCGCTCAGAAGGAAATTCTGTGCAAACATTACGATAATAAGGCCGACAAGCGAAAAGAGGTCTCTAACGAACGATGTTACTATCGTGTCTATGACGCTGCGAGCGGCTTGCGCGTTATAGGTCACACGAACCAGAAGCTCCGAAGACGGTAGATTTTGAAAAAAGGAAACCCCCTGTTTCAAAAGCCGGTCATAGATTTTACGCTGTTGCTCTGCGACGATGCTGTTTCCAGCTTTACTCAGATAATAGCTCTGCACAAAGGTCGCGAGGCCCTTTACGATAAAGATTATGGCAACTGCGAAAGCGATCTCGAGAACGACGTCGAAACCCTGCTTAAGATAAACGCTGTTGACAATATCACGCATGATCCAAGCGCTGAGCGACGTTGTGGCCGCGACCACAACCATCGCCGCGATTGCGGCAGAGTACCAACCAACATGTTTTTTGAAGTTTTCTTTGAAAAGCCGCGTCAGCAACTTCTTGTCGTTTGGCGACAAAAATGATCCGATCACAATTTTGTTCCTGTTTGATTTAGGTCGTTTGTACCACGCAAGAAAAGAACTGCAAATCCGGCCTTTGGCCTCGGTTCGCTTTCCGCTTGAAACGGGCTTTGCAAGTCCCATGCATTCATACAAAGAACTTTACACCTCTTCTTAATGCCGAGGTGCCGTCGATGTTTTCGTAGTTTGAAGTGCAAATAAAGAGGCTGCGACGTTGTGTCAATCGCTCTCGAGGCGAGGCGTGCATACAGGGGGCTCCTCCTAGATGCCGCAACAACTTGCGTCAAGACTGAATCTGTTTATGGATGAGGATACTCTTGCAGCCAGTATCAAGTCAGAAATAGCACTTTTCGGAGGCTTTACGCCATTGTAAAAGGTGTGCCGGCGATGGGGCGACGCGCATGTGTTGCGCCTTGTATCTTAAAAAATGCGTCCGATGCTTGTCGGTTCGTGGTAGCAGACGGGACAGTAAATGCCTGAGATATTCTTCGATTTGTCGGAGTTGTTTTTGAATTCCGGTGTGAAGTTCAAATATTATGGGATCTCCAGAACCGTTATGGAGGTCGCATATGAACTTTCATCATTAGATAAGTCGGTTAGATACGTCATCTATTCGCCGTTGCACGGTCGCTTCTTTGAAGTCTTTCCACGGATTGGTGATGAGTCCCCGACAGGTGTCCTTGACCCCAATATTCCAACGACCGCGACCCCATTGCGTCTTAGGCAGAATGTCTACGATACAAACATATTTAAAAAAGTATTCTACAATATAGCTCGCAAGGTCGTTGACCGTCGGAATAGAATACGCTGGAAGTCTGTGCCAGACGGTGCGATTAAAGAGGTGAATCTCGACGGACAAATTTTGGTGTCACTTGGACGTCCAAAAATCATCTCGGACTACATTATGGCATTGGGTAAGCGTGGGGAAAGGCCTGTTTTTGTACCTCTTCTTCACGATATGATTCCGTTGCATGACTTTACTCACCGCAACCAATTCGCTTTCCCGCGAAATTTCCTCTACGACAATCAGGTAACGATAAAAGCTGCCTCATTAATCTTGACGAACTCAGAGTTCACTGCAAGCGAGGTGCGACATTTTTCCCAAGCTGGGATACTGCCAGCGGTTCCGGATGTTGTCGCCGTTCCATTATGCCACGAACTGCGACCAACAAACGAACGAGTTGATAAAGTCGCTCCCGGAGAGCCATATTTGCTCTGCGTGGGAATCTATAATGGCCGAAAAAATCTCGAATGTGTCGTGGAGGCGATGCTAAATCTTAGCGAAAATGGTGTCGAAGTTCCGCTCCTCGTTCTCGCTGGCGCGAGACGAAAGCGAGTAGAGAAATTTTTGAAGAAAGATCGATACCGAGCCATTGCAAATAAGTTTCGGTTTGTTCTCAATCCTAACCAAGCCGAGCTTCGCTTACTCTATGAGAAAGCTTTTGCGCTGGTCCTGCCCAGTCGAATGGAAGGTTGGGGCCTACCGATAAGTGAAGCTTTGTGGTGCGGCACGCCTTCTGTAGCGGCTGATGTCCCTGCTTTGCGGGAAGCTGGTGGTGATTTGGCGCTTTACTTTGATCCAGAGCATCCCGAGCAATTGGCGATAATTCTTGGACACCTATTATCGACGTCGGAATACTATGCTCAACTCAAACTGAAGATTGCAGACGCTCATCCACGCATGCGAACTTGGCGTGACGTCGCTGCCGACGTGATGAAGGCTGTTCATGGTGTAGGTGCGCCAACTCAGACGCAGGGTATGCCGTCAGGTGAGATTTGAAAGTGTATCGTGCTGCTGGAAACACAGAGCAGCGAGGCAACAACTTGGTTCGATAATTCGATAGGTGATGCAAGTATGTGCTCGTACCTATGATTGTCGAGGCTTGTTGTGAAGTTTGGGAAATTGAGTTCATAGCTTAAGAAATGTGGCGGAGTTCTTTTCCGCCAACTAAAGCGAGAAAACGGTTACATAATGATTGATCAGAGATTCTATTTTGAATTCGAGCAAAAGTATCGCGGCACGCGCGCAGAAGTTGGTAAGCGGTTGCTTGGATACTCTGCTCTACTGGATGCATTGGAAGCTTCGGGCCTTTCCAAGGTAAGTGTCGATTATGGTTGTGGCCGTGGAGAGTGGTTGGAGATTCTCTCGAGTCGAGGATGGAATGCCACAGGCGTGGATTCAAATATTGAAATGCTTCGACCGGCAGAGTTAGACGGTCTTAAAATCGTTGTCAGCGATGCAGTTGCTCATATTAAGTCTGTACCCGACGCATCCCTTTCTCTAGTGACTGGGTTTCATATCGTCGAACATCTTCCGACGGAGGTTCTACACGAACTCGTAGCAGAGAGCTTTCGTGTTCTTGCGCCAGGAGGGATGATAATATTGGAGACACCCAACCCGGAAAACCTCTTAGTGGGATCCAATCGTTTTTACATGGATCCGACACATATAAACCCGCTGCCACCAAACTACTTGAAGTTCATTGCAGAGTTTTCTGGATTTTCTGATGTCCACGCAATAGGGATAAATCAACCCTCGCTTCGCTTTAAGTCTGGCATTGCCGGAGCACTCTTGGAGTTGACCGAACTTTTTCCGGATTACTCGGTAGTGGCGCAAAAAGAATGCGATGACTCTTCAATTGCGAGGTTGTCAGATGTTGTGGAGAGAGAGTTTAACGATAATTCTCCTTATACATATCTTCCGCTCGACCGTCTTATCGACCGCATGCATGCCTTGGAGAACAATATTGAGGAGACCCGTTCAGCACTGGCAACATTGCAGGATGAACTCGTGAATGTTAGAAGAAATCTACCGAAAGAAATATTCAGACGGAATGTAAGGAAGTTTAAGGCGCTTCTAGGGTTGTAAACGTCTTACTACTAGCTGAAAGTTTTTTTCGCTGATAAATTTTGAAGCGCTAGGTTCAACCGCTTGTCTGCCTCTGTTTATTAAAAGACGAGGGAGACGACAGTAACTTTTAAGATTGATTCGATTTCGGATCATTTTGAGTATTTGTTATGCGTAATGCCGCATCTATTACGCGGTCGACAGAAATACCTCGCATACAGGCGTGGCCACCAACACATTCTTTTAATAGTGAAACCCCACACGGTGAGCACGGCACGATATTGGTGACTGTGATCGTTTTCTCGCCTTTTGCTGCAAACCTACCAATCGAAGTCACTCCGGCATAAATGCAGACAGTGGGGACCCCAAGACACGCTGCCATATGTGTCGTACCTGTATCGTTGCCGACATAGAGGGACAGCTTTAAGAGCACGCTCGGCAGGTCCGCCAGGTCGATCTTGGCTGTGAGGTTTAGAACTCGATCTCGGGGCAATGCACTTTCAATCGCGCTGTGCTTCTCGATCTCGTCAGGGCCTCCGACCAGAAGGCAAAGTGCGTCATTTTCGACAATCAGTTGATTGATCAAAGTCAGGAAATACTCTTCCGGCCAATCTCTCGTCTCAGCTCCGCTACCGCAATTAATGCCGACAAGATAATCTTTGCTGCCGCGACCAAACTCGTTCAACAAGGTTTGGGTGTCTGGGTCTATTGATTGAGTTAGATTTAGGAGGGTGGATTGGGCCAAAATGCTATCTTTATAGTACCCCGACACTTCCCTAGCTAGCCTGTTCATCAAAGTCGACGCATGAATGTCTTGCATTTGGTTTGCCCAAGATTGCTTTCTCGGGAAGGGTGGCTCGATGTCGAAGGTGGTATGTCCTTTTTTTCCAGCATAGGCCGCTTTTGTATGGGCATCTATCGCGAAAATGTAGCCTCGCTGGTCGTCCTCGACTCTTAGGTCAACTGCTAGGTCGAAATGAGGTAACAGTTCCGCGACCGATTCGAATTCTCTGCTGCCGGGTTGGCTCGATCCGATGTTGGCCGGTATAAAGTGGATTACGTCAAAGAGCCGTGTCTGTTCGGCAAATGTTTGGTTCCAAGGCCCAGCCAATAGATGGAGTTCAGCGTCGTGAAAAGTCTCGCGCAAATGGGTCATGGCTGAAAGCGCTAAAACAAAATCCCCGATTTTGTCTGGCTTAATAACAAGAATCTTCCGAGGCTGTCGTGGAACAGAAGGCCCGGCATTGAGAGTACGAGGACCGAACAGACCGCCTCTTCCGCGTAGAACAATTGACATACGCCTTGTCTTTGCCCGCAACCATCGACGTGCAAATTTCCAGAGTTGCCGTAATGGTCCGCGTTGTAGGTCAGCACTGCGCATTATTTAGTCCAGGAAAGAAAAAGAAAAATACTGCGAGTAACAAGAAATAGCCTTTTCCGCGCGGCGGGTTAAAAAGGAGGCTTTGCGGGATCGTGTTGCTCCGAGTACCAGATTTTCAATTCTGTCTCAGGCGAATTGTGTCAAGAGGAAACGCGATTCTTCCAAGACCGAGTTGACTCCGATCATAGAACGGCATTTCAACCCGTTCGGACAACGGGATTCATCGAAATCCAGACCGCAACCTGCACACTCGACGTTGGCAGAAATCATACTTACTTTTGGTCCGACGAAACCCCAAATGTCTGGAAGGTGAGATGCAGTATAAATTCCGATCGTTGGAACGCTCAATTGAGCCGCTACATGCCCTGCACCTGAGTTGTTAGATATGACTAAGTTCGCTGCGGCGAGGGCCGAATAGAATTCGTCGCGGCTCAATGCATCTTTCAGAACAAATCGCTCATTTGACACCAGATCCTGCTGAAGACCACTCACAGCAACGATTTCGTGTACCCGTAGATTTTTACCGTTACAAATCAAATGGATATCTGCGTTTGTTTTGTCCAGTAGTGCAAAAATCAATTCCCGATAACGTTCAAATGGCCAATCTCGTAGAGCCGAATTGGAAAACGGAACAACGGCGACAACTGATCTTCCCTCCTTTTTCAGAGGAAAAATATTTTCAGACACGTCTTCGATTGACGTCGTGTTTTTGCTAAGCTCAGAATTAGCATATGCATAATTGATTATGCGTGAAGCATTAATTGCGCAATGCTCCATTTTTTCAGTGAAACTCTCTCGGGTTTTTCGCTCTTTCTTTTTAAAGCCAAGTTTTGACAGTATTCGATATTTTCTTTTTATTCGGACGCTTAAAGGTGTTTGGGGAAGAGAGTATCTAAACTCGCCTTTCCTATCCTTATAAAAGGCAAATTTCTGCTTTGCCTTAAGGCCCTCAATTATAAAGCGCGTATCGTCTGGGACTCGAATGTCGATCGCTAGATCAAATTCGCCTAGGCTAATTGCATCTCGAACCACGTTTTGCGCAAAAATACGCGCAGCCGCATCCACTTTCGCCTGTTCCGGAAAATAATCCAGTGACACGATCTCATCGGCGACATTAACAGCCTCCGCTACAGAAAGATTCCACGAACTGACTGCAAGGGTAATGTGTGCTGATCCGAACAACAACCGCGCTTGTCTAAGTGCCGGTAGTGACATCCAGAAATCGCCTATATGGCCTAGATTCATGATCAGAATCCGGGCCGTGGTTTGCTTCCGCAACGGTGTCCAGGTCCTATGATATTTCAGGCCGCCGATGGTCTCTTGAGAGTACATGCCTTGTATCCGCCCTCACGCTTTAGATGTCGAATTCACTGCCACAAAAGAAAGAGCTATTCTGCTCATAGTCGTAGTGATTTGACGAAATCTAAGAGATTGTCACCAGAGAAGAGATGGCCTTTTACACCGGCTTTTTCCGCTGCCATAATATCAGTATCCTTGTCTCCGATTAGAATGCTGTCCTGCTGCAGGATAGGCCATTCGTCCATGATACTGAGTAGCATACCCGGCGACGGCTTTCGCCACGAATGCTCACCCCTGAAAGCTTCGTGTTTTGCGTCGGGATGAAAAGGGCAGAACCGGACGTCGTCGATTCTTGCTCCTCGTGCTTTCAGTAAATTCTCAATGTGGGCATGAACCAGGATATAGTCATCGACATCGTAAAAGCCGCGGCCGATACCCGATTGATTTGTAACAATGAACACAAGATACTGTTTTTCATTTAGATATTTTATTGCTTCGGCAGCACCAGGAATGAGCTGTATCTCGTCTGAGGATTTCACATAGCCCGTGTCATAATTTACAACTCCATCACGGTCCAAGAAGATCGCAGGCTTTGCACCATTCGACCGTCTGAAATAGTGATGCATCTCCTCGATGCTACAAACGATATGATATAGGCTGGAGGCCGGAGCAGCCTCGTCTATAAACGTTCCATCCTCATTAATCCTGTCTTTCCAAAGCCCTTTAACGGGAACATCGAGGAAGCTTTTCAGGCCGCTGGCTGCGTCCGCGACTTTCTGGAAAGCATGATCTCTGCTCTCAGGATCCGCCGCGATGTCAGTCATTGCCAGCCACGCCTTAATTCGCTCCGTCTGCTGCCAAAGTCTAGACCCTCGATCGTGAGGTGTTAAGTCGTCAAGTATAGAGTTGAATGGGAACCCATTTTCATTGATCCCGCGTGCTTCACCAATTTCCACTAGTCTTTTGGCGGCAGTGATCGCGTCTTTTCTCCCCCTCAGGCGTGCCCATCGCATCAAAAGCCAAGCCCATTCAAACTGATGTCCGGGCTCAACGAGTCTTCCGTCCAATCCAGGCATCGGGTTCCATTCTGCATCGAAGAACTCTCTTAATGCACCATTCGGACCTATAAAGCGGGTTAGAGCCAGTTCGGCAATTTCGTCCGCAACTTGTCCCCACAATTCGCTGCCGCTCGACGGCATATAGTCGAGCCACGCCAGACAAGCCTCAAGGAGGTGCATGTGGGGGTTTGAGCGTAATGGCAATTTAGGCGGTATGGCTTCTTCGAAGCCAGCGGTGGGATGTTTCCAGCCCGCAATCATAGCCTGAAGACAGGTCAGCGCCTGACGCTCGATAGTCGCGCGATTATCCGAATTCGTATCGCAGGCCGCCCAAAGCCCGAACAACGCGAATGCGTGATCGTAGAGATCGAACTCCTCAATATTTTGCTGTCCCGCCAAATCTATGACTGACTTCATGCTTCCATCAAGCTTGAAGCATTTCTGGGTCATGAATGTCCAACCGTGATCGACGAACCAACGGCCGTCGCTAGGCCAACCCATTCGCACGGCCGCGGAAAAGCTGTAGATTTGCCGGCCGGTGACACGAGTGCGTCGGCCAGCGTCGATTGCTTTTCCGGTAAGATCAATCTTCTCGTGAAAACCGCCACGTTGACGATCGCAGCCTTCGCTTCCCCATAGAGGAAGGGCGTGTTCGAACAACCAAGTCTTTAGATCGTCATATTCTGTTTTTGCATTTGAAAAACCAGACATTTTATCTCCACATGACCTTCTAAAGGCGAAAAACTCGATCTGCGCCTGAGAACACACTCCAAGCCCTATCATCTAGGAACAATTTTCTTGTTCAAATCGTTCCTTGACCATAACCCTACCCGCAGGGTGACGGTTTGATCTGCAAAGATTGAATGCCTATCATCGTCTTGCGCGCGCGGTAGCTTGCCTTCACTCGCTCGAACCAAGGCATATCCGCTGTAGTCTGGCTGACCGTCATATACATCACGTTGCCTTGCCAATCGTCTTTGCCTATACGCGCGATAAAGCTAGCGCTCGCCGTATCGCTCTCAATTGGCCATACAGTTTGCGTGGAGCCTACTTTAAGAAAGAGTTTCGTATTTCGGTTCGGGCGATCTGTCCTATTAATCAATTGCGCTTCCACGCTCACGCAAATCTCGCTCTGGCGCAAATCGAATAGTGGCAGTGCAATCTTGCCTTCGCTTCTTTTCAAATACCCACCCACTTCGTCCACATGCCAGACTCTGTCCTCGCCGTAAAGCATCATACGATCATCGGTTTTTCTGAAATCTAGTGCCAAAGTGTTTGCACAATCGAATGGACGCGACGCACTGGTGCGCTTCCATAGTTGCCTAAGGGTATCTTCATGACGTAGTACCCAAAGCGATACGTCTGGTACTGGAAGTTGGTCATAGGCGCGCTTTTCGACAACGATGTCGGTGAAGCCCATGCATGCCGCATTCCGATCCCATCCCGTCTTTAGCGGCTCTCCGATATTTATACTACCGAGCTTTGATGCCACTTGCGCAGTCACGGACCCATAACTCCAGCGCGGCATCTCGTCGGCATTGGTTGTCGGAAAGACAATTGGTAGCAGAAGATGCTGGTATGGTGCGAAGTTCTTGATATCAGGAACTTCAGGAAAATTTGCATATGGCAACTGCAGTACAACGGTCTCCGGCGTGGCGGCCATCTTGCTTACCAGGGTTTGCGCCGATTGGAGGTTGAGTGCAGATTCAGTCGTTATGGATCGATAATATTGGGCCCAGTAGTCGTATCTGCCAATCCCGTTGAAGCCGACGATCACGATCAATGCAACAACGACCGCAGATGTGCTCTTGAAAGCATATTTGATGAAGCCATAAAGCAAAATCATCGCAAACAGGTTCATGAATGGACTGATTCTGTTCTGAGATCGAAGAGCTGGTGTAATGAACTCACTGAACAGGAACCCGTAACCAAACGGGACGGCGAACAGTATAATAAAGAGTATAGCGACGGCGCTCAGATCCAAAACCGCCCTAGCTTTTCTGTCGTTTTCAAACCAGCGTTTTACGAATCCGCCAGACGAGAGCGGTACGAGAAAAGGCGCAGCAAGCGCGAATAGAGTGACGAACGGCCCTGAGAACGCGTCAAAGCCCTCGATAACTTGCCTCCACTCGGCATAGGCGGAAATAGTACCGGATTGAAAGGGCATTAATGGATTGTAGCGGTTGTTTGAATACTCAAGCGCGGCATCTGCGATGCGTAACGCCGCCGCTGGTTGGTCGAAAGCTGTCCTAGTGGGTGAAAAAACGGCCGGGTCCAGTAATATCTGAGGATAGGCGATAAACATGCCGACAGAGAAAATTATAATTGAAACGATAATAACCGCCACCGCGCGATATGGCAGTTCAATCGTTCCTGTGAGTATTTTATAGAAAAGCAAGAATGAAAATATCGCGAGAAAGAAAAAGGTATAATAAACTCCTGAAAACAACACGATGAAAAGGCAGAATGGCGGAAATACATAGAATTGGATGACGTATATGAATGTATTTTTCGAACGTACTATTGAGTCTTTCGCCAGCAGGGTGAAGATAAGCAAAACGGCGAGAGCGACGGCGTAATCTGCATAAAGAAAATTATGCCCGGTCAACCGTTGTATGTAAGCGAAGAACGCGGTGCAGAAGGCCAGTAGGGCGGATTGCAACGGGCTTCCCGTCAGGGAAAGAAAAAGCAGATAACTGGTACAAAAACCTAGAGTTGCGGCGGCTATATGAAAGGCAGTCCAGATTTCGAACGGCGAATGGTAAAATTGTGCAAGTGCCTTGATGAGGAACAATTGCGTGAAATCGAATGTTGGAAAATAAGAAAAATTCAGACCGTCTGGAAATGCCAGAAACGGTATATTGACGAATCCTTCGCCGAGGATCGCAGACTTGGAAAAAAGCAGCAAAAACAGGGCGTCGCCCTGAACGTCAGGAGGGCTGTCGAAAGCTACTCTCCAAAAACCCGCCGCAGCCAGCGTTCCCCATATCCCAATTAGAGCGCAAGCAATAGCCCATGTTACAGGGCGTTGATGAGCAAAAATTTCAAACCATCGGCAAAGTTTTTGAATGAGCAGTCGCATCGTTTCCGCAAGGCTTGATTTTATAGAGCGTGACTCTCGTTATCGTAGCGGGTCATCCAAAGCAAGGTTGGCGGTGCCGATCAACCGCAATTGCGCATATTGCAAGTCGATTTGTCAATCGGCGCGGAATGTTGACCCCTTATCGGCGTCCAATATTGGGTCTGACTCAATCTCGCTGATGTTCGGGATTCAATTGGCGTTATTTCCCGAGGAGAATCAGCGCCATGCGAGCCCAGTTCCGTCTCTCTGATCTTATCCCTAGCGAACTCGACGTTGAAAAGGTGCGTGATGCCGGTAACGCGATTATCGTCGCCGCCTCCGGTCGATCCCAAGATTGCAAATGCCCCCACTGTGGAACCGTCTCCCGTCGTGTTCACAGTCGCTATCCTCGGATGATTGCCGATCTGCCGTGTGCAGGCCGAAGGATCGAATTGCACCTGACCGTCCGACGCTTCGTCTGTAGTGTCGCCCATTGCCGACGAAAGATTTTCGCCGAGCGCTTCGGTGATGGTGTGATCCGCCCCATGGCTCGCCGGACGGCCCGTCTGGACTGCTTGGTCCGGCATCTCGCTCTTGCATTAGGTGGTCGCCCGGCGGCGCGTTTTGCTGATCGTCTTGGATTGCCGGTGAGCAATGACACGCTGCTGCGAACCGTTCGCCGACATGATCGCCCACCGCCACCGCCACCAAGCGTTATCGGCATTGATGACTGGGCGTGGCGTCGCAATCATCGATACGGCACAATCATCTGCGATCTGGAACGGCGAAAGACTATCGCGTTGTTGCCCGACCGAGAACCCTCGACCGCCAGGGCTTGGCTGGTCGAGCAGCCGCAAATCGAAATCGTGGCAAGAGATCGCGGCGGCGGATATGCGCGGGCCGCTGCACAAGCCCTGCCACACGCCGAACAGGTCGCTGACCGCTGGCATCTGATGGAAAACGCCAGCCACGCCTTTCTTGATGCCGTTCGCAAGTCGATGCGCCAGGTCCGCATTGCAATCGGCACAGCAACTGTAAATCCAAAGCTTCTGACAGCCGCCGAGCGACTGCAATATGAGGGATATTTGCGGCGTGAAGAGGCAAACTCTGTCATTCGTGGACTCTTCGACGAAGGCGTATCCATCAAGGAGATCGTGCGCAGAACCGGGCACAGCCGAAAGCTGGTGCGCAGTGTCGTCCGTGGTCAGCGGACCGACATCTTTCGGGTCCGGCAAACTTGCCTGGAACCGCATCTCCCTTGGCTTGAAGCGCAATGGGATGCCGGATTGCGGAACGGCGCTGAACTTTGGCGACAGCTTCGATTGGTTGGGTTCGGCGGTGGTCTCCGTGTTGTCACCGAATGGGCAACGCGGCGAAGGCGTGCCGAAAAGGCCGAGAACGGACTCGGCCATGCGCCGGCCGCACGCACTATCGTCCGCCTGATGACGCTTGAACGCAACAACCTGACCAAGGCTCAAACGATGACAGTCGCCGCCATCGAAGAGAGGCTACCGGATCTTGTCGAGGCCAGGGACGTCGTCGAAAGCTTCCACAAAATGCTGCGCAGCAAGTCTAAAGATAATCTGGAAGCTTGGCTCGACCGCGCGGCAAGAAGCTTGGTCGCGTCATTCGCCAACGGCGTTATCCGCGACAGAGCAGCGATTCAGAATGCAATAACTTCGGTGTGGTCGAACGGCCAGACTGAGGGCCAGATCACCAAGCTCAAACTCATCAAGCGGCAGATGTACGGCCGCGGAAAGCTGGATCTGCTCGAAGCACGTATTTTGGGAGCACCTTGATGTCATCGAGATTGCGTCAGACCCAAAATTGGACGCCGATCACCCCGTCAGAGGGGTCAATATTCCACGCCGAAACACAGTCGATTGAGCGGTAAGCGCACCTCTCCAGTGTTCTATTGTCAGGCGCCCGAGCCATGAGCCATTTTCTGTGGCCATACTTGATATAGATGCAGCATCCATCGGGAGATGGTTGCTTTTTGCCCTGCAACCATTTGTCGATGTCGATTCTTTTTCATTTTTTGCTTAGACGCGTTTTCCAGTTTCCCTGAATACGGTATTTCCGTCAGCGCCGGGGTAGTCGCCTTCTATTGTCAAGGTCTCCCGATCTGTGAGGGCCTGAGCGTCTTCGGTTTGCGAAACTGCTTCTAAAGCCCGACGTGGAATTTCGAATACCTAGTCTCTTTTCTCTCGCACATCCAAATTCACATATCACTATGCGCGATAGTGCTGCTTAAACGACGGACGATGCCTTATTTTGCGTGAGACGATAGATGAGTATGGTGAAAAAAAGCAAACCCAAAATATTAACAGAATATTATGGCCTAGCCGTTCCCATAAGTGACAGTCTCCTGATGTTTCTCATATAAGGCAACGAGTATGACAGGAAGGAGTCAGAAGGATGCGGCGTTTGTGACAGCTATATGCCACTGCCGGGGGAGCGCGTGTCGCCGAGGTGTCGAGGAACCAATCAGTGCTACTTTTTCCTCGTGTCCATGCTACCGGGGTTATTGAGCCAACACCTCGAACAGTGAGTTGATCATCAGATCAAGCTTCGTGAAAGCTAGTGACGTTCTTTCTTGAAACTTCCATTGTTCCGCGATAAACGCTCGGCCGTGAAAGTTATTCGAGGCGAAGATTCGAGCGGAATAACAATGCACCAATCTCAAAGATCGTATCGGCGGTTGATAGGTGAAGGTTCTATGTCTGTAATAGAAAAGTTTGATTCCGCCAAGATTCTCTGCCTAGGAGACATCATGCTAGACCGGTTCGTGTCCGGTGTTGTCAAGCGTATATCTCCTGAAAGTCCGATCCCGATTTTATCCGAAGAGAAGATAGACGTTTTTGCGGGCGGAGCCGCCAATGTTGCTCGCAACATCTCTTCCTTGGGAGGGCGTTGTACCATCGTAGGAGTTGTCGGTAGCGATAAAGCAGCCGACACTATTCGGGAGCTTTTGGAAACCGACGACCGAATTTTGCCCAAGCTGGTGGTTGCTAAAGAAAGGCCAACCAGTGAAAAGACCCGCTTTGTAACCAACGGTCAGCATTTGTTGCGTGTTGATAGCGAGGTCTCTTCCGACATAGATGAAGGCACGGAAAACGAGATTTTCAACGTCATTGATGAATCCATGAGTGATCACGACGTGCTCATTCTCTCCGACTACGCGAAAGGAGTGCTGACCAAAGGCGTGCTCACGCGTATAATCTCTTTGGCGCGGGCCAGGAGCGTACCGGTTATTGTAGACCCCAAGTCCAAAGATTTTTCTCGCTACAGTGGATCGACCCTATTGACGCCGAACTCTACAGAGACGCGGGTCGCGACCGGTATTGATCCGCTCGATAATGAATCAGCGACTATTGCCGGCCAGGAGATATTGAAGTCGCTCGATCTTCAACATGTCCTAATAACGCGTGCGGAAAAGGGTATGACATTGGTGGGCCAAACGGACCCAGTGGTGCATATTTCTGCCGCCGCACGTGAAGTGTCTGATGTCGTTGGTGCAGGAGACACTGTTATCGCCACTTTGTCGCTGGTCATGGCCTGCGGAGGAAGTGTCGAGTTGGCAGCCCATGTCGCTAATACGGCTGCGGGAATTGTTGTTGGTAAGCGCGGAACCGCAACAACTACGCGATCGGAACTTATGGAGGAGTTGGCCAAGGAAAGCGATACGGGGCACACGCCTTCGTCTGTAAAAGTGCTTTCCTGGGAGGAAGCACAAGTCGTGTCGCGCTCCTGGCAAAATGATGGGCTTAAGGTCGGCTTCACAAATGGGTGTTTCGACATTCTTCATGTGGGTCACACTTCAATCTTGGATTTCGCAAGATCCCACTGCGACCGGCTGATTGTTGGCGTAAACGCGGACGCATCGATAAGCAGGTTGAAGGGGCCTGAGCGGCCAATAAACTCCCAAGATGACCGTGCGAACCTGCTGTCTGCCTTGGCCGTGGTTGACGCGGTTGTGATCTTTGATCACGATACGCCGAAAGAGCTTATCGACTTTCTCGAGCCGTCATTGCTTGTCAAAGGCGCCGACTACAAAATTGATGAAATTGTCGGAGCGGAAGCTGTGCTTGCGAGAGGGGGGGAAGTGTTGCGTTTTGAGCTCCTACCTGGCAAGTCCACGACAGGAATAATCAAACGCGCGCGAACATTGGACATTTCGCCCAAACACGGCGACTAAATTAAAGTCGAGTGTGAATAGTCCAGAGTTTCATAATACGCCCGTGTTGGATATCTGCTACTCCTTGAACTCGACGCGTGGCGGCTTCGCGTTCACAACGGGTTTGCCCTTGGGATTGTAGAACATTTTGACTTTGCCTCGCGTTATACTCGGTTTTGAGTTTGCTCCATTGGCGTTTTGATGTGCTCCCCGATTTGACCGGGCTCGTCGTCTGGATAACTTAAACCAACTAGCCGTTGATAAACCCTACGAGGGTTGGAGACAGTGGCGCGCAAATTGGTGGCGGGTGCTGCATTCGCTGGTGATTTTCTACGGCAGTGTGGTTGTAAGGCTATGCGGATGCGCATAGGTTACACAAAGACGCAATGCGTGATACGTACTCCTTGGTCGACAGCTTTTACGGGAAATATAGGTTGTAGTGTAGGTTAGCCGAGATTGCGAGCCAAAGACTGCATAACCAATATAAGCGCTTGGTGGAGTAAGAATGAAGTTTGTTTCGAATTGGTTGAAGAAGTTTGCTGGTTACTCTCGTAAGTCGGAGTTTGGTGATGCTTGGCCCCGCGATCTTCGTTCAGCCGTACCGCAGCGATACTCCATGAATTATCAAAGGTATAAGAATAGGGGAGATGCACTCCCATTAAAAAATCTGGTGAGCGGCTTTATTCATAACGAACAAGTAAATAAAGGCGATATGAACCGATTTTTTACGTTTTGCCTTGCGCGTGATCAAATAAAAAAAGAGGGTATTACTGGAGATATTGCCGAACTCGGGGTGTACAAAGGAAACACGTCTTACATATTGGCCAATTTTGCGAAGGACCTTGGACGAACGGCTTATCTGTTTGATACGTTCGAGGGATTTGATTCGAGAGATATCAAAGGCATTGACTCATCTATTCCGATGCAGTTTTCCGATACTAGTCTCGAAACGGTTCGCGACTTCGTCGGTGACAACAATACGGTTTATGTAAAAGGATATTTCCCCGATTCGGCGGCGCAAATTCCAGATAACCTAGAATTTAGCCTAGTTCATCTTGATTGCGACCTTTACAGTCCAATAATGAGCGCGTTGAGCTATTTCTACCCAAGAATGGCTGAGGGTGGATTTATAGTCTTGCATGATTATTCGAGCTTACATTGGGATGGAGCCGAGAATGCAGCTGACGAATTTTTTTCCGATAAACCAGAGTGCTTGATACCGTTAGCGGATAGTTGCGGTAGCGTAATTGTACGAAAGGCGCGGACATCCGATAAATTCGAAAATTGGCGAATTAAGAGGCTCCGCGATTCATCAGTCGACTCCTGGGTTCCTACGCAGCTTTTAAAAACTTATTTAAGAGATGGCTGGGGTGATGTTGAGGACTGGGGTGTATGGGGGGTTGGGGAGAGCCACACGATATCTGTTATAATTCCCTTTCGGCCTCAAACGGACATCAGATTAATTTTTGATGTCGATGCCGTCTTGCTTGGCAAACAAGTAGAGCAGAAAGTCACGGTTTTGTTGGAAGGGGAGGAGATTGCCGAGTGGGCTTTTACCGCTGAACATCAGCGCGGGAAACGGGAATTAATTATTCCTCTCCATACCCTTCAAGGATACCGAAATGCTGATTCTCCATCGGCGCTTTTTCTGGAATTCAGGCCTGAGTCATTTACACCTCCAAATGTTTTGGATGCATCCAACAAGGACACGCGGGCGCTCGGACTTGGGCTCCATAGTTTTAAGATAGAGACTGAATAGAAAACTGATCGCTTATTCATCCATAAGCACGCCTGCCCTGCGGCGCTGAGGACCGCGGGGCTGAGCTTGAGGAAGCTGGAATTTCCCTGAGTTTTTGCGGTTGAGCGCCGGAAAACTGGAAGCTGGACTATTCCGGCCTATCATGATGATAGGCTGCTTTTCCCCACCGCACTCACCGTATGAGTACCCGTTCAAAGGTAAATGCGACCTACGCCTCTGAAGACTTCGAGGCCCTTATCGAATTCACTTTTTCCCAGTGGGCATTACAAACGGAAAATCCCTGCTTCAGTGTAAGCATACGGTGAGGGCCGCAGGTCAGGCTGCTTGAGCGTCGACGGTCGGCGACGTCCAATTCCAAGGAAGCATTTGCTCCAGCCTTGTCATC
>NZ_JBIVYN010000009.1:0-207912 GCF_044772305.1 Agrobacterium sp. NPDC090273
CCCGGTAGCTCGTCAGGCTCATAACCTGAAGGCCGCAGGTTCAAATCCTGCCCCCGCAACCAATATCCCCACAAAGCACAAATCCCCAAGTCAAAGCCGCAAACAAAACACCACCAAACACCAAATCATCCGCCTGGGTCCTTGAAAAACACAGGCTCAGCTGGCGATCACAGCGACCTGTACGGTATCTCCGACAGGCTTAAGCTGATCTCGCTGAACTCCCGGACGGCAATGGTGGCAGCCTGGAGGATACGCTCTCTCTGTAAACTTGGCCCGACAACAATGCTGTCGATCCCAATGTTGCTGCGGCCTTCATTGTCGAGACCGAGGTCAAGTGAGACTTCAAAATAGGGAACGAGCATTGTCGCAGTACATCGGACTTTCACGGACGGGTGATCGAGTGGGACGAACTTTGAGACAAGGCGCCACTCGTTCTCCTCCCGAAATGATGGGTCCTTGAAGGCGCAGGCAAGTTGTTGGTAGCGCGTGACCAGTTCATGCGCCAATTGCTCGACGTCATCGTCCGAAAGTGTGGTTTTCGCGCGGATAGCGTCTAGCCAATTGGCAACGAACTCTTGCGCCAGTAGGGCTTTCTGCGATTGTTCGTAAATACACCGGATCAGTCGAAACTCTGCCTTTGCAGCGATCTCCTGCAAGTCGCTGGCCACAAATCCGAGGCATATTCCGCCGCCGCCACTATAACCTCGCCATTGGCTGAGCAGGTCATCGTCTTCTGCAAAAGAAGCTGTATAAACAAAACCTTGCCGATAGAGATCCACAAGCTCGATAGCGCGAAGAAGGACCGATTTTCCGGCATGGTCGGCGTGGGTGGACGCGGCTGCAAGTTCTTCGGTCAGATAGCGTAGACCGTACGAAAATTCTTCCGAGTCGTTGAGATAATGAATGTTGGTTGCCCAGATTGCTTTCTGTGACACGATACCGAGATATCCGGCGAGCGTTGTGTAGTGAAAGAGTCGAGGTTTTGGGATCACGGAATGTGAGCCGTTTGAATTCGGCAGCAATGCGAAATGGTCTTCGATGGTGTTGGGCATGTCATTGCTCCGGCTACGGGATGTGCAAGACGACGTACCGCCGCCAAATTATCTGTAAGCGCAGTACAGAATGTTTGGCGACAGGCTAAGCGATTGAACGAGAACGCTCATGACTTCGTTGTCGATTACTTCTCCTGATATCACGACATCAATGGTAATGGTCTGATCCAATGAATTGACCCGCCGTGCCAATGACTTGACCGTCAGTTGATGATCGCTGGTTTGTGTCATCAAGCTCGCCCGGACCTCGGCTTCACTTTCTGTGGTCGTACGAACTTCTATCGTATGTCGTTGTGCCTCGAGCGGGCGATGGGGTACGAAGCGCTCGACAAGCTGAACCAGTTTGGGGGAGGTTATGTTGATCAACAAGATCAGGAGCGTTGCTTCAGCAGCCTCGAAGATCTCTCCGTAGCCTGCCAGAACGCCGATAGCGCCGGTCGCCCAGACGGTCGCCGATGTGCTTAGCCCACGAATGTTGAGACCGTCGCGCATGATCAGGCCAGCGCCAAGGAAGCCTATTCCCGTTACAACTTGCCCGCCCATTCGGATGTCCTCGTTGACTTCGAGGATGGCGGGTAGTGCGCAGTATGCTGCAGCGCCAAAGGCCACGAGTGCATGTGTCGTCAACCCGGTCGTGCCCTGTCGCCATTGTCGCTCTAGGCCGATGATTGTTCCAAACACGACAGCGGTTACCAGGCGAACCGATATCGATAACGTGTCGTAAAGCCATGGGAAGAAGTCGTTTATCAAGAGCGCCACCAGTCGGTTTTTGCACGCACTACAAATCGAAACTCCAGATTGTCGAAAAGCCTTTTAGCACAAAATTGGAACTCCGATTGAACCAGGGAAACAGATTGGTTTCCAGTTTTTCGAAATATGGCGGCGATGACAAGTGTTCTTGCACTTCCACTGAGAGTTGAGGCACAGTGTCCTCGTTGGAGGTGGGGTGACCTGGGTTCGAATGGTTTCTCTCGCGCTCCTAGGGGAGACGATGCAATGTTGTCTTTTTTGCTTAGCCTTCGCTACGTCATGGGTCTTGCGTCGATCGGCGTGATTGCAGCGTCCTTTCTCATGTTCTGGGAAGGTCTGCTGGCCATTGGCAACGCCTTCGTTCAAGTGCGTGCCAATCCGGACCAGGCAATCATTGCCGCGGTGTTACAGGGCGTGGACAAGTTGTTGTTCGCTATCGTTCTCGTCATTTTCGGATGCGCGATCACGGTTGGCTTTGTTGTGAGCCCAAACGCACCCTGGAAAGCGCAACTTCCACGCTGGATGGTGATCGAAGACGTCGCAGAGCTCAAGAACCTCTTTTTCCAGATGATCATTCTTTATCTGGTCGTACATTTCGTAACGCTTGTCGCGGAGATGGAGGATATGCCGGATTGGAACGCGCTTGTTCTACCCGTTTCCATTCTTTTGCTCGCCGCGGCGATGAAAATTATCGCAACCGCATCCACCCACGGAACCTCAGAGCCAATCGAACCAACCGATGATCAAAGCCATTCTAGGTAGGTCCACGGAATAACTCACTACTTCTTGTGGTTGCGACCGTAAATTTTAGCTATCGTTCCGCGCGATTAAGTGGTATTTGATATTCAGGATTGCTAATGAATGCAATTCTAAGTTCTTGTATTTTTTAAAGTTTAAACGTGCATCGCGGACTTCCCGCAAAACTTCCAAGCCAAGATCGACGTCGTCAGTTTACTGCCTGCAACTGTGATTGAGCGTGAGTTTTAAATGCATAAGCATGACATCCCCATTATTGGGAGTTTGAGAAGGCTGTTTACAGTCGCATTGCTCTCAGCCCTCCCTCTCAGTCTCAACGCGCAATCTCTGCAGAGTGTTGAGGTGCAGCCCGTCCAGTTAATGAATGTGGCCCCGAAGTACGAATTTGTAGGGCGCGTAGAAGCCGCAAATTCGGTTGATATTCTTGCCAGGGTGCCCGGATTTATCAAGGAGCGGCTGTTTCAGGAAGGCCAATCGGTCACGGCAGACCAACCTCTGTTTGTGATCGAACAAGAGAGCTATCAACTGTCTCTCGATGATGCGCAAGCGACACGAGATGCTGCGCAATCCAATCTCGTCAATGCCGAACAAAGTCTAGCTCGAAACCTGTCCCTTGCCAGGGGCAGCGTTTCTCAAGCGGTTCTTGATCAAAGTCAGGCTGCCCGCGACTCTGCGGCCTCCAGCCTTCGCTCCGCCGATGTGAAGGTAAATCAGGCAAAGCTGAACCTCAGCTATACGAGAATTTCATCTCCGATTGCGGGAAGAATAGGCGTATCGAATGTTTCTGTGGGGGGCTTCGTTGGCAACGCGACCACCGTGCTTGCCCGCGTGGTGCAGATGGACCCTATTCGCGTTGTTTTTTCCGTCAGTGATCGCTCTATCCTCGACCTTCGTGCCGCTGCTGGTGGGGCGTCGAAGGAAGAACTCGCCAGGCACTTCAAGACAAGCCTGCGTTTGTCGAACGGGCAGGTTTATATCCAGTCGGGCGAGATTGAGTTTCTGGACAATCAGGTTGATTTACAGACAGGGACACTGGCGATCAGAGCGTCGTTTTCGAACCCGGATGCTTTGCTGGTGCCCAACCAGTTCGTGACGGTCGTCGTCAGCGAAGATGCGCCGGTTATGAAGCCCGTGGTTCCGCAGGAGGTCGTACAGCAAGACAGAGACGGAAAATACGTGCTGCTGGCTGGTGCAGGCGACAAGGCGGAACTGCGTCGTATCAGGGCCGACAATCAGATGTCTGGAAACTGGATCGTCGAAGAGGGTCTTGTCGGGGGTGAGCGGCTCATTACCGGAAACCTGCAGAGTGTTGCTGAGGGCATGCCGCTCAAGGTGATGCCCGCAACCGATCTCAGTAGCACGGGAACGAAGCCATGATTGGCCCTGGAAGCTTTATCCGGCTTCCCCGTTTTGCAATGGTGATTGCAATCGTCATGGTGATTGCAGGCGCCCTTGCGATGACGCAGATCCCGGTCACGCAATATCCTCCGATCACACCTCCCGAAGTGCAGGTCTCAGCGAGTTACCCTGGCGCCAATGCCACCGTCATGGCTGAAAGTGTCGGCGCGCTGATCGAGGAGCAGGTGAATGGCGTTGATGGCATGCTCTACATGTCTTCATCCAGCACCAACAATGGCACCTACTCGCTCACCGTGACATTTGCCGTGGGGACAGATCCCGAGATAGCACAGATCAACGTGCAAAACAGAGTGGCGACGGCAACGCCGCGCTTGCCGGCGGTTGTTTCGCAAACGGGCGTTACGGTTAGAAGCCGGTCGTCAAGCATGCTGATGGGGGTTGCAATCTACTCTCCCAAAGGCACACGGGATGAGCTTTTCGTCAGTAATTACGCTTCGATAAACATCAGAGATGCATTGGCTCGTATCTCAGGTGTCGGCGATGCCGGTGTCTTTGGTCCTGCCTACAGCATGCGCATCTGGATGAATCCAGATCGAATGCAAGCGCTGGGTGTCACGGCGGCCGACTTAAGTGCCGCGGTTCAGTCCCAGAACGCGCAGGCTTCGGCTGGCCAGATCGGATCACCACCAACCTCCGATGGCCAGCAACTGCAACTTACCATCCTGGCAAAGGGGCGATTGAGCGATCCCTCGGAGTTCGGCAACATTGTTGTACGGACCAATACCGATGGCGCAATCGTCAGATTGCGGGATGTGGCGAGGGTCGAGCTTGGTGCTCAGTCCTATGATACCGTATCGACGTTCAACGGAAAGCCGAGTGCGACCATCGTGCTTTATCAGTCGGCAGATGCGAACGCCTTGTCGGTTTCACAAGCTGCGAGAGTGGAACTGGAGCGTTTGCAGCAGCAATTTCCGGAGGACATCGCATATACGGTCGTCTTCGATACGACGAGTTTCCTCAACGCGACGATCGAAGAGATCATCATAACCCTTGCGATCACATTTGTTCTGGTGGTCGCTGTCGTCTACGTCTTCCTGCAGGATTGGCGGGCGACAATTCTCCCGACACTGACAATTCCGGTTTCGTTGATTGGTGCCTTCACCGTTCTCTATTTCATCGGCTACTCGGCCAATACCATCACCCTGTTTGCCATGGTGCTGGCGATCAGCCTTGTTGTCGACGATGCGATTATCGTTGCGGAAAATGCGCAACGCATCATGCAGGAAGAAGGGCTGTCGATCACTGATGCGACGCTCAAGACAATGGAACAGGTGACGGGCCCAATCATCGCAACGACGCTCGTTCTTGCTGCGTTGTTTGTTCCGGTGTCGTTTTTGCCGGGAATAACCGGGCAGCTCTACCGGCAGTTTGCAGTCACGATTTTGGTCACGATCAGCTTTTCGACCATCAATGCCCTCACGCTCAGCCCGGCACTGTGCGCCATGCTTTTGAAGCCGCCGGCGACCAAGCGGGCAAAGGTCTTCGAACAATTCAATTCTGGGTTGGCTTGGATCAGGGATTTTTATGTCCGCATGCTGCTTGCGCTATCGCGGCGTGTCGTCGTGTCGATCGTGATCATTTTGGGGATCTTTGCCGGCACCTATGCGCTGGTACGGGTCTTACCGACCGGGTTCATTCCCTCGGAGGATCAGGGGTATCTTTTTGCGAACGTTCAGCTTCCCAATTCCGCTGCCATAGGGCGTACGCAACAAACCGTGTCGCAGGTCCAGACAATTCTCCGGAATACGCCAGGTGTTGAAAACGTCATCGGTATTTCAGGCATGAGCCTCATCGGTGGCGGCGGATCGAATGCTGGCATGGTGATTGCCGCGCTGAAGCCGTGGAGCGAGCGTAATTCAGACGAAAGTGCGGATGCTATTCTGGGGAAACTGCGGCGCGAGTTTACCGTTTTCTCCAATGCCTCGGTCGTCGCATTCAATCCACCTGCCATTCCTGGCCTTGGTACCACGGGCGGGTTTGATTTCCGGCTGCAGGCACTTGATGGGCAGGAGCCCGGCGAACTTGCTCAGGTCATGCGCGGTCTCATTGGCAAGGCAAATCAGACCCCAGCTCTTGCCGGCGTATTCAGCACGTTTTCCGCTGACGCTCCACAATTGTTCATGGACATCGATCGCAACCGGGCCGAACTCTATGGCGTGTCACCGGCGGCGATCTTCAGCGCTGCGCAGGCACAGCTTGGTTCAGCCTACATTGATGATTTCAATCTCTCGTCCCGCGTATTTCAGGTGCGGCTTCAAAATGATACGCAATTCCGCTCGCGCATCGAAGACATTCAACGCCTGAGAGTGAGATCGTCAAACGGTGCATTGGTGCCGATCCAGGCTGTGGCATCCGTTTCCACGATATATGGCGCAAGCTCTATCAATCGTTACAATCTTTTCCCTGCTGCATCGATCAATGGTCAGCCGGGTCCCGGTGTCAGCACCGGCGACGCACTTGTCGCGATGGAGAACGTTGCAGCCGAGACCCTTCCGTCAGGGTTTGGCTTCGAGTGGACAGGGTTGGCGTTGCAGGAACGTCAGGCCGGCGCGCAAACCGCGCTGCTGCTCATCATGGGAATAGTTTTCACCTACCTGTTCCTCGTCGCCCAATATGAAAGCTGGTCGGTCCCACTCGCCGTCATACTTTCCGTGTGTGCTGCAGCGGCAGGTGCATTGAGCAGTCTTCTGATCGCCGGTCTGGATTTGAATGTTTACGCACAGATCGGCCTTGTTTTGCTGATCGGTCTGGCGGCAAAAAATGCGATCCTGATCGTCGAATTCGCCAAGGAGCGGCGTGAAGCCGGACTGGAGATCGCTGAGGCTGCCAGACTGGCCACATACCAACGTTTCCGGCCTGTGTTCATGACGGCAATGGCCTCGGTGCTGGGTGTCCTTCCGCTGGTCTTTGCGACCGGGGCCGGAGCGGCCAGCCGTCAGGCGATTGGCGTCTCGATCTTCGGCGGCCTGCTGGTTGGGACCCTGGTGGGCATCCTGATTATCCCGCTTCTCTACGTCCTTGTTCAGACGCTGCGCGAAAGGGTCAAATCTTCCTGGTTTGGCGTGGGCGTGCAATCCAAACATACGACGACAACCGGAGGGGAATGAAGATGTCCGCAGCCGGTGAAGCAAAGCTATCTCTGGTGACGTTGACGGGCATGGTGGTCGGCTCCATGGTCGGAGCCGGAATATTCTCGCTACCGCAGGCATTTGGAAAGGCAACTGGTCCTCTTGGCGCGATCGTCGCCTGGACGATCGCCGGAATTGGCATGCTGATGGTTGCATTCGTTTTTCAGAGCCTGGCGCAGCGGCGTCCGGATCTGGATGCGGGTATCTTCATGTATGCGAAGGAAGGTTTCGGCAACTATCTCGGTTTCCTGTCTGCTCTAGGGTATTGGGCAGCCGCGCTACTTGGAAACGTCACCTACTTCATCCTGGTAAAGTCGACGCTTGGTCTGTTTTTCCCGGCTTTCGGTGACGGCAACACCTTGATTGCCGTTGCGACGTCGTCCGTATTGTTGTGGGTGTTTCATAGTCTCATCTTGAGAGGTATCCGGCAGGCAGCGGCTCTGAACACAGTCGTGACGATCGCCAAGATCTTGCCGATCTTCGTTTTCCTTCTGCTGGTTTTGATAGCCTTCGATTGGGAGATCTTTCGAGAAAGCTTCTGGGGCGCCGATGAGGCTGGGTTAGGGTCACTTTCCACTCAAGTGCGAAACACCATGCTTGTTACCGTTTTCGTTTTTGTCGGTATTGAGGGCGCAAGCGTTTACTCAAGATATGCGAGAAAACGCTCGGACGTGGGCACGGCAACCGTCACCGGTTTTCTGTTCGTTCTCGCTCTTATGCTGGCGGTCACACTGCTCTCATATGGCGTCATGCCCAAAGAGGACCTTGCAGAGTTACGCAATCCATCAATGGCAGGGGTGCTGGCAGCCGTGACCGGACCGTGGGGAGCGGTCTTCGTCAGCATCGGCTTGGTCATCTCCGTCGCTGGAGCCTACATCGCCTGGGTGCTGCTGGCAGCAGAAATCCTTTACTCTGCCGCCAAGTACCAGACCATGCCAAGTTTTCTCGCGCGGGAAAATGCGGCAGGTGTTCCCGCCAATGCGCTTTGGCTGACAAACATCATCGTTCAGGTTTTCCTCATCATCTCGATGTTTTCGGATTACGCCTTCATGCTCGCGGTGGCGATGACGAGTTCGATGATCCTCGTGCCGTATCTTCTCGTTGCGGCATTCGGCGTGAAAACCAACTTGCAGGGCGATAAGTCTGTCATTCAGTCCAAGGGCAATGGTGCCGAAACGGTACAGTCATTTCTGGCCCTGATCTACACTGCCGGGCTTATTTATGCCGCCGGGTTCAAGTTCCTCCTTCTTACGACGTTGATCTATGTCCCGGGGACAGCTCTTTTCCTTATGGCAAGGAATGAGCAGGGTGAAACTATATTTAACCATGTAGAGTGGTTTGTATTTGCGGTTTTGAGTGTTGGATTTTTTGCAGTTATATTCGGAATTACAAAAGGATATCTGAGTATATAAGCGTAATTTCCGAAAATTGAACGCATAATTTGCTTACCATTGGTGGGCTTTGACTGACTTTATACTTGGCTGAGAGGGTTAGGTTTATGGCAGCGTCGCAACAAAAACTCACGTTATTTTCGTTAACGGCAATGGTTGTCGGCTCCATGGTTGGGGCGGGTATTTTCAATCTTCCGAGCCGCTTCGGAACTGCCACAGGACCTTTTGGTGCGATTATCGCCTGGGCTATCGCCGGAACAGGCATGTATATGCTTGCGCGGGTCTTCCAGGCTCTGGCCGAGAAAAAGCCCGATATTGATTCCGGTGTTTTCGCTTATGCCAAGGCAGGTTTTGGGAACTACATGGGTTTCCTTTCTGCCTTTGGCTATTGGCTTGGCAGTTGCCTTGGAAACGTCTTTTATTGGGTCCTCATCGGCTCAACACTCGGACGCTTTTTCCCCGATTTTTTTGGTGACGGAAGCAGTGCCACGGCGATTGTTGTGTCGCTTGTCGGCATCTGGGCGTTTCATTTCATGATCCTGCGCGGCGTGGAACAAGCAGCGTTCATCAATACGATTGTCACCGTTGCCAAGGTCGTGCCGATCCTCGTCTTCATTTTGGCGCTGATCTTCTTCTTCAACTATGCGCAGTTCTCCGACAACTTTTTCGGTGGCGCAGACATGCCGGTGAAATCGCTGGTCGCACAAGTGCGAGACACGATGCTGATCACCGTTTTCGTATTCCTCGGTATCGAGGGTGCCAGCGTCTATTCCCGTTTTGCGCAAAAACGATCCGACGTCGGCTCTGCCACGATCCTCGGCTTCGTGGGCGTCACGGGGCTTATGGTCGCGGTCACGTTGCTGCCTTATGCAGCCTTGCCCCAATCAGCCATTGCAGCAGTTCAGCAGCCCTCGATGGCGGGCGTACTTGAAGCCGTCGTCGGACACTGGGGGGCCGTATTCATTTCCATCGGCGTGCTAGTTTCCGTTCTCGGTGCCTATCTCGCGTGGTCTCTCATTTGCGCCGAGGTGCTTTTCGCCGCAGCCAAATCGCAGGACATGCCAAAGATGTTTGCGGCGCAAAACGCTAATCGCGTCCCGGCAAATGCGCTCTGGCTGACCAATATTGTCGTGTCGCTTTTCGTGATCTCCACCTACTGGTCACGAGATGCCTTCAACTTCATGCTCGACATGACAAGTGTGACGGCTCTTCTGCCCTATCTTCTTGTTGCTGGTTACGGCGTTTTGCTGGCGCGTCGAGGTGAGGGCTACGAAACCACACCTGAACAGCGCGGACGCGATCAGTTTTTCGCGTGGGTGGCGGTTGTCTACACACTGTTCATGTTTGCTGCCGCTGGGTTGAAATATGTCCTGCTGGTCGCGGTGCTCTTCGTTCCCGGCACCATTCTCTACTTCTGGGCGCGACGGGAACAGAGGCTCACTTTGTTCACGCCGGCCGAACTCATCGTGTTTGCAGTGACGCTCATCGGTGGCCTGGTTGGGGCCTACGGTTTGCTGACAGGTATCATTACACCCTAAACTGAGAGGCGAAGGTCATGACACAGACGACACCCTTTGGCGTTCATTCCGAAGTTGGGCAACTGCGCAAGGTAATGGTTTGCGCGCCCGGCCGAGCGCACCAACGACTGACACCGACCAATTGTGACGCGCTTCTCTTCGACGATGTCCTTTGGGTTGAAAACGCCAAGCGCGATCATTTCGATTTCATGACGAAAATGCGTGACCGGGGGATCGAGGTGTTGGAGATGCACAATCTCCTGACACAAACGCTTGCCGTGCCGGAAGCGAAAGCCTGGATTCTCGACCATCAGGTCGTGCCCAATCAGATTGGACTGGGTCTCATCAACGAGGTTCGGTCATATCTCGAAGGATTGGCGGACCGCGAACTCGCGGAAACGCTGATAGGCGGTCTCTCGACTTTTGAATTTCCTGACAGCATTGGAGGAGAGCAGCTCGCGTTGATCCGCGATGCTGCGGGAGTGAATGAATACCTGCTGCCACCGTTGCCAAATACGCTCTACACGCGTGATACGACGTGCTGGATCTACGGTGGTGTTACCCTGAATGCGCTTTACTGGCCGGCCCGTCATGAGGAAACGATCCTGACGTCTGCTATCTACAAGTTCCATCCGGACTTTGCGGGCAAGGTCAATGTCTGGTGGGGTGATCCAACCAAGGATTGGGGACTAGCGACGCTGGAAGGCGGCGACGTGATGCCGATCGGTAAAGGCAATGTTCTGATCGGGATGAGCGAACGAACATCGCGCCAGGCCATCAGTCAGGTCGCAGCAGCCTTGTTCGAGAAAGGCGCGGCGGAACGCGTGATTGTCGCTGCCATGCCGAAACTGCGCGCCGCCATGCACCTTGATACCGTGTTCACCTTCGCTGATCGGGACTGCGTGCTGCTCTACCCGGATATCGTCAACGGTATCGAGGCATTTTCATTCCGCCCGGACGGCAATGGCGGTGTCGAGCTGCATAAGGACAAGGGTAGTTTTGTTGATACGGTTCGGGATTCTCTCGGCCTTAAAAAGATGCGCGTCGTTGAGACGGGAGGCAACGATTACATGCGTGAACGGACCCAGTGGGACAGTGGCGCAAACCTTGTCTGCGCGTCACCGGGTGTCGTCTACGCTTATGATCGGAACACCTACACCAATACCCTGCTTCGCAAGGAGGGGATTGAAGTCATCACCATTACAGGAGCGGAGCTTGGCCGTGGCCGGGGCGGCGGCCATTGCATGACATGCCCGATTGTCCGTGATGCCGTCGACTATTGAGTATTCATAGAAAAACAGGGAGCGCGTCCAGACGCCGCGCTCTCTGATTTGCCGTATCGGGAGGCCGCCATGATAGCGGTGGTGGGCAACCTTGTTGGGGAGACCATACCTCATGCAAAGTTTCGGACAGAAATATAGCCATCTGGTTCACAATTCCGGTTGTGCGTGCTTCAACCCGTCGCTGCAGATTGTATCGCGCCGGCTGGAAGCCCTTTCAAGACGCGGATTTCTGGCGGGGCTAGGCGCTGCTATGCTCTCTGGCGCAATGCCTAGGCCCTCCGCGGCTCAAAGCGCACCATCAACGACCGTGTTTCGCGACGTGCGTCTTTTCGATGGAAAATCGAGCACAGTCCAAACAGGCGTGCAGGTTGTTGTCGAGAACCAGAAGATTACTGCCGTTGATCCTGCAAACAACCCGGTGCCAACAGACGCGGTTGTCATAAATTGCCGCAATGGTGTCCTGCTGCCGGGATTGATCGACGCGCATTGGCACACAATTTTTGCAGCGGTTCCGCTGAACGTCCTGCTGGCCGGTGATCCGGGGATCATTTTTGCGGCGTCGACTGCCGAGGCCGAGCGGACCCTTCTGCGCGGCTTTACAACGGTGCGTGATCTTGGAGGGCCGGTCTTCTCCTTCAAGCAGGCTATCGACGGTGGCATGATACCAGGGCCGCGCATTTATCCGTCCGGTGCCATGATAACGACGTCCGGTGGGCACGGCGATCTTCGGTTGCCAACGGAAATCCCACGGGATCGAGCACAGCTCAGCACCGGTGAATTGATGGGTGCAGCAGCTATTGTCGACAGTGTCGGCGACATCAGGTTGCGGGTTCGAGAGCAACTTCTGCAGGGCGCGTCGCAGATCAAGATGGTCGGAAGCGGTGGGGTGTCATCGCCGCGAAGCCCGCTTGATATGACGGCATTCAGCGAAGAAGAGCTTCGGGCCGCAGTCGAGGTTGCCCAGGACTGGAATACCTATGTCACGACGCACGCCTATACACCCCGTGCAGTCCAGCGAGCGCTGGCAGCGGGGGTTACCTGTATCGAACACGCCCATCTGGTCGACGATGAGACGGCAAAAATGATTGCTGACAAAGGGGCATGGCTCAGCACACAACCTTTCCTGACGATGGAGGATGCAGCACCTCAAAGTGGACCGGCGTTGGAGCGCATCCAGCAACTGTTCGCTGGTACGCCGAAGATTTACGAATTTGCCCGGAAGTACGGGATCAAGACGGCATGGGGATCTGATGTGCTGTTTTCGCCGGAGCTTGGGCCGCGCCAGAACTTCATGCTGACACATCTTCAAAACTGGTACTCCAACGCTGAAACCCTGCAGATGGCGACATCAGGTAACGCCGAACTGCTTGCCCTTTCCAGTCTCCGAAATCCCTATCCTGGCAAGCTTGGTGTCATCGAGACGGGGGCCCTGGCAGACCTTATTGTCGTTGACGGTAATCCGCTCGATGATATCAGCCTGCTCGAAAATCCCCAGAAAAACCTTTCCGTCGTTATGAAGGATGGCCGCATCCATAAGAACATACTTTGAAGGAGCGTAATGTGCAGGTAGAGCCTCGCAGACCGATGGCCGGAATGCTCGTTTCCGGCATTCTTTTGGTCGCCCTCCTGTTTGCGGCACAATCGGTGTTTGCTCCGCTCTTTTTCTCTTTGTTCATCATTGCTGTCGTCTGGCCTTGCCAGCTCGCCTTGCAGAGCAGGCTTCCGCGTCTGTTGGCGCTACTGATCACACTCATCATCACCGTCGGCTTCATCACGGCGATTGGCTCATCTCTTGCCTGGGGATTAAGCAGAGTTGGCCAATGGTTGTTTACGAATGCTGACCGTTTACAGGCGGCTTACATGGCGGTCGTCGACTGGCTTGAGCAGCATGGTATTGCGATAGCCGGGCCGATTGGTGACTGGTTTAATGTTTCCAGACTGCTTTCCGTCATGCAGGGAACGGCCGGCCGCCTGAACCAGTTCGGTGGTTTTTCTCTTCTGGTGCTGATCTTCGTGATGCTGGGGCTGCTGGAGGTTCAGGAATTCGCCGCTCGTTTGCGATTGCCGGCCGCTCAGCCCTATGGTCACATCATTCTTTCGGCAAACCGCATCATCGCGATGAAATTTCGCCGCTTCATGCTGGTGCGGACCTTTGCCAGCGTTCTGACAGGATTGCTCGTATGGCTCCTGTCGCTTGGCGCGGGATTGGAACTGGCGGCGGCCTGGGGTGTCATCGCCTTCGCCTTCAACTACATTCCTTTTCTCGGGCCGTTGGTAGCGACAACCCTGCCTACGCTTTTTGCCATAGCCCAGTTCGATACATGGCAACCGGCCTTGCTCATCTTTGCAAGCCTCAACATCATCCAGTTTGTGATCGGTAGTTATCTCGAGCCGAGACTGGCTGGTGCATCCCTTTCCATTTCGCCTTTTGCGGTCATCTTTGCGGTGTTCTTCTGGAGCTTCATGTGGGGGTTGGCCGGGGCGTTCATAGGGGTTCCGATATTGATCGCATTCACAGTTTTCTGCTCGATGGCTGCTTCAACAAAATGGATCGCGACCATCCTTTCAGACAACGAAACCGCCAATACTGCCTGAGAGCGACGTCATGGCCACAAGCAGTGCGGTTATGAATGTAAAAATGAAGAGGTGCATGCAGCGCTTTCTGGCCGTGTCTGTCTTCTTCTTTGCGCCATTCGTAGAGAACAGGGGACAGGCCCAGGACGAAGCCCGAAGTGAGTGTGTTGTCCTGCTTCACGGCCTCGCCCGCGGGAGTGGGTCGTTTTGGATGATGGAGAAAGTTCTCTCGAAGGCGGGGTATTACGTTTTGAACGTCGAATATCCTTCAACCACGACCACCGTTTCGAAGCTCGCGCTTCATGTCGGCGATGCGGTGGAAGAGTGCGGTTCCCGGCGAACAAGCTTTGTGACCCATTCCATGGGCGGGATCATTTTGCGCTTCTGGCTGATGGATCACAGACCTGAGATTCTCGGGCGGGTTGTCATGCTCGCTCCGCCAAATCACGGGTCGAAGATCGTGGACGTCTTCGGAGACATGGCACCATTCGAGTGGCTCAACGGTCCTGCTGGTCTGGAACTGGGAACGGATGCAAATTCGATATTGGACAGATTGCCCAGGCCGGATTTTTCGCTCGGCATTATTGCAGGCGACGTGTCGCTCAATCCTGTTTTTGATGCTATTCATGATGGGCCCAACGACGGCAAGGTCACGGTTGAATCGACCCGACTGGATGGTGCTCAAGAGCACCTCGTTTTGCACACCACACATACCTTCATGATGTTCAATCCGATCGTCGTCGTCGAGACGCTCAATTTTTTAAAGCACGGTAATTTTGTTCGAACGCTCGATGTCACAGACGCCGTCGAGATGCTCGTGAAAACCTTTCAATGAGCCTTGGAGGTCGCATGCTGTCAGAAGTAACGACACAGAAAAATTGGAGATGGATTTAACGGGCGAAAAGCCCGCACGTGTCTGAAGGAGATCAGGTTATGAATTTCTGGAAATTGATGACGATCACGTTCATGTCGGGGAGCATGCTTTGGGCTGGCATCGTGCCTGTGCAGGCGGCACCAGCGGTGGTCACCGCCAACAACGTTCAGCTTCGCGCTGGCCCCAGTTCTTCTTATCGTGTTGTCGGGCGCCTGCGGGTGCGAGAGCGCGTCAATGTCACTCGTTGCATGACATCAGGCCGTTGGTGCCATGTGCAGCCGCGAGGCATGCGCAGCGGATGGGTTCGTGCGCGCTATCTGGACCCGGTCCGGTGGGGATCGGCAAATCGTCCCGGTAGCATTTGTTTCCATGGCGCGCGCGGACACGTTTGCCTCAACAGATGACGTTTTTCCTCTGTAACCGGCAATGGGCGGCCCGGCTTATCGTGCCGTCCGATCTGCTAAATTGATCGGCGCCTGGAGAGGGCTGAAGAGATGCGTACCCTGAACGCCATAACGTTGCTCCTCATTGTCATCGGCGGACTGGATTGGCTGCTGATCGGCCTGTTCCAGTTCGATCCGATAGGCCTGCTGTTGGGAGGTTCTGGCGCAATCCTTGCGCGTATCGCCTATACGTTGATTGGAGTTTCGGCGCTATGGCAACTCCTGCCGATCTTCGGAGTTGTTCAACGTCGCGATGCCGAAGCCAACATAAAGCGTAGCAACATTCACCGGCCCTGACTGGTCGGGCCGGCTGAAAGCGGCAGGATCATCGATCGGATGCTCCTGTTGCCAGTGGTCGGCGTGCTTTATGATCGGTGGCGTTGAAATTGTCCGGGGACCCATACATGTCGGCTGCGGCGGATGCTCCACACCCAACGTCCGGGAACCCAGCGATATCCCTTGCGAGGCGGGGGTGTTTTTTCTTTCAGGTCCGGTGGTGGCGGTGGACGCCTTCCCACCGGAGCGCGCGGCCCGGCTTGCTGGGATAAGGCCGCGGTTGGGACAAGCAACAGTGTCCCACAGAGTTGAAGAAATAATCTGCGATGTTTTTGCATTCGCCATTCCTCTCTCGTTATTGCGTCGGATCTGCAGACCTGCGTGGTGCTGACTGAACCGCATCCTCGTCCAGCAACTCAACGGCCTGCCTGAGGATGCGTTCGTCCTCTGAGCCTGCGGACGAGACGGAGAGCGTTCCTGTTCCGACCCTTCCAGCCGTCAAGGCCTGCAGGGGTATTCTGGGTAGCATTGTTGCAAGCGTGACGAACCTGTCGTGCCTGATCCTCGTTGGTGCCCGTACATCGCTGATGTCGATGATCTGAAGATTGCGTTCCTCTGCAAGCGCAATTGTGCGGGGATCGTCTATATCAAGCGCTCCGGCTTTCGCAGAGGCGCCTGCGAGCCATCGTGATGTTGCGAGAGCCAGATCGTCCTGTGTCGAGAGCACGATGATCGGTTTCGACAGGCTTCCCACGACTTTCAGTTGCTTTTGAAAGACATCGATATCGATATCAGGCGCAGCAAGGATGACCCGGTCGATCTTACCAAGAGAATGGGCTTTTGACTGAAGACGCAATTGCCGTAACGCCTCAACAGTCAGCCAGCTTCCCATGCTGTGTGCCAAAATCTTGGTCTCGACTTTTCTGGTGCCAAGCTCGTCCAACGTCTGGACGAGTTCATCGCGTGAGAAATTGCTCGCATCCCGGTCCGCCAGGTAGCTTGAGAAATTACCTCGCGATGGCCAGGCGAACAGGATCGGAGTGCTCCTCACGTCGGCATCGGCGGATATCTGGACGAGCCTGAACAGGCTTTCCTGGAAACTGTTGTTGTAGCCATGAACAAAGACGAAAGCTGAAGGACTGGCCGCAGCCATGCTGAGGAATTCTTGACGTGAAATGACTTTGCTGTCGATAACAGCAAAAGAAGAGCTAGCGTTCGGAACGCCACGCGGCCATTCGATTGTTCCCGGCCGGTGTCCCGGTGGCACCGAAACGACCATGCGAAGATAGGTAGGTTGCTGAGCTCTGTCGCTCGTAAAACTGTTCTTGCCCGACGTATCGGGTTCGCGCGTTGTGACGACAAGAATAGTTTGCTGGACGGCACCTTGCGCCGGTCCAACGACCTTCAAACTTCCCGGGCCCGGCCTTGCACAGGAAGCCAGGAGCAGAAGAACAGAAACACTCAGCAAGAGGCAAAAAGCCTGAAGGGCAGATGCCCCGAAATACCTTGGTTTCCCTACCATGATGCCGAGATTAAAACACAGCCAGATTGTCATGGTAAATAGGGAACACAACCGAACGTGTCGTTAAATCCAAGCATTAGCTGACGGTAAGTCTTGATACACCACTTCGCGACCACCCTCTCGGAACCTGCTGCAGATTTCATGCGTTTCTGCTCTCGACAAGTATCGTCGCAAAATCATTTCCGGGGGCAGGGGTGAGCAATACAATCGAGACCAATCCACTGACGCTCAGTGATGTGACTGTCATTGAGGATTCAAAGCTAAAAAAAGCCATCACCGCTGCTGCTCTTGGCAATGCCATGGAGTGGTTCGACTTCGGTGTGTACGGCTTCGTGGCCGCGACAGTCGGCAAGGTGTTTTTTCCTGATGCTTCGCCGGCGGTTCAAACAATTGCGGCGCTTGCAACGTTCTCCGTGCCGTTTCTGGTTCGGCCGCTTGGTGGCCTCTTCTTTGGCGCGATGGGAGATAAGTTTGGGCGCCAGAAGGTCCTTTCGCTTACCATCATTATCATGGCGGTCAGTACATTCTGTATCGGTCTTATTCCGGGCTATGCGACAATCGGCCTTTGGGCGCCCATTCTTCTCTTACTTTGTAAACTTGCGCAGGGCTTCTCCGTTGGCGGCGAATATACGGGCGCTGCGATCTTCGTTGCGGAGTATTCGCCGGATCGTCGGCGTGGATTTTTGGGGAGTTGGCTGGATTTCGGGTCGATCGCTGGCTTCGTGCTTGGCGCAGGTTTGGTGGTTGTTTTAAGTACTGCAATGTCGGAGGACAGCTTCCTCTCCTGGGGCTGGCGCATTCCATTCTTTCTCGCTGCCCCGCTGGGCTTGATTGGCCTTTACTTAAGGCACGCAGCCGAGGAAACACCCGCCTTTACCGAGCGTCTGAAGCGTGCCGAACAGGAGGATAAGGATGCGCTGCAGGACCGGCCAACCGTTCCGTTCGCGGAAATTCTCAACAAGCATCCGCGGTCGCTGGCGATCTGCATCGGCATGGTTCTCGTCACCAACGTGACCTATTACATGCTGCTTACCTATATGCCGACCTACCTGTCAAAGACGTTGGGATATACCGAGGATCATGGCGCTCTCATCATCATTGCCGTCATGATCGGTATGCTCTTCGTGCAGCCTCTCGTCGGCTTGCTGAGCGACCGGATCGGCCGCCGACCATTCCTCGCTGTCGGCAGCACACTCATCCTTTTCCTCTCTTGGCCGGCATTTCACCTGATCGCGAGCGGCCATGTTGTCGGAATTTTCTTCGGGCTTCTGATCCTCGCAGTCGGCCTCAACTGCCTGGTGGGCATCATGGCAGCCACGCTTCCAGCGCTCTTCCCCGCTCGTATCCGCTACAGCGCCTTGGCTCTTTCATTCAATGTCTCGATTATTGTGGCAGGTCTGACGCCGACGATTGCGGCCTGGCTGGTCGAAGCAACCGACAACATCTACATGCCAGCCTATTATTTGATGGTGGCTGCTGTCGCTGGTCTTGTGACGACGTTCTTTCTCAAGGAAACAGCCAACAGGCCGCTTTATGGCGACACACCCAATGCTTCAAATCGCAAGGAGGCGAGGGCACTGCTTGCGGAACACTATTCCTACATCGAGGAAAGTGTTGAGAAGATCGATGAAGCAATGGAGGAGTTGAAGGAGCAGATGGAGCTTCTTCAACAGAAACGGGAGCGGCTGGTCGGTCAACATCCGGAACTGAACTGAAACATGTTCAGCGCCTGTTGGAGTGACCTCAGGCGCTGCATACTGTGGTCATTCGTCGCCGGGTACGCCGTATGAAGGTGCCGCGAGCGGATTGAGGGCGCGAGTAACGTAATCGGCGGCCTGCGTCTTGTAGATTTCCCATGCACGCGACACTGCCTGGATTGGGCAATCGTCGTCCAGCCAATCGACGCGCAGTTCGGCGTAGGGCCAGGATTGGTCATCAACGATCAGAAGACCGGCGGAATGGACGGGTCCAGCTTCGCCTCCCGCAGTCATTGCTGCGTTGAGCGCAGCAATCAATCGGTCGCCCAGGGCGCCTTCTGTCAGTTCGAATGTCTCGATCATGGCCTTTGGCACCCCGTCGTTTGCCAGCAGGTTGCCGGCCGCAACACATTGTTTGCCCGTCGCCGAAGTCCAGATACCGAGTGCGTTCTCGCCGGAATGGATGGCTGTCCTGCCTTCGGTGTCCACGGCCAGAAGCTGGCGGTAACCCGGAAAACCATCGCTATCTCGGGCGATCGAAACGGCATCCGCCGCGCTTGCACTACTTCTGAGGGCATCGAGCATGCGAGGGCCAAGAGCGGGATTCGTGACGTTCTGTGTTGCAACTGCGCCGGTTCCCGCCTGCGCCCAGGCGCAGCGAGCGGCAACAGCCGGAGATGAAGATGAGATGGCGACGCCGAACTGGCCTGTGAGTTCGCAGCGGGCAACAATCGAGAATGTCATAGGAAACTCCATCCGGAAACCGTCGGACGTGCTTTCACCATCCGAGAAGGGCACCGGCCAGCGGATGATGCTGGCCGATAGTCTGTCAAAACGTCTTTGACTCAGTCAGGGATAACGGCTGTTGCGTCGATTTCGACGAGCCATTCCGGCCGCGCCAGCGCAACCACAACGAGGCCAGTGCAAACAGGATGGACGCCCTTGATATATTCACCCATGGTCCGGTAGACCGCTTCGCGGTAACGCACATCGGTCAGATATACGACCAGCTTGGTCACATGTTCCATTTCTCCACCGGACTCCTGCACGAGCTGGCGGATGTTCTGCATGACCTTGTGGGCCTGTACGACCGGATCATGGCTGTCGATGTTTTTGGCCGTATCGAGATCCTGCGGGCACTGGCCACGCAGAAAGATTACCGTGCCGCGCGCAACGACAGCCTGGCAGAGGTCGTTATCGAGATTCTGCTCCGGATAGGTTTCTTTGGTGTTGAACTTGCGAATGCGCGTATGTGCCATTCTTTTCTCCGTGGTTTATGCGGCGATATCGTTTTGGTCGTATGGAACGGTTAGTCCTGTGGGGCGTAGGCCAGATAATTCTCCTGGATGAGGATGTGGTCCGCGACATGCTTGGCATCGTGCCACACGCCCCAGATGAAGCTGGAACCACGGCCCGACAGCCAAGGCAGTCCGAGGAAATAGATGCCCTTTTCGGGAGAAACGCCACGCTGATGTTTTGGGCGACCAGCGTCATCGAAGGCGTTGACCTGAAGCCAGCTATAGTCCGAGGTAAATCCGGTCGCCCAGATGATGGTCGTGATACCGGCCTTGTGCAGGTTCAGTTCAAGCAAAGGATTGCTCACACAGTCAACGCCTGGTCCGAGGGTGCGGGCATCCGGCTCTTCCGGCAGATCAAGACCATTGCGCATGACAAATTCATCTGCCTCATCGAGCAATGAGAGATAGTTCTGATCGCCACGATCGAGGTTACGGTTGAGATCGTCTGCGAAAGAAAGCGACCCGTCACGGTAAGCGCCGGTCATGCCTGTCAGAACCATGCCCTGTGACGCCAGCAGGCGAAAATCGATTGTTTTGCCGCCGCGTGCGCCACTGACCGCGATTGTAACATGCTCCGATCCCGGCGCTTGGGCCTGTGCATCCCATTTGCCGAGAACGCCAAGCCACCAGACAAAATCGCGGCCACGGTAGGCACGCGGAGGACGGTCATGCGGGCCAACGGAAAGATAGACCTTGCGACCGGCAAGCATAAGCTCTTCGGCAATCTGGACGCCGGAGGAGCCGGCGCCGACAACCAACACTGCACCATTGGGGAGTTGGGAGGGGTTGCGATAGTCGCTCGAGTGCATCTGCGTGACACCGGCATCCGCAGGAACGATTGGTGGAATGGATGGCTTTTGAAACGGTCCGGTGGCTGCAACGACATTCAGGGCTTCGATGACACCATCGGTTGTTTCGACGCGAAAACCCGGACGGTCTTCGAGACGCTCGACCTTGACCACCTCAACGCCACAGCGGATCGGCGCTTTGTGCAGCCCTGCGTAGGCTTCGAAGTAGTCGGCGACGCCATCCTTGGGTACAAATGCGTCCGGGTGCCCCGGGAAATCCATGCCAGGGAAGCGATCGTGCCAGGCCGGGCCATTGGCCACGAGAGAGTCCCACCTCATCGACCGCCAGCGCTCGGCAATGCGGCCGCGTTCAAGGACGAGATAGTCGACGCCGTTGCGGCTCAGATGTTCGCTCATGGCCACGCCGGCCTGGCCAGCTCCGACAACCAGCGTATGGATCTTTTCGACTGACATGCATTCGCCCTTTTCTGTTTCGCCGCAACCCGCCGATCGGCGTCAGCTATCGTTCCGCTCTAGCGAACGCGTTGCATTCGGAAAATTACGATTTGCTGCAGCACTGGTTAGGATTGGCGAAAGCAGTGCAGTGGCGTACGATCAGGCGTCTACCGGAGGAGCGCTGTTAGAAGATTTACATTTCAACAAACGGCAAATATTAAACTCCCCTCCGTAGCCGTTAAATTCGGCATAGGCATACCGTCGCGCAGCCTGCGCGGCACTCGGCACCGGGGCCTCAAATGCGTTTCACCTTGCGTCAGCTCGAATACTTCATTGCGACGGCCGAAGCCGGGTCGATCACCTTGGCGTCGGACCGGATCCACGTCTCGCAGCCGTCTATCTCTACTGCGATTTCGCAGTTGGAAATCGAACTCAACACCCAGCTTTTCCTTCGACGCCACGCGCAGGGTCTGTCTTTGACGCCCGCCGGTCAAAAGCTATTGCTGCAGGCAAAAGCGGTGATCGAGCAGGTTCAGAACCTTTACACGGCGGCGTCGGAGGCCACCGAGCAAATCCGTGGAACCCTATCGCTTGGATGTCTCCTGACGTTCGCGCCCATGCTCTTGCCGGAAGTCAGCCAAAGCTTCAAGGCGGCTTATCCGAGCGTCACCGTCCGGCCGACCGTAGCCGATCACCGTACCTTGTTGACGCGGCTGGAGCGCGCCGAGCTCGATATTGCTCTCTCTTACGATCTTCTTGTTCCTGAAGGGTTTGAGTTTACGCCGCTTGCCGAGCTTCCCCCTTACGTTCAGGTGGCGGAAACAGATCCGTTGGCGCAGCGCTCAGCGATCTCGCTCTCCGAACTCGAAGAGCACGAGTTCATCCTCCTCGATCTGCCGCTTTCACGCGATTATTTCCTCGGACTGTTCGCAGCCGCCGGTGCAACACCCAACATCGTTGCGCAGATCCAGCATCAGGAGGTCATCCGCACGATGGTTGGCAACCGTTACGGTTACACGCTTGCCAATGTCCGACCGAAGAATAAGGCGGCGCTGGACGGCAAGCGGCTTGTCAGTCTTCGGCTGTCAGGTGAACACAAGCCCATGCGCATAGGCCTCATCCGAATCGGCCAGCAGGTTTCCACCCGGCTTGTGCGTACTTTTGAAGAGCATTGCCGTAACCTGATTTCTGACAACTACGTACCAGGTATGGAAGCGCCGATCCTTAATCTGCGCCGCACGGAATAGCGCTAGGCTCGTTTTTTTCTAAGCACCAGTTCCGAATATCTTATTTTTCTTTTTTGCCATCGACTGACAGTGTGCGCGCCAACGCCGCACTGACAGGTCGGCGATCGCCGCATTACGGAGCCAAGCATGTTAGAGAAGAGCCAGTCCGCAAACCAGAACACTGCATCGATCGCTGAAGCGATGACCAATGCGGAAAAGGTCGACCTCCTTTCCGGCTTCGGCATGTGGAAGACGGCGGCAGTGCCTGCTTACGGCATCAAGCCAATTGTCATGACTGACGGTACCTACGGCGTTCGTTACTCAATTCCACAGATCGACAGCGATGAACGCGGTGGTATGGACCTCGATGCGTTTCTCTCCGTCGTCAATCAGCGTGCCAGCGATGTCGCGATCGCCTGGGGCGAAATGAAGCCGGCAACCTGTTTTCCGAACGGCTCGGCAATGGGCAACAGCTGGGACGTAGGGTTGATGCAACGGCTGGGAGAATTGCTCGGTAAAGAATGCCGAGCCATGGGTGTCCACCTGCTTCTCGGGCCTGGCATCAATCTCCGTCGCACACCCCTGGCCGGCCGTTCCTACGAGTATTACTCGGAAGATCCATTGGTGACAGGCAAACTATCGGCTGCCGTTATCGAGGGCATCCAGTCTCAGGGCGTTGGTACCTCGCTCAAACACTTCGCTTGCAACAACTCCGAAGTTGAACGCACGACGATGGACAGCGTCGTTGAAGAACGCGCGCTGCGCGAGATCTATCTCAAGGGTTTTGAGATCGCTATCAAGCAATCGAAGCCCTGGACGATCATGTCGTCCTACAATCGTCTGAACGGCGTTCAGGCGTCTCAAGACCCCTGGCTTCTCGATCAGGTTCTGCGCAAAGAGTGGGGTTATGAAGGCGTTGTCGTTTCCGACTGGCATGGCATCAAGGATCGTGCCGTTTCATTGATGGCTGGCGGTGACCTCGATATGCCGGAAAGCCCACGCCGCAAAGCGGATCTGCTGGAAGCGCTCAACGATGGATCCATACCGGCAGAAGTTGCCAATCTGTCGTGCCAGCGGATGCTCGATATGATCGAGCGTTGTAATGCTGGTGCCAAGGCGCCGGTGCCTGTTTACACGGCAAACGACCATCATGCCGAAGCGCGGGCAATGGCTGCGGCTTCCATGGTGCTCGTCCGCAATAAGGCTTTGCTGCCAATCCAGCCTGCCATGAAAAATATCCTGGTGGTCGGCCGTGATGCGGGCACACCTGTTATTCAGGGTTCCGGTTGCGCGACGACAATACCGACGATGGTCGATCAGCCACTGGAGCAGCTACAACAGGCGCTCGGCGCAGGTCATGCTCTGACTTTCCGGGAAACAGCCGACGCAGAAACGCTCGCGTTGGCAGCAGGGGCCGATCTTGTTCTCGTCTATACGTCGACGGAAGGCGCCTATGATGGTGAAGGTTCAGATAGAACCACGCTGGCGCTAGGCCCCGGACAGGATGAGATGATTGCTGCACTGGCAGCCGTTTCAGACAAGGTCGCTGTCGTGATTGCCTGCCCCGATGCAGTCGAAATGCCGTGGATTGAACAGGTCAACGCTGTGCTGGTCACCTTCTATTCAGGCCAGGCCATGGGCGGTGCCGTCGCAGATGTCTTGACGGGAAAAGTCAATCCGTCCGGCAAGCTTTCCGTCACGTTCCCGAAGCGTTTGGCCGATGTGCCGGGTTTCTTGCACTACCCCGGTGAAAACGGCCGGCACATCTATGGAGAGGGCATCCATGTCGGGTACCGCTCCTATGATCTGCGCGAAATCGAACCGCTTTTCCCCTTCGGTCACGGCCTGAGCTATACGACGTTTGCTTATTCCGATCTCACGCTCTCCTCATCAGAGATCGGGCTTCGCGATGAGATTACTGTTGCATTCACCGTTACCAACACCGGTGATCGTGCCGGTGCCGAAATCACACAGCTCTACTTGCAGGCTCGCGGTAAGCGGTTGAAGCGTTCGCCGCAGGAACTGAAAGGCTTCGCCAAGCCGGTTCTGGAGGCTGGCGAAAGCAAACGGGTGGAAATCATCCTGAAAGGTTCGGATCTGGCGATCTGGGACCCGGCCCTTGGTCGCTGGGTGCTCGAGGGTGTAGAGGCTCGTATCGTTGTCGGCGCGTCCTCTCGTGATCCGAAACTCTCTGCCGATCTGGCAATCAAGCCTTCGGTTCTTCCGTTCCGCCGGATCGCTTATGATACGCAACCGGCTTACGTTCTGCCGAATGCCATCGCCTGCGAACATATCTCGGCGTATCTGACGAAGCGGTGCAGTATTTCCAACGACGACGCAATGCGCATGCTCAACCATTGCTCGAACTCGTTCTTCGGCATTTTCACCTCGCTCGAGCGTCGTCTGCGTCTATCCATTCCCGAAGCGGAAGTTGCTGGCCTTATCAGCGACATTAACGCGGCGATGGATGCTGCGGAAGCAAAGCTGTGACCGCGACGCAGGACTGGTTGGCGCGGCTGGTCGCCTATCCCACTGTGAGTTCGGATACCAATCTGCCGTTGATAGAAGAAATTGACTCAGCGCTGGCAAATGCTGGCGCTGTCTGTGAACGCTTCTATGACACCACCGGACAGAAAGCGGCCCTGTTGGCGCGTCTGGGACCAGATGTTCCGGGCGGGCTCATGCTTTCCGGCCATGTTGATGTGGTGCCGGTGATAGGTCAGGACTGGACTGTTCCGCCCTTCGCGATGACGCGTCAAAATGGCAGGCTTTACGGTCGCGGTACGACCGATATGAAGGGCTTTGTCGCCTCTGCTTTGGCGTTGGCAGAAAGCATCGATGGAACGCGCCTCGCCTCGCCGCTCTGGTTTGCGATTTCCTATGACGAGGAGATCGGCTGCGTTGGTGTCAGGCCCATGCTGGAAGAAATTGCGGCCCGCGATATCCTGCCCGATCTGATTGTGGTCGGTGAGCCGACATCAATGCAGCTCGGCTTGGGTCACAAGGGCAAGATGGCGTTCCAGGTAAAAGCGACCGGTGTTCCGCGTCATTCGGCCGAAGCACCTCTTGCGCTGAATGCGTTGCATATAGCCTCTGATTTCATTTCGGGTTTGCGCCGCCTGCAGGATGATATCGAGGCCCGTGGTCCGCGCGAGCCAGGATACTCAGTTCCTTACGCAACGGTGCATGTGGGCAAGTTGGTTGGCGGGACTGCAGTCAACCTTGTGCCTGATCATGCCGAGCTTCTGATGGAATGCCGGATGATGGCCGCAGACGACCCGCTTGCTCTCGCAGAGCAGGTCCGAAAGGCCGGTGCCGCTGCAGTTGCTCCCTATAAGGAGCGCTTCAAGGAAGCGGCAATCGACATTGAAATCAACGGCAACTATCCCGGCCATTCGATCGATGGAGATCATCCAGTTGTTCAGGCCTTTGCCCAATGTCTGCCCAAGGGCAGCAAGGAATGTCGGGTGAGCTTTGGCACGGAGGCCGGCTTGTTCGCTCAGGCGCTTGACGTCCCGGTTGTGATTTGTGGGCCCGGTAGCATGGAGCAGGGACACCGTCCCGACGAATTCATTGAGGAAAGCCAGCTTCACATCTGCGACAGCGTTCTTGCATCGGCCGTTGTTCGGTTTTGTGCAAGCCGGCGCCCGCTTGCTTCGCATGTACCAAAGCAGATGCACGGAAAAATGTAATTTACCGAAGCCATGCGGACGGGAAAAGTAATTGATGAAGGTTTAAACAAACTCAGAGGGTAAAATGAACAATAACGTTTCACGCCGCAGCTTTATGAAAACGACGACAGGGCTTGCTGCCATGGCACTTGCGGCGCCGGTCCTTCTCAAAGGCAACCGTGTTTTCGCTGGCGAAACGCTTGTCGTGCGCGACATGGGCGGTGCCTTCTACGAAGGCTTTAAAGTTGCGTTCTATGATACCTTCGCTGCCGAGACGGGTGTCACGATCCAGACCAACACCAATGAGCCTGACCCGATCCCGCAGTACAAGATGGCGATCGATACGGATACGAAACTGTTTGACGTTGCACTGATGACGCCTGAACACGTTCTGCGTATCCGTAAACTTGGCGACAATTACATGCTGCCGCTGAACATCGAAGTGCCGAACAAGGACGACTTCACCCCGCATACCTTCGAGCCCGACTTTGCCGGTGTTGCCATCTTCGCGCTCGCCATGGGCTATCGCAAAGATACGGTGAAGACGGTCCCGTCGAGCTGGGCCGATTTCTGGAACACCGAGGCGTTCAAGGGCCGTCGCGGCCTGTGGCGCAGCCCGGTGACCACATTGGAAATGGCGTTGCTCGCGGATGGCGTTCCGCTCGACAAGCTCTACCCGCTTGATGTTGATCGCGCCTTCAAGAGCCTCGACAAGATCAAGTCCAATATCGACATCTGGTGGACATCCGGCGCGCATGCGACGCAACTTTTGCAGAACGGCGAACTGGACATGATGTCGACCTGGTCGACCCGCGCCCAGGCGGCGATCAATGCGGGTGCACCGGCAGGTATCGTCTGGAACGGTGGCCTCTTCAACATCGATGGCTGGACGATTGCAGGCAACACTGAAAAGGCGGATCTTGCCCGCAAGTTCATCGAATGGTGCCTCGATCCCAAGCGTCAGGCAGCCTACACTGACGTTCTTGCCTGCGGCCCGACCAACATGAAGGCCTATGAACATCTGAGTGCGGAAAAGGCAGAGCTTCTGCCGACTGCCCCTGCCAACATCAAGGGGCTGACGGTTCTCAATGCTGCATACTGGGCTGAACATCAGGATGCGCTGACCCAGCGCTTCGAACAGTGGATCCTTGGCTGATCTGCGCCGCCTGAGCTTCAGGTCCCGCCTATCGGCGGGGCTCCATAAATGACATGGGTGGCCCGGTTCCGCGATGCGCGGGACGGGCCATTTCAACGAACAGGACCCCCAATGGCTGAACTCTCTGCCAAAGACACAATCTCTCGCAAGCGCCTGCGGCTGGACAGCCTCTGGCTCTCGACGCCGGGGCTTGTCTATATGGCGCTGTTGCTGATCCTTCCGGCAGGCGCACTCATCTGGCAATCTTTCGTCGATCCGAAGTCCGGTTCCTTCGACCTTAGCGTTTACGAGCAGATGTTCTCTGCTGGCGTTTATGTGAAGGTTTTGGCCAATACGTTTGCCATTGCTGCGCAGGTTACAATTGTCTGCCTTTTGGTCGGCTATCCGATCGCGGTGTGGCTGGCAGGAATGCCGGAACGCCGCCGAAGAATGGCCATGTGGCTGGTCCTTCTGCCTTTCTGGGTTAGTCCGCTGTTGAAGAATTTTGCCTGGATCGTGCTTCTCGCCCGCAAGGGCATCGTCGCCCAGATGCTGACCGGCATGGGCTTCGATACGCAACTCGACCTGCTTTATGGACGCGGTGCCGTGATCTTCGGCATGGCGCATGCCATGTTGCCGGTCGCGATCCTTACTATGCTACCAACCATGCTGACGATCGATGGCCGCCTGATCCCGGCGGCGATGACGATGGGGGCAAGCCGCAGCCAGTCCTTCTGGCGTATCTTCGTGCCACTTTCCATGCCGGGCGTTGCCGCGGCGGGTTTGTTGATCTTTGTCATGGGGCTTGGTTTCTTCATTACCCCGGCATTGCTGGGATCTCCGCGCGAAACGGTGATCGGCCAGATGATGATCACCCAGGTACAGCAACTCTTCAACCTGCGCCTTGCCGGTGCCCTTGCCGCACTTCTTCTTGCCGTGACCCTTATCACCATTGCCGTCTACGACCGCTTTTTCGGCATGTCGGCCGTTTCCGGAAACGGTGCCGCGGTAAAACGCGGGGGTGTTATCGGTGCTATCGGTGGCGCCGTTGTGGAGATCGGCGCGGGCGTCAGCGATTTCATCGCAAATCTTTTTCCGGTCCGTCTCGGTCGGACGGTCTTCACCGTTTTCGTCTGGATCGTCATTGCGGTTCTGATCATACCGGTGCTGGCTTTCCCACCGATGGCATTTTCTGGCTCGAGCTTCCTCGAGTTCCCGCCGAAGAGTTTCTCGCTGCGTTGGTTCCAGACCTATCTGAGTTCTGACCAGTGGATGGGTGCCACCACGCGTTCCGTCATCGTTGCGATCGCGACCGGTATTGTCGCGACCATCATCTCGGGTCTTGCGGCCTATGGCCTGGCGCGCACGCAGCGCAAGGCCGGTGGATTGATTTTCCTGTCGTTCATGCTGCCGATGATCGTACCCAATATCGTGATCGGGGTATCGCTCTTCTATGTGCTGGCAAAGGTTGGTCTGATCGCAACCGATACAGGAATCATTCTGGGCCACACACTTTCGGCCATGCCCATTGTTTTCGTTATTCTGCTGACGACATTTCGCGGGTTCGACTGGCGCCTTCTGCAGGCGGCAGCCACGCTCGGCGCAAGCCGCTGGCAGCAGGTTCGCCTCGTCCTTCTTCCCCTCGTAAAGGGTGGCGCCATTGCGGCATTCCTGTTTGGGCTTTTGCACTCCTTCGAAGAGCTGACTATTGCGCTGTTTGTGGGGGCAGGCGTCAAGCAGACGCTGCCAAAGCAGATGTGGGACGATATCATTCTCAGTATTTCACCGACCCTGGCTGCGGCCTCGGTCTTCATCGTGGCGGTGGTGACAGTGCTTTTCGTCATCGCTGAAAAGGCAAGGCCGCGCTGACATGCGCACGTCTGCCTCCCCCATCACGACCAAAGGAACTCCATTCAATATGTCTGCCGCTTCTGTCACCACTCAGGACATCAAGCTTAAGGTTCAGAGCCTCGCCAAGCGTTACGGCCAAACCATTGCCCTTGATCACGTCAATCTCGAAGTCCGTAAGGGGGAACTTCTGACACTGCTGGGGCCATCCGGTTCCGGCAAGACCACACTGCTGCAACTCATTTGCGGCCTGCAGGAGCCCACATCCGGGAATGTCATCATTGACGGTAAGGATCAGACCCATGCGCCGGTCAACAAGCGTGACATCGGTGTCGTCTTCCAGAACTACGCGCTCTTCCCGCACATGACGGTGGCAGAAAATGTGGGTTTCGCACTCAAAATGCGTAGTCTGCCAAAGTCGGAGATCGATACCAAGGTTGCCAAGGCCCTCGAAACTGTTGGCCTCGCCCATGCGGCCGGGCGCTCTCCTTGGCAACTTTCGGGCGGGCAGCAACAGCGCGTCGCGCTCGCGCGCTGCCTGGTCTACGATCCTGCCATCATCCTGATGGACGAACCGCTCGGCGCGCTTGACGCGAAGCTGCGTGAAGTCATGCAGATCGAGATCAAACGCATTCACCGCGAGACCGGTGCTACGATTATTTTCGTGACCCATGATCAGCAAGAAGCACTGGCGCTCTCCGATCGCATCTGCCTGATGAATGATGGCAAGATCGCTCAGCTCGGCACACCTCGTCAGATGTATGATGAGCCGCAGAACCTTTTCGTGGCAGATTTCATTGGGGTTTCTTCAATCATTCGCGGAACGGTGAAGGCCGGCAAACTCGAGACGGCGATCGGTATCCTGCCCATTCCTGGTACAGCACCGGCTGACGGCACGAAAGGCGCTATTGTCGTTCGCCCGGAAGTCATCACACTGGGTGACGGTGAGTGCGAGGGACGCGTCCGCGAGACCGTCTATGGCGGCTCGGAACTGCGTGTCATTATCGATGCTGGCAAGCAGGAAATCATCGCCCGTGCGCCTGCCACGGCCGGTGACGTGGAGGTCGGCTCGACAGTACGCTTCGGTTGGGCACCTGACGCTGCCCGTTTCCTGATCGACAAGGACTAAGACACGTCATGGCCGATTTACGTTTCCTCTATGACTGTGATCCCGGTGCCGACGATGCGCTGGCAATGCTTCTGGCTCTCGGCCGAACCGATGCGCTTGATATGGTAGCCGTCACTTGCGTTGCTGGTAATGTCGGACTGGAGCCGGTCGTCAACAACGCAAGACGTATTCTTGAACTGTGTGGACGGCAGGATATTGCCGTCTACTCCGGCGCAGCCCGGCCGATCATGGCGTCACGTGGCCGTGTTTCGATCATGCACGGTTCAGATGGGCTTGCTGGTAGCACATTGCCTGCAGCCAGCATGGCGCTGCGCGAGGGGCATGCTGCAAACGCGATATCGCGGATCGCACGTCAAGAAGGGCAACTGCACATCTGCGCGACAGGTCCGCTCACCAATCTGGCGATGGCGCTGCTTCTCGATCCGGACCTCCCGAATTTCGTCAGTGCAGTTACCATAATGGGTGGTGCCGCATTCTGCCCGGGCAATACAACGCCTTTGGCCGAATTCAACTTCGCGGTCGACCCGCACGCAGCCGCCATCGTTTTCGACAGTGGCATCCCAATCACGATGCTCGGTCTTGACGTTACCCGTCAGGCAACCGTCACCGAGGATATGATCCGTCAGATGCAGGCAATTGACACGCCCGTTGCACGCGAGGCTGCGCATTTGCTGATCCATTACGGCTCAAAAGATCCGTGCCTGCACGATCCCGCTGCCATCGCCTATATGTTGGAGCCTGAAATCTTCAAGACGGTCGACGCGCATGTTTCTATCTACACCGATAGCGGCGCTGCGGCTGGCCAAGTGGTCGCAGCGGTCAGCGAGCGCCATCTTGCGGGACGCGTGCCGAATTGTACGGTGGTCACGGGCGTGGATGCAGAGGCGTTCAGAACGCTGTTCGTGGATGCGCTTCGAGGATAATCTTCTGCTCGGAAAAACACATTGCTGTATAAGATTGTCTCACTGTTTCGAGCCGCAGCTTTCTCTTATGCAAAGCGTATGAGGAAGATATTCTGTGGTTGAGGAAACGTTGCCGTCTTCCAGATGCTGCATCAGGGCTTTTGCACCGGTGTAACCAAGCGAATGGCGGGGTATCTTGACTGTGGTGAGAGGCGGCGTGAAGGCGCCGCTGACAGGATGGTCGTCGAAACCGACAAATGCGACATCCTCTGGAACCCTGATTCCCAGTTCCTTCGCGACCTGGATTGCTCCGAAAGCAAGTTCGTCACTTGCACAGAGGATCGCGTTGAGAGGCGCTTCTCTTGAACGCAATTGCTGCATAGCGGCGCGACCGGCATCGATCGTGAAGGTGGGGAGATGGATGACTTCAACCCTGCCTGCCAAACCCGCTTCAGTCATTGCATCGGTGTATCCTCTGGCGCGTGCGGTGAAGATCGGGCTATCGCTTGGACCGCTCAAATGAACGATTTCCGATTTGCCGAGCGAGAGGAGATGCCGGGTCGCATCATATGCGGCCTGCCTGTCGTCGATCCCCACGAAGGCGACATCCGCGGTGTCGACAGGACGTGAAATGGCAATGATGCGGTGTCGATAGTGCGGAGACGCCGATATGCTTTCAGGAATTCGTCCCGTGAGGACGATAACACCATCTGCTGCTCCGGTGACGAGTTGCTCCGCGAGCGCGGTTTCGCGCTCGGCATTTCCCTTCGTGCTTCCGACGATAACACCGATGCCGTGTTCTTCCAGCGCATCCTCGATCCCCGAAATGATTTGAGGGTGCGAGAAGGCGGCAATGTTGGGCAGCATAACAAGGACCTGACCAGCCTTGCGCGATCTCAAGCGCCGGGCGTTGTGATTGGCAACGTAGCCATTGGCCTGCGCGATCTCGCGTATTCGCTTGCGGGTCTGTTCTGTAACTGCTTCAGAACCCGCCAATGCACGGCTCACCGTGGAAGGATTGACGCCAGCCAGTCGCGCGATGTCGACGATCGTGATCGCCGCTGCGGGCCGTTCTTTTTGAGTTTCCATACCCTTCACGATGCTTCAGTCGCAGTCTTGGATGTCAGCACTCTCATTCGGTTTCCTCCTGTGGCTCATCCAGATAAGGCGCGATCACGAGTTGCGGTACAAGGAGGGAATATCTGGCTCTCTCTTCGGGATCGAGGCCTTCGTCGGTGATAATACGGGTGAGGCTCTCGATGGGAGCCGTGCGGTAAATCGTCCGGCTGCCAAACTTGCTGCTGTCGACGAGAAGCGTAGTCTCTGCAGCTGCTTCAATCATCGCCTTTTGAAGCTGGACCAGTTCCAGTGAAGTGTCGCTGACACATTCGGTGTCGACGGCCTGCGAGGAAAGGAAAAAGTGGTCGCAGCGGAGTTCGCGGACGAAGTTGATGCCGGTTTCTCCCAGTAGCGAGTAGGCGCCGGGGCGACAGATGCCACCAGGCACCACAAGTTTGATGTGGGGTTTGTTGGCAAGAATAAAGGCGACGTGGACATCGTTGGTCACAACGGTCAGCGGTATCGTCAGATCGGCAACAGCATAGGCAAACTGATGAAGTGTCGAGCGGGAATCGATCAGAATGCTTTGCTCGGGCTGCAAAACCTTGGCGGCAGCGGCAGCAATGGCCCGTTTTTCTTCAACAGACGTCTGGCGAGCCTCTTCAACGAGGGGCTCATATGTTGTGTTGCGGCGAACACGCACGGCCCCGCCATGGGTTCGGCGAACAATGCCCTGTGTCGCCAGGTAGTCCAGGTCGCGCCGAATTGTGGAAATCGACGTGTTAAGGCGTTTGGCGAGTTCCTGGCTCGACGCCACCTGATTGGCCGCGAACCACTCCATGATTTTTTCACGCCGTTCCGCTGGCAGGAAATCGTCTACCTGGGTGGGATTGGTATCGGCCAAAAGGAAGTCCTCGAATTTATCGGTTTCGGCGCATCTTACAGACAGGGTGAGAAAACTGAAAGCTGATGGCTCAACTCAAGGATGCTCTAAAGTACCGGCCAGTCCGTCTGGGACTGGCCGGTACTTTTTTAGAGGCTTACGTTGATATATTCGGAGCCGGCCGCACCGACACCCTTATATGCAGTCACTTCGATCTCGACGCGGAAATCAGGACCTCCAAGCGGAGGGCATGTAACGGTGCTGCATGGATCGATGCCACGGAATTTTTCACCGACATAGGCCATCACCGACGGGGCATCGTCCACGTTCGGGATGACGACCCGCGAGCGTACGACGTCAGCGAGTGTTGCTCCCACGGCGGCCAGCGCGCCTTCAATGTTGTGGAAGCATTGCTTGGCCTGTTCTACGGGGTCGGTCGACATTTCGCGGGTTTTATAATTGCGGCCAGCCGTATTTGAGACGAATACCCAATTGTCCACCGCCACGACGCGTGAGTAGCTTTCCTTCTCTTCGTAAAGGCTGCCCGACTTGACTTTCGTTACCTTGACCACGTTTGAATTCCTTCCATTTTCGAGTGGTGTTCGACAATCAGGCGATCGCTGCCCGATGTGTTTCGTGTTGAGTTTGGTAGCCGTAGATACGTTCTGCGAAATCGGCTGTGATCCGGCCTTCGCGCAAATCCCGTTCAATGTCGTCGACGGATCGGCCCGATGGCACGCCGTAGCCGCCGCCGCCAGGAGTGACCAATTCGACGATTTGGCCGGCCTTGAGCTGTACGGTTCCTGGCAGGTTTTTCTGGCCATTTCCGAAATCGAACTGAGAGCCGGTCGCCTGTAAGCCGCCGTCGAGGCCCCAGGGATAGACAGCGATACGGCCACCTTCCACGCTGAAGCGGCAATCTGCCTCGATGCGGTAGACACGGCGAAGGCCCATACCGCCGCGCCACGTGCCCGCACCGGCCGATCCGTTGACCAGTTCGTAGCGCAGCAGGGTGAGGGGATACTCCAGCTCCAGCGCTTCGACGGGCAGGTTGGAGGTGTTTGTCATGTGGACGTGTACGCCGCTCAGGCCATCTGCCGTCGGCCTCGCGCCAGCGCCGCCACCGATTGTTTCGAGGTAAACCCAGAGCGAGCCGTCTTCACGGGTGCCGGTGAAGAGGGCGCCGGTGCAGGCACCATTTCCTGCTGCAGTCACCTTGCCGGGCAAGGCTTTCGCAAGCGCACCTTGGACGAGATCGGCGACCCTTTGGCACGCTGCGATGCGGCCATCGACGGCAGCCGGATGTTTGCAGTTAAGCAGCGATCCATAGGGTGCTTCCACCGTGATCGGCCGAGACAGGCCGGCATTGGGCAGGATTGTCGGATCAATCACAGCTTTGACAGCGTAGTAGCAGGTCGCGAGCAGGGCGGTGTAGATCACGTTGAGGCCGGCAGCAACTTGGGGTGGCGCGTCGAAGGCCAGATGCATCGCGTCGCCCTTGACGGTGATGTCGACTTTAAACTCCATCACTGCGGCAAACTGATTGCTGTCGAAATAGTCGGTAAATGAGTAGGTCCCATCCGGAATGGCTGCGATACCGGCGCGCATCTTGCGCTCGGCATAATCTTGCAGCGCGTCGCCCGCGGCCAGAACCTTGTCTGCACCGTACTTCGTGCAAAGGTCCTGCATACGGCGAACGCAGAGACGGTTCGCCGACATCTGTGCCCTGAGATCGGATAGGCGTTCGTGAGGAACCTGGCAGTTGAGAAGAAACAGGTCCTGAAGGTCCTTCTGCAAGACACCCTCGCGGTAGAGCCGCACCGGCGGAATGCGAATGCCTTCCTGGTAAATATGAGCATGACCACGATCGGCGAAATCGGCGTGGTGAGCGGTGTTGACGGCCCAACCCACCATGGTGTCGCCATGGAAGATCGGCTCGGCCAGAACAATGTCGGGCAGGTGGGTTGCGCCGCCCTCATAGGCATCGTTGCCGATGAAGACGTCGCCGGGCTTGATGTCATCGGCGGGATAACGCTTGTTGATGTGCGGAATGATGCCAATGAAGCTGCCGAGATGCATCGGGATGTGTTCAGCCTGGCAGAGGGTGTTGCCATTGCGATCGAACAGGGCCGTCGAGCAGTCGCGTCGCTCTTTGATGTTGGTGGAGTAGCTGGCCCGGACCAGCGCCTCTCCCATTTCCTCAACGATCGAGGTCAGTGCACTGCCGATGACTTCGACGGTAATTGGGTCGATCTTGGTCATGCGCGCATCTCCAGAATGAGGTTGAGGTAAGGGTCGACCACGCCCTGCATATCCGGCAAGATTACAGTTGTGGTGTCCATCTGCTCGACGATCGCCGGACCGGCGATCCGGTTGCCGGGCTTGAGCTTTTCACGGGTGTAGACGGGGCAGGGCACGAAATCCCTGACTTCGTCCATATAGACATCGCGCGTGCCGATGATGGCGGCATCGCAGGCCGGGCCAGCATCCGGCTGCGGTGTGAACTGGGCCTTGTTGACGAGGCCAGCGGCTTCGAGGCGCAGGGTAACAATCTGAATAGCCTCGCCCTCGGCTATAAAGCCGAAGCGCTGCAGGTGCGCTTGCTCGAAACCCTTTACCAGCGCTTCAAGCGTGTCACTGCCGACCGGTCCCGCAGGGACCTGGACCTGCAATTCATAGTTCTGGCCGACGTAGCGCATATCGGCCGTACGATTGATGACCTGCCGGTCGGCCTCGATTCCTTCCTGACTGAACCAGGATGCCGCCTGTGTTTCCAGGCTGTTGAAGCCGCTGACCATGGGGTCGACGGCGCTTTCATCGACCTTCATCAAGCGCGACACCGCAAAGTCGGAACGCAGATCGGTGAGGAGCAGGCCAAGCGCGCAGAGCGTGCCTGGGGTAAGGGGCACGATGATACGGCTCATATCCAGCTCTTTGGCGAGGCGCGCAGCATGCAGTGGCCCTGCGCCTCCAAACGCCATCAAAGCGTAATCGCGCGGGTCGTGGCCGCGTTGCACGCTGATCAGACGAATGGCCTTGGCCATGTTGGCCGTTACGACGGAAATGATGCCCTGTGCGGTTTCCATCAGGCCAAGACCGAGCTGGTCAGCGAGGCGCTGGATGGCTTCAACAGCGAGATCGCGCCTGACCTTCATGCGTCCGCCAAGAATTTCGACCGGATTGAGGGTTTGCAAGACGATGTTGGCATCGGTCACCGTTGCTTCCGTGTTGCCGCGTCCGTAGCAGACGGGACCGGGATCGGCGCCTGCGGAGCGCGGGCCGACCTTGAGAAGACCACCGGAGTCAACAAAAGCGATTGAACCGCCGCCGGCACCGACCGTGTGAATATCGAGCATCGGTGCCTTGATGGGATATCCATGGACGTTGGCTTCTCCGGTCAGCTTGCAAATGCCGCCCTGAAGGAGCGCAACGTCGCTCGATGTGCCGCCGACATCAAAGGTGATGATGTTGTCGAAGCCGGCCATTTTGCCAACCGCCTGGGCCGCGACGACGCCGGTGCTTGGGCCCGACAGCACGGTGCGGACCGGAAGTTGCGCAGCCATGTCGAAGCCGATAACGCCGCCATTCGATTGCGTCAGTTGCGGCGCAACCGGTACACCGAGCTCTGTCAGTCTTTGCTTGAGGCGGTCGATGTAACGCTGCATGACGGGGCCTAGGTAGGCATTCACGACGGTCGTCGACATGCGCTCATATTCGCGGAATTCCGGCGCAACGTCGTGGGATGCGCTGATGAAAACATCCGGCATCTCCTCGCGTATCATCTCGACCACGCGGCGCTCATGCGCGGTATTCAGGAAGCCGTAAAGGAAGCAGATCGCGATTGCCTTGACATCGTCCTGTGCGAGTTCGCGAACGGCGGCACGCAGTTTTGCCTCATCGAGAGCAAGATCTTGGGAACCGTCGCTTTTCAGTCGTTCGGGAACCTCATGTCGGCGGTCGCGGCTGACCAGTGTCTCCGGTTTTTCCGCGTTCATATCATAGAGGCTTGGCCGTTTCTGGCGACCGATCTCAAGCAGATCGCGAAAACCGTCAGTGGTGATCAGCCCGGTCGCAACGCCCTTCAGTTCAATCAGGGCGTTGGTGGCGACTGTCGTGCCATGTCCTAGAAAAGCGATATTGCCGGCCGTGTTGCCAACGGTGGAAAGACCCTCTGCAACACCGTTTGCGATCCCGCGGGAAGGATCATCAGGGGTCGACGGCACCTTCCAGATGTCGAGCTTGCCTGTTGCCTCATCGAAGAGGCAGACATCGGTGAAAGTACCACCAGAATCCACGCCAATTCTCAATGCCATTACGTTACCCTCTTTGGCCAAGGTTGTTCGAAAGCGGATCAGGCTGCCTTGGTCTTTTTGAAACGATCAAAGCGGAAAGGTGCGGGATCGACGCATGGGGTCGCGCCGGTCACCAGGTCTGCCATCAGACGCCCGGAGCCCGGCCCTATGCCGAAGCCGTGCCCGGAAAAGCCACTGGCAATGTAGAAGCCAGGAATGTTGCCCGCCGGGCCGATGACCGGCACGGCATCCGGGGTGACGTCGATCAAGCCGCCCCAGCTTTGGGTGATGCGACTTCCCGCAAATGCGGGAAATGCCTTGATCAGGTGCTCTAGCCCCTCGCGATTGAAACGCTCGAAAGGAACCGGATCGAGAATGCGAACCTGTTCAAACGGCGATATGGCGTCCGCCGACCAGGATCGCGGCGTTCTCCATTCTTCCAAAAAGCGGTTTCCAACCCGCAAAGTCAGTTCACGCCAGCTTTTGATCAGGGTGGGCACGAAATCGGTGAAAAGGCGGAAGCTGTCCGGAACGATCGGTGCAATGTTGGCATTGCGCATCGCGATCGAAAAACTCCCGTCGAGGCGGCGCCGGAACGAAAAATTGTCGGCTCCGACGGGAAGATCCGGGACGCCATCGACCGCTGTTGCACGGGCAACGGTGCCGAGGATCTTCAGTTGAGGAAAGTCGATCCCCATGTTGCCGGCAAACAACCGTGACCATGCACCCCCCGCAAGGATGACTGAGGAGCATGCGATTGGTCCACGTTCTGTCACGACACCGCTGACCCTGCCTGCCGCACGTTCGATCGAACGAACCGCACAGCCGGTCAGGATATGGGCGCCGGCGCGCATGGCGCCACGGGCTATGGCAGGCGCGGCCTTAAAAGGTTCGGCGCGTCCATCACTCGATGTATGCATCGCGGCTGTGAAACCCTCCGTCATGCCTGGCAGATGTTGACGGAGTTCGGCGCTGCGCAAAAGTTTGGAATCCAGCCCGAACTTTTGAGCATGGACCAGCCAAGCTTCATATTCCGCCTCCTGGCGTGCATTCCTGCACAGATAGACGATACCGGTCTGCCGGAACCCGGTTTCTTCCCCGATACGGCTGTTCATACCCTTCCAGAGCGCCAGGCTTTTCATCGCAAGTGGAAGCTCTGCAGGATCGCGGCCCATCTGGCGAACCCAGCCCCAGTTGCGCCCGGATTGCTCGCCGGCGATCAGGCCTTTTTCACACAATGCGACCGAGACACCTCGCTCTGCGAGCTCAAGCGCTGTCGAAACGCCGACAATGCCGCCGCCTATGATGACGACATCGACTTTGTTTGGCAGGGACGTACTGGACGGAACGGCGTCCGGAATAATGCGGCTCATGGGTTCGACCTCGGCATAGTGTTTAAAGCATGTCTTCGAGGCGGCAGTTCACCAGCATCTCGGCCATGGCAGCAGTGTTGGGCAATTCGATTGCAGTGCGAACAAGCGACGCCAGTGTTTCCGGCTGGATCATCTCGTCTGGCGTGACCTTGTTCGTGTAAGCACTCATCTCCGTGCGTACGAAGCTTGGGCAGATGGCGGTTGCCCTGACACCCTTGTCCCACGCAACATGGCGGGTGGTGTGCGTCAGCCCCATGACCGCGAACTTCGTCATGTTGTACCCGACAAAGGCATTGCGAACCCGCTTTCCGGACATTGAAACAATGTTGATGATCCTGCCGGTCCCGGTCTTTTCCAGATGCGGCATGCACAGGCGTGTCATCCGCAGGGGAGCTTTGACGTTGACCGCAAACAACCTGTCGAGCGCCTCGTCATTGTCGTCCATAAGCGCGACGCGCTCACCCAGGCCCGCATTGTTGATGAGTGCGTCAATTCTTCCAAATCTTTCCACCGCGCCAGAAACCCATGCTTCCGCGCTCGCCGGATCATAGGCGTCGAAGGAGGCGTAGTGGAATTGCTCGTTCTCGGGACCGAAGGCGGCCTCGAGGGCTGCGACACTTCGTGCGCCAAGGCTTAGTCGGTAGCCGTTTGCTGCAAGTTCTTGGGCGATTGCCAATCCAATGCCCCTGCCAGCGCCGGTGACAAGCGCCACCCGGCCGGAATTTCCAGCGGTCATTATCGTTCCCTCCAGCCTGGCCAGCGGTCATGCATTCGTTTGCATGAACGGTATGCGCGGTTTTTCGATCTGGCAAGATGCTTTTTGGGAGAAATTCTAAAAAAGCTGCAAAAACTCCCAAAAATGAAAAGAAACGCCAAAAATGCAAACGTATGCTTGACGCAGTTTGAAGCTTTGTGCCTAATGTTAAAAAATAAGCTCCATAAGTGAGCAAAAAACGGGAACCTGCTCCTGTCTGTCAGGAGCGCATCGCAGATTGGATCGCGGTATGCCGGGCAGGGAAATTCTGAAAATAAACAATCTTTCCGTTGCGTTCAGATCCGGGTCTGAATTGCGCCCGGCGGTGAAGGGTGTTTCCCTTTCATTGGTTTCTGGGGAAATACTCGGCCTCGTCGGCGAAAGCGGGAGCGGGAAGACAATCATGTCGCTGGCTGCGATGGGCCTCTTGCCCCGCAATGCCGTCGTGACGAGCGGCCGCGTCGAATTTGCCGGTGTGGACATTCTAACCGCTCGGGCAGACGTGCTGCGAAAGCTTCGCGGAAAGCGGATCTCGATGATCTTCCAAGATCCGATGGCGTCGCTTGATCCCGTCTTCACCTGCGGGCAGCAAATTGTTGAGGCGATCCTGCTGCATGAGAATGTATCGCGTCGTGAAGCTGGAAAGCTCGCACTGCAGCTGCTGGAAAAGGTCGGCATACACGACCCGGCGCGCTGCATGCGTTCCTATCCGCATGAACTGTCCGGTGGTCAGTGTCAGCGTGTGATGATTGCCATGGCGGTCGCCTGCAAACCGGAAGTCATCATTGCCGACGAGCCGACGACCGCACTTGATGTAACGGTGCAGAAACAGGTTCTGACGTTGCTGCGCGGCCTCAATCGCGAAATCGGCGCTGCGGTGCTGCTTATCACCCATGACCTTGGCGTGATCTATGAGGTCGCAGACCGCGTCGCCGTCATTTATCACGGCGACCTGATGGAAGAGGCGGCCACCGCCGATCTTTTTGCCGATCCTAAGAACGATTACACCAAGGCACTGATCGCCTCGATGCCGTCAATGTCGGTGCCCAAGACCCAGCTTCCGATCATCGTGCGTGGCCACGACGGTATCATTACCAGCAGTGTTGCCAAAACACCGGCCAGACCGCGCGCATCCGCGGATACATCACTCACCCCATTGCTGGAAATTCGCGACCTGACGAAAACTTATTGGGTCCGGGAAAGCGCACTTGCCACGCCCCAGGCATTCCGTGCGGTCGACAAGGTCAGCCTCTCGATCGCGCCCCGTTCGACACTTGGTCTTGTCGGGGAATCCGGTTGTGGCAAATCGACGCTTTCGCGACTGGTAATGCGGTTGATCGAACCGGATAGCGGCTCGATCAATTTCGACGGTCGTGATCTTGTTTCGTTGGATCGCGGCGTGATGCGGTCCGCGCGCCGCGACATCGCCCTTGTTTTCCAGAACCCCTACGGTTCCCTCAATCCGCGGCAAACCGTTCTGGACCTCGTGGCCGCGCCGATCGACATTCATCAGGGCGGTCGTGATCGTGTTGCGAGTGTCGCCAAATTGATTGATGCGGTTGGCCTGCCTCGGAATGCGATCGGTCGTTTCCCGCACGAGTTTTCGGGTGGTCAGCGTCAGCGTATCGTGATTGCCCGTGCGCTGGCGCTCAATCCGCGGCTTTTGATATGTGACGAGGCGGTCTCTGCACTGGATGTTTCCGTTCAGGCTCAGGTCCTGAACCTTTTGCAGGATCTGCAGCACGAGTTCGACCTGACTTATCTGTTCATCTCTCATGACATGTCGGTCGTCCGTCACGTCAGCGACACGATTGCAGTCATGCAAAAGGGCAAGATCGTCGAAACAGGCCTTGCGCGTGACGTCTTCGACAACCCGAAGGCGGATTATACGCGGACACTCCTCAGCGCGGTGCCGAAAATCGGCCAGGCGCAATCCAAACTCATGGAGGCCTGACGATGCAAGCGTTCACTTCCTTCATCATCGTCCTCGGCTCACGGCTGGTAACGGCCCTCATTCAGCTTTGGGTGATCGCAACGCTGGTATTTTCGATCATGTATATCATGCCTGGCGATCCGGTCCTGTTGCTGCTTGGTCCAGAAAGTAACCCATCGCCGGAAACGGTTGCTGCGATGCGCCAGCAGCTTGGCCTCGACCAGCCTGTCTTGTCGCAATATGTCAAATGGCTTGGAGGGGCCGCGACCGGTGATCTCGGCAACTCGCTCGATGGCTATCCTGTCATCGAATACGTTGCAGCCAGCCTGCCAAAAACGATGGAACTGGCCGTTGCTGCGATTGTGATTGCGGCACTTATCGGTGTTCCTGTCGGCATTGCCGCCGCCTTGCGCCGCGGAAGTTTTCTCGATGGTCTGCTGACATCTCTGTCGACACTCGGCATCTCCGTACCGGTCTACATCCTTGGTTCACTCCTGATCCTGTTGCTCAGCCTGAACCTCGGCTGGCTGCCGTCGAGTGGATACACAGACATTTCCCGCAACGCATTCCTGCATTTCCAGAAGCTCGTGTTACCGGCCTTGACGCTTGGCCTCGGATTGGCCGCGTCGATTGCCCGGATGACCAGGTCTTCGATGCTCGAAATACTCGGTCGTGACTTTGTTCGTTCGTTGCGTGCACGCGGCATGCGTGAGCGTAGAGTGATCTGGCTCCATGTTCTACGAAACGCGGCAATCCCGATCGTGACCATCGTTGGCCTGCAACTCGGCAACTTGATGGGCGGAACGGTTCTCGTCGAGGCTCTCTTCAACTGGCCAGGTCTCAGCACGCTTCTGGTTACGGCGGTATCGAACAGAAATTATCCGCTTGTGCAGGGCAGCATCCTGATGATCGCCGCTCTCTTCATTCTCATCAACCTGTGCGTCGACCTTCTCTATAGCCTGCTCGACCCACGTATTCGTCGGAAGCGCGCATGATGACGTCTCTTCTTTTTCGCCGTCCGCTCGTTCTTGCAAGCCTGCTCGTCGTCCTCGCGGTTCTCGCAGTCGCTCTGGTCGGGCCGGCGATCGCGCCGCATGACCCGCTGCTGATCAATCAGAACGCCGTGAACCAGACGAGTTCCGTTGCATATCTGCTAGGAACAGACGAATTCGGCCGTGACATCCTCTCCCGTCTTCTCGTCGGCATCCGACCGACCATCCTCGTTGCGGTCGTCTCGACGGTGATTGCGGCCATCGGCGGCACGGCATTTGGCATCATCGGTGCCTACAGCCGTCCTGTGCCCGCATTTTTCGTCATGCGCGCCGTCGACATCATGCTGAGCTTCCCGGCAATCCTTCTGGCGCTTCTGGCTGTCGGTTTCTGGCGCAGCGGTGTCGTCAGTCTCAGTGTCGTTATCGGCATCATTTTCATCCCGCAATTTGCCCGCGTCGCACAGTCCGCCACATTGCAGGTCATTCGTCAGGAATTCATCGAGGCAGAACATGCCATGGGCGCAAGTTATCTGCGCGTCGTGTTCAAGGCGATCTTGCCAAACATCCTTTCACCGCTGGTGGTTCAGGGAACACTGACGATTGCCGCCGCAATCCTTCTGGAATCTGGATTGAGCTTCCTGGGGCTCGGCATCGTTCCGCCGGAACCGTCCTGGGGGCAGATGATCGGAACGGCACGTGGCTATCTCAGTCAGAACCCGATGTATGTCGTATGGCCTTCGGTCTGCCTCGCCTTCACGGTTCTTGCCATCAACATTCTCGGTGACGCGCTGCGCGATCACCTGGACCCCAGACTTCGCGAAAACTGATAAACAACAACGAAAGGGAACAATTATGCAGAGATTTCTCCGTCTGGCTTTGGCCAGCAGTTTCCTGAGCTTAGCTGCCACGGCGGCTTTGGCTGATGGCACACTGTATTTCGGTTTATCCGGCGAGCCGTCGACGCTCGATACCGTGGTCCAGCCTGGGACGTCCGGACGCACAGTGAAGCTCGCCATTCATCGTGGGCTCGTCAATTACGGTATCGATGGCAAGATTTCGCCAGAACTCGCCGAAAGCTACGACGTCAGTCCCGATGCGAAGGAGTTCACCTTCCACCTGCGCGCTGCCAAGTTCCACGACGGAACGGACGTTACCGCCGCCGATGTGAAAGCATCGCTGGAGCACATGCTTGATCCTGCCGGCAAGGCTGCCTTCCGCAACGAGCTTTCTATCATTTCGAAGATTGAGACGCCGGATCAGAAGACCGTAAAGCTCACGCTATCCAAGCCGTCGGTCGCCCTCGTTGATTATCTTGCGTTGCCGGAATCGGTCATCGTCCCTGCCGCATGGCTCGCGAAAAACGCAAACAACCCGACTGCGACGCCGGTTGGTGCCGGACCATTCAAGTTTGGAAGCTGGACCCGTGGACGCGAAATCGTTGTCGAGAAATTCGATGACTACTACAAGCAGGGCAAGCCTGATCTCGATGAAGTGCACTATGTCTTCTACAGTGATGAAAACACTCGCGTAAACGCGCTAAAGTCTGGCGATGTCGATATTATCGACTACGTACCTGCCAAGGATGCCGCCGACCTGGAAAAAGGTCCGGAGACAGAACTTCTCAGAAATACCGGTCCATTCATGGGGCTGCAATTCAACACCAAGTTCGAGCCGTTTTCGAAGCCAGAGGTCAGACAGGCCATTGCCTATGCCGTGGATCGCAGTGTCATCATCAATACGGCGTTCAACGGTCTGGGAAGCCCGATTTATGGCATTGCCATTCCGAAGGGATACATGGGGTATTCCGACGCCAAGGCGAACTACTTCAAACATGATGTCGCCAAGGCGAAAGAGCTTTTGACGAAGGCGGGCTATCCAGACGGTTTCGAGGTTCGTCTGCTGGCGTCGTCGCAATATAGCTTCCACCAGAACACCGCAGTCGCAATCCAGTCTGAACTCGCAAAAATTGGCATCAAGGTGACGCTCGATCTGCCGGATTGGGCCAGCCGCATGGCGAAGGCAACCTCCGCAGACTATGATTTTACAGTGCTGGGAAGTCTGGGTGAAATCACAGACGCTGACTGGCTGAGCAACTACTATTACGGTGGCGACAAGCTCGTCCGAACTAACAATTCCCCTTACTTCAACGATCAGCAAATCAATGAGCTGTTGGATACGGGACGGGCAACGGTCGACAAGGCCGAGCGGGAAAAGATCTACGACAAATTCGTCGATCGCGCGTTGGAGCTGTCACCGCTGGTTTATTTCATGTGGCGCGAGCAGAACTACGCCATCAAAAAAGGTGTGACTGGTTTTACCAACATGCCGGGCTTCTTGACCTTCCAGTCGGGCCTGAGCATCGAGAATACCAAGGTCGAATAAGCACCAGACCTGCCGGGCGTAGCGATATGCGTGCCCGGCAGTTGTCTCCTGAGACACATTGTACTTTCTTTTTCCCGCAATCGCCCCCTGGCGACAGTCGCGCCCTTTCTCCGCCGGCGTATGAGTTGATGACGCCTTGCGCCGCGCTCGCGAACTTCTTCAGTTCAAAAAGACTTCAAGCTGGATAGCGATCCGGTATTACGTTCGATCTCACGCCTCAAACGTGCCGCCAACAACTAGTTTTCAAGGCGGCAAATCAATTGGCGCCAGGTCATATTGCGTTAATCATCTATGACTAATTAAGCGATCGCGAAGCCATGAAGGCTCCAACCTCCCTCAAAAATTCTGCATACTTCCGGAGCAACCATGAACATTCGTGGCAAGATCTATTCGATCGTCGCGGTGATGGCGCTGACTGCGCTCACCATTGGCACCATCAGTTTTTACACCCTCAGCATTTACGATGCCCGTGTCGATCGGCTTGAAAATTCAGCCAATCGTGCGCTGAACGGCGAAGCGCTCAACAAGCTTGTCACGGCGGTCGTCATGGACCTTCGCGGCACGTATGCCGCAACCACAGTCGAAGAGGCAAAGCCGTTTGCGGATGGTGCGCTCGCATCGCTGGCCAAGATGAACACGCTGCTTGATGCCTGGGAGCCTCTGGTTCCTGAAGAGCAGAAAAAGGACTTTTCGGAGCTGCGTGAGAAAGCGACGGCATTTACCCGCTTCCGGACAGAGACGGCACGCATCGCCGTAACTGAGGGGCCAGCGGCCTCGAACATTCACGGCAACACCGAAGAAAATCGCGCCAACAGAAAGCATTATCAGAAAGAAATCGACGACGTCGTTAATCAGAACCAGGCGAAGCTTGCTGAAATCAGTTCCGACCTCCAGGCGTTTCAGTCCAGCGTACTGGTCATTATGGCCGCCGTCACAATCATCGGACTTGCTGGCGGCGGAGCGATCGCGTTCTACATCGCGACGCATCAGATCAGCAATCCGATAAGAACCGTAACGAGCGTCATGAAGACTTTGGCCGCTGGCGACTTCCGCGCGGACGTACCGTTTTTGCAGCGCTCAGACGAAATCGGTGAAATGGCAGCGGCAGTCGAGGTCTTCAAGCAGAACGGCCTTGAGGTGCAGCGCATGAACGCCCAGGAAGCGGCGATGCGGCAAAAGAGCGACAGCCTGCAGCAGGGGATGGCTGTGGTCGTGACCTCTGCGGCAGCCGGCGATTTTTCAAGAAGAGTGGGAACGAGCTATGGTGATGACGCTCTTGACCAGTTTGCCGCCAATATCAACACACTCGTGCAGTCGGTTGAAACCGGCGTAGACGAGACCAACCGGGTCGTTCGCCTCCTGGCTGGCGGTGATCTCACCCAGACGATGACGGGCGAGTTCAAGGGCGTGTTCCAGCAGCTTCAGCAAAACGTCAACAACACGATTGCGAGCCTTCAGGAAACCGTGGGCGAAATTCGCACCGCAAGTGATACGTTGAACGCGAACAGCGAAGAACTTCGTACGTCTTCGGATAGCCTTTCCAAGCGAACCGAACAGCAGGCCGCGGCGCTTGAAGAATCTTCCGCAGCTCTAGACGAAATCACGACAGTGGTGCGGCAATCGACCGATCGTGCTCACGAAGCAACCAGGATTGTGTCGGAAGCCAAGGACCGCGCCGGGAAGTCCTCGGACGTCGTTGGTCGTGCCATCACCGCCATGGCGGAAATCAAGCATGCCTCCGACGAAATTGCTCAGATCACCAATGTTATCGATGAAATCGCATTCCAGACCAACCTGCTTGCCTTGAACGCCGGTGTCGAAGCAGCTCGTGCGGGTGAAGCCGGTAAGGGGTTTGCGGTTGTCGCCCAGGAAGTACGGGAACTGGCGCAGCGTTCGGCCGTGGCAGCGAAGGACATCAAGGTTCTGATCAGCCGCTCCGCCACCAGCGTTCAGTCTGGTGTCACGCTCGTTGAGGACACAGGCGGCGCTTTGACCGAAATCAGCGACTACGTTGCCCAGATCAATGATCGCATCCACTCTATCGCGACAGCATCGCAGGAACAGGCGACTGCGCTTGCCGAGGTGAACACAGCCGTCAACCAGATGGACCAGGTCACGCAGCAGAATGCAGCCATGGTTGAGGAGACCTCTGCCTCTACGCACAAGCTTTCGGCAGAAGCGGCTGGGCTGTCGCAGCTTGTCGGCCGGTTCAAGGTCGCCAATCAGGCACGTCCGGCACCAGTGGTTGTCGTCTCGCAGCAACGTCAGCCGAAGCCGCGCTATGCCATGACGTCGGGTGCCAATGCACTCGACATGAGTGAATGGCAGGAATTCTGAGGTAATCTCTCTTATCATCACGGCAACCACGAGGCCGCGTAAGCGCCTCGTGGTTTTCTATCAGGTATAGAGCGTTTGGCGTGAGCGAAACGGCTTTATTGCCGAGTGAGTGTAGTTCCCGATAAAGTCAGGCGAAACACACATGGCTTGCGCCCGGGACATCCATGACCCTGATACTGACCGATATCACCAAATCCTATTTAACGGCGGAAGGTCCGACGCAGATATTGCGTGGTGTTGATCTTCGCCTGAATTCGGCCGAAAGCCTTGCACTGACCGGCGAGTCCGGCAGTGGCAAAAGCACTTTGCTCCATCTTGTCGGAGGCCTCGACAAACCCGATGGCGGCACGATTGTTGTGAATGGGCGTGAGATCGCCCACTTGGATGATACCGGCCGTGCCAATTATCGCCGCGTTGATGTCGGCGTCGTCTTCCAGCAATTCAATCTGATCCCAAGCCTCAACGTTGCCGCGAATGTCTCTTTCCATGCCAAGCTTGCCGGTCGTTTTGATCCTGCCTGGGAACGTGAAATGGTTCAGGCGCTCGGCATTGACCCGTTCCTGAAACGTTATCCGGAACAGCTTTCCGGTGGTCAGCAACAGCGGGTCGCGATTGCCCGCACACTCGCGGCAAGACCTGCGCTGGTACTCGCTGACGAACCGACCGGTAATCTTGACGAAGTGACGGCTGATATCGTTATCGACGTCATGCTTGACCTCACCAGGAACGCTGGAATGGCGCTTCTTCTTGTTACACATTCGAGCCGCGTGGCCGACAAGCTCGATCGCCGCGTCCTGCTGCATGGCGGAAAGGTGGTGGCATGAGTTGGCCCGCCTTCCGGGCGCTCCTTTCGCATTGGCGCTACCGGCCCCTTCAGTTCGTAACGCTCATTCTTGGTGTGGCACTGGCGACGGCGCTTTGGTCCGGGGTGCAGGCGATCAACGCTGAGGCGCGGGCAAGTTATGGGCGGGCAGCATCGGTTCTGGAACAGAATGACTTTGTTCAACTGGTGGACAGGGACGGCAGAGGCATTCCGACAGAAGTCTATTCAAGGCTTAGAAGGGCTGGCTGGAACGTTTCGCCTGTCATCGAAGGTGATCGTAGGTTCGGGCAGGTTCGTATCCGGCTGATCGGTATCGATCCGCTGAGTATGCCGGCAAGTGGAGGAGGAGGTGGTTTTCGTGTCACCGGCACCTCTGATCTCGTTGCCTTCGTCGGAGAGCCGGGGCAACTGATTGTCTCCGCCGCAACGGCCAGCCGCCTCAAAGATGTCGGTGGTCTGTCCATTAAGACAGCCACGGATCTTCCCGACGACGCGGCCTTCGTCGACATCGGTGTTGCCGATCGCCTGCTCAACCGGGGCGGTGCGTTAAGCAGGATTGTTGTTGCGCCCATACAAAGACCTGGTCTCACCTCGCTCGAAACGCTCGCACCGGAACTGTCGATACGTGCCGCAGGCGAACGCCCCGACGTCTCCAGTCTGACTGACAGTTTTCATCTCAATCTGACCGCATTCGGCTTTCTGGCTTTTGTTGTCGGTCTCTTCATCGTCTATTCGGCGACGGGACTGTCTTTCGAACAGCGGCGCGGCACGTTCCGTACGCTCCGGTCGGCCGGCGTTTCTCTCCGTGCGCTGACGGCCATGCTGGTTCTCGAGATCGCGGCTTTTGCGCTTCTGTCCGGTCTGATCGGTGTGATCATCGGCTATTTTGTCGCCTCGGCATTGCTGCCGGGTGTTTCTGCTACGTTACGCGGGCTTTATGGCGCGAGTGTTCCGGGTGCCTTGTCCTTGAGACCGGAATGGTGGGCGGCCGGGCTGGCAATGGCGCTTTTCGGCACGGCACTTTCTTCGGTCCAGAGCTTGTGGCGGGTCTGGTCGATGCCAATCCTGGCGTCTGCGCAGCAAAGAGCCTGGGCAAGGGCTTCGACACGGAGCCTCACCATCCAAGCGGTGAGCGGCTTGATGCTCCTACTCGTATCGGCGGTATTGGCTCTTGTCGGGCACGGTCTCTATTTGGGCTTTGTACTCCTTGGCAGCCTTCTTCTGGGGGTGGCTCTGATTCTGCCAGCTGGCCTGGCATTCTGCATGGGCGCTGCCCAGCGGATGTCACGGTCTGTACTGGTCGAATGGTTCTGGGCAGACACCGGCCAGCAGCTTCCAGGCCTGTCACTGGCGTTAATGGCTCTCTTACTTGCACTCTCTGCCAACATTGGAGTTGGAACGATGGTCTCGAGTTTTCGCCAGACGTTTCTCGGTTGGCTTGATCAGCGGCTTGCTGCGGAAGTTTATGTCACGGCGCGTGATGAGCGCGAGGCTGCGCGCCTCAGGCAATGGCTTCCGAGCCATGTCAGTGCGGTTCTTCCCATTTGGAGCATTGAGGCAGACGTTGCCGGCCGCCATATGCAGATAGCAGGTGTCGCCGATGATCCGACTTATCGCGACAACTGGCCGATCATTGTCAGTCTGCCAGATGCCTGGGATGATGTCGCCGATGGAAAAGGCGCACTGGTAAATGAGCAACTCTGGCGCGCTGGCAGGGCGACACTTGGACAGGAGATCGAGCTTCCCGGAGGTTGGCGTACAAAGGTGGTGGGGGTCTTTTCCGATTACGGCAACCCAAACGGTCAGGTGATGGTGGGATTGGATGCTCTCGTACGTCATTACCCCACCGTTGCGAAGTTGCGCTATGGTTTGCGAATGGCGCCGGAGACCGTCGCGGAATTCAGACGCCGTCTGGCTGCGGACTTCGGTCTGCCCGAGACCAATATCGTTGATCAGCTTTCCCTGAAGCGGCAATCGGCCGCAATCTTCGAGCAGACCTTTGCCGTGACAGGCGCTCTCAACGTCCTCACGCTCGCGGTTGCAGGCTTTGCGATGTTTTCGAGCCTTTTGACCCTGTCATCTCTCCGGCTGCCACAGCTTGCCCCAGTCTGGGCGATGGGGCTTAGACGTCGCGACCTGGCTTTGCTTGAGATCGCCCGGACGCTCGCCCTCTGGTTTGCCACGTTTGTTGCCGCCGTCCCGGTGGGACTTGCTCTTGCCTGGGTGCTGCTGTCCGTCGTCAATGTTGAGGCGTTCGGCTGGCGCCTGCCGTTGATCCTGTTTCCGATGGACTGGTTGTGGCTTGGTATGATCGCTCTGGTCGCCGCGATCCTGTCCGTGCTGCTGCCCGTACGCCGATTGGCAACAACCGATCCAGCGGATCTTTTAAGGGTGTTTGCCAATGAGCGTTAGATCGAAGTTCTTGGCGTTGGTCGCATTCGCCGTGCTGGCGTTTTTCCCGGTCATGACATTTGCACAGGGCTTTGCAGGTCTGGGTTCGAATGCCGAGGGCTTTTCTGTTCCGCAACGCGGTGTCCCGCTCACCTTTCCGCGTGATCATGGACCTCATTCCGACTACAGGATCGAGTGGTGGTATCTGACAGCCAATCTCGAGACCGTCGCTGGAGAGAGGCTTGGCGCGCAATGGACTTTGTTTCGATCGGCCCTGGCTTCAGGTGAAAGGCCGGGATGGTCAGATCCGCAAATCTGGATCGGTCATGCCGCGGTCACGACAGCCAGCCGCCACCACGTTGCGGAACTGCTGGGGCGGGGTGGCGTAGGGCAGGCAGGCGTTGTCGTTGCACCTTTCGAGGCATGGATCGACGACTGGAATATGATGGCCACGGGGGCGGGCAATGACCAGCTCGACCAAATGACGCTCAGCGCAACCGGGCAGGATTTCGAGTACCGTTTCGAGCTCAAGGCAAAGGGGCCGCTGGTCCTTCAGGGAGATCGCGGTTACTCCGTGAAATCGCTGGCTGGACAGGCGAGCTATTATTATTCGCAGCCCTTCTACGAGGTCAGCGGAACTGTTGTGCTCGATGGGCGATCTGTCGACGTCAAAGGTGAGGCATGGCTGGATAGGGAATGGTCGTCTCAGCCGCTTGCCGCAGACCAGACAGGCTGGGACTGGTTTTCATTGCACCTTGCAACAGGCGAAAAGGTCATGGCCTTTCGTCTGCGCGACAGCGGCGCGGGTTACACGTCGGCAAACTGGATTTCAGCTGACGGAAAGGTGTCGCCAATTCCGTCTGAGGATATTTCGTTCGATCCGCTTAGGTCCGCAGATGTCAACGGCAAGCAAATCCCGGTCGAGTGGCGCGTCAGAATACCCAGTCGAGGGTTCGACATCACAACGAAAGCGCTGAACGACAAATCCTGGATGAGTACGACCACGCCATACTGGGAGGGGCCCATCCAGTTTCAGGGTAGTGTTTCCGGACAGGGGTACCTTGAGATGACGGGGTACTGAGCAGAAAGATCCGCACGCGTCCGAACCTGAACGGTTAGCGGCGGGTCCTGACCGTGATGCCGTAAGCCACCCCCCCGATCACGCTCGCCACGATCCCCGCAGGCACATCCCATGGAAATGCAACGATCCGGCCGATCCAGTCTGAAAAGATCATCAAAACGGAGCCAAATATTGCGCATCCGTAGATATGTCCAATCGGTTTGTGAATGCCGAGAAGTCTGACGAGATGAGGAACCATCAGTCCGATAAAGCTGATCGGTCCAATGATGACTGTTGCCACACCTGTTAAAAGCGCTGTCACGATGATGATCGTCAGGCGCGCAGCGCTGGTATTGACGCCGAGGGACGTTGCCGTCGTTTCGCCAAGAGGCAGCATTGTAAGCCAGCGTCGAACGAACGGAAGGATTCCCAAAATCATGACAAACGATATCAGCGTCATGAACGCATCCCATGGCGTTACGGAATAGGCCGATCCCGAAAGCCACCCAACCAGTCGAGTGAGCCGGATGTCACCAAAATAGGCGACCATAGACAAAAGTGAGCCGCTGAGAGCTGTGACCGCGAGACCGGAAAGAAGAAGTCTCTCTGGGGCGTAGGCGGATCGTTTGGCAAGTCTAAGTGCAATGACAAGAAATAGCAGCGACCCGCCAGCAGCGATGACCATTGTCTGAGGCCGGGTCAGTGGTGGCAAAAGAAAGATCACCGGCAGCATGATGAGTGCGGCACCAGAAGACACCCCGAGAAGTTCTGGGCTGGCGAGGCTGTTGCCGGTCATCCGCTGCATGAGACATCCAGCCATCGCAATCATGCCCCCGGCCGCGCCGGCTGCCATCACACGCGGCCAACGCCAAGGCAGCAACTCGTTAAGTTCGGCGTTTGTCGCAATGAAGAACCCATCCGGCGTTCTTCCGATGGTGACGCTGCCAATAATAATGACTGTCAGGCATGATATCGCAAGGCAGAAGATGAACCACAGCCGCCCAGTTCTCTCACGAATATGAGGGTCGCGTGTTTCTCCCATAGTCACGGGCGAGCGAACCTTGCGGAGTAGAAGCAAAATGAGGGGAGCAGCGAGGAGTGCTGTTGCTGTCCCGGCTGGAATGGCGATAACCGTCTCCAGAACCTGCATGGCCTGATCAGTTAACAGCAGAAGTGCGGCCGACAGAAGTGCGCTGTAAACCGCCCGTTGCGAAAATCGGCGTGCACCTGAGAGGCTTGCGAGTGCTGATCCACCAAGACCAACGAACGCCAGAACGCCAAGCTGTGAAGTGACGATTGCAGCGATGGTGGCCGAGAGTGCCACCGCAACAAACCTTACAATTCTTGGCGAAAGTCCAAGGCTGCCCGCTGAAGCGTCGTCCAGATCAAGGAGTGACAAGGGTCTTCGCAGAACTGCGATGCCGCCGACGACAGCAGCTAATATTATCGTCAAAGTGGATGCGGTGTTCCAGTTGTCCTGTACCAAAGAACCGGCTTGCCAGAGAAGCAGATCGCCGAGTTCATCGAAATGTGTGAGTATCAGAATGGAGGTGAAAGCCTCGAGCAGAAGGCCCAGGATCAATCCGTTCAGGATCAGAAAGAGCGGCGAAAAAGATCCGCGATAGGAAAGAGCAAGAACGACAGCCAATCCCACGAGCGCCCCGACGAGAGCCGGCATCACAAAGCTCGTTATGATGGTAGGCAGCCAGATCAGACTGAGGGCGACAGCAAACCGCGATGCGGCCAGAAGGCCGATTGTTCCTGGTTCGGCGAGTGGGTTGCGTAGGCCCTGCTGCATCAGCGCGGTGGCTAGGCCTAGAAGACATCCACCTGCCAAGGCAACAATGAAACGAGGAACAGTGCCGTAAAGCAATTGAACGGATTTCAATTCGTTCGTCGGCAGATGGGGGAATGGAGATACGTCTGGCCAGCCTGCGCGTTGCAGATTGAAAGCGAATAGGGCAAGGCCAGCCAAGAGAAGAGTGGGCAAGATCAGCGACATACGGCGATCTTGCTGCCGGGCCACGAAATCAGCCATCCGTGATCGTTCCCAGTTTTTGTCCGAGCTGGTTTGCAAATCGCTCTGCGGAACGTATGCCGCCGTTCGGATAAATAACCGGCATTCGGATGACCCGGCCCTTTTTTACAGCCGGCAGGACGTGCCAGAGAGCCCCGGCCTCTAATCTCTGCAAGGCAATGTCCGTCTCCTGTCCTCGGTCAAAATGGATGATGACAGCGTCCGGCTCGTCCGCCAGGCGAATAAGGGGCGCGTTGGTTACACCGGCGGCGTTGACCCGACCGCTAAAGGCATTGCGCAGGCCCAATTGTTTCAGCATGTCGCCCAACAAGCCGTTACCACCAAACAGTGCGAGATTTCGGCCGTCTCGGTTGAACCGGCAGACGTAAACGGGCCTCGAAAATGACTTCAGCCGAGCGCGGGTTTCGTCAATTTCAGACCGCATAGAGGCTACGGCACTTCGGGCTGCGAAGGCGTGCCCCGTCATGTCTGCGAGCTTGGCGATCAGAGTCTCGCAGTGGGCGATGGCAGGGGTTTTGCCTGCGAAAACGGGGATAGGGGTCACTGGAGCGATGCGCGTCGCTGTTTCAAGGCCTGCTGCCTGCCAATCGGCGACGAAAATGCGCGATGGCGACAAGCGCTGGAGGTATTCCAGATTTGGCTCATTGAGTGGACCGAGGTCCGAGACGCTGTCAGGCATCGAAGGGTTTGCTACAAGGCGCTGATAAAGTGGGATATTCGATGTTGCGACGGGCACGGCGCCGATTGTCAGCAGCAATTCGGTAATCAGCAGGTCCAGACTGACAAAACGGTCCGCTTTATCCTGTGCAAAAGAGCGTGACGGTAATGACAAACACCCGAGGGCCGCAGGTACAGCCCTCAGGAAATCTCGTCTGCGGATCTCTAATGACCCTACCATTTGTAGGAAAGAGTTGCTGACACAGTCAGCGGTTCGCCGAAACGGCATCCGTCCGTCGAAACGCACGTATAATATTTTTTATTGAACAGATTGCGGGCATTGAGCTTCAGATCAAGTCCGTCGAGATCCGCGTTCAACTTTCCAAGGTCAAAGGTCGCCATCGCGTCGAACATGACGTAACCGGGAACATTGGCGATGTTGTCCGTCAGATTGGTTTCCCCGACATAACGCATCCCGCCGCCCACACGCACGCCTTCTAGTCCCAGGTCATCAAGTCCGTAATCTGCCCAGAGGGAAACACTGTGGCGTGGAACAAGAGCTACCTGCTGCCCAATCTCGGCAGGCTTGGCGCTTTGCGTAATCTCCGCATCCGTGAAGGTGTAAGCCGCGACGATGCCCCAGTTGCCAATATCTCCACGCGCTTCGAGTTCCAATCCGCGAGAGTGGATTTCTCCCTGCTGATAAGCGAGGCCACTGGCCGTATAGGATACGACATTTTCCTGTGTCAGATCGTAGACCGCAGCACTGAACTGCAGATTGGTGCCGACCGGCTGATATCGGACGCCCGCCTCGTATTGCAAACCTTCATTCGGCTTGAGAGCATTGCCGGTGATGTAGTCTGACCCAACCTGCGGAAGGAAAGACTGGCTGACGCTGAGATAAGGGGCCAGGCCGTTGTCGAAGAGATAGACGAGGCCTGCTCTGCCGGTGAAGGCGCTGTCGCTTTGCTCTACGATCGAGCCGTTCTGATAGCTTCGGGTGGATGAATCCGCCCAATCGTGACGACCTCCCAACAAGAGCACCCAGTGATCCTCAAATTTGATCTGGTCCTGAAGGTAGATGCCGTACTGGTCGCCAATGCTGTCGGAGCCACGGTCAACCGCGTAGCTGACGTTTGGTCTGCCGGTATTAACACCGCTCGAGAGGTTGAGCGTGCTGTAGCTTGCACCACGATAGCGGTGGCTGTCGTAGGACCGGCGATAATAGTCAAACCCACCCAGCAGGGTATGCTGGGCACCAAGGGCATCGAACTCGTATTCAAGCGAGTTATCCGACGTTACGCCGTAGGACGTTTCAGCGCGAGCCGAAGCCAATCGCGTCATGATCCCACTCGCGCTGATCGGCGCCAGATTGGGCATCATGTAATCCCACTGAATATCCGCCTTGAAATAGCGGGCGGCATTGCGAAGTTTGAGACCATTTTCGAACTCGTGTTCGAATTCGCCGCCAATTGTGTAAATGTCCGACTTGTAGGTGTCGAAGCTGTCTATTCCGGTGAATGTGTCACGATCAAGCCAACCGGATGTGATGTCGGAGAGCAGGTATGGCGGTGCAAAACGCGTGTCGACGTGTTGGTAGCTGCCGAGGACCGTCAGTGACGTGGCGTCATCTGGCCGCCAGGTAAGCGCGGGCGCGATGTAAACCTTGTCGTCATCGGTCTTGTCGACCCAGTTGTCTGCGTCACGGTAAAGGCCTGTCAGGCGATAGCTGAGTACGCCTTCATTATCGATAGGTCCGCCAAAATCACCCGATACCTGCTTCTTGTTGTAACTGCCGTATTCAACATTCACTTCGCGCAGTGGTGTCGCAGTTGGGCGTTTCGAAATGGCGTTGACGATACCACCCGGTGCGACCTGGCCATAGAGAACGGATGACGCGCCGCGCATGACTTCGACACGCTCAAGGCCGTATGGCTCCTGGCCGCCGTCATACACGTTGGACTGGAACTTCATCCCGTCGCGCAGATTACCGGTGTTGCCGCTTGCAGTGTTGAAGCCACGGATCATGAAATCGTCGACCATCCGGCTGAAACCGCCAGATTGCGTTGTTATCCCGGGTGTGTAGCTCAACGTGTCGGCCAGTGATGTGGCCTTTTGATTGGCAATCTGGTCTGCCGTCACCACACTGATGGATTGGGGGGTCTCGACGATGGGAGTATCGCTTTTCGTCCCGGATGAGGAGCTGCTGGCACGATACCCCTCAAGAGGGCTAAAGGCACCGCCTGTCCCGTCGACAACAATCTGTCCGAGGGTTGTCGTTCCTGTCTGGCCGGTTCCCAAGGAAGGAGAGGCAGCGCTCAAAATCGTCACGGCGTTGCCGCCACTGAACGCATAACGCAGGCCAGAATTTGCCAGAAGCTTGGAAAGAGCATCCTGCGGCGTCAGCCGTCCTTCTATCGCCGGTGCCGTCGTGTTCGCCGCAATCGACGTTTCATAAGCGATCTGCAGCCCGGACTGTGCTGAAAATCGGCGAAGTGCGAGGTTCATCGACGTTGCGGGAATGTTGAAATCAACCACTTGTACTGATTGAGCTAAGGCTGGCCTGGTGGTCCAAGCTGTGCTGGTTCCGACAATTCCGATCGCGACACCCGCCATCAGCACCCGAAGCATTTTGCCTCGTCCGCCCATCTTATCGCTACCAATAGTCCCGCTCATTGCATCGCCCCTACGCATAAACCTCATCAGAGCAGGCCGCTTTCTGGCCCACCTAGATTGTTGACGCGTGAGCGAAGGTTTTACCTAAAGAGAGTTTCTGATTTTTCTGAAAATAATCACGAGATCATGATTGCCACACCAGGAATACGGCGAACCGATAGGTCCTGAGTACGGGCAACCGAGCGTAAAGCCGCCACCGGGTCGCTTGTCGAGAAAACACCGCTGACCTGGACCGATCTGTCGATCCCCGGCCTTAAAAGGACGGGCTCGTAAACATAACGGGCAATCTCGTCGATGGCGGTTGCAAAGGGCCTGCCTTCTAAAATGATCTTTCCTTGCCGCCAGGCAAGCACCATTTCCATATCGGCGGTGGATGGTCGGTCAGGTGCCATCCCCGAGGCGTAACGTGTCTGCTGCGCGGCCTTGAGGTCGACAAACATCGATCCGGCAATATCAACGACATCTGGGGAGACGGGACTGGCAACGAGGGCATAGCCGCTTACGACCGCGACGGTTGTCGTGTCGCGTACCATGTTGATCGAGATCTGGCCTTCTTCAACATCGGTGATGCCGTTCGACGCGGCAATCCGGAACCGGCTTCCGCTTCGATCGCGCGTGACACCAAATTCTGCATCCCCACGCAACAGGTGAACGAGACGAAGGTTGGGGCGATAATCTATCTTTATCGCGGTTCCCGAATTAAGTGCGATGACCGTTCCATCGGGCAAAGGCAGTTCCTGTTGCCCTCCGGCCGGTACGATGTAGTCAGCTTTCCACCATGTATTGATCGCGGGCGCTGTCAGGATTGCCACAGATGCTGCCATAGCCGCAGCACCTCCGCCAATCATCGCCCGCCGGGTCATGGATGAGGTTGTTGGGAGCTGAGGGATATCGGTAGCCCCATCCAAGAGATCCATTTGCTTCCAGAAATGCCTCTCGCGGTCAAACGCGGCTCTGTTTTCTGGTCGGTGATCACGCCAGGCCTTGAACCGTTCCAGCTCGGTTTCACTCAGTGTCCCGGAACTCAGGCGGACAAGCCAGTCACGCGCGTCGGACTCAGCGCGGTGGCGTTCAGATCTGTTGATGTCATTGTCCGTCATTCAAATGGAAACCACTATTGCCGCAGCAGGCCAACGATGCATGGCAATGCCGTTATCACACAACCCGTTAGGGCGCGCTACTATCACAACCGGAAAACTGGCAGCTATCGCTCAAGCGTGTTGCGCAGAACGGCAAGGCGTTCCAGTGCGCGTCTGACGTGATAATACACGGCCTCTTCGGTGATCGCTTCGATTTCTGCAATCCGCTTATGTGTGAGGCCTTCGACCCGGCTCATCAGGAAGATTCGCCGTGTTCTGTCCGGCATCTGGTTAAGTGCATCGGTCACGGCCTTCAGTGTCTGCCGCCCCATAAGAAGTCTCTCAGGAGAAACGTGATCGCACGGTTCTGAAAGGATCTCTTCGATCTCAGCGTCTATGTTTCTGCGCCGACGTTCCTTGCGCAGATAGTCGATTGTCGTGTTTTGGGCTGTCTTGCGAATGAATCCCAATGGATTGTCAACGCCAGCAGGCTGATTGGAGGTCTGGAGCTTTATCCAGGTATCTTGAGCGAGGTCTTCCGCCAGCCCCTGATCCATGCGGCGTTGTCTTGAAAAGGATATCAGTTGCGGACGCAAGCGGACAAAAGATTCCAGTAATCTGACGAGGTCGATTGTCATATTGCTCGGGTCTGCCGGTTGAGAACTGATCGTGAAGCGTGTCGTAGGACAGCTATCAAAGCCAATCCAGCCAAGGCAGGCCATTTAATATGACAGAATTACTCTTCTTATGTTTGCGTGATATTCCTGCACCAGTTTGACCGCTCGGGCCAGGCCGGTTCAGATTTTGTTGTCGTTTACGCGAATGCGTCCTTTATCGAGTGCTCTGTAGCACCTCCCGCTATCAGGGCTGCCAGTAGAATTCTTGCTTGTCCCGGACGAAGGTTGGATGAGTGCGTGGCGCCTGCCAGGCTAAGATCGTGCCCACCACCGCCACCGCCGTAGGATGGGGTCAGCTTACCCTGCGGCACGCGGCTGGAAACCACCAATGGCACATTGCGTGCTGAACTGCGCTGAACAGCTTCTACAATCGAGGGATTGGCATTGCCCGAACCGAGCGCGGCAAGCACGATACCCTGGGCGCCGGCGTCGAGGCTCGCGTCGATGAGAGCGCCGTCGCAGCCGGGATAGATCGCAATGATATCGATACGGAGCGCACCGACATCTCCGGAATAAAGACCTTGCGGGTTCTCCTGCGCGGTCGATTGACGGAATGCGTCGATCTCGTCGGCGGAATGCTTGTAAAGTCCCCAGGCAGGGGATGTGCGTCCGCCGAAGCAGACCAGAACACCGCGCCCGGCATTCTTGCGGTCAGTTGCAGCAGCAACCGCTGCAGCGAGATTGGCCGGTCCGTCTGCCTTGGGATGATCGGCAGTGTGTTGCGCACCGGTGAAGATGACCGGTTTCGTCAGGCGATTTTGCAGTTGCACCAGCATGGCGCTTTCTTCCATCGCATCCGTGCCATGAAGGACAACGATACCATCGATCGTGTCGTCGGCCAGCAGTTTTCCCACCGCACTACTGATCGACTGCATGTCGGCCAATGTAAGGCTTGCCGAATCTTTTGCCATCAGATCGATGGCTCTTAGGTCGACGTTGGATTGAGGAAGCAAGCCGAGAAGGCTGTCGCCGTCGAGGCAGGGTGCGCTGGAGCCATCGGCGTTACGCTTGCTGGCGATGGTGCCACCGGTGGCGATGACCGCCACCAGTGGTTTGTTCAAAGAGCCGATCACGAAGCGATCCGATCATCGGCCGCCGCTTGCTTGGCGGCTGTTTCGGCAGCGATGGCCGCAATGCGGTCACGAGCGAGAAACCAGCCAATGATCAGGGCCGGTACGATGATGATCAGGGAACCAATCGTCCAGCTGCCGACCGGATAGTCCAGCGCCATGAGTACCAACACACTGAACAGGAAGATGAGCGTGATGATACCGGTGTAGGGGGCGCCGAACATCGCGAAATCCGGCCGCTTCATCTTGCCCTGACGTGCAAGGCTCCAGAGTTTCAGTTGGCAAAGTACTATCACTGCCCAGGCGCTAATGATACCGAGTGCCGCCAGATTGAGGGCTATCTCGAACGCCATGGCTGGCACGATCGCGTTCAGAACGATACCAATTGCCGTGACCGCTGCGGTGACCGCGATCCCACCATAGGGGACACCGGCCTTGTTCATCTTTGCAAGTGCGGCCGGAGCGGAGCCCGATATCGCCATTGAATGCAGAATGCGTCCCGTGGAGTAGAGGCCGGCATTCAGCGACGACAGAACGGCCGTGAGCACAACGAGGTTCATGATGATGTCGGCGCCTTCGATGCCGATGGCGCCGAAGAAGGTTACAAACGGGCTCTCACCAGCCTTGTAAGCACTATAGGGCAGAAGCAGAGAAAGCAGAACGACGGAACCGACATAAAAAACCAGCAGGCGAACAACGACGGTGCGGATAGCGCGCGGCATGATCTTGCGGGGGTCTTCAGTTTCGCCCGCAGTGGTGCCGATCAATTCGATCGAGGCATAGGCAAATATCACACCCTGAATAATCACGAATGCCGGTAATATGCCGTTCGGCAGGAAGCCGCCATTGTCGCTGATCAGACTGAATCCGGTGACGTGGCCCTCGATCGGGGTGCCGAAGATCACGAAATAGACGCCGACGATCAGGAAGGTGACGAGCGCCAGAACCTTGATCAGGCTGAACCAGAACTCAAGTTCGCCGAATACCTTGACCGAAAGCAGGTTCATCGCCAATACGACGACCAGAGCGACAAAGGCGAAAACCCATTGGTCGATGCCCACCAGGAAGGGCACGTACTGTTTGAAGAAATTCATGTAGAGCGCGACCGCGGTCACGTCAGCGACCGCCGTCATAGCCCAGTTCAGCCAGTACATCCAGCCGACGGCGAAAGCCATCTTCTCGCCGTAGAATTCGCGGGCGTAGGAAACGAAAGAGCCCGAAGTCGGGCGGTGCATGATCAGTTCGCCGAGCGCGCGCAGAACCAGAAACGCAAAGAAACCGCAAAGTGCGTAAACGAAGATGAGGGCAGGTCCGGCTGCCGCAAGTCTTCCGCCAGCTCCGAGGAAAAGCCCGGTGCCGATTGCACCGCCAATGGCGATCATCTGGATCTGACGCGGTTTGAGGGCTTTTTGATAGCCCTGGTCTTCGGCAAACTCGATGCCTTTTTCAGCCTTGATCTGTGTTGATGTATTCACTGAAACGCTCCTCCCTAGAGCTCTCATATCTTGCCAGAAGGCGAGGGATGATTTCGTTCATTCGCGTATATCGTCGCGGAATCCTGTAATGCTGTAATACAGATTTCGCCTTCTTAAAACCATGATTGGGCTTTCGTCAAGTTCGATGAAATTCATTTGACCATTTCACCGAGGCAAGCTTATGTGTCAAAATCTGTCTTACAGCATGACAGATTGTTAATTGTGGAGGATGCCAGAAATGGCGATACGCATTGAAAAAGATCTTCTCGGCCCGAAAGAAATTCCGGTGGATGCCTATTGGGGCGTCCATACGGCGAGGGCCGTCGACAACTTCCCCGTCACCGGCATTACGATCAGTAAGTACCCCCACGTTATCCGCGGTCTGGCTTACGTTAAGGAAGCCGCAGCCGAAACGAATTTCGAACTCGGCTTTCTCGATGAAAAGCGGCGGGATGCCATCGTTGCAGCCTGCAGGGAGATCAGGGCCGGGGCCTTGCACGATCAGTTCGTTGTCGATGTGATCCAGGGTGGCGCCGGCACGTCCACGAACATGAATGCCAATGAAGTGATTGCCAACCGCGCTCTCGAACTTTTGGGCCATGCAAAGGGTGACTACGCGCACCTGCATCCCAATGATCACGTCAATCTCAGTCAGTCGACGAATGACGCTTATCCGACCGCCATCAACGTCGGGACGATCGAAGCTATCGACACGCTGGCAGTGTCGATGGAGTTATTGCAGGGAGCATTCGAGCGAAAGGCAAGGGAGTTCGATCCAATTCTGAAGGTTGGACGTACCCAATTGCAGGACGCGGTTCCGATGACGCTCGGCCAGGAATTCCGCGTCTTTGCGGTTATGCTTGGAGAAGACCGCGCGCGATTGCTTGAATCTGCGACCTTACTGCATGAAATCAACCTTGGCGCGACCGCGATCGGTACCGGCCTCAATGCTCCTGTAGGATATGCCGCACTGGCGTGCAAACACCTTTCGCGGCTGACCGGACGGCCGCTGACTACTGCTGCCGACCTGATCGAGGCCACGCAGGATCCTGGCGCATTCGTGCATCTGTCTGGGGTTTTAAAGCGAGTTGCGGTCAAGTTGTCGAAGACCTGTAACGATCTGCGCTTGTTATCCTCGGGACCGCGCGCCGGTATCGGAGAGATCAATCTTCCGGCCATGCAGGCGGGTTCAAGCATCATGCCGGGCAAGGTCAATCCGGTGATCCCGGAGGTTGTCAATCAGGTCGCCTTCTCCGTCATTGGCAATGACATCACCATCACCATGGCTGCCGAAGCCGGCCAGTTGCAGCTCAACGCCTTTGAGCCGGTGATCGTACGCTCGCTCAGCGACAGTATCGCCCATCTTGAAGCGGCCTGCCGCATCCTTGCGGAGCGATGTGTCGATGGCATCACGGCCAATCCGGGCATCATGGCTCTGCGCCTGGAGCAATCGCTCGGTCTGGCGACCGCACTCAACCCGCTGATCGGCTATTATGCGGCGACCCAGGTTGCACGAGAAGCGCTGGAGACCGGCCGAACCATTGTCGAGGTGGTGCTTGAACGGGGGCACCTGACTGCCGAACAGCTGGATAAAGCGCTGCGTCCGGAAGTTCTGGCGAATGTCCAAAAACCGGTCAGCGATCCGGCTGAACTGCGCCGATAATCTCGGTGACTGCCAGCTTCACCTGACCGAGGTGAAGCTCCATGGCTCGCGAGGCGTCGTCTTGCGAGCCAGCATCGACCGCTGTTGCAATCTGTCGATGTTCGAGGTTGGATGCCACACGGCGACTGGCCATCAGGTTGACCAGTTCGGACTGCTGCATGAGTGCATCGCGTGCATCCATGACAATTTTGGAAAACACGGCATTGCCGGACGCTTCTGCCAGGAGCATGTGGAAATCGGAATCGAGCCTGACCCAGCGAAGCGGGTCTTCTTCCTTCTCCATATCATCGCAGAGTTTTAGGAGGCGCGTGGATTGCTCTGTCGTGCGGCGCAAGGCGGCCCAGCCAGCGGCAGGAACCTCGATGAACGGGCGCGCTTCGATCAGATCTCGTGCAGAATAACCGCTATAACTCAGATCGGTTGATGGCGTGGCTGTCGTCACGAACGTGCCACTTCCTGTCCGCGTCTGTGTCATCCCTAACGTCTGAAGTGATCGGAGGGCTTCACGAATAACCGGACGACTGACACCGTATTTCGACGCGAGATGAGCTTCAGATGGCAGGCGCCTGCCAACTTCGATACGGCCGGAAATTATCGCAGAACGCAGCTCTTCGAATACCGCTTCAGCCGCATTTTTGCGACTGATCGGGCTACTTTCTGACAACCAATCAGTCAATGCACTCATACTGTCAACGTGTCCGATGGTTGTCTTGTTGTCAATTCCCGGCATGTTGCAGGATATGGTTTTGCCGATGATACCAACAGCCAAACCGCAGGAGAACTGCATGCGAGCGCATGTTACAGAGGTAACGAAGGCGTGATTGGCTGCCGATCTCCCGACTGTATCGTCGTTCGCGGGCTTTTTCTGCAGTACAACCTGCCGTATACGGAATGTGAAAGTTTTGTGACGGGTGGAGGTGATCATGTCGATAATCGTGGGTGGACAAGGAATCTTGGCGTCTTCGGTGAAGCTCGCTGACAAGCCAATCGCCAAAGGCATGTCACGCGAACTTTATGCGCTTCCCGGTACGGATCTCATTGTCAAAGTCCAGGCCAAGGAACCGCCGCCACGGCGGTATTTTCAACGGGTGAAACTGTTGGCGGCGCTGCGCCGATTTTATAAGACCATGATCCCCTTGCGACGCGAATTACATGAATACGAAAGGGCTTCGAGGGAGGGCATGCGGACGGCGCGCCATCTTCAACGCTTTGCCGGGTTGGTGCAAACCGACAAGGGAACGGGCCTTGTCGTGCAGCCAGTCACCCAAAAAAACGGATCATTGGCGATGACACTGGACCAGACGCTGGAGACCGGTCGTTACGATGCGAAGACTGACGTAGCACTCAACGAGTTTTTGGACTGGTTCGTAAAAAGCGGCGTCGTCGCCGCCGACGTCCATTTGAAGAACATTGTGCTGGATGAAAAAAGCAATACGCTCGTGTTGATCGACGGTATTGGCGACAAGACGTTTCTTCCTGTCCGGGCATGGTTTCCGCGGCTGAACACGACCTATAAAAAGCGCCTTGCGCAGGCGATCTATACGGAAGTTGCCTTCCGGTTCCTGAGAGGCTCGCTGGGCAAGCAGACGATCGTGCTGTTCCTGATGTTTGCGGGAACGCTCTTCGGCATCGACATTCTCGACGGCCATCTTATCGACGGGTGATAGTCAGGAAACAGCCGAACCATCGCCGGCCGGTGAAATTCAAACTCAAGGCCGGCTTGCAACCAAGCGGCCGGCCTTGAAGTCGCAAATTAGAACGAACCTTTGACGCCGATACCGAACACGCGTGGCGCGGTCATGCTTGCCTCCAGTCCGCCGATGCCGCGGTTCTGCTGCATGTATGTCGGCGCGCGTTCGTCGAAGACATTCTTGACGTAGCCATAGACTTCGAGCCCCTCACGGAACTGATAGCTCGCACGGACATCGGCAATTGTATAGGGCTCGATGACATAGGCTTTCGTGTTCCCAATGTCGGAATAATAGCCATCGAGATGGCGAACCTGACCTGATACGTTGAACTTGTCGGTCACATCCCAGCTCGCGCCGAAGCTGACCATATAGCCCGGTGATTTGGCGAATTCGTTGCCTTCGTAAGTCGTGTTGCTGGACATCCGTTCGATTTCGGTCTTGAGCAGACCGGCGTTCGCCTTGAATGTCAGATTATCGAGAACCCGATAGTCGCCGCCAATCTCGAGACCGTAGGCGTGCGCCTCCTCTGCGTTGATCGTGTAAGACTGGGTCAGCGTCGAAGTCACCTGGACAGGAATGTTATATTGGGCGTTTTTCATGTCCATGTAGAACAGATTGCCAGTCAGCGTCAGCCGGTCGTCAAGGAGGTTCGCACGGGTGAATAGCTCGTAGTTCCAGAGCTTCTCCTCTTTGAACTCCATCCATTTCTGCGCAGAGATGTTGAGAGAAACACCACCGGGGTTGTATCCGCGGCTGACGAGAGCACCGACGGTCCAGTCGTCCGTGACGGCGTAGGCAATCGATGCTTTCGGCAGGACTGCGGAGAAGGTCGTATCGAAATCGACGGGGTTTGCCGCATAGACAGAGGTGCCGCTTCGTTGAATTTGATCGCGCTGGTAACGCAGGCCACCCGTCAAGGACCACTGATCGCTAAGGCGATAGGTCATTTCGGTGAAAAGACCAAGATTGTCCTTCTGGTCATCGAAGGTCGAGGTCGTCTTGCCATTATAAGCGAGGTAGAGCGCCTCGTCGGCCTGTGTGTGGTTGTAGAAGATGCCGACGACACCGCTTAGTGTGTCATCCTGCTCGCCGAATGTGACGCGGACTTCTTCCGACACATTGGTCTGATCCACATCTGCGTCACCATTATTCACCACACCGACCCGGCGCTTGGCGTTCGAATCCGTGAATTGCGTCTGGTTAAACACCTTCACACCATTCTCAAAATCGTAGCTGATGTCGAAGATAGCTGTGTCGGTTCGTTGTCTCCAGCTCGGCATTGTTGTTGTCGTGTGGTTCAGCGCATCGAACGGGACCGATGCCGCTTCCTGGCTGGGGCGGTTGGCGTTGCTGTGCGAAAGCGTGAGCTTGGTGCTGAGCCCCGGGATCTCGGAAGGCTCCCAAAGGAACTTCAGCCGAGCGTTGAATTCCATGAAATCCTGATCTGTGCCTTTGCTGGCAAATCCGGAATTGATGTAGTCGATGAATGTATCGCGCCCCGAGTAATCAATCGCGATACGGGCAGCCAGGTCCTCGCCAACGATGGGACCAGAGAGTGCGAGCGATGCGCGCTTGGTGTGGTAGCTGCCCAATTCGGCCTGGTAGGCGCCCTCTGGCGTGAACGTCGGGTCCTTGGTGTTGACGACGATCGCGCCAGCGATCGCATTGGCGCCTTGCGATGTCGTCTGTGGCCCGCGGAAGACTTCGATGCTTTCGACATCCCACGCGGATGTCGCACCGTAAATGAATTCATTGTAGCCGAGATAGTGGCCGTCGACATTGATTGTTGCGCGCGGAACAGTGCCGGCGAAGAAGGCCGTAGCACCGGTGTTCGGTCCCTGTGTGTCCTGTCCGCGAATGATCGGGGCACTGACATTGTCGGGGAAGACCACGTTGGCGGTGTCCGCAATAACCTCCGAAACGGTCGCGTTTCCTGTCTTCTCCTTCTCGATTTCTCGCGCTGATTTGATCGCAACCGAGGAGGCTGTGCTCTTCAGATCACGTGCCACCTTTTCCCCGGTGATGATGATCGGTTTCAGAACTGTGGCGTCCTCGTTCTGGTTCGTCGCGTCCTGCGATCGTGCGGGAGAGGCGGTCAGGAGTGCGAGTGTCAGGATGCTGACGCTGCTCGAAAAACGAAGGATGGGGCGCGATGTCATAAAAGATCTCAAAACTGGAGTTGAAAACTCATGTTCGGTAACTCGTGCGATGATATTCCGCAATAGGGAATGCATTCCATAATGTGAACATTGTTGTGTGATGGTGCTTTTGTGCCAAATTGGCAACAGGCAGGAGAACGGGTAAGAAAAGAGCATTGCCGCAAACGTCGGGATTCTGGCATGACAGCGATGTAATGCTCAGGTCGGGCCAATATGAAATGGCGCGGGGATGCCGAGATGCAGTGGGAGAGATTGGGTTTTGAACGACGGTATAGGCAATGAAGACGGCGGCGAAGCGGACAAACGATCTGGTGTCATTCAGTCTGTTTCGATCGCAGCGCGATTCCTGACCATTCTGGCTCAGTCCGAATCAGCTCTCGCACTCGGCGAACTGGCGCGGCGCGCCAAAAGCGGACGCTCAACCGCGCATCGCTACATGCAGAGCCTTGTGAAAGAGGGGCTGGTCGCCCAGGATCAGGTCACAGGTGCCTACGATCTCGGTCCGGCAGCTCTGAGCCTCGGTATCAGTGCACTGCGGCGCATAAGCCCGGTTGAAGTCGCGGCACGTCATATGAAAACGCTAGCGGCAACGATTGGCGCCAGTTGTGGCGTAGCAATCTGGACCGATCGTGGCCCGACGATTGTTCAGTGGTACCGCAGCTCCAGCTTTGCAATCAGCACTGTCTCGCTGGGAGACGTTCTTCCTCTTGATAACACGGCCTGCGGTCTGGTGTTCCAGGCCTATCTTCCGGCAGATCGCATCGATGCGGTGCGCAAACTCCAACCGGACGCCTTTCGGGGCGCACGCCCGGACGAGGAGCAGTTTTCGGAAATCCGCAAAAAGGGCGGCGCCGAACTCGATGAGCATCTTTTCAACGCGTTGACGGGAAAGGCCGTGCCGGTTTTCAATGCCCACGGCGAAATTGCCTGTGTTGTTACCACCGTCTCCTTCGTCAAAACGGCGCGATCCGAGGGGCATTTTGCGGCGTTGCTGGAGGCTGGCCGGCTGGCGACATCGGATTCAGGCTTGCCGGCCAGGTCTTGATGCTAAAGCTCGACAAGGTCGTTTTCTGTCGATGCGCCGAGGTGGTCGCGTAACGTTGCACCTTTGTACTCAGCGCGGAAAAGTCCGCGTTGTTGCAGGAGCGGCACCAGTTCGTCAAAAAACAATGCAAGCGATGCGGGAGAGCCTCCGGGCAAGGCGATGAAGCCGTCCAAGGCTCCCGCGTCGTGCCATTCGGCAATTTCCTCGGCAACGTCCTGCGGTGTGCCGACCGACACCCAATGGGCGGAGCCGACGACTTCCGGACGTTTCAAGATGTGTGCGACTGACGGTTCCTCTCGCTCGATGAAGCGGCGCAAAAGATCGGCATGGGTGCGGCTGCGCACAGGCTGGTCGATTGACGGCAACATTGCAGCGGTCACCTTTGCATTGAGCGGCATATCGGCGAGATCGAGGCCGAGGACAGCCTTGACCGATTGCCGACGGTAGTCTTCGCTGAGATGGGCGTGGGCTCTCTCGTGCAAGGCAACGGCTTCTTCGCGTGTCTTTGCCAGGAAGAAGTGGAGACCGGGCAATACCTTGATGTCTTCCGCTTTCCGCCCATGAGCGCGAGCGCGTCTGCGCAGATCGCTCCTGAGGTCGATCGCGGCGGTCATGTCCGGTGTCGCCGCAAATGTTCCATTGGCGATCGACGCGGAAAAGTCGCGGCCGATGTCTGAGGCGCCGGCCTGGAAAAGCAGAGGTTCGCCGGATGCATGGCAGGGAACATTGAGTGGTCCCTTGATACTGAAGAACTCACCTTGATGTTCGATAGATTGAGGCTCTTTACCGGGCATGTTGCCTGGATTGCTTCGCCACAGGCGGCGGACGACATCGGTAAATTCTGCAGCTTTTCGGTAGCGGGTTTCAGCTGATGGCATGGGCTCGTCGCCAAAATTTTCGGCGCCTTCGATCGACGTGACGATGTTCCAGCCGGTACGTCCATTGCTGATCCAGTTCAGAGATTGCATCTGGCGCGCCACGACATAGGGAAGATTGAACGTGGTCGATGCTGTCGTCACCATCCCGATATGTGTCGTGGACCGGGCAATCGCAGCAAAGAGGACCGTAGGCTCGAGGCCGACCGGCGCTAGACCGCTGGCTTTACGTGCGCGTTTGAGAATGCCGACGTAATCGACCTGAAAAACGAAATCGAGCTTTGCAGCTTCCGCCCGCTTGGCAAGAGAAGTCGCGAAATCAACCGGGTCCGGCGGTATTCCAGTCTTGTCGGTCTCGGCAGATGGAACCTGAAGCCAAAGCGGCGCCAGGCAAAATCCGATATGAAGTTTGGACTGGTTCATGGCGCGTCGTTCCTGAGCATCTGGAGCCGTCCCTTTGGGACGATCATGGGGGTATTGGAATAGGGATCGGTGATGATCATTGATGATAGCCCGTAGACATCTTCGACAAGGTCTGCGGAAACTATATCCGCAGGGCGGCCTTCGGCGACGATTCGGCCATCACGCATGGCGATCAGGTGTGTGGCGTAACGGCAGGCATGGTTCAGATCATGCAACACGGCGACGATCGTCCGGCCTTTGATGTTGAGTTCGGCCAAGAGATCGAGAACCTCGATCTGGAAGGCTATGTCGAGAAACGTGGTGGGTTCGTCGAGCAGCAGGATGGATGTGTCCTGTGCCAGGACCATTGCGATCCAGACGCGCTGGCGCTGGCCGCCTGACAGTTCTTCCAGCAGAACGTTAGCCAACTGGCTGACGCCGGTCGCCTGCATGGCATTTTCGACCGCGAGCTGATCTGCGGTCGACCATTGTCTGAGAAACGACTGATGTGGAAAACGCCCGCGACCAACCAGTTCCGCAACGGTAATACCGACAGGCGCCGTTGCACTTTGGGGAAGCAGGCCTAGTTGCCGGGCGAGTTCGCGGCTCGTGAAGGTTTCAATGGTTTTGCCGTCGAGAATTATCTCTCCTGACGCAGGCCTCAGAAGTCGGGACAAGCCGCGTAACAAGGTCGATTTCCCGCACGCGTTGGCACCGACGATAACCGTGAAACCGCCGTCGGGAATGCTTACGGAGAGGTCTGTGGATACGGTTCGTTTATCGTATCGCAACGTCACCGACTGTGTTCGAAGTCGCGCCATTCGTTCGTTCCCTGACTATGGACCGTTGTCTACTGGCGTATTGCATTGCGGAATGCATTCTGCAATATGGCCACCGAAAAATATTGACTGGATTCATCATGTTTTGCGGTTGGCGCTTCCCGAGCGCCTGCGCCGCGCCTGTAGCTGGAGCACCTTATGGCCAGACGCCGAACGTTTCTGTTCATCGGACTTTGCCTGACACTGTCCGCAACCGCTCCCTTTCGTCATGCTTTTTCTGCGCAACCGGATTGGCCGCGTGAGATCGAACACGCCAAGGGAAAGCTGACGTTGCTGGCCAAGCCTCAGCGGATCATTTCAACGGCACCGAGCCTGACAGGTATCCTCCTTGCCATCGGGGCGCCGGTGGTGGCTTCGGCTGCAACAACGCCAAGTGGCATGACCGATCCGACCGGCTTCTTTTCACAATGGTCAGACGTCGCTCATCAACGCGGTGTTGAGGTTCTCTACGGAAATCTTGTGTTCGATATCGAGGCGGTTATCGGATGGAATCCGGATCTGATCATCGGTTCATCAACCGGTGCCGACAGCGTCGCTCAACATTATGCGGAGCTGAACCACCAGCATCTGCCGGTGATGATTGTCGATTATGCCAATCACGGCTGGCAAGATGTCGCGCGTCAGTTGGGACGTGCGACCGGACGGGAAGAGCAAGCTGAAGCGGCCATAAAGGAATTTGATCAGTACGCAGCCGACGCGGCCACGAAGCTTGCCTTGGCGGCTAGTAAGGTCACTGTCGTCGGTTATAACATCGGTGGCAGCTATTCGATCGGCAAGCCTGAGAGCGCACAGGCACAAGTCCTGTCATCGCTCGGCATGACCGTGGCGGGGCTTCCCGACACCTTGCGTGGAGGCGTCACCAGGTCAAGCGACTTTGACTTCATCTCCCACGAAAATCTGCCGGCAGCGATCACAGGCGATACAGTTTTCCTGTTGCGCGCAAACCCGAAGGATGTTGACGCTTTTCTGGCAGACCCTATCCTCGCCAACCTTCCGGCAGTCATCAATCGGCGGGTCTATCCCCTCGGTCAGTCGTCGTTTCGCATCGATTATTACTCGGGACGTCAGATGATTGATACTGTTGTCGATTCGATGCGCAAACCATGACGTCACGTCGCGCACGTCGAATTGCGGTCACTGCGGGGCTCTTTGGCTTCCTGATCGTGCTTTCGGTCGCAAGCCTTGGTCTCGGTTCCAGGCACATCGACCTGCAGACGGTTAGGGCTTCTTTTCTGGCATATAATCCGGTCATCGATGAGCATCTGATCATTTGGTCCTTGCGCGCACCGCGAACGCTTATTGCAATGCTGGCCGGTGTTGCGCTTGGCGTAGCCGGTGCTCTCACACAGGCGGTCACCCGCAACCCGCTCGCCGAGCCGGGTTTGCTCGGTGTTAACGCCGGTGCCGCGACCGCTGTTATTTTTGGTGTCGCGGTTCTCGGCATCCATGACATCGCTAGCTACGTCTGGTTGGGCTTTGCCGGAGCAGCCGCATCTGCCTGCGCGGTCCTGCTGCTCGGTCGTGCCGGAGGAAGTGGAACCGATCCGGTGCGTCTGGTGCTTGCGGGTGCGGGGCTCTCCATCGTTCTTGGCTCGGTCACTGGTGTCGTCGTCCTGAATGCGCCGGCAGACGTTCTCGACAATTTCAGAAACTGGGCCGCGGGCTCGGTCGAAGGAAGGGGCTTCGACATTGCGGGCGTGCTAGCCCTTGCAGTCGTGTTCGGTTCCATCATCGCCATGGCAATTTCTTCCAATCTGAATGCCATCGCCTTGGGAGAAGAGCTTGGCAGGTCACTTGGCGCCAGCGCTGGCGCTACAATGATTGGGGCGTGTGGCGCGGTGACACTTCTGGCAGGGGCTGCAACCGCAGCAGCCGGTCCGATAACCTTCCTGGGCCTGGTCGCACCACAGATAACACGCAGCGTCATCGGACCTGATTGCCGTTGGATCATACCGGCATCCGGGCTGACTGGGGGATGCGTTCTGCTGCTCTCCGATATCGTTGGCCGTATCGTGGTTGCGCCCGAGGAAATTGCTGCGGGAATTGTCGTTCTGTTGATCGGGGGACCGTTCTTCATCTGTGCCGCCCGTCATTTTCGTTTGGGGAAAGCATGAGAAGTGGTTTTCCGCCTGTGTTCCGCTTCGGCAACGTGTCGATCATCTGGAGACCAAGGAGCATCATTGTCTGCTTCGGCTTGCTGCTAGCGGCTGCGATTGTTGCCATGCTTCTTCTGGGAACAGGGAGTCTCAAGTTCAGTCCGAAGGAGGTGCTGGAAACGCTCCTTGGTGCCACTCAAAATCCCGCTGCCGAGCGCATCGTGCTTGGAGTCCGGCTGCCACGGGTTCTCACAGCCGCGCTGGTTGGAGCTTGTCTTGGCGCGGCCGGTTCAATCTTTCAGTCGATTTCACGCAATCCGCTTGGGTCACCCGACATACTCGGCTTCACCACGGGCGCCGCGACGGGCGCCATCGTTCAGATCATTCTTTTTGATGCTGGAGCGTTGGAGACTGCGGCCGCGGCCGTGGTGGCGGGGCTCGCTGCTGCTGGACTTGTATATAGCCTGGCGATGAAAGGGCAATCGAGTGGCGGTTATCGGCTTGTGCTCGTCGGTATCGGGGTCGGTGCCGTTCTTTCAGGCCTGAATACGGTGCTACTTGTGAAAGGGGACCTTGACCAGGCCATGTCCGCACAGCTCTGGCTAGGCGGTTCACTCAATACGCGAAGCTGGTCGCATGTCGTACCGGCGGCGATTGGCCTTTTCGCGGTTATTCCATTCGTTCTCACCTATGCAAGTCGACTGGACGTCATCGAAATGGGCGACGATACGGCTGGGCAGCTCGGTGTCAATGTGGAGCGCACCCGCTTTCTAATGGTCATGATGGGTGTCGGGCTGACTGCCATTGCTACAGCGGCCGCCGGCCCCATAGCCTTCATTGCGTTGATTGCTCCGCAACTTGCCCGACGCCTGACGCATGCACCCCAGGTGCCATTGTTATCGAGCGCTTTGATGGGGGCCACACTTCTGCTTTGCGCGGATCTCCTGGCGCAACGACTGCCACTTAATCTCAACCTGCCGATCGGACTTATGACCGGCATGATCGGTGGGGTTTATCTTTTGTGGATTCTGTCCCGTAGGCGAAACTGATAACGCCGGATGGATGGGCAATCAATGTCTGCGGATTGCTGTGTTAGCTCGCGTCTGCGCACCGATTGACTCCTTCAATGACGATCTCTATTCATCAAGTCATCTGATGACTTGATGAATAGAGATCGTCATGCAAACCGTTAGCAAATCCAGTCTGACACACGAGGCAGCTCAAGCCATACGAGGTGAGATTGTAGCGGGTCGCTGGGCGATCGGCGACAAGCTTCCGAACGAGGCAGGGCTGTCGGCAACGCTTTCTGTCAGTCGCGGTACCGTGCGCGAGGCGGTCCGCGTCCTCGTGGCACAGGGTTTCCTCGAAACAAGACAAGGTTCTGGCACCTATGTGCTTTCCGTAACCGACCCGACAGAAACCTTGACCATGGCGCGGCGTGCAAGTCTACGCGACCAGTTTGAAGCGCGTTGCGCTCTGGACGTCGAGGCTGCACGACTGGCTGCGATACGACGAACACCCGACATCATTGGCGAATTGCGGCGCCTGCTGGCAGAACGGGGCAACTACGAGGGCGGCGACAATTCCGCGTTCATCGTGCGCGATCTCGCCTTCCACAAGGCTGTCGTTGCGGCGTCTGGAAACCGCGCGATGGTCGAAATCTACGAGTTCTTTTCGGTCTCCATCGCGGAGACAATTCAGGCGACACTGCGCGCAGAAGTGCCCGAACCCGATATGCAAGCCCATGCGGATATCGTCGACGCGATCGAATCCGGTGATGCCGACAAAGCCGCTGTTGCGGTTCGCCGTTTTATGGCTCCTATCTTCTCAACTCTCGACAGATTGTAAAATATCATGACTGCTTCATTTCTAGGGGCACCAAAGACCCAGGGCCACGATCCGGTCGAGGATACCTTGGTCGATGCCGAAATCGACACGGTGCCGGCACCCGTCCCGCCACGACAGAGTGCTTTGGGGCGTGTTCTGCTTGGCGCTAGCCTCGTACTCATCGCATTCAATCTTCGTCCGGTTTTTTCCAGTGCATCGGCATTGCTTCCGGAAATCCGTAGTGAACTTGGCCTGTCTTCGTTTGCGGCGAGTGTCCTGACAACATTGCCTGTCCTTTGCCTTGGCGCCTTCTCGCCGCTGGCGCCTCGCCTAGCCCAGCGTATCGGATCTGAGCGGACCCTTCTTGGGGTGTTGCTGTTCCTGGCGCTTGGAACGGCCTTGCGTGGTCTGCATTCTGTTCCAGCCCTGTTCCTCGGAACGGCGCTTGCCGGTGGCTGCATCGCAATCGGTAATGTGCTTCTGCCGGGTCTCGTAAAACGGGACTTTGCCAGGAATGCTGCTTTGATGACGGGCCTTTACACCATGGCGCTTTGCGCCGGGGCGGCGAGCGCTGCAGGGCTAACCTTGCCTTTGGAGAAAATGCTTGGCGGTTCAATGAATGGCGCATTGGCGATCTGGGCGCTTCCGGCACTGCTGGTCGGTGCCCTCTGGTTGCCGCAGGTGCTGTTGGCTAAGGACAAATCGGCACGCAGCGGCTTTCGTGTCGAAGGTCTCTGGCGAGACAGGTTGGCCTGGAACGTCACGATGTTCATGGGTTTTCAGTCTGCGCTTGCCTACAGCGTTTTTGGCTGGCTCGTCCCAATCCTGCGTGACCGCGGTCTTGATGGTGTCACCGCCGGCGCTATCGTATCAGTATCGGTAATGGTGCAGGCAGCGTCGTGCCTTGTCGTGCCGCATATCGCCGTTCGCGGTAAAAACCAGTGTGTCGTCAATGTTACGCTTTGCGCGTTCGCAGTTGTCGCTTTGATTGGCCTGCTATTTGCTCCGCTCTCGACCGTGTGGTTCTGGGCTGTACTGCAGGGCATTGGACAGGGAGGATTGATCGCTGCAGCAATGACGGTGATCGTATTGCGTTCGCGCGACCCACATGTTGCCGCTCATCTCTCGGGTATGGCCCAGTGCGTTGGTTATCTTTTGGCGGCCATCGGTCCGCTTGTTGCTGGCGTCATTCGGGGCTGGACGGGCAGCTTTGCCTGGTGCGCGGTCCTTTTTGTTGGATTGGGTGCTGTTGCTGCTGTCAATGGTTGGTTCGCCGGGCGTTCGGGTTTCGTGAACGCGAAAACTGTCGAGATGTGAGCCGACATTCGCGCGGCAGGTCTCGCCGCGCTTGATACGGTTTCCGCCGCACATGGCGTACGGTCAGCCGAGGTTGCTGTTGCGCTCATGGCGCAGCAAGGCGTAATTGCACCGACCACCAGCGCGACAAAGGTGGCGCATGTCGAAAGCTTTTCCAGAGCCGCTAGCCTGGGAGTCGACCTTGAGCGAGTTCGCGGAATTAAACGCCGCAGCGACCTCTTGAAGAGTGAGCCTGCGGGCCTGAGGCAATTTGAACCTGTTTTGCCCTTGTTCGGACATGCAGTGAGATCGAAACAAACGGAAAGCAAGGTGTCGCCAGACGTCTTTTTTTGTCTGGAGCAAATTCGTGTGCCCCCGCGAAAGGAGCCACCTGTCCTCAAATCGACAAGCCGGCAAAATATTTTCAGGCAAAGTGCTTGACACTCTCAACTAAATTATAGTTGATTATCTCAATCAAATGGATGGCAGATTCATGAATGACATTGGTGCAAACGAAGATGTCGAATGGCCTGGCGAAGGGATTGTCGTCTCTCCGGAGACGATTGATCTCGATGTCCTGAACGATACGTTCAGCTACTTCATTCGAGACATTAACATCGCAGTCAGCCGCGATTGGGACGCCCGCATTGCCGATATGGAAGCCATTCGTGGCACTGGCAAAGTTACGGCGCTCTTCATGATCGCCAATTACCCAGGCATTCACCCGTCCGCGATTGCGCAGATCAACTTGCGCGACCGCGCAGAGGTGGCGCGCACGTTGAACGGTCTGGAGGCAGCCGGGCTTATTCGCCGAAAGACCGGCCGGAAGGATTCTCGTTCCTGGTCTTTGTTCCTGACGGAGGAAGGCGAGGGATGCGTTGTCGAATTGCGCAAACGCATAAAGGAGTCCCGCAAGTTCCTATCCGACATTTCGGATGACGAGTACGAGCAGGCGATGAGTGTTCTGCGGCGCATATACTGGCGTTTCGTTATGGCGCCCCATCCGGTAGGGGAGAGTTGATGGCAGAGGAACGCGTAGCGCTGATCAGTGGCGCGCGGAGGGGTATAGGCAAGGCGATTGCTGAACGTCTCCTTCGCGATGGCTGGAAAATCTCGCTTGGATTACGCCAACCGCAGGATGACTGGACGGACGATGTGGCGATCCATACCCACCCCTACGACGCCCTGGAGGGTGGGGAAGCCGTGTGGGTCGATGAAGCACTCGCTCGGTTCGGTCGCATTGATGCCGTGGTCGCCAACGCTGGCGTGATGGTCGCGAAGTCCGTCATCGATATTGATGACGCGTCTCTGGATGCGATGTGGGCGGTCAATGTCAGGGCGCCACAGAGACTGGCGAAGTACGCGTTTCCCGCCTTGTCGAAATCCGGTAGCGGCCGCATTGCCATCATCGCGTCGTTATCGGGAAAACGTGTGGCGTCAGTGGATTCCTCCGCTTATGCGCTGACCAAACATGCAGCGGTCGCGCTTGCCCATGGACTTCGCCAGGCAGGCTTCGAGCAGGGCATTAGAGCAACGGCGATCTGCCCGGGCTTTGTCGCCACCGATATGGGTCTGGCGCTTGCGCCAGAGAAGGCAGCGAGCATGACAAGTGCAGATGAAGTTGCCGATGTCGTTGCCTACGCCATCAACCTGCCAAACCGTGCAAGCGTTGCAGAAATCACCGTCAACTGGCGGGCCGAACAACTCTATTGAGGAGATCATGGCGCCTTGCCGGGCGCTGCAATTCGACAAGAGAAGTCGGGACGGCGGATCTGATGCCCGCCCAGCCGGCCGCAAAGGGCAAAGCCCTTGCTTAGGGAGTCATAAGTACCTGTCCGATCAATCGGGCAAGGATTGCATCGTCCTTTTAACGGACGCCACCAATTCTAATAATAAGGGGAACAAAAATGACCACCAGAAATAATGACTTCCATGCCAGCAGACGCCAGGTTCTGGCCATGCTCGGCATCGGTGTTGCCGGGACGGCGATGTCTGGCCTTCTCGGCTCCAGCGTCGTTCGTGCCCAGGCCGCGCCGAAGGGCCAGATCGTCCTCGGCTTTTCCCAGGAACCAACGGTCTTCAATCCGCACCTGCTCCATATCGAAGTTGACGAGGGCGTGTATTTCGCGCTGTTCGATCCTTTGTTCGGCGTTGACGATGGTGGCGAGTTCGTCCCGTGCCTGGCAGCCGAAGTGCCGACCGTGGCCAATGGCGGCGTTTCCGCAGATGGCCTGAAGTGGAAGGTCAAGTTGCGCGAAGGCGTGACATGGCACGATGGCAAGCCACTGACGGCTGAGGACGTGAAGTTCACCATGGAACTTCTGGTCAACCCGAAGTTCAACAGCTGGCGCCACACTGGCCACGAACTCGTTCGCGATCTGACCGTTGTTTCGCCGACGGAGCTGACCTGGACGATGGAAAAGCCTTATGCTCCCTATGCGTCGATACTGGCCTCAACCTTCATCGTGCCGAAGCACGCCTTTGATGGCGCAGCCGACCTCAACAACACGCCGTTCAACAACGCACCGATCGGTACCGGCCCCTACAAATGGACAAAACGCGTTGCGGGCGATTACATCGAAATGGCTGCCAACACGTCCTATTACGGCGATGGCCCCTTCGTGGAGCGCTTGATTGTCAAATATATTCCTGACCTCACGGTAATGTATACTCAGTTCAAGACCGGTGACCTCGATGTGGTCGGTCTGCAGGGGATCAGTGCCGATCACTACGAAGAGGCGTCCGCGCTTGCCGATCGTACCGTTGTTAAGGCCCCGGGCAGCCCGGTCGAGACCTTCTCATTGAACCTCGGTTTGCCGGTCTTCCAGGACAAGGCCGTGCGTCAGGCGCTCTATATGGCCGTCGACAAGGCATCGATCATCGATGCTCTTTATTTCGGCTTGCCTGTTGCGACCGAAAGCTACATGCCTCAGCAGGCCTATTACCATAATGGCGACCTGCCGAAGCACGAGTTCAACATCGAAAAGGCCAGTGCACTGCTGGAAGAAGCCGGCTGGAAACTTGGCAGCGATGGTGTCCGTGCCAAGGACGGTCTGCGTTTATCGTTTGAAAACTCGACGACGTCAGGCAACCACCTGCGCGAACAGATGCAGCAGTTTCTGCAGCAGACCTTTGCCCAGATCGGTGCGGAGATGACGATCCGAAATCTTCCTCCGGCCGTGATGTGGGGTGATCACTGGATGCTCTCCCAGTATCAGAGCGCGATTGCCGGTATCGTGTTCCTGACTGGTGGCGATCCGGATACATCCGATTACTTCAGTTCGAAGTCGATCGCCGCGCAGGGCGGAGCAGGGCAAAATACCTGGCAGTGGAAAAACGAGGATGTCGACAAGCTGCTTGCTGAAGGTGCGGCCATCTTCGTTCCGGAAGAGCGGAAAAAAACCTATGCGAAGATACAGGCATTGGTCCGCGATGAACTTCCCTTCCTGCCGCTGCACCAATTTACAGACCTCCGTGGTTTCAAGAAGGGCTTCGAAGGTTACGTGCCGAACGTCAACGTTCGTATCGACAGCTGGAATGTCAACAGCTGGCGCTGGAGCTAATTAGCCAGGTCGGGCCTTCAAGGCCCGACCTACCTCCTGCTACGACCGCGACGACGGAGATTTTATATGTTGCGCTTTCTGCTCGGCAGATTGGGGCAAAGCCTTGTCCTGTTCCTGATTGTTTCCCTGATCGGCTTTTGCGTTTTGATGCTGGCGCCGGGTGGGCCGATGTCGAAATTCGCGCTGACGCCAGGTATCAGCAAGGTCGATCTCGACCGCATCGCCCACGAAATGGGGCTCGATCGGCCAATCCTCATCCAGTATCTGGACTGGTTGTGGGGTCTGGTTCGCGGTGATTGGGGCAACTCGTTCCGCGACGGGCGTCCCGTCCTGTCGATCATCGGCGGTCATCTCTTCGCGACGCTGTTATTGATGGGTACCTCAACAGCGATTGCGATCGGACTGGGTGTCTGGATCGGTATGAAAAGTGCGATCAAGAGATATTCCGCTTTCGACTATTCGATGACGATTGCGACCATGGTGGCGCTCTCTATACCGACCTTCTGGTTCGGTCTCGTCGCCATCTATATCTTTTCACTCAGACTTGGCTGGTTTCCGGCCGGGAACATGTACACGATCGGCGACCAGTCCCTGTTGGATTACGCCCACCACCTCGTCTTGCCGTCGCTGGTCCTTGCGCTCGTCAACATCGCCATCTGGAGCCGCTACATGCGCTCGTCCATGCTGGAGGCGATCGGCCAGGAATTCGTCAAGACGGCACGGGCCAAGGGGGTGCGCACCAAGACCATCATGCGCCGTCACGTCGCCCGCAATGCTCTCCTTCCGATGATAACGCTGGCGGGCATGCAGATACCGCAATTGCTTGGCGGCGCACTGGTGGCCGAAACGGTCTTCACCTGGCCGGGAATGGGGCGTCTCTTCCTCGATAGTCTCGGATACAGCGACTATCCCGTGATCATGGGACTGCTGATGTTTTCTGCCATCCTTACCGTTCTGGGCAGCCTCCTTGCGGATATCTGCTCAGCAATCGTCGATCCACGCATCCGGCTGGCATGAGGAAGACGGAGATGGCTACTGTAGATCTTGTCCTTCCTGTTCGTCCACGCAACCGTGTTGTTGCACGCTTCATGCGGCACAAACTGGCCGTGCTTGGACTGATCATCGTAACGATACTGATCCTTGCCAGTATCGCAGGCCCCTGGCTCATCCCCTACGATCAGCTTTTTATCGATCTGCGGGCGCGCAACGCTCCCCCTCTGACCGGGGCGCATATTTTCGGCACGGACCCTCTTGGGCGTGACGTCGCGGCACGGCTGTTCATGGCTGGCCGAGTTTCACTGACCGCGGGCGTCGCGGCGATGCTTATATCGACCGTTATTGGCGTGCTGGTCGGCACGGTGTCCGGTTACTACGGTGGTCGTATCGGTGCGGTATTGATGCGCATCGTCGATGGCTTCCTCGCTTTCCCGAGTGTGTTCCTGATGCTGACGCTTGCCTCCTTTATCAAGCCAAGCCCGCTGATGATTACTGTCATTATCGCGATCACGAGCTGGATGCAGGTGGCTCGCGTGGTCGATGCCGAAGTTCGCTCGCTTCGCAACCGGGAATTCGTTCTGGCCGCAACGATGCTGGGCCTGGCGCCAAGCCGTGTGATGTTTCGAGAAATCCTGCCGAACGTCATGGGCCCGATCATCGTTTCAGCGAACCTCACCATCGCCAATGCCATTCTTCTCGAAGCCTATATCTCGTTCCTCGGTTACGGCATCCAGCCGCCGTTACCCTCTTGGGGCAACATGCTGAACGGTGCTCAGCAATATCTCGACAAGGCTCCCTGGCTTGCAATCGTTCCAGGCATGGCGATCACGCTGGCGGTTACCGGTTTCAACTTTGTCGGCGACGGGCTGCGCGATGCGCTCGATGTCCGCGGTGATGGAAAGTGAGGCTGCCAATGACCCCTGTCCTGACTGTAAACGATCTGACTGTAAGCCTGCCACGCGTTGCCGACCGCACGCATGCTGTCCAGAACATATCCTTCACGCTTGAGGCCGGCGAAATTCTCTGCATCGTTGGCGAATCCGGTTCTGGAAAGTCTGTTACGGCCAATGCCGTGATGGGATTGCTGCCGCCGCCACTCAAGGTCGAAAGCGGTTCGATCCGCCTGCACGATCGCGATATTCTGGCTCTCGGCGAAAAGGATCGTTCGAGCTTTAACGGCCGCGTGGTCTCCATGATCTTTCAAGATCCGCTGTCGGCGCTGAACCCGCTGATGACGATCGGCCGGCAGATCGAAGAGGTCATGCTGACCCACCCGGATGCTGCTCCTGCTGACCGCTGGGGGCGGGTGATCGAGCTTCTTGAAATGGTTGGCTTGCCCAATCCGCCTGCAATGGCGCACCAGTATCCGTTCAGATTGTCGGGTGGCCAACGCCAGCGTGTGATGATTGCCATGGCCTTGGCGCTCGATCCGGACGTGCTCATCGCAGACGAACCGACGACCGCACTCGACGTGACGACGCAGGCGCAAATTCTCGAAATCATCAAACGCCTGCAGCGGCAGAAAAAGATGGCGGTGATGTTCATCACCCACGATTTCGGTGTGGTCGCCGATATTGCTGACAAGGTCATCGTCATGGAAAAGGGGAGGCTCATTGAGCATGGCTCGGCCGAGCAGGTGCTCAATGCCCCGCGCGAACCCTATACCCGGCGTCTGCTCGCCGCCATTCCAACGATGCGGACAGAGGCGCGCAAACCCGTGCGGGATGACGCGCCGACAGTTCTCGACATCAAGGATCTCCACAAGACGTACAAGACGGGTGGCGGTCTATTCGGCAAGGCACGCACCGTGCAGGCCGTGGATGGCGTCAGCCTTACTCTTCGCAAGGGCGAGACGATAGGGGTGGTCGGTGAATCCGGATCGGGAAAATCGACGCTTGGACGTATGATCATGAAGCTGCTGGACAGTGATTCCGGACAGATCATTCTCGATGGTGAAGATGTGGTCCCGCTCAAGGAAAGCAGTTTCCGGCGCAAGAGGCCCTATATCCAGATGGTCTTTCAGGACCCGTTCGCCTCGCTCAATCCACGCCATTCCATCGAACATTCGCTGGTTTGCGGCCCCATGAGCTTTGGAACCTCGCTTGGTGAAGCGCGCGCCAATGCCGTCCGGTTGCTGAAAAGGGTTGGTCTGCCCGAACAGGTACTTGAACGCTATCCGCACGAATTTTCAGGCGGTCAGCGCCAGCGTATCGGTATTGCCCGTGCTTTGATGTTCAATCCTGTTCTGCTGATCGCAGACGAAGCCGTCTCGGCTCTCGATGTTTCGATCCAGGCGCAAGTCCTGCAGCTTCTCGACGAAATCCAGCAGGAAACCCGCATTTCGATGATGTTCATCACTCACGATTTGCGGGTCGCAAGTCAGATCTGCGACCGTATTGCCGTATTGCAGAGGGGGCGTCTCGTTGAGCTTGCTCCTGCCCACGAACTCTTCTCGGCTCCGAAGGACCCGTACACGAAGAGCCTTGTGGATGCCATTCCGGGATGGAGCGCCTGATGATGGGAGCCGCGCCGCTCGTCCATGATCTCAGAAATCGACCTATGAAGCCAAGCATATAGGCAGAAGGATCAAACATGCCAAAGTTCTCGCCTTTCGATGCGTCCTACTGGTTCGCATCGGCCCCGCCTGCCCCCGAGACGGAACGCCTTTCCGGAGAAAAGAAGGTTGATGTCTGTATCGTCGGTGCGGGATATACCGGCATGACGACGGCAATCGAGCTTGCACGGAAGGGCGTCTCCGTCGCTATCCTTGAACGGGAGGAAGCCGGTTACGGCGGTTCGGGCCGTAATGCCGGCCATTGCAGCCCGACCTTTTCCTACTACGAACTGGAAAAGGTTCGGTCGTTGGTTGGTCAGCCCTTCGCAGAGCGTCTGATCAAACGGCAGACGAGGGCGGCAGACAAGGCGGCTGAATATATCAGTCACTACAATATCGACTGTGAATGGGTTCAAAATGGTCTTGTCATTGGAGCGATGCGGCCGGGACATATTCCCCATTTGCAGCACAAGGCCGACGGCTACAACGAAGTCGGCGCGCGCACCCGCGTTCTCAGCCGTGACGAGGCAATCGCGATTACCGGTTCGCCACGCATGTATGGCGGCTGGCTTCACGAAGAAGGCGCGCACCTCCACCCGCTGAAATATGCACGCGGACTGGCTCGTGCAGCGATTTCGGAAGGAGCGAAACTTTATACCAGTTCACCTGCCATCGGATGCGAGCGGCAAGGTGACAAGTGGAAGGTCACGAGCAGCACCGGCCATGTTATCGCCGACAAGGTGATCTTTGCGACGGGCGCTTATACCGTCGACGGCTGGCCAAAACTTGAAAAAAGCTTCCGCATTTTGCCGGTTTACGTCTGCGCCACCAATCCTCTTTCGGACAGGCTCAGAGAAACGGTTCTTCCACGCAACACCTCGATGATTGATGGGCGCGGTGACTTCTATTGCTACAAGTGGTCAGCAGATAACCGCATCGTCGCCTCGATGTTTCTGATGGGACCGCGTGGACGCGACCTCGACTATACGAAGAAGGTTATGACGGACAAGCTGAAGTGGCTGCACCCGCAAATAACCGAGGATGTGCGCTGGGACTATCTCTGGTTCGGTGAGCTCGACATGCAGTACCGCACGGTGCCGCGCCTTTACGGGCTTGCGCCTGGCGTCGTGGCGCTCACCGGGCTATCGGGTCGTGGCGTCCCGACAGGCACGATGCTTGGCGGTATCCTTGCTGACTGGGCCATCGGCATCCCTGAGAAAGACCTCGATCTCGAAGTCGAACCGCTTGAGGAAGCACCGTGGTGGATGGATTACGGCCCGACCTACAAGCTGCGCGAGATGCGCTTCGTCGACAATTTCATGAGCAAACGCGGTGGCGTCGAGCTGCCCCCTCACTACTGATTTTCTCTTTTTTTTTAAGGAACAAGCAGATGACGATCTATGCAAAAGTCGGCGATGACACTGGCCTGATGGAAGCGGCCAAGGCTGCGGATGGTGCACAATCCTATCGCAACATGATCTGGGTAGATGAAGGCGACGCCGAAACCGCCACAAAAGCTGCAGTCTGGATCGCGCCGCCCGGCGTTTATGCCTATCCCGCCCGACCTCTGGCCGAAACCTTTGTGGTGATGGAAGGTGAGGCGGATTGCCAGGTGGCAGATGGCGAGATCCGTCGCATTGGCGTTGGAGATATCGTCACGATTCCAGTCAACGCTGCAATCTCGCTGACTGTTCTTACGCCCTTCCGCAAATTCGCGATGGTTGTGCCCAAGGGCGGCGCGGGTAACGCCTGATCTGTGCCTAGCCGCATTGTGGACAGGTGCGACAAGGCCTTTGGTGATGGCCAAGGGCCATCATGAGCGGCGTGATCGTCTGGGCTCGTGATAGCAGACGGTGAGGGGAACCAGCGATGGACAGATTTGATGTTGCCGTCATCGGCGCGGGCATCAGCGGCTGCGCGACCACTTATACCCTGGCAAAAATGGGAGCCAAAGTCGTTCTGGTCGATCGTTTCGGCCCGGCGGCCATGGCATCTGGCTGGACGCTTGCTGGTGTGCGGCAATCTGGCCGAGATCCGGCGGAAATGCCGCTTGCTCTCGATGCCGTCAATATTTGGCAGACATTGCATGAGGAGCTTGGTGCTCCAACGCATTACACTCGACGTGGCAATCTGCGACTTGCCCGCAACGGGAACGAATACGGGGTAATCCGTTCGATGGTTTCCGAACAGCAGGGACTTGGCCTCGACCTTGCGTTCCTAGCGGATAATCAGGCGGTGAGGGATATCGCACCTGCAGTTTCAGAGGCCGTTCCCGGGGCCTCTTTTTGCCCGACGGATGGCCACGCTGATCCGCAGGCGGTCAGTGCTGCCTATATCGCGGCGCTGTCGCGACATGGCGTAGCGCTGGCTATGGGCGAAAACGTCGAGGCGATTGCCGTCTCTGGCGGCAGGGTCGTGGGCATCAGGACGGATGTTCGCAAACTTGGTGTCGACAGCGTGGTGCTCGCCGGTGGAATGCTTGGAAACGCACTGCTCGAACCGCTCGGCCTTTCTGTCCCGATCCGCACCCCGATGGTTGCGGTCATTCGCAGCCGACCCGTTCCACCAGTTCTCGATCAGGTCATCGGCGTATGCGGCGGAGACTGGGCCGGCCGGCAGGAAGTGAACGGTCGTCTTCGGATCACAAGCGGTATGCTCGACTGGTCGGGGAGCATGGAAACTGTCACGACAAGCGCCGGAGATCGACCGCTTATCCGTCCGCCGTTGTCTAGTTTGAACGCGATCATCAAAACGCTCGACCATTTGCTGCCAGGTCTCTCCGAAACACCGATCGAGGAGTGTTGGGCGGGTCTTCTCGATCTTACTCCGGATGCGCTACCTGTTCTCGACCATGCACCCGGAATTTCCGGCCTCGTCATCGGCATGGGTTTTTCCGGCCATGGTTTCTGCCTTGGGCCAGTCACGGGCCAAATACTCTCCGATCTCGTGACGGGCCGTCAGCCTACTCATGACCTCTCTTCATTCAAGTTCAACCGATTTGGCTCAAATACCCCCCAGGCGAAGCTCGAGCTTCACGGTTAGCCAGTCTTCGATACTCAAAATATCTCAGGAGTTTTCAAAAATGCCCGGTCCCTTCGTCGTTCCGTTTCATGGAGATACCGATCTGCCGCAGAAGGTGGATGTCGTCGTCATTGGCGGTGGCATCATCGGAACGTCGACGACGCTCGAGTTGGCAGAGCGGGGTTTCAAGGTCGCTTTGTGCGAAAAGGGTGGCGTTGGTCATGAGCAATCGAGCCGCAACTGGGGTTGGGTGCGCATAACCCGCAGAGACCCGCGCGAAGTGCCGCTGATGGCGGAAGCATTGCGCATATGGCCGGGCATGAACGAGCGGCTCGGCAGGGATGTCGGATACACGCAAGCAGGCATCACTTTTACCTGCCTGACCGACAAGGAGGTCGAAGATCATGAGCGCTGGATGCGCAATCTTGAAGGTTATCAACTCAATACGAGAATGCTGACGCCGCAGCAGTTCGCAGAAATGAACCCTGGCTCGAAGCTCGATATCAAGGGGGCGTTATACACGTCCGTTGACGGGCGGGCCGAACCGCAGAAGGCAGCTCCGGCTGTTGCGCAGGCGGCTCGTGATCGTGGCGCCCACATCATGACTGAATGTGCCGTAAGAGGCATCGATACCAAAGCTGGCAAGGTGTGTGGTGTCTTTACAGAGCGCGGTTACATTGCCTGCGATGCGGCGGTTCTGGCCGGTGGTGCGTGGTCGAGCCTGTTTGCCGGAAACGCCGGTATCAGGCTTCCACAGTTGAAGGTCATCAATTCCGTCATCAGGACGAAACCAATGGAAGGCGGGCCGGAATCGGCGATTTGGACAAATGGGTTTGCCATTCGCAAACGACAGGACGGCGGTTACACGATCGCCAACGGTTTCGAGAATATCGTCGATATTGTCCCAGATAGCTTCCGTTTCTTCCGCGATTTCCTCCCAGCGCTTGGCCATGAATGGCGTGCTTTGATGTTGCGAGGCGGTCTGGGTTTCCTAGACGAAGCACGGCTTCCTCGCCGATGGAAAAACGATGAGGCTTCGCCTTTCGAATATAACCGTGTTCTCGACCCCAAACCGTCGTTCAGTCTTCAGGACAAGGCACTGTCAAATTTGCGCAAGGCCTTTCCTGCCTTTGAAAAAGCCGAAATAGCACAGCGATGGGCAGGGAAAATAGATGTCACGCCAGACGCAATCCCCGTGATTTCGGGTGTTGATCAAATCCCGGGTTTCTTCATCGCGACAGGGTTCTCCGGACACGGATTTGGTATCGGTCCGGCGGCCGGCAGGCTCATGGCAGATATCGTGGCGGGTACCGCGCCACTCGTTGACCCGCATAACTTCCGGTTCAACCGGTTTTCGGATGGTTCAAAAATAGAAATCATCAGCGGATTTTAGGTTGGAAACTAAGTCGAAACCTATGATCTGGCCGGATTTCGGCCCGATCAGATGGGGCGCTCTCATACCGGAAAGGCAACAACCATGCTAACCCGTGCTTTCTACCCTGCAATGCTTGGGTGCAACTATTAACCAACCGTTAACCATGCTCTCCTAGCTTTGCCGCTCAAGGCCGAATTCTGTATCGGCGCTTCAGTGGCCATTCTTCCGTTCTGCGTGCTGGCAAGTTGCTCATTCTTCTGTTTTGAAGGTGGAACGTTGCATGCGGTTTTCTTGGTTTTCACCCTTTCTGTGCACGATCGCCCTTTGCGCGCTCGCAACGGGGTGCGCCAACGGTTCGAATGTAAAAAACCGACAGGGATCACCAGGAAGTCCAGACATTTCAGCCAACCATACGGGCGGATCACAAAGGATCGATCTGCCTGGTGTGACGGGATCAACAGAGCGGCAAACCGAACCCGTGCAATATCGCAAGTCAGAGCATAGAGGGCCTCTGTCACTCGAGACTGCTGTGAGGAAGGCTGTCGAATGGCACCCAGCCGTTACGGAAACCGTTGGCCGGTTACGTCAGCAAACAGAGTCGGTCAACGAGGCGAGGGCCGGTTATCTTCCAAGCGTCAGTTGGGGGCTGGACTCCTCCTACAATACCTATCGATCGGATCGATATAGCCCAGATCTCAGCCTCAACGTCTCCCAGATGCTCTACGATTTTGGCAAGGTCGACAACAAGATAAAGATTGCGACGGCCGGAATTGCAGGCCGAAAATCGCAGGTCTTGATGGCGGTGGATGATCTCGCACGCGAAGCGGCCTACTCTGTTATCGAAATCCAGCGCAACCGCGCACTACGAGGTGTGGCTCGTGATCAGATCTATGATACCAAGGCAATCGTGCAACTGGTGAAGTCTCGGACTGACAAGGGCGCAAGTACGCGCTCCGACCTTCTGCAGGCTGAAGCACGTGTGCAGGCGGCAGAAGCCACGTTGCTGGAAATCGACGGGCAACTGTCGCGCTGGGAAGCCGTTTTGGCTAACGTCAGCGGAATAAGCGGACGTATCGACGTCTCGAACAAAATGCCAGGCTGGCTTTCGAAATCCTGCGGTTCCACACAACTTGACTGGTCGCGTGTTCCGGCAGTTATGCAGGCAGAGGCAGACCGCGAGGCAGCGGCCGCGCAGATAAACCTTGCCAAGGCCGAAGGCCTTCCTACCTTGTCACTGGACGCGGGAGTTGGGGTTGATGTTTCGGAGATTGGCTCACCTGACCCTGACTACACTATCGGATTGAAGGTCACAGGAAGCCTCTATAATGGTGGTGCAACAAGTGCCCGGCGGAATATGGCAGTGCAGGCACTTGGCGCTTCGCAGGCGGCAGAAGCTCGTGCGCGGGTCGATATTCTGAGAAACCTGACGGAATCAAGCAGTCAGATTTCGAGCAAAGAAAGCTTGAGCCGCTCGCTTTCAACACGCCAATCCACGATGCGACAGACACGGGACCTTTATCGGACACAATATGTTGAACTGGGAACGCGCAGTCTGCTCGATCTGCTGAATGCCGATCAGGAATTACATGCAGCAAGGTTCGATATCTCTAACATTCAATATGATCTGCACAGGTTGAACATCGACTGCACCTTCAGTGCCGGACGAATGCGCGAAGCATTTTCATTGGAAGGCCAGACCGTCCAAGGTACATCTTTGTAGAGCATACCACTGCCATCGCCGCGAAATGACCTTTATCTTTTTGATTTTTGTCAATTTTTGTGGCTGTCTTGCGTCATTCCAAATTGCTGGAAATGGCTATTTTGCCTGCGGTATTACAAACTCCAGCCCCCCCCCCTTTTTCTGGTCCTTTCTTAGGATCAGCCGTCCTTTCGTTTGGTTTGAAAGCGGTGCTATTTTAACGAGTATCGCGCGACGCAAAAAGGTTGCCAAAAGATCATTCGATTGAAAATTTTCACGCTCTATGAAGCCCACGAGTGGATCAAAAACCAATCATTTTTGAGGGATGAATTTCCGTAGGTGGCTGAAGCAGAATCCTTAACAAGCACACGCTAATGCTCTCAGGGGTTGTTTTTTGTCTTGCGATGCCTCGTTTTTATGCGATTATGGAAGCGGGAGAGGTTCTTGAGAGGGAAGCTTCCCTTCGAGGCAAAAGAGTAGAGTTGGAGGATTTCGGGCTCTATCTCTGCAGCGGTTCAGCCGTTCGCAAAAATCCATTTTTTTGAATGTTGCTTGGCGTTTCAAGCGGCAGTGGTTTTCTGTCGCCGAATGTTGCCGCGTTGCAGGAGGACAGTTTTATGGTTGCAATCGTAACCGATATGGCCGCCGGAAATTCTCGGACCGTTCCACTCGACAAATTGACGATTGATGAGCCGAGCCTCGTGCAAATTCGCGCGTCCCGCAATGATGTCGCCGACTTCGTTCGTGATGGAGATGACCTGTTGCTTCGCATGCGGTCCGGTGAGACCGTCCGGATCGGAAATTTCTATCGAGAGGTTGACGGCGAACATAGCCAACTCGTGCTTGAGGACGAGAATGGAAATCTTTGGCTTGGCGAAAACAGCGATGGTTTGGCAGATTTCGAGTTTTCGCAGATTGAAGGTGTCGATCAACTTGTTGGTGCTTCTGCGAGCGGTGGTGGCTCCGTTCTCGGATTAGCTGCACTCGGACTTCTCGCAGGTGGTGCTGCCATCGGTGGCAGTTCATCGGGAGATGATGGCGATGCGGACGCTGACGCAGATGCTGATGCCGACGCAGATGCTGATGCGGATGCGGACGCGGATGCTGACGCAGATGCCGATGCAGATGCTGATGCTGACGCTGATGCGGATGCTGACGCAGATGCTGATGCAGATGCCGACGCTGATGCGGATGCAGATGCCGACGCGGATGCAGATGCTGACGCTGATGCGGATGCAGATGCTGACGCTGATGCGGATGCTGACGCTGATGCAGATGCCGATGCCGATGCTGATGCTGATGCTGACGCTGACGCTGACGCAGATGCCGACGCGGATGCTGATGCTGACGCGGATGCAGATGCAGATGCCGATGCGGATGCGGACGCTGACGCTGACGCAGATGCTGATGCCGACGCTGACGCTGACGCGGATGCAGATGCAGATGCAGATGCTGACGCTGATGCCGACGCGGATGCAGATGCAGATGCAGATGCAGATGCAGATGCTGACGCTGATGCCGACGCGGATGCAGATGCTGACGCTGATGCCGATGCCGATGCCGACGCAGATGCTGACGCCGACGCAGATGCAGATGCAGATGCAGATGCTGATGCGGACGCCGATGCAGATGCAGATGCAGATGCTGATGCGGACGCCGATGCAGATCTCGAGCCGACGGACGATGTGGCATCTGCCCAGGTGAATATTCTGCCGACCGTTACCGAGGGCGTACCGCATGGCAGCGAGACTTATCTGGCTGTCGTCAGTCTTGCGGGGATCGATCTGCAGCTATTTGCCGATACCGTAGAGTTTGAAGTGGAAAGTGGTCACACGCAGAACCTAGCTTTCGATTTCAACGGCATTCTCGGGGCAGGTGTCCTCAGCGATTACAATCTCGTCGTGCAGAAGTGGGATGCGACGACACAACAGTGGACCAGTATTGATGGTCAAACGAGCGCCACGATTCTGTCCCTTGATCTTTTCGGCGGAGCGAGCGGTACCGTACAAGGACTCGATGCGGGAGAATATCGGGCCTTCATGGGCTATGATGGCCTGCTTGGCGCCGGCGTGGGTGGTACCCTGACAGTGACGGCTACCGATTACGATTTCACGGAGGCCGGAGGGTACGAAGCTGTCGAAGTGAGTGGAAACGTCATCGATAATGATGACGTGCCAACGGGCACTACCGTGCAGAGCGTTGATGCTCAGTCCGTTGATCCCGGAGGGACCGTTATCCAGGGCGACTTTGGAGAATTATCGATCCTCCCCGATGGTACCTTCACCTATACGCCCCTCGCGAATGGTGCAGGAATAGGTCAGGTCGACCAGTTCGAGTACACGCTCGTAGATGCCAGCGGTAACACAGGCACCGCAACGCTGAACGTGCAGATCGGCAGTGATAGCGTCACCATGACATGGAATGGCACTGATCCGGGGCTTCCGGCAGTGTTTGAGTTTGCAGCGACAGGCGATAGTGCTGAGGCATCCGTCGTATGGGACAACGTGACGGACACCGATTTCTTCACGGCTAGCGGTTCGACATTGCTCTCGGGCAGCCTCGGACAAACGAGCACATATGACAGCGCGACCTTCGTCATCACCGACAGCATGGTGATTTCAGGTAGTGTCACAGTGTCGGTGCTGCTTGCGGCCCTATCCAGTGGGGCTGTCTCGCTTCAAAGGGAGACTGCCCCTGGCACGTGGGAAACGGTCGCCACCGATACCTTCAATGTTCTTGTAGGTGGACTTGGTGTCGTGGCATCGATTGATCTTTCCGAGGTCGATTTTACGGCGGGCAACTATCGTATCCACTCAACACTGACCGGTTCGCTAGTTAATGTCTCCGCCACGATCGCCACCGACATTGACGTCACCTACACGGATCAGTTTGAATTCGAGAATGGGGTCGGCGACAGTGGCAATCTGCTCGCCAATGACGAAACGGGCTCCACATTTACGGCGTTCGAGATCTTTGATGGCACGAGTTACGTGAAGGTCACCGGTGCGATGACCATCGAGGGCGAATTTGGCACCCTCACTGTCGATGCCGACGGAAATTACAGTTATGCGCCGGCGTCTGATTTGGCGCATTTCGCCGAAGCGCAAACGGACACATTTGAATATCAGCTTGTCCATCCGTCTGGTGCTATTGAGCAGTCGTCTCTGGTTGTTAACGTGGAGCCATCAGGCGCGGGTGTTCCCGATCAGGCAATGATGTTCGCGGCAGATGATTTCATCGGTCTGAACACCATTGACGCGACCGTCGGCGATGATGCTCTTCCGTCGGATGCGCAGCCTGACAGTCAGGATAATCTTTCCGAACTTGTCGAAGACAGCGCCGAGGATTTGACTGTTTCCCTCGACGGGCTGACGTCGCTGTCCGAGCCGGTCGATGCTGATGCCGACCATACGATCACAGGGGAAACTCTCGACACGATGGTTGCCGTAGACACGTCGGACGTCCCACTCGATCCGTTTGGACACCTCGTAACTGAAGATGAATGGAATACCACTGCTTCGAATGTAGTTTGAAATTTAGGAACGGCCTGTGCGCCTTAGATGGCCGTGTGCCGCTACAGAGGAATATAAATGCCTCTTTCCGACATGACGAATGAACATCCAGATGCCGACGTGACCGGTATCGATATGGAAGGTTGGAGCGAAGCCTTTCAATTTGTAGCGCGTCACTATGGCGTGCCGTTTTCTGCCGGCGGGCTTCAACAGCTCGCCGGTACACTGCACATCGCCAATGCGGAAGACGGGCTTGCGCGTATGGCCGGCAAGTTGGGGCTGAGGATCAAAAAGACTGCGCCCTCGCCACATCTTCTAACGAGTTGGCGCCTCCCGCTGATCCTCCAACTGGCCGACGGTGCGGTGGGTGTCGTTACGGCGATTTCTTCCGACCGGAATACCTCTGTGGTTGTCAGCGGCGAGGGTGGTGGTGCAGCCACGCTCCCGGTTGATGCGCTTTTGTCGCAGACCGATTTCGTGGTCGTGGCCCGGCCGCAACGTGGAACGGCGGATGAACGCGTTGACGACTACATTGCTCCGTATCGCGAACACTGGTTCCGCGTCATAGCCTTGCGCGACATCGGCTCCTACGGACATGTCATGCTGGCTTCGCTGGTTGCCAATCTTCTGGCGCTGGCGGGCGTTATGTTTTCCATGCAGGTCTACGACAGGGTCGTACCCTCAAAATCGTTCAACACGCTTTATGTGCTCTTCGTTGGAGTGCTGCTCGCAGCGCTTTTCGATTTCATCATGCGACGCTTGCGCACTCGCATCATCGATATTGTGGGCAAGCGTACAGATATGCGCGTTTCCGATCTCGTTTTTGGCCATGCGTTACGCGTAAAGAACCAGGCACGCCCAACATCCACGGGCACTTTCATCGCACAATTGCGAGATCTTGAGCAGGTTCGCGAACTGCTGACGTCCACCAGCGTGGCTGCCGTTGCCGATCTTCCGTTTTTCCTCCTGTTTCTTTTTATTTTCTGGCTGATCGGCGGGCCACTTGTGGCCATTCCTGTAGCAGCGTTGCTGTTGCTGCTGTTGCCCGGCCTCCTGCTCCAAGGCAGGTTGCGTGCGGCCGCAAACGAGGCCATGCGGGAATCATCGCTGCGCAACGCCATGCTTGTCGAGGCGGTGCAGGGGATCGAGGATATTAAATCCCTGCAGGCAGAAGATCATTTCCAGCAGCGATGGAACCATTACAACGCCGTGTCGGCTGATGGCCAATTGCGGTTGCGCGCCATCACTAATGGTCTTTCCGCCTGGAGCCACACTGTCCAGACCGGCACTTTTGCAGCCGTCGTCTTTGTCGGTGCGCCAATCGTTATGGAAGGAGACATGACTACCGGCTCACTTGTCGCCTGCTCCATCCTCGGTTCACGTATGATGGCACCGATGGCGCAGCTCACGCAGATCCTTGGTAGATTTCAACAGGCGCGCGTCGGTCTTAACAGTATCGATGCGATCCTGCGCATGCCTTCGGACCATCCGGAAACCGAAACGCGGGTCAGCGCGCCTACGCTTCGAGGCGCTTACCGATTGAAGGCAGCGGCGTTCCACTACGGAAATGGGGCGGGCAAACCCGCGCTTGCTGTCGCCGATCTGGCAGTATCTCCAGGTGAAAAGATCGCAATATTAGGAAAGAACGGTGCGGGAAAATCTACCCTGCTGATGGCCATGGCCGGCATGGTGGAGCCCGCTGCCGGAGAAGTCATGCTTGACGATCTCGCCTTGTCACAGATCGATCCTGCAGATGTGCGTCGCAATGTCGGACTACTGACCCAGGATTCGCGGCTATTCCACGGCACGATCCGTGAGAATGTCACCCTTGGCGCATTGCATGCTCCAGAAACGGTGTTGCTCGACGCGCTCGCGATGACCGGTGCTGATGAGTTCGTGCGTAAGCTTCCACGTGGCCTTGATCATCCCATTCTTGAAGGGGGGCGGGGTCTCTCTGGTGGACAAAAACAAGCCTTGCTATTGGCACGGCTTCTCATTCGAGATCCCTCCGTTGTTCTCCTGGATGAGCCGACCGCTGCGATGGATGAGGCCACCGAACGCCAGTTCATTGCCCGTTTCAGGGTATGGAACGAAGAAAAAACAGTCGTTGTTGCCACGCATCGAATGCGTGTTCTGGAACTGGTCGACCGTATTCTGGTTGTCGAAAGCGGTCACGTACTGCTCGACGGTGGCAAAGAGGAGATCCTCAACACGTTGCGGGGTGTGAACAAGGTCGTACCCCCAAATATCGCAAGAGGGAAAGCGACCGGCGTAAACAAAGGCGCCAGCGTGGCGGGATTCCCATTCAAGACAATCGGGGAGATATGAATGGCGACAGTCGGCAATCGCGAGTTCTCCGGGCAGACAGGGTGGGTGTTTGGCGACGACGATGGACGAAATCTGTCCCGATCGACACGTGTCGTGCAGGTCTTCGTCGTCCTCTTGGCTGTCCTGCTGATATGGGCTTATTTCGCCACGCTCGATGAAGTTTCCAGTGGGGATGGCCGTGTTGTGCCGACCAGCCGAGAGCAGGTCATTCAGTCTCTTGAAGGCGGTATTCTTGCGACGCTGCATGTCCGTGAAGACCAGGTTGTCGAGCCGGGACAGATCCTTGCTCAACTTGATCCCACCAGAAGTGCATCTGACGTGGAAGAAAGTGCAGCCAAATATCGGGCCGCGCTTGCCGCTTCTGCACGGCTCGAAGCAGAGGTCAATAGCACATCACTTGCCTTTCCGCCGGCACTCGATGCCTATCCCGCGCTCATCACCGCCGAGACAGAGCTTTACACGGCGCGAAAGCGCGCTCTGGAGGAGTCCTTGCACTGGGTTGAGGAATCCCTTGGCCTTGTCCGCAGCGAGTTGACACTTAACGAAGAGCTCCGGGCTGTTGGCGCTGCGAGCAACGTGGAGGTTATTCGCCTGCGCAGACAGATCGTGGAAATGGAACTCAAGAAGGTTGAGATCAAATCGGAATATGTGGTGCAGGCCCGTGAAGAATTGACCAAAATGAACGCGGAGGTCAATTCGCTTTCGCCTGTCGTAACTGGTCGCACAGACAGCCTTTCACGACTCACCCATCGTTCTCCGGTGCGCGGTATCGTCAAGAACATCGAAGTTTCGACCATCGGTGGTGTGGTGCCGCCAAACGGCAAGCTCATGGATATCATTCCGCTGGGTGATGAGCTTCTCATCGAAGCGCGGATCTCCCCTCGCGATATCGCCTACATACATCCTGGACAGCGCGCGAGCGTCAAAATCAGTGCTTATGACTACGCTGTTTACGGTAGTCTCGAAGGGCAGGTGACGACCATCTCACCCGATACCATTCAGGATGAGGTCGACCGGGAGATTTATTATTACCGCGTTTTTATCAAGACGGAGAAGGACGCGCTGATCAATGCGGCCGGCCGGGAGTTTCCAATCGTACCGGGCATGGTCGCAACGGTTGACATCCACACAGGCGAAAAGACCGTGCTGGAATATCTTATCAAGCCCTTCAACAAGGCTCGGGAGGCGTTACGTGAACGTTGAAACCGCTGCGAGATCTGTAATCGAGCCGCAGGACGTGAAAGAAAAACTCGCTCGCATCAGAACGTTCCTGCGGTGTGGCATTCAGCCTTTGGAAACGCCGCTTCCAGCCGTAACTTTGTTCTTTTCGGTATCGGATGGCGAAAGACGTGCGCGTGTCATCAACGCATCCGGTCCTTCATTCGAATCTGCGTGGCAAAAGGGAATAACCTCACTGCTTGCCACGATGAAGACCGAGGGCATCAAAGGAGATTGGCTTCGGGTGGACTGGATAGATGTTGCCGAGGCAACGAGTTGGAAGCGCTTGCGAGCTCTACTTGGCAAGGTCAAACGCAACTATTTCCGTTTCGGACTGGCTCTCGATCCAGATTTCCGCTTCGCGTTCACCGAACAGGAATTGAATGCCAATGCAATGCTTTATGGCGGCAACAGCGTCAGTCATGCCGTGGTGAACGAAAACAACTTCAGGCTTTACGCTGCGGCCCGTTTTCAGGACCTGTCACCGCCGGCGTTTAAAGATGAGGAAACGATTTATCTTCTGCAGACAAAGGGCGTGTTCTGCGACAAGGCAGGCCGATTGCATCGGCTCGACGGAAAGGGCCTTGAGACAGGCAGACGGACGGTTGAACGACTTGATAACGGCGTGATCCTGTCCCTGGTGCAGGATTCCTCCGCTTATCTTGCCCGCCAGGTCAACCATGATGGCAGTTTCGTCTACGGTTATCACGCTTGCTTCGACAGGCGCATCCATGCCTACAATGCGTTACGCCATGCCAGTACGACCTATGCGATGATTGAAGCGTGGGAGGTGACGGGTTCTCCTTTCCTCAAAGAGGCTATTGAGCGCGCGCTCAAATACCTGGCTGAAACGCTCATTAAGTCCGCTGTCCTTCCCGATGGACAGGAGGCTGCCTTTGTCGTGGAGGCTGACAACGAGATCAAGTTGGGCGGGAACGCCGTAGCGATACTGGCGTTCGTTCAATACATGAAGGCAACCGGTGGCAACCAATGGCGCTGCCTGACCGACAAACTTGCTCATGGCATCCGACACATGCAGAACTGCAAAACCGGGTCTTTCGTGCATGTCCTCAATTATCCGGATCTCGCTATCAAGCAAAAATACCGGACCATCTATTATGAGGGCGAGGCAGCGTTCGGGCTCATGCGCCTTTACGCTCTCACGCTCGATCCGGGGTGGCTCGCGACCGTTGAGAAAGCCTTTGAGTACTTCATTGCCCAGGACCATTGGAAACACCACGACCATTGGCTTGGCTATTGCGTCAATGAACTGACCCGCCATAGACCGGAAGAACGTTATTTCCGCTTCGCTATTCGCAATATTGCCGGCTATCTCGACTTTGTCGAAAACCGGATTACGACGTTTCCCACCTTGCTTGAGCTGATGATGGCGGCGCGTCAAACGCTGTCGCGGATAGCAGCCGAACCTCAACTGAACCACCTCCTCGAGGACATCGATCTTGCACATTTCGAGCGGGCGCTTGAAAAACGTGTGCAGCATTTGCTGAACGGCCATTTCTGGCCGGAAATGGCCATGTACTGCCGAAAACCCGACCGCATAGCCGGATCATTTTTCATTCGGCACCATGCTTTCCGTGTGCGTATCGATGATGTCGAACATTATCTTTCCGGTTTTGTCGCCTATCTCACCTACCTCGGGGAGCAGGCGTCGTTTCGCGAGCTTGTTTGTCAACGCGCTGTTCGGACAAAGCCCGAAGTCTTTCACCAGGAGCGGCAATGGACGGCGGCGCATGTTGAGGCTGCGACCGGCGGTCGTTGGATTCGTCGACCGCCGGCGGACTGGACTCCAAACGGGCTCTGCACCTATGCACCAGCCATGCAGCCGGGTGCGCTTGTGGTTGTACGCAGTCAAAGGGGCGATGCCGGTGTTCCCGTAAATACCGTGAGGGGGATGCGGACGGCGGCAGGCCTCATCACGACAGATGCGACCCTTGCGCAAGCGCATCCGGCGCCGGTGCTGCAGGTCGATGACGGCATGCGCGCCGTCCTTGCTCTGGGGAATTATGCGCGGAGTCAGATGAGTGGCACCGTGCTAGGTGTGACGGGAAGTGCCGGCAAGAGCACCGTTGTTAGCATGCTCGCCCATGCTCTTTCTTCGTGGGGGCGCGTGGGCAAAAGCCACCACAATGCAAACCTACCAACCGGTGTTGCCTGGAACCTCGCCTCGATCCCGTGGGATACGCCCCATGTCGTGCTTGAATTGGCAGTGGGTAAAATGGGGGTCAGCGCACGGATGGCGCGTCCAAAGGTTGCCGTCTTTACCAATATCCTTCCGGCCCACCTCGACGAGTCCAGTACGATTTCGGATATCGCAAAAACGAAAAGCGCAATCTTCCTCGGTATGGCTCCGGGCGACAAGGCAGTGCTCAATCGCGATATGCTGGAATGGGAAATTGTTCATAATGCAGCCCGCAGCCGTGGGCTCGACATTGTCACCTACGGCACGTCGGATGGCTGTGCTTTCCAACTAACACGATACGATGCGGGGAGCGGAGATGCCTGCGCCCACATAGAGGGGGGAGACGTTACCTATAGCGTTGGCGCGGCTGGCCGGCACATGGCACTCAACGGCCTTGCTGTTCTTGCTGCCATTTCGGCGCTCGGTTACCCCCTTGAGGCAGCTATTGCAAAGCTCAAGAGCTTCTCGGCGCTTCCTGGGCGTGGCGAGGAAACATCTTTGTCGCTCGATGGCCGGCGACTGATAATGATCGATGACGCATACAACGCCAATCCCGGCTCAATGCGCGCCGCCCTCGAACGCTTGAACGACCACGAAGGGGGTGGGCGAAAGATTGCAGTCCTCGGCGAGATGGCGGAGCTAGGGCCTGGGGCTTCCGGCTACCACACCGAACTCGCTACCGTGTTGAAAGAGACTTCAATCGACCGGGTCTATGTTATCGGTCATCTGTACGAAGATTTCTGGCGTGCGCTTCCCGTCTCTTTACGTGGCAAAAAAGTGGGCTCGTGCGACGCCCTAAAGGGCGTTCTTCGTAAAGAGCTGGAGGATATGGACGTTGTACTCTTCAAAGGTTCGAACAGCGCCGGAGTGCATGAAATGGTCGATTGGCTGAAGACGAATGCCGATGGCAGTTTCGCCGCATGATCTTATTTGAACTGTTCGAGATCCATCTCGTGGACGGCACGGCGAACTTCGGCGGTCGATTGTCCCTTCGAGATTAATGCGGCTGCGAGGCGGCCGTGGTAGGCTAGGATATGACGCTGTGGATCAGTCGCATGAGCATAGATGTGGTGCGGCTCGAACCCCGCTGTACGCAAGCGCCTGACGTAGAATAGCTGACTGAAGAATGGCACGACACGATCTTCGGGATCAGAGAGGACATAAATATCCGGGCGGTCGGCGGTCGAAACGTTGGAAATCTCGTCCACGGGATCATAGAAGGCTGCGGCATTGTAGAGAAGTTTGCCGGGAAGGCGACGCCGCCGTTCCCAGAATTTGGATACCTGTTTCACCGAGACCAGTCCGGACGTGATGACAGCCGCAGAAACATCGGTGCGCTGGTTCAAAAGCCCCGCTACAATCTGACCACCGGCTGAATGTCCAGTCAAAATGAAGGACGATACATCGTGCTTCTGTTTGATCCTGTCGAGTGCCTGGCTCATCAGGGAAAGCTCGCGCCGGTGCCGGCGGTTGTTGTGGTCGCCAGAAGAACCATATATTCCGGGCCGTGCTAGGAAAATTACGGGATGCCCCGCCTTTTTTGACCATTCCGCCATTTCGGCTGCAATTGTTGCGGGCGATTGCCGGATGTAGGAGCCGGTGATGAAGCGCACACCTTTTGAGTTGCGCAACATTACATCGCCGCCGAAATAGACCAGAACCTTGCGGTTTTCACCATCCGCCAATCCGTGAGGATAATATCTGATGCAGTCGCCTTTGCCCTCGACTTCAATCCACAGCCCATAGGGAATGTCGGCACAGGCTTGGGAAGAAGAGAAGGAGCCGTTGAGGGCCTCTCTGGCGTCGAAGGCGGTCTCATTTTGGAAAATAGTCAGTGCGCGTGATCTGGGCAGTTCGAAGGGGCCGAGCCGCGGCGCTTCGGCCAGCGCCAACTGTGACGCTCCGGGAATGGCGAGCGCCAGTAACAACCATCGCACCATCCACCACGCAAGCCTTGGTTCTTCCTTGCTCAATGCCTTGCTCCGCCCGCAATCTTTTTGCTTTGCTAACCGATGACATTTGATTTGAGTTCCGTCTGAAATCAAAAGGTAGCCGGTCACGCAACAAGACCCAAGCGGAAGTTTTCAGTGCTCTATCAGGCATAAAAACTTACCCTTGTGAATTTGGTGCTCCCTATCAAAAACTCTCTCTTACAACGCATATCTCCCTCAAAACGCGCGGATTTGGGCGTTTCGCCGTGACAATGAGACATGCGGCTCGGAAGCGCCGAGCTACCGGTGCGGAAAAAAGAGGTCAGGGATTGACACGATAATGAAACCGGTTACATTCGTTGATGTAAACGGTTTCATTATCGATTTCCGTTGCTTGGAGGAGCAAATTTCATGTTTAGACATTTGATGGCTGCTGCCGCGATGGTGCTGGCAGCGGGCACGTCCGCGCACGCGCAGGAACAGAGCTTCAAGATCGGTCTTTCCAATTCGTTCGTCGGAAGCGAATGGCGCACGCAGATGATCGAGGAAGCTCAGGCTGCCGCGAAGGCGTGGGGTGAAAAGGGCGTCAAGGTCGAAGTGGTTGTTCAGAGCGGCAATGTCGACGTTCAGGGCCAGATCGGACACATCCGCAATTTCATGAACCAGGGCGTTGATGCAATCCTGATCAACCCGGGTAGCCCAACTGCTTTTGATCCGGTCTTTGCCCAGGCGAAGGCTCGCAATATCCTCGTGATCGCCACTGACGCAGAGGTTTCCTCGAAAGATGCGATCTATGTCGGTATCGACCAGAAGGCCTGGGCAGCTCAGTCGGCCCAGTGGCTTGCGGATACGCTGAAGGGCAAGGGAAGCGTTGTTGCCATCAACGGCATCGCTGGCAACCCTGCAAACGAAGCGCGTGTCGCCGGTTATCGCGAAGTTTTCAAAAAGTACCCTGACATCAAGGTCCTGAACGAAGCCAATGCGAGCTGGGATCAGGCACAGGGCCAGCAGGCCATGCAGAACCTTCTTGCGACTTATCCCGACATTAGCGGTGTATGGGTGCAGGACGGCATGGCTGATGGCGCTTGGCGCGCCATCGAATCTGCAGGCAAGGCGAAGGACATTGCTGCCACCGGCGAAATCCGCAAGGACTTCATGACCCGTTGGGAAGCGGAAAAGTTCAATTCCGGTGCATCGGTCAACCCTCCCGGCGTCATGGCCAGTGCGCTCAACGTTGCGGTGTTGAAGCTTCAGGGCAAGGAGTTCAAGGACGGCATCTTTGGCGGCACCTACGGGAACGCCATCTACATTCCGATCCCGTTCGTGAACAACGAGAACCTTGCGGACAACATCAAGGCCGCTGAAGGCAAACCGGGCTACTGGTCCGTCACGGCAACAGTGACGCCGGAACAGGCTGGCGAGTTCTTCAAGTAAGACCGCCTTCGGGCTGGCGCTAGCAGCCAGCCCGAATTTTGGAATCTCGATTGCGGGCAGCGCGTTGTTTCGACGTCCGCCAATGACAAGAACAATTCGGAGACATGCGATGGCGAACGCTTTGGAAGCGGCCGGCATAACGAAGAATTTTGGCGCCGTGCGTGCGCTTTCTGCCGGTAAACTGACGGTCGGCCGCGGTGAAATCCATGCGCTTCTGGGCGCGAACGGTTGCGGTAAAAGTACGCTTTGCAAGATCGTTGCAGGTGCAGTGGTGCCTACCAGCGGTACAATTCGCTTCAATGGCGACGAGGTGCGCTTCAAGAGCCCCCGCGACGCAGAAAATGCCGGGATCGCCCTGTTTTACCAGGAGCTGAGCCTCATTCCGCAGCTTTCCGTCGCCGACAATATTTTCCTTGGACGCGAGCCGAAGCGCGGTGTTTTCGTCGATCGCAAGGCGCTGAAAGAAGAAACGGACAAACTGATCTCGCTTTTCGACGGTGTCGCTGGAGATGGGCTGGAGCCGGATGCGATCGTTGGTAATCTACCACCTGATCAGCGTCAGCTTGTCGAAATCCTCAAGGTCTTCGCCCAGAATGCCAGCCTCATGATCATGGACGAGGCAACAGCGGCACTCGATGGCCGTCAGTCACAGCGTTTCTTCGAAATTCTCAAGGCCAAGAAGGCCGAGGGTGTCTCCACCATCATGATATCCCATCGTCTCGATGAGGTGTTTGCTGTCTGCGACCGTATCACTGTGATGCGAAACGGTGCGACCATCTCCGAGCTCGATACGTCGACCACTACGCGTGAAGCCGTTGTGCATGACATGGTTGGTGATGTTCGTGCCGCGCCGGCTCGTCAGCATGGGCGCCTCGATGCAAAGGCCAGTTTGAAGGTCGACAATGCAGCCGGTGAGGGCGTCCGTGGTGTGACGCTCGAGGCGTTTGCGGGTGAAATCCTTGGTTTGGCAGGTTTGCAAGGACAGGGACAGTCTGCGCTGCTGAAAGGTCTGTTCGGCGCCAATCCCTTCGCTTCCGGAGATATCCAGTTCGAAGGGCAGGCCATTGCGATCGGCAAACCTACGCAGGCGGTTCACAATGGCTTTGCTTATGTTTCTGGCGATCGCGGGCGCGATGCGTCTTTGCAGGGACGGTCAATCTTCGAAAATCTCGTTGCCGCTCTAATGGTGCGCGAGAAAATGAAACTGATACGGCCGGCAACTTTGAAGCCGCAGGTGCAAAAAGTCGCCGACGATATGAAAACGAAGTTTGCCGGAATGGACATGCCAATCGGCACGCTTTCCGGCGGCAATCAGCAGAAAATCTTCATTTCGCGCTGGCTCGCAACATCGCCGAAACTTCTGCTGCTCGATGACCCGACGAAAGGGATCGACCTCGGCGCAAAAGCCGATCTGTTTGCGCTGATGCGACAGCAGGCCGATGCAGGTGCGACCATTCTTTTCTACTCCTCGGAAGACGCTGAGATTCTTGAATATGCCGACCGCATTCTGGTGTTCAACGGCGGGCGTATTTCTGCAGAACTGACCGGAGCTGAAATGACATCTGTCAACATGACCCGCGCCGCCTATGGAGACGCCGCATGATTTCCCCCGGCCTTCTGCGCAAGCAACCCTGGATCATCACTCTCGTCGTTCTCGTCCTCCTTGTTGCCGTGAACACGGTTTTGCAGCCGTCCTTCGTTCAGCCTGCCGTACTGCAATCCAACCTGACGACATTTCTCCCCCTGATCCTGGTTGCCATTGGACAAACCTACGTGATCCTGGCGGGAGACATCGATTTGTCGGTCGGCAGCATCGTGGCGCTCGCCAATGTCGTCACCGTCAGCGTCATTGCCGCGCTAGGTGGCTCTGGAGGTGCTGTCATCGCTGGTATGGCAGCGGGTGTTGCCGTCGGTCTGCTCTGCGGTCTGGTCAACGGTCTCTTCATTTCCGGCTTGCGTTTCCAGCCAATCGTGACGACCTTCGCAACTGGTATCATCTTTGCCGGCTTGGCAATCTGGGTTTTGCCGCAGGCCGGGCTTCCCGTCCCGGAAGCCTATTGGCAGACCTATTCGGGCAACTTCATTGGCTTACCCTTCGTCTTGTGGGTTCTGATTGCCGGGATCGCCTTTACCCTGATCGTGTCGCGCATTCCGTTTCATACCCATTTGTTAGCGGTCGGCGGTAATCGTACCGGCGCCTTCCAAACAGGCTTGCGTCTCTCCGGTATTCGCATCGGTGCATACATGATCTCCGGTTTGTTTTCGGCACTGGCGGCACTGTGTCTTACGGGCGAAACCGCATCGGGTGACCCTCTGCTCGGTGCGAGCCTTGCGTTGTCGTCCATATCGGCGGTGGTGCTTGGGGGGACGGCGCTCTCCGGTGGGTTCGGCAGCTCGACGGGATCGATCGCCGGGGCACTCGTCCTTGGCATGATCGGGAATGTGATTTTCTTTGCGGGCTTGCCATTCGAGTACCAGACACTGGTGCAGGGCTTGATAGTGCTGACGGCGCTTGCCGGCGGCGTACTGGTGACGAGGCGTTGATATGACCAATAAGGGCCTGCAAATCAAATCTCTCCTTACCGATCCCTTGACCATTGCAATCGGCGCATCGGCTTTCCTGCTGCTTGTTGGCGAATTGCTGTCTCCCGGTTTTGCACAGGGCTCACAGATCGTTAGACTACTGACGATCGCCGCGATCCTCGGTATTGTTGCAGCAGGACAGAACCTTGTGATCCTCGGCGGTCGCGAAGGTATCGATCTCTCCGTCGGCGCCATGATCTCCCTTGGTGCGGTGCTGGCCGGTAATATGATGAATGGCCAAAACATTGGCATTCCACTCGCGATACTGGTCGCCGGTGGCATTCCTTTCCTGATCGGCCTCATCAACGGTATCGGCATCACCTTCGTGCGCATCCCACCACTTGTGATGACACTGGGCATGACGGCCGTCATCCAGGGTGGACTGGTCGTCTATTCTCAGGGTGTTCCTTCCGGTGCTGCGGCTCCGCTCCTTGCCGGGTTCATCAACAAGCCGTTGGTTTTCGGCATTCCCGGCGTCCTTTTCGTCTGGCTCGGCATTGCAGCGATCATGATGTTCGTCCTGCGCAGAACGGCATTCGGCTTTGCCATCTACGCCGTAGGTTCAAATGAGCGCGCGGCTACACTTGTCGGATTGCCGGTCTCGTTGATCCGCACATTGCTTTACGGTTTTTCGGGCCTGTTCGCCGGTCTGACCGGGGTCTGTGTCATCGGTTATACCGGTACTTCCTTCATCTCCGTCGGCGACCAATATGTTCTGCCATCCATCATCGCGGTGGTTATCGGCGGCACCTCTCTTGCCGGCGGTGCCGGTGGATATATCGGAACCATGGCCGGGGCAGTTGCGCTGACCATTCTGCAAAGCGTACTGATAACGCTCAACCTTGATGTATGGGCCCGGCAGATCATATTCGGTGTCACGTTGCTTGCGCTGATGCTGCTTTATGGACGCCAAAAGCAGTTGCGTGTTTGAGATGAGCAAAGACCAAAGTTCGAATATCAGAGAAGTTGCAGCGCTCGCCGGCGTTTCGATCGCGACGGTATCGCGGGCGTTGCAACAACCCGACAAGGTGCGCCCGGAAACTCGAAAAAAGGTTTTTGACGCCGTAAGGCAGGCGAACTTTGTCCCTAACGCCCAGGCGGCAAGCTTCAGGCGTCAATCCAACAACACCGTCATTCTCCTGGTTCGCGATATCGGCAACCCGTTCTATCTCGAAATCTACAAGGGTGTTGAAGAAGCGGCCGGCGAGGCTGGCTACAAGGTTCTCATGGGTGACGCCCGCAACGATGAAAATCGTGTTGCGACCCACATCGACATGGTCCGTCAGAAACACGCCGACGGTCTTATCCTGATGACCGGGCAGTTCCCTTCAGACCTTCTTGATCAGGGCGATGCATTGCCGCCGATTGTGATTGCGTCGGAAACCGTCGCCGGAATCACGCTGCCAACTGTAAAGGTCGACAACCGCGCCGCTTCCCAAAATGCGATGCGGCATCTGATCGAAGCCGGTCACAAACGGATCGTGCATCTCGCCGGTCCTTTCCCGGAGAGCTTGGCGAAAGAACGTTTCGACGGTTATCAGGATGCGCTTTTGGAAGCAGGGATCGGTTTCTCCGATGAACTGGTGGTGACTGGCGATTACAGCATCGAAGCCGGACGGCAGGCGATCGCCGCCCTGATCGAAAACGGCATTTCCTTCACTGCGATTTTCGCATCGAGTGACCAGATGGCGATTGGCGCCATCAGTGAGTTGCGTGCCAGGGGGCTGTCCGTACCGAGCGACATCTCTGTCATCGGCTTTGACGATATTATCTTTGCCAATGCCTTCGAGCCGCCTCTGACGACGGTCCGTCAGCCCCGACAGGAAATGGGCCGTAAAGCCATGGCGCTGATGGTCGACCGTCTGAACGGCAAACGTGCTGCTGAAACCATCATACTGGATACCGAATTGGTGGTGCGCGGCTCCGTCGCGCCCTGCCGCCTGCCGGATAAATAACTGCCAATGCCGAACTGAGACTGCAAGGAGTACGGATATGAAGACGATCAAGGGCCCGGCGATTTTCCTCGCACAATTTGTCGGAGAGAACGCGCCTTTCGACACGCTCGACAATCTCGGCCAATGGGCGGCTTCGCTCGGCTACAAGGGCATCCAGGTGCCGACCGACCCAAAGTTTTTCGATCTCGAAAAAGCTGCAGCCTCGAAAACCTATTGTGACGATATCAAGGGACGCCTGGCTGATACAGGTGTCGAGATCACTGAGCTTTCCACCCATATTCAAGGTCAACTGGTTGCCGTTCATCCGGCGTACGACGAAATGTTTGATGGTTTCGCCCCGGCCGCGTTGCGTGGGAAACCCCAGGCGCGTCAGGAATGGGCCGTCAATCAGCTCAAATGCGCGGCGAAAGCCTCTCAACATCTCGGCCTTTCGAGCCACGCCACATTTTCCGGCGCGCTTGCCTGGCCTTTTGTTTATCCGTGGCCGCAGCGTCCCGCCGGCCTTGTCGAGATGGCCTTCGCCGAACTTGGCAAACGCTGGACACCTATCCTCGATGCGTTCGAAGAAAATGGCGTCGACGTCTGCTATGAGCTGCATCCGGGCGAGGACCTGCACGACGGTATCACCTTCGAGCGCTTTCTCGAGGCGACCGGCAACCACGTGCGTGCCAATATCCTCTATGATCCATCGCATTTCGTCCTACAGGCGATGGACTACCTCGATTTTATCGACGTTTACCACCAGCGCATCCGTGCATTCCACGTCAAGGATGCCGAGTTCAATCCGACCGGCCGTTCCGGGGTCTATGGTGGTTACCAGAGCTGGGTCGATCGGCCGGGGCGTTTCCGTTCGCTTGGAGACGGGCAGGTCGATTTTGGCGCCGTGTTTTCGAAACTCACCCAATATGACTTCGACGGGTGGGCCGTTCTTGAATGGGAATGTGCACTGAAACATCCCGAAGACGGAGCGCGGGAAGGTGCCGGTTTCATCCAGAACCACATCATCCGTATAACCGAGCGGGCATTTGACGACTTCGCCAAAAGCGGCGTCGATGATGCCGCAAACCGTCGTCTGCTTGGTCTTTGAAAGGGGTAGTCATGTCCTCCACAACAGCGAAATTCGATAGCCGGCGGATCCGGCTCGGTATGGTCGGCGGTGGTCAGGGTGCCTTTATCGGGGCTGTACACCGGATCGCGGCCAGACTGGATGATCGGTACGAACTGGTGGCCGGGGCGCTTTCCTCTGATGCAGAACGGGCCAGCGCTTCCGCCGTCCTGCTCGGCATCGCACCGGAGAGATCCTATGCGACATTTCAGGAAATGGCGGCGGCCGAGGCCTCTCGTGAAGACGGGATCGAGGCGGTCGCCATCGTGACCCCGAACCATCTGCATTTCGCGCCCTCAAAGGCCTTCCTTGACGCAGGTATCCACGTCATCTGCGACAAGCCCGTGACGGCGACGATCGAAGAGGCGCGAGAACTGGCCGGGATCGTCGGCGCCTCCGACAGGCTGTTCATCTTGACGCACAACTACACCGGTTACGCCATGTTGCGTCAGATGCGGGAAATGATCGCCAACGGCGCCATCGGCAAGCTGCGTCATGTCCAGGCGGAATATGCGCAGGACTGGCTGACTGAAGCAGTGGAAAAGACGGGTGCAAAGGGTGCCGAATGGCGCACCGATCCAAGCCGCTCGGGTGCTGGAGGCGCCATTGGCGATATCGGCACGCATGCCTTCAATGCGGCTGCATTCGTCACTGGCGAAATCCCGAAAAGCCTTTACGCCGACCTGACATCGTTCGTACCGGGCCGGCAACTCGATGACAGCGCCAACATTCTGCTGCGCTACGAGAGTGGCGCGAAGGGTATGCTTTGGGCAAGCCAGATCGCGGTCGGTAACGAGAACGCTTTGTCGCTGCGCGTCTACGGCGACAAGGGTGGGCTCGAATGGCACCATCGAGTGCCTGACGAACTTTGGTTTACGCCTTACGGAGAAGAGAAACGGCTCATCACGCGCAATGGCGCGGGTGCAGGTGCTGCCGCCAACCGCGTTAGCCGTGTGCCGTCTGGGCACCCGGAAGGATATCTCGAGGGTTTCGCAACGATTTACCGCGAAGCCGCAGATGCAATCATCGCCAAAAGGGAGGGAAAGACATCGGCCGGGGACGCAACCTATCCCGGTATAGAGGACGGTCTTGCGGGGCTCGCATTCATTGATGCGGCCGTCCGATCCAGTCGAAGCTCGTCGTGGGTCACGATCGACATTTAGACCGCAGGACATCGGAGAAGGACGACACCAGGCATTGGAGGTTGCTGTGGGATTTCCCGGCTGTGAAGTCGGGGAGGGCAAGAGCACGTGTGTCGTTCGCATTGGTCAAACGGAAAGGGAGTTACGCGTTTGAAAACGTTCAAGTCAAAATTCGCAAGCATGGCATTTGTCGTCGGCCTGGTGGCCGGTGTCGCAAACCCGGTTTTTGCCGATGACAGCAAGACGCTGCCGATCGCCGCTCAAATGTTCACGTTGCGCAATGCTGGCACGCTTGAAGAGCAGTTTACCATTCTCAACCGCGCTGGTGTCGCGGCCGTAGAGACGGTGGACATGCAAAAGGTCAGCGCAGACGAGCTGAACACGCTTCTGGAAAAGCACAAGATCAAGGTCATTTCATCGCACGTGCCGATCGACAAGCTTCGCGGCAATCTTGATGAGGTCATCACCGAGCAGAAGGCTGTTGGCAATCCTGTTGTAACCGTGCCTTTCCTCAAGCCAGAAGATCGCCCGAAGGATGCAGCCGGTTGGACTGCTTTCGGCAAGGAACTGGGCGGATATGCGGACAAGCTGTCGGCTGCTGGCCTTGCGATGGCCTACCACAACCATGATTTCGAGCTGGTGAAGTTTGATGGAAAGACGGCTCTCGAACTGCTGCTCAATGCAGCCGGCCCGAAGCTGCAGAGCGAACTTGATGTCGCATGGGTTGCCCGTAGCGGTAACGATCCGGCACAGTTTCTCGAAACGTTGAATGGCCGGGTCTTCGCGATCCATGCCAAGGACAATGCGCCTGCGGGCACGGCGGAAAATGAGCGTGGCTTTGCAACGCTTGGAACCGGCGTTCTCGACTGGAAGACAATCTTGCCGGCCGCCAAAAAGGCTGGTGCAAAATGGTTCATTCTTGAACACGACCTTCCGCTTGATGCCGAAGCTGTTCTGACCAAGGGCAACGCGTTCCTGAACGAGCGCCTCCCGACACTTCAGTAAAACCAGAACAGCTCCCCGGCGATCGCTCCGCCGGGGAGCGCAGGTTCGATAGATGGAGACCGAAGTTCCCGCCGCATCGCGACGGGGAGCTAGTTGTCTCGTCGACATATTACCCACTACCAATCGGAGGAGTTATCATGGCAAACAATCATTACGACGCGATTGTTGTCGGCTCGGGCATCAGTGGAGGCTGGGCTGCAAAGGAGCTCACGCAGAAGGGCCTGAAGGTTCTGATGCTGGAGCGCGGCAGAAACATCGAGCATATCACCGACTATCAGAACGCTGACAAGGAAGCCTGGGGTTATCCCCATCGCAACCGTGCCACGCAGGAAATGAAGGCGAAATATCCCGTCCTCAGCCGCGATTATCTGCTGGAAGAGGCCACACTTGGAATGTGGGCCAATGAGCAGGAAACACCCTATGTCGAGGAAAAGCGCTTCGACTGGTTCCGCGGTTATCACGTTGGCGGCCGCTCGCTTCTCTGGGGGCGCCAGACCTACCGCTGGTCCCAAACTGATTTCGAGGCCAACGCCAAAGAAGGCATCGCCGTCGATTGGCCCATTCGCTACCAGGACGTTGCCCCCTGGTATGACTATGTCGAGCGTTTTGCCGGGATTTCCGGAAGCCGCGATGGCTTGGACATTCTGCCAGATGGTGAATTCCTTCCACCTATTCCGCTGAACTTTGTGGAAGAGGATGTTGCTCGACGGTTGAAGACCGCCTTCAAGGGCACACGCCACCTGATCAATTCCCGCTGCGCAAACATCACTCAGGAGCTTCCCGATCAGGATCGTACGCGCTGTCAGTTCCGCAACAAGTGTCGGTTGGGCTGTCCCTTCGGCGGCTATTTCAGCACACAGGCCTCGACCCTGCCTGCCGCAGTCGCCACCGGAAATCTCACCCTTCGCCCGTTTTCCATCGTGAAAGAGATTCTGTACGACAAGGACAAGAAGAAGGCGCGCGGCGTTGAGATCATCGATGCAGAAACGAACCTGACCTACGAGTACACCGCCGACGTGATCTTCCTGAACGCGTCGACCCTGAATTCGACCTGGGTGTTGATGAACTCGGCGACGGATGTGTGGGAAGGAGGGTTGGGCAGCAGCTCGGGCGAACTCGGCCACAATGCGATGGACCACCACTTCCGGATGGGCGCCACCGGTCAGGTCGAGGGTTTCGAGGATTTCTATTTCAAGGGTCGTCGTCCGGCAGGTTTCTACATTCCGCGCTTCCGCAATACCGGCGACGACAAGCGCAAATACCTGCGCGGTTTCGGTTACCAGGGGTCAGCCAGCCGTACCCGCTGGGAGCGGGAAATCGCCGAACTCAATATCGGCGCCGACTACAAGGAGGCACTGACCGAGCCGGGTGCCTGGACAATCGGCATGACCGCCTTTGGGGAAATGCTGCCCTATCACGAAAACCGCGTGAAGCTTGACCACGACAAGAAGGACAAATGGGGGCTGCCTGTCCTGTCGATGAATGTCGAGATGAAGCAAAACGAACTCGATATGCGTGAAGACATGGTCAACGACGCCGTTGAAATGTTCGAGGCGGTCGGGATCAAGAATGTGAAGGCAAGCAGAGGCACCTACGCTCCTGGCATGGGTATTCATGAAATGGGAACGGCCCGTATGGGACGCGACCCGAAAACCTCCGTTCTCAACGGTAACAACCAGGTCTGGGACGCACCAAACGTCTTCGTGACCGATGGGGCGTGCATGACGTCGGCATCCTGCGTCAATCCATCGCTGACCTACATGGCGCTGACTGCCCGTGCCGCCGATTTTGCCGTTTCGGAACTCAAGAAGGGAAATCTGTGATGAACAGACGCGAACTGCTGAAAATGATCGCCATCGCAACCGGTCTTCCCTTGATTGGTGCGGACGTTGTGACGGCGGCGCAAAACGCCACCAAGCCGGCAGGGGAAAGCCATGTCTTCAGCAAGGAAGACATCCTGTTTCTGGACGAAGTTGCGGAAACCATTATCCCCCGTACATCCACGCCGGGTGCGAAGGATGCTGCTGTCGGCGAATTCATGGCTGTTTACGCCGCTGATTGTTACACGGGAGAGCAGAGAAAACTTTTCCTCTCGGCAATCACGGAGATCGAAAGCCGCAGCCAGGCAGACCATAAGAAAGCGTTTTTGGACCTGACGGGAGAGCAGCGGCAGGCGCTTCTCTCTGCACTGGATAAAAAAGCCAGAACGGAGCAAACGCCGACCGCGCCGCACCCGTTCACGCTCGTCAAGCAATTGACGTTACTCGGCTTTTTTACTTCGAAAGTCGGCGCGACGGAAGTGCTCGTTTACGACGAAATCCCCGGCGGCTTCGAAGATCGTGTTCCCTATCAAAAGGGGACACCAGCGTGGGGCACCACCTGACACCGCGATCGTCCGATCCGCTCGGTTTACGGGCGGATCGTTCCCATACGGCAAGACAAGGATGATAAGATGCGTAATGTGATGTTCTTCGCGGCAGCAATTCTGGCCGCAGGCAGCGCCCCCGCTTTCGCAGAGGGCGATATCGCCAAGGGTGAAACAGTCTTCAAGCGCTGTTCCGCCTGTCACGCCATCGGCGAAGGTGCAAAAAACAGGGTCGGTCCGCAACTCAATGGCATCATCGGCCGTGGCGCTGGAAGCGCTGCCGACTATAATTATTCCAATGCGATGAAGAAGGCCGGTGAGGACGGACAGATCTGGACGGCTGAAGAATTGCGCGATTTTCTAAGCGCACCGAAGAAGAAAATACCCGGAAACAAGATGGCTTCGGCGGGTGTCAGCAAAGCTGAAGACCTGGATAATCTGATCGCCTATATCGAAAGTGCGGCGTCAAAATCACCACAATGACCGGTGGATGGTCTGCTTTCACCACTGCTATAGAATTTGGATCGCCGCAGTCGTTGCGGCGGTCCTTGCCTTTGGACGCGTGCCTCGAACCGTATTGCTCGATCAACTGCGAGTGGTGCCGGAGGCGGACTCCAGCGCTTCGTAATGGTCAGTAATTTCCTTGCCGGTCGCGATCCAGACATCGCCTTTGTCGAGAACGTGCTTCAGGAAGTCACGGAGAATGTGCCAGCGCATCGGCCGACCGGAAACCTGAGGGTGAAGGACAAGCGTCGTAACGCCACCCCAGGCATGAGTTGCTTCGAATTCATCGATCCAGAGTGGCAGGACCGCCTCACGGCCGAACAACGTCCCCGGACTAAGACGGCTTTTCATGCCGAAGTTCCAGTCGTCGAAAGCAAAGTTGACCGGGATTTCGACCGGACCGACCGCTCCGGCAGCGCCAGCATGACGATAGGGGAGGATGTCGTCGCGGAAGGAACTCGAATAACGGATGCCTGACTTTTTGAGATAGGCGAGCAATTCCGGAAAGTTTTCGCCCGACGGTGCACGGTAGCCAACCGGACGTACCCCAAGCGCGGTCTGCAACGCTTCAAACCCGCGATCAATTTCCTCGAATGCTTCATCGAGTTTCGTGCGATCCGGTAGTTTATGAAGGTAACCGTGATGACCAATTTCATGACCGGCCGCGACCATCGCTTCACACTGAGCAGGATGGGCAAGGGCCGTCCATCCCGGTGTGAAGAACGTACCCTTCAAGCCCAGTTCGTCCAGGAGCTCTAGGATTTTTGCGATGCCAACCCGCGCGTCATATCCGCCGTGCGAGGTTGTCACCATTCTGTCGATGTTAGACGGATTATTGCCGATCCATGCGGTTTCGGCATCCACATCGAAGCCGATAAACAGAGCGCTCTTGGCGCCATTTGGCCAGATCATCTTTGGTGTCGGGGGAGCCGGGTTCAATGGGCGGGGAGAGAGGTCGAACGTCATGTTTCACGCTTTCATCGGAAGGTAGGGATGCTGTCGGCATTGCCGACCATAAGGGCTTCGATCAGGGAGCAGTCCTTGACGTCTTCAAGTTCGCCAAGCGCGTTCCAAAGAGCGTCTCGATTTTCGCACGAAAGGCTCATGCCGGCCAGTTCGCGGAACTTTGCCTCGATCGCAGTCGATTGCATTGGCCGTTCGGCTGAGCCCGTGGCACGAGGCACCATCCGCTCTATCTCCACTCCATCACCGAACGTCAGCGTCACCAGGGGTTCTGCCATTGGAGCCATGCTGTCATCAATGTTGACGTTCATGCCGTCCATCAACGCATGGACGCCTGCATGGAGACGATTTTCCTCAGTGTAGGCCTGAAGCCCAGCCGTCCCAAACACACAACGCGCTGCCAGCGCATAGGGCAGGCTCATCTGCGTCGGCGCCATCGCGCCCCCAACCTTTGCGCCACACATGTCTTTGAGCATTGCACTCATCCGCAGATCGATCCGTACGATCTCCGTGGCCTTGCGTCCCGTTTCGTTCAGGAGATCCTCAAGTGCGTCGATGGCCGAATGCGCGCCGCGGCAGGAAGCGTAGGGTTTCAGGACAGCGCGCCTGATTTTCCAGACATCGCCTAGACCTTCGGCCAGAAATTCTGGTTGGCAGGCCGACTTATTGTACGCTTTGAAGAAGCCGCCCCAGACATCGTCGAAGACGCGGGATGGTCCGGCAAAGCCATTGGCTGCAAGTTGTGCTGCCAGCAAGCCGCCTTCGGCCGCACGCCCAGCGTGCAGTTTCTTCGCCTGAGATCCGTCGTGGATGAAGGCCCAGAGACCGGATGAGAAGCTGGTGGCGAGTGTGATGGCATCGCGTGTCGCGGCAGCATCGAGTCCGAACAGTTGAGCGCACGCCGCCGCAGCAGCCAGCGTGCCGCAGGTGCCGGTGGAGTGCCAGCCGAGACTGTTGTGCGCGTCATAGCCCCCGGTTGCTTCAAGTATACGGCGCCCAACATCGTAGCCCGAGACAACGGCAGTAATCATTTGCCTGCCACTGACAGGCTGGCCGATATGATGCAGTGCTGAAAACAGGGCAGGCATGACCACAGCGCCGGAATGGTCGCAACCGCCGGAATCGTCCAGCTCAAAGGCATGCGCGGCGCAGCCATTGAGAAGTGATGCGTCACGAGGAGAGGCAGCGAGACCGGTTCCCCATAGCCGCACCGGACCATCTGGCCGAAGCGATTTGACTGCAATGGCAAACTCGCGCGATCGCGCACCGGCCAAAGCCGCACCGAGCGTATCGGCAATGTGGACTTTAGCCTTGGTGACAACGTCTTCGGGCAAGTTATCGTAATCGAGGGCAGAAACAAACTGGGCCAGCCTGTCGACCGGCGTGTCGGCGAGAGAACGGTTCATGGCAATGCTCGATTGAAGGGAATTTTTCGGGCAAAAAGGGCAAAGCGAAGGGTGCGCCCAACCGCTTATAGGCGGTCGGGCGTTCTTTCGTTGATCTCTGCAGGTCGATTACTTGACGGCTTCGCCGTTGATATAGAGGCCGTCAAGCAGGGTGCCTTCCAGGCCATGCTTGGCAAAGATTGACTTATATTCGCCAGATGCCATGAGAGCCTTGAAGGCAGCAGCATAGGCATCGCGCAGCTCAGTATCTTTCTTGGGGAATGCAATGCCCTGGAACACTGCCGTGAAGGGTTCGCCGACAACAGCGTAGGTGTCCTTCTCGAGGTTGAGGAGATAAGGCAGCGTTTCCGATCCCTGTACTGCGCCATCCAGACGGCCTTGCTTGAGCTGTGCACGCGCGTCTGCCGAGCCCTCGGTGCCAACCACCTTGATTGCCGCCAGACCCTTGGCCTCACAATTGGCGGCGCTCCATTTTGCAGTTTCTTCTGGGAAGGACGTGCGGCGGCTCATGCCGACGGTCTTGCCGCAGAAATCAGTAAGAGTCTTAAATTCGTCTTTGCGCGACACTGAGGTGTAGAACTGCGCTCCGGACTTCATGTAGTCAACGAAATCGAGCGTATCGCGTCGTTTGGGCAAGTCGCTCATGCCGCTGTGGATCAGGTCGACACGACCCGTCTGGAGCGAGGACACCATCTGTTCGAAGCCAATGTCGGCCCATTCGACGCTGACGCCCAACTGCTTGGCAAGTGCCAGACCGAGATCGATGTCGACGCCCATCAGCGTGTTGGTAGCAGGGTCTTTATATTCCATTGGCGGGTAGTTAGGCTGGTTCGCGACGATAACCTTGCCGGCGGTTTTGATGCGCTCCGGCAGGCCTTCTGCCTGCGCGGCAGTCGAAGCCAGAATGACGGCGAGAGAGATAAGAGCTGTTTTCACGTTGTTCCCCTTTGTTTTGAAACGTGGTTGGGTTGATAGGATTATCGCAAGGCGACGGTTTTGGCCGTTCCTGCTGGCATTAACTGTGAACGGCCTTGATGAATTCGGCAGTGCGCGGACTTTTCGGTGCTCCCAACACCTCGGCCGCAGGACCGACTTCGACCATCTTTCCGGCCTCCATGAAGGCAACGGTATTGGCGACGTTGCGGGCAAAGCCCAGTTCGTGGGTGACCACGATCATTGTCATGCCGCTCGCGGCAAGCGCCTTCATGACGTCAAGCACTTCGGACACCAGTTCCGGATCAAGTGCAGAGGTTGGTTCGTCAAAGAGGATCAAATCGGGTCGCATGCACATTGACCGCGCAATCGCGACTCGTTGCTGCTGGCCGCCCGACAATTGTGAAGGATAATGATCGGCTTTATCCGACAGACCGACCCTGGCCAGTAGCTCAAGGGCACGGTTACGAACGTCTGCCACAGGCTCGCCCAGGACATGGATAGGGCCTTCCATGATGTTTTCAAGGGCGGTCTTGTGCGGAAAGAGGTTGAAGCGCTGGAAGACCATGCCGATGCGACGGCGTTGCCTGGAAATCTCGGCGTCGCTCACCTCATAGAGGTTGTTGCCTTCGCGGCGGTACCCGATCAACTCGTCTCCGACCCAGATCGCTCCAGAGTTCATTTTCTCAAGCTGATTGATGCATCGCAGAAAGGTACTTTTGCCTGATCCGGAAGGGCCGATGATGCAGCAGACCTCTCCTTTGGCAATTTCGAGACTGACCTGATCAAGCGCGGCGAAGGTGCCATAAAGCTTGGTAACGTCGACTGCTTTTACAATGATGTTCTTGCTCATGACGGACCTCACATCGAAGCGCTGACAGCTTTGCTGCCACGACCAAAATATCGCTCGATATAGTGCTGAGCGACCGACAGGACGGAGACGACGGCGAGATACCAGAAGCTTGCAACCAGCAGCAATTCAAGAACACGGGTGTTGGCGAAATAGATAATCTGAGCGTTGTGCAGGATCTCTGAGTACTGGATGACGCTTGCCAATGACGTCAGTTTGACCATGCCGATCACCTCGTTGCCGATAGGAGGAACCATCACCCTCATGGCCTGAGGAAGGACGATGCGACGCAACATCATCATCTGCGTCATGCCGATGGAACGCGCAGCCTCATATTGTCCGCTGTCGACGGAAAGCAGCCCGCTACGAACGACTTCCGACGTATAGGCGCCTTGAGAAATGCCAAGCCCGAGCATGGCCGCAACGAAGGGCGTCATGATGTCGACGGTGCGGAACTCGAACAGGCCAGGAATCCCCATGGTTGGGAAGATCAGAGCCAGATTGAACCAGATCATCAGCTGAAGCAGCGCTGGCGCACCACGGAAAATCCAGACATATCCGACGGCGATCGAAGACAATACCGGATTGCCAGATACACGCATGATGGCAATGACAACACCGAGAACGATCCCCAGTGTCATGGCCGCAACCGTCATCAACAGCGTGTTTCTCAATCCATCCAGAATGGCGGGAGCGAAAAGGAAATCGCGAACATAGCTCCATTCGATCTGGCCGACGCTGAAAGCGCGGATGATTGCTGCGAGCGCGAGAAGAACCACTGCGGCCGCTACCATACGCCCGATATGGCGCTTGGGAACGAGTGTCAGATGCGCAATCTCGTATTTTTTTTCAAGCGATGCTGGGTGGGTATCGGTGATGGTCATCGCGCACCTCTTTCACGCAGCCCCGTGGCATCGCTGCCGGGCAGGTTCAGTGTGCTGGTGGCGAACGTCTTCTTTGCGTCCAGTATCGTGGTGAAACGCTTGATCTGCTCGCGGACCCGAACCGGGGATGTCGAGCCATAGCCATGGCGGCTTGCAAGCGCGCCTTCCAGCGTGATGGCTTCAAGAACGCCAGGGTTAAGGCGTTCATCGATGTGCGGGAGATCATCTGCTGTCAAACCGGCCAGATCGTGGCCACGTTCCTCGCAATAGCGGACAACAGCCCCGGTTATGTCGTGCGCCTGTGCGAAAGGCACATTCTGGGACACGAGCCAATCAGCCACTTCGGTTGCGAGTGTGAAGCCCTTTGGTGCTTCTTCGCGTAGCTTTGCAACGTCGAACTCCAGTGTTTCAACCATGCCTGCAAAAGCAGGCAAGATAAGTTCGATAACATCGATGCTTTCGAACAAAGCTCGCTTGTCCTCTGCGAGATCACGGTTATAGGCCAGCGGCATGGCCTTCATCGTCGCCAGGAAACCGGCAATGTTGCCAATGAGGGTGCCGCTCATGCCACGCGTCAGTTCGGCAATGTCCGGGTTCTTCTTCTGCGGCATGATGGAGGAGCCGGTCGAATAGGAATCGTGCAACTTGACCCAGCTAAACTGCTTGGAGCTCCAGATGCAGATTTCTTCTGCGAGGCGAGAAAGGCTGACAGCGACCAGCGAGCAGATGAACAGGAACTCGGCGACATGATCCCGAGCGGAGACGGCGTCGATGGAGTTTTCGCAGGCTGCAGCGTAGCCAAGTTCGATGGCGGATAGATCCGGGCGGCAAGCGATACCAGAGCCTGCTAGTGCCGCCGCACCGAGCGGTGAACGGTCAAAGCGCCGGTCGAAATCTTCAAAGCGCTCCATGTCGCGCAACAGGCTTTGCGCATGTGCCATGAGGTGATGGCCAAGCACGACTGGCTGTGCCGGCTGCAAGTGGGTGAAACCAGGCATAACCGTTTCGGTGTGCCTTGTGGCTTGAAGAACGAGTGCTTCTTCGACGGCGACGACGCCGAGAGCGAGTTCGCGTGCCTTGCGGCGAAGATAAAGACGCGTGTTGTTGGACGTCTGGTCATTGCGCGAACGTCCAGCACGCAACTTTCCTCCCAGCACGCCAAGGCGCTGCATCAAGAGGCGCTCGAGAAAGGTATGAATGTCCTCATCGGAAGCGATAGGCTTTTCGTTTCCGCTGGCAACATCCGTTTCGATATGATCGAGCGTTTCGCGGATGGTGGTGAATTCCGCCTCGTCCAGCACGCCGGCGCGTTTCAGTTCCGAGGCATGTGCACGCGAACCAGCCAGATCTTCCCGGTAAAGCCGGAAATATGTGGGGTGCGAGCGAGAAAGATTGGCAAGTGCTTCCGAGGGGCCGGACTTGAATCGTCCACCCCAGAGCTGGGTCGGCTCCGACATGTTTTGTTCCCTTTTTTGTTTAATGTTGAGGCAACGCTCCCATGTGATGCCAATTCGGGCAAGCGAAGTTAATTCCTTGGCCTATGACAAAAACGACTAGCCAGTCATGGTTTTGGGGACTAGGCTGAAAGCGACTAACGGCGAGGTCAAAGTGTCCGGTCGCAAACAATTTCCATCGATGACGGCGTTGCAGGTTTTGCTCGCGGTGGCAGAGCGCGGGTCAACGAGCGCTGCAGCCGAGCCGCTGGCACTGTCTCAAAGTGCAGTCAGTAAGCAGTTGATCGGACTTGAAGATATCATTGGTGGCCCGGCTTTTTCACGAACACCGAACGGCATGGTTCCGACCGAATTGGGTGCCATCTACATTGACCATGCCCGAACGGCCATAAAGGCCATGGAAGATGCTGCGCTGAAGGTCGCGCGCCTCAGGCCGGGACCGCGCGTGCTTCGTCTTCAGGTGCCGCCGATCTTCGGAGATCGTTGGTTGTTGCCGCGCTTTGCACAATTTACCGAGGCACATCCGGAAATCGAAGTGCAGTTCACCACCTTTGTCTCGAAGGCGCAGACCGAGGTGCCGGACGGAAGCGTGCGATTTGTCATCTGCCCCGGTGCTGAAGAAGAAGGTGCCTATCTGTTCGGCAATGACGTCCGCCTGGTCAGTGCCGCCTCCTACTGGGAAAAGTTAGGTGACCATGGCACCATCGAAGCCGTTTCAAGAGGGGTGATGCTGGAGCATCCGCAGACCCCGTTTCACTGGCCTTTTTTTGCCGAGGCGAATGACCGAAAAGGCCTTGAAATCCGCCACACCATGCGTTTCGGTTATTACACCATGGTCATCCGCGCAGCACTTGCGGGGCAGGGCATGGCGCTTATCCCGCACGGTCTGATCGTCGATGACCTTGTTGCCGGGCGTCTCGTCAATCCCGGCGGAATGGGATACCGGAGCGACCTCGGATATTGGTTCACCAAGCCTGGCAATATTCCGACCAGCCAGTCCATGCGCCTTTTCGAGCAATGGCTCTATGAAGAAGCCCGGACGATGAGAGACTAGTTCAGTTCGCCAGCCGTTTCAGCGCCTCTCCGTCGAGACGATAGAAGATCTTCTCCGGTTTCTGCGTGCCGCCAATGTTGTCATAGAAGCGCAACAAGCGGTCGTCATTCGCATCTGCCGTCCAATCGATCCGCGAAAGCCCGCGCTCCACGGCAAGCTGTGCCAAGTGCGCGAGCAATTTTTGACCGATGCCCCGGCTTCGGTAGCGCTGCCGGACATAAAGTTCTTTCAGGAAAAGACCGGGTTGCAGATAAGGGCCGGGGTAGAGTGCGCTAAAGGCAGCAAAGCCAAGGATAGTGCCCTGTTCGGTGATGATAATGATCTCGGACGCGTCGGGCCGTTCCTTCAATCCGTTCAGAATGTTTTCGCGGGTGGGGCAGGGCACGTCGTAGTGCGCCTGCATTTCTTCCAGCAGTTCGGCAAACTCACCGAGCAGTTCGGAATGCTGTTCCAGCCTTTGGACGAGGTAAGCCATTCTTTTCTTCTCCCGGCGATCATGACCTCCATTAACGACATGGCGCCGGTCATCTGCAACTATTTCGGATGAGACGGTGATGATATGGCCAGAGGCAGCGCCGTGACGAACACCGGCACGACGAGTGCCGACCACGCCAGGCCATAGCCAGAATGGTCGACGAGAAGTCCGAAGACAAAAGGGCCTAGTGCCATGACCGCCAAACAGATCGTGGAGGCGAAGGCAACGGTAGATGCGATCGAACCTTTCGGTGCACTTTCCGCGATTTCAAGAAGGTAGAGCGGAAACCAGCCAATTCCAAAAATACCGAGGCCAACAAGAACGAGTAAAATGACTGGTGTGGGAGTTCCCAAGGGTAAAGCCGCAAGCGTCGCGGCAGCGCTTGCGGCAACCACGGACACGCGGCCGAAGGATTGGCTGCGACGCCCGGGCCGGAAGCTATCGCTAATCCACGGCAACAGGATGCGACCGGGAATTCCGACAAGCTGCGTTGCGGCAAACATGGATGAGGCTGCGAAAAGCCCAAGTCCCAAACCATCTGCGAGAAAGCCGATGATGTGTGCCGTGAAGGTAAACTGGAATGCGGACATGGCAATGCCCAGGCGCAATGCAGGCCAGAAATTCCTGTTTTGCCCAACGGTGCGAACGAGTTGCGACAGTGGAAGTGGTCGCTCGGTTTTGGCGGCGAGATCGCCTCCTTCACGGTATAATCCCCAGAAAAGTGCGGCGCCGGCTAAGGAAACAGCGGCGCTGAGCCAAGCCGCAGCATGCCAGCCGTGCTGAACTGCGATGAAGGGGAGAAGAGCTGCTGCGATCATCGTTCCAAAAGGAACAGCGGCCTGTCTGAAGCCCGTGGCTATGCCGCGTTTTGCCGGTGGAAACCAGCGCATGATCGCACGTGTACCGCCTGGCTGCACCGCAGCGTAGGTGCCACCCAAAAATGCCATGCAGAGAAGTAGTGCCAGCAGGCTGTCTGCGAATGTCGCAGCGCAGGCCATAGCGATTGCCATACCGAGCATTGCAATGCCGACGATGCGGCGTTCACCGTGACTGTCAATGGCGCGACCAAGCATGAACATGGTTGCTATCTGGACGCCGTTCATGACGGTCACAGCCAGTGAGGCTGATGCGAGGGAGACGCCGAACGCTTCGCGCCAGAAGGGTACGAGGATGTAAACCCCTTGCGAAACAAAGGAGCCTGCAGTTTGAGTGCCTACCGCCACTGCAAGGACTGCCCATATTCGAGGGACGACGGGAACTGCGGATGTGGGGGAGGGCGGTGAAATTTGTGATGACACGAGAAAATCCTATCGAGAGTTCTCGTCGGAATAGCGCTCTATTAAAGTCTGCAGAATTAGGGGCTTGCGCATTTCAGCGATAACAGTTTGTTATAGATGTATGCGCTCCCTTGATCTCGAAGCCGTCGAGGCTTTTCTTCTCGTCGCCGAATTACAGTCATTCACTCGGGTTGCTGGAGTGATGAGCACGACGCAAGCCGCGATCTCCCTGCGCTTGCGCAGGCTCGAAGACATGCTGGGGCATCGTCTTGTCGAACGAACACCGCGTCGCGTCCGTTTGACGGCGGCAGGTGAGCGTTTCCTGGAGCCGGCACGTGCTTATGTTGCTGCGGGCCGTCGCGCCCTTGATGTTTTTGGTAAAGAACCAACGCGTCTTGCGATTGGTGTCACGCATCACTTGATCGGTGCCGATCTGCCCCGCATCCTTCGTGTTGTGAGTGAACGGGAGACGAGCGTAACGCTTCATCTTCGAACCGCCGGCACAAGAACGCTGCTCGAACTTTACGATTCCGGCGAGCTCGACGCGATCGTCGTGTTACGGCATGACGATATCCGTCGCGACGGTGAGACCTTGTTTCAGGAAAACTTCAACTGGTACTGCAGCGTGGACTTCAGTCTGCCTCCGGACGCCCCTGTACCTCTCGTGCTTCAACCGGAACCCTGCAATCTGCGCGCCATGGCGCTTCGATCTCTGGAGAGCGCGAATATTGCCTGGCGTGAGGTCTTTGTAGGGACTGGAGCAACGGCTGTGGGGGCGGCGGCTGAAGCTGGGATCGGCGTTGCACTTCTGGCGCAGAGCGCAGCACCTGCCGGGGTGCGGGATATCAACGGCACTCTTCTACCAGAGCTTCCAACGTTGGATGTCGTGATGATTTCTGCGGTGACGGGGGATCACGCCAACGCTGTACTTCGACGGATAACACGTGCTTTTCAGTCATCGTGAAGCAGCAATGATGGCTCAACGTTTTCCGGTTGAGGCGACAGCTTTGTCGACACCACCATCCCGCTCCAGCTCTTCCATCAAAAGAGCGATAAGGCCCGGGAACCGGGCGTCAATGTCGTCACGACGAAGCGAGGACGCGCGACGGTTCCCGTAGTCGATCTGGCTGATCAAACCCGCTTCGCGAAGAATTTTGAAGTGGTGGGTCAGCGACGCTTTGGCGACCGGAAAGCCGAACGATGCGCAGTTGCGCTCAGTGCAATCCGGGAGCGTCGCCAGAATGGCAATCACCGTGCGACGCAAGGGATCGGACAGGGTGGAAAACACGACGCTGAGGTCGAGTTCATCACGCGTGGGCTGGGGAAGAATTTCTGGCATACTGTAAATTACGAGGATTGGCTGCCTGGTGCAAGTCTAAGGTATGGCTTGACGCATACCCGCTTGCATCCTAGGTATGGCCTATCCCATACCAAAGGTGACCTCATGCCCCAACCCCAACTTTTTACACCCTTCAAGATCCGTAACCTCGAACTCGAGAACCGTATCACCATTGCTCCCATGTGCACCTACTCGGCCGTCGACGGTTGCATGACGGATTGGCACCTTATTCATCTTGGGCAGCTTGCCCTTTCCGGCGCTGGTTTGCTGACGATCGAGGCGACAGCAGTTGTACCTGAAGGGCGCATCAGCTACGCCGACGTCGGCTTGTACGATAACGCAACTGAAGATGCGATGCGCAAAACACTCGAGGGCGTCAGGAAGTGGTCGAACATCCCGATTGCTATCCAACTTGCTCATGCCGGACGAAAAGCATCGACGGATCTACCTTGGCAGGGTGGTGGGCAGATTGCGCCAGACCACAAGAATGGTTGGCAAACCGAGGGGCCGTCGCCTGTCGCATTCAAATCGACCGACAATGCGCCGACTGAACTCACCCGCGAGCGCATGAACGCGATCCGCGACGCTTTCGCAGAAGCTGCCGTCCGTGCCGCTCGTATCGGCATCGATGCTGTACAGATACACGCCGCGCATGGTTATCTGCTCCACTCGTTCCTGTCGCCGCTCGCCAATCAGCGAACGGATGAATACGGTGGAAGCCTCGAAAACCGGATGCGCTTTCCGTTGGAAGTCTTTGATGCGGTGCGCGCGGCCTTCCCAGCAGACAAGACTGTCTCTGTCCGTGTTTCCGCGACAGATTGGTACGATGGTGGCTGGAATCTCGAGGAAACGGTTGAATTTGCCAAAGCTCTCGAGCTGCGTGGCTGCGATGCGATCAATGTTTCGACTGGCGGCCTGCATGTCGAGCAGAAGATCCCTGTTTCTCCTAGCTACCAGGTGCCGTTCGCGCGCGTTGTGAAGGCTGCCGTGAATATGCCGGTCGTTGCTGTCGGATTGATCACCGAGCCATCTCAGGCGGAAGGTATTGTTGCGACGGGAGATGCCGATCTGATCGGTCTGGCCCGCACGATCCTCTATGATCCACGTTGGCCATGGCATGCTGCCGCAGCGCTCGGTGGCGAAGTTTCCGCCGCTCCTCAATATCACCGCAGTCAGCCGGCGACCCTGAAAACCTTGTTCAAGGCCCTCTAACATCAAGCATACCCCGACGCTTAAGTCGGGGTATGCTTTCAACCCTTTGCGGGTATCGCCAAAAATCCCGCTTACGCTGGATCGATTTTCAGATGCTCCGTGAGGATCTGGGCTGCAAGAGCATGATCTTCTTCCCCGGTCAGACCTGAGATCGTCAGGCTTCCGATAATTCCGGCGTTCTGTACGACAATCGGGAAGCCACCGCCTGCCATGACGTAGTCAGCGATATCGGCACCGGTCTTCGCTGAAAACTCACCTTCGCGACCCTGCTCGAGCACGATGCGATAGGTTGACTTCAGGAACCGGCGCACCGTGTTTGCCTTGCGTCTCACCCATTCGCTGTTGTTTGAGGAGGCGCCTGGGCGCGACAGATAGACAATCTGACGGTCGAACGTTCTGATATCGATGGCAATTGGTAATTGCCGCTCGGTGGCAATTCTCCAGCCGCTTGTTCCAAGCTCGAACGCGATATCTTCATCAAACTTCGGCAGGACAAGTCTGCGTTCCTGCTCCAGGACGGTCTTCAAATCACTCATCATGTTCTCGTTTTTGCTAAGGAAACCCGATCTTCCGTGCGTGACGTTATCGTCTCGGAACGCGGATATCAATTCGTCAGGAAGTGTCTGTGCTTAGTCCAAACCGATCTCGCAGATGCCCGTCAGAGCCGAACAGTTTCTCGTGATGTGGAAGCGTTAGCCATTGCGCTGTCGGTGGTACTGGTAGTATTCGAACATCTTGTTTTTCTGATCTTGCGCCGGCTTCGACACATCAGCTCGATCTTCCCTATCTCACATGAACCGACCACAGCCAAAGCATCTGCCCATGTTATTCTCAAAGCATTCCATTTTTCATCGTCTAGGATGCGGCTTACCTGGCAACCCGGATATGCCGGGAAAACAGCCGACGAAGCGAATGTTCAAAGGCGCTTTGCTTGTTGCCTCTTGCCTGGCGAGCGTGCCGGCCAGTGCAACGCCGGTGCTGGTTGTGGATGTCGCAAGTCGTGATGTGCTTTATCAGGAGGATGCCGGCGTGCCTTGGTATCCGGCCTCGACAACCAAAATGATGACGGCTCTGCTGACCTTCGAGGCTCTTCATGCAAATGTCGTGAGCCTGAAGACGCCTGTTGTGATGTCGCGTAACGCGACGAAACAGGCGTTTTTGGAGTCCGGCCTCACATTTGGCCGAACGATGACGATCGAGGATGCGCTTTATGCGACGATTACCGCGTCTGCAAATGACGTGGCGGTCGCTTTGGCCGAAACCGTTGCATCCAGCGAACCAACATTCGTTGCCCGCATGAACGAGAGGGCCGCGCAGCTTGGGATGACTGGAACGCATTTCGCCAGTCCGAACGGTCTTTTCAGCCGGCAGAATTATTCAACGGCCCGTGATCTTGCGATCCTTGGTATGGAAATTGATCGGCTGTTTCCCGAGTACCGCCATTTCTTCCAGGCCACGGCAGTGACCATCGACGGCAAGGAGATCAAGTCGAACAATTTGCTCCTGAGCCGCTACCCCGGCACGATTGGAATGAAAACCGGTTTTCTCTGTGCGTCGGGGAGAAACTATGTCGGCCTTGCCACGCGCAATGGCAAGCAGGTTATGGTCGTCGTGCTCGGTGCGACCACGGAGAGAGAACGCAATGAGCGTTCCGCGCAGTACCTCACTCAGGCCTTCGACGGGCAATTGGCGGCACGTGCTGAGCGCGTGGATGACATTCCAAACAGGCCGGAGGTCGCGCCGGAAGATATGCGGATACGTCTCTGTACCAACCAGAGCGCGGCTTACGAGACCAGCCGTGAAGCACTTTACCCAATGGGGTTGCCCGGCCACGAAACCTATTTGGAAGGTGAGGGGCCAAGCCAGGTCTACGCCATCCGCACATGGGCCAGCGAAACCGTTGAGAGTGTGCCGTTACCTGCTCCGCGCCCCGTCACGCAGTGACGTACGCCTATTGCCAGAATAGAGAAGACCAGCGCCCGCAAGTCATTGGCAGGCGCTGGTCATAGCTCATTGAAGCTTACTTCAGCCGGTCAGCAAGTTTCTCGATCGCCTTCGTAGCGCAAGCCTCATCGAGTTGACCGCCGGGCGCACCACCAACGCCGATTGCACCGATGGTGTCTTTTCCGAGCTTGAGCGGAATGCCTCCCGCCAGGACCAGGAAGCCCGGAATGTCGACGAGACCGGCAGCTGCGGGGTTTTTCGAGACGGTTTCGGCCACCCCGCTAGTTGGATTGCGTGAGGATGCCGATGTGTATGCCTTGGCCGTGGCGGCATTTGCCGTGTGGGCACCAGCGTTTTCAGCTCGAACCAGTGCCAGCAGGATGCCAGCCCGGTCGGTGACGGCTGCCGCAACATTGTAACCTTCGGCAGAGCACGCGGCGACTGCTGCGTTCGCCAGTTCGACTGCCGCAGCCGTGCCAAGGCTCGTCTGCTTGACGGTGTCTTGTGCGAAGGCGCAGCTTGCGAAAGCGGTTGAAAGTGCGATCGAAAGCAGAACGTTTTTCATATCCGTGGGTCTCCAGTTGCTGGTGTTGCTGGAGACATATTTAGCCAAAGAGAGACATTGCCAAAATTCGCAGAGACACCGACCTCTATCGGTAGGATTACCGATTAAGCGCAAGCCAGATACGCGTCTGCTCGGCAACGGCAGGCGTTCCAAGTTTCAGCGCAATATTTGCCCGGTGGCTGTCCACGGTACGGATCGATACACTGAGCGCGGCCGCGATCTCTTTGCTGCCGAAACCTTTTGTGACAAGGTCGATGACTTCGCGCTCGCGGCTGGTGAGTTGCTCCAGCAGCTTGCCCGTTTCATGCTGTGCCATCAATTCGGACAGCTTGGCTTCGCATGATGTGATCGCGTCAATCAGTACATGTTCGTCGACCGGCTTCACCAGAAAATCCATGACGCCTGCCTTGAAAGCGCGACGACAGGCTTCGATATCGCCGTGCCCGGTGATCATGATCGCCGGCCAATCTATATCCATCTCGGACAGTTTTTTTAGAAGCTGAAGTCCGCTGGTTGCTGGCATGCGCAGATCCAGAATGAGAACACCTGGCTTTGCTTTGTCCAGATGGGCAAGAAGATGGGCGGCATCGGAAAAAGCGGTCACCTCTTTGCCGTAGGTGGCGAGAAGCAGAGAAAGGGCTTCGCGAACGGAGACATCATCATCGACGACGTAGATCATTCGGCGCTCCCCAATGGCATGCGGATCGTAAAACAGGCGCCATCATCATTGTGTGCTTCAAGGGTGCCGTTCATTTTTTCGATGAGGCGTGCGCAAAGCGGCAGGCCAAGACCCATCCCGTCTTTCTTCGTCGTGAAGAATGGTTCGAATATGCGCTCGATCAAGGCAGGGTCCAAGCCCGGACCGTTGTCGCGGACAGTGATGATCACTTCCTTTCCTTGAGGTTCAGCCGAAATTCTGATGTGCGGGGCCGGGCGGTTGACCAGCGCGTCAACAGCATTGCGGATCAGATTGTGGATCACCTGCTGGAAGGAAATGACGTCGATGGCGATAAGACATGGTTTCTCGGAAATCGACGTTTCCAGAACGATGCCCCTTTGCACAATGTCGGTCTCCACCAGACGCAGTGCACCGGTCAGCGCGTCAGTCAAGGACACATTCTCGATCTTTGCATCAGCTCCGCAAATATAGGCGCGCATACGGCCGAGAATGTCTCCTGCTCTTTTGGCTTCTCGGACATTGGCGTCAAGCGCCTGTTCGAGAATATCTGTGCGGTTGATCGTGATCGCGCGGCGCGCTGCCTGGCTTTGCGCAAGCATTGCGGCCACAGGCTGGGCCAGTTCATGTGCAATACCTGACGCCATTTCACCGAGCGCGTTTACCCGCCCAGCATGAGCAAGCTGCGTTTCTTGTTCAAGCAGGGCCGCGCGTTGCTCCTGACGCCGTCGCTCGCTGCTGGCATGGCGATACTGTCGAACAAGCCAGAGTGCTCCAGCCAGCACAACGAGAACCGGTATCAGAACTAGTGGAGGCAACAGTTCTTTCGGTCCGAAAACGCGGCTGACTGTAAGCTCCAGAGGTTGTCCGGCATTGGAGGACGAAAGCGCTTCGGTTGCCGAGGTGATGGCAGGTGCGCTCGTTGGGCGCGCGAAAAGCACACTGTCGCCGAGGGACAGGCCTACAGAATACTCCGGTGGCATCTGCTCGATTGCCAGCAATCGGGTTGCGTCGATCCTCAGCCGCAGCAGCCGATTGAAATCAACCAGCTTGTAGATGTCATAGGCGTGCGCGCCAGGGATTGCGCGAACCATCGTGTCGCCAGGCCTTTGTGGCAGGAGCAAACCTTCTGTGGGTTCGAAGGAGACAAGTGGGCCTGTCGCTGCGCCATAGGTGACCACGCGCGAGATCGGGCCTTCGATCCTGATCGTGGCGATGTTCGTAATGCGTGAATAAAACGTGCTTACGGATTGCGCGAGCCCCTGCACGCTTTCTGCAGGTTCATCGTTCGACATGCGGACGACTGCCGCAAGCGCCGTCAGGTGTGCGTCGTGCTGCGCCAGTTTTTCTGCCAGCAGGACATCAGTCTGCCGGGTCGTGGCAGCAAGTTCCGACAATCCCGTGTTGTATCGGACGACCGCGACCGCGCCGATGGCGACCAAAGTCGTGACGAGGAATGTGGCCCAAAATCCTAGTGTGGCTGCTCGCAAAATGATCCCGATTGTTCAGATGCCATCGAAAATGGCATGTCTTGTGGACAGGGACCTGTCAAGCTTTGTCAAAATAGCAGGTTGCCCGCCATGGCATGGCGAGCAACACGTTATGCGTCAATAATGTATGGTCATCCCTCTAGCGGCATGGTGGATTTACGGTGGCGCCGACGTAGCAGGACATAAAGTCCTGCAGCCAAGATAACCAAGGCTACGGTTGCCCCGGCGCCGACACCAATTTGTGCCATGACCACCAGGTTGGAGGCTGGGCCGCCATTACGGATAACTTGAACGTCATCTGGCGTTACGACCAGATCGGCGTTCCCGTAATGTTTGAAGATGTAGTTGGTAAGTGATGCCACCTCGACGTTGTTAAGCGACGTCAATGCATTGGGCTGATCACCAAACGGTGGCATGAATGCGTGGTCGTTTTCGGTATGACGGTCAACGCCGTAGAGGATCGTTGCGATCAGATTGACGCCATTGTCACCAGCAGTTGCGGCGTTCTTGAACAGGCTTGGGTAATATCCGTCACCGGTGCCCTCAGCGTTGAAGCCATGGCACGATGCACAATTGGCGGAGTAGATTTGCGCGCCGGAATTTACGCCGGCGAGACCCTTTGCATAGTTTTGACCGCGGAACCCGGTCAATTCATTCGCCGCGCTGCCCAGATCGAAGCGGGTCGGAGCTGCCGCCTCTTTCGCAGGGCGAGCGGATGGCACGCTGCGAATATAAGTGGCTATCGCGTTGAGATCGGCATCTGTCAGGTGCTGGAAGCTGTAGCTGATCGCTTCCGCCATGCTTCCGGCCGCCTGGGCGCGGTGATCCAGTCTACCGGTCTTCAGGTAGGTCACGAGGTCCTGCTGGCTCCAGGAACCGATACCGGTGACCTTGTCGTTGGTGATGTCAGGCGCATACCAAGGGCCGACCTGGCCACCGCTGAGATTGGCAGCCTTCTGCTCCTGCATAAGCAAGCCGCGTGGCGTGTGGCAGGTGCTGCAGTGTGCAGCGCCTTCGGCGAGATATCGCCCACGGTTCCATTCGGCCGACTGCTGTGGATCATCCACATGGGTTTCGCTGGGGCGGAACAGAAGGTTCCAGCCCATCATCGACGCCCGGATGTTCATCGGGAAAGGAAGGCTGGTCTGCGGCGCCTTTTTCTCAACCGGCTCGACACCCTGCATGAAATAAGCATAAAGCGCGTGGATGTCCTCATCCGTCATCACAGAATAGGACACATAAGGCATCGCCGGGTAAAGATTGGCGCCGTCGGCACGAACGCCCTTTCGGACAGCATTGGCAAATTCTGCTTCGCTGTAATTTCCGATACCGAATTGTTTCGATGGCGAGATGTTGGTCGACATGATCGTGCCAACGGGAGAGGCCATCGGTAAGCCGCCGGCCATTGGTTCGCCGCCATGATGATTTGTATGGCAAGCGATGCAATCGGCGGCGGTGGCGAGGTATTTGCCTCTGTCCACCAGTTCTTTCGAGAACTCCTGCGCAGTGCTGATGCCCGGCAGGAAAGCGCCGAGAGCCAAGGCGAGAACGAATGTCTTTGTAGTCATGATCATGCGCCCCGCATCTGGCTGACGATTGCATCACCGGCCTTGATGGCAAGAGCGGTCATGGTGATCGTGCTGTTGCCGCAGGCTGTGGATGCCATGGCGCCACCGCCGGGAATAAAGAGATTTTCGTGGTCGTGTGAACGGCAGTCGGCATCGACAACGGAATTGCTCGCGTCATTGCCCATGATCGTGCCACCCATAATGTGCTTGCTCTGGTTGAACTTGGGGCTGATCTTGACGTCGGTCGCGCCCATCGCCTCGGCGATGCGACGGCCGATCGGCAGCGAATAGACTTCGGCAGATTTGCGGGTGTACTCGCCGACATCGTAGTGGATCGATGGCTTGGGCAAGCCGTGCCAATCTTTCTTTTCGGATAGCGTCAGTCGGTTGTTCTGGTCGGGAAGGACTTCGTGCGCAGCGACGATATCGGCCGTGCAAGCTGTCAGCCGGCGGATTTCGGCGTCGAGCGCCTTGCCGACGAGCCCCTTCTTCAAGGCCGCGAAGGTGACGAAACGGTTGCGGGCGAAGTTGTTGAAGCGGAAATAGGCTCCAGCGTGTTCGGAGCGGAATGGCCCTTGGGACGTTTCCATAATGCCGCTGTTGACGACGGGTCCAACGCCTGCCCAGAAGGGTTCCTTCGTCGTCACGGTCAATGTGAGCTGAGGGTGATCCATCATGTTGCGGCCGACCTGATCGGAACTGTTGGCGACACCGTTTGGATTGCGGTCGTCTGCCGACATCAAGAGCAGCTTGGGATTTTCGAGGCCATTGCAGGCGAGCACGAAAAGCTTGCCCGTGACACGATGTGTCTGTTTGTTTTGATCGAGGTAATGGACAGCCTCGATCTTGTTCTGTGCATTGGTCTCCACCTTATAGACGACAGAATCGACAAGGATCGTGGCGCCTTTGTTTTCCAGCCGATGTAGCGAGGTTGCCGCATCGTATCGTGCTCCAACCGGACAGACCGGGACGCAGTTGTTGCTGGCACAACAGGCGGGGCGGTCATCGTAGGGCATGCCGCTGTTGCGCGCCTGTGCGACCGGAATGTTGTTGTATCCCAGGGTCTTTACGACCTCGGTGAAACGGTTTTCGCCGGGAGAGAACGGCAAAGCAGGCATGGGGTAGGGCGCGGAGCGCGGGCGTTGAGGCCATTGCAGCGCAGGGTCAGAGGGGCCGCAGATCCCAAGCTTTTGCTCAGTGCGGACGTAATAGGGCTCAAGCGTGTCGTAATCGAACGCCCAGTCGCGGCCAACGCCGTAGAGAGAGCGAAGACGCATGTCTTCGGGTGTCAGGCGCCAGGACGTACCAGCCCAGTGCCAGGTGGAGCCCCCGGCGTAACGAATGAAGGTCTGGGCGTAACTGTCGGGACCGCTTAATTGAAGATAGGCGTCTTCCGGCTTTTCTCCGCCGGTCGGATGGGGTGCCCAGGGACGCGGTGGATAGGCAACGGATGTATCGCCTTTGACACCGAGTGGGGCGTTTCGGAAGTTCTCGACGACTTCGGCCCGCGTAACGCGCGGCCCGGCCTCGATCATCAAAACGGAATGACCGGCATCGAGCAATTGTTCTGCGATAACGACGCCAACGACGCCCGTTCCGACGATGACGACGTCGGCACTGTTCTTGGTAACCATGGGAAAGGTCTTTTCTTCGCTGGGTTTTCTTAGAAACGCGGCATATCCGCGAGCGGCACGCTTGGACGGTGCCACATGTTTGGACCAGTCAGTCCGTAAGACGGGATCGTCACGATATCGCCCGTCGTCTTGAAGGTGAGCGCTTCTTCGAAGGTGAAGACCGTCGCGTCGCGCTTTTCGGAGGAACAGCCGCTATACCAGGCAGATATCACCCACAAAGCGAAATCCTTCAATTCTCCATCCGGCACGTCGGAGAAGAAGTCCTCGACGACTTTGGCGTTGTTTTTCTCGGCAATGGCGATGATTGCATCAAGCATTTCGGAGCAGCGGACGTATTGCTTGGAGGCCGTTTCTGCGATGCGCGCGCCGACATCGGCATTCAGCCGATGGTCGATCAATAGGTTGGACATTCTCATGAAGCGCCCGCTCATGTCGGCGGCATCTGTCGCTGCAAGCGACAGCGGCGGACAGAGTGTCGCAAGCATGCTGCCGCCGATGAGGCTTGCTCCGCCGAGCAGCAAGCTGCGGCGAGATAAAGTGTTGGCTGTTTGGGGCACTATCGTTCGTCCACTTCAATGATTGGTACCGCCGCGCAGGAAAAACCAGGCGCGAAAACGCCGGTTGCGGAGCGTTGCGCGAGCGGGCAAGGTCGGGCAATATTTGCCCTGCGGCAGCCTCTATCGAGTCTCGTGAAAGGCCGACGCGTTGTTATGGGGAGGGAAGCTGTATTCAGTCATGGATTCAGTCGTGTCATCGATGCTGGAGGTCTGCGACAACAAGGCGCAGCGTCCTACCATAAATTAGTTGGATTGCCGATAATCAGCTACGCCACTAATTTCATATTGTCAATTCTGGGAAGAGGCACTCGCAGTCTTAATGCTTACAGCCGCGCATATGCTTAACACCCACGGTATCCTCCTGCGGCGTTGCCAGCAGGTCGCCTTGGGCATATTTACCGAGGAAGCGGAGGACATTGGCTTTTCTCCGACACAGTTCAGCGCACTTGCCTTTGTGCAGATTGAACCTGGCATTCAACAGAACATGCTTGGTGAACGCATCGCCCTTGATCGCTCTTCGGTCACCAAGTGTGTCGAGATCCTGGAGGCACGCGAACTGATCACACGAACGATTGACCCCTCTGACAAACGCGCCCGCCTTCTCCACATCACGCCGGCGGGGATCGAAGTTCTGGATCAGCTCACCAAAGCTGCTGCCCGCGCCCGCGCCCGGATTGAAGCCTCCATGGGGAAGGATCAGTTCCAGGCGTTCCTCAAGAGCATGAATGATTTCATCGCGGTGCCTGCATCTGAAAAGCAGGACCAGGATTGAATTGTCGCCGCAGTATCATGGCTGCTAGCAAATTCGTGTAGAGCTCCCAGAGAGCCAGCGTTCTCAATTGTAAGAGAAAAAAATACACAGAGACGAATTATCTCCGCCTCTGTGTATGAAGAGTGTCATTCAGAAATGAAATCGGTCGATATCGATACCGAACGCCATTCCGAGAGAATTGCCGCATCTTTGCGATGTTTGTCTTCAATCGCGGCGACAGTGTCACTGCCGAGGGGCAGTCTCAGCGGGGGATTGGCGGCATCTGCGAAATCTAGGAGAACTGCCGCCAGCTTTTTCGGATCACCGGGCTGGTTGTGGCTGAGGTCAGTCGCTACCGTGCGGACCATCCCGGCGGTGGCCGCGTAGTCGGCGATAATGTTTGTGCTGACGGATAGCGAAGTGCTGTCGAGAAAATCGGTGCGGAAATAGCCCGGTTCGATCACTGTCACATGGATACCAAGCGGTGCGAGTTCATCGTGCAGGGCTTCACTTATTCCTTCAACCGCGAATTTGGTCGACGAATAGACACCAAATCCCGCAGCACCGCGATAGCCGCCGATCGAGGAAATATTGAGTATGCGACCCGAACGCGCTTTCCGCATATGCGGAAGGATTGCGCGGGTGACATTCAGGAGGCCGAAGACGTTGGTGCGGTAAACTGCTTCTACCTCGGCGGCAGAAGCTTCCTCAACTGCTCCCATCAGTCCGAAGCCGGCATTGTTCAGAAGGACATCGATGCGACCGAAGCGGACGATTGCTTCACGTGCTGCCGTTGCGGCCTGCTGTTCGTTGGTGACATCAAGCGAGATCGGCATCAGATTGGGATGTGTTCCGAAACGATCGGTAATCGACTTCGGGTTACGGGCCGTGGCAACGACGTTATCTCCATTGGACAGAGCCAATTCCGTGACGAGAGCGCCAAAACCGCGCGATGCACCGGTGATAAACCAGGTTTTCATGGGTATTCTCCTTGTAAGATGAAGATGTTGATGAGCCGTCGTCGGATTATGAGCGGGCGACGATGAGGAAAGATCAGGCAAGCACTTCAGCAAGTTCGATCAGATTGCCGAAGGGATCACAGAAGAACGCGAGACGCCGGCTGATCGCGGGCAGTTCAAAGGGTTCGGTCATGATGGTGACGCCGCGTTTTCGCAGCTCCTCGACCGTATCGATGACGCTGGTGACGTTCAGGCAGAAATGGTGGTAGCCGGCATATTTCAGGCTGTCTCCGAGATCTGCGTAGGGACGAAGCTCGATGGGAGAGGGATCGCCGCCCCCCAGTATTTCGATGTAGAAATTGTCGTCCGTCGCTGGGGCAAGATAAGCGAGTTGCTCATCTGTGTAATTCCATTCCGCGACCACCCGGAAATCAAGTTTCTCGACATACCAGCGTTTAGCACTTTCAAGGTCAGGTGTGCGAACGGCGACGTGGTGGCCGTGCATGTCGGCAAATGGCGATGTTTTGTTTTGTGGGGGAGCAATAAAGTCGGCCATGGGTTTCTCCTTGTCGGTAAGGCGTTCAGAGGCTTGCGAGGAGAAATCTGGACCCTTTTCAGATTTTTTATTAGAGAGGTAATTCTCTCTTCAATCATGAGCGTAGTTCATCAATGCGTGCAGCCGATCTTTCTGAACTTGCAGCTTTCGATGCCGTCGCTCGTCATCGAAGTTTTCGTCGGGCGGCGGAGGAGAGAGGTGTGACCGCATCCGCAATCAGTCACGCGGTCAGCAATCTTGAGGCACGGGTGGGCATACGCCTGTTGAACCGGACGACACGCAGCGTTTCGTTGACAGACGCCGGTGCAATGCTTCTGGCACAGCTTTCACCTGCATTCGGAGACATTGGTTCAGCGCTCGATGCGTTGAACCAGTTTCGCGATACACCTTTTGGAAAAGTTCGCATCAATGCGCCGAGTTCGGTCTCGCCTTTCGTTTTCCGCTCGGTCATGGCACCGCTGATAACGGCCAATCCCAATCTTGAAGTTGAGATCGTTACAACGGATCGACTGGTGGATATCGTCGAGGAGGGGTTCGACGCCGGGATAAGGCTCGGAGAAAGCCTTCGGGATGGTATGACGGCGGTAAAGATCAACCCCCGTCTCAGGTTTGCGGTGGTTGGTTCGCCCGCATATCTCGCCACGCATCCGGCTCCGAAATCTCCGGAGGATTTGCAGGCTCATGTTTGTCTGCGCAACATTTACCCTAGTGGCACGCCATATCCCTGGGAGTTCAGTCGAGCTGGAAAAATCATTGAATTTCAACCGTCGGGACCGCTCTCGCTTGATGACCACGAGTTGATGGTTGAGGCGGCGCTTTCCGGCATCGGTCTTGCCTATGTCTGGGAGGAGAGGGCACGCCCCCATATCGCCGATGGCAGGCTGGTAGAATGCCTAGCGTCCTGGAGCGCTCCGATGGAATGGCTCTACATCTATTACCCGACACGCAGGTATATATCCGCAGGCTTGCGTGCCGTGATTGAAGCCTTACGGGTCTCGTGAGACAGGATCAGGCGGTTAACGGGTTCCCGCCCATTCGGACAATTCTCGTTCTGCCCGTTCGAGCGCGCTGTAGTTTAACAGCTTGCGCAGGAAGGCGACGGTCACTGCGCGCGTTCTGAGATTATATCGGCCTTCAGCTTCATCGTCACTGGCGGCCTGATGAACGTTCAGTTTTTCGTAGAGACTTTGTAGGCGATTTTGCACGCTGCGTAGCGAAAGATTGCGCCGACGGGCAATCGCCTTGTCAGTCAGACCGAGTGCAACATCGACCAGGATTTCATACTCGGAGTCGGTAAAGCCGTGGGCTTTGCCCAGGCTTTTTTCCTGTAGACCGCGCACTTCCCTGTCGATCACGCATTGTGCCTCGATGAAAATGCTGCGCAATGCCAGCCGCAAGCGGTCGTCGGATGCCGATTTCAAAACATAACCGTAGGCTGCGCCTTCCGGAACAATTCGGGACACCCCTCGGACATAGGCCTCGTCGGAGTAGTTCGACCAGAACAGGATGCGAGTATCAGGTCTTTCCTTCCAGATGGTGCGCGCAGCCTCAATGCCATTACGCTCGTTCATCTGTAGATCCATGACGATGTGAGCCGCGCGGTTTTCGCGTGCGAGTTTTTCGCCGGTCCTGCCGTTTGCAGCTTCCAGAACGGTGTCGCATTCCGGCAGGGCGGCCCGCACTGCTTCGTTAAGATAGGCGCGGTGCAAAGCGTCGTCCTCAACAATCAACACATCCATGTCAAAGCTCCTTGCGCCCGTCGAAAACATCCTTGGGCAAGAAAACGGTGATGCAGGTACCTTTAGCCTGATCGTTCCTGCCAATCTCAAACCGAGCGGAAATCAGCCGCGCCCTTGTTTTCATGTTGCTGATGCCATGACCGCCGACACTGCCATTTTCGCCACCGCCCGTACCGTCGTCGCTGATTTTGACCCTGAGGCCACCATTCACAATCGATAATGTCACCGCAATCGTTTCGGGTTGGGCATGGCGGATTGCGTTGTTGATTGCCTCCTGAACGATACGGAAGAGCGAAATCGCCACTGTTTTATCGAGCGTTTCGACCAGACCATCCGTATCGTCGGCGACTGACCATTCGATGATATATCCGCTGTCGCGCACGGACCGGTCCACATAGGTTTCGATTGCCTGCACGACACCAAACAATTGCAGAATTGAAGGCTTTGCCTCCTCGATGATTTCACGCAGATCCTGCATGCAATGCTGGAGACTTCGCACCACCGGCTCGAGCATCTCACCGGAGAGGTCTGTCGTATAACTCATCCGCTCGATACGTCGTGCAAGCCGCGTCAAATCCGCCAGTGTCTGATCGTGCAGATCCATGCCTATGCGTTGTCGTTCAGCCTCCAGCGCTTCGGTCAATTGTAGGGCGCCCAGCCGAAGGCCCTCCTCGCGGGCGTTGGCACGGGCTTCTTCGATCGCGGAACGCTTTGCCTGCTCCGCGGCGCGGATCGCGTAAAAATAGGGGGCCAGCAAATCCGCGACGGCGCGGGCATTGGTGACATCCTCCATCGAGTAGGCATTGGATTGATGTGATGAACAACTCAAAGCACCAATAATGTCTCCATGCACCTTCATCGGCACATGCAGACGGCTATGCAGATTAAGCTCTATGATCGGGCTGGAAAAGGCGCCTTCGAAATGGAAACGTGGATCCGCGCAGGCATCCCCGCTCAAGAGATAGTCGACCTCGCCTGACAGCACCGAGCGGATAGGGCTTCCCGTCAAAAGTGCCGGTGGCTGTCTGCTCCAGGCGCTTGCGAGGCCACTTTCATATGCAATGTGATATTTGTCGTCGAGTTGCTTGATGCAGACATCAAGATGGTCATGCGGGATGATATGGGTGACCTCGGTCGCCACTGCCTGAATGATCGCATTGAACTCGAGCTGCCCGGCAAGCAGACGCGAAATGCCCATATAGTGATGGAAAAGAGCGCTTTTTGGCGTGTCCAGCATGTGCGGACGCCCTCCCAAGCGCCTGCCGTATCGGTATTGGGTGTCAAACGAGCACCAGCAACTTATTGTGCGCTTCACGGTGCTGTTCGTCTTGCGGGTTCCCGCATCCTTTCTGCGGAAACGCGCAGGAAGATTGCCGTTATGCGCCTATACAAGCCCAACCTTCTTGGTCATTCTCGCTTGTACTGGGGAAAGGAGCTCCAGTGCAAAGGAATTTCGACTACCGCCGAGGAGATTTGCGGAAGATCGGATTTCCGGCCCGCAAAGGGCAAGCCACCAGGGAGGAAATCAATGGCTTTCAGTAAGATGCTTTTGGCATCGGTCGCTGTCGCGTGCGCAGCTTTGCCGATCGTCGCTCACGCCGATACATCGGCAAAAAAAATCGCGCTATCGAACAATTATGCTGGGAACTCATGGCGCCAGGCCATGCTCACGAGCTGGGACAAAATCACCAAACAGGCGGTGGCCGATAAACAGGTCGCTGCGGCCGACCCGTTCACGACTGCGGAGAACCAGGCGACCGAGCAGGCCGCCCAGATCCAGAACCTCATTCTTCAAGGTTATGATGCGATCGTCATCAATGCTGCATCTCCTACCGCGTTGAACGGTGCGGTTAAGGAAGCTTGTGACGCGGGTATCATTGTCGTTTCCTTTGACGGCATCGTCACCGAGCCGTGCGCATGGCGTATTGCCGTGGACTTCAAGGCCATGGGCGAAAGCCAGGTCGACTATCTTGCGAAAGCAATGCCGAAGGGCGGAAACCTGCTGGAAATCCGCGGACTGGCAGGTGTCTCGGTCGATGACGAGATTCACGCCGGCATTGCTGCTGGCGTTGCCAAGAACCCGCAATTCAAAATTGTCGGTTCAGTTAATGGCGATTGGGCGCAGGATGTCGCACAGCGGGCTGTCGCAGGTATCCTGCCGAGCCTTCCTGAGGTCGCTGCTGTCGTGACGCAGGGTGGCGACGGCTATGGTGCGGCGCAGGCCTTTGCTGCTGCAAAGCGCCCGACACCGACCATCGTCATGGGCAACCGTGAAGACGAGTTGCAATGGTGGAAGCAGCAGAAGGACGCGAGCGGTTACGAAACCATGTCGGTTTCCATTGCTCCCGGCGTCTCTACGCTTGCCTTCTGGGTGGCCCAGCAAATCCTTGACGGCAAGGATGTAAAGAAGGATCTGACCGTTCCCTTCCTTCGCATCGATCAGGGTAATCTCGAGGACAATCTCAAGAACACCCAGAAGGGTGGGGTGGCGAATGTCGAATATTCGCTGGAAGATGCCCAGAAGGTTATCTCCTCGGCCAAATAGGCTCGTGCTTCCTGATCACAAGAGATTGCGGCGTTCTTTGAAGGGCGCCGCGACCTCGCTCTATTCCTCGTCGCAGATTACTGGCGTATTTGCTCATGAATGACATCATCGAGACCGAAGAGGTCGTCGCCGCGCGCGGTGTGAAAGTCGTATTCGGCGCGGTAAAGGCGCTTGATGGTGCAGATCTGGTTATCCGCTCAGGCGAATGCGTCGGGCTCGTTGGCCACAACGGTGCGGGAAAATCTACGATCGTCAACGTTATCAATGGCGGATTGACCCCTCATGAGGGGGTCGTCTCGTACCGCGGTCACCAGCACCATCACGGCATTGCTGTAGCACGTGCAAACGGTGTGCGTTGTGTCTTCCAGGAGCTTTCTCTCTGCCCGAACCTGACGATCAGCGAAAATGTCAGGGTCATGCATGCGGCGATGAGCGGACGAAACTGGCGCGGCCGTGCGCTTACGATGATCCGGCAGACACTGGATGACATTTTCCCTGGCCACGGTATCGACTGCGAACTGACCGTTGATGAACTTTCGATCGCTGAACGGCAAATGGTCGAGATTGCCATCAATTTTTGTCGGAGCCCGGAGGCGCCGAGGCTGGTGATCCTTGACGAACCGACATCCTCGCTCGATGCGGGGCTGGCTGAGCAATTGATGGACTATGTTCGTCATTTCGTTCGCGGCGGCGGCTCCGTTTTGTTGATCTCGCACATTCTTGGCGAAATTCTTTCGACGGCGACCCGTATCGTGGTGATGAAAGATGGTCGGGCCGTCGCCAACCGGCCTGTTGGCGAGTTTACCACCCGCACGCTGGTAGAAACCATGGGTAGTGTCGTCAAGGAGCAGGACAGACGCAAACGTGACGATCAAGGGGCGGGTGACCTGCTTTTGTCCATGCCTGCTCGTAAGGGAGAAGGTCTCGCCTTTAAAGCCTATCGTGGTGAAATCATTGGGTTGGCAGGTCTAGGCGGTCACGGCCAGACGGAAGCGCTACTTGATCTATATCTCACGCAAAACAGCAATTGGCTGCCATCTCGCAAGACTGACATCGCCTTTGTTGCTGGCGACCGCAGCCTGAACGGCACGTTTCCCTTGTGGAGCATTCTAAAAAACCTCTCCATCGCTTCACTACGCGATATCTCCTCCTTGGGTCTCGTCGACCGGCAAAAAGAAGGTGAACTCGGCGCTCAATGGAAAAAACGTATCGAGATCCGCACGCCTGATATGGGCAACAAAATTCTTTCTCTCTCCGGCGGCAATCAGCAGAAGGTGCTTTTTGCGCGCGCTCTCGCAACTACGGCCGGCACTGTGCTGATGGACGACCCGATGCGTGGCGTCGATATCGGTACCAAACAGGAGGTCTACGATATCTTGAGAACCGAAGCATCTCATGGCCGCACGTTCATCTGGTATTCTACGGAAATGGATGAGATTCGTCTTTGCGACAGAGTTTATGTGTTTCGTGATGGTGCCATCCAGGCGGAATTGATCGGCGAGGATATAACCGAACAGAATGTTCTGGCTGCATCGTTTTCCGGAGGCGATCACGCATGAAGGTCTCTGCGAGCGCTCTACGCCTTATCATTCCTGCCGCCTCCCTTAGCTTTCTTCTCATCGCGGTCTTTTATATGCAGCCGCGCGCCATGAGTTACACGGGCCTCAATCTGCTCTTCAATCTCGCGGTGCCAATCGCACTTGCCACGATTGCGCAGATGCTGATCATGTCCGTCAACGATCTCGATTTGTCGATGGGTACATTCGTCAGTTTCTGTGCCTGCGTGACTGCGACGTTTCTGCAAGATGCGCCACTTGTCGGGATTTTGATCTTCGCCGGAGCGATCGCCGTCTATGCGCTGCTTGGCGCCGTCATCCATATTCGTTCCTTGCCGTCCATCGTTGTGACACTCGGCATGAGTTTCGTCTGGGGCGGTCTTGCAGTCCTGATACTGCCATCGCCGGGAGGACAGGCTCCTGCGTTCATCCGCTCCATCATGACGGCAAAACCGCCATTTGTACCGATTGCCATCGTTGCCAGTATCCTCATCGCTGCCATAGCTCACTACATCGTCATGCGCTCTTCCTTTGGTGTGTTGATGCGCGGCGTCGGCGGAAATTTCCGCTCTGTCGAGCGGTCCGGCTGGTCTGTCGTCGGCATTCGTGCTGGTACCTTTGCACTTGCCGGCTTCTTCGCGGTGCTCTCAGGCATTGCACTGGTCGGATTGACGACGTCTGCTGATGCCAACATCGCATTGCGCTACACGCTCCTGTCGATTGCTGGTGTCATTCTGGGCGGTGGGGAATTTGTCGGTGGCCGTGTTTCGCCCATCGGCGCGGTGATCGGTGCACTGACGCTGACGCTCGCGGGCTCGTTTCTGTCTTTCATGCGAATTTCACCTGACTGGCAAATTGGTGCCCAGGGAGCGATCCTTATCATCGTGCTTGCCTTGCGCATCCTGCTCAACCGTCTTGAAAAGCGGGAGAAAAATCAATGAACGGTTTTGCTACTCTCTCCAAGAAACCTTGGATCTGGTCTTTTGCTGCTGCGGCAGCGGTCTGGACCATCACCGTTCTGTTCACCGGTGGCGCGAGCTCCTTTGGTCTCTCGCACGCGGCACTGACATTCGCGGCCTTTTCGGTCATTGTCGGAATTGGCCAGATGTTCGTTATCACGCTTGGGCCGGGAAATATTGATCTCTGCGTCCCTGCGACGATGACGCTGTCCGGCACGCTAGCGCTCAAATTCATGGATGTGTCAGACGGACTGATCCTGCCAGGTTTGCTGGTGGCCATACTGATCGGTATCGGCATTGGGATTGGAAACTACGCGCTCATAAAGCTTCTGCGCATTCCGCCGATCATCGCGACGCTTTCCATGAGTTTTATCGTGCAATCCATTGCGATCTGGTCAAACCGTGGCCTGCGTATCAAACCTCCGGAAACCCTGGCGACATTTGCCACCTCGAGCCTGTTCGGCATTCCAAACGTGGCACTTGTGGCATTGCTGCTTTCTGTCATAGCGTGGCTGTTGCTCGATCGCACGTTTTACGGCCGCTGGATTTCGGCGATCGGGCAAAGCACCTTCGCTGCCCGAATGACTGGCATTCCCGTCGATGGCGCGCGCTTTATCACCTATGTGCTCTGTGCCGTGCTGGCGGCTATCGCCGGTTACCTTCTCGCCAGTTTTTCCGGCGGTGCAGCACTTAACATGGGCTCGGAGTATCTCCTGATGTCTATCGCCGTTGTGGTGATCGGCGGGACAGCCGTCGCGGGTGGAGATTCCAACGTGCCGGGCATCTGGGGCGCCTCGCTCTTCATGTTTCTGGTGGTTTCTATGTTGAATACCTACGGCTTCGGCGCGGGAATTCGCCTCATTCTCACCGGGCTCATCATCATTTCCGTCATTCTATTGGCGAGTGGCCCCAAGGCAACGCGCTGAACCCTGAACAAGAAGCTGCAAGCGGACAACGCACATGACAACAGACCTCACCTCTCCATACGAAATCCATGATGAGCGCTTTCGTCTCCTGATTGTCGGCAATGCCGAACTGGAAGAGCTTTACTCCGGCTGCCGTTGGGCGGAGGGGCCAGTCTGGTTCTCGGACCTGAATTGCCTCCTATTCAGTGATATTCCCAATGAGCGTATGCTACGGTGGGTACCGGATGGCGGGATTTCCGTCTTCCGCCAGCCCTCAAACTTCACAAACGGAAACACCCGCGATCGGCAGGGGAGGCTGGTATCGTGTGAGCATGGCGGGCGACGTGTCACGCGGACCGAGGTGGATGGCTCCATCACTGTGCTCGCTGACAGTTTCGACGGAAAGCGTTTGAACTCTCCCAATGATGTGGTGGTAAAGTCTGATGGCAGTGTCTGGTTTACTGATCCGACCTACGGCATCCTCTCAGACTATGAAGGTTACAAGGCCGAACCTGAACAGAGAACGCGCAACGTTTATCGGCTGGACCCCGCAACAGGCGAGATCTTGATCGTTATCGACGATTTCGTTCAGCCAAATGGCCTTGCTTTCTCACCTGACGAAACCAGGATCTATGTTGCAGATAGCTCTTTCAGTCACGACGTTTCCCGCCCGCGCCACATCCGCGTCTTCGACGTGGTTGATGGCGTGAAGCTCGCTAATGGGCGAGAGTTTTGCAACATCGACAAAGGCCTGCCCGATGGTTTCAGGCTGGATACGGCGGGTAATCTTTGGACCAGTGCAGGGGACGGGGTCCACTGCTTTTCTCCGGAGGGGACGTTGCTCGGCAAGATCAAGGTGCCGCAGACGGTGGCAAACCTCACATTCGGCGGCCCAAAGAGGAACCGCCTGTTCATCACAGCAACAAAGTCGCTTTACTCGGTCTATGTCGCGGCGACCGGCGCCCAGGTACCCTAGACCCAAGAGACGCTGACGCGAATTTGGACCAACCGGCGTGCTGCAAACCCCTTGCGGCACGCTTTTCTCGTCGCGGGCCATCGGTTACGACGGCGCTACTCGTCGCCCCCAACATTGCGCTTTCCATTTGCCGCTACTCCAGCGCATCGAACGCTACATAGGCCAATGGAGTTGTTTCTTAATCTGTCCACAAGTTGCTCCTCTTAAGGCTGGAATGGCAAAAACCGAGTGATTTCTCTAGGCCAGGAGCTGTATTGCACGACACATCCCATCGTCTCGATGGCCGCTTGACGTTGGCGCTAGGATGCACTTTTTCGTGATTATTTAGATAAATCAGCGTCTTGTCTGGCCGATCTCAGGCCTCGCGAAACAAAGGTGATTATTTGTCATGCAAGTTTGACAAGTTGTCTGCTGTCTGTCTAATATCGTGTTAGACAAGACGGCGTTTGAAACTGCGCCTGTTTGCATACTGGAGGAACAATGATTATCACCGACGTCGAAGTGCGGGTTTTCCGCACGACCACGCGCCGCCATTCGGACAGTGCTGGCCATGCACATCCGGGTCCCGCGCATCAGGTCGAGCAGGCCATGCTCACCATTCGCACTGAAGACGGTCATGAAGGGCATTCGTTTACAGCTCCGGAGATTGTGCGTCCGCACGTCATCGAGAAGTTCGTGAAAAAGGTGCTCATTGGACAGGATTATCGCGATCGCGAACGTCTGTGGCAGGATCTTGCCCATTGGCAGCGTGGCTCCGCAGCACAGCTTACCGATCGCACACTGGCGGTTGTTGATTGTGCGCTGTGGGATCTGGCCGGTCGCACATTGAACCAGCCTGTATACAAGTTGATCGGTGGTTATCGCGACAAGGTTCTGGCCTATGGTTCAATCATGTGCGGCGACGAAATCGAAGGCGGTCTTGCCACGCCGGACGACTATGGCCGTTTCGGTGAAACGCTTGTTAAGCGTGGCTACAAAGGGATCAAGCTACACACCTGGATGCCGCCGGTAAGTTGGGCGCCTGATGTGAAGATGGACCTGAAAGCCTGTGCTGCTGTGCGTGAGGCTGTGGGCCCCGATATTCGCCTGATGATCGATGCGTTTCACTGGTATTCGCGTACCGATGCGTTGGAACTCGGTCGCGGCCTTGAAAAACTTGGCTTCGACTGGATCGAGGAGCCAATGGATGAGCAGTCGCTGTCTTCCTACAAGTGGCTTGCTGATAATCTCGATATTCCGGTCGTCGGTCCCGAAAGCGCGGCTGGCAAGCACTGGCATCGTGCCGAGTGGATCAAGTCAGGCGCTTGCGACATTCTGCGTACCGGCGTCAACGATGTCGGTGGTATCACGCCTGCCCTGAAGACCATGCATCTGGCCGAGGCCTTTGGCATGGAGTGTGAAGTGCACGGCAACACGGCGATGAACCTGCACGTTGTGGCAGCAACAAAAAATTGCCGCTGGTATGAGCGGGGCCTTCTTCACCCGTTCCTCGAATATGACGACGGGCACGATTATCTGAAATCGCTGTCTGACCCGATGGATCGGGACGGTTTTGTCCACGTGCCGGATCGCCCAGGCCTCGGCGAAGACATCAATTTCGAATTTATCGAAAACAATCGCGTTCGGTGAAGGCGGCGACGATGAAGAATGTTTTGGCTTTTGGTGACAGTCTGACGTGGGGTGCTGATCCCACGACGGGCTTGCGGCACCCGCCTGAAGGCCGCTGGCCCGAGGTGCTGGCCGCGGAACTCGGCAGTGCGGTAGCCGTCGTTTCAGAAGGATTAGGTGGTCGCACCACCTGCTATGACGACCATGCCGGGCCGGCCTGCCGCAACGGTGCGAAAGCACTGCAGGTTGCGCTTGCCAGTCATATGCCGCTTGATCTCGTGATTGTCATGCTCGGCACGAACGACATCAAGCCTGTTCACGGAGGACGCGCTGATGGGGCATTTTCCGGCATGCGCCGTCTTGCGCAGATCGTCGATACCTTTCCCTATAAGCCAAGCGGTGCAAAACCGAAACTTCTGATCGTGGCGCCACCGGCCTGTGGCGAAAGCGCGAATGGGCAGCCGGCGGCGGGACGTAGCGTTGCCGAGTCCGAACGACTTGCCCCTCTCTACCGCAAACTCGCCGACGAACTTGGTCACGGTTTCTTCGATGCTGGTTCCGTTGCCTCGGCGTCTACCGTCGATGGCGTACATCTCGAAGCCGTGGAAACGGCGGCGATCGGCCGGGCGCTCGTTGCGCCCGTCCTCGAATTACTTGGTTGAACTGTCCAGTTCCTGTGGAGGAACAGGCTGGCGGGTCTTGTAACCGTAGGCCGTATTCCGTGTGATCGGCCTCAAAAGGAGGAAGCATGAAACATTTTCTAGCAACGGTCGCGTTCGGTGCGCTTCTGGTTTCAGCCATGCCCTACGGCGCCTTGGCTGAGACCCCGGAAGATCAGCTCGTCGTCGCAACGACCATGAACAACATCCTGACACTTGATCCGGCTGCGATCACGGGTCGTGAAACCGTTCAGGTGCTCAACAACATCTACGACACGCTCGTGGTGCTCTCGCCTTCAGATCGCAGCGTTCAGCCGCGAATTGCTGAGAAATGGGAGATTTCCGAAGATCGCAAATCGATCCGCTTCCATCTGCGCAGCGACGCTAAATTCGCCTCCGGAAATCCTGTCACTGCCGGGGACGTTGCATGGAGCCTGAAGCGCCTTCTCGCGCGCAATCTGGCGCAGTCCTCATTCTTGAAAACGCGCGGTTTCACGCTTGACGCTGCCGACAAGCTGTTCGTTGCCGAAGATGACCACACTTTTGTGCTAAATCTGCCAAAGGCTGATGACCCCAACCTGCTGCTGATGATCCTGGCGCAAAATGGCCCTGGTTCCATCCTGGATAGCAAGACGGTCTTAGCCAATGAGAAGGATGGCGATCTCGGTGGCGCATGGCTGACACTGAATTCCGCAGGTTCCGGCCCATTCAAATTGACGCAGTGGAAGTCGAACGAGTTCATCATTCTGACCCGCAGCAGCGATTACTGGGGCAAGGCTCCGGCCATGAAGCGCGTGTTGTTGCGCCACCTGCCGGAATCGCAGTCCCAGCGCCTCCTGCTCGAGAAGGGCGACATCGACGTTGCCTATTCGCTGCAGGCTCCGGACCTCAAGTCGCTTGAGGCTGACAAAGAGGTTGCAATCGAATCCACGCCCGGTTCGGGCTTCTATTATCTCAGCGTCTCGATGAAGGACGATCACTTCGCAAACAAGAAAGTGCGTGAGGCGCTTCGTTACCTGATCGACTATGACGGTCTCGATAAGGCGGTTATGCCTTATTACGGTAAGCTTCATCAGCGTCCGCTTTCCACCGGCGTCATGGGCGCCCTGCCAGATGAAGGCTACAAGCTGGATGTCGAGAAGGCCAAGGCGCTTCTGGCTGAGGCGGGTTATCCGAACGGCTTTAAGACAACGCTTCGCGTGCTCTCCGAAGATCCGTTCATGAAAGCGGCGACAGCGATCCAGAATACGCTGGCACAGGCCGGCATTCAGGCCGAACTGATCAGCGGTTCGGGCGACCAGATTTACGGCGCGATGCGTGAGCGTAAATTCGAGATGCTGCTCGGTCGCGGCGGTGGCGGTCAGCAGCCGCATCCGGACAACAACCTGCGCTCGATTGCCTATAACCCCAATAATTCTGACGATGCAAAGCTGACTAACTATCAGAGCTGGCGGACGAGTTTCTTCGACGAGAAGCTGAACAAGCTGATCGAAGAAGCGTTGGTCGAGCAGGATCCGGCCAAACAGGCCAAGCTCTACGAGGGTGTGCAGCAATATATGGACGAGATCGTCATGTCGATCCAGCCGTTCTCGGAAGTCATCGATACCGCCGCGTTCCGCAGCGACGTCAAGGGAATGATCGTCAGCCCGTGGCTCTCTCGTTTCGAAGAAGTGTCGAAAGCCCGTTAATCACTGACGTCATCAATGTTATGGAAAGGCGTGTCTCAGGACACGCCTTTTTCTTTTGTCATTTCCGCACTCAACAGGATTTCTGTCGCATAGAGAGAACGACAGGATACACGTGGCTTCGGCCCGGCGCAGTTTGTCATGATCCATTCACTGGTTCCCGCCTTCCGCTGCTTAACCCAGAGCCTGATACGACTGACCTCCACTAGAGAGCAGACATCTTCAAACGCTGGGCTTCAAACGATGGCCAAAAAAATACCCGGCACAGAGGCCGGGTAAATCGGGGAGGAAGACTGTTCGTTAGTCGTCGAGGGGAGTGGTTTCGACCCGTTGGTCAGTGCACGCCTTCATATTCCAGCGATGCGCCGATCAGTTCCCGTGCGTAGGGGTGGGTGGCCTGGTTGCCAGCGATTGCTTCACGCGGGAGAACCTCGGTGATCTCACCATGCAGCATGACGGCGAAACGGTCACACATGTGATCGACGACGGCCAGATCATGCGTGACCATAATGTAGGTGAAACCTCGTTCCTCCCGCAGGCGCTGCAACAAGTTTAGGATTTCAGCCTGGACGGAGACGTCGAGTGCCGATGTCGGTTCATCAAGCAGCAACAGTGACGGCTCGAGAATAAGAGCGCGGGCAATCGCCACACGTTGGCGCTGCCCGCCAGAAAGCTGATGGGGGAACCTGTCAAGAAACGAGACGGGAAGGCCAACGTCAGTGATGGCCTTGCGCATGCGGGCTTCGCGGTCGTCAAGTTTGTGGATGGCAAGCGGTTCGTTCAGAACGGTACGAACGGACTGGCGCGGATGAAGGGAGCCATAGGGGTCCTGAAACACCATTTGCAGCGTCCTGCAGCGCTCGATCAGCGGCATATCTCTGACCGATTGTCCATTGATCAGAATATCGCCAGTCCATATGTCGTTGAGCATCGAGATGCAGCGTAGCACCGTCGATTTGCCGGAGCCGCTTTCTCCGACGAGGCCAAAGCATTCGCCAGGTGCTACGTTGAAGGTGACGTCGGGCAGGACTTTGGTTGCAGTTGGACCGAAGCCGAAGGTGATGGAAAGATTACGAGTTTCGACGGAAACGGACATCAGGCATTCTCCTCCAGCCATTCCGGACGGCGATCGAGCATTGCAAGAGGCGCGCGTGCGCCGCCAATCCTCGGTTGGGCCGCCAGCAGGCCGCGGGTATAGGGATGGGTGGCCTTTTCAAGATCTTTCGCGGCTATCGTTTCGACGATACGTCCCGCATACATGATCAACACGCGGTCGCAGAAATTACGAACGAGATTGAGGTCGTGGCTGATCATGATAAGGCCAATGCCGCGATCGCGTACCAGTCCGTCGAGGATATTCAGCACCTGGAGACGTACCGTCACGTCAAGCGCGGACGTCGGCTCATCGGCAATGACGAGGTCAGGATCTGCCAGCAACATCATGGCGATCATGACACGCTGACCCATGCCGCCGGATATTTCGTGCGGATATTGGTCATAGACCCGTTTGGGATCGCGGATTTTGACGGCGTCGAGCATGGAGAGCGCTTTTTCTCGCGCCTCCGCTTTCGAGCATTTGAAGTGTCGCAGGTAGGTTTCCGCAACCTGCTCGCCAACGCGAACAATGGGGTTCAGCGAGAATTTGGGGTCCTGCAGGATCATCGACATGCGTCGGCCACGGATCTTGAGCATCTCCTTTTCGCTGAGCGAAGTGAGATCCAGACCATCGAAACGCAGGGTATCTGCGGTAATCGTCGCACCGGGGAGAAGTCGCAAAAGCGCACGGCCGACGGTGGATTTGCCCGAGCCAGACTCACCGACAATACCGAGGCGTTCACGGCCAAGGGTGAAGGAAACGCCACGGACGGCATCGGCGGGTGATCCGCCATAGCGGATACGAAGGTTTTCGACGTCGAGAATTGTCTTGTCCATCGCCTTATCTCCGGTTCATTTGCTTGGGATCAAGCGCGTCGCGCAGTCCGTCGCCAAGAAGGTTGAAAGCAAGGCTCACCGACAGGATCGCGACGCCGGGGAAAGTTACCAGCCACCAGCTATCGAGCATGTAACGGCGACCGGTTGCGATCATCGCACCCCATTCCGGCAACGGTGGCTGAGCGCCGAGGCCGAGAAAGCCGAGGCCCGCTGCCGTCAGAATTACGGTTGCCATGTTCAGTGTCAGCCGGATGAGGACCGACGGCAGGCACATGGGCATGATCGACTTGACGATGATGCGTGTCGACGATGCACCCTGCAGGCGCGCTGCAGAAATGTAGTCGGCGTTGCGGAATGTCATTGCCTCGGCGCGCGCAAGACGTGCGATCGGCGGCCATGACGTTAGTGCGATGGCTATGATCGCATTGTTCAGGCTTGGTCCAAGTGCAGCGACAAAGGCGAGCGAAAGGATGAGGCTTGGAAACGACAGGAAAATATCTGTCACACGCATCATCACGGTGTCGACCTTGCCGCCAAGGTAACCGGACGTGGCGCCGACGATCAAACCGATAGGCCCAACAACGATCGAGACGAGGAAGATGATCGTCAACGTGATCCGGGCACCCCAGACCAATCGGCTGAAGATGTCGCGGCCCAGTTCGTCCGTGCCGAAAAGATGGCCGTTGCCGGGCGCCTGCAGCGTGTTGACGAGGTTCTGGGCGTAAGGATCATGCGTCGCAATCAACGGTGCGAAAATCGCTGTCAGGATCAGAAGCGACAGGACAGCGAGGCCGAATGCCGAGGTCGGGCTTTTCAGCAGGAAACGAACGATGTTTTTAAGTGCGATCAGCGAGGCTGGCAGACGCACGGTGGCTTCAGCACGGGTGGTCATTAGCGGGTCCTCGGGTCGAAGATGCGGTAAAGGGCGTCAGACAGAAGGTTCAATCCGATAAAGATGACGCCGACGATCAGCACACAGGTCATCACGGCATTCATGTCGCCGGTAATGAGGTTGCTGGTAAGATACTGGCCAAACCCCGGCCATGCGAAAACGGTTTCGATCAGAACGGCGCCTTCGAGCAGCGAACCGTAGGCCAGCGCAATAATCGTGACGAGCTGGACGCGGATATTGATGAAGGCGTGTTGCCAGATGGTCTGGTTCTGAGACAGCCCCTTCACGCGGGCCGTCGTAACATATTCCTGGCCGAGCTGATCGAGCATGAAGCTGCGTGTCATGCGGGTGATGTAGGCCGAGGAAGAATAACCGAGCAGGGCGGCAGGGAGGATGATGTGGTTAACCGCAGACCAGAACACATCCATCTCTCCGGCGAGCAGGCTGTCGATCAACAGAAACCCTGTCCGTTCGTCCACAAGTCCGATGTAGAACTGATCCATTCGTCCACTTCCGCCGACGATGCCGAGATGGGCGTAAAAGACGATCAAAGCAATCATCCCGGTCCAGAAAATCGGCATCGAGTGACCGAAAAGGCTGAAGACGCGCACGACGTGATCCGGCCAGCGATCCTTGTTGACGGCTGCAATCACGCCAAGCGGAATTCCAAGTCCTGCACCGATCAGGATCGCAAATGTAGCCAGTTCGATGGTCGCTGGCATGACATGCAGAATGTCCTGAATGACCGGCTGGCCGGTACGGATCGACGTGCCGAAGTTGCCGGTAAAGACATCGCCCAGATAGTAGATGAACTGTTCCCATAGTGGACGGTCGAGGCCAAGCGAGCGGAAGACCTGCTCATAGGTTTCGCGGGTGGCGTCTTCTCCAATCATGGCGCGGACCGGGTCGGCCGGCATAAGCCGACCGATGAAGAAGGTCAGAAGCAGTAGCCCGAGCAGCGTTATAGCTATCGTGCCAATCTGACCGGCTGCACCGTAGAATCGTAAGGGGCGTTTTGACATGGTTCCTCCCTGCGGCCTCACCTCCTAAGAAGCGGGCGATACAGGCTCCCATCCTGTATGACAATTATGGCAAACCTGTCACAGGTTATCAGGGCTGTCAAGCCGCGCCGTCGCCAGGAAACGGAGCGGTGCCGCGCAGTAGAGCAAAAATTAGCTGAGAACTATGACTTGCAAGGTGCTCGCATTGAGCGCGAAGGCCTGGGAATTTCGTCGGAAAAACAGGTGTGACTGCACGAAGATGGTTGGGAATCACGAGATCATCTCGCCGCGCCTTTAGATGGAACGCCAGGAGGCGCTAGCGAGGATTCCAACTTGTATGATCACTTGATAGCGATGTTTCCGGGTCGTGCCGCTCTGCCGGCGAGATAGACCTATCTTACCAGAAGTTTCTGGAAACAATCAGGACGATTCGGGTGTTGTCGTCCGGGAACGAAGAAGCACATTATATCGCTCAAGGCTGCCGCGAAGATGCGCGCGCATCCGCTCGCGTGCTGCAGTCGCATTGCCTTCAATGATCGCCTCGACGATAAGCCCATGTTCTTCCTGCAGATGAAGATTGTAGTCCTTGGGTCGTGATCCAGGTGCGGAGCCCTGAAGCTCGCCACGCGGTATGATACCCGACCGTATCAGTTGCAAAAATTCCGGGAAACGGCGGTTTTGCGTCGCCTCGGCAATGGCAAGGTGAAGTTCGAAATCCGCGTCGCGGGTTGGGCTTCCAGTTGCCAGACAGTCTCCGACACGTTGATGCGCATCAATGATCGCTTCGATCTGAGCCGCTGACCGACGCGATGCCGCGAGCCCCGCTGATTCCACCTCGAACACCGTTCTCAGTTCGAGAAGCTCGATTACGGATGAGATGCGCTGTGTCGTCAGATCCTTGAACGGCTGATCGGGTTTCGGCTTCGTTTCAAGCGCAAAAATACCGGCGCCTTTTCTTGCTTCCACCAATCCATCGGCGCGTAAAATGGCGATAGCTTCCCGCACAACGGTCCGGCTGACGGAATATTCACGGGTCAGGGCATTTTCGCTCGGCAGTCTGTCGCCGGGCCGAAACACGCCTTCTGTCAAATCTTTTCGCAGCGCGGCGCTGATGGTTGCCGCGAGCGATGCACCACGTACGGTCGTGTTTGCAGCGTCCATGTCCGCCCTCACTTGTTAGAACCTGTCTGGCATGTTAGCCGTTATCACGCCGAAAGCAAGAGTAGCATCATGCGAACAGATGCTCAGGCATGGGGCGGCGCCTTCCAGCCGACGTCATGCGTCGTCTTCCAGCTACCATCCGTGGACATGGAAATTAAACTTCACGTTGTCATCGCAATCAGGCGCGATCTAGCGGAACAGGTTGCAGCATTTTAGGCGGAGTGAGATCGTAAAGTGTTAGCTCTGGATGCTGGCGATCAGGGGAGAGGATGTTGTCAGTTGCCTCTGTCGATTGCGGGCACTTCCGCCAGCGTATCGTAGGTCACAGCATGGGGAATGTCGTCAACGATCCTGCGGGCCGCTGCCACCAGCTGTTCCACTTCCGATATGGCTGGGCGACCGGCTGCGGTCACCAGACCCCACTGGAAAGGGATACGGAAGGACAAAGGTAGGACCTTCACACCCTGGACAGGCAATCCCCAGAGTGTAACGGACTCAACGATGGCGATACCAAGACCCATACGCGCAAGCGAGAGGGAAACATAGGTGGCGTTGCTGTCGATGACTGAAGCCGGCTCGACGCCATGTTTGCCAAGGGCTTCGTTGATCCGCATCCGGAGACGGAACGGGTTGGCAGAGGCAATCAACCGGTGACCGGAAAGGTCGGTGGCGGAAAGTACATTTTTGTCGGCCAGCGGGTGATCTTCTGCAACAACTGCGACGCAGGGCACTTCGCCCAACCAATGAACTTCGATGCCGGGATTGTCGAGCGGTAGGCTGACCACGCCGAGATCTGCCGTTCCGGCAACGACCGCCTGCACGACGTTCTCCGAGGATATGCTTTGCAGATGAACGTGGTTGGGAAATCGTTCGGGAGATAGCGTTGCAAGTGCGCGCGGCAGCAAGCTTGCGGCAATAGCGGGAATGGATGCCACTTCAATCGAGGTGGGACGGCTGGCTTCTATACGCCGTGCCCGCTCGCTGATGGTCTTTAGCCCGCTTAGAAATAGTTCGGCCTGCGAATAGAACGCCACGCCTTTTTCCGTCGGGGTTATCCGGGGACCATTGCGATGCAGAAGTGCGAAACCGAGTTCTCCCTCCAGATCCTGGATTAGCCTGGTCACGACTGGCTGGGATTTCCCCAGTGCCTTCGCGGCGCCGGTTATGCTGCCAATGGAAACGACAGCAACAAAGGCTTCCAACTGCCGCGTGTCGAGATAATCAGACACCATTTTTCGCTCCGCCACGAGAATTCACGTCTTCTATTTTAGGGGCTTATGCCGCGTTGTCGTCTGCTTTGCCAGTCTGCTTCGTCCATAGAGCCGTACGCGTATCAAAGGGATCGATCTTGGCGACAAATCCGTTCGGTGACAGCTGAAGCACGACTGGGTTCAGCTCGGTGTAAGACGGCCATTCGATTTCCTCCGCCGCCGACCGCTCATCCTTTATGAAAGCGGCCCACAGATTGTGTATTGCAGCAGCGAAGGACACGTCCGTTACGCGCTGACGTTCCGGTAAAGCGTTCTCGTCACGGCCAGCCCTGAACCAGACTGCACCGACTTCCGCGCCGTGCGCAGCGCCGAGTTCGTGTGCTTCAAACGCTCCATAGAGATATTTGAGAACCGGGTTCGCACGGGAATGCAATCTGGCGAAGCGGACAGCCGGTAGCTGGAATACGAGATCGCCAGCGACCGCACGCCAAATGCCGCGTGGGTTGTGTTCTGGAAGTGCCTGGCGGTAACGCGTGACAATTCCGCGTCCGCTGAGGCCATGTGGCCTCACTCGTTCATGCAGCAGCGTTGCACAGAGATCGAAGTCCATCTCCGGCTGTGCCGTTGCATGTGTGAGATACTCTGCCGTTGTGCAGCCTATCATAATCGGGACAGGGGCGGTTCGTCCTGCAGCCGCCGCGCATTCCGGGTGTTCCGGTAGGCTCGTGCCGTCTATGACGGGCACGAACGGAACACCGAGCATGGCAGCCGATCCATCGCGTTCGAAATCGTGTCGCTCGTAGGATTCGTTGCAGAGGTCGCGCTGGATTTCGAGTAGCCGGCTGATCGGAAGTTCTTCAAGCGTGCTCTCGTCGGCGGCCATCGCGGAGACAAAACGCTGCGTCAGCTTTCTGGCGTCATCGGGTGATGCAATGGCCGTGCTTGCGCCGCTTTGCGGCATGGCGCGATGAAACAGTCCATGTGCCGCCGGCATGGCCATCAATGTAGCAACAGCAAAGCCACCGGCAGATCTTCCTGCCAAAGTCACGCAGGTGGGATCGCCACCAAAACGTTCGATGTTGTCGCGCACCCATTCCAAAGCCGAGATGATGTCGAGCAATCCACGATTGTCCGGCTTGCCGTCGACATGGAGGAAACCGAGCGCGCCGAGGCGATAATTCACCGTCACCTCGACAATGCCGCTAGCCGCGAAAGCGCCGCTTTGAAGTACAGCCTCATTGGCTGAGCCGACTGCATAACCGCCACCGTGCACCCAAAGCAAAACTGGTGCCTTGCCGGCCGGATCTGGCGTGCGAATGTTAAGTGTCAGAAAGTCGGTCCCAAAGGTCAGTGTCGAGGTTGCTGCGGTCCCGACCGGCCCATATGTCGGGATTTGTGGGCAGACCGGACCAAGTGTCGTCGCGTCCCGTATGCCATGCCATGGTGAGACTGATTGCGGCGCCTCAAAACGCAACGCCGGTGTGATCGGTGCTGCATAGGGGACACTCAGGAAGGAGTGAATGCCATTTTCGACAAATCCGCCTATGGTACCTCTGGTGGTTTTGACAACCGTCATCGTCTCCTCACAATGCCTTGCGCAGACCGATCAGCCGTTCAACAGCCACGACCACGGCTACGGAAATCAGGATGAGAATGACCGAAAGTGCTGCAATCTGCGGATCGGTCGAGTATTCGAGGTAGTGATAAATCTCCGTCGGCAACGTTGAAGATTTGACCGACACGATGAAGAGAGAAATTGTCGCTTCGTCGAAAGAGATGAGGAAGGCGATGACCGCACCTGCAATCAGGCCAGGCCTGACCAATGGCAGTGTGATGCGCCAGAGCACCATTGCGGGTGAGGCACCATGGACCAGTGCCGCTTCTTCTATGCGGCGATCAACTGCCATCAGGCTCATGCTGATCGTACGCACAGTATAGGGTGTGGTAATGCCGAGATGGGCAAGGAAAATGCCGGTATAGCTGTCGAGTAGACCGAGCGGTCCCAGCACAAGCATAACGCCGACGGCCAGCACGATGTGTGGGACGAGGAAGGGCGCAAGGATCAGGAAGTTGATAGCGCCCTTGCCCTTGAAGTCGTAACGCGACAACGCAAGCGATAGAAGAAGCCCGGCGAAGATCGAAACAAAACCGACCAGTAGACCAATGCCGAGGCTTCGCCAGAAGGCGGCAATAAATTTGGCGTTGGCAAATACCTTCGCATAGGAGCCGAAAGACAGGCTCTCTGGCGGAAAGGCCAGATATTGCCTTGTATCAAAGGAAATGACGAGAACGACGATGATCGGCGCCAGCAGGAAGAGGTAGAGCAGCGTGATCGTCAGGCCGAATGTGAGACGTTCGAGTTTGGCGTTCATGGACGGCCTCACGTTTCAAGCGCGCGCATCGCGCGCTGGTAAATCAGGATCACGCTGCCGAAGAGGACGAGGAGCAACACAGAAAGTGCCGCTGCCAATGGCCAATTCAGGGTGACTGTCGCCTCATTGAACACTTCCGTACCGATGACGAACACACGGCCACCGCCCATCAGGCGCGGCGTGACAAAGGATGAAATTGCCAGCACGAAAACCAGCAATGCTGCGGTGAGGACCCCCGGTAGCGACAAGGGCAGGATGATGCGCGTGAAAACGCGAAAACGGTTGGCTCCGAGCATCGCGGCTGCTTCTTCCAGTTGTGCGTTGAGGCGGCCAAAGCCACTCAACATTGCGAGAATGGCGTAGGGCATCAGAATTTCGATCAGTGCTACCGTCGCGCCGAAATAATTGTTGGTCAGTCTGATGACACCATCCGTCAAGCCGGCAGATTGCAGTGTTGTATTGATGACGCCGCGGTCACCCAGGATGACCATCCAGCCATAGGTGCGGACGACCGAAGAGGTCAACAGCGGCGCGACCGCCAGCGCTGTCAAAACACCGCGCCAGCGGCTCTTCGTGCGGGCAAGAAACAAAGCGATCGGATAGGAAAGCACAACCGCGAAAAACGCGACATTCACGCCAAGATAGAGCGTGTTCCAGGCGAGTTTCCAATAGAACGGATCGAATAGAACGGTGCGGTAAGATTCAAGCGTCCAGTCGCCACCTTTCAGTGCTGCAACGGCGGATGAGGCGAATGATGCGCGCACCAGCCAAAACAGTGGCAACAGAAATGTTGTCAGCAGGGCGAGAAGCCCCGGCAACAGCAGAAGCAGGAGAACACCGCGAGAACCGCCACTGGAGGAATGGCCGGGAACCGCCATTACGCGGCCTCCCCGACAAGGGTCACATCGTCGGGCGCGACCGAGAGGGTGACGTGGTCACCCTTCATCGGCAAAGTCGCAGCATGGGTTGGAAGATCGGCTTGAAGGCGATGATCACCCGTTTTCACAGAAATCGTCAGCATCTGGCCGCGATAAACGACGTGATCGACGATGCCTGAAAACGAATTGACGCCTTCACCCAGCACAAAGCGATGCGGACGCACGAGGAAGCGCGCAGTTTCGCCAACGGCGACTTTGCCCGAAAAATGAAGCGGCCCGAGGCCTGAAATTTCTGCCTGACCCGGCGCCGTTACGGTTCCAGCCAGGAAGGAGCCGGCACCGATGAAGGACGCAACAAATTCCGTACGTGGGCGGTCGAAAATCTCGCGTGGCGTACCGATCTGTTCCAGCCGTCCCTCGGACATCACGGCAAGTCTGTCGGCCATCGAAAGCGCTTCATCCTGATCGTGCGTCACGAATATGCTGGTCACCCCTGTACGGTTCTGAATATCGCGAATTTCATCGCGCATCTCGTCCCGCAACTTCGCATCGAGATTGGAAAGCGGTTCATCGAAAAGGAGGAGGGCGGGTTCGATGACAAGTGATCGGGCAATTGCCGCACGTTGCTGTTGTCCGCCGGAAAGCTGCGACACGCGTCGTTCGCCATAGCCAGACAGTTTCACGAGATCGAGTGCTTTAAGCACCCGCTCGGTTCTCTCTGGCTTGGCGATGCCGCGCATTTCCAGACCGAAGGAAATGTTTTCGGCAACGGTCATATGCGGAAAAAGGGCATAGGCCTGAAAGACCATGCCCATGTTGCGTTTGTAAACCGGGATTGCCGAGATGTCGCGGCCATCGAGACGGATCTCGCCCGAGGTTACGGGAATGAGACCTGCGATCATGCGCAGGATTGTCGTCTTTCCACAGCCCGAAGGGCCGAGCAGCGCCAGCATTTCCCCGCGCGGCAGGGAAAGGCTGACGTGATCGACGGAGGGCTTGAGGGCGCCCGGATAGGTCTTCACGAGATTGTCGATCTCGAGGTGGTGATCGGCCATGGCGTCCTTTGCCTCTATTCTCAGTTTGCCGCGATAACCTCGCGGTTGATCAGCTGAATCCATGCCGAGTATTTTTCCGACACGAAGTTCCAGTCCAGCGAAGACTGTGCGGCTTGTGCTTCCTTGCTGCCATAGATACGGGCAGCAACCGGTTCCGTCAGCGAAACCTTGGTGTTAACAGGACCGTAGAAGCTCTTCTCGGCGAAAGTCGCCTGTGCTTCCGGGCTTAGTGCGTAGTTCACGAAGAGTTCCGCTGCTTCCTTGTTCTTGGAACCCTCGACGAGACCAATGGTATTCGTCTGGCCGATTGAGCCTTCCTTTGGAAGCGCCACACCGATCTTGCCTCCCTGGGTGTCATGCAGATACTGAGCGCGACCATTCCAGCAGATGGAAAGATCGACTTCACCGCTTTGTACCACTGCATAGCAATCCGGTGCGGGCTCGAACGTTGAAACGCTTGGGGCGATTTCGTTCAAGAGTTCGATCCCTGGATCGACCGAATTCTTGTAGTCGCCACCCTTCAGTTTGGTCAGGATCGGCAAAAGGATGACGCCGCGTGTGTCGGAAAGCTTGGCGGCAATCTTGCCCTTGTATTGCGGGTCCGCCAGGTCGTTCCAGCTTGTTGGCGGAGTTTTGACGCTGTCGGTGTTGTAGAGAATAGCCAGGTTGTCTTGCGAGAAGGCGACGGCGCGGTCGCCGTCGATCCGTGCCCATTCTGGCTGATCGGCAAGATTGGTCACCTTGGCGGCATCAAGCTTGGTGAATAGTTCTTCCTTGTTGGCCTTGATAGCAACCGAAACGTCGATCAGCGCGACATCGACCTTCGGGTCGGCGCGTTGGAGGGTAAGGAGCGCCAGTGTCTCGGCAGAGTTCTTGCTCTGCTGATACGTGACTTCAATGCCCGGATATTTGGCCTTGAAGGCGTCGATCACGAACTTCTGGTAGTTATCCGCAAACACGCCTGAGAACCCGACGACGTTGACGGTGCCTTTGGTCGCGTCCTGCGCGAAGACAGAGCCAGAAAGCGAGGCGATACCGGCAGCAACGATGCCGGCGAAGGTCGCGGCCTTGCGGCCCTTGATAGCATTTTTCATGTCAATTGCCTCCGATTGATAAAGTCTTGTCAGTTTGTCGGCCGCCAGGCGGCATCAAGTACGCGTAGCCAGTTCTGCCCCAGGAGTTTGAGAACCAGAGCTTCGCTCCAGCCGCGCGCGAGCATACGGGACGTAAGGTTCGGAACGTCGCCAATTCGTTCGATGCCCTGCGGTTTGGAAATCTTCACCGTCGCGAATTCAGTCAGGGTGCGGGCTGTTCCCTTGTCCTTGTTCGCCCAGATCTGCCAAGGACCAGGGCGCGGGCGTTCCTGAGAGAAGTCGGTGCCGATGCCCACGTGATCTTCCCCAACGAGGTCAATGATGTAGGCCATGGCATCAAGATAGTCTTCGACCGTTGCGTCGTTGCCGGCTGCAAGGCCCGGCGCGAACAAGCTGACGCCGATGATTCCGCCCTTTTCGGCGCATGCCTTGAACAATTCGTCCGGCTTGTTGCGCTTCACGTCACGCAACGCGCGGGGCAACACATGCGAGATACAGACAGGTGACTTGGATCGCTCGATCACATCTGCCGTCGTCCTGTCACCCACATGGCTGAGGTCGCAAAGCAGACCAACGCGGTTCATTTCCGAGAGCACTTCGCGCCCAAAACCGGTCAGGCCGCTATCGTTCTCTTCCAGATATCCCGCTCCGGAATAGTTCTGGGTATTATAGGTCAACTGCATGATGCCGACGCCGAGATCCTTGAAAATCTCGACATAATCCAGCTTGTCTTCGAGCGGCGACGTATTCTGCCAGCCGATGATGATACCTGTCTTGTTTTCTTCCTTGGCGTCGTGGATATCGGCAACAGTACGCACTGGTCGGATAATGTCATCGTTTTCGCGCATAAAGCGCTTCCACTGGCTGACATAACCGACGCCTTCGCGGAAGTTTTCCCAGATCACACTCGACGCGTTTACTGCGGTCAGACCGCCCTTGCGCATGTCCTCGAATATCGACCGGCTCCACTGGCAGGTCTGCAGGCCATCGATCACGATGGCTTGGTCGTGGAGTTTTTGAGCATCGTTCATCGGAACGTCCTTACCGCAGATTGTGTCTGTTCTTGCTTGAGGGCCGCCAAGGCGCGGCCGGCGAATTCCAGTCTGTCCTGACCCCAGAACAATTCGCCGTTTACGACATATGTGGGCGTGCCGAAGATGCCGAGACGCTCCGCCTCCGCCAGGTTACCGTGCCATTCGGCAACGATGTCGTCGGGCTGAGGATCACGCACGAGCGCGGCACCTTCGGGGCCAATAGTCGCCGTAGCAATGGCGCGCAACGTGTCGAGGTCGGCGATATCGCGTTCCTCCGCCCACAGGCCACGCTGGATTGCAAAGGAGAGGCTGATGGCATCGAGACCCGCCGTCTGTGCGGCGATGACGGTCTGTGCTGCTCGCTCAATGGTGGCACAGGGGTAGAATTTTGGTGTCAGGTTAAGGGGCATGTTGAGGTGCCGGCGCCAACGATCGAGCTCGACAGCATGGTATCGCTGTCGCGCGTCGGGACGCGTGCGCAGCGGAATGCCGCCATTGGCCTCTATGATGCGAATTGGGCGCAAGACAACCTCCGCACCATTCGCCTTTGCGATTTCAACCGCGTGCGGCGCACCGAAATAGGCCCAAGGCGAGGAGATGCCGTAGAATATCTCCAGTTTGACAGCCGTCTCAACCATTTGCGGTCTCCTGTTCTTGATTTTCATCCGCGTCGAGCCATTCGTCGCCAATGATTTCCGAGACGTCGTGGCCCATGAATGTCTCGAGATGGCGGTAGCGATCTTCGACGAAGAGTGAGCGGGCGATGCCTTCGGCCAGCCGTTCTGCGCCGTGGCTGACGGCAGGGATGCCACTAGTGATCTTGCCGTGAGAAGGAACCGCCGGGTAAGCAAAGCAATAGATGTGTGAAATTGTCTCCGCTTCCGCAACGCTGAGGTCAGGCTTGGGCAGAAACTCGAACGATGGCCCGAGATAGGGATAGCTACCCAGCGCCTCGTTCCGGTTATGTGCCGGTGGCTGATAGACATCGCGCCATAAAAGGATGCGATCCTGAAGAGCCGTGAATTCAGGCCGTTGTGCAAAATTGACGTCGAATCCCGTCGCGAAAATGATGATGTCGACTGTATAGCGGCCTTTGGGGGTGCAGATTTCCACAGCTTCGTTGGTTTGCGTCAGCGCGTTAATGGGGCTGCCAAGGTGGAAAAATGCATTCTTATGGCGCGACACGCGAAGAACGCTGTGACGCGGCGGTGGAATTTGCGTGCGCTCGGCTTCTGTCATGAAGGTCCAACGATCTTCATCCGGCAGGCCGATAAAACCGTGTGTCATGCCAAGACCGGCAACGCCTCCAAACTTCTCGACGCGGGGAATATCCTCACGCCGTATAAAGAGATCGACGCTCGCCGCACCCGCCTCTAGTGCTGATGCAGCATTATCCATGGCTGAAGCTCCGGCCCCGACGACGGCGACACGCTTTCCACGTAATGTCGAGATATCGAACACATCACCGCTATGGCGGATAAAACGGGCTGGAACGGTCGCAGCGACGTCCGGCAGTCGTGGTGCGCCAAGGCCATCCAGACCGGTGGCAAGAATGACGCGTCGCGCCAATACGCGCTGGCTTCCTGTTTCTCCACCGAAATCGAGTTCCAGCAGTCCGTCATGCCGGATTGCCAGGTTTTCGAGTGCTTGGTCATTGCTCACAGGCAGGGTCAGAACACGTCTGTACCACACCATGTATTCCATCCACATTTCACGCGGAATAAGCGGCATGGCCTCGAAGGCCTGTCCACCAAACTGGGCTTCGTACCATGCGCGGAAGGTTAGCGATGGAATACCAAGCGCCGGGCCTGCAAGTTCCTTGCGCGTACGCAGTGTTTCCATACGCGCTGACGTGATCCACGGCCCTTCCTGGCCAGCGGGAGACTTGTCGAAAGCCCGGACATTGTTAATGCCGGTGAAAAGCAAGGCAGCAAGGGCCGTCAGGCCGCAAAGTCCCGCCCCAATCACCGCAACATCAAGAACGTGATCTTCAGCAGAGTTCGTCTCAGGAACCCACGACCGTGCCGGTCGCTCAAGCAGCTGCAATTCATAGGCAAGCCTTTCCTCAAGCGCCTTCAGCCCGAAGGATCTTTCCTGTGAACGGCTCGTCCCGTGATCGTCAATCATGCTTTTTCTGCATTTATCAATGTAATGAATTCTATTTGCGCATCATAAGAACCACAGAACGCCGATCCCTGAAAGCAAAAATCTTCTAATAATTGGCTGTTTCAGGCAAAAATTAAGGCGCTGAACATTTTGTGGGCATTTGCCGCCCTCTATGCTGATCCACGCGGCAAAGGTAGGACTTGGTCAACCACGCGAGTTGTTAACGCGCGATCAACTTAAAATATTCACCGACTGTTTTTGAGCTCGCCCTATCCTTGCGTTATTCAACTACAGGAAAAATCGCGACGTGAGACATCTATCAAAAGCTGAAACGCACGACCCGCAGGCCTATTTGACCGAGCGTCTGGCGCTTGCGCAGTCTCGCATCGAGCAAACCTTCCTTGATGGCGGTTCGGTCCTCGTCTCAGTCATGGAAATCCTAAGCGAACTCGTCGCGATCCTGGATCGCATGACCGGTTCCATGGATGGCGATACCGCTGGTACGGCCGTGTCGAACATGCAAAAGACGGTGGATGAGCTCATCCGTCTTCCCGAAATGGAACACGCTCGGCAAACCGCGTTCGCTGAAATGGGCGCGCTTTGCAAATCCTCGAACGGCCATGTGGACGATATCAAGGAGACTATCCGCTATTTGAAAACCTTCGCAGTCACCGTGAAGATCACGGGCGCGGGTATCTCCGAGTTTTCCGCTTTTGCCGAGGAAATACGTGAGCGCATTCATTTCGGCGGTGATGAAGTTGCCAAATTTGCGCAATATCTCGATCTCATGGATAAGCAGCTCGCCAAAGCGCGTGATGTTTCGTCTGCTATTGGGGTGGATTTCGATGCGACGATCCCAGAAATTGTCAGAGGGTTGAAAACCAATGCGGGTCGCATCGGCGATCAACATCGCGATATGACGGCGATGGCATCCAAGGTGAAGTCGATTGCACAGGGCGTACAGGTCAAGATCGGATCGACACTCTCTTCGCTGCAGATCGGCGACATAACCCGCCAGCGCATCGAGCATGTGAATACAACACTGGCTCTTTTTGACGAGTACCGGCACTCCGAGGAAGCACGTGTGCTGAGCGCTGCCGAAATGGATGCCTTATGTGATACGGTGTTCGAGCTTGTTCGCGCGCAGATCGAGGAAACAGCTGCAACCTTCCAACAGGATTGCCGCAAGATTTTTGCGGGAATCGCAAGCTTTGCTGATGATGCCGCCAACATTCTCTCCCTCCGCGATCGGCTGGTGGAAGATGCGGACAAGGACGGCGGCAGCGCGCTTCAACTGCTCGAAAGAGATATTGCCAAGGCGTGCAATCTCGCAGGTCGCGTGCAGGAGAGTATGGTTGAAGCTAACGCGGCCGTCTCATCGGTGACCAGTACGGCGCAGGATCTCTTGCAGGGCATCGAGGTTCTACGGTCCATCAAAACCGAAATTCACTACATGGCGCTGAACTCGAACCTGCGTTGCTCAAAGCTGGGTGACGAGGGACGTTCGGTCAATGTTGTCAGCGCTGAGCTTCGGGTCTTCGCCGACAAGCTGGAGACACCTGCGGACGCAATCGTTGGCGATCTTCGCCGGATCGAGGCGGCGATTGCCGATCTGGCTGGCGAAAAACAGGGCTCCGCAGATCTGCGCGAACCGTTGAATGAGGCGCTTGACGCAGTCAGCCAGGCAAAGACCCAGATGGAAACTGGTCTGCGGGATCTGGCGGAAGAAGGGCAGGCGGTTTTCAGCCGTATCAGCGCCGCCGTGGTGAAGCTTGATTTTGAGAGCGAGCTTGGCAACGTTCTGGAAGAATGCAGGCAAATTGCCGGGGATATCGCTGTAACCAGCGCTCAGGATATAACGGCATTCGCAGAAAAGATCCTTCCCTTATCGTCTCGCATCTACAAGATCTACACAATGGCACAGGAGCGCGACGTCCATATGCACTACCTGCCGGTCGATCTCGCGTCCGGGCAGAAGGAGCCGATGAGTACAGCCTCGGATGACGACGACGATCTGTTCGCCGACGCGCTTTTCTAGAATTTCTTTGTTTCAGGCCGCCTGCATCAGTTTGCTGGCGGTCTCCTTCTCTGAAGCTTCAAGCAACCGAAGAACTTCGTCTGCGAAAGCGCCTGCATTTTTGAGGGCCTTGTCGAGGTTGCTGACAGTGCCTGAATTCATCGTGTGCAAGCATCCATCGAACTCGAACATATCTCTGAATGCCGATCTCTCGAAAATCGGCGTATCGAGGACACGGACATTCCTTTGTGCCAGGAGTTCGCGTGCGGCCAGCAGGGCACGCGTGGTGACAAGCGGATTAACGCGGGTCAGGACGACCGAATGCTCGATCCGGATATTTGCTTTTTCATAGAGGTAGCGCAGCAGTTCCAGAACTTGTGCGCCACCCTGAGCATCCATCGTGCTGCCCTGTACGGGAATGAGTACGTGGTTAGAAAGTCCGATCGCCGTTGCCAGCAATGGTGATTGGGCGCCCGGCAGATCGATGAGGACGTGGTCGAACGCGCGCCGGCTATCGAGGACATGCTGTTGAAGTGTCGTCGCGGTCACATAGGTGATGACTGAAAATTCGACTTTGGCGTGGGCTTTTTCGCGCCAGCGGGATATCCAGCGTTGCGGATCGGTATCGATCACGCAGACCCGCGACCCGCGCCGGGCCAGTTCGGACGCCAGCAGCAACACAGCAGTTGTTTTGCCTGCGCCGCCTTTGGTGTTCGCGAACGTGATAACTGGCATGGAATGACCCGGAAGATTGGTCGGAGACAGTCATGCCTCGCTCAACGCACCTGTTGCATGGTGTTGCCAGCATCATTGGCGAGTTTGGTTAACGCCGGGTAAAACAGTCGGCCATATTAACGACGGTGATCCTCTGCCAGGATTTCCTGCGCAATCTTGTCGAGGTGAAGGATCTTGTCGACACCGCCATGCGCAATCGCTTCCTTGGGCATGCCGAAAACGACGGACGATGCTTCGTCCTGAGCAACTGTGAAAGCACCAGCCTGATGCATCTCCAACATGCCGCGAGCACCGTCGTCGCCCATGCCGGTCATGATGATACCCATTGCATTTGCCCCTGCGGCGCGTGCGGATGAGCGAAACAGGACGTCGACAGATGGGCGATGCCGTGAAACGAGAGGACCGCTGCGAATTGAGACACGGTAACGGGCTCCTTGCCGTTCCAGCAACATGTGCTTGTCGCCCGGCGCAATCAGCACATGACCACGCAAAACCGGGTCACCGTCTTCTGCTTCCTTGATTTCCACATCGCACAAGCTGTTCAGACGCTTTGCAAAGGCTGCGGTGAATTTCTCCGGCATATGCTGGACGATAACCATACCGGGAGAGTTTGCTGGTAGCCTCATGAGCATTTCACGCAACGCTTCTGTCCCGCCCGTGGACGCACCGACACAGATCACCATTTCTGTGGTCCGCGCCATCGCCTTGCCTGACGGGGGCGGCAGCACGGCATCAGCCGTCAGTTTGGCGAGGGGACCGCTGGCCGAGGCTGATCGGAGGGCAGGGCGTGCATTTCCGACGCGGGCATGGGCAGCACTTTTGACGACCTCGCAGATGCGGGAAGCCTGCTCGGCAAGATGATCTGCCGCAGCGATTTTTGGTTTGAGGATGATGTCGACAGCACCCGCTTCCAGAGCCTGCAGCAGTGTTTCCGATCCGGCTTCCGTCAATGACGAGCACATGACCACCGGGATCGGTTTTTGCGACATGATCTTGCGCAGAAAAGTGATGCCGTCCATGCGTGGCATCTCCACGTCGAGCGTAATGACGTCAGGGATTTCTTCCTGGATACGCTTGGCCGCGACAAAGGGATCAGATGCGGCTCCGATCACTTCGATCTTTGGGTCGCTCTCGAGAACCTGCGTCAAGGTCTGCCGGACGCTGGCAGAATCGTCGACAATAAGGACGCGGATCTTTTTCGACATGGTTCCTGCCGTTACTGTTTCTTGAAAACGGTATTGGCGACCTGGCGTAACGGCAGGTCGATACCGGTAATGGTTTCGGAATGGCCGATGAAAAGATAGCCTCCCGGCACCAGGCGACGGCATAATTCGGTCAGCACATGTGTCTGCGTCTTCTTGTCGAAATATATCAAAACGTTACGGCAGAAGATTAGCTGCACTGCATCGCCGATCTGATACGTCTTATCCATGAGATTAAGACGGGCGAAGCCGATTTTTGACCGCAACCTTGGAACAATCCTCACGTCCCGACGACCGGCGTCGACCGGGCGCATGACGTATTTGCGCATCATTTCTGCAGGGACCGGATCGAGAAGTTCACGGGCATAGATGCCACTATGGGCTTTACTGAGTACGTCGGTGGAGAGATCGGTGGCGAGGATGCTAAAGTTGCTGATCACCTGTTTATCGACAGCTTCGGACAGCACCATCGCCATGGTATAAGGCTCTGCGCCTGTCGAGCAGGCAGAGCTCCAGGCTCTAATGCGGTTGTGACCCTCATTCACCAATGCCGGTAAGGCGAACTTTTCCAGGTAGTCGAAATGGTTCGGCTCGCGGAAGAAATCCGTTTTGTTGGTGGTCACCACGTCGATCAGATAGATTGCTTCTTCTTCCAGCCCGTCTTCACGGAACAGAAAGTTGCAATATTCGCCGAAGGTGGCATGGCCTGTGGCGCGCAGGCGCTTTCGCAAACGTCCCTCAAGCATCGTGCGTTTGGTGTCGGGCATTTTTATGCCGCTGTAATTGTAGATGTACTCGGCGAGCAGCTTGAAATCCCGCTGGCTCAATCCGTCATAAACAGCGGCGGACGCATTCACGGAAACGGCTCCCCTCATGCTGCTTGGACCGGTTTGCCACTCTGCCGGGCAAGGGCGCTCTCTTCATCCGAAAACAGTTTTGCCAGGTCGATGATGACAACAAAGTCACCCTCTCGACGAACGACGCTGGCGATGTAGTCGCAGTTCCAGTGAACACCGATGTCGGGCGCGGCTTCCATCTGGTCGCGGCTGAAAGGCGTTACCTCGAACACCTTGTCCGCCACGAGACCAACAGCAAGTGTCCGGGAAGGGAAGGGGATATCCAACACCAGAACACGCGTATGGGGCGTCCTCACGCTGCGGCTCATGCCGAGCCGCAGGCGAAGGTCGATGATGGGCACGCCCTGCCCACGCACGTCTCTCAGACCCAGCAGATATTCGGGGCTGTGAGGGATTTTGAAAGTATCCTCGTAGTCGAGAATTTCACGAACGACAGTCACAGGAACCGCGAAGACTTCCTCGCCGAGGCTGAACGTCACAAACTGGAAATCGGAGGACGTGCTGGTCATCATCAGGCGCTTTCGCGGAAATCCGCATCATCGGCGTCAGGACCGCCCATGGACATGTCCAATGCAAAACCCTTGGCGCGGGCTTGCTGAGCACCGACAGAATTATCCGTGTGAGGCTTGCGTGCGAGAGCAGGTTTTGTGGTTGCCCGTGGGGTAGCGACAGGCTTTGCGGCTGGACGGCGCAAAACTTGAGCCGGGTGCGACGAGAGACCTGAAGCGTCAACCTTGAAGAAGGCGATGCTGCTCTGCAGTTCCTCTGCCTGTGCAGCCAGCTCTTCCGATGTCGCCGACATTTCTTCTGATGCGCCGGAGTTCTGCTGCGTGACCTTGTCGAGCTGCTGGATCGCCTCGTTTATCTGTGCGGCCCCGATATCCTGTTCGCGGCATGCGGCAGAGATCTCGGCAACCAGTTCTGCCGTCTTACGGATATCCGGAACCAGACGGTTCAGCATGTCACCCGCATCCGTCGCCACCTTCACCGTCTCGCCGGAGAGCGAGCTGATTTCAGCCGCCGCCGCCTGGCTGCGTTCGGCGAGTTTGCGGACTTCCGACGCCACGACGGCAAAGCCCTTGCCGTGTTCACCGGCACGTGCGGCCTCGACCGCAGCGTTCAGCGCGAGAAGGTCGGTCTGACGGGCAATTTCCTGCACGATCGAAATCTTCTCTGCGATGGTGCGCATCGCGACCACTGCGCGGTTGACGGCTTCGCCGCTGGCTTCGGCATCTTTCGACGACTGGCGTGCGATCTTCTCCGTCTGTGCGGCATTATCTGCATTCTGCTTGATGTTTGCAGCCATCTCTTCCATCGAGGCCGATGCCTCTTCGGCAGACGATGCCTGTTCTGTAGCGCCCTGGCTCAACTGCTCGGAACTCGCAGACAGCTCCTGGCTGCCGGAAGAAACGTTGTCGGAAGCGGAAAGAGCATCTGCAACGATACCACGCAGGCGTTCGACCATACGTTCCAGGGCAAGACCAAGCGTATCGCGCTCTGAGAGCGGCTTCGGCATGACAGTCAGGTCGCCATCGGCGATGCGGTCTGCAATGCTGGCGGTGTTGCGCAGGTTGCCGGTCATAATGTTGATGCGGTTTACGAGATCCTTGATCTCGTCATTCGTCTTGATCTCGACGTTCTGGTTGAGGTCGCCAACCGAAACTGCTTCGGCAACCGTCATGATCTTGCGCAGGCCGCTGCTGATGCCAAGTGCGATCCAGAGTGCTGTTGCCGCCGCAATGAGGACTGCCACCGCCGATGCACCGATCAGAAGGGTGCGGGTCTGTTCGTAATCGTCATTTGCTGCTTGCTTGGCGGCTTCAAGACGATCGCGGTTCATCTTGACGCCTTCGTCCAGCTTTTGCGTCAAGGCATTGGCCGCCAGACGACCATCCCCGGAGGAGAACGACGCAGCAAGCGAAGTGTTGCCCTGCGCGACCAGTTCGCGCACGCGATCGTCACTCGCTTCGAACGCTTTGGCTATCGCCTGAAGGTCCGTCCAGTATGCACGTGTTTCGGCGCTGGCGCTGGCCGCCATATCGCTGAGCATGGCGTTGATATGGTTGCGGCTTTCGTCGCTGGACGCCTTGTGGCGCTGGGTTTCTTCCTGCGATGTTGAAAGGATCATGTTCTTTTGCGACCGGACAGTCGTCAGGGCCAGGGCATTCATCTGATGCACCTTGTCGAGACGCACGACCGTGCCTTCGACAACGTCGTCCATCGAATCCTTGGAGACGCCAAGGCTGTAAATGCCGTAGCCGGCGGTTCCGGCAAGCATCAATATAAGGAAGCCGAAGGCGGCGGCCAGCTTCATCTTGATTGTAAATCGCATATCAATGCTCCTTGGAAAGTTCGATGACGTTGCCGCGTGTGCTGCCTACGCCCGGACCCGCGTCGCGGTGTGCCGTGAAAATTGCTGTGAGATTCGGAAGAATGACGAATTCGCTGCCCCGTTTGATGAGGCAGTGGATGTAATCTGCGCGCCACCGCATCCCAACACTGGGTGGGGGTTCGCTTGCGGCCCTGCTAAGTGTTGTTACCTCATTCACCTTGTCCGTGCGGATGCCGACCAATGTGGTTTCGTTGTCGAGCAGAAGCTCGACGACGACGATGCGGCTGTCGATCGTCCGCTCAGTGGCGTCCATGCCAAAAGCGAGGCGAATGTCGGCAAGGGGAATGACCTTGCCGCGAAAATTTATCACGCTTGCCACGAAGGGCTTTGCGCCGGGAACCGCGGTTTCTGGCAAAAGGTCGAGGATTTCCTGTACTTTCACAGCTTCTATTGCAAAGGTTTCGCCGGCGATGTTGAAGGTAAGCACCTCCACCTCGCTGAAATCACCCCAGAATCCGTCGGTTTTTTTCAACAAAGGCTGGTTCATCCTGCCGCCCGCAATTGCGCCTCCTGCTGCTGTCCCGCTGTCACCAGATGGGCGACATCGAGAATGAGTGCGACATTGCCATCGCCGAGGATGGTTGCACCGGAGAAGGTCGCGACGTCATGGTGCAGTTTGGACATGGCCTTGATGACTGTCTGGTGGTCGCCGATGATCTGGTCCACCACCAGTCCGACGCGCTCGGACCCGGTGGAAACCACGACAACTTTCTGGAATTCGCCAGGCGCCGTCCCGGTGTGGAACAGTTCGCGCAGGCGGATAAAGGGGACAAGGCTTTCGCGCAGCGAAATGAAGGAGCGGCCACGGGAACGGATGTCGTCTTCAGGTGACAGTTCGAGGCATTCTTCCACGGCCGGCAGCGGGATAACGTAGCAGCCATTGCCGACGCGCACGAGAAGGCCGTCGATGATGGCCAGCGTCAACGGGATCGCAAGCGAGATTTCCGAGCCGACGCCCGGTTCGCTGACGATGTTGATCGTGCCTCTTAAGGCTTCCACGCTTTTTTTCACGACATCCATGCCGACACCACGGCCAGAAAGATTTGTAACTTCTGCCGCTGTTGAGAAGCCCGGCTGGAAGATCATCTGCAACAGGTCCTGATCGCTGACTTGGGCATTTGCAGCCAGCAAGCCAGAGGCCTCTGCCTTGGCGCGAACCCGTTGACGGTCGATGCCCCGCCCATCGTCGCGGATCGTAATGGTCACATCACCGCCGGACTGACGGGCAACGAGGGTGATGCGACCCTTGGCCGGTTTCCCGGCAGCGATACGTTCATCGCTCTTTTCAAGACCGTGGTCGCAGGAGTTGCGAACCAGGTGGACAAGCGGGTCTGCAAGGCGCTCGATGACGGCTTTGTCCACTTCCGTGCTTTCGCCTTCGGTCTCGAGTTCGATCTGTTTGCCGGTTTCCCGTGCCAGATCATGGATGAGGCGCCGGAAACGGCCAAAAAGCTGGGCGATTGGCACCATTCGCAACACCATCATCGTGTCGCGCAGTTCGCCAGAAAGACGTTCGACATCTTCTGATACCGACCGCAACAGAATATCCGCACTGCCGCCTGCCAACTGTGAGAGGCGTGATTGGGCGATGACCAGTTCGCCGACCCGATCCATCAATTCATCCAGTCGTTCCGCAGGTACGCGCACGTTTTCGGCGGCCTTGTTACCTTTTGGTTCGACTGCAGCCTTTTTCGTCTCCGCAAGCGGTTCGGGAACGATCGGCGCTGTCACAACCGCCGCCTTGATCTCACGTACGTCGATTTCCATGTCGTCCATCACAAAGATGAAGACGTCATCGATCGCCGATTGCGGTTGCTCCGTCGTCAAGCGGACTGTCCAGCCGAGGTGGAGGTCGCTTGGGTTCAGTACCTCAAGCGAAGGAACGCTGGAGGTATCGGCAACAATTTCGCACTCGCCGAGTTCCGCCAATTCATCGAGCAGACCAAGAGGGTTTGTCCCGTTCGCCATGGCGTTGACCGGCAATCTAAACCGGATTTCCCAGGTGGCGGAACGTGTCGTCGATGGTTTGACTGTCGTGCTCTGAGCGGGGAGATGGGTGAGAACGCCACTGTCGCCATCCGCACCGACCGCAGCGTGCAGTCTGGCAAGAAGTCGTTCGCCGACGTCGCCTTGAACGCCATGCGGGTTTTCGACCAATGCCTGCATGTGATCCTGTGCTTCGAGGACGGCGGCCACCAACTCGCTGGTCGCCGTAACCTCGCCCTTCCGCACGCGATCGAATGCTGTCTCGCAATGGTGGGTGAAAGCTGCGAGCGCTTCGAACCCGAACATTGCGCCGGACCCCTTCAGAGTATGCAATCCGCGGAAAACCGCGTCGATCTGGTCCTGATCGGTCAGATCATGCAGCAGGTCCAACAGACCGCTTTCGATCTGCTCGAAAAGCTCAGCTGCTTCTGTCCTAAAAACCTGAATGGGGTCCAGTGTGGTCATTTTCCAAGGACCTTTTTGACGATCTTGACCAGATGTTCCGCGTCAAAAGGCTTCGTCAGCCAACCGGTTGCGCCTGCGGCCTTGGCACGCGCTTTCATATCGGCGTCGGATTCCGTCGTGAGGAAGATGATCGGAATGCCGGTATGGGCCGGAGACTGACGAAGGGCCTCGATCATTTCGAGACCGTTCATGTTCGGCATGTTGAGGTCGGTGATGATCAGGTCGAAGTTCGCGGCCTTTGCCTTGCCAAGGCCGTCCTGTCCGTCGACAGCCTCGGTGATCTGATAACCGGCGCCTGTCAGGGCAATTTTGGTTGTCATACGGATGCTGGCGGAATCGTCGACTGTCAGAATATGCGCACTCATTCTATTATAGGTCCTTTCCATGCAGCCAGAACCGGCGGGAGGCGTCATCCATCCGCGACAGGAAACCGCCCCGTCGGAGTGTCTGCAGAACCTGGCCGTCTGCTGGATCTTTCAAAGTTATGGTTTTGTTGTCTTGCGCCGCAGATTTGCGGCAAGCTTCGATGAGTTGCACAAAGCTCAGGTCTGCGTCGGCTTCATCAGGCACCTCTATGATAAGGGTATCGGTGTTTTCGAGGCCCTGGAGGAGGAGACTGTGCGCGGCCGAAATCGAGCGTATGGACAGGGCCTTTGGCATCACCAATGTGTTTTTCGTGATTTCACCCGACATTGGGAAACTCCCGTGTAATGTGCGTGATCTGATCGTCTGTCGATTGGGCCTCATCCGGCATCTCAAGGCTTGGAACCTCAATCTCCAGAAGTTCATGGCCAGCCATCAATCTCTCGATCTGCGGCCACTGGCGCTGGAAAGCTGCCACGCAGTCCGGATCGAAGTGAATGCCGCTTTGTGCATCGATGTGTGCATAGGCCTCGTGAACGGACCATGCCTTCTTGTAGGGGCGCTCCGAGCACAGGGCTTCGAAAACGTCGGCAATTGCAACGATACGGGCTTCCAGAGGAATAAGTTCGCCAGCAATTTCGTGAGGATATCCGGTGCCATCCCACTTCTCGTGATGGCCGCCAGCAATGGCTTCTGCAACGCGCAAGAGTTCGGACGTTCCCTTTTCAAGGATCTGTACGCCGATGCCGACATGCTTTCGCATCTCGGTGATCTCGTCGTCCGTCAGACGGCCCGGCTTCAGTAGCACGCTGTCAGAGATGCCGATCTTGCCAACGTCGTGAAGCGGGGCGGCAAGATAGATCATTCGGCAGTGGTCTTCGTCGAGGCCTAGATCTTTCGCGATAAGCATGCTGATTTGTGCGACCCGGGAGATATGGTCGCCAGTGTGGCCGTCGCGAAACTCAATCGCGCGCGCCAAGCGCCAAATGATTTCTTCCTCCCGGGCTGCAAGCTGGCGGGTAGCTTTCTGCACCTCACCCACCAGCCTGCTTGCCTGGCCAGCGAGATCGCGCTGTGCTCTGCGCAAGTCGAGGAGATTACGGACACGCGCTTTAAGCTCAATCGGGTCGAAAGGCTTGTTGATGAACTCGGTAATGCCAGCTTCGATTGCTTCGATGAGGATTGGTCGGGCTGTTTCAGATGTGATCATGATCACAGGCACATGCGAAAAATGCTTGTAGGCCTTGAGCGCTTCGACGAGTTCGATGCCATTGTATTTCGGCATCGTATAGTCGACCACAAGCAGATCGACGGCGTTGTCGCGGCAAAACTCCAGCGCCTCGACTGGATCGATAAAACCGACGATTTTTCTGAGCCCGGAGAGGCCCCGGATCGCCGCATCCAAGGCAACAAGAATTGATTTGCTGTCATCGACCAATACGATTTGCACATGTCCTCGCTATCGCTGATTTGCCAACATATTGACGTGCGAAAGCCTCCGCGCTCGCGGATAGAATTCGACAGTTAGAAAACATTTTTTTGAGAAAAGACCGACCGCGTCATGTGATCAGTAAAAATAAAGCTTCTGCGGGAAAGGCTTCATGCAGACAACTTTTTGGTATGGAGAATTGATCATATCTTGATTAACAGTGAATTAAATCTTGCTTATAAATGCGCCTATGAAGATGAGGGTGAGCCCTTCGCTTGATGCAAAAGCGTCTAGATGAAGACGAATCTGAGCTGCGTTTGAACCACGGCTACTGTCGTCGATTTTTCCAAAAGTGAACATTTCCAGAGGTTTGGTGATCTGTGCAGATCACGAGATCGGGACGGCCTCTCCAATCTTGACTTTTTTGTGATTGCTTGTGCCGCCGTCAACTTGGGTTGAACGCTTCGTTCAGTCGCAGGCAGTTGACCATCAATCTAATCATGGATAAAGTTTATCCATGATATGGACGTAAAATGCATTTGAGAGCATCGCCGGTTCATCTGAGCGGCTTGATGATCTTAACCCAGACAATGCGAGCGGCGGTGCGTCGCCAAAGGAGGAACTGAAATGAGCAATTCCAAGAAGATTGTCGTCATCGGCGGCACGGGTCTTATCGGCGCGAAGGCCGTCGCCATTCTTCGCAGCGCCGGTCATGAGGCAGTCGCGGCAAGTCCAAGCAATGGCATAAACGCTTTCACGGGAGAGGGGTTGGACAATGCTCTCGCCGGTGCAGACGCGGTCATCGATGTTTCAAACATGATGTCCTTCGATGAGCCCGTCATTCGCAACTTTTTCGAGACGTCCAGCCGAAATCTCGTGGCAGCAGAGAAGACTGCTGGTGTGCAGCACCATGTCATTCTGTCGATCGTGGGCACAGATGACCTGGTCGCCAATCCGTATATGAGCGGCAAGCAGGCACAGGAGCGCGCAGTAAAAGGATCAGGACAAGATTACACCATCGTCCGTGCCACGCAGTTTTACGAATTTATGGAAACATTGGCCGACGCCTACGCTGTAGAGGGTAGCGTAAGAGTGCCTGCGATCGATTTCCAGCCCATTGCAGCAGATGACGTTGCTGCTGCCCTGGTCAAGGTCGCACTCGATAAACCGCGCAATGGCACCATTGATCTTGCAGGCCCTGATCGGGCGCCCTTCGAAACTCTGATGAGAACTTATTTGGCCGCCAGAGGCGACAAGCGCAGCGTGAGTGCCGATGCTTCCCTTGGTTACTTCGGTGCCCCAGTTCACGTGGGCTCGATTGTCCCGGCAGCAGCTCCTCACCGCGGAGATATCACCCTGGAAGCCTGGCTTCGCACCCAACAACTGGAGAATGTATGATGAAAATGGTCGCTTATACTCTCGCCCTCTCTTTCCTTCCTCTCACAGTCGTCTCGGCGCATGATGTCGCCAAACGCGACCTCGCTTACGAAACAAAGGGAGCGACAGTAACACCAGTCTACGAGCATCCCCTTCCCGACGTACCCGGAAAAAGCGTGAAAGGCGTGCTCGTCGAATATGAACCTGGTGGCTACAACTCCGCACATATCCATGCGAAGTCAGCTCTCATCTACGCAACGGTGCTTGAGGGGGCGATCCTCAGTGCTGTGAATGGCGGAGAGGTAAAAACCTTCACGAAGGGCCAAAATTTTACCGAGCTACCAGGCGACCAGCATGATGTGAGTGCCAATGCGAGCAAAACGCGGCCCGCGAAGCTTCTCGCAGTTTTTGTCGTCGACACTGACGACACTGTTTTGACGACGCCGCTGAAACCTTGAAGATCGCGACGGAGCAGCTTTTGGTTCGTTCCGTCGTCTCACGCATAAATAGAGACGAGAATGATCAGCCAAGCATGACCATATGCGGCGGTAACTGCTCTTCGAAGAACTTCGAAAATGTCGCAATGCGCGGCGGCAAGGCCTGATATGGTGGGTAATACAGGGTCAGCCAGAGCTCCGGCGGTGCCCAACCTGGTAGAACGTGGACCAGCCGTCCGCTGCGAATGTGTTCGGCGATATGAAATCCCGGCAGCATCGCAACACCTATGCCGTTGGCTGCCATATCTGCGAGAACCTCGCCGTTATTGGCACTGAAGGCGCGTCCGGCGGAAATCGAAAGGCTGGAGCCTCCGTCTGACAGCACCCAGTTCTCGCGCCGACTTTCACCGCTATAGGCCAGGCAATCGTCAGGGCTCAGCTCACTCGGGTGCTGCATCTGCGTAAACCGGCTACCAGGTGCAGCGACCAGAATTCTTGGAACGGCCCGGATCTTGCGCCAGATCGTAAACTTGTCCGAAGGTGCTGACGAAATGCGGATTGCCAGATCGTAGTCGTCATCGACGATGTTGACCAAGCCGTCCGATAGCGAAATCTCGAAGCACATTTTCGGATAGAGTTCTTTGAAACCTGAAAGGATTGGCGGCAACACCGTTTTTCCAAGCCAGGTCGGTGCACTGATCCTCAAACGCCCTTCATCAGCCTTGTGGGCATTCCTGACATCGCGCCTTGCATTTTCGAGAGCCTCTACGGCTGGCTGGATCTGGGCGGCAAACACGGCGCCATCGGTGGTCAACGACACCTGACGGGTCGTTCGAACGAACAGTTGCACACCGAGATCGTCTTCAAGTGCCGCGATGGCCCGGGTAACGGCCGCAGCCGTCATACCCAGTTCACGGGCGACCTGCGCAAAATTGCGTTTTTCGGCAGCGAGGAGGAATGTTTTGAGAGCTTTGTGATCGTTCATGTCAATTATTTCAAAATCCGCAATTCATTCGAGAGAAATATTGCAATTCTGAACGGCAATCAAGAGGGCTATATCCTGGTCATCGAAACGGACACACCGGATAAGGACCGACCGCCATGATCAAGGACATCAAGGGATTGCACCACGTCACCTCCATGGCGTCGGATGCACAGCAGAACAACAAATTTTTCACTGAAACACTCGGCCTGCGCCGGGTTAAGAAGACCGTCAATTTTGACGAACCCGGCGTCTACCATCTCTATTATGGAGATGAAACAGGTACGCCCGGTAGCGTCATGACCTACTTTCCTTTCGCAAACATGATGGCTGGCCGTCCAGGCGTCGGTGAAGTTGGCGAAACCCAGTTTTCCATCCCTAAGGGCGCACTCGGCTTCTGGAAGGACCGCCTGATCACCAATGGCGTCGGTGGCATCCAGACCGACAAGGTCTTTGGTGCCGATCGTCTTCGCTTTACCGGTCCCGATGGCGACGGTCTGGCTCTGATCGAAACGGCAGAAGATGCACGCGCCCCTTGGGTCATCGACAGTATTTCCGAAAACCACGCCATTCGCGGTTTCACCGGCGCTCGATTCAATCTGCACGACACGGGAGCAACCCAAGAGCTTCTTCAGTTTATGGGATACGAACGAGCAGAGGCTGAAGGAGATGTGACGCGGTTCGTCATTCCCGGTGGAAACGGGGCCGACACAATCGATCTCGCTGCGCTTCCCAAAACGCCTTTTGCGCGCCAAGGGGCAGGTTCGGTTCACCACATTGCCTTCGCTGTGGAAAATCGCGAGAAGCAATTGGAAGTTCGCAAGGCGTTGATGGATACCGGTTACCAAGTGACGCCAGTCATCGACCGCGATTACTTCTGGGCTATTTACTTCCGGACCCCGGGCGGCATCCTCTTCGAGATCGCCACCAACGAACCAGGCTTCGATCGTGACGAGGATACGGCACATCTCGGTCAGGCTCTGAAGCTTCCGAACCGCTACGAGCCCTTCCGCAACCAGATCGAAGCGGGTCTCGCGCCACTCGCTGCCTGACCTCAGCCTTTGTTGGCGCCGGCACTCCATCGCGTATTTCCTCGCGCGACAGGGGTGCCGGCGCCGTATTTTGTTTTGTGCCTTCAGGTGGGAAACGGTCAGCCAAATTGCTGAATCGAGACGGCTTTGCCGGTGACATGGTGTCGCAAACGCCTTTGCGTGTCGCAATCTGCGTCATGTCATGCGATTGTTGCATGAGCATGTTTGATGGCAAGGTTACCACCACGCAACTGACGGGCAAAACCATGATCGAAACTAATCAGTTGAGCCGCATCAAGGCAGAGATTGCCGACAGCTTTGATGAAGAGCTGGAAATGCAGATGGAAGAAGATCAGTTGGACCAGCTGGTCGTTGAAGGATTGTCTGAACCGGCTGCCCAGACGTTGGAGCGCAAGGTCTACTTCCGGGAACTTTTCCGTCTTCAGCACGAACTTGTCCGGCTTCAAGACTGGGTCCAGCACAAGAAACTCAAGGTCGTCGTCTTGTTCGAAGGTCGCGACTCTGCTGGCAAAGGCGGCGCAATCAAACGTGTTACCCAGCGCCTCAATCCGCGTGTCTGCCGCGTCGTGGCGCTACCAGCACCGACCGAGCGCGAGCGCAATCAGTGGTATTTCCAGCGTTACGTTCCGCATCTGCCGTCTGCCGGCGAAATGGTGCTGTTCGACCGCTCCTGGTACAATCGTGCGGGCGTTGAACGTGTCATGGGCTTTTGCACGCCCGACGAACTCGAAGAGTTCTTCCGTTCCGTTCCAGAATTCGAACGCATGCTCGTTCGCTCCGGCATCGTGCTCGTCAAATACTGGTTCTCGATCACCGATGAAGAGCAGGAATTCCGTTTCCGTATGCGCATCCACGATCCCCTGAAGCAATGGAAACTCTCGCCGATGGATCTGGAAAGCCGTATCCATTGGGAAGAGTATACGAAGGCCAAGGAGGAAATGCTCGAAAGAACGCATATTCCTGAAGCACCGTGGTGGGTCGTCCAGGCCGTCGACAAGAAAAAGGCACGCCTGAACTGCATCGCCCACCTTCTTGGACAGATTCCTTACGAGGACGTTCCTAAAGACGCAATCGAACTGCCGGACCGTGTGCGAAATGACGACTATATTCGTCACCCGGTTCCGCCGGATATGTATGTTCCCGAGGTTTATTGACCACGTTCGTGGTGAATGCCGTATCCCGGTCGCGCTGCATAAAGCAGGGCGGCCGGACGTTGCATCCAAGATGCACCTTGAAAGAGCCTCCCCTGTTTTGAGGATCGATGCTGGCGAACAAACTGTCAGCGTGTCTGCGTGCGCCACGAGATTTCCATAACGATTCCCCGGCCATTGCGGTAAAATACTGCAACATATCAATAATGCCGTTTGGGAAGACTGAGATGGATACATCCGCCAAGCCAGACACCACATACGGCGATGAGCCGGGCATTCGCTTCGCACTTCTTCTGGATGCGCAGGGAGGCAGTCGACAGATTACCCTCCAGGAGCTGCTGGACTGGAAACCGCAAGATGGCGTGTTATGGCTCCATCTCGAACGGGACCATCCGGCAGCGGTTGCGTGGATCAATCAGCGAAGCGGCCTTGATCCACTCGTCTGTGAAGCACTGCTGGCTGAAGAATCCCGCCCGCGCGTCGAACCGATCAATGATGGCCTGCTGATTACGTTGAGAGGCGTGTGCGGGGCGGCACCCATCGAGGTGATCGAGGAGAGCGGTGACCTTGATCTTGTTCCCTTACATATTTGGGCAGATGCGAACCGCCTGATCACATTGCGGGATAGTGGGCACTACATCACAGCCTTGCGCGACATTCGGTTTGCACTGAACAAGCGAACGGGACCTCGTAACACCGGTGAATTGTTGGCGATCGTTGGCGACAAGCTGGTAAGGGATCTCGAACCCGTTCTCGACGCAATGGACGAGGAAGCGGATGAGCTCGACGATCTTATCTTCCAAAAGGCGTCAGGTGAGGTTCGGGAGCGTTTGAAATTGCTGCGCAGACGGTCTGTTCAGTTGCGTCGTTATTTGATGCCACAGCGCGATGCACTGGTCCGCATCGAACATGATGACGCAATATGGCTTTCCGAGCGCGACAAGCTGCGCATTCGCGAGGTGATCGACAAGCTTGTTCGTTTTGTCGAATATCTTGACGCAATCAGGGATCGAACCGGCATTTTGCACGACGACCTTTCCACCGTGATCGGCGAGCGTATCGCTCGCAACTCGAACCGGCTGTCGGCTCTTGCTGCACTGTTACTGCCGCCAAGCGTTATTGCAGGTCTTTTCGGCATGAATGTTGGAGGCATTCCCGGTGTGAACGACACCTGGGCCTTCATCCTGATCGTCGGTTTCGTGATTGCTCTTTCCGTAGCAACACTGTTGCTCTTGCGGAAAATCGACTGGCTCTAAGTGATGCGACCGAAAGGTCACGGTCGCATCTTGCTGTCTTTGGGCACCTTTTAGAACAAACGATCCACCCAGTTATGCGGGTCTGCGGCGCGTCCGAACTGGATATCGGTGAGCGCGGCCTTCAACCGGCCAGTGACAGTGCCAGCATTTCCATCGGCAATCGTGAAGCCATGATTGCGACCCTTGACCCTGCCGATCGGCGTGACAACAGCAGCGGTACCGCAGGCAAAAGCTTCTGTCAGTCGGCCGCTCTTGGCGTCTGCCTGCCATTGATCGATCGAGTAGGGCTCTTCACGAACCGTCAGCCCCATGTTGCGCGCGAGCGCAATCAGTGATGCACGCGTAATACCGGGCAGGATCGTACCGGTCAGCGGCGGCGTTTGCAGAGATCCATCGTCAAAGACGAAGAAGATGTTCATGCCGCCAAGCTCTTCGATCCAGCGTCTCTCGACCGCATCCAGGAACACGACCTGATCGCAGCCTTCACGCTGGCCTTCGGCCTGTGCGGCAAGGCTTGCGGCATAGTTGCCGCCGCATTTGGCTGCGCCCGTTCCGCCAGGTGCAGCACGCGTATAGTTTTCCGATACCCAGAGTGTCACAGCCGATGCACCACCCTTGAAATAGGAGGCAACCGGGGACGCGATAACGGAGAAGATGTAGTCGGTGGCGGGTCTGGTGCCGAGCGCCACTTCGCTGCCGATCAGGAAGGGTCTCAGATAGAGAGACGCACCTTCTGCTGTCGGAATCCAATCGCGATCAGCGCGCACCAGAGCCCGAACAGATTCAACGAACAGATCTTCTGGTAGCTGAGGCATGGCCAGGCGTTCCGCCGATGCGCGGAAACGCTTGGCATTGGCATCAGGACGAAACAGCGACGCACCGCCATCTGGAAGATGATAGGCTTTCATTCCCTCGAATATCTCAAGGGCATAATGGAGAACCATCGACGCCGGGTCGAGATCCAGACCTTTGCGCGGCTCAAGTTTCCAGTCATGCCAGCCGCGATCCTTGTTGTAGCGCAACGTGATCATGTGGTCGGTGAATATCTGCCCAAAGCCGGGGTTCTGGAGCAGTCTCTCACGTTCGCTCGCGGAAACGGGGTTCGGGTGCTTTTCGACACCAAGGGTCAAGGTGCTGCTGTCGCTCATGTCTCGCCTGCTCTTTCTGACTGACGCAAGTGTGCGGTCTCGCACGCTATCGAACAAGACACTATCTCAGGTCCGGCGATATTTGATTGCGTTTATAGCTCGATAATAGGCGATATTGGCATCAGATTCGATCTACCAAGACAAGTAGACGAAACGTGTGATCGGGCATCTTCAAAGCAATAAATTGACGTGCAAAAAGGCGCTGTATTTCAAGCGCCTTTCGCTATTTTGCGATGCTATTGGCCTTGCTTAACGCTGCAGGTCAAAGCGATCGAGGTTCATGACCTTTGTCCAGGCCGCAGCAAAGTCATCAACGAACTTCTGCTTCGCATCAGAGCTCGCATAGACCTCTGCCAGAGCGCGCAGGATCGAGTTTGAGCCGAAGACGAGATCGACGCGTGTGCCAAGCCATTTCAGTTTGCCGGTCTTGCGATCGGTGCCCTCAAAAACGTCCTGGGCGTCAGAAATCGACTTCCATTGCGTGCTCATATCCAGAAGATGCACAAAGAAGTCGTTGGTCAGCGCTCCCGGCGTTTCGGTGAATACGCCATGGGTCGACCCATCGGTGTTGATGTTGATTGCGCGAAGGCCGCCAATCAGGACGGTCAGTTCGGGCGCAGTCAGCGTCAGCTTCTGTGCGCGATCGATCAGCAGCACCTCGGCGGGAACGGAAGCGGTCTGCTGATAGTTGCGGAAACCATCGGCAACCGGTTCCATACCTGCGAAGGATTCGGCGTCGGTCTGCGCCTGCGTCGCGTCGGTGCGGCCGGGGGTGAATGGCAGCGTGATGTTTTGACCTGCAGCCTTCGCTGCTTCTTCAACGCCCGTATTACCTGCCAGCACGATCAGGTCGGCAAGCGAGAGTTTCTTGCCGCCGCGCGCGTCTTCATTGAATGCAGTCTGGATACCTTCCAATACAGCGAGAACGCGAGCCAGTTGCTCGGGCCGGTTGCCCTCCCAGTCTTTCTGCGGCGCAAGGCGAATGCGTGCACCGTTTGCACCACCACGCTTGTCGCCACCGCGGAAGGTCGACGCAGAGGCCCAGGCCGTCCCGACGAGTTCAGAAACCGTCAGTCCGGAATCAAGGATCTTGGCTTTCAGCGCTGCAATATCGTCAGCGTTGACCAGCGGGTGGTCTGCAGCCGGTACCGGGTCCTGCCAGATCAGTTCTTCCTTCGGAACTTCCGGTCCGAGATAACGAGCGCGAGGACCAAGATCACGGTGCGTGAGCTTGAACCATGCGCGTGCAAAGGCTTCGGCGAAAGCCTGCGGGTTTTCAAGGAAGCGGCGCGAAATCTTTTCGTATGCCGGGTCGAGACGCAGCGACAGATCGGTGGTCAGCATCGTTGGCTTGTGCTTCTTCGACGGGTCGTGGGCGTTCGGAATAATGTCTTCCGCGTCCTTGGCTTCCCACTGGATCGCACCACCGGGGCTGCGGGTCTGTACCCACTCATATTTGAACAGGTTTTCGAAGAAGAAGTTGCTCCATTGTGCTGGCGTCTGCGTCCACGTCACTTCGAGGCCGCTGCCGATCGCATCAGCACCATGGCCCGTGCCGAAGTTGCTGGCCCAGCCGAGACCCTGCGCCTCAAGCGGCGAGGCTTCCGGATCGGGACCCTTGTGCGATTCCGCCGAAGCGCCATGGGTCTTGCCGAAAGTATGACCGCCTGCGATCAGTGCAACGGTTTCCTCGTCGTTCATTGCCATGCGCTTGAAGGTTTCGCGAATGAATGCCGCAGCGGAGATTGGATCGCCGTTCGCGTTCGGGCCTTCCGGGTTGACGTATATGAGGCCCATTTCCGTCGCGCCGAGGGATTTGTCGAAGCTATCCAGCGGCCGATGTTTCAGCCAGGAGGTTTCCGAACCCCAGTTGACGTCCTGGTCCGGTTCCCAAGTGTCTTCACGACCGGCGGCGAAGCCGAATGTGCGAAAGCCCATGGTTTCCAGTGCGACATTACCCGTCAGGATCAGCAGGTCGGCCCAAGAGATCTGTTGGCCATACTTCTGCTTGATCGGCCATAGCAAACGGCGTGACTTGTCGATGTTCACGTTATCCGGCCAGCTGTTGAGCGGTGCAAAACGCTGCTGACCACGACCACCGCCACCGCGACCGTCGCTCAGGCGATAGGTGCCGGCTGCATGCCAGGACATGCGAACAAATTGCGGGCCGTAGTGACCGAAGTCGGCCGGCCACCAGTCCTGCGAGTCCGTCATCAATTTGCGCAGATCATTCTTCAGCGCTTCGTAGTCAAGCTTTGCGAATTCTTCGCGATAATTGAAGGTCTGTCCCAATGGGTCAGATTTGGCCGAATGCTGGTTCAGCAGGTCGACGCGAAGCTGGTTGGGCCACCAGTCCTGGTTTTGCACGCCGCGTGCTGGTTTTCCGGTTGCGGCCCCTGAGTATGGACACTTTGCTTCGTCTGTCATGGCTTGAGCTTCCTCTCTTCAATAATGGGGTCACAATCGCGGCAGATGCCACGAAATACGATGCTGGCCTCGATGATACGCATGCCGTGCGTGTCGGAGGGTTCCAGGCAGGGGGCGTGGCCGACAAGGCAGTCGACATCCTCGATACGTCCGCACTGAATGCATTGGACGTGATGATGATTGTCCTCAATGCGGGTTTCGTATCTGGCACTCGCCGAGTCCGGCAGGTTGATCCGGCGGATGAGGCCGATCGCCGAGAGATCCTGCACGATCAGATGAACGGCTTGCACAGAAATTGTCGGCAAGGGAGCGCGCACGGCCTGAAAAATGGTTTCTGCGTCCGCGTGCGGATGGTGATGCAGGTAGTCGAGAACTGCGATGCGCTGCGATGTCGCGCGCAATCCTTTGGCTCTCAGAACCTGCGGCCATTGATGGTCGTGTGCGTGGTGGTGCGTTGTTTGGTCCATGGCGGGCAACATACTTTTTATTTTTAGTAGGTCAATATAACGAGGAAATAAAATGTGGATATCCGAGGGATCTGTTAGGCAGCGAACGGCGGCCTGCGATGACGTCCTTAAACGCTCAAGCTAAATCGCTCACGAGTTTTGGAGGCAGAAAGCTGCGCGCAGCATGTCCCGTTGACGGCGTGCGCCGCAGACTGTTGGAAACAGGGAGAACGGGGGAGAGAAATATAGCAGAACGCATGCCCTGCTGCTCGCCGGCGAACAGTGAGCGGCAGGGCAAGGCGTTTCAGCTCGCCGTCAAGAGGGGCCAGAGATGGTCTTGCCGTAAAATGGCTTGATAAGGCCGTGTCGAACCTTACTTCAGGTCTGCGCACGCCTTTGCGAGGCGTTGAAGCGCCTCGACCAATTCCGGTTCAGATGTGGCATAGGAAATCCGGAAGAAGGGCGACAGGCCGAATGCAGCACCGGGTACGACGGCGACATTGGCGTGGTCGAGGAAATAGGCGCAAAGATCGGTATCGGTCTCGATCACTTTTCCGTCCGGCGTCTTTTTACCCAACAGACCGGCGCAGCTCGAGAATGTATAGAATGCACCGTCCGGCACACGGCAATCGATACCCTCGATCTCGTTCAGCCCAGAGACGACAAGATCACGCCGGCGTTGAAAACTGGCAGCTCGGTCCTTCAGGAAATCTTGCGGGCCATTCAGCGCTGCGACGGCAGCAGCCTGCGAAACGGAGCAGGCGCCGGAGGTCGACTGGCTCTGTACCACCGACATTGCCTTGATTAGCGCTTTCGTGCCACCGGCATAACCGATGCGCCAGCCGGTCATGGCATAGGCTTTCGAGACGCCATTGACAGTCAATGTCCGCTCCTTCAGCCGCGGTTCCACCTGGGCAGGGGTAACGAACTGAAAGCCGTCATAGACAATATGCTCATACATATCGTCGGCGATCAGCATGACATGCGGATGCCGCAGCAACACATCGAGCAGCGGGCGATACTGTTCTGCAGAATAGCTTGCACCGGATGGATTGGATGGCGCATTCAGCATAAGCCAGCGTGTTTTCGGCGTAATGGCTGCTTCCAATTGTTGCGACGTCATGCGGAAGCCATTTTCGGCCGCGCACGGAACCAGCACGGGCTTGCCGCCACACATCACGACAATATCGGAATAGGTCACCCAATAAGGGGTGGGAATGATGACCTCGTCGCCGGGGTCAACCGTGGCTGTCAGGGCATTGAAGAGGATCTGTTTTGCGCCGGTCGAAACGATAATCTCGTCAAGCGCGTAGTCCAGCTGGTTTTCGCGCTTGAACTTGTCGCGGATGGCCTTGCGCAGCTCCAGTGTTCCCTCAGTGGCTGTGTATTTCGTTTCACCACGCTGCATGGCTTCCCATGCAGCGTGTTTGATGTGATCGGGAGTATCGAAGTCAGGTTCGCCCGCACCCAAAACGATGACGGGTTTGCCTTCCTGCTTCATGGCGCGCGCCCGCGCGCTGATCTGCGCGATGGGTGAAACATCGATGCGGGAAATGCGTTCAGCAGTTTTGAACGCCTTCGTTGCGCTGCCGTCCATGATTTTTCGCCCCTGTTATTCGATGTCGAAGGAAACGCCCTGCGCCAGCGGCAGTGCTTTAGAATAGTTCACCGTGTTGGTAGCACGGCGCATATAGGCTTTCCACGCATCCGATCCGGATTCGCGCCCGCCGCCCGTTTCTTTTTCGCCACCGAAGGCACCGCCGATTTCGGCGCCCGAAGTGCCGATGTTGACGTTGGCGATGCCGCAATCTGACCCTTCCGACGACAGGAACCGTTCCGATTCCTGCATGTCACGCGTGAAGATCGAGGACGAGAGACCGGCAGCGACCGCATTGTGCGCGTCGATTGCCTGATCGAAATCGCTGTATTTCATGACGTAAAGGATCGGGGCGAAGGTTTCTTCCAGAACCGGCCCATCCTGCTTCGGCATTTCGACGAGCGCAGGCTTGACGTAATAAGCGTTAGGCGCGCCCGTATCGACACGATCGCCGCCATGCACAGCGCCGCCATGTGATTTTGCCTCTCCCAGAGCTTTCTGCATGCCATCGAAAGCAGCCTTGTCGACCAGCGGGCCGACCAAAGAAGAGGTCTCAAGTGGATTGCCGACAGAAACGGATGCGTAAGCCTTCTTCAAACGCGGTACGAGCTGATCGTAGACGCTGTCATGCACGAAGAGGCGGCGCAGCGTTGTGCAGCGTTGACCGGCGGTACCCATGGCACCAAATGCGATAGCGCGCAAAGCCATGTCGAGGTCGGCCGATGGGCAAACGATGCCGCCATTGTTACCGCCGAGTTCGAGAATGCCGCGGGCAAAGCGCTTTGCCAGACGCGGACCGACGTCGCGACCCATACGGGTCGAGCCCGTAGCGGAAACCAGCGGTACCTTCGGATTATCAACGAGGGCTTCGCCAACAGTGCGATCGCCGATCAGAAGCTGAGACAAGCCGGCAGGCGCGTCGCCGAAGCGTGCAGCGGCGCGTTCGAAGATCCCCTGAACGGCGAGCGCCGTCAGCGGGGTTTTTTCCGAAGGCTTCCAGACCACCGGATTGCCGCAGACAATGGCGAGTGCCGCATTCCAGGACCAGACGGCGACGGGGAAATTGAAAGCGGAAATGACGCCAACGACGCCAAGTGGGTGCCAGGTCTCCATCATTCGGTGGCCCGGGCGCTCGGTTGCAATGGTCAGACCGTAAAGCTGGCGCGACAGGCCGACGGCGAAATCGCAGATGTCGATCATTTCCTGCACTTCACCGAGGCCCTCTGAGGGGATTTTACCGGCTTCGATCGATACTAGTCGGCCGAGTTCGGCTTTATTGGCGCGCAACTCTTCGCCCAGAAGACGGATGAGTTCGCCGCGACGTGGAGCAGGAACGTTGCGCCAGATCTTGAAAGCCGCGTCGGCCTTTTCGACGATCGCGCCAACTTCATTGGCCGAGACCGTCTTGAGTTCGGCGATCCTCTCGCCTGTGACCGGGGAATAGGATGGCATGTCGCCGCCGGTGTAAAGATCGGCCTGAACGCCAAGCTTCCCAAGCAGGGCTGCCGTTTCCTTGCGAACATCAACGGTTTTCGTCATTGCTTTTCTCCATGTCTTCGAATTTCTTCAGCGGCTTCAGCCGCAAGGTAACGGACTATTGCGCTGCGGTCAGCATTTCTATGACGCCGAGGCAATCGTTGAGAGAGGCCTTTTCAATGGCCGCATAGTGCGCAAACTCGTCAATCACAGATGCGCCGAGATCACGCTCGAACATCACCTGATTTGGGCTCGCGGTGAATTCCTGTGTTGCATCGTCGCCAAGGTTGGACTGGAAAATACCGGCCGCGCTAACGGGTAGAAAGTCTTCATAGACGATGGGATCGAACTGGATCAGCCCTTGCGCGATGGCCGTTTCGATGTCGAGTTCAGGTTGTGATGCCGCCTTGCCTTTTTGGGTCAACGAATAGCTGAAGTAACCAAGCCCGGCTTTTCGGATACCGTTCCAGTCATCTGGAAATGCCGTGAAGACATCGGCAAGGGCTGCTTCATACTCAGCGGAGTTCGATCCGTCTGCCGCAGGACGCACCTTGGCGCGGGTTTCGTTCAACAGGGCGTCGTAGAGGGCGCGCCCCTTCGGTGTCAGCGCCACGCCGCGTTGCTCGATTTCACCGAAACGGGCCGTATGCGAACCGGCGTGCCATTCACCGTTTTCTCCAATGAATGCGACGGGTTCTTCGAGTGCCTTGAAAGATGTCTGGCGTAGAAGGATAGGACATTTTCGCGTCGGAGGACCTTCCACCACGGCTTTCGGCGCAATGCCTTCAGCGGGCATCAGCGTCTGAACAGCATCGATGTCGAGCGTACGGGGTGTCAGATGATTGATATGCGGCCCTTTGAACGAGACAACGTCGGCGATCAACCGATGTGCGTCGTGCAGGCGCTTATACATGCCGGCATCGACAATGGCCTTGTCGTGCCAGCGGAAGGTTTCAAGAACTTCGGCCACGAAGAGAGCGGCGTCCGCAGCGTCAAGACCGCCATCGCGTTCTGCCTCTTCCACCAGTGCAGTCGCCTTGCCGGTAAAGATCTTGCGCGCGGCAAGCACAGTCGCGGCTTCCTTGCGCAACTCCTCGTCTACGATCAAATCCAGACGCAGCAGCGAGGTGAATACGCGGAACGGGTTCCGTTTCAGGTGACGGTCTTTAACCGGCCGGAACGCAGTGGAGTGGACAGGAACGCCAGCGGTGGACAGGTCATAATAGCCGACCGGGTACATGCCCATGACAGCAAAGACGCGACGCATCATTGAAAGCTCGGCAGCAGTCCCAAGGCGGATTGCACCATGGCGCTCCTGCGAGATGCGCTCGAGCGAATCCGTGGCCTCCAGGCGCTCTTTCAATTGCGGCTCGGCGTCGAGCGTCGCATTGTTGACCCTGGCGACCAGTGCCATGAGCGTGCCGTAAGCCGGAACCTCGTCTCGATACATCGATGACATCGCTGCGGAAAACTGGCTGCGAATATCGTCAGCGGCTACGAATTCACGGGTTTGCATCAGGTCATACCTCACCACTATCGAGACTTCTGGCAATTCAATCCTCACACGATATCGGAATGAACTTGGGCTGTCTTGTAAGCTTTGAGACTGACTTGATGCGAAATGAGAATGAAATTGATGTTAAGCTGCTGCTCGAATTGCGAACAGCCGTCTCGCCAAGGATGGCAAAACGGCTGTCTTATCTGCTCGGTGTATTAGAATGCGAGCTGTACTTTCATCGATTTGCTGCGATCGCCGGCGGCTTCGAAGGCGGTCACCGCATTGTCGATCGGATAGACGCTGGTCAACAACGGGCTCAGGTCCACGCGGCCCTGATTGATGAGATCAACCGCAAGGCCGAACTCCTCGTGGAAGCGGAAGGTGCCTTTCATCTCGATTTCCTTTGCCACGACCATGTTTTGCGGAATGGAAACATCGCCGCCGAGGCCAAGCTGAACGACTGTGGAGCGTGGGCGCAAAACTTCAAGGCCGGAGCGAACGGCGCGCTCGTTGCCAGATGCTTCGAACTGGACGTCGAAGTATCCCTTGTTTGCGGAATAAGCAGCAAGCGCCTCAGGATTGGTTGCGACATTGATGACGCGGTCTGCACCGATTTCCAGTGCTTTCTCGAGTACGGCATCCATCACGTCCGTTGCGACGACTTCACGGGCACCATGGGCACGGGCTGCAATGATGGCCAGGGCGCCGATCGGGCCGCAACCTGTGACCAGCACACGTTTGCCAAGCAACGCACCAGCGCGGTTGACCGCATGCAAGGTTACCGCAAAAGGTTCAGCCATTGCGGCTTCGTTGATCGATACCCCTTGGGCCACTTTGTGGCACTGCCAGGCCTCGGCAACAAGCCTCTGGCGAAATGCACCCTGGATGTGAGGCATCGGCATGGCCGATCCATAAAAACGCATGTTGAGGCAATGGTTCTGCTGACCGGCAAGGCAGTATTCGCAGGAATTGCAGGGGCGGCTTGGCGAGACTGCTACGCGGTCACCGACGGCGAGGCCGGATACGCCTGCACCGAGTGCCTTGATCGTGCCGGCAACCTCGTGTCCAAGGATCATCGGCTCGCGGACACGAACAGTGCCGAAGCCACCGTGATTGTAATAGTGCAGATCAGAACCGCAAATGCCGCCAGCCTCGATTGCAACTTCCACCTGACCGGGGCCAAGGCTTTCGACTTCTTTCTCCTCAACGCGAAGATCTTTCGCGGCATGAATGACAACGGCTTTCATCATTTACCTTTCCGACTACTCCCTGGGACGGGCCGTGCGACCTTCGTCCCCAATACGCCATGTTATCGGTAACATAAAGAGCAAAAATGGCGGATTTTCAGATAAGCGGTCGCGAGGGCCCGGAAATTTCCATCGCGGAAAAGGCGGGTCCGCGAATTAAAATCACCGCGTGCATCATCGTTATCATGATGTTTCGTCGAGGTTTTTTAGAATTGTTGCGGCCATGATGACAGGTCCGTTGCCATCAAGTGCAAGCTTGTCATCCGGATTTCTGAGAGGACATTCCGTCAAAGAGAGACACCCGCATCCAATGCAACTATCGAGTTGATCGCGCAAGGCAATCAGTCCGGAAATACGGCGCTCAAGATGTGCGTGCCATCTCGAAGACATATGTGACCATTGTTTTTTGGTAGGGCTTGCATCAAGCGGTAGTTCGGCAAGCGTTTCCTGTATTTCACTCAATCCTATACCGACCCGTTGTGCCGCCTTTATGATGGCGACGCGTCGTAACATGTAGCGCGCGTAACGGCGCTGATTTCCCGACGTGCGTACGGACGCGATCAGCTTTTTTGTCTCATAGAAATGCAGCGTTGATACCGCGACGCCGCTTCGCCGTGCCAGTTCTCCTACCGTCAGCGGAGCGTAGATATCTATTTTCTTCACGTGTCTTGACCTCAACTATAGTTGAGGTTTTATAAGCTAGGCCGTTCCGCGGGGCAACGATGTCCCCGCTTGCAAGAAAGGATATGGAATGGCTTTCTCTCTCCCCGATCTCCCTTACGCCCACGATGCTCTCGCTTCTCTTGGAATGTCGCGCGAAACGATCGAGTTCCATCACGACATTCATCACAAGGCCTATGTCGACAACGGCAACAAACTGATTGCGGGCACAGAGTGGGAGACGAAATCGCTCGAAGATATCGTGACTGGAACATACCAAGCCGGTGCCGTGGCCCAGAGCGGAATATTCAACAATGCGTCGCAACATTGGAACCACACTTTGTTCTGGGACATCATGGGGCCGGGCGAAAACAAGAAAATGCCGGGCGAACTGGAACAGGCGCTTAAACAGTCCTTCGGCTCTGTCGAAAAGTTCCGGGACGAGTTTTCTGCCGCGGGTGCTGGCCAGTTCGGTTCCGGTTGGGCATGGCTCGTCAAGGACAAGGACGGGTCCCTTAAGGTCACGAAAACCGAAAATGGAGTGAACCCATTGTGCTTCGGTCAGACGGCCCTGCTTGGCTGCGACGTCTGGGAGCACAGCTACTACATCGACTTCCGCAATCGGCGACCCGCTTATTTGGCAAACTTCCTGGAAAAACTCGTAAATTGGGAAGCAGTTGCTAGCCGGCTCTGATCCTGGCCTTTTGAGAAAAACTGGTGAGAGGCTGGAAATCAGGCGATTTCAACAGCCTTTCGCCACGCATTCCTGTAGTTTGTAAGCGGAAGTGAAGGCGCAATAGACAACGTTCGCGCTTCCCTTGGACGTGAACCCGTCAACATGGCCGCACCCAGAGCGGTCCCGCTCAATGATCCACCTTCTGGAACGAGAACATCGCGATTGGTCGCTGACGCCAGCGCCCTGAGATAGTTCGTGTTCCCGCTCATCGGCCCCTCAACAATGATCGGTCCTTCTGCTCCGGTCAGTTCCAGACACACCTCGGTCATCAGCGCGACATAAAGGGACGCAGCTGCGATCTTCTCCGCATCCGAGGCGGGTGTGCCGATCCATTCTTTACGGCGCCCCGGAAAGGGACCCGAACCCTCGACCACGTTCGGCAAGATCATCACCAATTTCTCGAGAACTGAACTGATAGCTTGATCGATTTCCTCTGTCGGTGCGGTCAGTCCCTGCGTCAGGACCTCGAATTCACGACCGCCCATAAATCGGGCGGACGGTGTCGGTTTGCCAAAGGCATTGACATTGGCGAGGCTGTCGCGTTCGGGCGTCAGTCCCTCAAGATTGCCTGGCGTTGCAAAACATACAACCCACGTGCCGGTGGAAACCACTGCAAATGGTGGTTTGCGGGATAGCACGTGTGGCAACAGCGATGCGTTGGAATCGTGAATTCCGCAAAACACGGGAACCGGGTGTTGCAATCCAAGCTGATGGCAAAGCTCAGACTTGAGCTGTCCGAGTGCATCAAAGGCCGAGTGGACGGGTGCCATCTTTTCTCGGAGATCGAGACGGTCGACCAATGATGAAAACTGCCCCAGTTCCGGAGCCCACAGATCCGTATGGCAGCCAAGCGATGTCGCCTCATTTGAAACGATTCCCGTCAACCGAAAGGCCCAGTATTGCGGGTATGTGAGGATCGACGCGACACGACGGAATTCGTCCGGAAACCCCGATTTTTGGAAGTGTAATTGGGCACCGAGATTGAGGCCAGCAGACAAGGGCGGCGAAAAGGTCTCTGAAAAGTCGGGACGAAGCCCGGCGTAGGTTTCGCGGATAGCTTGTGGATACTCATACTCGTAGTCGAGTATGGGAAGAGCAAGCTCGCCGTTTTCGTCCAGCAGAGCCGCACTCGCGCCATGTGTGGTGATCGAGATCGCATCGAAGCCGGGTGAAGCTGCAAAACCGGCAAGAGCCTCCTGAATGAACGTCCAAAGCGCATCGATATCATAATGCGGATAGGGCGGTGCGGCGATGATGGTGTTGGGTGTCTTGCGAACAGAAATCTCCGCTCCACTTTCTCCATCCAGCAAAACGACCTTCGCATTGGTCTTGCCGATGTCGATCACCGCAATGCGCTTGAAGTGATTGTCGCTCATGGCAGGTGGAACACCGTGACAAGATCGGTCGCGACCGGTGAGTTATCGGGATTGCTTTCCATGATGTCGGCCATATGCGCCCACCATTTTTTCATCACGGCATGATCGGGCAAAGATGCCATGCCGTGGTTTTGCGGACGGCTCAGAACACCAAAAAGAATGTTGGTTTCTCGATCGAGATGTATGGAGTAATCGCTGACGCCTGCCTGATGCAGCAGCGTCACAAGCTCCGGCCAGATTTCGTCGTGGCGCTTTTGGTACTCGGCTTCCTTGCCGGGAAAGAGCTTCATCTTGAAGGCGTATTTTTCAAGCTCGGGCACGGTTCAGGACCTCATGGCGCGGAGACGGCGAACAACGATTGGAATGGCGATGGTGATGATCAGGAGCAGGCCGACGAAGATCGACATGACGATGCCCGGCACGTTGAGAAGACCGAGACCGAAGGTAACAAGGCCCATCACGAAGGCAGCGATCACAACACCACCGATGGTGCCGGAGCCGCCCAAAATGGAGACGCCGCCTAGCACGACCATCGTCACCACTTCCAGCTCCCACCCTTGAGCGATGGATGGACGCGTGGAGCCAAGGCGCGAGGTCAGGCAAACGGCGGCGATCCCGCTCATCAACCCCGTCAACAGGAACAGGATGAACTTGATGCGCTCCACCGGAATGCCGGAGAACCGCGCGGCTAATGGGTTGTTGCCAATGACATAGACCTGACGGCCGAAATTCGTGGCATGCAACAGAATGGCGAAAATGACCGCCATGACGATGAAAAGCAGGAATTCGAAGGAGAAGACCCAGAAGACATAACCCTGGCCGAAGTAAGCAAAATCCGCCGGATATTTCCCGTAAGCCTGATCGCCCAGCATCACATAGGAAATGCCGCGAAACAGGCTCATCGTGCCGATGGTGACGACAATGGAGGGCAGCTTTAATCCGGCAACCAGAAAGCCGTTGAATGCGCCACACGCCAGGCCAACGCCGATCCCAATGGCGACAAGCCCTGGTGTGGCCACACCCATCTGCACCGCATAACCCATGGCGGTCGAGGCGAGCGCGATGATCGCTGCGACGGAAAGGTCGATTTCACCCGCAATGACCAGGAGTGCCATCGCAAATGCGATCAGCGCCTTTTCGGTGAAGTTGAAGGTTGCGTCCGATAGGTTCCACGCATTGAGAAAGTAAGGCGAAGCAAGTGAGTTCGCGATGAAGATCAGGATCGCGACGCCGAGCAAAAGCACTTCCCAGCTTGCCATGACGCGTTTGAAGGGGGTACCGAGTTTGTCGGGAATGACGCGCGCGGCGGTCTTGGTTTCCGGTGCGATCAGGCTCATGCTGCGGCCTCCTTCCCATTATCTGCCGCTGCCCTGTCGCGCAGGATGATACGGCCTCTCTTGGCTTCGGCGCGAGCATTGAACACAACCGCCAGAATGATGACGACGCCCGAGATTGCCATTTGTGCGAATGGAGAAATTCCAATGACCGGCAAAGCATTCTTGATGACGCCAAGGAAAAGTGCGCCGAGAACTGCTCCAATTGCCGTGCCAATACCGCCGGCAATCGAAATGCCGCCGATCACATTGGCTGCGACGCTGTCGAGTTCAAGACCGGCAGCGATATCGACATAGGCCACCGCATAACGCGAAACCCAGAGATAGCTGGCGAGCCCGGCAAGCGCACCGGACAATACAAAGGCGAGGAAGCGCGTGCGACCGACGTCTATCCCGGCGTAAACGGCAGCCCCTGGATTGCCACCGGATGCATAGGCTGAACGACCGAACGACGTTCTCGTCAAAACGAGCCACGCGCCAGCGATGATGATGATCGCCACCCACGACAGAACCGGCAGGCCGAGGATCGGTGTCCGGGGCACGTTGAGAAAGGTTGGCGACATCTGGTGCGCGTTAACCCAACCACCGCCGGAAAGCACGAAAGCCATGCCCCGATAAATGGTCAGCGTACCGAGCGTAACGACGATCGGCGGAATGCGAAGCCACCAGACGAGAATGCCGTTGATCGAACCGAGAAGGGCACCGATCCCGACTGCCATGGCGACAAGAAGCGGGAGCGGAACGCCGGGAAAGGCGGCGTTTGTCATCGCCACAGCCATGCCCGTGAAGGCAAGATTGGCTGCAACGGAAAGATCGATCGATTTCGTCAGAATAACGGCCATTTGGCCGAGCGCCAGAATGATCAGGATCGACGTATCGTTGAAGATGTTGACGAGATTGGCTGGGCGCTCAAAACCGGGAGCACGGAACGAGAATCCGGCAATCATAAGTATGATGATGCCCGCCAGAAGGATTTCGCGGTTCTTGAAGAAACGTTGCATGGGTGTTCCTCTCACGCGTTGCCCGTGGCGGCTCGCACCAGCTTTTCCGGCGAGAAATCGGCACGTTCGAAGACATCAGCCATAAGCCCCTCGCGCATGACGATGGCTCGGTCGGACATGCCGAGAATTTCCGGCAGTTCGGATGAAATCATGATGATGGAAAGTCCTTCTGCGGCCAACTCGCTGATGAAACCGTGAACGGCGGCCTTGGAACCGATATCGATGCCTTTTGTCGGTTCATCGAGAATGATGACCTTCGGCTGTGTAGCAAGCCATTTGCCAATGACGACTTTCTGCTGGTTGCCGCCCGATAATGTGCCCACCGGCACTGAGAGGGCTGCAGCGCGCAGATCGAGCCGTGACGCATATTTGCGCGCCAGTGCAAACTCGTTGGCGGCAGCGAGAAAACCTTTTCGCGATGTCCGAGCAAGTGAGGGCAGGGACATGTTCTGATAAATCGGCATTTCGAGCGCCAGTCCGTGTCGTCCACGCTCTTCGGGCACGTACACGATACCTGCTCGGATAGCATCTTCCGGTGAGCGGATGGAAAGTGGGTGGCCATCAAGCGTCATGGTACCGGACGCTGGTCGCGTGATGCCGAACAGGGATTGGCAAAGTTCGGACCGTCCCGCGCCGATCAACCCGTATAGCCCAAGAATTTCACCTTTCCGCAAGTCGAAGGAAATGTCGCGAAACTCTGTGTCATGGCAGTACTTTTGAACGGAAAGCACAGTGCTGCCGATATTCACCACCTGTTTCGGGAAGGCGTCCTTAACGTCACGTCCAACCATCAGCCGGACGATTTCGTCCTGCGGAGCGTCGGCAAGCACGCCTGCTCCAACCATTTTGCCATCGCGGAACACGGCGTAATTCTCTGCGATTTCGTAGACTTCATCGAACTTGTGGCTGATGAACAGGATCGCTTTTCCCTGCTTTTTGAGATTCTGGACGATGCGGAAGAGGTCGTCGATTTCCTTGCGGGAAAGAGCTGCGGTTGGCTCATCCATGATGACGATGCGTGCCTCTACTGAAAGCGCACGTGCGATTGCGACAAGATGCCTTTGCGCAATGGAAAGGTCTTTGAGGCGGATCGTCGGATCAATCCGGCTTTCCAGTCGCTCAAGGAGGGAGCGCGAACGATCATTGATGGTTTTCCAGTCAATGAAACCGAAGCGGTTTTTGGGTGCGTGGCCAAGAAAGATGTTCTCGCCGACTGACAGTTCATCGAAAAGGACTGTTTCCTGATGAATGGCCGTGACGCCAGCATCAATTGCGTCTTGTGCGCTGTGAAAATGGACAGGCTTGCCGTCAAGCAGGATTTCGCCTTCATTCGGCCTGTAAATCCCGGTCAGGATTTTCACGAGGGTGGATTTACCCGCGCCGTTCTCGCCAATTAGCGCGGTAACGGTGCCAGGGTAAAGCGCAACATTAACGCCATCCAGCGCCTTCACACCTGGAAAAACCTGGCTGATGCCACGCATCTCGAGAACAGGCGAGACAGCGGATTGCTGAGGCACTGTCGCTTCTTTCATTTTTTCTGCAGCCATTGTCATTATTGCGAACCTGGGCGCCTGCTAAAGCGCAAGAAGCAAAAACATGCGCAAAGCCATTCCTGGATGGTCCCGTGAATTGCGACGCACACTAAAGGTATCCCCGGGCGATGCCCGAGGATGGTTTCAAATGTTGGGTATGAGTGTCATGCCGCGTTGATGCCGATCAGCGAGGCATTGGGCAAAAGATCAGAAAATCTTCGAGAACTGATCGATGTTCTTGGCGTCGTAGATGAACGGGTCGGCCATGGCCGCTTCGCTGTTTTCACCCACTTTGATCTTGCCCATGCGGCCTGCCTCGATCTCCGAGCCCGGCTTGCCGTCGGTTTCGCCCTTCACGAGGCGGTAGGCGATCTGTGTCGCGGAGTAACCGAGATCGATCGGATTCCAGATGGCGAATTCCTTGGTGGCACCAGACTTGATTGCGCCTGCCATTTCGGACGGAAGGCCGAGACCGGTGACGAAGACCTGACCGATTTTGCCTGCATCCTTAACAGCCTGGGAGGCCGCCAAAACACCAACCGTGGTCGGCGCAACGATGACTTTCACATTCGGTTGCGAAGAGAGAAGGCCCTGGGCTTCGCGATAGCTCTTATCGGCGAGGTCGTCGCCATAAACCGTGGTGACCAGGTTCAGGCCCGGGAAGTCCTTCAACTGCTTCTTCATCTCATCGATCCAGATATTCTGGTTCGTGGAGGTGGTGGTTGCCGACAAGATAGCGAAATCACCCTTGCCGCCTTCCAGATGCGACGCTGCAAGCTGCAGGCACATTTTGCCGATCAGCGCGTTGGAAGACGGGTTGAGCTGAAGGATGCGGCCTTCCGGTGCAACGCCCGAATCCCAGGAAATGACCTTGATGCCGCGCTGGGCTGCCTTTTTCAGGGCTGGAACAACAGCGTCCGGATCGTTGGCGGAGATGGCGATCGCATCGACGCCCTGTGCAATGAGCGAATTGATGACTTCGATCTGGCCTTCCGCAGTTGTGCTGGTCGGACCGGTATAGATGATCTCAACACCACCAAGGTCTTTTGCGGCCTCTTGTGCGCCCTTGTTGGCGGCTTCGAAGAAACCGTTTCCGAGCGACTTGACGACGAGCGCGATCTTGACGTCGGCCGCCTGGGCAACGCTTCCCAGCCCCAGGGTGCCAAGTGCCACACCCAATGCCAGAGCATGACCCAATTTTCTGCGTGTAAGTTTCATTCCCTTTTCCTCCCGTTTGAAACTTTCCTCTCCCTCGGTGCTCCTCACGCGACCGAGGCGGAACCCTCTTCGTCCGGCGGCTGCGGCGTTTGCGCGCCAGCCACCGTTCCTGCAATCACCAGTATGACGCCCGCATTCTCGACCATCCGCGCTGCGTCGTCCGAAATTCCCTCATCGGTGATGATGGTCGTGACATTTTCCAGCGGGCAAAGGATGAGGCTCGAGCGTTTGCGAAATTTCGACGAGTCGACCATCACGATCAGTTCTTCTGCCTGCCGCATCAGCTTCTGTTCGCTCTGGATCACCAGCGCATCCGATTCCATGATGCCAAGTGCGCCGACGCCTTGCGCACCCAGGAAAATTCGTCGCGCATAGAAGTTGCGTATGGCATCATTGTCGAATGGCGACAAAATCAAGCTTTGATCGCGGTAGATCGCGCCACCAGGTACACTGACATTGCACTTGGAGTGCTTGATCAAATGTTCCGCAATGGCGAAAGAATTGGTCATCACCTGTAGCCGGCGCGCAGCCATGTAATGCACCATCTGGAATGTGGTGGTACCGCCATTCAGAATAATTGCGTCGCCGTCATCGCAGAGATCGACAGCTTTGCGCGCAATTGCGCGTTTTTTGTCGATGTTGACTGATTCGGAAACCCGGAAAGGGCGTGCCGCCAGATTGCCTAGCTGCGGCGGATGTACAGCCTCCGCCCCACCACGCACTCGGCGCAACTTTCCCTGAACGTGCAAAGACGCAATATCCCTGCGGATCGTCGCTTCGGACGCGTCCGTCAGTTCAGCAATATCCTGAACCGTCACGACAGGCTTCTCCTGTACGGCGCTCAAAATGATGCGATGGCGTTCGCGTTCGTGCATTGGGTCCTCCTGATCGCAATTATTCGTAATCTCTTTACGTTGTCAATCAACAACGATCAAATTATTCAATGGTGCGACGCACAATGAAAAAATATGATCGTTTGTGATTGACATTGCGTTTTTGAATGCGCGATATCTACGCTCGAAGGAGGCGGACCGGGTCGGTTCCGCGATGAAGATTACATTGGGAGGAAAGCATGACGGGAAAATCCCGCCTTCTCGAAAACCGTTGGGATGATGCCCATGCCGCCAAGCTCGATGAGCCCGGCAAGCTGCTGTATCGCTCCAATCTTCTGGGTGCAGACAAGCGCATAACGAATTATGGCGGTGGCAATACCTCGGCAAAGGTTCTCGAAACCGATCCTCTGACAGGTGAAAAAGCGCGTGTCATGTGGGTGAAGGGCTCTGGAGGAGACGTCGGTACAATCAAGCTTGATGGTTTTGCTACTCTCTACCTCGACAAGCTTGAAGCCTTGAAGGGTATTTACAAGGGTGTCGAAGACGAAGACCGCATGGTCGGCTTTCTCCCGCACTGCACGTTCAATCTCAATCCCCGCGCCGCGTCCATCGATACGCCTTTGCACGGTTTCGTGCCGTACGATCATGTCGATCACATGCATCCTGATGCGATCATCGCGATCGCTGCGTCGAAGAATTCCAAGGAATTGACCCAGCAAGTTTTCGGTGACGAAATTGGTTGGCTGCCATGGCGCCGCCCAGGCTTCCAGCTCGGTCTTGACCTCGAAGCCTTTGTGAAGGCCAACCCTAAGGCCAAGGGCGTCGTGCTTGAAAGCCACGGTCTGTTCACCTGGGATAACGACGCTAAGAAATGCTACGAGCTGACGCTTGCCATCATCAACAAGGCGATCGATTGGTTTGCGAGTGAGACAGAGGGCAAAACCATCTTTGGTGGCTCAGTCGCAAAAAGCCTGCCTGCTGAAGAACGACGCGCCATTGCTGCACGTCTGATGCCAGAAATCCGTGGCCGTATCGGTCGTGAGGAACGCAAGCTCGCCGATTTTGACGATCAGGATGCTGTGCTTGAATTTGTCAATTCGAAAGACCTGAAACCTCTAGGCGCACTCGGTACATCGTGCCCGGACCATTTTCTGCGCACCAAGATCCGCCCGTTGATCCTTGATCTTGATACGTCCAAACCTGATGTCGACGCACTCGTTGCGGGCCTAGACAAGGCCTTGGACGCGTATCGTGCCGATTACACTCGTTATTACGAGACGTGCAAACACGCAAACTCCCCCAAGATGCGCGATCCAAATCCGGTGATCTTCCTGATCCCTGGCGTCGGCATGCTCTCCTTTGCTAAGGATAAGGCGACCGCGCGTATCGCCGGCGAGTTCTACGTCAATGCTATCAATGTCATGCGTGGCGCTTCAACTGTGTCTGACTATCAGGGACTTCCCGAACAGGAAGCTTTCGACATCGAATATTGGCTGCTGGAAGAAGCAAAGCTTCAGCGCATGCCCAAGCCCAAGAGTCTGGCCGGTCGCATTGCCTTCATCACGGGCGGCGCGGGTGGCATCGGTCGGGCAACGGCTGAGCGTCTTGCAAGCGAAGGTGCCTGCGTGGTGCTGGCGGATATTGATGAAGGTGCGTTGCAGAACACCAGAGGGGACTTCGAAAAGCGTTTCAGCTCCGATGCCGTTCGTACAGTCAAGCTTGACGTCACCAAGGAAAATGCCGTCGTTTCCGCATTTGTGGAAGCAAGTGTTGAATTTGGCGGCATCGACATTCTGGTTTCAAACGCTGGTATTGCGTCCTCTGCTCCGGTCGAGGACACCACGCTTGAGATGTGGAACAAGAACATCGATATTCTTACGACCGGTTATTTCCTCGTGTCGCGCGAAGCATTTCGTTTGTTCCGTCGCCAAAATCTTGGTGGCAATGTCGTGTTCGTCGCATCCAAGAACGGCCTTGCATCGTCGCCCAACGCTTCGGCCTATTGCACGGCAAAGGCTGCAGAAATCCATCTTGCCCGGTGCCTTGCTTTGGAGGGCGCAGACGCAGGCATTCGGGTGAACACGGTTAATCCAGACGCGGTTCTGCGTGGATCAAAAATCTGGAGCGGCGAATGGCGCGAGCAGCGTGCCGCATCCTCGAAGATCGAAGTGACGGATCTTGAGGAACACTACCGCAAGCGCTCGATGCTGAAGCTCAATGTTTTCCCTGAGGACATAGCCGAGGCAATCTACTTCCTGGCGTCAGACGCCTCCGCAAAATCGACCGGCAACATCATCAACGTTGATGCCGGTAATGCCCAGAGCTTCACACGATAGGGAAAAGGCGGCGGGTGGCGGTGGGAGTGCCGCTTCCGTCGGGGAGGAAAAGATGACCGAGACGAAGATTGCGGCCGACACCATTGCGGCCGAAAATGACAAACGTTCTGCCGCATTGCAGAATGATTATGACGCGCTTGGGGCGCAGCTCGCACGTCGCAATATTGATATCGATACGATCACCAAGAAGGTATCGGAGTTTTTTGTCGCCGTTCCGTCCTGGGGTGTTGGCACCGGAGGCACGCGATTTGCGCGTTTCCCTGGCAAGGGCGAGCCGCGCGGGATTTTTGACAAGCTTGATGACTGCTCTGTAATCAACGAGTTGACCCGCGCGACACCGAATGTTTCGCTTCACATTCCGTGGGACAAGGAAGATCCGAAGAAACTGAAGGCACATGCGAATGCGCTGGGTCTGGGCTTCGATGCAATGAACTCAAATACATTCTCCGACGCACCCGGTCAGACCCACTCCTATAAATATGGCTCGCTTAGCCACACGGATGCTGCAACGCGCGCTCAGGCGGTTGAGCACAACATCGAATGTATCGAAATCGGCAACGCCATCGGCTCGAAAGCGCTGACGGTGTGGGTTGGCGACGGTTCCAACTTCCCCGGCCAAAGCAATTTTACCAGAAGCTTTGAACGCTATCTGTCGGCAATGGCCGATATCTACAAGGCGTTGCCGGATGACTGGCGCATCTTTTCCGAACACAAAATGTACGAACCGGCGTTTTACTCGACCGTTGTGCAGGACTGGGGCACAAACTACCTGATCGCCAACACCCTAGGAGAAAAGGCATTCTGCCTCGTCGACCTCGGACACCACGCACCGAACACCAATATCGAGATGATCGTTGCCCGTCTCATCCAGTTCGGCAAGCTTGGTGGCTTCCATTTCAACGACAGCAAGTATGGCGATGACGATCTGGATGCGGGGTCCATCGAGCCATACCGCCTCTTCCTCGTTTTCAATGAACTGGTGGATGCCGAACATCGTGGGGTGAAGGGCTTTCATCCGGCGCATATGATCGATCAGTCGCATAACGTCACCGATCCGATTGAAAGCCTGATCTCAAGTGCCAACGAGATAAGGCGTGCCTATGCACAAGCGCTACTTGTGGATCGGTCGGCTCTCGACGGTTTCCAGCACGACAATGATGCCCTCATGGCGACCGACACCCTGAAACGGGCATACCGCAGCGACGTGGAGCCTATTCTCGCAAGAGCGCGGCAACTGGCGGGCGGCGCGATCGATCCTATTGCCACCTATCGGGCAAGCGGCTATCGCGCCAAGGTCTCCGCACAGCGCCCGGCTGTGGTTGGCGGTTCTGGTGGCATTGTCTGACGCGGTTCCATTCGAGACAGAATCCATCTAGTTTCGAGCGGGATCACACAAATCGGATGACACATGCCGCTACCCTTTTTGATTGAAGGCCCCAACGACGCCCGGTTCACAATTTTGCTTGCGCATGGAGCCGGAGCGCCGATGGATTCGGCGTCAATGACGGGTGCGGCAGTTGCCCTTGCCAATGCGGGTTTTCTAGTAGCCCGTTTCGAGTTTGGTTATATGGCGGCCCGGCGAAGTTCCGACAGTCGAAAACCGCCACCACGGGCGGACACGCTTAATCCTGAGTTTAAAGCCGCTATTGCCGATCTTGCACCGACCGGGCACCTGATTATCGGAGGTAAATCCATGGGCGGCCGTGTTGCCAGCATGATTGCCGATGAGCTCCATGATGCTCATGCGATCGCTGGCCTGCTTTGCCTGGGTTACCCCTTTCATCCTCCGGGCAAACCCGAAAACCTCAGGACAGCGCATCTCGAGTTCCTCAAAACCCCGACTTTGATCTGTCAGGGGACGCGTGATGAGTTCGGAACACGTGAAGAGGTCAGTACCTATCCGCTTTCCAGTCAGATCGATTTTCTTTGGCTAGAAGACGGAGATCATGATCTCAAGCCCCGCAAGAAGGTCTCGGGCTTCTCCACGGCGGACCATCTCGCAACCGTTGGAAAAACGGTGCGAGACTGGGCTGAAAGGTTGCCGTTAGGCGCGTAGTGCAGCGGCAGGGGACTGGCGATAGGCCAATGCCGCAGGAATGGCAGCGAGGATTGCCGCAAAGCCAAGGATGATGGCCGCAAGTAATACGTCCTGTCCTATGAAGGTGACGGGGAAGACGATCCCGCTTTCGCCGGCAAGCACACGTGCTATCGCCATGGATGCCCCGTAACCCATCAAGAAACCGAGAATGACGCCGGTGCCGATCAGGCACAACAACTCCAGCCAGACGATGGAGAACAACGCTGCGCGCGGGGCTCCGAAGGCGCGGAGAGCACCGATCTGCCGGCGACGCTGCCCGATATGCAGAACGGTGACCAGCAGCAGTGATGCAGCCACCAGGACTTGCGAGCCGGTTGCCACTGCAAACAAGACCAGTCTTGCATCACCCAGTGTTGCATAAAGCCGCGTCAGCACTTCGCCGGGGAAAACACCAACGGTCGTTCCGCTTCGATACTCCTGCCGTAGCTTGTAGGCGTCGGCAATCGTTTTCGGTTTGACGAGGATTGCCGGAAGGCCGGGTACATCGTGATCCCAGTCCTCCACGATCGGCGCGTCGGCGTGAGCGGAATGATTGTGCGCTTCGTGGTCGTGATCCTGGCTCGGGCTCGCAAAGTGACCGTGACCGGAATGGTCGTGTGATGCATGGTCATGGTTGGATTCGCTGCCGCTGGCATGATCATGATCATGCTCCGATTGGGGTTTTTCCTGTCCAGATGTCGCCGCGACTACTTTTCCTTCGGTTCCATCGTCATGCCCAAGGCCGTGAATGTGCCAGACGGCCTGTATGGGCACGAGGATGGCACGGTCCCATGCGGTGCCGGTCGACTTCAGGCGACCGGAGACAGTGTAGGCAAGTTCGCCATGTGTATGGCCGCCTTCACCTGGGGCGCCATGCATCGGCTTGATTTCCGCGCCAAGGGCAAGAGATACCGCCGAGCCGACCACAGCCTGACCTTCAGTCATGAAAACTCGGCCCTCCTGCAACCCGGCGGACAGGTTTGCGACGAGCGCAGTTGTCGTGCCGACAATCGGAAAACCGTTGAAGGAATCGCCGAAACCGATTGGCGCCGCCCAGGCAACACGAGGATCGTTTGCAAGCCTTGCCAATACCTCTCCTTCCATCAGCGGAAGAGGAGAGGGCTGAAGAAAGACCGAGGACAGCACGAGTTGTGTTTCGCTGCCGGCCGCGCCGACTACAAGGTCGAATTTGTCGGCCGCGCGAGCGCTACCAAGCCGCAGCGACCGCTCTTGAAGTGTGACTGTCACGCTGAGGGCAACAGCCAGCGCGACAAGAAGGACGACCACCAGTGCGCCGAGCCAGAGGCGGCGCAGGTCAGCAAGAATGAAGCGGATCATGCTGCCATCTCCGCCTTGCCGTTGTGACTGAGGCGACCGGCACTGAGAGTAACGCGGCGATCAAGACGCTCGGTGAGGCGGCTGTCATGCGAAACGATGATCAATGTACTCTGCTCGGTCGCTGCCAGTTCGAGGAGAAGATGCCCGACAGCCTCGCCGCTTTCGCGATCCAGACTTGCGGTCGGTTCATCGGCAATGACGACGCCAGGTTTACGCAAAAGTGCACGGGCCACCGCCACACGCTGCATTTCTCCCCGGGACATTGTCTCGATGTTCTGGTGGTGGCGTTTAATCCCAACACGCGACAACAAATCGGCGGCCCGCTTTTCAAGAGTGGACGACGATGCACGCGAAAGCCGGGCCGGAAGTAGGACATTGTCGAGCGCAGACAGCCCTGGGAACAGGTGAAAGTCCTGCATGATGAGGCCAATATTTTCAGCTCGCCATCGGTCGCGGCCGCTCTCTGAAAGACGGGTGATATCGGTGCCCGACCAGGTAACGGCGCCATTGTCCGCCCGTTCCAGGCCACTGATGATATTCACCAGTGTGCTTTTACCCGAACCGGACGGGCCGGTTACGGCCACACGCGAGCCGGCAGGCAGATCCAGTTTTTCGATGAAAAGCACCGGATCATTCAAGCCGGGAAAGGAAACGGACAGGTTTTCAAGAGAGAGAGAAAGCATGCTGTTCAGGCAACCCAATATTTTGCGTCACGAATGCGCAGGCGGCTGACGAAACCGGTTTCTGGGTCAGTCCAGCTCCCCATTTCCAAAACCCCGGAGACCTCGATACGGGTGCTCGGCTGCACGAATGTCTGTTTTTCGTCGAGATAGATGACCACGATATTGTCCGGCCAGTCGGAGTCCGATGAGCAGAACGGGCAAATCGACATCGGGATCTCGGTCAGAACGAAAAAGGCGGCTTCAGCTTTCAATGGTGGGGCCATGAAGCCACCCATCGTCACGGGCTTGCCGACAAGTCCCTTCAACTTTTCGGAAAACTCGAGGCCAAGTACGCTGATCTTGCTGTAGAGGTCACCGAAACCGATCTCGGCATTGGCCGCGGCCATGGACATTTTGTGAGCAGCGAAGACCGGCGAAAGACCGAGCAGTGTCAGCATGTGACGGCGGCTGAGCAAGGGCGGCATCTTGTACCTCTTCAGGCTTTAGAAACAGGAATTCCGGGCGTAGGTGCCGCCCGGAATATTGCATGATTTTAGATCACGTCAGTTCGACGCAACCGTGCCAAGTGCAAATGTGTCGGCAAGTACGCGGTAAACGTCGCTCTGTTCCATGTAGCCCTTGAAGCCCTCGGAGCCGGGACCGGTCGATTGCAAAACCATGTCGTCTACAGCGTGGACGCCGCTGTCGCCGCTCTTCGGGATATTGCCCTGAACGAAGACTGCGCCGGGAACGTCCTTATAGGCTTCGTTCGCAACATATTCCTTCTTCTCGTTCTGGATCGCCGGAACGAAAGGTCCGTCAAGCTTCGGGCGGAACGTCTCATAGTGATCCGGGCCGTTGTTGGCATTCAGGAACAGGCGGCGGGTGACATCGATCTTGTCCGGATAACCGTCGCCATCGGCATCCGTGTAGTTCGGGAAGCCTGCGTCGTCGTAGGTGCCGACCTTTTCGCGCATTTCGGTGCCTTCCTTTTCGTCGTCGACTGTGCCGATGATGGAAACGCCGTGCGTATGGTCGCCGGTGAAGACGATCAATGTGTCCGGGTTCTTGGTGGCGAATTCGCGCGCAACACCAAGTGCCTTGTCGAACTCGATGGTTTCAACGACCGCGCGGTCCCAGTCGAGCGGATGAGACATCTTGTCGATGTTTGCGGCTTCGACCATCAGGAAGAAACCTTCAGGGTTCTTGGAAAGCTCGTTGAGCGCGGTCTCAGTCATTTCTACCAGGCCGGGCTGCTCGGGGAACTTGCCGACGGTGCCCTTTTTTAGGAAATTGCGATCGAGAAGCGTATCCATGTTGCCGGTGTGGAAGAGGCCGAGGATCTTGCCGCTATTGGTGCCAACAGCGGTCGCGAGTTCGCCCTTCGTGGTCGCCAGCGAATATCCGGCTTCCTGGAACAGCTTGATGTAATCCTTGTCGTCCTTGCGCTTGGAACCAACCGTTTCCTTGGGCAGGAAGTAGGCGGAACCGCCACCCAGAACAACTTCTGGCTTGACGTCGAGCAGCATGCCGGTGATCTCAGGCTTGTCGCCGCGTTTGCGGGTATGGGCAACGACGGCTGCGGGCGTTGCGTCCTGAAGTTCGGAGGTCGTGACGACGCCGATCGATTTCTTCGTTTCGCGGCGAATTGCTTCGGCCAGCGTTTCGACCTTCGGGTCGTCAAAGCTGTCAGGCGTACGGTCGGCGTAGACGCCAATCGCGTTGACGGCCGTTTTGTGACCAGTCATGTAGGCCGACATCGTGTTGGCGCTGTCGGTCGCAACTGCATTGGTTGCGGACGTACCGATGAAGGCCATTCGATCCATTTCGTCCATGTTCAGACGGCCGCTTGCCTTACCTTCTGTCATGCCCTTCGACATCAAGCGGGCAGCCGTGCGATGTGCAACGGAAAGGCCATCACCGACCATGAAGATGATGTTCTTGGCTTTCGGCGTTGCCGAGGTCCCGTAAACATCCCAGGTCACTGACTTCTTTTCGTCGCCTGCCGTGACTTCGATTACATAGGCGCCCGGCTTGGCAATCTTCAGATCGCGCAGGATAACAGCTGAGCCCAGGCTCTTGTCTTCCTTGCCTTTTTCGTCAGCAACGAATTGGGCTTCCGAACCGAAGACAGCTTTGTAATCCTGACCGTTGACGGTGATCTTCACGTCATCCTGCTTGACGACGTTTTTCAGTTCCACTTTGAAATCGAAAGGCGAACCGGCAAGGATTGTTGCCCGATCAAGCGGGTAGACGGTGGCAGCTTGCGCCGCGCCGGCCAGGAAAGTGGTCGTAGCGAGTAGAGCTAGGAAATGTCGCATGGGAGCCCTCTTAATGACATCGTTGATCGACGATGGCATAGCTTTGGCGGATGACAGTTGGATGACGGTCATCAAGCAAAGTTGATCGCTTCGTTGTGACGGGCGCATCGATTGACCGGCGGTGGAGCTCGCGCATGCTTAATCCCCCGAGAACACCGATCACTTGACATTGGTTTTTCGTTTCTCTTTCAATAGAATAAAAAACGAAAGAAAACGGAGGATAACCATTGCTCACCCCGCGACAGGACGAAATTGTTGTACTCGCCAAAGCCAATGGCAGGGTTTTGGTCGACGAACTGGCGACGCGCTTTTCTGTAACACCTCAGACCATCCGTAAGGATCTGAACGATTTATGCGATGCACGCGCCCTGACCCGCATTCACGGCGGCGCCATTTTCCCGAGCGGCAATGAAAACGTAAAATACGAAGCGAGGCGGGCGATAGCTTCGACGGAAAAGCAGGCGATAGGCGCTGCAGCCGCCGGATTGATACCAAACAATTCCTCGCTGTTCATCAATATCGGCACGACGACCGAAGCGGTGGGTGAGGCATTGGGGAACCACCACGAGTTGATGGTCATCACTAACAACATCAATGTTGCCAACAGGTTGCGCGTTTTCCCCGGCATTGAGGTGGTGATTGCCGGTGGTGTGGTGCGCGGTGCGGATGGTGGCATCGTCGGAGAAGCGGCGGTCGACTTCATTCGCCAGTTCAAGGTCGATTTTGCTGTGATCGGTGTGTCGGCAATCGATGAAGACGGCGCCCTGCTTGATTTCGATTTTCGTGAAGTGAAAGTTGCCCAGGCAATCATGTCGAATGCCCGGCACGTAATTCTGGTGTCTGATTCTTCCAAGTTCGAAAGAACTGCCCCGGTTCGTATCGGTCATATCTCGCAGGTCCACACATTTATTACCGATCGTTGTCCTTTGGAAAGTGTGCGAACCATCTGTGCTGACAGTGATGTGAGACTTATCGAAACGGCAGAAAACGTGGCCTGAGCGCGTGATTTAATTTTCGTTTGACATTCGTTTTTCGTTCGAATTAGATGTTCTGGCTTTCAATATATCGATGAGGAGAGCGTCGATGAAAGCGCGGGAGGAGCAATGTCTGGTGAGGCAATTCGCGACATTTTCGTGATTGGCGGCGGCGTGAACGGCTGCGGGATTGCGCGCGATGCGGCAGGCCGTGGTTATTCTGTTGCGCTTGCGGAAAAGGGTGATTTTGCCTCTGGCACGTCGTCTGCTGCGACCAAGCTGATCCATGGCGGTCTGCGTTATCTCGAACATTACGAATTCCGGCTGGTGCGCGAAGCGCTGATGGAGCGCGAGGTGCTGTGGGCGATGGCGCCGCACATCATCTGGCCAATGCGCTTCGTGCTGCCGTTCCAGAAAGGCGGCGTGCGCCCGGCCTGGCTGATCAGGCTCGGCCTGTTTCTCTATGACCACCTGGGTGGCCGCAAGCTGTTGCCAGCGACGAAGACACTCGACCTGCGCCGTGATGTGGCCGGCAAGCCGCTGAAGCCGGTGTTTGCCACGGCATTCGAATATTCCGACGGCTGGGTCGA
>NZ_JBIVYN010000010.1:0-190532 GCF_044772305.1 Agrobacterium sp. NPDC090273
CCACCGCACCCAACACCGTGGCTGACGCGTTACCGCCCAGTGCCATCGTCAAAACTCCAGCTATCAGAAATCGTCGCATTCTGTCCTCGACATGTCAGGCTGCGTTTTCGAGCTTTTCAAGATGCTCCTCGCAAACGATCTTCACCAGATCGAGCAGATGTCCAGTTCGCTCCCCGAGCCACACGAACGCGCCCTCGCTGATCTCGAAATGTTTGGAGTAGCGGGCTTTGACGTAGGCTTCGTTCAGGGTGTTGAACTAGGCCCGTTCCCGGTGCTGATCTCGTGGAAAAGCATCAGCCAGCCGGCGATCCTGCTCCTCTGCAAGCGACCGCAAAAACTTGATGTTGTGCGACGCGGGACCGTAGTTTGTCAGCGTCAGCAAAACGCAGCCGTAAGCCTGCTCGAGTGCTTGATGCAAACTGAACGCTGACCAATTAACCCAGGCACCGCCCGACTTTTTCGACTGTTCAAGTTGAAAAATTGAAGTTTCAAGTATCACTTTCGCTTCAGAGAACCTGAGTTCAAAATGCTCCTGTGCTACCCGCCAACGTTCTTCCGGCGTCAGCGGCTTCGGCTCGACCAGCGGCTGCTCATCCAGTTCATAGAAAGCAATGCCTTCCTTGCGGATATCGGAAAAGAAGTACTGCCTTCCCTGAGGTTGGTATTCACCTCGCGCAGCGAATGCACGATAAAGCTGACCGGCGTTTCGATAAAGCTGTCGCGGATCAGGCGGTCGGCTGCCTTGTACCAGTATTCGGCAAAGTCCGTGAGCTTGCGATTGTTGACGATCACCGGGAGATCGAAGTCGGAGCGATAGCCTTTCATCGTATGCGGCTCGTCGACAAAACCGCCGCGGGCGTAAGAACCGAACAGGATGATTTTCAGGATCCGTCCGCGCTTCTTTCAGCGCGTCCTCGAACTCCTCATGCAGGATCTCCAGCGCGCGCGAAAGTTCTCGCTGCTTTCGAGGCGGGATACGATCGAGGGAGGATCTGATCAACTCGGGTGAAAATCAAAGACGCAAATTGCATGGTGCCCGGACCTGACATGCTTCGTCCAAAACCACAAATGACAGAAGTGCCAGTAACGGCGACACCTTTGACGCACGAGAGCGACACTCTCCGTTCAACCGAATACGCTCATGGCGATCCTTCACTCCTGGCAATTTCAAGTTCGCAGCGCCTTGTCGCTTTTGCTGAGCGAAACGATCCCGCCATGCGCGCAAGCGTGCCATCCTTGAGGGCCAGTTGATGGAACAGTGCCATGACAATGTGCCCGGCAATCAAAACCAACAGGCACCACGACAAAACCCCATGCAACAGATTGGCAGGTGCCACCATCCAGTCGATCCTGACACCGCTTGCCGGTATCCACGGCATAAAGCCACGACCGTTGCCGTAGGCCCTTAGAAGCGCCAGCGCAGGAATGACAAACATCAGCCCATAGAAACTGCAATGGACAACAGCTGCAGCTCGGCCCGACCAGCCTGAAGCGCGTTCCGGCCGCCGTCCGCGATTGATCAGCGCCCAGATGACGCGAATGACGACAAGGATAATCGTCAGCAGACCGATTGTTCCATGGCCCGGCCCGAACGATGTCACGCTCTTTACCCAGTCAGCCGGACCAAAGACACGCCACGTGAGGATCACGGCAAACTGCCAGACCAGCAGGCAGGCCATGCCCCAATGCAAGAGACGGCTGATCAGTCCGTAACGATCCGGCGAATCCAGCCACATGTTCATTGCTTTATCCTTCATGTGCTGCATCTACCCGCGAAGGGAGGCCGAGACAATGCTGCCGACACCACCCCATGCCTGCGTCCCAATAAACATTGCTCATGGAGATGCATTGAACGCCCCAGCGGTCTGGCGCTACTCGCACTTCTGTCAGTCGTCAGCCCCCTCGACCCGAGGCTAGCCATGCCTGCGGATGTCAGCAAGGGCGCACTTACGAGTTGGACCGGTCCTGCTCCTCAGATGTGCGCCTTCCCCGGCAGTGGAGGCAGGCATGGCGATCTACCATTGCAGCAACAAGCCGATCTCTCGCGGTGCCGGCAGAAGTGCGGTTGCGGCCATCGCCTATCGCACCGCAAGTCGCATCGAAACGAGCGCGAGAATGTCCTCTATGACTTCACTGCAAAGCGCGGGGTTGAACACTGCGAGATTGTCCTTCCCGACGGAATGGAGGCAGGTTGGGCACCTGACCGATCGACCCTGTGGAATGCGGCCGAGACCACTGAGCGCCGCCTCGATGCCCGCGTTGCCCGCGAGTTCGAGATCGCCCATCCGCATGAGCTGGATGACGCGCACAGACTGTCGCTAACACGCGCCTTTGCCCGTGATATCGCAAACAAATTCGGCACGGCCGTCGACTTCGCCATCCACGTGCCTGTCGAGGCTCGCCAGGGTCAAAACGACGGCCCCAACATCCATGCTCTTGTGATGATGACCACGCTTACACCTTCCACACCGCCATTGCAGCCGTCATGGACATCATCGCAACTGGTCGAACTCCAGGCAGAACAGCGAGCCAGCACGTTTTTCCACCATTGCCATGGTGGTCGGTTTTGCCGGTGCTGGCAAATCAATCATGCGGGCCGCCACAAGGCACCTGGGCGGGCAAAGGGCAGATGGCACCTGCCACAGACGGTGGGTGGCCACGTTCTGCAAAAGAAGCGAGCCAGCAGTCTGAAACAAAAGAACGGGACGATCATGCCAGCGCAAGATCAAATCAACGTGCGTTGTCGCCCGGCAACTTCGACTTCAATGAAACGCTAAATGTGTCGCCTGAAGTATCGTAACAAGCAATGCTGTCGCCATATTAGCGAAACCATTGATTTTGCTGTGAACGGGGAACCGTATGCGATTGCGGCTACTGAATATGCTGCCTGCCGGAAGCTCGCTCCACAGCAGCGCAAGGCTCATCGTCAGGTAACCCACAAGTCGTGGGGTTTCTCTTTCGCGAGGTACCCTTCAACACGCCTAACTCGTGATTGCCTTGTTTTCGAAGCGAACCCGGAAATTTCGCCTCTGGAAATCTTCCTTAAAACACACGAAAACGAGTTCGAGGTCCTTTAAAGCATCGCGTTTGCCAAGAAGACTGAGAGACGCGACAATGACTTCGTTGTAACCCCGCGTTAGGCGAAATGCAGTATTGCGTATCTCGGTCGCGTCAGGATCCCGGCGGTCTTCACGGCGTTCATAGACGATCCAGAACCTGGCATTGTCCCAGGCAAGCTGCAGCATCTCTCTGACCAGCGCATGAAATTCTTCGGCACTCATCGAAGGGGCCCATGACAATGGCGTCTCGCCCAAATCGCTCGCAGCATTGAAATAACCATCGTATTCATGATCGGCAGTGAGTGCCTGCTCGATCATTTCGAGTGCCGCGCCTTCGGAGATTGGCGTCTTGAAGAATATTGCCATGCAACTGAACCGGCCTGCGATACGACTACTGAATCAAGATTACAGACAGCGGTGAAAAAGGGCAATATTTATGCCGAAAAGGTTGTCGCGTTTGAAGCAATCGCTCACCGCCGAGATGCTTAAACTGAACGTCGCTCTCAACGGAGGAAGACCATTCAGAAGGCAAAACCGCGCATGTTCATCGAGGTCGATAACGTCAATGCAGCCTCCTTCGAACAGTGGGTCGTTGAGAACGACTACGAGAAAATAGCCCGCTTCAAGCGCTATCCCTCAAACGAAAACTTCATGATCGCTCATCGCAGCAGTCCGCATCTGGTTTAGGCGCGCGATTGGCCGCGCGCGACCACCTCTCGAATGAAAGAGAGGCTAGACCTTACCGTCTAGCCTCCCCGTTATAAAATCGTGCCAGATCAATCCATCTGGACGTTAGCGTCTTTCACGACAGGCCCCCATTTGGCGATTTCCGCCGAAACGTGGGTCTTCAATTCTTCAGGTGATGAGCCAACGATTTTCGCACTGAAATCGGCCATGCGGCCGGCAACAGCAGGGTCAGCCAGGGCCTTCTTTGCGGCTGCATTGAGCTTGTCTATCGCATCGGCTGGCGTGTTGGCCGGCGCAAAAAGCGCATTCCAGGTATAGGTCTCATAGCCCGGCACCGTCTCGGCAATCGTTGGCACGTTCGGGAAAGACGATGCACTTTCGGCAGTCGTCACGCCAAGCGCCCGAAGTGTCCCCGATTTGATATGGCTGGAGGACGAAGGCAGATTGTCGAACATGATCGAGATCTGGTTGCCGAGAAGATCGTTCAATGCTGGCCCGGCGCCCTTATAGGGAACATGCTGCATGCTGACGCCGGTCATGCTCTTGAAAAGCTCGCCTGAAAGATGAAGGGGTGTGCCGTTACCGGATGAGGCGTAGGCATATTTGTCGGGCTCGGCTTTGAGCAGCGCGATCAGTTCCGCGACATTGTTGACCTTGAGTTCCGGGTTGACGACCAGCACGTTCGGAACGACGACGAGCAGCGATACGGGGGCGAAATCCTTTTCAGGGTCATAGGGCTTCGTCTTGAGAATGAGCGGGTTCAAGGCGTGGGTCGCGACGGTCCCCATCAAGATCGTGTACCCATCCGGGTCCGCTCGTGCCACACGATCGGCGCCGAGATTGCCACCTGCGCCAGCGACGTTTTCAACGACAATTTGCTGGCCAAGCTCATCCCCCATTTTCTGAGCGATGACGCGCGCCACAACATCCGTCGATCCGCCCGCTGCAAAAGGCACGACCAGCGTGATCGTTCGTTCTGGAAAACTTTGGGCGCTCGCTGGCATTCCCAGGAAAGATAACGATGCTGCTCCGGCGGCAAGTTTCAGCAACATCCGCCGTTTCGAAAACCGCTTATTCATGAACCCTCCTCGTGTATGGCCTCCTCGCCACGCCGGTATAGTAGCCCAACTTGCCTCAAGGGCAACCCGCAGGAAGTCTTATGCTTCCCACGGGTCCGAGAGATCATCGCTGAGGACAGTGTGTGCTTAAGCCTTTATACGTTCCTCGATGACCCGCCAGTTGATCAGCTTGTCGAGAACCGCTGCAATGTGATCGGCCTTGCGATTTTCATAGTCCACGTAATAGGCGTGTTCCCAGATATCGATACCGAGATAAGCCGGGCGGCCGACCGCGACTGGATTGTTCCCGTCTTCGTAGCCGATGAGTGCGAGCCGATCGTCGTCACCGCGTGTCAACCAGACCCAACCGGTTCCAAATACAGTGTCTGAAACATCGACTGCGCGCTCGATAAAGCCGTCATATCCCCCGAATGCAGTGTCTATTGATGTTGCAACATCGCCTTGCGGCCTGTTCGGTCCACCTGGAACAAACTGATCCCAATAGGCGACGTGGTTCCAGGCCTGGGCAGCGTTGTTGAAAATCTTGACATCGCCCTCGACTTTGGACGTCGCAGACTGCCGAACAATTTCGTCCAGTTCCATATCGGCATAGCGGGTGCCTTCTGCGAGCGCATTGAGCTTATCGAAATAGGCCTTGTGATGTTTGCCGTAATGCAAACCCACGGTTTTAGCAGAAATAACCGGGGCCAAGTCCCCTTCCCCAAACGGAAGCGGTGGCTGTTTCAGTGGCAAGGCCGCACGGGCGACATGGGGCTGGGAAAACATCGTGGAAGCTGCCGCTGCCACACCGGCTGCAAGAACTGTTCGTCTTGTGATCGTCATGGGGTCCTCCTGAGGAAACTAAGCCAAGGAGAACCAACAAAGTCAGCACAGGTTGCCTTCACGATCCCGTGCTGGCGTTATTGTGGACATTAAACGGCTATCGGCATCTCCCTGGCTTCTCATCCAAGGGAGTGCCCGAAGCATGTTCGCCGAACTTACCAGCGATAATGATCGCGGCCGTCTCTCCAGTCCCTGCGGTCGCGCCATTCGCGCCACTCGCGTCGGGCCTGGCGTTCGCGCCACTCGCGACGGGCTTCCCAACGGTCTCGGCGATCCCAACCACGCTCATAGCGAGGAGGACCGTTCGGACGGCAGTAGCCCCGCGGCGAGAGGTGAAAACCACGGCCGCATGCATAGTCCACCTTCTGGATGTGGGACACCGAAGGGGCAGAAGGTTGGCCGACGGGCATCGCATTTGCGGCCGTGCCAAACAGGGTGCCGAACAGCAATCCGGCGGTGATAAACATCTTGTGCATCTCATCTCCCTCCTTGTTGGATGAGTGCGATTTAGCGCTACGGCCAGTGAACTGCAGGTGAATGAAAAGTGATCTTTTCGTGGCACAGCCACCGGACCGCCTCAGTTGCATCTTCGGCATTTTTCTGGCGGTGATCTTTGCCAGATTACCTGCGAATACTCCCTAGCGATTGCGAAACACGGTGCAGGATCCACCGCCGCTTTTGATCCGTCCGCACAGTTCGTTGGCCTCCGCTCGCGTCTCCCGACCGATGCGTGCGGCGTAACGCGGACGCGAACCGAAGTTTCCGCCGCGCTGGCGAACGAGCAGCGCTCGTTCCGCATTCAACGGTTCGGGCAGCCTGACGATTGCTCGCGTAAACAGACGGCTTGCGACAGAGGGATTATAATGCGCCGAAAGTTGCACACCCCAAGGTGCCCAGTCTGCTGACGCCAACAGAACGGGGTCCCGCATGGTTCGGGTCACGGCAAGCCGGACACAGGCCTCAAGGAAAGGTCTGTTATCATCGAGGGCGGGAGCAACGCGCTCAGGCGGCGTATCTTTCCAGGTTTCGACGGGATAGCCCGTGATTGCGAAGACATAATCGCGTGTCTCTGTGGGAAGTCGCCCCTTGTCGATGAAGGTCCGCAGTCCCGCCTCGCCGGCGTTATAAGCTGCGGCAGCCAGGCCGTAATTTCCGAACCTTGTATTCAGTTCGGCAAGGTAGGCTGCTGATTTTTCCAATGCCTCGACAACGTTGAAGCTGTCTTCAAGTCCGCGCAATTTCGCAGTCCCGGGCATAAACTGTGCGATACCTTCTGCCCCTTTCGGGCTGACCGCGTCGGCGCGAAACAGGCTTTCACGCCATATCAGCCTGGCGAAGTAATCCGGGGGCACAGCGTGGCGCAAAGCCAGCACCTCGATTGCGTGACAAAGATCATTGTCATAGCTCTCTGCACGGATGCAGAGCTCGGGAGCGACCACATGCGCAGAAAGACAGGAACCCTCGTTCTCGGTTTTTGGCTCCGAGGCTGCAGCATCTGTAACGATGCCCAGCGTGCAGACGCTCAGAACCAGCAAGCTGCCCGTGAAGCGGTTGACCACGCCATCTCCCCTATTATTCAAGGCGCAACACGCTCACTATTCTACAATCTTCGGTGTCTGCCTAGGCTTTGCCACCAATATGGGCCCGGCATCCCATCTAAAAAACCTCCCCTTCCAGCACAAAAAACCGGATGCGTTTCTTAATCCTCCCGAAACCGGCGTTTTCTATTATGCGCATATGCGAATAAGTACGATCACCAATTGGGCCTATGGCATTACCGTTGTCCTGACTGCCCTGTCGGCAGGGGCATTCATCATGGCGTCGAAAAGCGCCAACGATGAGCGGCTTGCTGTTGAGGAGCGCCTGCGGCTCGACGAACTGGTCGAGGATCTGGAAATCGGCGCTGAAGTTCGCAGCGACGAAGCGCGTCTTTATGTGATGCGCGGCGAAAAGCGCCATCTGCAAGCTTTCGAGAGTGGCGAGAATAACGAGAAACGCCTTGAGGAGGCGGCCGTGCGTCTTGAGGAGCATGGCCTCAATCAGACAGAATCCAACGCCTTGAAGCAACTGACCGTTGATGCCGACGCGCTTGATGCGCTCGAGCGGTCAGCAATTTCAGCCTACGGAAGCGGCGACACATCCGGCGCCCAGCAGATACTTTTCGGTCCGGAGCATGAGAGGCTACAGTCCGATCTTCTTGGTCAGGTCAACACATTCCGCGCTCTTGTCGATGCGCGCACGGGTGCCGCCTTTAACACTGCACGCGAATTTGCAGACTGGTGGAGCCTCGCCGCTCGCGCGATCCTTGGCCTGACTGGCGCCCTTTTTCTGGCGGTCCTTTATTTCATCCTGAGGCGGCGCATTACCATGCCGCTTGCCCGCATGACCGGGATAGTAAGCCGTCTGGCAAAAGAGGATTACGCCGTCGAGGTACCACAGGACCGGCGGCTCGATGAGATCGGCGAGATGAACAAGGCGATCCTCGTGTTCCGGGAAAACGGACTGGAGCGGGAACGTCTGGACGCGGAGCGGCGCGCGGATCAACAAACGAAAGACCTGCTGCTGCAGATGATGCACAGGCTTCAGGCCTGCCAGACGGAAGCCGAACTCGCAGATATTGTCGCCCGTTTTGCACCGCAGATATTTCCGGACCACGCCGGCGGCCTCTACATTCTGAGCAACGACAAATCGATGCTCAACAGAACGGGAAGCTGGCTTGACCCGCAACATTCAGATCCCGCGTTTACCACGGACGCCTGCTGGGCCCTGCGTCGCGGCCGCCCACACGTGAGCGGCGTCGCCGCAACAGATGTTCCCTGCCAGCACCTCCACGGCGAAGAGGCGGAGACCTTGTGCATCCCGTTGACGGCAATGGGCGACATGATCGGGCTCCTTTATCTGGAAAGGCCTGAACACAGGCCAGCTGCCAATGCCGGTGCACAGCTTTATCTGGAACTGATTGCCGAGAATGTCGGACTTGCAATCGCCAACCTGCAACTGCGCAACACGCTGACAGACCTCGCTGAACGCGATGCGCTGAGCGGGCTCTTTAACCGTCGGTTTCTCAATGAGAGGCTCGAGCATTATAGAAAATCCACATCGGAAAACAGCCTCGCCTGTTTGATGATCGATATCGATCACTTCAAGCGCTTCAACGACATGTTTGGTCATGATGCCGGAGACATGGTGATCCAGCATGTCGCGCAGATCATCCTCAACACGCTGCGTGATCGCGGCACGGCCTTCCGGTTCGGGGGCGAGGAATTCACAGTCCTCATTCCTGATCGTGGAGAAGATGACTGTTACGCATTGGCCGAAGAACTGCGTGAAAACGCCGGCCGGGCACATCTTTCGCACGACGGGCGCCCTCTTGGCCGGATTTCCATTTCAATTGGCCTGGCCATTTCGCCCGAAGATGGGCCTTCACAAACGCTCGTAAGCCGGGCGGATGCAGCGCTCCTGATGGCGAAGGCGAAGGGCCGCAATCAGACGGTCCGTGCTGCCGAAACTAGTGAGCTATCAAGCGGAAGCCATCTTGAAGAGTGATGCATTCTTGCAACTGTATGTGCGAATTTCGTGGAAAACTAATATTTACAGAAGAATTCCTGCTTGGCAGGCCCTCTTCCCCACGCAAGTATGAGTCGACCGCGGACGTCTGTATGGAGGTTTTTATGACGTACGATTGGGACGGACGAAAGACACGCAGCCTGAGGGCCGTGAAACTGACGATCATCAGCCTGACAGCACTTTTCGTGCTGACGGCACCGATACTCGCCTACCATTGAGGCGAACCAATTCTGATTAAAAAATTCAGGCAGTCTGACGGCTCGTGGCTCTCGCCCTGAGCCGTTTTTTCAACCATGTCTGTACAGGTTGGTCGTACCAGACCGTAAGAGCCCATGAGAGAACAACGACCGCGGCAATAAAGGCGTAGCCGTAAAGGCTCGCGGTTTTGCCCTGCGTAAGGCTCGGCACTAGGAACACCGTCCAGGCAAGGAGCGGAATATGCAGGACATAAACCGCGTATGATGCCGTACCAAGGAACGATGAGAGTTTGCCGACAATTTTGTCCGGCACGGTTCTGCTCGCCAGATAAAGCAGGACCGGCCACCCAAACACGACCATAGCCAGATCGTAGAACGGCCGCACGGCGCGCGAGATCGGCAAAGCAAGAACCAGGCACACAAAGGCCAGGTAGAGCAACGCGCTGAATGGCGCAATTTTGGGAACGTGGTCGCGAAAACGATAGATCAATACGCCAACCAGGAAGGAAAAGAACACCCTTCCCATGCCGGCGTACATTTCATGCCAACGGAAACCGGCGTGAAGCTTGCCGAATTCAATGGCGGCAACGACCAGCAGGCAAAGGCTAAAAAACACAACGCACAGAATGAAGCGCAAACTCGCACGCACACCCCAGCGTGCGTAGAAGGTGTTTACCACCAGTTCGTTGAACAACGACCAGGCCGGGCTTACGAGAAAAAGCGCACCGTTGAGAGTAATCGTGAAGGGTGCCGGGAGGAAAAGCAGACCTGTCAGGAGCACGACCCCAAGCTCGGAAAGATCTATTGGCCTGTGGAGGTCATCAATCGGGGTCGGCAGTCCGAGCACATAGAGGCAGATGAAAAACGCAGCCATCAAAAGAAGTGAAAGAACATAAAGCGGATAGAGACGAAAGAAACGCGCTGTCATGAATGTGGCGGGTGACGTCGTTCCGTCGGCAAGCTTCTTTCCGTAGGCATGTGCGAGGACGAAACCACTCAAGGCGAAAAACAGGTCGACAGCAAGGTAGCTTGATTCCTCAGGCCTTCCGAAAAATAGCTCTGCATGCCTGTGTACGATGAAAAGGGCAGCCACGCCCCTAATCCCATCCAGCAGAACGAACCGTTCCGGCACCGATATGGCCATCTTCAAAAACCCGAAGCAGAAAGACTGTTGAACAAACGGCGAATGCCTTCTTTCGGTTCATTGCACCGTCTCGACAGACGTTCAAGACACGATCCGTTGTAAATGAAAAAGACGCCGGAAACCGGCGTCTCATGATTTTAAGGGGCCTGTCGACCACCATGTCGCATCAGGGACAATCTAGCCCCGCTTGCGGAGAGTTCTGGTTCCGGTATCAACGAGGTTCTGAGCAGCCTCATCGACGCTTGCGCGCCCGAACGCGAGTGAATCGGCGATAGGCCGCATGACACCGCGGTCAAATTCATTTGCGCCGATCGGTGCGGGTTCCGGGTATGGATCAAGCTTTCCGGAGAGACCTTCAATATAGTCTACTGTCTTGCGCTCCGTCTCGTTGAGGCTCGGCAGAACGGCCTCGCGTACCGTCTTGGAAGGTGGCACGCCACGCTCGACACCGAGGACCTTGCCCGCAGCAACGTCATTGACAAAGAAGCTGATGAACTTCGCCGCCTCTTCCGGTTTGGTTGACGTGGAGGAAATAGACCAGATCAGCCCGGGACGGTAATAGTGCCCGGTCGGTTTGCCTTCACCTTCGCCTGGCAACATGCCCACCGAAAGCGTCTTCTTGTTCAGCTGCTGATACCCGACCAACTGATTGGAGTAGGCAAACCCGATTGCGGAATTGCCAAGTGTCAGGGAATTGGATTCGATCGTATTGTCATCGCGGGTCTGAATGTCGGCCGAAACGGCAAGACCGGCCTGCCTCAGATCTTCCCAATAGGCGAACCACTCTTTTGCGTCTTCCTTGTTGAACCCGATGGTACCGTCCTGGAAGAGCAGTTTGCCGCGCTGGCGCAGCCACACGTCGAAGACGTAGTGGTAGCGTCCACCATAGGGGACGGCCCAGTAATTGCGCCGTGCAGGCGCATTTTTCTTGTAGTCCTTTGCCAGTTCGGCAAGCGCTTTCCAGGTGATCTGTTCCTTTGGAATGGAAACGCCGCCCTCTTTCAGCGTCTCAGCGTCATACATCATGCAAAACGAGTTCAAGCCGAGACCGACGCCATAGAGCTTGCCGTCAATGCGGCAAAGGTCGACTTCGGTCTTGCCAAAACCCGAGAGATCAAGCGAGGATCCGACAAACTTGTCGAGCTCCATGCAGGCTCCACGGCCGGAATAGTCGGCGATGGTCGAGGGCTCGAGCTGGAAAATATCCGCCACATTGCGACCGGCCATAGAGGTTGCAAGTTTGGTCCAGTAGTCGGAGCCGGCGATCATTTCGCCGCTGATCGCCGTCTTTGGATCTGCTTTCTGATAAAGCGAGATCACCTCATTGGTGCGCCGGCTTCGATCGGCCGATCCCCACCAGACGCACCGCAACCGGTTTTCCTGGGCCTGCGCGTTGAAAGCGCCGACCGTTGCGCCAAGCCCCAGGGCCCCTACCCCCATTGCCGCTGTCATCAAAAACTTACGTCTGTCGATAGTTTGCATCTGCTCCTCCCGCGTTTTGCAAAATTTGCATAAATAAGTTATTTCTTGCAAATTTTCTATCGTTGCAATATTTGCATCATTATTGCTTCGTTTGCAAGCACAGGAGTCACAATGCCAGACGCCACCGATATCAACCGTCCCCGCCAGGCTGACATTGCCCAGCGCGCGGGTGTTTCGATCAGCACAGTTTCTCGTGTGCTTGCGGGAGAAAAGGGCATTAGCGCGTCGATACAAACGAAGGTTCTAGGTGTCGCCGCCGAACTCGGATACCCGCTACGGCCCGCAAACTCTGGTGTGTCCATGCCTCTTGATGGCAAACGCATCATGGCCTTCATGTCTGCGGAGCGAGCAACGGGCGATATCGGCGCGTTTTATCATGACATCCTCGACACGTTGCGCGCCCTCTCTCAAAGCGAAGGCTTTGAACTCGACATCAAACTGCTGCATCAGGCGCAGATCGACGAAACAATGATGCAGCGCGCCTGCGAGGCCGATGGTCTTCTCGCAATCGGCCTTGACCCTGAAGACGACAAGATCAGCCGCATGGCACAGGGTGTGTTGCCGACAGTCCTTGTCAATGGTGCAGACCCTGCCATGGCGTTCGACTGCGTCTCTCCCTCCAACTTCTATGGTGGACGACTGGCTGGAACGCGCTTGACGGAACTTGGCCATCGCAAGGTCGCCTATATTGGTCCCGACCATCGCCACACGGTACGGGAGCGAATTCGCGGTTTCCGTCATGCCATCCGTACGACAGAAGGCACGGATTATAACGAAGTGCTTCTTTCGACGACTGAAAGCGGCTTTGCCCAGGCTGGTGACGCCGTCCACCGTTTGCTCGCGGAAAAGCCAGAAATCACCGGCCTTTTCTGCATGAATGATGCGATTGCTCTCGGTGCACTTGGTGCAGTTCAGGAACTTGGACTGAGCGTTCCCCGGGATATTTCGGTGATCGGTTTCGACGACCTGCCATTTGCGGAGCTCTCTACGCCAAGGCTGACGACCATTCGTGTCGACCGCCGGGAAATTGCCCGTGAAGCAATCGACCTCATACGACGCCGGCTGCTCGACCCCTCCGCTAATGCCCGCCAGGTACAACTGGCCGTACATCTCGTCGAAGGTCAAACCGCGGACGTCGCGGGGAAGGCAAAAACCAATGACTGATCCCAATATCCGCTTCAACCCGCTCCACGGAAATCCCTTGCAAAGCAGAGCCGACGTGCGCAAAGCGCTCGACGATTGCTTCGCACCGCTCCTTCCCTATTTTTCGGAAGGAGCCGGGCGCGTGACGCTCAGCGGAACGGCTGCCCATTTTGATCGGGCGGCAGCGGATCTGGAGGGATTTGCACGTCCGTTATGGGGCATTGCGCCACTTGCCATCAGTGGCGACCATTTCGAACATTGGCCGCTTCTTGCCAAGGGCATAGCAAACGGCACCGATCCAAAGCACCCGGACTATTGGGGTGATGTCCGCCAGAAGGACCAGCGGCTCGTTGAGCTTGCCGCAATCGGATTTGCGCTGCGGCTTGCACCCCAACACCTCTGGGAACCGTTATCCGACGCGCAAAAAGCAAATGTCAGCCATTATTTGCTCACGGCGCGCGAGCGGACCTACGCTGACAACAATTGGAAGTTTTTCCGGATCATGGTCGATATGGCGCTCGACCACCTCGGCATTGCGTTCAATCGCGACCTCACGGAGACGTTCCAGGCTGAGCTTGACGGCTTCTATATTGATGATGGCTGGTACCGGGACGGAAACTACCGCAGGATCGATCACTACATTGCATTCGCCATGCATTTCTACGGTCTGATTTATGCAAAGCTCTGCAAACCGGATGATGTCTACGGACAACGGTACAGGGAGCGGGCACGCCTTTTTGCCGGTGACTTTGCGCAATGGTTTGATGAAGACGGCGGTACGCTCGCCTTCGGGCGCTCGATGACCTATCGTTTCGCATGCGGCGGCTTCTGGGCAGGTCTTGCCTTTGCCGATGAAGAGGCGCTCCCGTGGGGCAAGATCAAAGGTCAATATCTGCGACACTTGCGCTGGTGGGCGCAAAAACCGGTCGCCGATCGCGATGGCGTGCTTTCGATTGGATACGGTTATCCGCAACTTACCATGTCAGAAAGCTATAATTCTGCCGGCTCACCCTACTGGGCCTTCAAGGCGTTCCTGCCGCTTGCATTGCCCGAGCATCACCCATTCTGGCAGGCGAAGGAGGAACCTCTCGAGCGATCACAAAAAGTAACGCCACTTCTCCACCCAGGCATGGTGATGATGCGTTCAAACGGTACTGTGACGGCATTGAGCTGCGGCCAGGAAAACCTGATGATGCGTGGCGGGCCGGAGAAATATGCCAAATTTGCATACTCCTCCCGATATGGCTTCGGCGTGGAAGTTGACGAGCGGGGGTTCAAGACCAACGGCTTCGACAACATGCTCGCCTTTTCAGACGACGGTTTGCACTACAGGGTCAGAGAAGCCAATGAAACTGCCGTCCTTGCGCAGACAAACTTGCGCTCGACATGGCGACCCTATTCCGACGTTTCCGTTGAGACCACGCTTGTTCCATCAGGTGATTGGCACATCCGGCTGCACAGGATCGTTTCCGAGCGACCTCTCTGGGTGACGGAAGGCGGATTTGCGATCGAACGCAACGATGGCGACCGCGACCCTTTGGTCGAGGCGACAGGGCGGGCGACAGCAGATTGCGGTTCGGACCTCTCGGCAATTGTCGATCTCGGCTCGACTGTCGAAAGACAAGGCGTTGCCTTGAAAGCCCTGCCAAACACCAACCTCATTCACGCAAAAACCACGGTCCCGCAGCTGCGCGGAAAAATCCCGGCCGGGGAAAGTTTCCTAGCCTGCGCAGTCTTTGCCGTGAAGAAGGACACACAGAACGCGGAAGCTTTGCCAGACGCCCCTGATCTTCCGGACTTGGAAGCGTTGGACAGGGTGTTTTCGCAAGACGGCAGAACCGTGAGCGCGATCGCCGTCATCGGGGATGGCACATGACGAAGAGGCTTGCCCGCCTGAGCGTTGCGATGGCTCCAGAAAGAACCAGGCACGTCCTGGCGCCGGCGACTGTCGAGCGGCTTGCCCGGTCGGTGGATATTCTTGGGGATGCCGCGGTCACCGATTTCCATGATCCGAGATACCGGGCGCAGCTTGAACAAACCGAAATCCTGCTGACCGGGTGGGGATGTCCGCAAATCAGTGAGCATGAATTGTCACTGATGCCCAACCTCAGGATGATTTCGCATGCAGCCGGGACAGTCAAATATTTCCTGTCACCGGTCGTATTCAGACACGGCATTATCGTCTCGAGTGCCGCCGAGGCCAATGCACAGCCTGTTGCAGAGTTTTCTCTTGCGATGATCCTGCTTGCCGGGAAACGTGTGTTCAGCTTCCGGCGGATTTACGCGGACGATCGGGGACGTGAAAACGTCGACAGGCTGCAGTCGGAGGCTATCGGTAATCTCGGGCTGACGGTCGGCATCATCGGCGCGTCACGCATCGGGCGGCGCGTTTTGAAGTTGCTTCAGCCGTTTGATTTCGACTGTATTCTTTTTGATCCCTTCCTCACAGACAAGGACGCAAACGCCCTTGGTGCGCGACTGGTCACGCTCGAAGAGTTGATGGCGAAAAGCGACGTAATCTCGCTGCACGCTCCATCTCTTCCGCAGACACACCACATGATCGGCAAAGCCATGTTGTCCCTGATGAAGGACGGCGCAACGCTGATAAACACGGCACGCGGCGCACTGGTGGACGACGACGCATTGCTGGGCGAACTTCAGAAAGGCCGTATCGAGGCCGTGATCGACGTAACAGACCCGGAGGTGCCGCCGCGGTCATCACCCTTTTACAGCCTTCCGAATGTCTTCCTGACACCGCACATTGCCGGCGCCGTCGGGCTTGAGCGGGCGCGCCTCGGCGAGATGGCAGTTGACGAGATCGAACGCTACTGTCGCGGGGAGGCGCTTGCGCAACAAATCCAGATCGAACATCTCGAGATGATTGCATGAGACCGTTCGAACCCGGCCTTTGCTCCGTTACCTTCCGCTCGATGGAGCCGCAAAAACTAATCGGCCTCGCAGCTGCAAACGGTCTTTCGGCGATTGAGTGGGGTGGCGACATCCATGTGCCTCCAGGCGACCTTGTCAAAGCGAGGGCGGTCGGCGCTCAGACGGCGGACGCAGGCCTTCGGGTATCGTCTTACGGTTCATATCTTTTCGCGCCAGATTTCGTGTCTGCAGACGTCGACGCCGTACTCGACACGGCTGAGGCATTGAACACCCGTCACATTCGAGTCTGGGCGGGCAGCCGTAAACGCCCATCTGCCGATTATCGCCTGAATGAACGAGAGGCAGCAACAACGGCCCTCGCAAAGATCTCTGAGAGTGCCGCCAAACGTGGCATGACGATTGGCCTCGAATACCATCCGAATTCGTTGACGGATAATCTGGTATCATCGCTGCAACTGGCAAACGATCTGCCGTTCGACAATCTCTTCTTCTACTGGCAGCCCGCTCCCGGATTGCCCCTTGAAGAGGCATTAAAGGAGATTGCGGCGCTCGGATCACGTGTCTGCCATCTCCACGTCTTCGCTTGGCTTGCCGACGCAAGCAGGCTTGCCCTTTGCGAACATGAAAACTATTGGCGCGCCTGCATCGAAGCGATGCCTCAAAGCAGTTGGCCATCGGCGGCTTATACCATGCTCGAATTCGTGAAAGGCGACGATCTCGCTCAATTCGAGCAGGATGTCGCAACGCTCAAGGCAATTCTTGGGCGATCCTGAGAGCACCGTCAGCGCGGTAAGGATCAAACGGAGCGAGCCCGCAACGCGGATCAACGCCGCGTTGCGCGTAACGAAGGGTATCAGGTCAGGCTGGCGAGGAAGCGATCGATACCGGCCTGTGCGCACTGGCTATCCTGCGCGGGTGTACCGGAACTTAGCCCAATGCCGCCGACAACGTCGCCGTCCACAATCACGGGGAGACCACCGGCCACGACGAGAAGCCTTCCCCCAATTGCCGAATTGATGCCGTAAGCGGGCTGGCCGGGCTGACTTACCGTCCCGTAGCTTTCTGTCGATCTCTTAGCGCCGGCAGCGGTGTAGGCCTTGTCCTGCGCAATGATGCTGCTCGTAAGCTTGCCGCCATCCATACGTTCGAATGCGATCAACTGACCGGATTCATCGGTCACGGCAACGCACATCGGGACGCCGATCTCCTCGGCTTTTGCCACGGCACCCGCAATAAGGACGCGTGCATCCGCCAGACTAAGGCGCTTGATGGTCAGCATGAATTTCTCCTTGGTTCAAATGTAACGTCATTGGTGGGTCCAGGTTACAGGGACCGTCTCGCCACTAATATTGGAGATAGTGGATATTGATTTGTTCTAAATCGGAAAGCATCAGCCGTTACAGCACTCTAGGCCTGTTGACAAAGACAGATGGTGGCGGCGGCGCAGATCACCGCCACCATCTGACTTTGTCAACAGGGCCAAATGGGGCGAGGCGTATGCCATCGTTTTGCAACGCCGCGGCATGGTAACAGATCGTCAGCTATCCACGTTCGGCGCCGACATCCGCGCTCTTGCGAGTGCGTCTGCCTGATCGTTGCCATCAAGGCCGGAATGCCCCTTGCACCATTCTATGACGATCTCAGGGTTCGAAAGGAGGAGCCTGTCCACCTCCTGCCATAGCTCTTTGTCGGGTATCGGCCGTTTGCGGACACGGCTGTTTGCGTTGATACGCTTCCATCCATTGCCGCGCCAGATAGAGCGCCAGCGTTGACATCCCTCGACAACATGACGCGAGTCCGTCCGAATGACAGCACCTGTTTTCCGATCCCTGTCGTCCAGCCACGTCAGGGCTTTCAATACGGCCAGCACTTCGAAGCCATTGTTGGCGATGCCCGTACCCGCCCCACTGTCTGAATGGATTTCCTGGCCGTTTCGATAAACGACGAACGCCCAACCGCCCGTCAAGGTGGCAGGTTTGCAGGAACCGTCGGCAAAGATAACGAAGTGGTCGGTCATCGAGGACGTTGTAGCGCACAGATCAAGCCGCGCAATCGCCTTAGATCATGAATGCGACAAACCTCGATCGGAAAACTCCTGCCCGCGACCGCGTACAAGCAGTGCAAGGCGAATTTCCCTTCGGTGGCCGGCAAGGTGCAGCCACCGAAGTCTTTGTCTCAACATCGTGAACGCTGCCATTCGTCAAAATGACGTGGCATTTGCGCTCAAATGCGCCGCCCATCAGCTCCGAACAGATGCGTCTGCGACAGATCAAAGGCAAAAGGTATCGTCTCGCCGATACGGATCTGCCTTTGGCCATCCAGGAGAACTGTTGCAGGCTGACCATCCGGTGTGTTGGTGTAAATCACCGTAGAACCGCCAAGGTGTTCGACAAGCTGGATCGAAGCGTCACCGAGCGAGGCCGAATGCGACTGCGGGTTCACGTGTTCCGGGCGCACGCCAAATGTCAGCGGCTCGTTCTCCTGTGCCATAACCGGCTTGTCGAGCGTGATACGCTGCCCGGCAACCTCGATCGTGCGATGTGAGCTGTCACCATTAGAAAGTCTGGCGGAGAGGAAGTTCATCTTGGGCGACCCGATGAAGCCTGCGACGAACTTGTTGGCGGGGTTGTTATAGAGATCGAGCGGCCGTCCAACCTGCATGATCTTGCCGTCACGCAACACGACAATCTTGTCTGCCATTGTCATGGCCTCGACCTGATCGTGCGTGACGTAGATCATCGTGCTGCCGAGCGCCTGGTGAAGCTTGGCAATTTCGACACGCATCTGGACGCGCAGCTCCGCATCGAGGTTGGAGAGTGGTTCGTCGAAGAGGAAGATCTTTGGCTCTCGCACGATCGCCCGGCCGATCGCCACACGCTGGCGCTGGCCGCCCGAGAGCGCCTTTGGCTTACGCTGCAGAAGCGGACCAATCTGCAGAATATCTGCGGCCTTGTTCACGCGCTCTTCGATTTCAGCCTTCTTGTAACCGGCCGTTTCGAGACCGAAGGCGAGGTTCTTGTAAACACTCATATGCGGATAAAGCGCATAGGACTGGAATACCATCGCGATACCGCGCTTGGAGGCGGCGGTCTCGTTGACACGTGTCCCATCGATTTTGAGGTCCCCGCCAGAAATTTCCTCCAATCCGGCGATCATGCGCAAAAGCGTGGATTTGCCGCATCCGGACGGTCCGACGAAGACGGTAAATTCGCCAGGTTCGATCTGCAGATCGATACCGTGTACGACAGTCAGTGCGCCGTAGCGCTTGACGATTTTCTCAAGAGTGATGCTGCTTGCCATGCTGTTCCTCCCGTCCCGCGTTCAAGGCCGCCAGGTGACGTATTTCGGATGGCCCTGGCCGATCGGCAGGGCAACATCACTATTGGTATCGTTGGAATGATAGACCGCCGCCAGAAGCTCCAGCGAACGATGAGCGTCAGCGCTGGTTACCGGCGGTTTTTCGCCCGTTTCCAACGCCTGATAAAAGGCCTCCATCTGCCCGTTGAAACGTCTGCCGACCGCAGGCATTTCTGAAAGCAGCGCATCGATCTTTTTCCCGACCTCTTCGTTGGCCGGAACGATGCGCCAGGGTCCGTCGCCCGGCGAATAGGGCGAGTGATTGCTTTCAAACGTCACGTTCTCAAATGCGAGATGCAGACGGCTCTCTTCTTCCTGCGACCCAAGCGTCGCAGTCGCCGAGACAACAGCGCCGCTCTGCATGAGAAGGCTTGCAGAGACGCAATCTTCGACCTCGATCGCGTTGACCCGTGTGGTCGTGCGCGCAAATACCCGCGAGACTGGCCCCATCAGATAGGTCAGCATGTCATGAAGGTGGATGGCGTGGGTCATCATTACGCCGCCCAGTTCGGTGGCCCATCGGCCCCGCCACGGGTTGTCGTAATAGTCTGCGCCACGGTTCCAGAAGGTCTCGGCTGTTGCAACGTAAGCCTTGCCGGCCAGACCGCTTTCGACGATGCGGCGAACTTGCTGTACACCCTCTCCATAACGGTACTGAAAGATCGGCATCAGAACCCCGCTTGACTTTTCCTCTGCCGCCATCACCTCATCGACTTCGGCGAGTGAGCCGGTCAACGGTTTTTCGCAGACGACATTTTTTCCTGCTGCAAGAGCCTGCAGGATCAGTCGCGTATGCGTCGCCGGTGGCGTGCAGATATCGACGATATCGACATCCTCCATCGCCATAATCTCGTCTGAGGAGAGCGTGCGGCGCGGCACGGAAAACTCATCTGCGACCGCGTTCAGGCGTTTTTCATCGAGATCGCATAGCGCAACCAGATCGAACTTGTCAGCGTGGGGTTGATACCCTTCGACAATATGCGACTTGCCGATGCCGCAGCCGATAACGGCAACCTTGTAACGTTTAGCCACGATAGGTTCCCTCCGCCATCTGCTGTGCCTTGAGTGCGACTTCCATGGCTGCAAAGCAGCGCGCCTGCGGCATCGCAGTCTCCGTGCGATTACGGATATCATGGAGAAGCTGGCCGCCATAGGGCAACTCGACGTTCGAGCAATCGATGTGCTGAACGCCCTTCTTGTCGGTGAGGAAGAGGTGATTACCACCATCTCGCCCGGCAACGTCGATGTTCTTGCGGATCTCTATTGCACCTTCCGTTCCCGTGATGAAGAGACGCCCGTCCCCCCAACTCGGCAAGCCCTCCGGCGTAAACCAGTCCACGCGAATAAAGCCGTCGGCATCGGCAGTCGACAAATGGATGTCGCCGCTATCCTGCAAACCTGGCCATTCCGGGTGAGCGCGATTGGAAACGGTTGCTGACCGTATTTCGACGCTCTCGGCACCAGTGAAGAACAGGAACTGCTCGCACTGATGTGAGGCGATATCGACGAGAATGCCGCCATACCGTTCGCGTTTGAAGAACCATTCAGGCCGGGTTGGCGCACGCAGGCGGTGCGGACCGAAGCCTGCTGTCGAGACGACCTTTCCGATCGCCCCTGCGGCAACGAGTTCGCCTGCCTTCACGGTGGCACGATTTTCGAAATGTTCGGAATAGAGGATCGAGAAGATACGCCCGGTTTCCGCCTGGACGCGCCGCACGTTGGCGAGTTCGTCCATCGTGACCATACCAGGCTTGTCGACCATCACATCCTTGCCCGCCCGCATGGCCGCAATCGCAATCCCTGCCCTGTCACCTGGAATGGCAGAACTGATGATAAGGTCGATGCTGTCGTCATCCAGGAAACGGCGTGCGTCGTCGGTACGGGGACCGCCGGGGAATTTCTCGCCATAAGCCCGGGCCAGGTCGTCTTCCTCGGCATAAAAGCCGACAAATTCGGCACCCGCATTCAGAAGGCAGTTGGTCTGCCCGTAAATGTGGTCGTGATTGATGCCGATCGTCGCAAATCTTACAGGTTTCATTGGAAATGCCCTGGCCTTTCAGCGTTTCATGCCGGTTGTCGCGATGCCTTCGATCAGCAACCGCTGGAAAAAGAGGAAAAACAGGAAGACCGGCACCAAAGAGAGATTGGACATGGCGAAAAGCGAGGTCCAGTCGGAGCTGCCGGTGGAGTCCACGAAGGATCGCAGACCAAGCTGAACGGTGTAGGTGTTAATGTCGTTCAGATAGATGAGCGGACCGAAGAAATCGTCCCAGGTCCAGATGAAAGAAAAGATGGCTGCCGTTGCAAGGACCGGCATCGACAAGGGCAACATGATCTTCCAGTAGATGCGAAACGGGCTGCAACCGTCCATCACGGCAGCTTCGTCCAGTTCGCGCGGAATGCCGCGGAAGAACTGTACCATCAGGAAGATGAAAAACGCATCCGTCGCCAGGAATTTCGGCACGATCAGCGGGAGCGATGTGTTCACCCATCCAAGCTCGAGGAACAGGATATATTGCGGGATCAGCACGACATGATAGGGCAGCATCAGTGTGCCGAGCATGAGCGCAAACCAGAAATTTCTCCCTCCGAAGCGCAATCTCGCGAAGGCAAAGGCTGCAAGCGAGCAACCGACGACGTTGCCGATTGTCGCAAAGACCGCAATGAGAGCGGAGTTCCAGAAGAACTGGCCAAAACTGACCTGTAGCCCGGTCCAGCCGCGAATATAACCACCGATATCGACGGCCGATGGAATAAGCGACGAGGTACCGAAGAGCTCGTCCTGGGGACGGAACGATCCTGAGATCATCCACAGGATCGGATAGAGCATCGCAAACGACACAATGATCAGGGTCGTGTGCAAGAGCACCGAACGCATCGGGGAACGTTGCGGGCCATCGCCTGGCCGGGGGGCGGTAACAGCATCAGTCATCGTAGTGCACCCAGTATTTCGCGCTGAGGAACGAGAAGGCCGTGAACAGCGAAATGATGATGACGAGGATCCAGGCAAGTGCCGAGGCATACCCCATACGGAAGAAACCGAAGGCTTCCTGATAAAGATAGAGCGTGTAGAACAGTGTCGAGTTGATCGGCCCGCCCGTACCTTCCGAGATGATGAAGGCAGGCGTGAATGCCTTGAAAGCGTCGATCGTCTGGATCACGGCGTTGAAAAAGATCACCGGTGTCAGAAGCGGCAGTGTAATCCGGAAGAACTGTCTTACCTTGCTTGCACCGTCGATCTCGGCTGCTTCATACATATCTTGCGGCACTTGGCGCAGACCCGCCAGGAAGATGATCATTGGCGAGCCGAACTGCCAGACCGACAGGATGACCAGCGTGTAGATCGAATAGTCGGGGTTGGAAATCCAGCTCGGGCCTTCGTAACCGAATAGCTGCCAAAGAAGCATGTTGACGAGCCCGTCAGAGGCAAAGAGCTGGCGCCAGAGGACCGCGATCGCAACCGATGAACCGAGGAGCGAAGGCAGATAGAAGATGGCCCGGTAGAGTGTCAGACCCTTGATGCCACGATTGAATGCGAGCGCCAGAAGAAGCGCGAAGATGAGCTTCAGCGGAACCGAAAGCAGGACATAGGTGAAGGTCACCTTCATCGCGGCTGCGAATTTCGGATCATCGGTGGCAATTCGTACGTAATTGGCTGCCCCAACCCAATCGGGTGATTGCAGCAGGTCGTAATTGGTGAACGACAGATAGAGCGAGGCCAACGCCGGACCGAGAGTCAGGCCAAAGAACCCGATCAGCCAGGGCAGGAGAAACAGGTAGGCGTGAATGTTACGGTCGAAAATTCGACGCACGCCTCCCCGTTTCGGGAGAGCCGCAGCGCGGCTCTCCTCTACGAGAGTTTCAGATCGAAAGGCCATATATCACTTCCGTTTGATAACGGTTTCGGATTCCTTGACGAGCTTGTCGCCACCCTGCTCCGGCGAAATCTTGCCGAAACCGACTTCTTCAGCCGTCCGTTTCAGGACGAAGGCAAATTCCCCTGCGCCTGGAGGAGGAGCTGGCGGCAGGTTGCCGACGCCAGGGGTAATTTCTGCGATGTACTCAACCATGCTCTTGCTGACGTCATCGAGTTTCGCTGTCAGCTGGTTGCGCATGGATTCGGAGGCTGGAACGCCACGCTCGACCCCAAGGATATCGATGCCCTGGGGTTCGGCGACGAGGAAATTGATGAAACCAATTGCCTGTTCGATACCAGCGCTACCATTGGCAACACTGATAAGCATCGACGGCTTCAGATAGTGGCCCGACGGCGCATCTTTCGACACCTTCGGATATGACGTCATGGCAAGCTTTGACTTGTTGAGTGCCTGGTATCCAACGAACTGGTTGGAGTGGGCAAACGCTGTGGCAGCCTTGCCGGTTGTCAGCGCATTGGTTTCAATGTTGAGCTGATCGAGCGCCTGGATATCGGCTGGCACACAAGCCTTGCTCTTGCGAAGATCCGCCCACATGGTGAACCACTTCGTCGCATCAGCTGTATCAAAGCCGATACCACCATCTTCGGTGTAGAGAGCCTTGCCGCCCTGCCGCAGCCAGTTTTCAAAGCTCGGCTCGACACCACTGGCATCTGCGGTCGCATAATAATTGGGTTTCGGCTTCTTCTCGGCGAATTTTGCACCGTTTTCGGCAAACTCTTCCCAGGTCTGGCCGATCGTCGGCGGGGTAATGCCCGATTTTTCCCAGGCAACCTTGTCGAAGAAGACGGCACTTGAGTTTACGCCAAGATTGACGCCGTAGAGTTTGCCATCGACCCGACCGGAATCGATGTTCATCTTGCCGAAGTCGTCGATCTTCAGACCCTTGCCGATATGGTCGTCAAGTGGCGCCAGAGCACCACGACGGGCGTATTCGAAGATGTAGCGATAGTCCATCTGGATAAGATCGGGCGCGTTTCGGCCTGCAACCTGTGTTGCCAGGCGGGGCCAATAATCGCTCCATCCGGCAAACTCGCCAGCGATTTCGAGATCGGGCTTAACCTGCTTGTAGGCGGCGATTGCCTTGTTGGTACGATCGGCGCGCTCCTGCGATCCCCACCACAACATACGCAGGCGGGCGGCCTGTGCTGACGCGGAACCTCCCCCCAATGTTGCGAGTGAAAGGGCCGCAAGCCCGGCCGAAAGCACAGTACGCCTCTGAAGCATCACGGACATTGGCAACTCCTCCCTATTGACTGCCAAATTAATGATGAGAGCAAACGACACTTGCCGTTTTATAACTAATTGGTTACATGGGAACACCGATCGTTAGCATTGTCAAGCGGGTGCTGAAGTGGAAAAAACAGAGAAAATCATCCCGAACGAACCGGCATCGGAGGAAACGTCTGCGGCAAAGCGCAAACGCGCCGTCACGCAGACCAGAAACCCGGAGCGAACCCGGGCAGCCATTCTCGAGGCAGCCCGGCGCGAGGTCGCGGCGAAGGGCCTGGCTGGCGCGCGAATCGATGTCGTGGCTCGCCGCGCCGGCACCAACAAGCGAATGATCTATCACTATTTCGGTGACAAGGACGCACTCTACCTCGCTGTTCTGGAAGACGCTTACCGCCACATCCGCCATGCCGAGCGACGCCTCGATCTGACACGCAAGGCGCCGAGCGAAGGCCTGCGGGAACTGGCGCTTTTCACATGGCACTATTATCTCGATCACCCGGAATTCCTAAGTATCCTCGCTACAGAAAACCTCAATAGAGCGCGCTATCTGAGGCAATCTCAGGCAATTGCCGAGATGCACTCGAACTTCATCTCCGAATTGGAGGACGTGCTTCGCCGTGGCAGGGAGACCGGCGAATTCCGGACCGGGTTGGATCCAGTTGATGTCTATCTGACCATAGCATCACTCGGTTTCTTCTATCTGTCCAACCGCTTCACGCTCTCCACGATCTTTCAGCGTGACCTCGGCGCCCCGGCTGAGCTCGAAAGATGGGGTCAACATATCGTCGACACCGTGCTTGCTGCACTGCGTCCAACTTGATCGTTGCGCAGTAAATTCCCCTTTCAGGCCAAGGGGAAGAGAGCGTGTGCGGTTGCGAAGGACACCAGGATTTCTCCCATAACGTTTAGTTGGCGGTGCTGGAAACGGCTCCGCCTTTTTTCATTTTTGAGCGCAAATGCGCCTTGACAGATCGCCCCCATCGCGATCACAAATAACCAAATGGTTACAAATATCCGTTTTGGGAAAAACCGCAGTCAGCGGTAAGCGAGCTGTCTTGGGAGGACAATTCATGAAACGTATCGGCGTCATCATGCACGGAATCACCGGCCGCATGGGCTACAATCAGCATCTCGTGCGCTCAGTACTGGCCATTCGTGACCAGGGTGGCGTGACACTGAAGAGCGGCGAAAAGGTCATGCTCGACCCGATCCTCGTTGGTCGAAACGCAGAAAAGATCGAGGAAATCGCCAAGCGGCATAACGTTGCCCGCTGGACAACAGATATCGACGCAGCACTTGCCAATCCGGAAGACACGCTGTTCTTCGATGCCGGAACCACGCAAATGCGCGGCAGCCTCCTGGAAAAGGCCATCAAGGCCGGCAAGAATGTCTACTGCGAAAAGCCAATCTCCGACACGATGGAGGAAGCGATCGCCATCGCAAAACTGGCAGAGAGTGCCGGGATCAAGCACGGCGTTGTGCAGGACAAGCTGTTTCTGCCGGGTCTTCGCAAGCTCGCCATGCTGCGCGATAGCGGCTTCTTCGGGAAGATCCTCTCGGTGCGCGGAGAATTCGGCTACTGGGTTTTCGAGGGTGACTGGCAGCCAGCGCAACGCCCCTCCTGGAATTATCGCCTGAAGGATGGCGGCGGTATCATTCTCGACATGCTGTGCCACTGGCGTTACGTGCTCGACAATCTCTTCGGAAAGGTTCAGTCGGTCAGTTGCCTTGGCGCAACCCACATTCCTCAGCGTTTTGATGAGCTGGGCCGTCCTTATACTGCAGACGCAGATGATGCTGCCTATGCCACATTCGAGCTGGAAGGCGGCGTGATTGCCCATATCAACTCATCCTGGGCAGTGCGCGTGCGTCGTGATGATCTCGTGACCTTCCAGGTCGACGGCACCCACGGTTCGGCGGTGGCAGGCTTGACGAAATGCTGGACGCAACATCGTACAAACACGCCGAAGCCCGTCTGGAACCCAGACCAGCCACAGACGATCGATTTCTACAAGACCTGGCAGGAGGTTCCTGACAACGTCGTCTACGACAACGGCTTCAAGGCGCAGTGGGAAATGTTCATTCGCCACATCGTCGACAACGAACCCTGGCCTTATGGCTTGATGGAAGGCGTCAAGGGCGTGCAGCTTGCCGAACTCGGCATCAGGTCGTGGAAGGAGCGTCGCTGGCTCGATGTTCCGGAAATCGTCTGAGGAAATCGAGCATGAGCGAACTCCAGCTTCCCAACGAAGATCGTACGATCGGGCTTTACAAACTCTCCGGCACTCCCATTGCTCTTGAGAAGCGGGAGGCAGCCGATTTCAATCGTGTCGCCTTCGCCGCCGCTCACGTGGTGGCGGACCCCCTCGCCGACAATGACCCATGGCTGACGCCCGCCATCGATTGGGACGCCACCTTGCGGTTTCGTCACCGGCTCTGGGACCTTGGGCTTGGCGTTGCAGAGGCGATGGATACAGCGCAGCGTGGCATGGGCCTGGCGTGGCCGCAGGCTCAGGAGCTGATTTCCCGAGCGCTTAAGGAAGCCGCGACCAGAAAAGATGCGCTGATCGCCTGTGGTGTCGGAACCGATCATCTCAGCGGCACAGATTACAGCCTCAACCAGATTGTTGACGCTTATCTGGAACAGCTTAATTTTGTTCAGGGACAAGGCGGTCGCGTTATCCTTATGGCAAGCCGCGCTCTTGCCGCCGCCGCCCGCTCACCAGACGACTATCTGGAAACATATTCGCGCGTGCTAGAAAAGTCTGACAACAAGGTCGTGATCCATTGGCTCGGTGAAATGTTCGATCCAGCCCTTGAGGGATACTGGGGCTCGGCCGACCACATGACGGCCATGGATACTTGCCTAGCGATGATCAAAGGCAATGCCAGCAAGATTGATGGGATCAAGATTTCGCTTTTGTCGAAGGAGAAGGAAATCGTCATGCGCCGCCGCCTACCCGAAGGTGTGCGGATGTATACGGGTGACGACTTCAATTATGCCGAACTGATCGCCGGCGATGACCAGGGCCATTCGGATGCACTGCTTGGCATATTTGACGCGATTGCACCGGCGGCCTCAAAGGCGCTTGCGAGCCTGAAGCGCGGGGCAGATAACGAGTTCTTCGACATTCTCGAACCCACGGTCGCGCTTTCGCGGCACATCTTCAAGGCACCGACGCGTTTTTACAAGACGGGCGTCGTCTTCCTGGCCTACCTCAATGGCCTGCAGGATCACTTCACCATGGTCGGAGGGCAGGAAAGCACCCGTTCCACGCAACATTTCGCCGAACTCTTCCGGCTGGCTGACAAGGCGAATGTCCTCTCGAACCCGGATGAAGCCACCCACCGCATGAAGGCGTTTCTCGCCGTGAGGGGTATCCATTGAAATGGCCGCTCCCCACATCTTAAGGGCTGTCGACGCCGAAGTTCTTGAACGCGGTGTGACAATGCGTATGCCGTTTCGTTTCGGGGCTGCGACTGTCACCGAGGCACGGCAGATCTTTCTGCGCCTAACCGTTGAAGACCACACCGGTCGGACAGCGAACGGCTACGCCGCCGAGTTGATGGTACCGAAGTGGTTTGACAAGAACCCGGCGCTGAGCAACACCGACAATGAGCGTCAGTTACGGCGCTCACTAGAAATTGCGGTTTCACTTGCGCTTGCGGCAAAGGCCGCAAGCGCATTTTCCATTCATGCCGAGCTGGAACCACAACAGCACCAGAACGCTGCAGAAGAGGGCTTGAATGGCCTCATCGCATCTTTCGGGCTCGCCCTGGTCGACCGTGCGATCCTGGACGGTCTTTGCCGCCTGACCGCCCTACCGGTTGCCGACGCGGTGCGCCAGAACCTGTCCGGCATTGATACCAGCACGACGCCTGATCTTGACGGCTTTGATGTCGGCTTCTTTCTCCGCGACCTGTCGCCAAAACCAACGATTATGTTGCGTCACACGGTGGGCTACATCGACGCTCTGACACGGGGCGAAATCAAAACACCACCGAGAAATGACGGTTTACCTGAGTGCCTTGAAGACGAAATCCGGGCCTATAGGCCACGATACTTCAAGCTGAAGGTCTCCGGCAGGCCACAGGACGACGTGGAGCGGCTATCGGCCATTGCGTCTGTCCTCGACACGCTCCCCGATTATCAGGCAACCCTCGACGGCAATGAACAGTTTGAGAATGAAGATGCCTTGATCGACCTCATCGATCGCATTGAGGCATCGCCGTCTCTCACGCGTCTACGCCACTCGCTGCTATTCGTGGAGCAGCCCTTTGCCCGTGCGAGCGCTCTTTCCGTGCCCGTCAGCAAAGTTGCACGTCGGATATCAGTCGAGATCGACGAGTCCGACGGTACCAAAGACGCATTTCTCGAGGCGAAAAAGCAGGGTTATCGCGGTGTTTCGTCCAAATCCTGCAAGGGATTCTACCGCTCCATCCTGAACAGAATGCGGGTCGATGCCTGGAACGAGGAAAAGGATGGCGGCTACTTCATGTCGGCAGAAGACCTGACAACCCAGGCCGGCATCGCGCTCCAGCAGGATCTCGCACTCGCATCAATCATTGGTCTGACGCATATCGAACGCAATGGCCATCATTACGTGGACGGCATGCAAGGTGCCTCACCTGAAGAAGGCCGGGCATGGGTATCGGCACACAGCGACCTTTATCACGAAGAAAAGGGCCGCCCGAGGCTTCAGATCCGCAACGGAGAAATTTCACTCGAGACTACACTGCGGGCACCCGGCCTCGGCATCAACGATGCTGCGGCTCTTGCCACGTTCAAAACACTTCAGGAAAAACGGGAGGATGCCGCATGAGCCTGGAAGGTCTTTCGATCAATTTCGCTACCGTCCGCCAGGGCGGTTCATTCGGTGCCATCGTGGACGCTTGCCTTGCGCACGGAATTACGGCCATCTCTCCGTGGCGTGAACATGTTCATGGCGTCGGTCTTTCTGAAGCAGCCCGCATCGTTGCGGAAAACGGACTGCGCCTGAGCGGTCATTGCCGCGGCGGCTTTTTTCCGGCACCGGATGCGGAAGGGCGTCTCAAGGCGATCGATGACAACAAACGCGCCGTAGACGAGGCTGCCGCCATGAAGGCCGACTGCCTGGTTCTTGTTGTTGGCGGTTTGCCTGCCGGCTCACGCGACATCAAGGGCGCACGGCAAATGGTGGAAGACGGGATGACCGAGCTTTTGCCTTATGCTCGAGCGGCAGGTGTCCCGCTTGCGATTGAACCGCTCCATCCATTTTACGCAGCAGAGCGGGCCTGCTTCAACACGCTCAAACAATCTCTAGATCTTTGCGACAAGCTTGGCGCCGGAACAGGGGTTGCCATCGATGTCTACCATGTGTGGTGGGATCCCGAGCTTGAGGCTCAGGTAGCGCGCGCCGGGCGCAACGGACAGATCCTTGCGCATCACATCTGCGACTGGCTGGTGCCAACGACCGATCCCCTCAATGACCGCGGCATGATGGGCGACGGCGTCATTGATCTGAAGGCGTTTCGCGCCATGATCGAGGCGGCCGGGTTCTTCGGACCGCAGGAGGTCGAGATCTTCTCGCATCGCTGGCAGGCACGCCCCATGGACGAGGTCCTTTCGACCTGTGTCGAGCGTTTCAAAACCGTGTGTTGATTTTGGTTCGGGAAAGCGACAAGCCCGAGCAAGATCAAACAACGCAGACACTACACATCGCACGCGTTCACCTGCCCAACACATGCCAATCACGGCGTCTGCGTTGCGGTGACGCCTCCGCCCTTTAATCGCATTGCCTCCGGCCCGTCCACGTTGTGACGAGGCCGGAGGGATACGATCGGGAGTTTTATTCAGCGGCTATTGCAGCCTTGCCGCTATTCAGCGCAATCAAACGATTGGCTCGCTCGAGGCTTTGCGGTTGTTCGGAACGGTAACGCCGCCCGATCTCCATCATCAGTACGGTTTGCGGCAGGAAGGTCAGCTCCGAAAAGATATCGTCCCAGTCGATATCGCCCCAGCCAAGCGGCATATGCAGATCGCCGATCCCGAGCGCTGTGTTTTCCTGCGGATGATAGGCCGTATAAAACCCCTGCGGACGCCCGAATGAATCATGGACATGCAAGTGACCGGCCACGGGTGCCATGGCGCGAAGCTGGTCGCGGAAATCCAGCCCGCGATAGGTGGACTCGATATAGGCGTGGCTGAAGTCGATGAGCGCGACAAGGTTCGGATGATTGATGGTCCGAACGGTCTCTGCGACCTCTGCAGGCGTTTGACGATATTGACCGGGCTGCGTCGAGAAGATGTTTTCCAGCGCAACACGAACACCATGTTCTTTGGAAAACTCGGCCAGCTCGACGAGCGCGTCACGCTCACGTTTGTCGGCATCGGCACGTTCGGCAATCTGGTCGGGACGCAGTGCACCCCCATGCTGGACGAGAATACCGGCTCCGATGCGCTCACAAAGCACTGCGAGCGCTTTTGCTGCATCGAGCTGATAACGGCAGGTCACAGGATCCATGAAATTGGAAGAGACAAGGCCGTGTACCGTGTATCGGAAATCGAACTGCTTGACGAGTTTGACGAAGCGCTCGGCGCGCTCTTCGATGATACGGCCGCCCGCCACGATATCGAGGCTTGTCACACCGATCTCGACGGTGTCGCAGCCAATATCTGCAAGCGCCCTCAGATCGCTTTCAAGTGTTGCCAGTTCACCGTCGTCCGAACCAGCGTTGAAGCCGGTGCCAATTAGATTGCTCATCTTCGTTTTCTCCAGGGGTAGGACTATGCTGTTTCGGTAAGCGTGGCGCGCAGACGGAGTGCGAGATCCGGACTGTCGCTGGTCAAGTGACCGATCCCGCGTTGCAGCCAGTCGCGGATCAGACCCTCGTCATTCAGCGTCCAGACGCAGAGACGCGACAGCGGCAGTTTTGCGGTAATATTCGACCATTCCTCGTCCATGAGCTCATGGTGTATTGCAACGATATCGACGAGGCGCTCAACTGTGTCGATAAAGCTCGAAAGGCCACCCTGTCTTTGAGCCCAGTCGCGATTGACGGAAGCAAGGCGGGCGATACCTGGGGCTTCAAGGCGGCAATCTTCCAGGATCGATGTGTCGAAGGAGGTCAGGTGGCAACGACCGCCAACTTTGAACCTCTCAATCTCTGCAGCGACTTTTGCGGCAATCCCTGGATAGGGTTTTCCCACTTCATCCACCTTGATCTCGACATGCAGATCTTTTCCTGAAGGCGCGAGAACCTCGAGCACCTCCGATAATGTTGGAACGACGTCCTGACTATCCTTGAGGCGGGTGGCAATGCGATCTTCTGCAGAAAGCCGGCGGACAGCTCCCTGCCCTCCGGTTGTCCGGTCCAGGGTCGCATCATGGATCACGATCAACTCGCCTGCATCGGTCAAATGGACATCAAACTCGATTGCGTCGACGTCAAGTGAAAGAACGTTTCTGAAGCCGGTCAGGCCATTTTCGGGCCAGAGATTGCGGGCGCCACGGTGGCCGGTGATTTTTGTCATGGGCATATCCTGATCAGGTTGAGGTCAGCGAAGTGTTGGGTCGAGTTTGTCGCGCAACCAGTCGCCCACCAGCGAAATCGAAAGCGTCGTGACCATGATGACAAAGGCGGGAGCCAGCATGATCCATGGCGCGCGGGTGAGATATTCACGGCCAAAGCCGACCATGTTGCCGAGGCTTGTCTCCGGCGGCTGAACGCCAAGGCCAAGGAACGACAGGCCGCTTTCCATGAGGATGATTTCGGGAAACGTCAGTGTCATAGATACGATCAGGGTCGAAGCGACGTTGGGCAGGATATGCTTGAGGTAGACGCGCGACGGCGTTGCTCCAAGCTGCACGACGGCTGCGGCGTAACCTTGTGCACTGGCAGAAATCGCCAGACCACGCGCAATACGCGCGTATCTCTCCCAACCGTAAAATCCCATCAGGCAAATCAGGAGAGGCATGGACGATCCAAAGAAGGCGAGTACCGCAAGCGACATGATGAGAAACGGCAAGGCTGCCTGAAAATCGGCCAGCACGAGCACGAAATGCTCCACCGTTCCCCGGAACTTGGCCGCCAGGAAACCGAGCGTCGTTCCGAAAACTGCGGATATGATCGTTGCGCCGAACGCTATCACCAAAGAGACGCGGATCGACTGGATCAGGCGTGAAAGGACATCCCGTCCAAGCTCGTCTGTGCCAAGCACATGCGGAAACGTGCCCGGCATGGCAAGACGGGCCCGAAGGTCCATGGCCGCAATCCCATAAGGACGAAGCTGATCGGCAAAGATCGCCACCAGAACCATGAGGCCAAGCCAGAAGAAACCGAAGCCAACGGAGAACGGCAGTTTCCGAAGGCCTTTTCCGATGCGCACGAGCATATGGTTTTCGGATTTGGTGGGAAGTGAAGTGTCTGCAACCGTCATGATCACACTCCTCAATGGCCGGACTGGCTGCGAAGCCGGGGATCGAGCCAGCCATAAAGCAGGTCGACGACGAGGTTGGAGATGACCATTGCAGCGGCAATGACAAGCAGGATGCATTGCACGACCGCCAGATCGCGGTTGGTGACCGACACGACCAGAAGCCTGCCGATGCCTGGCCAGGAAAAGATGGATTCCACCACCACGGCACCGGCAATCAGGGAGCCGACCATAAAGCCGACAATGGTGACAATCGGTACGGCTGCATTCGGCAGTGCATGGGTCCAGACCACATCATTCCACTTCAGCCCTTTGGCGGAGGCCGTCCGGATGAATGGCTGGCTCATGACTTCAATCATTGCTGAGCGGGAGAACCGGGCAAGAATGCCGATACCACCAATGCTCATGGTCAAAGTCGGCAGGATACCGTGCTGCCAGGTGTCCTGTCCGCCCGATGGAAGAAGACCAAGCGTGATCGAGAAGATCAGCACCAGCAACAGTCCCATGACAAAAGACGGGATTGTGAAACCGAGAATGGCGCCAAAGATCACGCCGCGGTCGATTACGCTCTGACGATGCAGGGCGGCATAGACGCCAGCCGGAATACCGATGACCAGTTTCAGAAGCAGCGCTGGTATTGTCAGTTGCAGGGTTGCCGGAATGCGTTCGACGACGAGTTGAATGGCGGATGCCTTGTCGCGCATCGACACACCGAAATCACCGGTAAAGATCGATTTCATGTAAGCGAGGTATTGCACCCAGAGCGGCTGATCGAGCCCCCACGCGACGCGAAAAGCCCGCAAGGATTCCTCGGGAACATCGGGCCCGAGCATAACCTGCGCTGGATCGCCGGACATGCGCAGGACAATGAAAGCGAATGTCAGCACGGCAAGAATGGTCACAAATGCGCGCAACAGGCGGATGAGAACATAACGTATCATCGTCTCTATTCCTCAGGCAGCAACGGCAAGTGCCGGCACCAGATGACAGGCGGCCGTGCGTCCCGGCGCGATCGCGCGAAGCTCCGGCACCGTATTGCGGCACTCGGCAGTCGCCATCGGACAACGGGGATGGAACGCACAGCCCGTTGGCCTGCTCGCCGGATTTGGCGGTTCGCCTTGCAGGATCACACGACCTTCGAGCGGTCTGCCGGGAACCGGAACACTCGACACCAGCGCTTTGGTATAAGGATGCTGGGGTGTCCGGAAAATCACGTCGGAGGATGCTTCTTCGACAATACGGCCGAGATACATCACGGCGACACGGTCCGCGATGTTGCGAACGACCTTGAGATCGTGGCTGATGAAGATCATTGCGATATCGTGATGTTCCTGCAGATCGCGCAACATGTTGACGACCTGTGCCTGGATGGAGACATCGAGCGCTGAAACTGGTTCATCACAAACAAGAAGCCTGGGGCGCGACGCCAGTGCACGGGCGATGACGGCTCGCTGGCGCTGGCCTCCTGAAAGTTCATGTGGATAGCGCCCTGCCTGATCGGGACGCAGACCGACCGCACTCATAAGCTCGCCAACGCGTGAAGCAACGTGCTCGTTCGGAACAAGAGAATGGATCTCCAGAGGCTCGCCGATCTGTGCAGCGATCGTCAGGCGCCGGTCGAGGGCCGAAAGCGGGTCCTGGTAGACGAGCTGCATTTTTGCACGCAGCTTGCGCCATTGCGGTGTCCCGAAAGCTGGCATCGACTGTCCCTCGAAAGAGACCTTTCCCCCCTGTGGCGCGTCAATTCCAAGCAACATCCGACCGAGTGTCGATTTGCCAGATCCGCTTTCACCGACAATCCCGAGTGTTTCACCGGGACGAACCGAGAGCGACACGCCGTCGACTGCCCGCACGGGTGTCTGTTTTCCAAAGACGCCACGCCGCACCTGATAGGTTCTGACCAGATCCTGTGCTTCAATCAGATTTGCCATGTCAGAACGCTCCTTCAAGGACCGGGCTCCGGCTCATTTTTGGCGTTGAACCGAGCGGCCGAAGGCAGGCAATTCTGCGGCCATCGGACGCCGCCGATATTTCAGGCCTTTGTGTTCGGCAGGCATCGACGACATTCGAGCAGCGGGGCGAAAACGCGCACCCTTCCGGCAGGTGCCGTGGATCGGGGACGGTTCCGGGGATAGGAACAAGGCGCTTGCGTTCGCCATCGAGGCTAGGAAGTGCATCGAAAAGACCACGGGTGTAGGGATGGCGTGGGTTGGCAAACAAGGCGGCAATTTCGCCCTGTTCAACGACGCGGCCCGCATACATCACGAGTGCACGCTCACAGACCTGCGCAACGGCGCCAAGGTCGTGGCTGATGAACACAGTCGCCATGCCGGTTTCGCGGCGAAGTTCAATAAGAAGGTCGAGGATCTGCGCCTGGATGGTTGCATCGAGCGCAGTCGTCGGCTCATCGGCAATCAGGAGATCAGGCTCGCCGGCTAGCGCCATGGCGATCATCAGACGCTGACACTGACCGCCGGAGAATTCATGCGGAAAAAGGTCGATACGACGACGTGCATCGGGAATTCCGACCATATCCAGCAAACGCAGTGCTTCAGCTTTGAGCGCTTCGCCCCTCAAGCCGCGATGAAGAGACAGCGCCTCGGTGATCTGGCGCCCGATGCGAATGACAGGATTGAGTGACGAAGACGGATCCTGGAAAATCATGGCGATCTTACCGCCACGTACGGCCTCAAGTGCGGCGCGCGGTTGCCCAACAAGCTCGCGACCTTCAACGCTCACCGAACCGGTAACGCTTGCCTTACCGGGCAAAAGTCCAAGAGCTGCAAGCCAGGTGACCGACTTGCCACAGCCTGATTCACCGACGAGACCGATCGCCTCGCCGCGTTTCACATCGAGATCGATGCCATGCAACACCTGAACGCCATCAAAGGAAACCTTGAGGTTACGCAACTCCACAAGATTGGACGTCATCGCGCTCACCTTTTCTATTGGAAGGGAAGTTCAAGCCGTCGTTAGAAACGGCAATAGAAATGCCGGCCGCTCTTATCGGGTGGCCGGCGCAATTTTTGATCGATCAGGTCGACCAGTTGTTGGAACGGAAGTCCATTGCAAAGGCGGGCGCGGCCTTCCACTTGAGCGACTTCTTCATGCCGGTGAAAACGGCATTCTGGTGCAGAACCTGATAGACCGGATCTTCGCGCTCGCAGATTTCGAGCATGCGCGCGAATGCTTTCTTGCGCTGATCGTGATCGGTCGAGGTTTCCATAACGACGGAGAGCTTGTTAACCTCCTCGTTTGACCAGTCCTTCTTCTGCTGCACTTCACCGTTCGGACCGAACTGCGTGACCATCGGCGTGATCGGATCGTTGATGGAGTTTCCGGCAGACCAGTCACGCACGCCCTTGACGCCCTGCGGATCGTGAATCTGAGCCCAGTTTTCCTTCATTTCGATCTCGACGTTGAGACCGACCTGTTTCCACATCTCGACCATGATCTGCGCATTGGCAGTCTGGTTGGTGTAGTAGTTGTTGAGCAGGCGATATGGGATCGGGTCGCCTTTGTAACCGGCTTCCTTGAGGAGCTTCTGCGCCAGTTCCGGATTGAACTCCGGAGCAGCCCAGCCATCGACGAACATCTTCGTTGCGCTGTAGGAATCGAACTGGAGACCGGCCGGGATAACCGTCTGGCCACCCCAGAGCGCCTCGACGATCGCCTGACGGTCGATCGAATGGGTCATTGCACGACGCACGAGCGGATTTGCAAGGATCGGGTTCTGGGTGTTGAAGACCGAGATACGATGGTTCCAGATAACGGAATTCTGCACTTCGAGGCCCGGCGCTGCCGCAATGGTGGCGATCTGGTCAGGTGGTAGGTCACAGGCGAAATCATACTCGCCTGAGAGCAGGCCGTTCACACGCGACGCAACTTCCGGAACCTCGACGAAACGGATTTCCTGAAGTGGCGGACGGCCACCCCAATATTCATCGAAGGCAACGAGCGTCAGCGAAACGTCGGGCTTGTATTCACCGACCATGTAAGGGCCTGTGGTGACTGGCTTGCGCGCCCACTCCGCATAGGACGCAGCCTCATCCCAGGCACGACGGTTGGCGATCTGGCTGCCACCGGAATAGAGACGTCCTTCCAATGTGACGTCCGGCGTGGCGTTGTGGAAACGCACGGTGTATTTATCGACGGCTTCGACACCTGCCAGCGCCGGCCAAAGACGCCGTGCTGCACCAGGCACAACGGCCGGCAATTCCTTGACGGTCGCAGGTTTGTTGTCGGCTTCGAAGATCGTCTTGCCGCCCTTCGGCTCAGTGTTACCAAACACCCGCTCCTTGGAAAAGGAGAACACCACGTCTTCAGCCGTCAATTCGTCGCCATTGTGGAACTTGACGCCCTGGCGAAGCTTCAGTTCAAGGGTCTTGTCATCGATGCGCTTCCATTCCGTCGCCAGTCCGGCAACAGGTCCCTGATTGCCCATCCAGTCGCGCAGGATCAGGCCTTCCCAAAGGTTCGGGTAAAAGACCCGCTCACCGACGTTCGACTGTTCGTACCAGACATCAAGTGTGTTGTTGTTGGTGATCTTCTGCACAGCGATCGTTACCGACGGCCGCTGACCCTGGCTGAATGACATGCGTGGCAAGATGAGCGTGCCTGCGGCAGCGCCCATCAATCCAAGCGCGTGGCGACGATTGATGGAAAGCATCGTGATTTCTCCTTCGAGAGATGACAGACGACGATGGGCCGAAACGGAAAACCCGTCTCTGCACCGTTTTGATGAAGGGCTTTTTACGGCCCGGTGAAGCTTTGATGACGGCCCCGCGCGGTTACCGCGAAGGGCAGATTTCAGGTGTGAACAGTTGGCCAACCGAAAAAATTACGGACCTTGAGAACACTGTCACAATCGAAAGTTACGAGGTTCATGTGGTCGCCGTTTGGGAGGGCCGCACTATGCTAGATCATTGATTTGGGAAGCGTGGGCTCTTGCGAACCGGATGGGCTTGACCACGCCTCCCTCTGCGGCCAATGATTAAGTTACAAATGTTACGCACATGTGACAATTGATACGGGGGATGGTTTGGATAACCGGGACATGATGGTGAAGGCGGCGTGGCTCTATCACGTCGAAGGTTTGACGCAGGCGCAGATCGCTGAGCGAATGAACCTCACCCGCAGGCGCGTCAACGAGTTGCTGGCGATGGCCCTGGATCAGGGTATTGTGCGCATCAGCTTTGCATCCCCACTTGCCGAGAGTGTCGAACTCGAATCGAAGCTTTGTTCGGTTTTCGGGCTCGAAGAAGCTGTGGTTGTCATGACACCTGCAGACCCCGGCCAACTGCAGACAGTCATCGGGCGAGCAACGGCAGCCTTTCTCGACAGGCTTATCCAGGTTCGCAAACCGGCCTCGCTGGGTGTTGGCTGGGGCACGACGTTGCGCGAAACCGTCGAGCACATGACGCCAGTCAACGCTCCCGACATCAAGGTTCGATCAATGATGGGCGGGCTGACAAGAGGTTCAGAAATCAACACCTTCGAAATCGTACGGCGCTTTGCCAAGGTTCTCGGTGCGGAATGCCATTATCTCGCCGCCCCGATTTATGTCGACAGTGCAGGCTCTCGCGACATCATCATGGCGCAACCTGCCTTCCGTGATCTTTTGCAGGAAGCCGCGAATGTAGAGGCATCGTGCCTCAGCGTTGGGGACCTGACGAAGGAATCACTCCAGGTGCGCTATGGTCTGCCTTCAAAACAGGTCATCGAAGAGTTGCGGGCAGCCGGCGCGGTGGGAGATATCATCGGGCATTATCTTGATGGGCGGGGCAATCCCGTGGACCACGGCATGAATGAGCGGGTGATCGCGCTCGATCTTGAGGAGTACAGACAGATACCCTGCCGGATCATTACCTCTGGCGGCGTGCACAAATACAACTCGTTGCGGGCAGCCTTGTCAGCAGGCCTGGCAACGGTTCTCGTCACAGACACCGAGAGCGCAAGGTGGCTTCTTGAAAACCCCGTTCCGCCTCCAGCATGAGACGAATGTACGCTCTCAAATTCCCTGTTAGTCAGCCAGACGACAGTGCCGCGACCGGATCGAGACGGGATGCGTTGCGAGCCGGCAGGTAACCGAAGACGACGCCGATCAGGGTTGAGCAAACAAAGGCCGCGACGATCGAGGTCCCCGAGTAGACAAGGGCAAAATTGCTGCTGAAGAGGCTGAAAGCTGCTCCGAACCCGAGGCCGCCGAGAATGCCGAGGGATCCTCCGATGATGCAGACGAGTACAGCCTCAATCAGGAATTGCCTTAAAATATCGCTGCGCCGTGCCCCGACGGCCATCCTGACACCGATTTCGGAGACACGCTCTGACACTGACACGAGCATGATGTTCATGACACCGATGCCGCCTACGAGAAGAGAAATCACCGCGATGGCAGCAATGAGGATCGTCATGGTCCGCGTGGTGCTGGTGATCGTTTCCCTTATGTCGTCAGTGTTGAGAATATAGAAATCCTTGGTGCCGTGGCGTTGTGTCAAAAGGGACGTCACCGCTTGCTCCGCCAATGACGCCTCTACATCGTCGCTCACCTGTACCGTGATACTGCGCAATGAAAGACTGCCGAGGAACCGGGATTGGACGGCGGTGTATGGGAGATAGAGCGACAGGTTCTGGCTCGAACCGAAGCCGCCCTGCTGCGCCTGGGTCACACCAACAATGCGGGCTGGAACCTTGCCGATCAGAATGACCCGCCCGACAGGGCTACCGGTGAAGTCGGCAAAGAGCGACTTACGGGTATTTTCGTCAATCACGACGTCCTGCGCCTTTTCGCGGACACTCGCCGCGTCAAAAAAGCGGCCCTCCGACAGCTTCGTGCCCTTGGCAGCAAAATACTGGTCACTGACGCCGTTGACGAGCGCGTTTGCTTCCTTCGCCCCGAAGCGGACTGTACTTGATGTCGATACGGTAGGTGTCACCGCAGCAACATAGGGCTGGCCTGCAAGGGCATCCGCGTCGGAAACCACCAATGTTGTGATTTTTCCCGACCGAATGTCGCCGAAATCCTTGCCTGCGAAGATTTCCAGCGTATTCGTTCCAAGGCTTGAAATATTTTGTAGCACGCGCTGTTGTGATCCTTGCCCAAGTGCAACTACGCCGATGACTGAGGCAATACCAATGATGATGCCCAACATCGTCAAGAAGGTCCGCAACTTGTGCGCCCGCATAGAAAGAAGCGCCATGCGGAATGCTTCCTTTAGGGATGACCAGATCCCACTTAGGCCACCTTCTGAAGCAGGTTCGAGTTTCGCGGCTGAAGCCCCTGAGACAACTCTATTTTCCGCGTTGTCGCGCTCCGGGCGATCAGAAACGATTTCCCCATCGCTGATTTCAATGATGCGGTCGGCGCGCCTGGCGATTGCCATATCGTGGGTCACGATGACAACTGTGCGCCCTTCGGCGTGCAATTCGCTGAGGATGCGCAGCACTTCCTCGCCGCTCGTGCTGTCGAGAGCGCCTGTCGGCTCATCAGCCAGAATAATACCGGCGTCATTCATCAAGGCGCGGGCGATGGAAACGCGCTGTTGCTGCCCGCCGGAGAGTTGGCCTGGGCGATGATCCAGTCGCGCGCCCATACCGAGGCGGTTTAACAGCTTCGCAGCATTGCTTTTGCGTCCAGCCTGGGATTGCCCCGCATAGATCGCAGGGATCTCCACGTTGCCGAGTGCCGACAGTTCGCCGAGAAGGTGATAGCGCTGAAAGATGAACCCCAGATGTTCGCGCCTGAGCGCTGATAATGCATCCGCATCGAGATTGGCCGTTTCCTGACCAGCTATCGTATAGGTTCCGGAGGTCGGCCGGTCGAGGCAGCCAAGAATATTCATCAGCGTCGACTTTCCGGAACCGGACGCTCCGACGATGGCGACCATTTCACCGGCCTCGATCGTCAGATTAACGTTCTTGAGCACGCTGATTGTGCCATCGCCGGAGGGGTATTCGCGGCTGACCGCCTTAAGTGCAATGAGTGGCTCGCCCATGGCTCAGAACCCCATCGGCGGCGGTCCACCACCTGGGCCACCGACTGCAGTCGTCGTGACCTGAGATGACGCCTCGCCCGTTACCACACGCTCATGTTCGGCAAGGCCGGAACGAACCTCGACCGTAACCTTGTTGTTCAGTCCGGTTTCGACCTTGCGGTCGACGACTTTGCCATCGTCGACGAGGACACGAACCGAATAGGCGCCATCTCCAAGCTGCGCACCGAGAGCAGCAGCAGGGATGGTCAGGACGTTTTTGGCATCTCCGAGGACAATGTGAACCTCGGCAGTCATGTACGTCCGAAGCTTCCCATCCGGGTTCGGCACGTTGAAAACGCCATTGTAATAGATCGCCTCGGACGAAGAGGTCGAACTCGACGAGGAAGACGACGACGTTGAGGAACTGGATGAACTGAAGCTGGAATCGCTGCGAACGGACTCTGGCGCAGGCTCGATCGAGGCAAGCGTCGCCTCGTAGCGTTTGTTGGGTTCTCCGAGCACGGTAAAATAGACAGGCAGATCTGGCTGAACGCGGGTGATGTCGGCTTCGGATATCTCCGTACGTACGGTCATGCTATCGAGCTGGCCAAGAATAACGATGGTCGGTGCAGATTGCGTTGCATTAACCGTCTGGCCTTCCTGGCTGACGATAGAAAGCACAGTACCGGCGATCGGTGCAATAATCCTTGTGTAGTCGAGATTGGCTTGTGCTGTCTCCACGGCGACCTGCGCTTCTTCGATCTGCGCGTCCAGCGCCTGGATTTGCGCTTCGCTGACAGCAAGAGCAGCAGCCGCGCTTTCCAGATCCGCGCGCGACGTCGTATTTTTAGAGGCCATGTCTTTTTGGCGGGCAAGGCTTTGATTGTTGAGAAGCAGCGTTGCTTCTTTTTCAAGGCGCTGAGCCTTAACGTTGGCAAGTGCCGCCTTCGCGGTCCTGAGACTGTTCAACTGTGTTACGGAATCAATCTCGGCGATCAGATCACCCGCTTTGACAACGTCGCCAAGGGCGATCTTGACTGCAGTAATGCGGCCCGAGGCCTGGGCGCCGACGGCAACCAGGCGAGATGGCTTCAAAGTGCCGGTCGCAAGCACAGTCTGCTCAACATCTCCTCGCGTCACCGCAGCCGTCATGACGTTTGGTGTCGCAGCACTGCTATATTGCGAAGAGATCCAGAAGCCGCCTGCCGCGAGGATCGCGAGAGCGATGAACGCGCCTGTCTTGCGTGCCGTTTTCATGTGTCTTTCCTGTCCGATAATTATCGGGTAGCCGCTCTCTTCGAAACTGCCTTGGTGCAGTTGGCTTGTGCGGCCTTTCCATTCGCCATCTTCTGCTTGGCCTTCGCGCAGACAGAAACTGGCTGTTTTTCCTCCTGGCGTGTCTTGGCCGGAGTTGGCGACGAAGGCTTGTCTTTCGCTAAGGCAACCGACAATGCGAGGCTCAGACCGAAGAGCGACGCCAGTGCGCCGTAGAAATATTTCATCCTGATGTCCTTTTGAATTCGCGCGGGGGACCGCAAGTCGGCGATCCCCCGGCTAGACCGTTTCCGGCCGGGTTCCTCCTTTACTGGGGGGCAGTTTTAAAGGAGGAATTTCTGATTTTGTCAGCCTCTCGGCCCGTCGTTATCATGCCAATGCGCATCCCCGGAGGGCGGCCCCTCCATTGGATCGCTGGGGCCCCTCAGGGAGGGACCAGGAGGAGGCGCAATCAACATCTTCTCTACTCCGGAGAGCTTCGCCAGTTGGTCCGATGTCAGGACTGTGCGCAACGTTTGGGCTGCACCTTGCAGGGCCTTGGCCTTTTCAGCTTTGGCAAGGATTGCACCCGCCAGCCGCTCACCCGGCAGACCGGCTTCAGGAGCTTCGTCTGTCCGGACCTGCGCAGGAGGCAATTTATCCCTGCCGGACGCATCCGCTGCAAAGTCAGGCAACGGCCGCGGCGGTCTGGGACCAAGGGAAAGTACGTCTTGCAAAGCGGTTGTATAGGTGCGCCATGGGCCGAGCTGATCGGGAGTGATGCCGATATAGACTTCCGCCGCAGAAAGCTGTGCTGCGAGCCCAAAGGTGAAATGGACGGCGACGTCGTCCATCCGCGCCGGCGGCGAAAGGTGATCTGGACGGACAGGGGTTGCCTGCTCCTTCGTTACATTCTGCGAAGGCACATCCTGCGCTACGGCAGGCAAGACCACGGCGGCGCCACATATGACGGCGGAGACGACGGCAGTAATCAACAGAGGCTGTTTCATCTTTCTTTCCTTCCCTTGTGGGGCACGGAAAGAGATTATGGGGGCAGAGTTTCCCTCTTTCGTCCCAATGTTTCTGGCCTTGGCCCGATTGGCCATTTTTGTAAACGAATGTTTCCGGACGAGCGTCAGAAAGCTTTCGTTGCAAAAATCCGGCTTTTATTTCTGCCGTTTCGATATAGTGCCGCCAAAAGGTTGGATAAAATGACGGCTAACGCACCCACTCACATATTGATTGTTGACGACGATCTCGAAATTCGTTCGCTTCTTGCAAAATACCTTGGTTCGCAGGGCTTCAGGGTCTCTGCGGCGGCGGATCGCCGCGAATTTGAAGAACGTATTTCAAGCTCTGATCCGGATCTCGTCGTTCTGGATGTCATGCTGCCAGACGGTTCCGGCCTCGATATCTGCCGCGACCTCCAGGGCCGCAAGACACGCACACCTGTTATTCTTCTCACAGCGCTAAAAGAGGACGTGGACCGTATCGTCGGACTTGAAATCGGCGCAGACGACTATCTCGGCAAACCCTTCAATCCACGCGAACTGACAGCCCGCATCAAGGCAGTGCTTCGCCGTTCAGGCGCCCAGGAGCCTGCTGCACCAGGTGCAAACGTCTATAGCTTTGCAGATTTTTTTGCTGACCCTGAACAGCGCTCGGTTACACGCACGAATGGCGAAAAGATCGATCTGACAGGCGCCGAGTTTGATCTGTTGAAAGTATTTCTGGACAGGCCCGGTCGTCTGCTTTCACGCGACCAGATACTTGACCTAACGCAAGGCAGGGACCGCGGACCGTTTGACCGGTCGATCGACGTCCTGATGAGCCGCCTGCGCAAAAAACTGGATATGGATGATGCTCCGCCCATTTTCAAAACTGTCCGAAACGGCGGTTACCAGATGACCGTATCCGTTAAATCCCAACCGGTGCAGCGATGAATTCCCTCAGAAACCGGATAGCAGCGCTCCTCATCGCTGCTATCATTGCTGTCGTGGCGCTTGCGACATTCACGGCGCAACAAACGCTGCAGCCACCCTCACCTCTCTCTACGATAGATCCCATCGCGCGCCTCCTTGGATTGGCTGTCACCATCGCAGAGCGCGAGCCGGCATTGCTGCCCGACGAAGGCCTGTCAGTCCAGGCCGAACCACCGGCCGGGCATGTCGACGGGATGCTCTCCGAATTTCTTGGCAAGGCGCTCGCGATCCAGGGGAACGGTCGGGCCGCAATGGTGGTCCGCGTCGAGAACCATCCGGCACCGGTTGCCGCTGTCGCGCTCGAGAAAGGCGGCTGGCTGGTGGCAGAGGTCCCTAATCTTGGCCCTCCTCCCGGCGGCTGGAAAACGTTTGGCATGTGGATCGTGCTGATCGTCCTGGGTAGCGCTCTTGTTTCGATCTTCGCCGCGCGAAAAATCACGCGCCCGCTCGACCTGCTGGAAAACGCAGCGGAGAGCATCGGGCCTGACGGATCTTTGCCACATCTGCCAGAGACTGGCCCCGGTGAGATACGCGCCACGGCGCGTGCCGTGAACACCTTGACGGCACGCCTCAAGACAGCCGTTGAAAGCCGGATGCGCCTCGTTGCCGCTGCAGGACACGACCTCAGAACACCAATGACCCGCATGCGGCTTCGAGCAGAGTTCATCGAGGATGATGCCGAACGGGCAAAGTGGCTCGCAGATCTCGAAGAACTCGACGCGATTGCCGATAGCGCCATCATGCTGGTTCGCGAAGAGGTCAGTCAGGACCCGGTTCGCGACGTTGATGTCGGCAAGATGCTGGAGGAAATCACCAGCGAACTCGGTGACCTTGGACACCAGGACGCAATCGACTTCCAAAAACCGGATAACTCGGCCGTAATCCAGGCTGCTCCGCATGCGCTGAAAAGAGCGCTGCGCAATCTCATCTTGAACGCTGTCACCCATGGGAAGGGTGCCGATATCCATCTGACACAGGATGATAGTGAGGTGGTCGTGATAATCACCGACGAAGGTCCTGGCATTCCCGAGGAGCTGATCGGACGCGTGTTCGAGCCATTTTTCCGCGTCGACCCTGCGAGGCGAAAATCAGTCCCGGGTGCAGGACTTGGGCTGGCGATCGCAAAGGAGATTATCGAGCGTTTCGGCGCGACAATCTCGATCGCAAACCGCAAGAAAACGGGGCTGGCACAAACAGTGATTTTCCCAAAGTCTGCAAAATAGAAAACGCCGGGTTTCCCCGGCGCTTCCTCGAATTCAGCTTAGATGATGGCGTTGTTGCAAGCCGTAGACGGGGGTATCGAGCCCCACCTGACGTGCCTTGAGCTGCAGAGACAAGTATTGGGAGTAATGGCGCGACTGGTGAAGATTTCCGCCGTGGAACCAGAGGGCCTCCTGCTGGGTCGGCTTCCACATATTGCGCTGCTCGCCTTCCCATGGTCCCGGGTCCTTTGGCGTGTCAGAGCCAAGCCCCCAGCACTTTCCAACCTTGTCGGCAACGTCCTTGGAAATGAGGTCGGCGGCCCAGCCGTTCATTGAACCATAGCCGGTCGCGTAGACCACGAGGTCTGCCTTGAGCTCGCTGCCATCTTGCAATACAACTGCATCCTCTGTGAGATGTGATACGTCTGAACCGGATTTCAGTTTGATTGAGCCGTCGATGACAAGATCGCAGGCGCCGACGTCGATGTAATAACCCGACCCGCGCCTCAGATATTTCATGAAGAGACCGGAGCCGTCAGCACCCCAATCCAGCATGAAGCCTGCTTTCTCGAGTGCCGCATAAAAATCGGCGTCTTTCTCACGCATCCGATCGTAAAGCGGTATCTGAAACTCATGCATGATCCGGTAGGGCAGCGAAGCGAAAATCAGGTCGGCTTTCCTCGTCGTCATGCCCGCGGCAACCGCCCGTTCCGAATAGAGATCACCCAACCCGATTTCCATCAGGGAATCTGAACGGACAATATGCGTAGAAGACCTCTGCAACATCGTGACATCGGCTCCAGCCTCCCAAAGTGCTGCGCAGATATCGTGGGCGGAGTTGTTCGAGCCGATGACGACAACCTTCTTGCCGGCATATGCGTCTGGTCCAGGATGCTGTGACGAATGCTGTTGCTCGCCCTTGAAGAGATCCTGCCCAGGTATCTTTGGAACATTGGCCTTGCCCGACATGCCGGTGGCAAGCACGAGTTGCTTGGGCCGCAGCACGACGTCCTCGCCGTTTCGCTCGACGACAACCGTCCATTCCCTGGCGGCGTCATCGTAGCTGGCCGATTTGCAGGTCGTTGAGCCCCAATAGTTGAGCTCCATAACTTTCGTATACATTTCCAGCCAGTCGCCGACCTTGTCCTTCGGGGTAAAAACTGGCCAGTTTTCCGGGAAGGGAATATAGGGGAGATGGTCGTACCAGACCGGATCATGCAGGCAGAGTGATTTGTATCGCTTGCGCCAGCTATCTCCCGGCCGCTCGTTCTTTTCGATGATGATTGCCGGGACACCCAGTTGGCGAAGCCGGGCGCCGAGAGCAACACCACCCTGTCCGCCGCCAATGATCACAACATAGGGCTGTGTCGTGTAACCGAGTGCTTCGGTCTCCTTCTCGCGCTTTTCCTTCCAGTTCGTCCGGTTTTTGCCATGCCCATGTTCCGCCCCCATCGGACGGCGAAGCCCCTTTGGTTCTTCATGCCCCTTGATTTCGATCATCGTCGTCAGCAACGTCCAGATCAGGCCGTTTTTCAGACGAATATGACCGTAACCACGTGTCGTCGCCGTTTCGAATTCAAACCAGCCATCCGTAACGCCGCCTGCGTCACCTGCGGCTTCGTTGGTATCCTGTACGAAATTGCGAGGTTTGATACGAGACAGCTGGCTCTGCAGCATGTCCCTGACCTGCGGGCGCCCTTCCATGGTTTTCAAGTTCCAGGTGAACGTCACGAGATCGCGCCAGTAGCACTCCTCCTGAAAGAGGTTGACGGCGGCTTCGACATCTCCTCTTTCCAGGGCCTCACTCAACTTGGAAAGTACGGCATCGATTTTTGTCGCAGGGCTAACGTCAAGCATATCATCTCCTCCATGGTTGCTTGATGGACTTCTTTAGTCGTCGTCCGTTTCGCGGGCGCCGACCAAAACCTTAGAGCACCAGCGCCGGGCTCCTCTCCCGGCGCTGGTAGCATGATGCTTACTTCGAGAGATCGATCAGGATTTTGAGATGCGTTCCGGCCGGATCGAGCAAGGCGTCGAAACCCTCTTTGACGGCGGTATCAAGCGTGATGCGTTTGGTGACGACCTTGCTCGCCGGAAGTAGTCCAGAGGCAATCAGCCTGATCACCCTGGGCCAATAATGCGTGGGATAGGCCCATGAGCCTTTGACCTCCAGATCTCGGAAAGTAACCTGGAACCAGTCGAGCGGGTTTTCGTGCGGATGCAGGCCGGTTTGAACGACAACACCCTGCTTGCGCACCGCGTCCACACATGCCTTCAACGCGTGTTCGTTGCCCACGCATTCAATGGCGACATCACAACCTACATTGCCCTCGGTCCGGGAACGAACGACATCACCAACATTGTCGCGCTTTGGATTGATGGTAATGACGTCGGGCAAAATCTCTCGTGCGTAGTCGAGACGTTTATCGTTGAGGTCTGAAACGAAAAGCTGTGCGGCACCGGCAGCACGCGCGGCAAGCAGGGTCAGCATGCCGATCGGTCCGGCTCCAGTGACCAGCACACTATTGCCGGCGGTAACGCCACCGCGATCGCAGGCGTAGACGGCAACGGCGGTTGGCTCAACCAGGGCTGCCTCCTCATCCGTCATGTCATCCGGTATCTTCTGGACGTTATAGTCATTGACGAGCGCAGCTTGCGCCATCCCTCCGCCGATCCAGCTCAAACCGACCAGGGCCAATTCAGGGCTAAGGTGAAACAATCCGCGATCCGAGAAATAGTCACCGGACCGGGGCATGACGAGTGGCTGGATCGAAACGCGATCGCCCACCTTGACGTTGGTTACGCCCTCGCCAACTGCCTCGACAACACCACCAAATTCGTGGCCGAGGACCTGGGGACCATGGGCGCCGGTAAACGGATGCGGTTCTTTGGGAATGAAAATTGGGCCGTAGCTATATTCATGAAGATCTGTTCCGCATATTCCGACGAACCTATTGCGGACAACGACCTGACCGGGACCCGGCTTTTCCGGCTCGGCAATATCTTCGATCCGCAGATCCTTGGCCGCATGAAACCTGAGCGCGCGCATGTTTTCTCCCATTGGCTGCTTTTAATGCCAATTGGGCAGCAAGAGACATGCCAGCAGGTCTGAGAGGCCGAAAACCCCTTCCCCGCCGGGCAATCCGGATCATTGATAGTTTTTTTGGATAACCGGGATTGCAACACCTGTGGCGCAACAGGTGTTGCAGTTTGCATCAGTGGAGCCTTCCAATGCCGTATCGCTTCATTTGCCGATGAAGCGTTGAACGATCGATGCCAAGGCGGCGTGCAGCTTCTGAAATATTGCCTTGGCAGGCCGACAATACCGCCCGCAGTTCCTGCTCGCGGTTGCCCTGTGCATCGACCGGTTGATGCGGCATGACGCTTTCGGGGAGATCCTCCACCTCGATTACACCGTTTTCACAAATTGCCCCTGCAAATGCGATGACATTGTCGAGTTCACGGATATTACCCGGCCACGGATAGGCAGAAAGCGCCGTCTCCGCGTCGCTCGACAGGGAGAGCGGTCCCCGTCGGGGGCCATGTTTTTCCAGCAGTCGTTTAACTACCCAATGGAAATCGCTCCGCTCGCGGAGCGATGGGAGGGTGAGAATTGCCGTGTTCAGCCGGTAATAAAGGTCGCCCCGAAAACGGCCATCCGCTATCATGTCCGCTAATGGCCTGTGGGATGCCGACATCACACGGAAATCGACCTTCCTGGCGACCGACCCACCGACCGGCAGCACCTCGCCTTCGGCCAGAACACGCAGAAGCCGGCTCTGCGCAGCAAGCGGCATGTCACCAATTTCGTCCAGGAAAAGCGTTCCGCCCTCCGCCTCCTCGATCAAACCTTTTCGTCCTTTTGCAAGCGCCCCGGTGAAAGCGCCTGGCAGATATCCGAACAGCTCACTTTCGATCAATTGTTCGGGGATTGCTGCGCAATTGACAGCAACAAAACGGCCAGTGACACCGCTTGCCTCGTGCACGATGCGAGCGAGATGTTCCTTGCCGGTTCCCGTCTCTCCCTGAATCAGGATTGGCAAAGTTGTTGGTGCGAGCTTTCTCACCTTGCGGCGCAGCGCCTCGATGTCTGGTGTCTGACCACCAAGGCGGTCCATGGCAGACAAATGCGGCACATCCCGCCGAATATTGACGCCGATCGGGCGCTGCTGCGGTTCGATCGCATGCACGTAAAGCGTTGAACCATCGCGGACCGCGATGCGTCTGTCCTGCGGCAAGCGGCTTCTGGTCAGGGATGCGAGATCGTCGACCTCCGCTTCGAAAAATCGAGACACCGGTTGCCCGATCAGTGCGTCGGTGTTTCTCCAGTCAAGACCGCATGACGACGCCAGGATGCGGGCCCCGCCGTGCGTCATGCCGGTGATGAGCCCACCGCCATCCAACGAGATTGCCGCCTCAGGGTCCACATCGAGGAATTCCGGTGCGCCAGCAAACCGCAAGACAAGGTCGTGGCGGCTATGCGCCATCAGGTTCGCAAGTTCAATGCGCCGGACGGTAGACGAAACGAGATGGCGCGCCATGTTCTGGCTCGCCTTGAGGATCGGTGAACTCAGAAGCGAGATATCTAAAACCGCGGCCAGCGATCCGTGCATGTCGTAAATCGGCGCTGCTGTGCATGAGAGAGGCGTATGGGTCATGTCGAAGTGATCCGACTGATGGATTGTCAGCGCTTCGCCTGTTGCGATGCACGCTCCGACTGCACAGGTTCCTGCACGCGGCTCGGACCATTCTGCGCCTAGATAGAGACCTGCCTTTCGCAGATTGTTATTGAAAGACGGGTCTCCCAAAAACTCGACAGTGACACCCTGACGATCAGAGAGAAGCAGAACGTAATTTTGCTCTGCGACCTGACGGTAGAGCCTTTCCAGGCCGGATCTTGCGATGTGGACGAGATCCTCGGCCTGCTGGCGATGTTCACGCAGGCGCGTCTCAGAGACGATGACCGCCTCGCGTGCCTTGGCAGGATCAAGGCGGTACTCCTCCAGACATCGCCGCCACGACTCGACAACAACGTCATCACGTCCGGTATTTGCACCATGCCCGACGTTTTCGATTTCCCTGATGTGATCAGCAAATTGCATCGAGACTGTAGCGGCTCCTCCCGAAAGCCACCCTCCCTTTCAATCCATGTCTATCGTCTAGCACAGATGATGCACCATGGCGACGGCCGCATTCGGTCGGTTGACTGAAGGGATTATGCCGCCTCGTCGTCGAGGTAGCGTTCCACGAGACGCGCCCACATTGCGGCCCCGGTCGTCAGGCTGCCATCGGCGAAGTCGTATTTCGGATTGTGCAGCATGGCTGAATTCTCGCCGTTCCCCATCCGCAGGAAACTCCCCGGCTTGCGCTCCAGGAAATAGGAGAAATCCTCGCTTCCGGGAATGAGATCGGAGGTCGCTACCTTGTCGGCACCGACCAGCTCCTCTGCCACCAGACGCGCAAATTGCGTTTCGGCATCGGAATTGACGACAACCGGATAACCACGTTCATAGTCCACCTCGACAGTTGCCCCGTGCCCCTCTGCAACTGACCGCGCAAGCTTCTTGATACGCTCTTCGAGGAGATCCCTGATTTTAGGATCAAACGAACGGATGCTGAGCCCCAGTTTTGCGTATTCGGGGATGACATTGACCACTTCGCCGGCATGGATGGTTCCCACCGTAACGACAGCGGTCTGTGTCGGATCGATACTACGCGAGACCACTGTCTGCAGTGACACGACGAGATTGCAGGCGACTACGATCGGATCGACAGCCAGATGGGGGCGCGACGCATGACCACCCTTGCCCCGGATTGTGATGTGCGCCGTGTCGGACGAGGCCATCATCGGACCAGATCGCAGACGGAATGTGCCTTCCGCAAACCCCGGATGATTGTGCAGGCCAAAAATCGCGTCGAACGGAAAACGCTCGAACAGGCCGTCAGCAATCATCTTTTGCGCACCACTTGGTTTCCCCGCCTCCTCGGCTGGCTGAAAAACCAGTGTGACCGTACCGTTAAAGCGCCGGGTTTTTGCGAGATACTGGGCTGCACCGAGGAGGACCGTGGTGTGACCATCGTGCCCGCAGGCATGCATTACGCCTGGTCTCGTGCTCGCATAGGCAAGGCCCGTGTCTTCCAGAATTGGCAGCGCATCCATGTCCGCCCGGATGGCTATGCCCTTGCCGCCAATTCCTGCACTGAGACGGGCAACAACACCGTGCCCACCGATATTGCGCGTCACCTCATAACCCCAACCTTCCAGCTTGTCCGCCACATACCGCGCCGTCTCCGCCTCCTCGAAAGAAAGCTCCGGGTTGGCATGAAGGTGCTGGCGGGTCTCCTTCAGCTCCGCTTCCATGTCGTCGAAATCAGAAAGACGCGCATAGGCATTGTCAAAAGTCGGCATTGGATTCCAGCTCTGGTTAGCGATTCCGGTTCTGCCTCGTACCTTTGCCGCTGAACTTCGCTGGATCAAACAAAAAGCATCATGCCTTGCCTCGAAAATTCACCTGCGAGCATTCGGCACCACAAATACATGATAATAATACTCATGTTTATTGCCATCCTGCAGGTTTTCACCTATGGACCGCTCAACAGTACAGTCTTTTCCGTTCGGAACCCGCCTCATGTGGAGCAAACCCACGTCCCGCACCCTCATCGATGACGCTCTGCAGCTTCACTATGAAGATCTTTGCCGGGCGATGGTCCGGCGTGGGCATACGGCGGGTATCTCGCAGGAGATCGTGCACGATCTGTATCTGCGTCTGACCGGAAAACCGAGATTGCCTGAAAACCGTTCGCTGATACGCGCATTTCTGGTTCGGGCCTGCGCCAATCTTGGCATTGACCGCCTTCGCCGCGAGCAGTTCGAAAGGAAGCTCTTTTCCGGGAGCGCCGAAGAGGCACTCACTGTTCCCCAACCCGTAATCGATGCCGAAAGTCTTGCGGACAGGGAGCACCGGCTGAACATTTTGCGTCAGGCAATCATGAAGATGTCACTGCAGAGAAGACAGGTCTTCCTGGCGAGCTGTATCGGCGACCTCAATTCGGAAGAGATTTCAAAGCGAAGCGGCATTACAAAAAACATGGTGGATCGCCACCTGCGCAAAGCCTACCTCCATTGCCTGGAGTGCCTTGAGGACACGTTATGACAGGCACATCTGTGAAAACAGCGACCGCACTTCGCGAGCAGGCTATCGACCTCTTTCTTCGGCAACGCGACCGGCCGGATGACATGGTCCTTGCCGCAGATGTTGAGGCATGGCTTGCAGCCGACGAACAGCACGCGGCGGCTTTTGAGCGTGTTCGATGTCTTATGGGCGATGCCGGTCTTTTGGTGACGGACGACCATGCATTTGTTGTTAGAGCAACGCGTAAGAGCAGCCTCACCAATGGCAAGATTGCTACAACCGTTGCATTCGCCGTTACGCTCGCTGCGGGTCTCTATCTTGCCGACATCCCGATGCGGTTGCGTGCAGACTACATGTCGGACACGGCGGAACGGCAGATCGTCACGACGCCAGATGGGTCGACTATTACACTCAATGCCAACTCCGCCATTGCCTTGCGCTTCACCGCAACCGAGCGCCAGGTTCTGCTGTTGCGCGGAGAAATCTTTGCCCAAGTTGCTCCCGATGCTATGCGACCATTCTCGGTCGTGGCGTCAGGTGGCACGACCACTGCGCTCGGCACCGCATTCGACGTCAACATGCAAGACGGCACGACAAACGTCGCTGTTCTTGAGCACAGTGTTTCTGTTGATCTGCCAGGACAGCATGATGCCAGCCGACTACAGGAAAACCAGCAGGTGAGCTACAAATCGGATGGAACGATCGGCGCGGTCGAGGCGGTTGACCCGACATCGATCGGTGCCTGGCGACACGGTCGCTTTGTTTTCGAGGACAAGTCGCTGGAGGAGGTTGTCGGAGCGTTCCAGCGTTATATTCCAGGTCGCATTATCGTAACGCAGGACAAGCTTCGTGAAAAACGACTGTCGGGTAGTTTTGACTTGTCGGATCCGCGCGCAGCTCTCATCGATCTGGCCACGGCGCTCGACGTTCGGGTGATGACTGCTGGTCCCTACCTCACAGTGCTCTATTAATTTTTTCCTTGGGGTGTCCTTTATGAACCGGCTCATTCGTTCGGGAAGCAGAAACCTGTCTGCTTCACCCGAAAGGTGCCCCTGATGAAAAGAAACAAGCCCGTTGCAAGCCGCAAAAGCGGAGCAACCCTTCTTCCGCTTCTGTTTGCCAGCGTCACGATCCTGGCCGTTCCACATAGCGCCGATGCGCAGCAAATGCAGACGGTTGCCATCGACCTGCCAGCTGGCACGATGACAGGCGCACTCAACCGTCTTGCCAGCCAGTCGGGGCTACAACTCGTCTATGATGCATCGATCGCAAACGGCCTTCGAAGTGCTCGTGTCAACGGAACGATGACACCGACCGAGGCGCTCGACAGACTGCTGTCAGGCACCGGTATTCACTACCGCGTCATCGGTGGCAAAACGATCAAGATGGAGAAAACAGCGCCTTCCGCTGCTACATCCGCCGAAACCGGCGAGACGGCTCTCGCGCCAATCACGATCAAAAGCGGTCGCGTCTTCAATGGTGATGCTCCAAGTGTCAGCGAAATCAGTTCAGAAAAAATTGAAGCAGCCCAGGCCAACTCCCTGCCACAGCTTCTGTCACGCACGCCCGGCGTGACCGCCGGAGGCGGTGTCAGGGCGCAGGGGCAGACCTTATCCATTCGTGGGTTCGCGCGCCAATCCGACACACGCATCCTGCTCGACGGTGCGCCCAAGAACTTTGAACGGTATGACCAGGGGACTGTCTTTATCGATCCGGAACTCTTGAAGCGCGTAGAGATCCAGAAAGGCGCAACGTCCGTCCGTTACGGCAACGGCGGCTTCGGCGGCACCGTGATCATGGAAAGCAAGACAGCCTCGGACATGCTGAACAAAGGTCAGACGTTCGGCATGTGGGGCAAGACAAGTTATCAAACCGCAAACCGCCAGTTTCTTGAATCCGGTGCCATTTATGGAAAATCGGATTTCGGCGGACCTGTGACCTACGACGCACTGGCATCCGCGATCTGGCGCAAGAGCGATAATGTTCGCGTGGGTGGCGGCCAGGTTTATGACGCCTCGAACGACAAGCTGACGTCCTTCTCCGCTAATGCAGGGGCCGCCTACGATGGTCATGAACTGCGTGGTTCGGTGATTTACGGAAAATCTGCTGACTACGGCCCACTTGCGGCCAATCGCGGCGATCTTGGCGTGACGGCTTTCAGCATTTCACGCTACGGCGCTGAGCAAGCAAGATTGCGTGCGTTGGCTTGGCGCGACATGAAAGACTTCTCCTCCACCTTGAAATATGCCTACGACGGAGACAGCGACCTTGTAAATTTCAAGGCGATGGCGAGCTTCTCGGCGACCAGCCTCGATATGACACGCCCGACAATTGCCGGCTTTGTACCTACAGCCTCACTTGGTGGCATGAACGACGAGACGAAATATACAGACTTCAAACTTGAAGCAGAAAACACATCCAATTTCGAACTCGGTGGTGTCTCGCACGTCGCCAATTACGGCGTCCAGTACATGCGCCATGACCGCGATTCGCTGATGTATGACATCGGCAACCGAACGAGTGCCCAGTACAACTATGGACATTATGCGTCCTGGATCAAACCTGAGGGCACGCAGGAGACGATCTCAGCTTTTTTCCGGGATGAGATCGGCTTCACCGACACCTTCAAGGTAACACCGGGGATACGCTTCGACCACGTTCGTTCCGAGGGTGTTCCGAACGCAGCCCCCCGTTACAACAATCCTCTTGCTGGTCATGATTACTCCGCCGTTTCCCACAGCGGGGCGACGCCAGCACTCAGCGCCCGTTGGGAGTTAACACCCAATACGACATTCTATGCTGACTGGGCATACGCGATGCGCGCGCCGGTCATTGATGAACTCTACTCAAGCCAGAGCGTTGCAAGCACGGCATCTGCGACATCGCGCAATCTGGAGGTCGAACGAAACAACAACTTCAATCTGGGCGTCTCCCAGCAGTTCGACGATGTATTCACCAGTGGCGATACCATACGTGCATCGATTGGTGGGTTTTACAATCACGTCACGAACCCAATCACGCGCCGTTTCGGTAGTGCTAACCTCGCACGTGTAAGCAATGTCCCATTCTATTGGAACACGCCATCTTACAAGATTTACGGACTCGAGTTCTCGACCAGCTACGATTCGGAATATGTGTTCGGAAATCTTGGTCTTTCATGGATGAATGGATCGCGCCATGGTGCGATCAACGATGTCTATGGTCCCGATACCTACGCAAATGATCTTTCGCCGTTTACGGCAACGGCGCAACTTGGCTACAAAATTCCGGATTGGGATCTGTCACTAAGCTGGAATGGTCTGTTTGTGGCCCATCAAGAACGCACTCCCGTCAATCAGGGTACTGGGTACTTCTACGCCCGCCCGGAAAGCCTCGGATATGCAGTTCACGGCATTTCGCTCGACTGGACACCAAAGGAGGGTAAATTTGCCGGCACCGAAGTCCATGCCTCGATCGATAACCTCTTTGACAAGTATTACATGCCTTATCTGAGCGATGGCATCGCTGCGATGCCAGGGCGCAATTTCAAGCTGTCGATCAGCCGTAAATTCTAGGTCGTGCAAAAAACCGACTGCCGAACATGAACTGCGGAATCCACTTCCGCAGTTCCAGTCAAATCGCCAAAACTTCCCCGTCAGCGCGCGCTGGAGATCGATTTCCGGAGCGTCCAGGCATCTTCCCGACGAGTTGCTCGTACGATCAGCGGATGTCCCTTGGGAACAGATCCGTGACATCGGCAACATTCTGCGCAACGCATAAAATCGGAGATGAAAAATTTGGACTGTTGCTACCGAGCATATCACATTCCTCAACGACACCGTTCACACGATTCAAGCATCAATTTTGACCGAAGGCTGTCTAGCCGTGCACAACCTGCTTTTTTTGCGAATTCGAAACGCATGGGAAAGATCATCTGAGAATTAGACGCACAGAAGCCAAACCCCACAACTTGTTCGCTGAAAAATCATTTTCGAGGCAAATCAATTTTTTCTACTCGTGCATCGTTCGGCCTCAAACTTCTTGGCTGGTTCCAGCCCAAAGCCGTCATTGCTTGCCACGAAAGATATGGGTCGTGTTGTCGCGCTCAATTGGGGTAAATCCAATCGCTGGCCAGAATGCTTCCGCCTCTGGGCCTGCGGTATAAAGTACGATCGGGCAATCGAAAACTTTCGCATGTTCAAGAACAAACAACGCGATCTGTCTGCCAACCCCTAGCCTTCGATAGGCTGGCCGAACGTAGAACCGCCTCATACGCAGCCAACCGCTATCCATGAAATCCTGTGTCGTGCCGCCAATACCGGCGACCTCACCATCGATTGTGGCAAGAGCTAGAATCTCCCCTGGGCGCTCAAAGCGATTGGCTCCGCTGCGCCATTCGTCTTGAAGCACAGAAATCATCTCAAAGCCTTCTGCTTCCGCCTCTTGCAGCAATTGATCAAGCTGGTCGGGCAATTCTACAATTTGACTAACTACAACAGCATCACGGTCGCCCATCATCCGAATTCCACCTCTAATCGAGCTGTCTCAACCAAACCTGAATTCGGAGACTAGTTCAATGTCCGCTGATGCGCAGAACAGCCATGACGGCTCCCTTCCGTTGCAACCCGGTCGACGCCGCATGCCCGGCTCCATCAGTTCTTCATGGTCAGCAACTCAGGGAATTTATAGTAACGCAATCGCTTGTCCCGGCAGCGATAGTCATTCTTTGAGGCGTCCACGCTCAAATTCTGATACACGGCTACTCCGATATACGACCAATTGGGGTTGGAACGTTCCGCCGTACGCGTGCAATAAGCGTAAATCTGCCTTTCGGGATCGAGCAGCACTACGCTCGAAATCTCGGCTTTTGTGAAATAACCGGGTTTGATAGTTCCGCGCATCGCGTCCAAATAGTCACGTTTAATCGGTCTGGACGGTGGACGTTGCGAATCCAAAACAGATTGTGGGGCTGGAGTTTGGCAACCAGCCAATACCATTGCTGCAGCGCAGAGAAGAAAAGTCGTCTTCATCAAAATGAAATCCCAAAGAGAAAGGCGCAATAAAATAGCAGACTAACAAAAGCGTTCACGCTCAACGCGGAAGTTAGCCTAGAATCCAAGTATTTCCTTTCTTATTACCGCAAGCTCGACACCGCAACCCGATTGCAATCGATCCGATGTAAGTCCCTGCTCCCCATTCCTGTTGAAGCTCCCAACGAAGCAACCAGCTTTCTCGCTCACACTTTGCGCAATGCGCGCCAAGTGTCTGCCATTCTCGAATGTCTATTGAAGAAAAGCTGGTTGCTGCTGAGACAAATGCAGAGGCCAAAACCGTGAAGGGCGAAGCTGCTGTTGAGGAGGTCGCTGCGGCGACAGCCTGCCGCCGCGATATCGGCAAGGTTGAGTTTGATGACGCCCGATTTGCCGGCGACGAGCTTCGAGGGTGAGACGGAAGTCAGCTTATAGGTTGCCAAATCGTGCAAAAACCCCGCCCAATCAGTCATTCTGTCTCATCGGCCGTACGTCCACTTTCAGAGAATTTGGAATAAGACTGGACGACAAAATCGAGGGCACGGTCCAGCCAATAGGGCTGTTGGAACAGATAGGAAGTCCACATTCGGCCCTGCCGACTGAATATGAACTGCGGAAGGCACCTCCCGCAATTCAACTCAAGGCACGATGTCATCGCAGGCGCAAACTTTCCGCGTAAGCCATCATCAACGGCCCCACGCCTTTTGCATCGTCAGAGACAACCGGCTCAGTCAGATAATATTCCGGAGTACCGCTCCGGTAGTTGCCTTCGAAACCGCCTAGGCCAGCTACGTGCACGATGCCGGACAGCCTTGTGATGCCGTCCTCATCCTGCACCAGCTTCGTGTTGAGGAGTGCGTCGAGTGCACGTCGGCCAGCAACGATTACCGATTTCGCCTCGTCCCCATCGACAAGATCGAGACGGGCCGCTCTTAACAAGGCGTATGAGAACATCGCAGATGCAGAGGTCTCTTCATAGTTTCCGACCAAATCAGGCGCGTCGAGCACCTGCATCCAGAGACCATTACTCGTCTGCCGCGCCACGATATCCGCAAGAAGGTGACGTGTACGCTTGCGCAGGGACGCCGTTCCCGTATCGTCAGGCAAAATGGCAAGTACGTCGACAAGCGCCATCGACAGCCAGCCAACGGCACGTGCCCACAAAGCCGGAGAATGCCCGGTGATGGGGTCAGCCCAGCGCTGATCGCGGCTCTCGTCGTAGCCATGCACATAAAGCCCAGCGGGATTAGCGGTCAGGACGAGCGCTGTCGAGAACTGCTGCAAGGCATCAACGATGAGTTCGGGCCGGCCGGTCGCCTGGGCATATTCGATCTGGAATGGAAGCCCCATATAAAGCCCATCCAGCCAGACCTGATGCGGATAGCGCTTTTTGTGCCAGTAATTTCCCGAGCGGATACGCGGATGATTTGCCAGCTGTCCCGCCAGGTGCTCGGCAGCTGCGAGATAGCGTGGATCCTTTGTTTCTTCCGCCAATGCGAAGAGCACCCGACCGGCGAGAATATGGTCAATGTTGAACTCCTCCGGCGAATATCCCGTAAGCGTTCCGTCTTCGGCTATCTGCGCGTCTGCGAGGCGATGCAGGTGGCTCCTCCAGCGTGCCTCGCCCGTCGCATCGGCGAGAAACTGGAGACCGCGATAAACGCATCCGTCCTCGTAACACCAGCTCCCACCTTTGTAATGCTGGTAGCGATTGGCAAACTTGTCAAAATAATCAGTTGGTTTCATATCTTTGCTCAATCATTTTCTGATGTAACGGTGGCCGAACTTAGCAATGCGGGATCATCGCACCTGACCTCCGCCTGTTCGAAGACGATTGCCTCATGCTGCATTGGACGGATCCGGTCCGCCATGATGGGGGGCGTTGGTACAGCGGATGGGTCACGAGACAGAATGGTGAGGCCGCGAATATCGACGTTGCGAATGGGGGCTTCCGGAAGCCCGAGAAACGCACCCGCAGCGTGAGCGAGCTTTAGGATTTTGACATCCTCGATGACAATTCCGTCAATGACCGGCGTTCCCTTGCTGACTGCAGCCGGTTCTCTGGACTGTACCCAATCATCATGCCCGTCAGCATCGCAATGGTAATGCGCATTGGCCGACAGGGCAGTTTGCACACCGTTCAAGAGTACACGCCGCATGGCAATATTGGTAACAGAACCACCTCGCCCACGCCGTGTCTTGAGACGCAGGCCCCGATCAGTCCCGATCATTTCACAGTCCTCAATTGTCACGTCGTGGACACCGCCCGACATTTCCGAGCCAATCACGAGCCCGCCATGGCCACGCTCCATCAGGCAGTGCTTGACGTGCACACCGCGCGTCTCGGCCAGATGATCATCTTCGCCATTTGGCCCTCGCTTGCCTGCCTTAACGGCAATGCAATCGTCACCGACCGAGAAGCGAACGCCGGCAATCGTGACGTTACGGCAGCTCTCGGGGTTGAAACCATCCGTGTTGGGGCTGTCGTGAGGTGCCATAATGGACAGACCGGCCGCGGTAAGATCGTTGCACCCTTGGGGATGGATCGTCCACGAGGCTGCGTTGCGAATGGAAAATCCGAAAAGCTTTACGTTACGGCAGGAAACAAGGTGCAGTCCGCGTGGGCGGCGCGCGCCGTTGCGCGTTTCCTTTGGCCATTGCCACCAGTCTCCCTTATCGCCGGAGCCGTCGAGAACACCATGGCCTTCAATCGTAAGGTTCTCTGCGGCGATGGCATGAACGGGTGCGGCAAAACAGGCATCAGGAAGCCCTTCCCAGCTTCCAAGCATCCTGCCGTGTTCGTCGCGTGCCGCCAGAATTGGCCACCCGTCACGGAGAGACGGTGCGCGAAGCACGGCATCCTTTTCGAGCCGCAAGGTCATGTTGTTTTTCAGCCGGATGGGAAAGGCCGTCCAGTTTCCTGGGCCAAGGCAGAGTGTGCCTTGAGCGGGGACATTGGAGAGCGCCTCCTGAAAAGCTACTGTGTTTTTTCGAGCACCCTCAAGGTCATCGAGCGCGATATCGGATAGAATTCCAAAGTCTGTCGCATTGACAAGACCGGCGCAGGCCGATGTCGAAAAATCGAACGGCTCTAGCCCTTCCGCTTCGAACAGATATTGCGTCGACGGTTCAAGGTCATGCAGCAGTGTGATGACCGTGTCCGCCTCACCCAGCCGCTCCTCACTTTCTCGACCCGGCACGCTAAGCCGCCACGCCATTTTTGAAGGCAGGGTGTAGAGTGCACCAGGTACCGGTAGACATAGAGCTGCCGTTCGCGCGGAATGCGCGATTAAAGTAGGTCGAAGCATGATTTGGTCTCGTGTTTTCCCTTATGGGCTTCCACAGTCCCGCCACGGCTTCCCGTGGCGGGAGTGTTCTGCCTGTGTCAGTCGAACTTCGCCAGAACGTCGTTGACCGTATCGATGATCTGTTCAGCTGCCTCGTCAGCCGGAATCTGGCCGTATGCGTACTCCTCGAGCGTATCGATGAATGCGGACCGGATTTCCGGATGCTCGTTGAACGGTGAGACGGTTGGACCAGACGCTGCCATAACGATCGCATTTGCTGCGCGCACTTCCGGCTCGCCCTTGTCTCCGAGACGTGCAGCCGCAGCCTTGGAGGCTGGAAGGCCACGCGACGTCCCGAGTGCATCAATGCCCTCTGGTTCATTCAGCAGGCAGTTGAGGATCTGGGCCGCTGCTTCCTGGTTCTTCGAGTTTTTCGAAATCGAGAAGACCATGGATGGCTTGCGGTAGACGCCTTCCGTGACACCGTCTGTGAGTTTCAGCATTTTAACCGGCTTCAGCACCTGACCGTCCTTCAACGGGTCGGCATATTTCGAATAGGTCGAATCCCATTCATAGGATCCGGCGATCTTGCCCTCCGACCATGAGGGTTTTTCAAAGAGGTTGACGTTGCCGTCAGCGGCCTCTTCCTTTTGTGACCGGATCGCGCCGGTTTCGACCAGCTTGCCAAGGAAGGAAATGCCTTCTGCCAGCTCCTCAGGTGTCCAGGCAACACGGTTGGTCTTTGCGTCCACCAGATCCTTACCGGTCTTCTGGACGACTGCCAGCGTCACCAGAAGTTGCGCCGTTTCCTTCACGGCATTGAAGGTATAGTGGTCCTTGCCCAGCTTCTCTTTGATGGTCTTCGTTGCTTCAAAAAACTCGTCCCAGGTGGATGGTACGGCAACACCCGCTTTTTCAAAGGTTGTCGCGTTGAAGAAGAACACGCGACCCGTTGTCGAAACGGATACGCCCTGCAGGACGCCGTTCATCGATCCTGCGTCAAGATCGGAAGCATCCCACTGCGATAGATCCAGCGGTTTCAGCTGACGCAGATCGGCAAATCCTTCGCCATTCTTCGAAAAAAGCGGTAGCCATGGCCAGTTGACCTGCACAATGTCCGCCTCGGTCTTGCCTGCCATCTGTGTAGTCAGCTTTTCAAGGTAACCATCAAAACCCGTAAACTCACCTTTGACGGTATGACCGTATTTTTCGCCGCAAGCGGCTATCGCCTTCTGCGTCGCGACGTGGCGACTTTCGCCACCCCACCAGGACATGCGCAGCTCAGCTGCAGAGACGGGGCTGGACGCAGCCATTGCCGCATAGGCTACACCCGCAAGCATTGCCATCGTTTTTGCTATTTTCATTGTGTTTCTCCTCCACGAAATATCAGGCACGCAAGTCTCTTCCTCACAGCGAGACATTGCGGCCGTCGGCCTTGTCAAAAATATGCAGTTTCTCCGGGTCGGGTCGAAGGTGGACGACGCCGTCCGAGCCAAGCGCCTCGAATTCCGCTGCCCCGACGACGCTCACGAGCTTCTGGCCCTGTAGATCGGCATGCAGATAGACCTCATGGCCCATGAACTCTGCATTGGTCAGCTTAGCGCTGAGGACGGGACCATCGCCTTTTGCAGCAAGCGAAAAATGCTGCGGACGGATTCCGATGACGGCATTCGCCGGTCGACGCGACAATCGCTTTTCGAGGTGGTCCCCAATAGGCAGGCGTTGACCGGCAATAACGAATTCTCCGCCTTCGATCCCAATGTCGATGAGGTTCATTTCGGGGCTACCGATGAAACCTGCGACGAAGAGATTGGCCGGATGATTGTAGAGCTCTTTCGGCGTTGCGACCTGCATGATGCGCCCCGTCTGCATAACGCAGATACGGTCACCCATCGTCATGGCTTCGGTCTGATCGTGCGTCACATAGATGACCGTCGATGAAAGCCCTTCCGCCTTCAATTGACGATGCAGGTCGGTGATCCGCACCCGCATGGAGGCGCGGAGTTTCGCATCGAGGTTGGAAAGAGGTTCGTCGAAAAGGAAGACGCCGGGCTTCTTGATAAGCGCACGACCGAGAGCGACGCGCTGTGCCTGACCACCGGAGAGTTGCTTTGGTAACCGGTCAAGCAGCGGTTCAATCTCTAGAATGCGGGCAACATTGTCGATTGCCTTTTCTATGTCCGGCTTGGCAACGCCTGCGATCCTCAGGCCGAAAGCGAGATTTCCGCGCACCTTCATGTGCGGATAAAGTGCGTAATTCTGGAAGACCATGGCAATGGATCGCTTGCCTGGTGGCAGGTCGTTGACCCGCTGGTCACCGATGACGATATCCCCGCCGCTGATCTCTTCGAGGCCCGCGACCATGCGCAGTGTGGTAGACTTCGCACAACCGGATGGACCGACGAACACCATGAATTCGCCGTCCTCGATATTGAGATTTATGCCATGCACGGCCTTGAAGCTGTTGCCGTAGGTCTTTTCTAGGTTTTTGAGTTGAACGCGTGCCATTTTAACCTTTGACCCCGCCAGACGAGATCCCTTCAATGAAATACCGTTGGGCTGCGAAGAAGACGATCAGCGCAGGTGCGATCGTCAGGACCGACATCGCCAGGATGCGGTTCCACTCGAACGCCTCGGTGGTATCGATGGAGAGTTTGAGCGCGAGGCTCACCGGATATTTGTCGACCGAAGACAGGTAGATCAGCGGCCCCAGGAAGTCGTTCATCGTCCACATAAATTGGAACAGGCATACTGAAATCAGCGCCGGCGCCAGCATTGGCACGACAATGTAGACGAGGGTCTGCAGACTGTTTGCTCCGTCCACGCGAGCCGCCTCTTCCATGTCGGACGGGAGAGAACGGAGAAATTGCACCAGCATGAAGACAAAGAACGCGTCACCGGCCATTGCCGAGGGAACCCAAAGCGGAAGGAAACTGTCCAGCCAGCCGAGATCACGGAAGAGGATGTATTGCGGGATACGGGTGACGACATTCGGCAGAAGCAGAATGGCGATGACCGAACCGAACAGGATCTTCTTCAATGGAAAATCGAAACGGGCGAAAGCATATGCTGCCATCGTGCACGAAATCGCCGTTCCGATAACCTTCGGCAAGATGATCAGGAACGAGTTCCAGAAGAACCTGCCGAACGTATAGGGCGTCGAGGTTTCCCAGCCACGGATATAACCGTCGAGGGTCGGATTTTCAGGGATGAAGCCGGCTCCGGAGAAGATCTCCGAATTGGTCTTGAAGCTTGCTCCCACCAGCCAGATGAGCGGGTAGAGCATCAAAAGTCCGACCGCAAACAACAGCACATAGCGAATACTGGTGGAAATCAGGTTCAGCTTGGCGCGGCGGGCGGCCTGGACTTCGTTGAGGGTTAAAACATCCGTCATGAGATCAGTTCCGCTTGTCGCCGGCGTAATAGACCCACTTCTTCGAAGACCAGAAGGCAACGAGGGTCAGCACGGTGATGATGGTAAAGAGGACCCATGCGATGGCAGAGGCATAGCCCATGTTGAACTTCTTGAACGCCTCGTCATAGATGTAGAGGGGTAGAAGATAAGTGGACTTCAAGGGTCCGCCCTGGGTGATGATGTAGGGCCCGTTGAACTCCTGGAACGCCTGAACCATCTGCATGATGAGGTTGAAGAAGATCACCGGCGTCAGAAGAGGCAAGGTTATGAAGATGAATGTCCTGATCTTCCCGGCACCGTCGATCGCCGCCGCCTCATAGAGCGACTTGTCGATGGATTGCAGCGCCGCCAAAAAGATCACCATTGCCGAGCCGAACTGCCAGCAACGTAGAAGTGTGATGGTAAAGAGCGCGTTTGTCGGGTCACCGAACCAGTCGACCGGACCCAGTCCGACATAACCGAGCGCCATGTTGACGAGGCCTTCTGAGGCAAACATGTAGCGCCACAACACGGCAATCGCGATCGAGCCGCCGAGGATCGACGGGACGTAGAAGGCAGTGCGAAAGAAATTGATGAACTGCAATCTGTAATTGAGGATCGCAGCAATGAAGAGCGCAAAGGCAAGCTTGAGCGGCACGGTCAGAAAGACGTAGAACAATGTCACGTTCAACGACTTCATGAAGGTGCGGTCACGGGTAAACAGGCGCTCGTAATTGGCAAGCCCCGCCCAGGTCGGGTCGCTCATCAGATCGTAACGCGTGAAGCTGAGATAGAGAGAGCCGAGAAACGGAATTGCGGTAAAGACCAGCAGTCCGATGATATAAGGCGCGAGATACCCCAGCCCCAGAAGGCGTTGAGATTTCATAACGCTCCCCCCCGCGCCTCGAACAGGCACGTATTCCTGAATACAATTTCGTACAAGTGATTCTCCCGAAGAGGCCAGCGAAGCGCATGCCAATGCGCGGTTCGCCGCACTCCATCTCCTCCCGGATCGATGCAGCGCTGATAGGCGGTTTATGTTGTATAAAAACCAAAATTCGCTAGGAAGGTGAATTAACAAAGAGGAGGAAAAAGATGGACGAAATCGAAGGTGGAATTCTATCCACCATTCCGCCTGCCGCTCTCACGCTCAACCTGACGCGTGCCACGATCAAGATGGAACATTCACGTACCTGGCAAATCGACAAATCCAATCAGGTCGATGACCTCATCATCTGCCTTGAAGGACAGGGACATTATCTGGTGGACGGAGACCCGCGTGTGCTCGAGCCAGGTGACGCAATGTTGATTTCCAGAGGACAACGTTTTGTCGGCTGGAATGAAAAGACAACGACCTATCGGGGTATCGCCCAGCATTTCACGCTGGACATTTATGGCCGGCACAACCTGATCGCGCAGATGGATCTGAAGCCAAAGCTTCACCTCAGTCGCTGGCCACTGCTCGAACCACTTGCCCGCCATTATCGCCAAAGCGCACCGCCGTCCTCCGTCACCCTTCTCCAGCACCATCTGTTCATGGTGCTGTTGATCGCATTCATAGATGATGCGTTTCTCGGCTGGATCGACCGCCCGAGCTTTCAGCCGGAAGGGGCGGAAGCACTTGATCTCGCCGTCATGAAAGCTGTCACGATGATCTCGGCCAACCCTCTCGATCCGGACATCGCTTTAACTGCGACCGAGGCTGCACCCTACAACAGGGATTATTTCCTGCGGGAATTCCAGAAGCGAGTCGGGAGGACCCCGAGAAAATATCAGGAGTTCAAACGTATGGAACGTGCCATGCATTTCCTCGAAGCGGGGCTTTCAGTTGCTTCGGCGGGAGTGGAGGTCGGCTACACCGATCCCTATTATTTTTCACGTATGTTCAAGAGAACACTTGGGCTCAGCCCACGCGACCACATGAACAAGATCAGACGAAGCAGGCACGGTAACCTTTTGCAACTCGACGAGCGCGAACAGCAGGAAGCGCTGGCCCAACAAACCGAAAAAGCCCCGCTGGTTTAGCGAGGCTTCTGATTTGAAGAGGATAATGGCTTACCGGAAAAGTGAGGGAAGCCAGAGCGAAAGCGCGGGGATATAGGTGACGGCAAGAAGAACCACGATACTTGCCCCGAAGAACGGCCAGATGGTGCGCATCGCCTCGCGGATTGAAATGCCCCCCACGGCACATCCGACAAACAGAACCGTCCCAACGGGCGGTGTGTTAAGGCCAATACCGGCATTCAAGATCATGACGACGCCGAAATGAACCGGGTCAATGCCAAAGGCTTTGACGACCGGCAATAGAACCGGCGTCGAAATAATCACCATCGGTGCCATGTCCATGAACGTCCCCAGCAAAAGCAGGATCACGTTTATGACCAGGAGAACGATGATTGGATTGTCGGAGATCGCACTGATTGCCGCAATCATCAGTGTCTGCACCTGGAGGAACGCCATCAGCCAGCCGAAGGATGCAGCCGTGCCGATGACAAGCAACACCATCGCAGTTGTGCGCACGGCCCCCATGACGGCTTCGACAAAACCGTGCCAGTCCAACTCGCGGTACACAAGCATCGCGACGAGAAAAGCATAAAGCACGGCAATGCATGAACTTTCCGTCGCAGTGAAGACGCCGGAGCGTACACCACCGAAGATGATGCCAATCAGAAGGATTCCTGGGAAAGACGCCAGGAGATAATACATCAGCTTCGAAAAGCCCGGGAACGGCTCAGACGGATACCCCTTGCGACGCGCAACGATATAAGCCGTGACCATGAGCGCCAAAGCCAGGAGAAGCCCCGGAATGATGCCTGCCGTGAAAAGATCGGCAACGGAGACGTTACCGCCCGCGGCAATCGAATAGAGGATCATGTTGTGGGATGGAGGGATCATCAAGGCAATGATGGCGGCGTTAACAGTGACGTTGACGGCATAGTCGCGATCATAACCACGCTTGGCCATTTGGGGGATCATCAACCCACCAACGGCCGATGCATCGGCAACGGCTGATCCCGAGATACCGCCAAAAAGCGTCGAGGCCACGATGTTGACCTGACCAAGTCCACCTCGAAGATGGCCGACGAGCCCGGCTGCAAACCGTATCAGCCGGTGGGCGATACCGCCACGAACCATCAGGTCGCCTGCGAAGATGAAAAACGGGATCGCCATCATGGCAAAGACATTCATCCCGGAATTCATCTGCTGGAACACCACGATGGGTGGCAGCCCGAGATATAGGACCGTGGCAAAGGAGGCGATACCCAGGCAAAATGCGATCGGAGTCCCGATCAGCATCAGCAAGGTAAAGACACCGAAAAGGATAGCGTAGGCCATTATGCCGCCTCCTGCACGAGAACGTCAGCTGCAATATCTTCACCGATGGCGAGATCGACGAAACGTTCTGCCGCGAACAGCGCAATCAGGAAGCCACCGCCAACCAGGGGGAAGAAATCAACTCCTCCCGGCCAGCCCAGAACCGGGATCGTCGCCGTCCAGGTCCCCATGGAAAGCGACGTGCCGTACCACGCCATGCCGACGCCAAAAAAGAAGATCAGCGCCAGGCTTGTCATGTCCATGCCGACCTGCACGCGTGGCGGCATCAGATACCGGACGATATCCAGCCCCAGATGGACGCTCTCACGAACGCCGACAGCGGCACCCAGCATGATGAACCATGACATCAGATGCAGGGAGAGTGGTTCTGACCAGCTTGGAGAGTCATTCAGGATGTAACGCGCAAAGACCTGCCATCCGACGATCAGCGTCATGGCGATCATGCCGATCCCGGCAATATAAAGGGATGCTCGGCTAAGGACACCAAGCACCGGGCGTATCGCCCTCATAAAATGTCGCATTGTGTTTTTCCTCCTCTATTGAGGCACGCCAAGAAAAAACCGGCCCTGTCCCCAGAGCCGGCTTTTCTGTGATCACTTGACCGCTTTGACGCGTTCCAGAAGATCTTTCATCTTCGGATCGGTGACGAACTTGTCGTAGACCGGCGCCATCGCGGCGGCGAACTCCTCCTTGTTCACCTTGATGACGTTGGCGCCGCCGGCACGAACCTTCTCCTCGGACGCCTTTTCGCGGGCGCTCCACAATTCGCGCATTTTGCCGACAGAATCCTTGGCAGCCTGACGAACAAGCGCCTGGTCTTCCGGCGTCAGCTTGTCCCAGGTGACCTTGGAGATGACGAGAATTTCCGGATTAAGCGAATGTTCGGTCAGCGTGTAATTCTTGGCGACTTCATAGTGACGTGCGGACTCGTAGGACGGCCAGTTGTTTTCAGCACCGTCGACGACACCTGTCTCAAGCGAAGAATAAACCTCACCCATCGGCATCGGCGTCGGGTTGGCACCAAAAGCCTGCATCATCGAGATCCAGAGGTCTGACTGCTGGACCCGGATTTTCAGGCCCTTGAGGTCTGCCAGTTTCTCGATCGGCTTTTTCGTGGTGTAGAACGAGCGCGCACCGGAATCATAAAACGCAAGACCGATAAGGCCATGCGGTTCGAACGCTGCAAGGACCTCGTCACCGATCGGACCATCTACTGTGTTGTGCATGTGCTCGGTCGAGCGGAACAGGAACGGCAGACCGAGGACGGTTGTTTCCTTGACCAGGTTGTTGAAGGGCGCTGCATTGACACGGTTCATATCGATGACGCCGAAACGGGTCTGTTCGATCGTGTCCTTTTCACCACCAAGGACGGAGTTGTTCATGACCTGAACCTTGACGCGTCCCTTGGATCGCTCGGCAAGGAGCTCACCCATGTATTTCACCGCTTCGACGGTTGGATAACCGTCAGGGTGAATGTCGGCGGAGCGCAAGGTAATTTCCTGCGCCTGTGCCGAAATGCCGGAAAGCGCCATCCCCATGGCGACACAAAGCATGCCTGCTATCTTTTTCATTTTCTTCCTCCTCCGTTGTACGGCCAGACCCTCCCCAGGGTCAGTGACCGAATTTTCCCGCCCGTCCGGGCCGGTATGCAAAACCTTTCATAAAAATTCGCCGGTGGAATCCATTCCCCTTCCACCGGTATCAAAATCCATCAAACCGCCGAAAACGGCGGCAACTTGAACAACGCTTCTGGGTTCTCCACCAGTGCCAGATGTCGCGCCTTTTCATCCGGCAGCCATCCGAGGACGAGATCTGCCAAGCGCGCGTCATCAGGATAGAGCGTCGTCTCCCTGATCGAATTATGTGGCCAGTTGGTCCCCCAGACGATCCGCTCTGGTGCGTGGCGGGCGAGCCGGCGCGAAAACGCCGCGACATCGTCATAGGGCCAGGCCTGGCGTGCGCTCTCGTAAACGCCGGCGAACTTGAACCAGACATTTCCGCGGTCGATCAGCTTCAGAAGCGCTGCAACCTCCGGGCCATCCGGGTCGATCCCCTTGAAGAACTTGCCATGGTGATCGAACACCCAACGTGCACGCACTTTCTCCAGCCGCGGCAGATGTTCGAGAAGATTGTTGCCGTCGAACTGGATCGCAATCATCCAGTCGGCCGAAACCGCCCGTGCATCGACGGTTTCCAGATAGGAAAGATCTACCGCTCCTCCCGGCAGATCCATGATCCGGGCACCAACTGCGCCGGCAGCCGAAAGACGCTCGATATCGGTATCCGTCGTCGTGTCATCGATGATCACCACGCCCCGTGCAACATCCCCCATGGCCGCAACGCAAGCCAGAGTGTTGTCGTTGTTGCGCTGATGGGCGTTGCCCTGCGTGATAATCACCCGGTCAACACCGAGCCATGACATCAGCTTGCGATAATCGTCCGGCTGCGGTAACGCGCCCGGCGGGAGGCCTGGACCACCGGCAAGCGCCGGATATCCGGGAAGATACATATGCATCTGTGCGTCGACCGCCCCCCTTGGAAAGGCAGGGGACGGTGCGACGCCAGAGAGTTTGCGTTCGAGCGCGCTCATGCGTCAGGCATCCTGAACTGTTGAAGTGCCTCGCGATTGATCTCAATGCCGAGGCCAGGCGCATTCGGGATGGCGACAACACCGTCCACAGCCTCAATTGGGGTCTTCAGGATCGCCTGCCGGAAAGGATTATGGGTGCGGTCAAATTCCATGATTGGTTCGATCGGGTTAACGCGAACCGGGTCCGGCGTCATGGCTGCCATGAATTGCAATGCGGCGGCAATCTGCACGCCCGTGCCCCAGACGTGCGGCACGATACGCACGCCGTGAAGTGTCGCAAGTGTCGCAATTTTCTGCGTCTCGGAAAAACCGCCACATCCGCAAAGATCAGGCTGCAGAATATCGACGGCGCCGCTCGAAAGAGCCTGCCACATGCCGTAGCGGGAATGCCAAGTTTCGCCGCCTGCAACCGGAATTGGCTGTCCGACGCGAACGCGAGCATAGGCATCGAGCTGCTCGGGTACGACCGGCTCTTCAAACCAGTCAATGCCATATTCCGCTGCCCGGTTGCCAACCGTGATGGCTTCCTGAACCGTATAACCGTGATTGCCGTCGATCATCAGACGCATATCAGGTCCGATTGCTTCGCGCACAGCCTTGATCACCGCCAGATCTTCTTCAAGACCGAAACCGATCTTGATCTTGCAGGCATGAAACCCCTGTTTGCGGCGTTCGGCCATTTCGGCCGCGTTGTCAGAAACGCGGTCGACACCATCGCGCTTGAAGCTTCCGGTCGCGTAGGCCTTGACACTTTCACGCCAGCGACCGCCAAGCAGCATCGAAACGGATGCACCGTAATGTTTGCCTTTGATATCCCAAAGCGCGATGTCGATACCGGACAGCGCAGTCAAAGTCAGACCGCGTTGCCCCTGATCACGTAGGGCATTATAGAGGATTGCCCAGATCTTTTCTGTCTCGCGCGGATCCTTGCCGATCAGCCAGCCGGAATAGGCTGCGACGGTGGCCGCATTCGGACGCGCCGGACCGAGGCATTCGCCCCAGCCGACGGTTCCGTCGTCGCATTCGATTTCCACCAGGACATGGGCCCGCCGATCGAACCGCATGGATGCGCTTTCGAAAGGCGTATCCAGGCGGTGTTCGAGCAAATGCGTACGGACAGCGGTGATCTTCATGGGCTCTCCTCCCCTTTCACCCCTATCAGGCCTTGCGCTTGTGCGCGCCGATCAGCTTGTCGAGCATGCCGACCTCTTCTTCCGTCAGATCCTTGAGCGGCGAGCGCACTGGACCGGCATTGAAGCCTTGCAGGCGTACACCTGCCTTGATGGCGGAAACGGCATAACCCTTGGCGCGATTGCGGATCGCCATGAAAGGATAGAAGAAGTCAACGAGGATACGCTCGCACGTCGCACGGTCGCCGGCGCGAAGTGCCGCGTAGAACTCGTTGGCAAGACCCGGAACGAAGTTGAAGACAGCCGAGGAATAGGTCGTGAAACCGGCACCAAGATAGGCTTCGGCAAACAGTTCAGCCGTTGGCATGCCGCCGAGATACATCAGACGATCACCCATTTTTGCGGTGATCTGGCGCACCAGGCCGATATCGCCGGTACCGTCCTTGAAACCGATCAGGTTCGGGCATTCATCGCAAAGGCGGGCAAGTGTATCTGCCTGCAGCACCGAGTTGTCGCGGTTATAAACCATGACGCCGATATCGATCGACTGGCAGATCTTCTTGATGTGAGCGTAAAGACCTTCCTGCGGCGCATCGATGAGGTAGTGTGGCAGAAGCAGGATACCATCTGCACCGACCTTCTGGACCGATTGAGCAATATCAATTGCGATGTCCGTGCCGTAGCCGCAACCCGAAACGATCGCCGTTTCGCCTGATACTTCTTTTGCAGCCGAAACAATGCCAGGAATTTCGCTGGGCTTCAGCGAGAAAAATTCGCCCGTGCCGCCGGCAGCAAAAAGCACCGGCGCCTTGTAGCCCGCAAGCCATTCGACATGCGCCCTGTAGCTATCCCCGGCAAAACGGCCTTCAGCATCGAAGTGCGTTACAGGGAAAGAGAGGAGGCCGGAGCCCAGCGCGGCCTTGATCTGTTCAGGGGTCATTTCAGAAGTCCTTTGTAAATCCACTCGCCGCAATTAAGCAGCCTACCCTACCTTTGTCAACAACTCATCATACAACTTATATGATGAATTTTTTGGTTGGCGCATCAGCGCGCCAACCAGCCTCCGTCAACATTGAGAATTGCGCCGTGAATGTAGTTCGCAGCCGGCGACGACAGGAACACAGCCGCACCGGCGATATCTTCGGAACGCCCCCACCGGTTGGCAGGGATACGCTCGAGAATGGCCTTGCTACGCGCAGCATCGGCACGCAGGGCCTCGGTATTGTTCGTTTCGATGTAACCGGGCGCGATGGCATTGACGTTGATGCCCTTGCTCGCCCATTCGTTTGCAAGGAGCTTGGTCAAACCGGCGACACCATGTTTGGCAGCCGTATAGGCTGGAACACGGATGCCACCCTGGAACGACAGGAGCGAGGCAATATTGACCACCTTGCCGGTTTTTTCCGACGCCAGAAGTTCCTTTGCGAAGGCCTGGGTCGTGAAGAACAACGCCTTGAGATTGACGTCCATCACGTCATCCCAATCCGCTTCCGAATATTCGACCGAATCGGCACGCCGGATGATGCCTGCATTGTTGATCAGGATATCGAAACCAGCGCCTTCAAAGACATCCTTGGCCGCAAGCGGGTCAGCGAAGTCGATGAGGAGCGCGCTCGCCTTACCGCCCTCTTTGGCAATGACCTCGAGCGTCTCGTCGGGCGCACGGCGCGCAGCGCAGACCACCTCCGCACCGGCAGCCGCCAATCCGATTGCTATCGCTTGCCCAAGACCGGTGTTTGCACCTGTTACAAGCGCCTTATGCCCTTGAAGCGAAAAGGGATTTGTCATTTCAGGTCCCCTGGCTGAATGAAGTCCATGTCGGTATAGTCGACGTTATCGCCTGCCATGGCCCAGATGAACGTGTAGGAGCCGATGCCCGCGCCGGAATGAATGGACCAGGGCGGAGAAATCGCACCTTCTTCGTTGGAGATGAAGAGGTGCCTCGTCTCCTGCGGCTCGCCCATCAGATGCAGCACGCGAGACTTCTCATCCATGCCGAAATAGAGGTAGGCCTCCATGCGGCGATCATGCACGTGCGAAGGGATCGTATTCCAGACCGAGCCCTCTTCCAGCATCGTGTATCCCAGCACGAGCTGGCAGCTTTCCATGACGAGCGGGTGGATGAACTGGTTGATTGTACGCTTGTTCGATGTTTCGACCGCACCCAATTTGACTTCCTTGCTGTCAGCAATGGTGACGAGCTTGGCCGGAAGACTGCGGTGGGCGGGGCATGACGTGATGTAGAAGCGACCCTGGCCAGCAAATGTTACGGCACCGGAGCCTGCACCGAGATAAAGGACATCACCCCGGTTCAACGTATAGGTTTCACCGCCAGCACTCACGGTTCCGGTCTCGCCAACATTGACGATGCCCATTTCGCGCCGATCCAGGAATGACGGGGTCTTCGTTTCTTCGACCTTATCCAATGTCAGCGACGCACCATCTGGCACCGCGCCACCCATAACGAAGCGGTCGTAATGGGTATAAATAAGCCGGATTTCGCCCGAGCGGAACATGTCATTAGCGAGGAAATGCTTGCGAAGCCCCTCCGTATCGAGCGTTTTGGCAAACTCTGGATTGACGGCCTGCCGCGTTTCGACGGTTAGCATGAAACTCCTCCTTGGGGTTGTTGCAAGAAACACATAATATATGTTATCCACTTATTGTACGATATGTATGACAAGGTCAATAGGCCCACGGGACCGAATGACCGCATCCTGTTTGCTGGAGGAAAATTGCAATGAAACGGCTTCTTGTTACCGGAGCGGCAGGTCAGCTTGGCCAGGTTATGCGACAGCGCCTTGCACATCTTGCCGACGTCATCCGGGTTGCCGACATCGCACCTCTGGAAAAGCCGGGCCTGAATGAGGAATGTGTTCAATGCGACCTTTCCGATGCGGCCGCAGTCAAGGACATGGTGGCCGGTTGCGACGGCATCATCCATTTCGGCGGCGTTTCGGTGGAGCGCCCCTTCGAGCAGATCCTTCAGGGCAACATCATCGGCCTTTACAATCTTTATGAAGCCGCACGGGCGCACGGACAGCCCCGTATCGTGTTTGCAAGTTCCAATCATACGATTGGCTACTACGCGCAGACCGAGCGACTGACACACGACGTTCCGTTTCGCCCTGACGGACTCTATGGTGTTTCCAAATGCTTCGGCGAGGCGCTGGCGCGCATGTACTTCGAAAAATTCGGTCAGGAGACTGCACTGGTGCGGATCGGTTCGTGCACACCCGAACCTGCAAATCACCGGATGTTATCGAGCTGGTTTTCACACGATGATTTTACGTCGCTGATCGAAGCCGTATATCGCGCACCCATTCTCGGCTGCCCTGTCATCTGGGGCGCATCCGCCAATGACGCCAGCTGGTGGGACAATTCGCATATCGGTTATCTCGGATGGAAACCGAAAGACAATGCGGAAAGCTTTCGACAGCACATCGATGCAACTGTACCCAGACCGGCTGCAACGGACGCTGTGGCACGGTTTCAGGGCGGCGTATTTACCGACAATCCGATTTTTACGGAGAATTGAAACCATGAACCACACGCGTCTGCGGAATCGGAACGAAGACTTCAGTAAAATTTGCAGCGACTGAAGATTGCGCGTCGTGGCGCGATTGGCGTATCCGAAGGCTTCAACGAACCCTGTTCCTCCATGAAACGGCCCTGACCATGACAAAAGCGATCGTATCCGAACCAGTAGCACCGCAAGGCAGGACCCTTGTGGTGAAGGTGTCGGACGAACTGCGCAGCCAGATTGTCAAAGGCCGTTACAAAACCGGTGACCGCCTGCCGTCCGAGGCACAATTGACGCAGGAGTTTGGCGTCAGCCGGACCGTCGTCCGTGAGGCCATCGCCGCTTTGCGGTCCGATGGTCTGGTTGAGCCCCGTCAGGGTGCCGGAGTTTTTGTGCTGGAGCCGCCAGCTGCCGAACGCCGCCCGTTCGACAATGTGGACCTCGCTCGTGTCTCATCGTTGATTGAAATGCTGGAACTGCGGACAGCCGTGGAAGGTGATGCTGCAGGTCTTGCCGCAGTTCGCCGTTCTCCCGCGCAGGAAGAGAAGATCATCGAGGCTTTTGACGCCTTTCGCAGCAGCGCCGCAAAAGGATCGCCGACAGCAGAGGCAGACTTTGCCTTTCATCTTGCCATCGCGAATGCAGCCAATAACCCCCGCTTCAGCGAGTTCCTCGAAGTCCTCGGAGCGACACTAATTCCGCGCCGCGCCGTCTCCAAAGACGGCGCCGAAAAGGTGCTGTCACCTGAGGACCTCGAACGCCTCGTTGGCGAACATGAAGCTATCCTGATCGCCATTCAGGATGGCGATGAGGAAGCGGCCCGCGCAGCAATGCGCCTTCATCTGAAAAACAGCCAGATGCGGTATCGCGCCATGCTGCGAACACCGCGTTCGATTTGATCAGCATTTCTATAGAGGAGAATGAATATGCAGCTTCCCGCCTTCCCGACGGTGTCCCCGGATCAGGGTGTCCAGCGAACCGTACTCTCGGAAGCGGCCGAATTGATGGTCGTTTCGTTCCGTTTTGAAAAGGACGCCGAAGGCAAGTTGCACAGCCATCCCCATGTTCAGTCCACCTATGTTGCCAGCGGGCGCTTCCGGTTTTTCCGCAATGGCGAAGCCTACGAGCTGAAGCAGGGCGATAGCCTGGTTATCCCTGGCAATGTCGAGCATGGTTGCCTCTGCCTGGAACAGGGCGAACTGATTGACTGCTTCACCCCGCGTCGGGATGACTTTCTGTAAGACGTCATCGAAACTTAGCCTCAGCGCAGAGAAAGATCTCTCAGGCTACGTGGCAGGCTCGTCATGCATTCGGCCCCGGTGGCCGTTATGAGGAATTGATCCTCAATCATCAGGGCACCCAGCCCTTCGCCGTAAAAAGGCGCTTCAACAGCAACGACCATGCCGGGTTCGATGATCTCGGCGTTGTCGCTCGAGAAAAACGGCCACTCCTCGATACCAACGCCGCCGCCGACCGAATGGCCGAAATGCCCCCGGAAATACTCACCGAACCCATTGCTCCGCATGGCCGTCAGCATTGTGGCATGGACGGCGCCAAAACTGTTGCCTGGGCGGAGCGCATCAACGCCGTTTGCAAATGCATCTTCCAGTGCTGCGAAGACATCCGCGGCAAGAGAGCTGACCGGACCGAAAGAGAAGGTTCTCGCGCCATCCGACGAATATCCGTCGACCAGCGTTCCGACATCCGCCTTGATCAGCGCTCCCGGCGTGACAACTGCCGTCATGTCAGACAAGGCAGGTCCGACCGAAATATAATCCCAATGGCCACTCAACGAAAAACCGTTCTTGCTGGCATAGGCTTGCGCACCGGCTGTCCACGCGGCTGAAAGGCTGGAGAGCGTCGCACCTGGGCGGACTTCCTCTGCCAGGCTGACGAGACCCGCTTCTGCCGCACGCGCCGCGCGGCGCAGACGTTCTATCTCCACCGGCGATTTTATAACACGCAAACGGCGCAGTGTTTCTGATCCATCGACCCAAAGAACATCGGGGAGAGCACGTCTCAGCGCATCGAAATCAGCCGCTGGCATGAATTCGAGATCAGCCCCGATACGCCCCTTTGCAAGCCCACGCTCGTTGAGCACCTCGCGTAACAGCGTAAAACAAGCCGAACGGTCGAACGTCTCAGGCCGAAAGCCACCACTGTGGGAACGCCGGTAGGCATCATCGATCTGCGCCACCTCTTCAACACCGGAAAGGTCGACGATATCAATCCAGATGCGATGGCTGCGAATGTCGACGTTTGGCGCAACCTTTCGGACCGAAGGAGCAGCATGGTCGCTGACAATGGCTGCGAGAGGGGCGGTCGCATCGGAAGGAACGAGTGCAATGGCTGAGCCTGCCCTGCCCCACATGGTTGCAACACCAGCCTGGGCACCGATTGCATAACGGAAAGCCTCTGGCTGGAAGAGCACCAGCGCATCAAGCCCGGCTACGCGCATCACGGTTTCGGCACGGTCCCGGTTGATATCGCTCATGAAGCCTCCGCAAGCCTGTTCTACTCGCAGCGCGAGCAGAGTTCATCCGGCTTTCGCTTTAGCAGCCATCAGAAATATTAAAAAGGCGGGAGATCGCTCCCCCGCCTATTGTTTTAGGCCGCCAGGCGTTTGAGCTGATCTTCGGTTAGGCTGATGTCGAGTGCGGAAAGGCTATCCTCCAGCTCGGCAATAGTGCGTGGGCCGATGAGCGGGATGACCGGGAACGGCTGAGCAATCACATACGCCAAGGCAATGTGGATCGGCAGGCGACCGAGTTCCTGCCCAAGCTCGATTGCCCTGTCACGACGCTCGAAATTGCGATCCGAATACCAGACACGTACGATTTCCTCGTCGTCCCGCTTGTCTCGACCGGCCCGATCCGTAAAGAAGCCCCGCCCTTGGCTGGACCAGGCAAAATTGGGAACGTTGCGGGCGTTCAGCCACGATTTCCAGTCGTCGTTTGATGCGGCGACACATCCGGCCCAGATCGGGTCCAGCATCTCGGCAAGTGAAAAGTTGTTGGAAAGTGCGGCCGGCTGCTGCTTGCCATTCTTCTGGGCATAGGCAGCCGCCTCGTCCATCCGCTCCCGCGTCCAGTTCGAGCCACCGAAAATGCCGCGAATGCGTCCACGCCTTACCTCGGCGTCCATCGCATCGACGAATTCACCGACCGGCACCTCGAGATTATCGCGATGCATGAAATAGACATCGACGTAGTCCGTCTTCAACCTTTCCAGAGACTGATCGAGCTGCTTGGAGATCATGTCAGGATAGCAAAGCGGCGAATGGGCGCCTTTTCCGATCAGAACAATCTCCTCGCGCGGCACGTTCCGGCTCGTATGCCAATCGCCAAAGATCGCCTCGGTCTTGCCACCACCGTAGACGTAGGCGGTATCGAAAAGATTGCCGCCTGCCTCGTAAAAGGCATCGAGTGTCAGCGACGCGGATGCAAAATTCGGGAAAAATTCAAATCCGAGCGCAACGACGGAAGCCGGTTTCGAAATCCCCGGGATCTGGCGTTTCGGCACGGCGTTGCCTGCTTCGACCTTGCCTCCGGCGATATTGGTGGTCCGCATGGACGCCTTCTCGACGCCGTACTCAAGTCCAACGGCTGCACGCCACTGATCCATGACCCTGAGATTGCCGAGGGTGTCCGCCCATGTCATGCCGGGGGCTTCAAACTCCTGCCGGCCCTCACGGATCGCCTTGCCCGCAGCATCGACCTCAAATGAATAAAGCCAACGATCTTCCGGCACCTCGATGGTTTCGGTCTCCGTCCCCTTGATGATGTCGATCCGGCCAACGCCACCCTTATGACCCGAGGCAAACCAGAAATCCTTGACCTCGATGCGCCCCTCCGACCCGATGATCCGGAGAACGTTATCCTGTGAAGCCATGATCGAGCATGAGACTTCCGCGACAATTCCATTTGGAAATTTCAAAACCGCCGAGGCCCATTCATCAACGCCGGATTGGCCGAGATAAGCCGCGCCAGAAACTTTATCCGGTTCTGCGAAAGCTTTTCCGTCGGTAGCTCCTGCCACAAGTCTTGCCATCGACACGGGGTAGCCACCGACATCCAGGATACCTCCTCCCGCCATCTCGTTAGCAAAAAGCCTGTGGTCAGGCCGGAAGGTGCCCATATTGAAGCCGAAGCTCGACCGGACGATGCGGATGTCGCCGACAGCACGGTTCCTGATCAACTCGACCAATTTGGCGGTCTGTGGATGCAGGCGGTACATATAGGCCTCACCTGCAAAGACGCCGGCCTTTTTCGCCTCGTGGAAAATCGCGTCCGCATCATAGGCGGAAAGCGCAATCGGCTTTTCGACGAGGACATGTTTGCCCGCCCTGATTGCCTTGATTGCCCACTCCGCGTGGCCGGTATGGGGGGTGGCGATATAAACGGCGTCGATCAGAGGATCGACGAGCAGAGCCTCATAGCCCCTGACGATGCGGGCACCGGCGAAAGCCTCTGCGAGCCCCGGCTTATCGGGGTTGCGTGTCGCTATAGCCTCAAGCTTACCCGTCGTGGAGTGCGCGATACCGTCTGCAAAAGTCCGTGCGATGGTACCTGGACCAATAATGCCCCAGCGGATCGGTTGGTCGGTCGTCATGAAAAACCTCGTGTGTTCCTGGATGGTTCTTGGGAAAGATCAGCGCAAACGCGCGCCATGGCTGTCGAAAAGAAATGTTTTGCGAGCCATCAGGCCCACGGTCAGTTGATCGCGCTTGCCAACATCGCGCGATTCAGGCCGCTCGACGATGAGTGGCTCACCGCCTGCCGTACCGGCATAGACATAGCTGGTATTGCCGAGATGCTCGGCCACATCGACATGAAGCTGGAGGTCGGCATCGCCAGAACCGGCCTCGGTGAAATGTTCGGGCCTAATTCCCAATGCAACCTTTGTCCCCTCGGGGATTGGGCTTTCAACAGCAAGCGAAAGCCGCACAGTTGGGTCGCTCGTCAACGCGACGGTCGCATCATTCATGCCGCTGGCAATGACTGTCGCATCGAGGAAGTTCATCTTTGGCGAACCGACAAAACCTGCGACAAACCGGTTGGTGGGATCATCGTAAAGATCGAGTGGAGCACCCACCTGCTCGATATTTCCGGATCGCAACACGACGATCTTGTCGGCCAGTGTCATGGCTTCCGTTTGATCGTGAGTGACATAGATCATCGTCGTGCCGAGTTGCTTGTGCAGGCGCGAAATTTCCACGCGCATCTGGACGCGCAGTTCTGCATCGAGGTTCGATAACGGCTCATCGAAGAGAAAGACCTGCGGTTCGCGGACGATCGCTCTGCCAATCGCCACACGTTGCCGCTGACCGCCGGAAAGCTGCTTGGGCCGGCGTTCCATCAACTCGTTGATTTGCAAGATCTCGGCCGCGCGTGCGACACGCTTTTCGGTATCGGCTTTCGGATTGCCGTTCATCCTGAGGCCGAAAGAGAGGTTTTCCCTGACAGTCATGTGCGGATAAAGCGCATAGGACTGAAAGACCATGGCAATGCCGCGATCAGCCGGATCAGCATCGTTGACGGTCCGTCCAGCGATGCTGATATCGCCGTCCGAGATATCCTCCAAACCGGCAATCATGCGCAGCAGCGTCGACTTCCCACAGCCGGACGGGCCGACAAAAACCACAAATTCACCATCCTCGATTTCCAGATCGGCGCCATGAATGACTTCAAGCGCACCGTAGCGTTTGATGACCTTTTTGAGCGAAAGTTCCGCCATGCGGCCTCCTTCTTACTTGACCGCACCGGCGGAGATGCCGGCGATGAAATGACGTTGCAGAAAGACGAACACCACGAGGATGGGCGCGGTGAGCAGGACAGCCCCCGCCATGATGCCGCCCCATGAAACCTTGGTGAGCCCGATGAGGGTGCCAAGAGCCACGGGAGCGGTCATCATTCCTGGGCGGGAATTGATGAGGAGCGGCCAAAGGTAGTTGTTCCATGACGCCAGGAAGAGAATGATCGATAAGGCAGCCATGGTGGGCCGTGCGAGTGGTAGGGCAACGCGCAGGAATATCTGCCATTCTTTTACACCTTCGACACGCGCCGCATCGAAAAGCTCAGTCGGCATCATGGAGAAGGATTGGCGCATGAAGAGCACGCCAAGCGAGTTGAACAGAGGCGGTACGATCAATGCCACCCAGGTGTTGGCGAGCTTGAACTCGCGCGCCACCATGATGAACTGCGGGATGACGACAACGGCGAAGGGCAGTGTAATTGTCCCGAGAATAATTGCGACGACAACCGTCTTGCCTGCAAAGCGGTAGCGCGCCAACGCCCAGCCCGCCATTGATGTCAGGAAAACAGAAAGGATCGTATAGATCACCGCGACGGTGATCGAGATGAACATTGCCCTCAGAAAATTCGTATCTGCCTGAAGGTTTCTGAAATTCTCTATGAAGTTCGTGGAGGGCACCAGCACGATATCGGGGCTGAAAATGCCGTAGTCCGGCATCGTTGAAAACACGAACATCATCCAGAGCGGAAACAGCCAGATAATCGCAAGAGGCGTCAGAACCGCATGCAGACCGAGTTTCTGCCAGAACAGGGATTTCGACTTCGATCTCATTTCGGCTCCCTCCCGATCCATAGGTTGAGAAGCGAAATGGCAATGGCGAGCGCTGCCATGGTGTAGGCGATCGCAGACGCGTAGCCGAAATTCAAAGAGGTAAAGCCCTGTCGATAGAGGAAGAGCCCCAGCGTTTCGGTACCGCCGCCCGGTCCGCCACGATTGGTAATCAGGAATGGTTCGGCAAAGAGCTGCATCGTGCCGATGACGGAAAGAACCACGCAGAACAGGATGATCGGCTTCAAAAGTGGCAGCGTAATGTGAAAGAACTGCTGTCTCTTGCTGACCTTATCGAGTGTGGCTGCCTCGTAGACGTCGCCCGGGATGGATTGCAGCCCGGCCAGAATGATTATGGCGTTATAACCTGCCCAGCGCCACGTAACGGCAATAATAACGAGTGCCATGGCAGCGTTGGCATTGTCGAACCAGGAGATGGGTGACAGGCCAATGGAGGTGATCAGCTTGTTGACGATGCCAAAATCGGCGCTGAACATCAGCCGGAACACCGCAGCGTAGGCAACCTCACCGACGACGACAGGTGCAAAGAACGCGAAGCGATAGAGCGGACGCACTTTCAGGAGCGGCGAATTCAGCAGCACCGCCATGACCGTCGCCAGCGCGATCATCACAGGCACCTGAATGACGAGGATGATCAGAGTGTTGTAAAGGGCATTGTAAAAGGCCGGATCGGCAACGAGCCTCCCCCAGTTGAGCGAGGGCGCGAACCGCCATGGGTTTATGCGCGTGTTCTGGAACGACAGCAAAAACGAACTGATGATCGGCCAGAGCCAGAAAGTTGCGAAGATCAGAAGATAGGGCGCAAGGAACGCGTAAGCGATCCTGTTCCTTGACGGCATGACGACCTCCCGTTGCCGGTTCAGTAGATTGGGCCGGATGAATGACCTCGAGCACGGCGCCTGCCCGTATGGGAGCAGGCGCCGTCCAGTGTCATTGCGTCTGCGGGAGGCCTGTTGCCGTTTCTATCTGCTTGGCGGCATCGTCGAGTGCAGCCTTTGCATCGGGATAACCACCAGCGAAGTACTTCGTCTGTGTGGCCTTGTAGATTGCGTCGGCGTCAGACTGGAATGCCGTGCCTCGGCTCGGGACAATTTTCGGCAAGGTCGCTAGGATATCGGTCCAGACAGCCTGGCCGCCCCAATAGGGCTGCGCCTGTTTGACGAACGGATCATCAATGGCCGAGAGGAGCGATGGTACCAGACCGAACGACTTCAGCATCGTCACCTGGCCTTCGTTCGTGGTAAGTGCGTAGTCCACGAACTTCCAGGCTGCTTCCTTGTTTTCAGATACGGAACTGATGGCGAGTGAAGAGCCACCGAGATTGGCCGCATGCGGACCGTCCGCCGTCAGGCTGGGCATGAGATAGGTGCCCCATTTTCCGGAGAGATCGGGCGAGCCGGAACGCACCGTGCCCTCATACCATGCACCGTACATCTGGCTCGCTGCCTTGCCGGCAGTGTTCGCCTGGATTTTTTCGTCCCAGATTGCCGCCGTGATAATCCCGGCGTCTTTCATCTCCTTCACCTTTTCCAGCGTCGCAACGCAGGCAGGCTGGTTGATGGTGATGTTTTGTCCGTCAGTCGAAAAGTAACCGCAACCCTGCTCGTTGGCGATCATGCGAAACCATTCGCTGTCGCCATTGAAATCCGCCTGTGCCATGACCGTACCAGGATTGGCAGCCATGACCTTCTTTCCTGCAGCGATGAAATCGTCCCATGTCTTAATGGTTGCAGGGTCGACGCCCGCCTTCTCATAGAAATCGCGACGATAAAAAACAGCGACCGGGCCAGAATCCCACGGAACCGCATAGGCCACACCGTCGACCTCAAGTTCCGTTCGCTTGAAATCCGGGAAAAGGGCTTGTTTCTCAGGCGTGTATCCGAGTGCCGTTACATCGGTGAAACAATCCGGAAAGCGGCTCCAGAAGAGTTCGGCCTCAAAATTCTCAACCGTCACGATATCGGGCAGGCCATCGCCGCCAGCCGCACACGCTGCAAGCGTCTTATCGAAAACCTGATTGTTTCCAAGATCTTCAACAACGATCTTAATGTCAGGGTTTTGCTTATTGAACCCTTCGACGGTGGACTTCAACGCAGACGCGGCGACGTTCCAGCTCCAGATTGTAACAGTGGTCGATTGCGCAAATGCCGGAGCGGCCAGCAGCATTAGAGCTGTCGACGCGCCAAGAAATTTAGAGCACATTGAAAACCTCCCTTTTTCAATTGCCGTTCTTTAGCGAACGTGGGCAGATTAGCGACGGCAGGAAATCTGTCTCGTAAAAAGGGAACATCGATTTGGCGGAAAGTAAGATTGCCGAAAGAGCGGTTTATCAACCCGGCGCGAGCAGCATCGAAGGCATGCCGACAACACTGCAGTTCTTCCACAATCACCCGCCGATCATGCTGAGACCCCACTGGCATGCACAGGTTGAGGTGAATTACGTGATGGAAGGATCGGTCCATTACCGCATCGGCGACCACAATTTGAAACTGAACGCGGGCGAGATCTGTCTCTTCTGGGGCGGGCAGCCACATCAGATGGACGACTCATCGGACGATTCGCTTTATGCCGGGGCGCACCTGCCGCTCGTACACTTCTTTCGCATGCGGCTGCCTGCTGCGGTATCGGGCATGTTGATGGGAGGTGCGACGATGGTTACGTCAGCAACAGACGGAGCCGACCGGGAGAATTTTCCTCGTTGGTTCCGTTACGCGACGTCCGGCGATCCGGCCAAGGCGCAGCATGCGGTCGAAGAACTCCGGTTGCGCGTAGAGCGCATGTTCCTGGAGCCCTACTCCATTGTTTCGTCTGCGGCGGACGGAAAGCGCGCGAAAGACGATGAAGGCATGGCACCGTCGGCCGGAGTTGTGCGCATGTGCGACTATATCGCGGCAAATTTTCTCGACGATATCGATGCAGCAGATATCGCGCGCGCAGCATCACTGCATCCGAAATACGCGATGAACCTCTTTCGCAAATCGACGGGCATGACGCTGATCAAATACCTGACGCTGCTCAGACTTTCGCGTGCACAGGCAATGTTGATGAATGGCTCCGACAATATCCTGCAGATCGCCATGGAAAGCGGTTTCGGTTCTGTCAGCGCTTTCAACAAGGCCTTCCGGCAGATTGCCGGCATGTCTCCGTCAGATTTTCGTCGGGACATGCGTGCGACGGCGGCCTAATTTTCCCGTCTTGCTCGAGCTACTCAGGCATCCGTCATAGAGATTGTCTCACTTACTGTCCGTTTTCCGTAGGCGCGCGGGGAACTCCCCAGCATGCGCCGGAACATCGTGGTGAAGGCGGAGATATTTTCATAACCAGCGTCAAGCGCCACAGTTGTCACTGATTCCCCTTCTGCGAGCCGTGGAAGCGAAGCGAAAATACACGCCTGCTGGCGCCAGGTAACGAAACTTACGCCCAGCTCGCTACGGAAAAGCCGTGTAAACGACCGGCGGCTGATCCCCATTGCTGCCGCCCAGTCGTCAATCTCGATCTTCACGACGGGTCTCTTCAGGAAATCCCGGCAGAGCGCCGCCAAACGTGCATTTCGCGGGAACGGCAAGCCGAGCGGACGCTCCGGCAAACCATTGATTTCATCCAGCAGTAACGCCCTGACAAGACCTTGCCTGTGGAACGCCGACGGTTTTTGGTCTTCGCTCAGCAATTCGAGGATCAGGCTGGAAGCCAATCCGGTAATTTCCACGACCTTGGGCGTTTCCGGAAAGAAGAGGTCCGGATGCACGTAGATCGAATACATCTCCACAGTGCTGATTGCATCCGCCTCATGTTTCATGCCTGCGGGAATGATCAGTCCGTGGTCCGGTGGTATCATCCAGCGCCCGCCGGCAGTACTGACCAACACGACACCCTTGCGGGCACACCAAATCTGCGCCCGCGCGTGATGATGCAGCGGCGTATGGTGACCGCTCGGGTAGATCCGGTGCAACGCCAGCACAGGTTCATTCGTGCCCTCGATCAATCGCAGGCTGGTTTCGTGGTCAACAAGGGTCAGGTCTATCATATCGCGCGGCTTGATTTTCGTCATTTGGCCCACTCTCGAAGATAACAGTCCAAAACACAAAGGCAGGCCAGAAACAATAACGATAAAAGCAGATCGAAATAAAGATGTACTCCCGCCAACCAGGCGGGGAGCCGAAAGAGGAAATACCATGGCTACCGTGACCGGCACTGGGTTCAGCCCCCAACGCACGACGTTTTCCATCATTGCAGCGGCGAGCTTCTGCCACATGCTCAACGACATCATGCAATCGCTGCTGACGTCGCTTTATCCGCTATTGAAACAGAACTATGCGCTGGATTTCGTGCAAATTGGCCTTCTAACCTTCGCCTTCCAGGTTACCGCGTCACTTCTCCAGCCAGCTGTCGGTCTCGTCACCGACAAGTACCCCATGCCATTCTCCCTGCCGGTGGCAATGCTTTCGACCTGCGCCGGCCTGATCACACTGGCCTTCGCGCATAGTTTTGCTGTTCTGGTCGCAGGCGCCTGCCTGATTGGCATCGGTTCGGCAATCTTCCACCCTGAAGCCTCCCGTGTTGCGCGTGTTGCTTCAGGCGGCAGACACGGACTGGCTCAGTCGTTTTTCCAGGTCGGTGGGAACACCGGCACGGCAATTGGCCCGCTGCTTGCAGCCTTTATCGTCATTCCGCTCGGCCAGCAGAGCCTGAGCTGGTTTTCGTTGATTGCGCTGGCTGGTTTTGCCGTACTTTCCTGGGTGGGCGTCTGGTACAGCCGTCATCGCCGGACCACAGCCGGCAAGGCAACGATCAGCCGCGCATTGCCACTGTCGCGCGGAACCGTGATGATGACGCTCGGCGTTCTCGTGGTCCTCACTGCGACGAAGAATGCCTATCTTGCAAGTCTCTCCAGCTACTTCACCTTCTACACGATCGAGAAGTTCGGTATCGGCGTGCAGGACGCACAATTGCTTCTGTTCCTGTTCCTTGGAGCCTCTGCAGCGGGTGTATTCTTCGGTGGTCCCATCGGTGACCGATTTGGATCGCGCGTTGTCATCTGGTTCTCGATCCTCGGTGTCATTCCTTTTGCGCTGCTTCTGCCCTACGCAAATCTGTTCTGGACCGCGGTTCTCGTCGTTGTGATCGGCTTCGTATTTTCTTCGGCGTTCTCCGCAATCGTTGTTTTTGCCCAGGAACTGGTTCCAGGCCGCGTCGGTCTGATTGCCGGCATGTTCTTCGGCTTCGCCTTCGGCTTCGGCGGTATTGGCGCAGCCGTACTCGGTATCTTCGCGGATCGCGAAGGCATCGAATTCGTCTATCGCATCAGCTCATACATGCCTCTGCTTGGCTTGCTGACGGTGCTCCTGCCGAAGTTGCCGAGCCACCGCTAAAAAACGCGGGTAGGAGATCAAGTGTCTCCTACCCGATCTCCGTTCCTGTCGAAGAGATGAAGACGTTCCTGCGGGAAGCCCACCCGCAAAGACTTTCCTGGCTGAAGAAGTGCACGATCAGAAGAGAATAGCTTGAAGGGCAGGCCGTGCACTGTCAGGTGCAGGATAACGCCCAGTCCTGTCGGCTCGACGAGATCGACGGCCGCCTCGACGCCGTCATCAGAGGGCGCCACCGAAACATGCTCAGGCCTGATGCCGAGCGTAACCTGCTCCTCGTTGACGACCGGCACAACGCGACCAAGCGCCAGACGCGTGCCATTCGGTAGAACGACGAAACTTGTGCCTGCTTCGTGAATGCAGCGGCCTTCAAGAAAATTCATCCCGGGCGACCCGATAAAACCCGCAACGAAGAGATTGGCGGGACGATCATAAAGATCGAGCGGCGCGCCGATTTGCTGGACGTAACCTGCGTTCATGGCAACGATACGCGATGCGAGCGTCATTGCTTCGATCTGGTCGTGTGTCACGTAAACGGATGTTGCACCGAGGTCGGCATGCATGCGCTTGATTTCAGCGCGCATCTGTTCGCGAAGGCGGGCGTCGAGGTTTGACAGCGGCTCGTCGAAGAGAAATGCCTTCGGTTGGCGCACAATGGCCCGGCCCATCGCGACGCGCTGCCGCTGGCCTCCCGAAAGTGCCTTTGGACGCCGTGCGAGGTAAGGATCAAGCCCAAGCTTTGCAGAAGCGCCGGAGACGGCAGCGGCAATCTTTTCTTTTGGACTCCGTCGCAGCCGCAACGAGTAGCTCATATTGTCCGCGACGCTCATGTGCGGATAAAGCGCATAGGACTGGAACACCATGGCAATATCCCGGTCCTTTGGTTTGCGGTCGTTGACGCGTCGACCATCGATAGAAAGTTCCCCGGAGGAGATTTCCTCAAGGCCAGCGATCATACGAAGCAAGGTTGATTTTCCGCAGCCGGATGGACCGACAAGAACAATGAACTCGCCGTCATCAATCTTGAGATCAACTCCGTGAAGGACCGGATGGTCGCCATAGGTTTTGACGATCTTCTTCAACTCGATTGAAGCCATGGGTAATTATCCTTTCACCGCGCCGGCCGTCAGGCCCTGCACGAGGTAACGTTGAATGAGCAGGAAGAAGAGGCAGGCCGGAATGAGTGCCAGCACGCCCGCAGCCATCATCTGCCCGAAATCGACGGAGAATTTGGAAACGAAGGTCAAAAGTCCGACCGGGAACGTTGCGCTTTGGTTGCCTGAAATCAGCATCAGGGCAAACAGCAACTCGCTCCATGCGGCGGTAAAGACAAAACCAAGCGTTGCCGCAATCCCGGGAAGCGTGAGTGGAAGGATGATTTGCCGAAACGCCACGAAGCGGCTTGCACCGTCGATCATGGCCGCCTCTTCCAGATCCTTCGGAATGCCATCGAAGAACGATTGCATCAGGAAGGTGGCGAACGGCACGTTGAAGGCGGTATAAACGATGACGAGGCCGGTCAGACTGTTGGTCAATCCGAGCGGCGACAGCATTTTGAAGATTGGTGCAACGAGCATGACCAGCGGGAACATCTGCGTAATCAGCATCAGGGCGACGATCCAATACTTTCCCTTGAAGTGAAAACGAGACAGAGCATAGCCCGATAGCGACGAGAGTAACGTAACGGCAAGTGCCGTTGAGCCCGCAACAATGACACTGTTCTTAAAAAACGTTGGGAAGGCACTGTTTTCTATGACGAAACGGTAATGGTCCAGCGTCGCTTGCGACGGCCAAAGTCTTACTCCTTCGCTGTAGAGGAGGTCATTTGGCGTCACAGACACCTTTAGCAGCCAAAAAAGCGGGAAAAGCGCAAAGACGATATAGGCAAGAATAGCCAGGCGATGCGCCAGTGTGAGGAAAATCCTGCTAGCCATCGTCTAGTCCTTTTCAATCAGGCGCTGACGCATGATCACGATCACCATCGAGTATGCCAGCAAGAGCACCAGCAAAACGAGCGCGATTGCCGATGCGTAACCGAAGTCCAGGCGCTTGAAAGCCTGCGTGAAAATGTAACTTGCAACGATCTGCGTCCGGTCCGCTGGTCCGCCATTTGTCATAACGATGATGAGATCGGCGAAATTGGCGATCCATACGGTTCGAAGCAGGACGGTGATCGCAATCGTCGGCGCGAGAAACGGCAAGGTAATCGAGGTAAAACGCTGCAACGGATTGGCGCCATCGATTGAGGCTGCCTCGTAGAGATCGCGCGGGATTGCCTGTAGTGCTGCCAGAAGGGTGATTGCGAAGAATGGAATTCCCCACCAGACATTGGCGATGATCGGGCCCCACATGGCAAGCTGCGGGTCGGCAAGAATATTGTTGGGCGCTGACAGCAGACCAAGCGATACCATCCAGTGCGGCAAAGGTCCGATAACGGGGTTAAAAAGCCACGCCCAGTTCAGCCCGGCGAGAAATGTCGGGACGGCCCAGGGAAGGAAAACGAGAGCCTGCGCAATTCCCCTGCCCGCAAATGGCTTGTCCAGCAGCAATGCAAGGATGAGGCCAAAAAAGAACTGCAGGAAGACCGAAGCGCCCGTCCACCAAAGGGTGTTTTTCAAGGCGCGATAGAAAGCGGCATCCTGGGAGAGCGTCTTCAGGTGCTCGAGCCCGACAAATCCGCCGGAAAACGGGTTGAGGAGCTGCACGTCCCGGAAGGCATAAGACAGGCCCAGCACCAACGGTACCAGCATGACGGCAACGATCAACACAAGAACGGGCGCACTGTAGAACCAGGGCTCTGCCCAATCGGCAAAATGCTTGAGCGCCGGTTTGCGCGCGACCACCGGCCCAGCGCCAAGGGCATAAGACATAGTTTCGCTCCCCGATCGGCCATCGGTCGAGAACGACTGATCCAGCGATCAACCGTGCCGATCTACAAAATCTGGAAAATGAGGCCGATGGCCCGAGGGCCCCGGCGAGAGGGCCACACGGGGTTGGAAAACCCGTGCGGCCGTTATTGTCAGTTACTTGGACGCCAAAAACTTCTGTTGCGCCTTGGTCATGTAATCTGCCCACTGTTTGGCGAGGTCTTCAGGCGTAATATCGCCAAGCAGCGCTTCCTGCGACGTCTTGATCACGAGCGAATCCTTGAAGAAGGCAAACTCCTCCAGATAGGTCGGCATCGTGGTTGGCACGGCATTATTGTCAGCAAGCTCATCGAACCAGCCCTTGAACTGTTCGCTCGCATAGAAAGGATCCTTTTCAGCCGACTTGTGCACTGGCAGAGCACCCGTCTTCTTGTTCCACTCGATATTGCCTTCCGGCCCTTCGAGGGTTTCGATCAGCTTCCAGGACAAGTCCTTGTTCTCGGATTTGGCCATCATTGACCAGCCCGCAAAACCAATCGTCGGGAACGTCTTTCCGTCTGGGCCCTTCGGCATGGTCATCACACCGAAGTCCTCGGCCTTCATGCGCTGAGCAATTGCGATCAGTGCGTCAGGATCCTGATCGAGGAATGCGCAGGTGCCAGAGTAAAAACCGGCGACGATCTCGTTGAAGCCCCAGTTTACGCTGTCCTTTGGAGCATAACCGTTCTTGTAAAGATCAACCACATAGGTGAGACCCTTTACCCAGCCTGGGCTGTCGAAGGTCGACGTTCCATCCTTGGTAAAGAACTCATTGGAGCCAGCCATCGACGCGCCGAACATCACCCAACCGTTCAGTCCGCCAGGTCCACCGCGCATGCAGTATCCGTATTTGCCTGGCAGGGCGGCAACCTTCTTCGACGCGTCGGCAAATTCGTCCAGCGTCTTCGGCGGCTCTTTCACACCGGCCTGCTCCAGGAGTTTCTTGTTGTAGAACATGGCCCTCAGATAAAATCCGTAGGGCAGCATGTAGGCCGTGTCCTTTACGTCACGGCCAAGCTCAAGTGTCCGATCACTGAGGCCCGGCGTATGCTCCCATTTGGCTAGGTAAGGCTCCAGGCTTTCGAGCATGCCATTGTTGGCGTAGAGCGACAGCCAGGTATCGGGCATTTCCATGACATCCGGGACATCTCCGGCTGACACCATGGTTGCGAATTTCTGGAAGGCTTCGCTCCAGGGCAAGGAGATGATTTCGACCTTTGTCCCCGGATTGGCGGTTTCAAATTTCGAAACGATGCCTTTGAGCGTTTCCGTGCGCTCTGGGCTTGTAATGACCTCAACTAGTTTCAAGGTCGTGTCCGCCATAGCCGTTCCAGCCATCATGGCGGTGAAGAGTGCTGCGGTTACCAGTTTTTTCATGTTGTTCTCCCCTTTTGTCGTCAGTTTCAAGAAGCGGTCAGGCGGCTGAAGCCTCCTTGATCGCCGGTTCAAGGTCCTTCCAGAGCGCCTCGGTGCCTTCGAGCCCGACATGCAGGCGCACCGAACGTTCGCTAATGCCGAACGTGTGGGCAGAGTTTGGCTGCGCCTTCTGTTCGAGCACCACTTCACCGGGGACGATCAGGCTTTCGTGCCCTCCCCAGGAAACACCGAGTTTGAAAAGCTTGAGCTGGTTCGCGAAAGCGCGCACATCAACTCCAGGCTTGAAGATGAAAGAAAACAGACCCGACGTTCCGTTGAGGCCGGGCGGCAGACGGTTGGCGAGGCCTGGATGGCAAACCGTTTCAACCACATCGAGCGCCTGCAAGCGGTTGGCAATTTCGAGTGCCGATTCTTGGTGCGCCTTCATGCGGATAGGCAGTGTCCGTAGGCCTCGGATGAGGAGCCAAGCATCGAATGGTGACATTTTGCCACCGAGATAGGGGTAGGTTTCCGCACGAATGCGATCGATCATTGCCTTGGAGCCTGCAACCACACCGGAGACGACATCGCTATGGCCGCCAAGATATTTCGACGCCGAATGCAGAACGAGGTCGACGCCGAGCGAGATCGGTTTTTGGAAGATCGGGCTGGCCCATGAGTTGTCGATGACGGTTATAGCGCCGTGGCGGCGTGCGATGGCCGCAAGCGCGCCGACATCATGCGCTTCCATCACCCAGCTTGTCGGACTTTCCATGTAAAAGAGTTTTGCGCCCGGCATCGCCTTTTCAACGGCAGCCTCATCGCGACCATCAACATAGACGACCTCGATATTCATGCGCTTCATGTAGGTGCCGAAAAGACGGAACGCATCGGGGTAAACATGGCGAACCGCCACGATGCGATCACCCGGGGAAACAAACGACAGAACGGTCGATGAAATGGCCGACATGCCACTTGCAAAACCGAGCGCATCCTCCGCTCCTTCAAGCTTGGCGAGCATTTCTTCAAACAGCCGAACGGTCGGGTTAAGACCACGCGTGTAGACGGGACGCGTCTTTTCACCGCGATAGGTCGAGACCATCTCGTCATAGCTGGAGAAGGTGAATAGCGACGTCTGCACGAGCGGTGGCACCACGGCTTCGAAAGCATGGGTCTCATCGTGTGCAACGATCAGGGAGGCGGGATCAAAGAGATCGTTGCCTTGGCTCATTTCGACATGTCCTTGATATCTTCCTCGACCACGGCGAGGATTTTAAGTGTTTCTTCGCGCGCAGCATCAGCATTGCCAGACGCGATTGCGTTAAAGAGCGTCCGGTGGAACGGAAAGGATCGCCCTGCAAAATCAGGACGATCAAAAGGCTTGGACCAGAAGCGTTCGAACCCTTCACGCATCTGCTCAAGTAGCTGTTTGAAAAGCGGGTTGTGCGTGGCGTCATAAATCGAGAGGTGGAAGGCAAGGTCTGCTTTGCCGGAAGTTCCTTCTGCAAGATGGACACGTTCCATCTCGTCGAGCCGCGCTTCCATCGTCGCGATATCATCAGCCGTGCGCCGGCGCGCCGCTGCCATTGAGGCTTCGACCTCGATGCCACGCCGAACCTCGAGGGTCATCAGCAAGGCATCACGGAGGCTTTCGGCCTCAATGGAAATGGGCATATGCACGGTGGCCGCAGAGATCGGCTTGAGCAGGTAATTGCCGCTACCCTTACGGCTATCGATGACACCCAGCGCCTGAAATTTACGAATAACTTCACGGATTGTGGAACGGCCAACACCAAGTGCTGCCATCAATTCTCGTTCGGCTGGAAGCCGATCGCCGGCTTTAAGGTCAGCCCGCTCGACATAATCGGAAAGGGCAGCTTCGACCTGGCGCACACGGTCGCTCGGCGGTATCGGCTGCATCAATTCCCGGCTGCTGGTCCTGTCCAAGACGACTCCCTAAATTGGTCTGACATCTTACCATTTCAAACAGAAAATCGGTTGTCAACTGGCAAGCCTGATGCAGTAAGCAACTCTGGCTCGGCCCGAAACTCGGGTTTCGTGTCCCGAAAGGAAGTCTCACGTGCCACAAAGTGATTTCGGGTTGGTTTGCACGCAGAACTGATCCGGTTAAGCGCATAATTTCCATTGAGAATTGAGCCATGTGAAACTTCCCCCAACGCGGAGAGCGACGGGGGCAACGGAGTGATCCACATGGGACGTTCAAATGTCATCCGTTGGATGGCGCTGCGTGAGAAGCAGTCGATTTTCCGACAAGCTGGCGGCCTGACTGAATACGGAGGCCGGAATGTCGCGCAAGCAGCGACGAACATCGAAGCAGGTTCTTGCCGATCTGGTGGCTCTCGGCTTTACCGGCTTTTATGGTCGGGTTGCCGCCTTCGCCCGTGATTGGCGAGCAGAACGATAGCGTTAGCAGCAGACGACGGGCCGTCGGCATATTCGTTCCGCTGTCCTTCCGCGCCCATTCGCTCGAAATTTAACGACTTTCAAAATCTCAACGTAATCGCCGCCACCTATAATTGTGACCTGATTGATTTTTCACTTTTGGTCATCGCGTCTTCGGCGGCCGCCTTCCTTGCGGGAGGCGCATATTCTCTGGTTCCACGTGAATTGTATGATCCCGAATGCAATATCAAAGGCAACAATCATTCGTACTGAATTGGCGAGCGGTGGTTCTGTTCCGAAGCAGAGCGCGCGAGCGCTGGTTGGAGGAAAGCGTCGAGATGATAGTCACAAGGGGCACGATATTGCGAAGGGTCAATGGGTTCTTTTGTTTTATGGCAATTGCGTTTGGCGCTTTAACCCAAGTGAGGGCTGACCAGTCCCATTTTACAGGGGACTGGCAACAGATCGTTTCAAATGCCGGGCAATGCGACCGTTGCCAGATTGCCATCGAGCAGCAAGGCTCTGTGTTGCGAATAACGTCAAGTAATGGCTGGTTTGCTGTTGTTGATGTCGATCAGAGCGGAGCCTCTGAGACAGTGAGTGGTATAGGGCGATGGAAACCCGGGCATGGAGGCGTTTACAGCAGCGCGCCATTTACTGTTGATTTCACAATGACGGATGGACAGCTTTATATGAACATGAGCGTCCGGGACGCAGACAAGCGTACCCGTGTCATCAAGGCGATTTTTGATAAATTGCCACCAACCAACAGTGACCGTAGCCTGTCGATCAAGGCCTAATGGTCGGCCGTTAAATTGGCATTGTTTCACCGAGAAAACGTCAGCGTCGCCTGCGGATCGGTGATACGGGAGACTTTCGACAGTTTTCTCCAAAGGACCAAGCCTCAACCAGCGATTAGTGAGACCCGCGCTGGTGAGGATTTTCACCTACGCAGCGAGTTCAAACAGTCATTTTAACCTCCACACATTCCCTACTTCAAACCATGCGAACAGCCTGGTTTTCTTTGTCCAACCGTATTTTGGGACACCTGGGGTTCCTGATATCGCCTGAAAGGCGGGCTTTTTCTCACTTTTTTACCGACTGAGACTTACCTATTACAGCTGAGGTGCAGCTGTGTCACGTTTCCAGAAAAGCTCAAATTGAAATAACCGAGGAGGGCATCTCGAACATCGAGACCGCGCTGGCAGACCAGCCCAACCCATTGGAAAAGAATGATATCCAGCCACTCGGTGGAACCACGGCTTCGTTTGGCGAGCCCGGTCCCTATTAAACATCGCCAGTTGGCGAAATGGTTCGGACGAAAAACCATCTTGTGGGATCGTGGTGACTCGGAACCGAATGACCCACTATCCGTTCTGCCTTGAACGGATTTCTCGGGAGAAAAATCATGAAACTCAAGCTGGTTCTGAGCACGATAATCGGCCTCACCTGCGCGGCAACTATAGCCGAAGCACGGAACGACTGGCACCTTTACGGCGCGGTCCAAGTTGCCGGTGATCGCGTACTTGAGACGGCTTATCGAAACGCGCTTTATCAGTGCGGTTACGACGGGTATCCTTCAAACACTCGCATCGGCGCTTATCACATCCCGAATGGCTCTCCAGAAATGCGCATCTGCCTGTCCCGCATGGGGTTCATCCTGGAATACGGTGAGCCCTTCGCCTACCCCGTACGTAAAGTGGTTTACCACTCCACATATTGATCCACCGGATCACATAGGTTGGCTGCGTTTGAAGTGAAATGGTCCTGGCGACAGGCTGGGCTTTGCGCGTACAGCGCCAACGGCAACCGAGTGTCATCCTCCCTAAAGCCAGTCTGACTTGCTGAGCGCTGCTGCATATTGAAAAATGTGCCGGGAGTGCCGACCTACAGGATAGCCTGGAGGTCAAGATGTTTTACGTTTCCCTAGCACTATGCGCTGTCGTCACGGCATTTTTTGTTTGCCGATACTATGCCGCAAAGACACTCCTTGTCGAAAAAGATATCGAGAAAGCTATCGCGCGCAAACTTGCGTCGAGCGGGATAAAGCTTGAGCTGGCAAATGTCCAAGAGGAAAACGCCGTAATGCGGAACCTCTTGCTTGACCTTCTCGAGAACGAAGCAGCGTTACCGATGAAGCAATCCACTGTGTCTAGGGATGAGTTCGTTCGAATGAAAACAGCCAAGATCCAGCGGTACCGCGAGATACTGGCAGAAAGTGCACATGTTTTGCGACAGAGCCAGGCCAGCCATGTTGCCCAGCCCTCCAGTTCGATCAATTCCGACGATCGCAGCCCATGAAGTTTAGCGGATATTGCGGTGTCGTAGAGTGGTCAAGATGCAGGTCCCAAAGGCACCTAGGTTGCAATGGAGACATCATTCGGCGCCGATAGGTGGAGCCCAATATGAGCGAGTAGGATCAATACGCAGAAGAACGCAACCTCAGCTGCCTTCGAAACGAAGGCAACTAAAATCGTTCTTCTTTGCTCATCGCATTTGCAGCTACATCACTCAGAAAGTTCTGATGATCTTGCCCACTTTTGCTGTAAAATCGTCTAGAATTTTCCGCTGTTCGACCCGCTGCCCCTCGATTGAAGTGAGCTTGTCTTCCAGAAGGTTCAGCTGCTTGTCGAAGCGACTTTTCGTATCGCCGTCTCCAACAGCCTGCAGATTTTCGCGAACCCTCGCCTGCTCCTGCGATGCCCGGTCGTAGTCCTGATCGAGAACCTGCAGTCTCAGTTGAGCGTCATTCTCGCTCCGGCGCGCATCTGCCAGTTCTATGAGCTTTGCCTTCGTCTCGTCATCGACAGCAGCCTCTTGCCAGGCGACCAAAGTGAACGCGTCCGCGTCGACAAGGGAAATGGTTTCATCGTTGATCAATTCAAACCGTGTTGAGACAGTCTTCGTCTCGGCGGCTTTCAGTTTTGTCTTTATGCGATAATCACTGACGGTTGGATCATCCTGTCCCTCGGCCTTGAACGTCCAGCCGCTCCGTTTTGGAACCTCAATCACGACGGTACGCTCGCCATCCTGAGCGCCCGTGATAGTGTAGGTCGCCTCTTCAACGGTTGATGACTTTGCGTGCATCATGCCATCGATGACCTTGAGATTGACGATGTTCTGGCTGGTCTTAACCGTTGTGTCTACATTCACCTTCTGATCGACCGCAAAGCTCACCGATTGTTTTTCGTCCCGTGGCAGTCCATTTATTTGCGCGTCACCGACATATCCGACACTTTCATCATAAACAGTCATGATGCCGGGCGGCAGACTGATCCCGGCATTGTTTTCAATCAGTGCAGCCGCTACCGGGTGGTCACTCACCATTCCGGCTCGAAAAAGTGAAACCATGTCAGCCTTCACTCCCTGATCGATGATCGGAACCGAAATCGTATCGCCGTTCTTGATGTCGTAAGTGCCATTCAAAGCGAATGTCGACGTAACATCCTGTTCGGCAGCGCTCGCTTCTTGACCCGCAGCCATTGCGAAAGGAGCTGGCGCGGCCTCACCAGCCATTGCATCTGCCGCGGGCGAGGAAAGGAGATTTGAAATCTCAAAGTTGTGTCTAGCCATCATTGGTTTCGCCATAACTCCGCGCGGAAGTCTGGCTGCCGCCGTATCAACTGGCACCTCGGTGCGGTCACGCATGAAGTGTCGATGAAGCGCTTGCTTGAGGGTGACCGGCTTTCCGGAAGAAAGTGTCACGCCGACACCGTTCCAATCTTCTCCTGACGCATTTTCGAATACTGCCCACGCCTGCAGGCGGACTTCACCATCCTTGCTCGTTACAAGGCGGTATGAAGTCTTCCAGATCGGAGCTGGTACGACATATGAGATATCAACGTCCCGGGAAGCAGCGCCATCGAGCTTCAGCGTTACAGTGCGCGCTCCATCTGTATTACCTTTTGCAATCACGTCCATCGCGGTCTTGAGTTTGGCTCTGACAGAAGTGTCCAGAATTTCAACCTTGGTGCCCGGCAGCGGAACCATCGCAACTTCGCCGTTGTCCATCATCAGGGATAACTGCCAGCTTTTGGATGTTTTTTCATCTTCGCTGGCCGTAACACCAAGAATGACGCCATCTCTATCCCCTGCCCTGACCCGTGCTCCCTTGATCGCATCCAGCAGCTTGGGCATTGAGGTAAGGTCAGACGCCTTGAACGGCAGTGTACGGAAAGTCTCTTCAAGCGGGTTGGGTCCAGCAAGTGACAGGTTCTTGACCCTACCTTCCTTATCCCGGACAACGAGGCTTTTAAGAACGTCATCGATCTGGTCAAGCGGCACCTCGATGGTGACCTCGGAATCCTGCCCAACTTCAGCGGACCTGACAATTTCGGCTAGCCCGCCGGAAGACAGCGTTACGGATTTCACGGGTCCGTTCACGGCGGCAAAGGCAGTTGATGAAACGAGTAAAAAGAACAGTGCTGGCAGAACGCGCTTGGTGGTGGTCATAAGATCTCCCTGGCCGGCCTATGGAAGAGCGCCAGGCAACTCCCGGCTGCAATTCATCGACTATCGTCGTCGTTTTGGAGCAATTTGAGGCGCGCCTTGCATCGCTGCTGATTTTGCAGCGCTCGTTGCGAGACGATCCCCTGACGCGCTCGACGGCTAGATCAAAACAAGCGTCTTTTCATCACGTCTTCCGTGACAGAAGTGCTGGAGGGCTTGTTCGTACAATGATCCATCTCGACTGATGGCCGCGAACAAGGTCATAGATGAACAAAATTTCAAATCGTCTGGTGACCCGAGAATGGTGGTTGCGGAGCTACCAGAATGCCGCAGCATGGCCTGCGTACATTCGGCAAGCCGTGGTCCGAGGACAACGTGGTCAAGATAAGCTTGCGCTTCATCTCGGCCAGACAGCGCATAAAAGCGCGCAATATCAGAACGACCAAGACCCTTTATCTGCGGAAAGATGAACCACATCCAATGTGAGCGCTTGGAACCGGCCAGAAGCTCATTTAGGGCAGTGCTGTAAACGTCGCGCTGCGCCAGGACAAATCGCTCGAGATCAAATGACTGCACGCGCTCCTCCCACGTTTTGTCAGTCAAGCGACCAACACCAAGCCTCCTGCAAGCAGAAGACATTCAGGCCAATTTCGATAGAATAGCGACATGAGCACATTTAACGAGACTGAAACCGCGCTTTTCGAGCGACTTCGTGCACTGAAAGCGAAGCCGGAAATGGCAATCAATCTTTACGACATTGGCGTACCGATGACCGCTGCGGGCTTCACGGAAGACGAAATCATGAGCGTCCTCACAGCTCTTGAACAGGACAAGATCGTCGCATTCTCACCGGGGAACCGTCTGCTGATCCTGAAAGATCTTCCCGATACAGTATGAGAATACGTAAGTCGCAGCACAGGCCTGAAAGTCGGGCGACGCCGATCACTCAGAACTTGTAACGAACGCCAAAAACATTGGCATTCGTTGCCCCCTTCATGTTTCCAAGTGTCTTCCCCCCACCGGACCGATGATGGAGGCGCCAGAAGAACTCGGTCGAAGAATCCTCGCTAAAGGAGACGTTGATTTCCGGGCCGAGGTAGAAAAGGACATTAGCGTTGCCGTCGTCCTTGATCTCCTGCTCGCGTTCTCGGCCTGGTTGCGCATCCGTGACAAGACTGAGGCCTGCTGTAAAACTCGGTGTTATGAAGAGCCGTTCGCCAAGTTTGATCTGCTCATAGCGCGCAACGGGACCTGCCCAAATTTCGCCGGTAAACCCTTTGCCAAACCTCGCGGCTACTCCGATTTCCCCTCCCAGCCTCACATTGCCGATCTGATAGGGGTAGAACTGATAACCGCCGCCGAGGATGGCGTTGCGCTCGTAGTCGACCGGGACAAGGGCCGCACTCTTCAGCATGTCTTCCGTGGTCAGCGCGCCGGCAAAACCGAAAATTGCTTCTCGGGTCGGTTCGGCCATGTCCTCGGACGCAAAGGCTTGCGTTGTCGCCATCGTTAACATGGTTGCCAGCATCAAACCGTGCACAATCTTCATGTCTGTACTCCTGAACATCCCCGCATAGGCATGATCCAATAGGGACATTTCCATGATCCTAACATCCCGCAACCGAACACAAAAAGTTCAATGCCGAGCGAAGGCATGGTTTCACGATCCTAACTCCGTCGTGCCTCAGCGCAGGAATGTCCTGAAACGCCGCAGGGCAAGGTAGAACATGACACCACCGATCGCCGCAAGCGCCATGAGTTGCGGCCAGACGACGTCAATCCCCGCCCCCCTGAACAGAATGGACTGCGCAAGGATGACGAAATGGGTATTGGGTGCGAGCAGCATAATGTATTGAATGATGTCGGGCATGCTCTCTCGTGGGGTTGTCGCGCCTGAAAGCACCTGAAGCGGCAGGAGAACCAGGATCAGCAACATGCCGAACTGCGGCATGGAACCGGCCACAGTCGCCATGAAAATACCCATTGATGTCATGGCGAATAGTTGGAGCGCAGTACCCAAAAGAAAGAGCCAGAGCGAGCCCTCAATGGGGATACCGAGTAGCCCTTGGACCACGACGAAGAGAGAAAACGCCGATGCCACGAGGACGACAAGCCCCATCGACCAGACTTTGCTCAGCATAATCTCCAATGGCGTGACTGGCATGACGAGGAGATGCTCGACCGTGCCGTGCTCCCGCTCACGGATCAGCGCGGCTCCCGTCAGCACAATCGAGAGCATCGTGATGGCAGTGATGATGTTGTTGATCGACCCGAACCAGGATTTATCCAGTTCCGGGTTGAAACGCGCCCTTAATGTCAGATCTACGGGGACAGACGTTGCGCCTCTATAACGGTTCACATACTCCTGAACTTCGCTCGAGATGATGGTCTGGACATATCCACCACCGCTGAACGCTTGGCTCATACGCGTCGCGTCGATATTGAGCTGGATCGCCGGCTGCTGGCCTGCCATCAATCGGCGCTGAAAATCGGGCGGGATGTTCAGAGCAAACGTATCGAGGCCCGCATCCATACGCTTGTCCATTTCAGCAATAGAAATCTGTTTTGGAGGCGCAAAGTATGGCGGGTAGAACGCGGTGCTGATACGTCCGGAAAGCGGCGACTGATCCTCGTCGACAATGGCAATCGCAGCATTGTTCAGCGTTTCCGGCAGAGCACTCGAGCCGGTGTAAATCTGCAGGGTGAAGGCATAGACGATCAGGACAAGTAACATTCCGTCGCGGGCGAGACCACGCAACTCCTTGATGCCGAGCTGAAAGATGTTTGAGGATAGAAACGTCATGACGCCTGTTTCCTCAAAAGTGCAGCTCCGGCAACAAGCAGGACGGGCACGGCAATCAGGAGGGGCACAAAGGAGCCAGCCAGACCGGCAAAATCAAGTGCCTTGGAGAAAGTGCCGCGAGAGATCGTCATGAAGTACGTCGCAGGATAGATCTCGCCGATAACAGCGCCAGCTCCGCGCAATGACGAGACGGGATCTATCATGCCGGAATACTGGGTCGCAGGGATCAGTGTCAGAAGTGCAGTCCCGAAGATCGCGGCAATCTGGCTCTTCATGAACGACGACATGACGAGACCGATCGATGTGGCGATGATGACGAAGAGCAGCGCCCCTGTCGCATAGGCGAGATAGCTCCCGGTAAACGGTACCCGAAAAATAAAGATCGCAAAGGCTGTCAAAAGAAGGAAGTTCAGCATGCCAAGAGCAACATATGGAAGCTGCTTGCCGATCAGGAACTCTAGTCGCGTCGTTGGCGTGACGTACAAATTGACGATGGAGCCCAGTTCCTTCTCGCGTACAACGCTCAATGCCGACAACATGGCCGGAATGAGCATCAGGAGGAGCGGAATGACTGCCGGCACCATGGCCACCAGGCTCTTCACATCAGGATTATATCGGTAGCGAGTTTCGATGCTGAAGGAATTCTGTGTCGCAGCACTACCATAAAGTTCAGTCGCCTTGCGCGTCAGCCACCCCTGGTGCATTCCCTGAACGTAACCGCGCACGGTCTCCGCCCGTTGCGGCATGGCGCCATCGATCCACGCCCCGACTTCAACCGTTTTGCCGCGCAAAACGTCACGCCCGAAACCAGGTGGAATTTCAATGGCGAGGCTCAGTTCACCATCGCGCATTCGCCGGTCCATATCGGCATAGTCACGGATCGGCTCCTTCTCGATGAAGTACCGGGAACCGGCGATGTCCAGGACATAATCTCGGCTGATCGTGGAATCATCGCGGTCCAGAGCGGCAAAGGTCAGATCCTCGACATCGAGGTTGATGCCGTAGCCGATAACAAACATCAGTATCACGCTGCCAAGGACGGCAAGTGTGCCGCGGATCGGGTCGCGTTGCAGTTCCAGAGCCTCGCGACGGGTATAGCTGAACATCCGCCTGAAATCGAAAAACCGCTTTTTTGAAGGGGGTGCGTGGGTTGTCTGGACAACGGCGACCGGAGGCGCGGCAGCGGCGTCCGTTTTCTTGATGCCCGAGGCATCTTCGAGATAGGCGATAAATGCGTCTTCTAGCGTCGCTGCGTTGCGGCTTTTCGTGATCCCTTCCGGGGTATCACTAATCAGCACCTTGCCGGCATGCATCAACGAAATGCGGTCACACCGTTCCGCCTCGTTCATGAAATGGGTCGAGATGAAGATCGTCACATTGTCGTTGCGGGACAGCTCGGCAAGGATTTGCCAGAAACCGTCGCGCGCCACGGGATCGACGCCCGACGTCGGCTCGTCAAGGATCAGGATATCGGGCGAGTGGATCATGGCAACAGCAAGTGACAATCTCTGACGAATCCCGAGTGGCAGGTCATCCGGAAGATTTTCCATGACGTCACCAAGATCAAAGCGCTTCGCCATCTCCTCTATGCGGGGCCCAATGGTTTTTTCCGGCAACTTGAAAAGTCGCGCATGCAGATCGAGGTTTTGCCGTACCGTTAGCTCTGAGTAGAGTGAAAATGCCTGACTCATGTAGCCGACGCGGTGGCGGATCGCCATGTCGCTCGCATCTACGGTGTGGCCGAACAGCTTCGCTTCGCCCTCGCTGGCGGCAAGCAATCCCGTTAGCATCTTCATGGTGGTGGATTTGCCGCAGCCATTCGAGCCAAGAAAGCCGAATATCTCGCCGCGCGGGATTTTGAAGCTGACATTGTCGACCGCTGTAAAATCCCCGAAACGCATGCTCAAATGCGAGGCTTCAATCGCATAATCGCCGTCATCTGATGCCTGACGCGGTGCAATATGCACCTCCTGGTACCCCTGTCGCTTCGTCTCTGGCAGAAGGGCAATAAATGCTGCGTCGAGATTGGCGGCCGATGTGCGCTTGAGAAGTTCGTCTGGCGAACCCGTAGCAAGGATTTTGCCCGCATCCATCGCGACGAGCCAATCGAAGCCGGCGGCTTCCTCCATGTAGGCGGTGGCGACAATCACGCTCATGCCTGGGCGACCAGCGCGAATTGTGTCGATCAATTCCCAGAACTGCCGGCGCGAGAGCGGGTCGACACCTGTCGTCGGTTCGTCGAGGATCAAAAGGTCCGGATCGTGGATCAGGGCACAACAAAGACCGAGCTTCTGCTTCATGCCGCCAGAAAGTTTCATGGCTGGCCTGTCGGCGAACGGTTCAAGTCCGGTACTTTTCAGGAGATCGGCAATACGCGCCTGGCGCTCCTTGCCGTCCAGGCCAAAAAGCCGGCCGAAGAAGTCAATATTTTCGAACACCGACAATGTCGGATAGAGGTTTTTTCCAAGGCCCTGCGGCATGTAGGCAATGCGTGGGCAGGTATCTTCGCGGTGGCGGGCGCTCGACATATCACCGCCCAGCACCTCAACCTTACCTGTCTGGATAGCCCTCGCACCCGACACCAACGACAGAAGCGAGGATTTACCAACGCCATCGGGACCGATCAGGCCAATCATGCGCCCGGCTGGAATTTCGACGGAAATGCTGTCGAGCGCCACTGTATTCTTGAAGGCCAGCCGCACAGCACTCAGTCGCGCGACCGGTTCAATTTCCATTTTCGCTTCCAAACGCTCAGCCATGGCGGAAACCATCACTTGACGAGGTTGCGTTCAAGGTTCTCCGGCCAGGCGGCATTCGGATCAAGCCGGACGTAAGCCATGCCAGGCAGACCTGTTTTCACGTACTGGATATATTTCTGCAGCAGTTCCAGGGGAATCTGGGCACGGACGCGGAATGTCAGTTTCTGGCGCTCTTCTTCGGTCTCGACCGTCTTTGGTGTGAATTGCGCGACATCCGCCACGAAAGACACCTTGGCCGGGATCGTGTATTGCGGCGCGGCGTCCAGGATGAGGCGAACATCGGACCCGATCGATGTCCGGCCAGCCTCCGCTGTCGGCAGGAAAAACGTCATGTAGACATCGCCGAGGTCGACAAGATTGAGCACGCGCCCGCCTGCCGAAAGAACCTCACCGGGCTGGGCGATCCGGTACTGGACGCGGCCATCACGCGGCGAGACCAGCGTGGCATCCTTGATATCTGTCTCAATGCTTTCGATATCAGCCTGTGCGGCGTCAACGGCCGCCTCAGCATCGACAATCTGAGCCTTGGCTGCATTGATTGCGGCATCGGAGGCTGCAAGCGAGGCCTCTGCCGAGGCGAGCGTGGCACGGGCCGAGAGCTCGGCCGCCTCGTTATCATCGACAATCTGTTGCGAAACCGCATTACCGGTCAGCAACTGTCTGGAGCGCGTGTAAGTCTTTGAAGCAGAATCGAGCTGCGCCTTACGTTGCTCCACCACAGCCAAAGCTGATGTCTTCTCTGCTTCGCGCTGCGCAACAAGGCTATGGGCTGTATCGATCGCGATTTTCGCGCGGCGAAGCTGCGCTTCCGCCTGTCGTTTCTTGGCTTCGAGCTGGGCAGTATCCATTTGCGCCAAAACCTGACCGGCCTTGACGAAATCACCCTCGCGCACAACGATATCCTGGAGGCGTCCTGCGGTTTTCGTGGAAATGTCGATTTCGACTGCTTCGATACGGCCATTGCTGGCAATGAAGCCGGAAGGTAATCCCTCACCTGTCAATTTCGACCAGGAAACATATGCGACGGCAGCAAGAACGAGAACTGCCAGTCCAATGAGCAAGCCTTTTTTCGACATTCGTCTTCCCCAAAAACCCCTCGGAATTCAACCATAGTACGTTAAAATCCGAGACGCCAGCCACCATAGCTTTTAAAATCCGCCTCCAATTCCTCATCCTTTTCATGGTGAGGAAGGTCCTTCGGATTTTGTTTAAGCCGTGTTCTGAAGCACCACATTGACACAAGTCAAAATGGGCTGCGGTTTTTGAAAAGGATCAGACCGTGCTGATGGACGCCCTTAAGACGAGCGCATCAGGTAATGACCGACACCCCAGACGTTGCCGTTCTCATGACCGAACAATCCGGCCGTCGCGAGGAAGAACAGTCGCCACCGGCGGTTCCAGAGTGCAGCGTCTTCTCCGTAGGTTTTATTCAGTATTGGCTCGATCTGCGCTGCTTTCCGATCGAAATTTTCAAGCCAGTGAAGCGCTGTGCGTTGATAGTGGACGCCAGACCAGCGCCACTCTTCCTCGACGCGAAAGAGATCGCCAAACCGGCGGGGCAGATCAAAAGCGGGCATGATACCGCCTGTGAAGAAGTGGCGAGCAATCCAGTCTGCGGGATTGTTATGGTCGAACCGGTAGGACCGACTTCTATGGTTGAAGACGTGAAGGAAGAACTTGCCCTCCGGCTTCAGCCAGCCGCGCACCCGTTCGAACAACGCCCGCCAGTTCGACATATGTTCGAACATCTCGACCGAGACGACCCGATCGAATTTTCCCTCTGTTGCAAAGTCATTCATATCGGCCGTCACGACGGAAAGATTTGTCAGCCCGCGTGCCGCGGCAAGGTCGAGGATATAACGACGCTGGGATGTGGAATTCGACACAGATGTAATGCGGGCCTTTGGATAAAGAGCCGCCATGTAAAGCGACAGCGAGCCCCATCCACATCCAAGTTCCAGTATATCCATGCCGTCAGCGAGACCGGCGTGACCCACGGTCTCGGCCAGTGCCGCAATTTCGGCTTCGTCAAGGCTGGTGGTCGCATCCGCATAGAAGCAGCTGGAATATTTGCGATGCGTGCCAAGGACTAGCGAAAAGAACTCCGGCGGGACCTCGTAATGCTGCCGGTTCGCGTCATTGGTATGGGTCGCGACAGGAAAGCTCGCCATGCCGGCAACAAAAGCTGCTTCGGCTTCTGGAGAAATACGGGCTAGCCTTCGCTTAGTTCTTGCACAGAGATAATCTATTCCGGCAAGGGTCACGCTATCACTTAAGGGAGCGCGTTCAGCAGCGTTGATGGCAAAGGCAAGCATATTCATGGACGACCTCCGGTCTTGCGTGGTCCAGGGAAAAAGGCATTCACACGGCTTTGCAGATCACGAAACCTGGTGCCGCGGGATTTCAGCATATGCTCCTCCAGAGGCGGGATGCCGGAAACATGAACCAGCAGCCAGTACATCATCAAAGGAGCGGCGAGCGAAAGCCATGACAATGGCTGAGCACCGACTGCCAGAAGCGGAAAACTGCACCAGAACAACCATTCGAAAAAGTAGTTTGGATGGCGGGAATATCGCCAGAAGCCAGCCTCGCATATCTCGGTTTTTGCCTGCGGTGTTTTCTTGAAAGCCGATAGCTGGGCATCGGATGAAGCTTCGCCGGCCACAGCGAAGGCTCCAATCAGCAGCGCGGCGATATCGGTGAACCTTGGAAATGCGGCTGTGTTTGAAGCAGCGAGGTAGACAGCAAGGACCAGAATGAAGGCGGCCAGCGCCTGCACCTGCAGAAAGAAGAAGAGCCGCATGCTAGCTTTCTCGCCCCACTCCTCCAGCAAACGTGCATAACGTGGATCTTCGCCACCGCCGCTGGTGCGCGTGCCGATGTGACTTGCAAGCCTCAGGGACCAGACAATCACGAGCGCAAGAACAGCGAAATTACGCCAGTCCGCGCCTTCTGCAAGAACAGCAGCCAGAGCACCTGCGAGACCCACACCTGCAGACCAAATTGTGTCAATCCAACCGCTTGAGCCTGTGATCCGTTGAACCGCGAATGCCGCCGCCATGAGGAGCGACAGCAAAATCGCGAGAGATCCCAGTACCTGCCAATCCATTCCTTCACCACTCTACTTGGGAGCATTCGATACCGCTCTTGGTGCAACAAATACGGGAATGGGCGCTAACAGGTTTCAGCCAGCGCGAAAAAAAATCAAAAAACGTTCCGGCCCATGAAACTCATCAGACCGGTTCCTCGTAGTTGTCCTTGCATATGCGCAAACACTTTATGCGTGACCAAGAGGACCCCATGACCGAAACTGGAACGTCCGATCAGAAACGAGGCCTTAAAATAGCGGTCATCGGGACGGGTATCTCCGGCCTCTCTGCCGCGTGGCTGCTCTCCAAACGTCACCAGGTGACGGTGTTTGAGGCCGCGAGCCGGATCGGCGGCCACAGCAACACCGTTGATTTCGAAAGTGTGAGTGGCCCGGTTTCGGTCGACACAGGCTTCATTGTCTACAATGAGGTGACCTATCCCAATCTGACGGCACTTTTCAAAGAACTCGACGTCCCTACGACGGCATCCAACATGTCCTTTGCCGTGTCACTGAACGAAGGTGCGTTCGAATATGCTGGCGGAACCCGTTTTGGGCTCTTCGCACAAAAGAGCAATTTGCTGCGGCCACGGTTCTGGAACATGCTAGCAGATCTCTTGCGATTTTACCGCGATGCCCCCGGCGACCTGCCAGAGATGGGCAATATGTCAATCGACGAGTATCTCACACGCCATCGCTATGGCTCGGCATTTCGTGATGATCATCTCTATCCGATGGCAGCTGCCATATGGTCTACGCCTGCGATGGACGTCGGGCGCTACCCGGCAGCGCAGTTCGTGAAGTTCTGCCACAACCACGGCCTGCTATTGCTGCGCAACCGCCCCCAGTGGCGCACTGTTACCGGTGGAAGTCGCGAGTATGTCAGACGCATCACCACGGGTTTTAGTGACAGGATCCGGCTGTCGACCCGTGTGACGGAGATCCGCCGGACACCGGATGGTATTGCGATAACAGACGGTTTCGGACGAAGACATCAATTCGACGACGTGGTGATCGCAACCCACGCGGATCAGGCACTTGAGATGCTGTCGGATGCCACACACGCCGAAAAGAATATCCTTGGGGCCTTCAGCTACACAAAAAACCGTGCAGTTCTGCACACGGACGCGGAACTGATGCCCAAACGGCGGGCCGCGTGGTCGAGTTGGAATTACGTCACCCATACGAACAACACCAACCGCCAGCCGACCATCACCTACTGGATGAACAGGCTCCAACCTCTAGGCCACGCGCCAGAGACGTTCGTCACCCTCAACCCCGTTCGCGAACCCTCTGCGCAGAGCGTCGTTTGCGAAGAGATTTACGATCATCCCGTATTCGATGAACACACCGAGCGCGCACAACGTCATTTGTGGGCTCTTCAGGGCTACCGGAACACGTGGTTCTGCGGCGCGTATTTCGGCTCCGGTTTTCATGAAGACGGCATTCAGGCAGGTCTTGCCGTCGCTGAAGACCTTGGCGGCATCAGACGCCCCTGGCAGGTTAAAAACGAAAGCAGCCGCATTGTCCGGCGTCCCCTCGCTGGAAAGCCGAACCGCCAGGAATGGATGGAGGCACCGGCATGAACGAGCCTCTCGCCTCAGCGATTTTTCCAGGACATGTCACGCATGTGCGTTTCAAACCCAGGGAACACCGGCTTAGCTATCGGATTTACTCGCTCCTTATCGACCTCGATGAACTGGGCACACTCAACAGGCGTTTGAGGCTGTTCTCGGTTGACCGTTTCAATCTGTTTTCGTTCTTCCCTAAAGATCGAGGTGACAGAAGTGGCGATGACCTGCGCGGACAGATCGAAAATGCAATGAAAGCGGCGGGTATTGAGCCGGACGGCGGGCCGATCAGATTGCTGACCATGCCCCGCCTCCTCGGCTGGTCTTTCAATCCACTTTCTGAGTTTTTCTGCTACAGGCGCGACGGGTCACTGGCCGCAATTTTATGGGAGGTCGATAACACCTTCGGTGAGCGTCATTCTTACCTCATCCCGGTTGAGACAGATAATGGCAACGACATCGTCCAACGCTGCGACAAACGGTTTTATGTCTCTCCCTTCATGGAGATGGATCTTCACTACACGTTTCATGTAATCCCACCCGGTGAGACACTTAAAATCCGTATCGACACCTTCGACGCTGAAGGAATTGTCCTGACAGCGCGCCACCTAGCCCGCCGTGTGGCGCTGACCGATGGTGCACTTCTGAGAGCGTTTTTCATGATTCCGCTCCTGACGCTAAAAGTCATCGGCGGCATTCACTGGGAAGCTTTGAAAATCTGGCTCAAAGGCGTGACGTTGAAGAAGCGTCCTCCGCCTCCTCGTACCCCCATTTCCTTTATCCGCCCTTCACCAAACCAAACCGAGGCCAAAATCCATGACCCCGTTTGAAAACCTGACTGAAATATCTGCTGCAAATCCAGGGAGCACACGGCCAATCGGCATGGGTGGCTGGTTGATGAAGCGGCTCTTGAACAGGATTACCAATGGAAGATTGCGTGTCATCTTGCCGGATGGAGCATCGGTGGAAAAATGCGGTGAAAACTCCGGTCCGGAGGCCACCTTCATAATCCATCGCTGGCGCGCGCTGAGACGACTGGTGCTCAATGGTGATATCGGGTTCGCAGATGGCTACATAGCCGGCGACTGGACTACCCCTGACCTCACGGCCCTTATCCGTTTTGCCGCCCAAAATCGCCAAGCACTAAGCGGTTCAATGCGCGGCAGCCTGCCTATGCGCCTGGCAAACCGTCTCGCCCATAGTCTAAACGCCAATACCAAGAGTGGCAGTAGACGGAATATCGAAGCTCACTATGACCTCGGCAACGAGTTTTATCGCCAGTGGCTCGACTCCTCGATGCTCTACTCTTCTGCCGTTTTTGACGAGACCACATCGACACTCGAAGATGCTCAGGCCAACAAACTTCGGCGTATTGCGGAAAAGTTGCGCTTGTCCGGGGGCGAGACCATTCTTGAAATCGGTTGCGGATGGGGAGCGCTTGCGACGCACCTGGCACGCGAACATGACGCGAAGGTCACCGGTATCACGCTTTCACCGTCACAACTGGCTTTTGCCAACGATGCCGTTGCAAAAGCAGGTCAATCTGACCGCATTGACCTCAGGCTCCAGGATTATCGCGATACACATGGGCGTTTCGATCGCATCGTCTCAATCGAAATGTTCGAGGCTGTCGGCGAAGCATACTGGCCGAGCTATTTCGAAACGCTGAAAAGTTGCCTGAAGCCTGGCGGTCGGGCGGTGCTGCAAGTGATCTCCATTGACGAAGATCGCTTTGAAACCTATCGGCGCAAGGCTGATTTCATCCAGCGCTATATTTTCCCTGGCGGCTTCCTTCCATCGCAGAATGCTATTGAGAAATCAGTCGAGAAATCAGGCCTAAAACTCTGTGAAAAAGAACTTTTTGGGATTTCGTACGCACGAACTTTGGCTGAGTGGCGGCTCCGTTTTGATGCGAAATGGCAGACGATTGCGCTGCTCGGCTTCGATGATCGTTTCAGGCGTCTCTGGGACTATTATCTCTGCTACTGCGAAGCGGGTTTTGCAGAGGGAGCGATCGACGTCGGCTTTTACGTCATCGAGAACAGTGAGCGCTATCAGACTTCGTCAAGCGTTGAGCATGAGAGAGGCGTGTCATGAAACGCGTTGTCGTGATGGGAACAGTTACGATCCTGCTCGCGTCAGCCGCGACCAGCATCCGTGCTAGTGAACTTGATGGAGATTGGGCGCGTGGCGATGGCAATGCCAAAGTCCGCATTGCTCCTTGCGGCGAAAATATCTGTGCCACCAACACCTGGATCAAGCCAGGAACGCCTCGTGAAAAAGCAGGCGACCAGCTCATTATGGATATCAAGCCGGATGCCGGAGGTGGATATTCGGGAACTGCCTTCGATCCCCAGCGCGATAAATCCTACCGGCTATCCATCACCATTTCGGGAAGCAGCATGACGACAAAGGGCTGCATTGTCGCAGGACTTCTTTGTAAAGGGATCAATTGGACACGGATCGACTGAACGAAGGAGGACAAGGATGAAAACCGCTCTCGTAGCTTACGTCTCGACACTCATCGCCTTTCTGGTGATCGACTTCATCTGGCTTAGTGCCATGGCATCAAGGCTATACCGCCCGGCGATCGGCGACCTTTTGGCTGACACCTTCAGGGTGGGTCCGGCGATCGCATTTTATTTGATCTACGCCGCAGGCCTTGCTTTTCTCGCGGTAAAACCGGCGCTGGTTTCAGGGCAGTGGAATACTGCCTTGCTTTACGGCGCCATTGTCGGGTTCATGGCCTATGCCACGTATGACTTGACCAATCAGGCAACGCTGAAAAGCTGGTCAACGACACTCACCATCGCTGATCTGGCATGGGGGACGTTTGTCTCGGCAGCAGCTGCAACGATTTCCTATCTCATCACCATGCGCCTGGCCGCCCCAGATACAACTCCGGCAGGTCTATGATGACAGAGGCGCTCCCGCTTTCATGGCCATTGTCCCCTTTCACACGGAAGGGATGGGAGCTTACTTTTTCCTCAACCTTGCTTTCGCGCCAGAATGAATTCTATAAAGGAAAAACAGCAGGGTATATGCGAATGCAGGGTAATGAGATCGCTACTCTTATCAACCGCGTCGGGATGGGCGATCGCGCAGCATTCGCGTCACTCTATCGAGCCACCAGTCCTCGGCTCTTTGCAATCTGCTTGAAAATCCTGCGCGACAAAACAGATGCTGAAGAGGCTCTTCAGGAGATATATATCAAGGTGTGGCAGCGTGCCAAAACCTTCGCCGTCAGCGCCGGGACAGCGACAACCTGGCTGGCGACAATTGCGCGCAATCACGCGATAGATACGATAAGGGCGCGTAAACCTGAGGCCGACGACATCGATGAGGCCTACGATCTGGCAGACGATAGCATTCGCTCTCCCGAGCAACAGGTTGTTCTTGCGGATGAAGGGCGAAGGATTGACGATTGCATGCGGCAGCTCGACACCGCACATGCGCAAGCCGTACGCCGCGCCTATGTCGAAGGATTGAGTTATCTAGAGCTTGCCGACGAATTACGGGTCCCGTTGAACACCGTCAGAACATGGCTGAGACGTAGCCTCCTCAAACTGAGGGAGTGCATGCAGCGATGAGCGAGGGATCACACAGCGGCGGTATGGGGTCGCGCGACGAAATCCTCGCCGGAGAATACGTTCTTGGGGTCCTGCCAGTTGCGACGCGTCGCGCGCTCGAAGAACGGATGAAGGAAGACAAGGCGTTTGCACACCTCGTTGAGCGCTGGCAGCAGGAACTCGTTTCTTTCAACGATGAGTATCTCGATCAGATGCCAGACGCCGCGATTTTCGCGCGCATCGAGGCACGCCTCTTCGGCTCGAAAGAAGAGGCCGTCAAGCAAGGTTTATGGAACTCGATCCGGTTCTGGCGCTGGACTGCGCTCGGGACAGGCGCGCTTGCCGTAGTTGCGTTGGCTCTTGCTGTATTGCCTGTCATTCAACCCAAACCGACAGCGCTCGTGGCAGAACTCGCGACGACCGACAGTCAGGTTAATCTCCTTGCCTCTTACGATGCTGAGAGCGGGCGAATGCGCATTGTGCCTGTTGCGGTCGGCAAACCGGACGAGAAGTCGCTGGAACTCTGGCTTGTTCAGAAGAATGGCTCTACTCGTTCGCTTGGTGTGTTCCAGCCCGGCGCGAGTGGTGACCTGATCATCCCGGCTGACATGCGTTCCGACATCGCAGAAGGAACAACCTTTGCAGTGAGTGTGGAGCCGTTCGGCGGTTCGCCAACAGGTCAGGCTACCGGCCCCGTCATTGCTGTGGGTACGGCCCGACACCTCTAGTAGAGATGATCCACCATGGTGAGGCAACCTTCAGCGGCAGAATTCACGCCGCAAACAGGTTAGCTGCCATGAAGTCTACGAACGCCCTGACCTTCGGTGACAGATAGCGGCTGGTCGGCCACAACACGCGAAACTGACCAGTCCCTGCCAGATAATCATCGAGCACCGGTACCAGGCTTCCCCCAGCAATTTCGGATGTTACCGCGAAGGGGGGAAGACAGGTAATGCCGAACGAGCGCTGCGCGAGAAAGATCAGCGGCTCAAGTGTGCTGGCAACGGTGCTAACCGGCAAATCGAGTTTGATATCGCGACCGTCACGAACCAGCGGCCATGGTTCGAGCTTGCCGGAATTGGCAAAACGGTGGTGGAGGCATTGATGCTGAAGGAGGTCTTCAGGCAGCTGCGGAGCGCCGTTTTTCGCGAGATAATCAGGCGAAGCGACGATAACATGCCTGAACGTCCCGAGCTTGCGGCTCATCAGTCGGGTGTCTTTGACGTCCCCGGTTCGGATCACGGCATCGAAACCTTCTTCGATGACGTCAACAATACGATCCGTGAAATCGAGATCCAGGTTGACCTCAGGGTAGGTTTTCATGAAATCGGCGATCGTTGGCATCAGCAACATGCCCGCTAGCGGCAGGCTGACACGTAGTTGTCCGCGAGGCGTAGCGTGCGACCGGGACAGCCTCGCTTGTACCTCTTCATATTCTGCTTGAATGCGGCGGCACGTATCGAGAAAGAAGCTGCCTTCTTCCGTTAGCGCCATGCTGCGGGTAGAGCGATTGAACAGGCGAACACCGAGTTCATCTTCGAGCCTTGCTATTGCCTTGCCTACGGCAGAGCCGGAAATCCCAAGACGATGCCCGGCCGAAACGAAGCTTCCGACCTCTGCAACCTGCACGAAGATACTGAGCGTTCCGAGCTTGTCCACGGCCCCTCCATTGCGGAAATTTTTTCCGTTATATCAAGAATTAAAGCTCATTTATCCGACATTTGCATCGAGATATCCAGATCTTGCACGCCAAACAAGGCGGCAAATTTCAGTGGAGATTTCGATGGTAACGAGCACATCAGCCGGTTTTGCAATCCAACCCGTACCGACGACTTTCATCGTCAACGTCATCCAGGTTCACCCGGGAAAACAGGATGAAGCGTTTGAAATCATCCAGGACGTTGTCCACTACGTTGCTGAACGCAAGGAAGGGTTCTTATGGAGTAGCCTCGCAAAAAGCACCGACGGGCTGACGGTCGTCAATATTGAAGCGATCCAGGGTGCCGACAATGTTGGAGAGTTCTTCTCAGACCCTGTCTTCGTCGAGAAGTTTGCGCGACTGGATACGGTCTCAACCAGCGAATTTCACACTTATAAAGTGGATGACCTCGTGCTGCCCAAGCGGACGGCCAGCGAGGACGCAAGATGACTGATCTCGCTTCCCGGCACGACACACGTGGAGATTCGCATAGCACGAAAGATGCCTTTCCTTTGGCGGCGTTGATCGCCCTGGCACTGTCGGGGTTCATTACCATCCTGACCGAGGCACTTCCCGCTGGACTTTTACCTCAGATATCCAGCGACCTTTCAGTCTCTCAGGCATCCGTTGGTCAGATGGTCACGGTCTACGCGATCGGCTCACTCATCGCGGCGATCCCTTTGACCCGTGTGACGCGAAACATGCGTCGACGCCCATTGCTGGCTGTGACCATCGCAGGCTTTGCATTCGCAAACCTCATCACGGCTATCTCAACCTCCTACAGCCTGACGATGGTTGCCCGTTTCCTTGCAGGTATTTCTGCTGGACTGTTGTGGGCACTGCTTGCGGGCTACGCAGCCCGCATGGTTCCGGACGCGCAAAAAGGCCGCGCGATCGCTATCGCTATGGCCGGCACGCCCCTGGCGCTATCGATCGGGGTTCCCGCAGCGACACTTCTGGGAACTGTCATTGGGTGGCGAACCTGCTTTCTTCTCATGAGCATAACGGCAGTTCTACTCACCCTTTGGATCGCTACTCAGTTACCCGATTTTCAGGGACAGCATTCCAACGACAAGCAGTCACTCGGCCAAACAGCGCGCATACCGGGTGTCCGTCCGATCCTGTTCGTTACGCTGACATTCGTGCTGGCGCATAACATCCTCTATACTTACATCGTTCCGCTGCTGCGGCCTGCCGGTCTTGAGCACCGGGTCGACGCCGTTTTATTCCTCTTCGGGTGTGTTTCACTCATAGGAATTTGGTTTGTCGGCGCATTTGTTGATCGCTGGCTATGGCTGCTTGCTGTCGCGAGTTGCCTCACCTTCCTCCTCGCTTCCGCTGTCATGGGAATATGGCCGACGGAACGGACTGGGGTCTACGCTTCAGTCGGTTTATGGGGGCTCGCCTTTGGAGGGGCCGCGACGATTTTCCAAACGGCCATGGCGCGGAGCGCAAGAAAGCAGACGGATGCGGCACAATCGATGCTGGTTACTGTCTGGAACATTGCCATAGCCGGCGGCGGACTGCTGGGCGGTGGAATTCTCAACCATCTTGGCGTGGAAGGCTATGTCCCTGTTACCCTTGCACTCCTGTTTCTTTGCCTCGCCGTGACCGTGGTTTGCCGCAACGCCTTCAGATCGTGACTGTGCAGGCCGCGCACCGTTTGGTAACGCGGCCTGTAATTTTCGATCAAACAACGAAAGTTAAGAGGCGGGGTTTTTCGGCGGCGCGCTGCGCAAATTGTCCAGAAGATAGGCATGGGTGGCAGGATTGGCGACGATCAGGGTGCCGGTCTTTTCGTAAACATCGGCCCCACGTCCCCACCAGTCAGTGACAATGCCTCCTGCCTCCTCGACAAGCAGGATGCCTGCCGCCGTATCAATGAAACCAGTTTCCTCATAATACCCCGTCAGCCGGCCGCAGGCTACGTAGGCGCAGGAGTTCGCCGCACTCCCTACTATGCGCACCGCACCGATGGGTGCTCGGATTGCGTCAAGACGCTGATAGGCTCCCGCATGCAGCGAGAGATTTGGGGTCGGCAACCCGGTACCAACGCACATCAGGGCGACGTCCTCGCTGGCACTGACCTTGAGCCGCACCCCGTTCAGATAGGCGCCCTCCCCCTTCATTGCCGTGAACATTTCGTCCGCCACCGGATTATAGACCAGACCGCAGATTGTTTCGTTGCCGCGGCGAAGCGAAATCGTAATCGTATAGTGCTGCCCATAGATAAAATTCGTTGTGCCATCGATAGGATCGACCAGCCAGCGATGATCGTTATTCGAGCCGTCGACAGGGGCAAACTCCTCACCCGTCAGTCCCCAGGGGTACTGGCTCAGCAAACGATCGCGGATCAGTGTCTCAGACTGCATATCCGCATCCGAAACAAAATCGCCAGGGCCCTTGATGCCGATTTCAATATCCCGGAAGCGCTTGAAGTGCTCAAGGGTCAATGCACCGGCTTCGCGCGCCGTGGCAACCATGTGATCGAGGATCGTACTGTAGTTGATTGTCATGGATTGAAGACCTTGGCTAACCCTTCCGGGTCGTCTGTTGTTATTTGGTCGACCTTCAGCCGCAATAGCCTCTCGATCTGGGGGATTGTCTGTGGTGATACTTGGTTGATCGTCCAAGCATCGACGCGACGTCCCGATGCGTGAACGGGCGCGATGAGGTCTACCCCGGCGTCCTCGGCATGAAGGACGATGCGGTAATCGAGATAGATCATTCGAGCATCTGGAGCAGTGTTCAGCGCTTCCTCTATGAAGCGCATGTAATCACCGTCAGCCTGCAATCGTTGGAGGCTCTCCCCATAACAAGGATCATAACCCGTCGCGATCCCTGGGGCGGCTTCCGCAAGGACTGAGATCGCATCAAAGTCGCCACCAGATAGGATCAAAGACTTCGCTACTGGGAAAGAACACTTTGCGAAATTTGCAATAACCTCTGGATTGAGCGCCTGAAGGTCCTGCTTGAAGTCGAGTTGCAGCAAAGCATCGGGGTGAGCCCCTTGCCTGGAAAGCAAGGTGCACAGGTCTTCAAGGAGCATGACGTTTTCATCGATCGGATGACCATCGTTGTCGCGCAGGAAGAGGCCACGCAGATCGTCGGCAGATTTAGCTTGCACCTTTCCTCGGCCCGTCGTTTCCCGCTCTAACGTTAAGTCATGCAGGACCGCAAAGCCCGCACCGCCGTGCACAACAAGATCCACCTCGACACTCGCGCCGAGTTGCATTGCCTCGATGATGCGCTTTCCGGTGAACACGGGGTCACTGGCTTTCCGGCGTCCACGATGCCATTTTATCCAGGTTCTATGACCATTACGTTCGATATGGAGAGGCGCGCTCACACTTCGCTCCGATGGATTTGCTGGTTGTTTCGATAGGCCGCAACTGCGCGCGGCAGAAGCTCCACACCTTGCCCGGCCCGGAAAAGATCGGGATGGCCCACCATGGATTTCAGCCTCGTCCCATCGGCAAGATCGATATCGACGAGACCATGCGAACCGTAGTCGGTGACGCGATGGACCTTAGCCTTCGCATGTTGCGAAACCTCGATATCAAGCGCTTCAGGGCGGATCGCAAGTGTGGCCGGACCGTCTCCCACGGGTACCCTGACTGCAAGGTCTGCACGCAGGAAGTGGCCGTCCGCCACATGACCCTCGATCAGGTTCATCGTACCGATGAAACCGGCCACAAACGGCGTCTGTGGATCGCGGTAGACGGTATCTGGCCGGCCAATCTGCTCGGTCTTGCCATTGGCCATAACGACGATCCGGTCCGCCATGGACAGCGCCTCATCCTGACCGTGCGTCACAAAAAGGGTCGTGATGCCGAGACGTTGCTGGATGTCACGAACCTCTTCTCTCAACCGCTCACGCAAGTGCTGGTCAAGACTGGCAAAAGGTTCGTCCAGCAACAGGATCTTTGGCTCGAGGACAAGTGAGCGTGCGAGTGCAACGCGCTGCTGTTGACCGCCAGAAAGCTGGGTGGTCATGCGTTCGCCGTATCCGGCAAGCCCCACCAACTCAAGGACGGCCTCAACCTTTTCCTTGATTTCGGCATGAGGCATCCGCCTCAGTTTGAGACCAAAGGCGAGGTTCTTGAAGACGTTCATATGGCTCCACAGCGCATGGCTCTGGAAAACCATCCCGGTGGGCCGGCGCTCTGGCGGAAGGTGGGTAACGTCCTCACCATCGATGGTGATGCGCCCCCCTGTCGGCTGTTCAAAGCCGCCAACCATGCGCAACAGCGTGGATTTTCCCGACCCGGATGGGCCAAGCAGGCAAACCACTTCACCATCGGCGACATCGAGCGAAAAGCTGTCCACTGCCTTGGTGCCTCCGGAGAAGCTTTTCGTAACCTTGGAGATTTGAAGTACAGACATGATAATTCCTAACCGCCGAACCCGCGGGCAAATGCACCACCACCGATGATGCGGCGCGCGAAGATGAGGGCGACGAATGATGGGACCCAGAGCAGGACCGAAAGAACGGCGCCATACTGGATGACCATCTGATTGTTGATGTAGCTGATCATCAGCACCGGCATGGTGCGGATAGCTGGAGCACCAATCAGCCAGGCGCCTTCGGTTTCATAAAACGTCCCGACAAAGCTGAGGAGAATAGCGGCAGCAATGGTAGGACCTGCCTGCGGAAGGGTAATCGACCAGAAGACCCGCAACGGGCTGGCGCCAACATCACGCGCAGCCTCTTCCATACGCCGATCAACCGCCTGAAACGCCGCAACCGGTATCCAGATCATGAACATCAGCGTACCGACGAGCTGGATGAGGACCACGCCCCAGAACGTTCCAATCAAATTGAGCTGTAGAAAAATGGCCGCAATCGCGACGAGTAGACCGAATTTCGGGAATGCGTGGCCGGCGAGAAACGAGAAGAACAGGATGTCGCGGCCTGGAAACTGCATGCGTGCAAAGGCGTAGGCAGCAGGAAGGCAGATCAACGCAGACAGAAGCGTTACGACTGTGGACAATTGCAGGCTGAGGGTTAGCGCATTCCAGACATCGGGGCGCCCGAGAGTTTGTCCCCAGAAGCGGAAACCGAATTGCTGCGGAACGATGTTGGGATACCGCCAGACCTCGGTGAAGGCCCAGGTACCGACAACAAGAAGCGGCCCAACGATGACCATGGTCAAAACGGTCGCAAATAGAAACCCCGACCAGTCAACATGGCGGCGCGCGGGAGCTAAAGTCGACATCTCATTTTCCCCGGTTACGCGCCACGGAGCGCACATAAAAAAGGCCGAACAGGATGCAAAAACCAAAGGCGACAACAGCCTGGGTCATGGCACCTATCGGATCCTGAACATCGCGGAGCGTGCGTTGCATGAAAGGTCCAATCATTTCGGGCGACGCGGGACCAAGCAGATAGGGCAGCGTGAATGAAGAAAAGATCCCCAACACCGAGAAGGAAAGAGCGACGAGAATGGAGTTGGAAATTTTCGGCAAGATGATGTGCCAAAAGACGCGCAATGCGTTTGCGCCAACATCGCGTGCGGCTTCGATCGACTGATTTGCGACGCTACCCAGACCGGAAAGCAGGATCAGGACAGTCAGTGGAATATTGTCCCAGACAAGACCGATCACCGGCCCCCATGGTGTGAGATAGGGCGTTCGGATCTTGGGTAGTCCAACGGCATTCAAGAGGATGTCGAGCATTCCGTTCGGCCCAAGGACACGGATGAATGCAAACGCCAGAATGATCGATGGAACGAACATCGGCAGAATGGCGAGCGCCTGAACGTAGGCGGGCAAGCGACCGTGCGAAAAGCGCAGATAAAGCGCAATCGGAAGGCAGATCACCAGCAACAGCAGCGCACAGACGAGCGTGGTCCAGAGCGTTACGACGAGATTGTCGAGGCTGTAGCGGTCCGAAAAGAAGAATGCATAGCTTGAAAGGTCAAAGCCTACTCGCCCATCCGCGTTTGTGCGCCAGACTGTGCGACTGATGGCATTGATCGCTGGCCAGATAACAAGCCAGATCACCAGAAAGACGGGTATGGCGACGAGCAGGAGACCAATCGGCCTCCTGCTTGCTGCCGTTTGTTCACGCGGTGTGTCCGCTTCGTCGAGAGCCTGTGTCACGACTTGCGATCGATGCTCGGAGCAACGTTGCGATACCAGCCGTCATTGATGGCTGCTTCCCACTTGCCGCCCGGGAATGTCGGGATGCTTTGCGGAATGATGTCGGCGAATTTTTCGCGCAGATCAGCCGAGACGTGATCCCAGGAAACGCCAGGAAAACCGCCAAGTTCGGTGAGGATGGCGCTCTGCATCTCTTCCGACAACATGAAGTCGGCAAGCTTGAGCGATGCTTCGTGGTTTTTGCCGTTTGCGATCACGACAGAGCGGGTAAAGCCGCCGCACAGTGCCAGATCCTGCAACTGAACGAGGCCAGTTTCCTTTGGTAGAACACCCTGGTCAATCGCTTGCAGCACTTGGTCAGACCAGACCGGGATCATGGTCACAACGCCCTGAGAAAGCAGTTGCAAGGATTGCGTGTTGCCGGATGAATAGGCTCCCTTGTCGTAGAGCGACGGAGCGATATCAGCAAGAAGCTTCCATGCCTTGCCCAGAGCATCATCGCCAAATTCCTGGGTGTAGTTGTCGACCTTGAAGTGCTTGGGGTCGAGACCATTGGCCTGGTGAATAGCGCGGCGAACGAAGTTACCGCCCGAGCCGCCCTTGTCGGGACGATTATAGATGAACTGACCCGGATTTGCCTTGATCCAAGTTACCAGTTGATCCCAGGTTTTGGGAGCGTCCGCGGGTTTCAGTTTCGTCGTGTCATAGGCAAGCAGAACCTGGGAACCGCGATACGGAAGGCTGTATTCGCTCTCGATTGCCAGCGGATTGACCTTCGCGTAATTTTTAAGGCCAGCTTGCTTGAGGTTGGTGTAGACGCCAGCCTTGATTGCGCCGGCCGGAAGAAGGGCATCGGCGGATTCGAAATAATCTGCCTGCGGATCTGCATTGGTCTGCTTCGCAGCAATGGCGCGCTCACCAATTGCAATAACACCGGCGCCATCACCGGCATCCACCAGATTGAGCTTGATGCCCGGGTTGGCGGCCTCGAAGGCGGGCTTCACTGTATTGGTCCAGAAATCCAGAATATTGGTGTCTGAACTGGTGTACCAGTCGATCGTACCCTCAGCAGCAAAACCCATCCGTGGCGCAAAAGCGAGGCCCGCAGTTGCGGCGGCTGCGGACATCATAAAAGTACGGCGTTTCATTGTTGTCTCCGATTCAGTCGGCGCGTTGACGTTTTCAAGCGCGGACCCGATTAGCTGGAGATCAAAGTCGGCGCTGGCCGCTGGTGCTACACACGTGTGCATGCCTCCCTCGTACCTGAAGCGCTTCTAAAGCCGCTACGTAACGCTTTAATGACAGCTATCGGATTGATCACGTGTGCAACATCGGTGCACAGGATCCAGAAATAGGCAGGATCGATCTATCGTGTGGATGGTCTTACCGAATTTCGCCATACCGGCATGGGTTCGAACACACGGCGTTCGTCGCTCGCAAGTGCCGATTGAGCAATAAGTGCAACGACGTGCTCGGCCATTTCTGTCAACGGCTGGGAAAAGGTCGTCAACCGATAAGCCCGCCAATCGGATTGAGCGATGTCATCGAATCCGACGACGCAAAGATCGCGGGGAATATCGAGGCCGAATTCATCCCTCGCGCCATCCATGAACCCCAACGCCAACAAATCGGTCACGCAGAACACACCGTCTGGCGCTTCGGACCGACCGAAGACGCGGCGCGCCGCCTCCAGACCGGAGGCGTAGCTCGTCGGTCCGGCTGCTATGACCGAAACCGGAATACCTGCTGCCTCCGCTGCTTCGGTAAAGACATGTTCTCGCTCCAACAGGCTCGCTGTGCGGGCCGTTGATGTCACGACACCGAGGCGTCTGCACCCTGCTCGTTTCAACAGGAAAAATGCTTCTCGCCCAGCGAAGCCATTGTCCACACCGAGATTGTGTCCGCCAGACAATGGGTCGTCGCGATTGATCAGGACGACTTGTTGTCCGTTTGCCAGGCAGGTCTCGATCAATGACGCGGAGGGTGTACCGGAGAGAACCACGGTCGCGTCGGCGCGATAGTTCAGAGTCATTCCCAAGGCCGCCGACACGCTATCGGTATCCGTCTCTGTGTTGATGACCATCGTAATCTTTCCAGCGGCCTGGAGCTTACGGGTGAGTTCATCGATGAGCTTTGCGCGGATCGGCGTCGCGATATCCGCGACCACAAGGCAGACGATATTGCTGCGTTCGCGCAAACCACGTGCGAGATGATTGACGTGGTAACCGAGAGCCCGTGCTGCTTCGAGAACCTTACGGCGCGTTTCCTCCGATACGCTCGCCCCATCGGTAAATGTCCGGGACACTGCGGAGCGAGAAACGCCAGCCCGCTCCGCGACCATGCGGGCGCTGATAAAAAGACGACGTTCGTGTTCACGCATGGGAAGTATCACCTGGTTAGCAGTCGTTCACGATAGTGGCGAAGACGAGGGCTCGGTCAAGGGAGGAAAAGCGGCGTTACAACGGGACCGTTGTTTAGCAGATACGGCCATCGTCCGCCTCAAGCGAAAGGCTGGCATTTTGCATCGTTGGCGTGGCGGACCTCTGTATCATCCCATGCAAGGGAGCGACCGTCGGCAGAGCGCACCTCCAGACGCGCAATCTTTTCACCCTCTTGCCTGTCCACCAGATGCGAGCGTTCTTCATTAGCCGCGAAAAGATGCCCCTCTCCCCACTGACGTAGAGCAACAATCACCGGGAACAACTCCTGCCCTTTGGCTGTAAGAACATACTCGCGGTATGCGGTGCCATCCGAGGCGGGCGCTGTCACGAAAATTCCGCGTTTCACCAGATCCCGCAATCGGCTCGCCAGCACACCCTTGCCGATACCCAATCCTGTCTGGAACTCGCCGAAGCGGCATGCGCCATCAAACGCGTCGCGGATGATCAGCAGCGACCACCAGTCGCCGATCACATCCAGCGCCCTCGCCACTGGGCAGCCGGCATTCCAAAGGCTGACGCGTTTCACCATCTGCGCGGGTCTCCATTTATCTAAACCGGTTCTAACTTGGAACTAGATTTGCCACAACCCGGATGGTCTTGATGAAACGGCAAATGACGACATCAAGGATTGAGACATGGACATCGGTTCCAGCCGCGCTTCTCAGGAAACTGAACTGACCGGCCTTTCGACAAAACAGACAATCATGCTTGCGACTGCAGCAGGCCTGAGTGTTGCCAATATCTATTACGCCCAGCCTTTGCTAGACCTCATGGCCAAGGATCTTGAGATATCCCAGGCCTCGGTCGGCCTTATCGTGACACTCACTCAGGTAGGCTATGCACTCGGCCTGATCTTCATCGTACCACTGGGAGACCTGATCGATCGCCACCGCCTGATCGTCACTCAGGGTCTTCTAGCTGCGATTGCACTCGCTACCGTCGCTACAGCAAAAGCACCTATCGTCCTTCTCGTCAGCATGATCGCGGTCGGCCTGCTTGCCGTTCTCGTACAGATCCTTGTGGCCTACGCCGCGTCCTTGGCAGCGGCGGCTCAACGCGGCAGGGTCGTCGGCACAGTCACAGGCGGTGTCGTCACAGGCATCCTTGCAGCCCGTTTCGTAGCCGGAGTGGTCGCCGATCTCGGTGGTTGGCGCGCCGTATATCTGACATCTGCCCTGCTGATGGTGTTGATGATTATTGCCCTGACGTCGAGCCTGCCGCAGCAGCCAGCAAGGCGAAAACCCGAGCCCTATTTCGATGCACTTATTTCGGTTCCGCGCATGTTTTGGAGTGAGCCCGGACTTTTGTTGCGCGGGTTGCTCGCTTTCTCGATCTTCGCTTCCTTCAGCACATTCTGGACTGCACTTGTGCTTCCCTTGAGCGCACCGCCATTGTCCTACTCCCACAGCAAGATCGGGCTATTCGGCTTGGTCGGTGTCGCTGGCGCTTTTGCCGCAACCTATGCAGGAAGGCTCTCAGACCGTGGCTTTGGAACATGGGTCACTGGGATCTCGCTGGCCCTATTACTGGCATCGTGGGGACTGATTGCCTTTCTTCCCGTTTCTCTGGCCTTTTTGTTAGCTGGTGTCCTTGTTCTGGATCTCGCGATCCAGGCCATCCACGTCACGAACCTCAGCGTCATTGCCACTGAGCACCCTGATATGAGCAGCCGGCTGATCGGCGGTTACATGGTTTTCTACTCCATTGGCAGCGCGACAGGTGCCATCTGCGCGACATCTGCATATTCCATGTCTGGATGGCTGGGCGTTTGCATTCTTGGAGCAACATTCAGTGCAGCAGCGCTAGTCTTATGGCTGGCCCATTTGATGCGGTTCACAACAAACAACCTACGAAAATGCACCGAATGAAAGGAGGTTACTTCAAGACGCTGGGCGACGCTTGCAACAGAACTCGACATTTAGAAAAATGAAATGCAGCTGTGCTAAAGTGGAAGAATCAGACGGCTGATCTAGAGGCCCAACCTGCCACATGTGCTTTGGCATGCATTGGGTTTATTGGATCAGGGCCGGATCGTCAGGTAACGCAGGTAGTGATTCTTTGTTTACGCAGCAACAGTTGACGTCAATTCTGTCATCCTTGCCAGACCCTGCTTTCATCCTAACGCGCAGCGGCCGCTACGCTGCCGTCTTCGGCGGAAAAGACATCCGGCATTACCACGACGGCAGCGGCCTTGTCGGGCTGAGCATGTTTGACGTGCTCAAAGAGGAAAAGGCACGCTGGTTTGCGGCCGAGATCGAAAAAGCGCTGCAAACGCGCGCGCTCCATATCGTTGAATATGAGTTGAGTGGAAGCGACGTAAAGGGTGCGGGCGATGGTCCAAGTCACTCGATCTTTTTTGAGGGGCGTGTTCAGTCGCTCAGCTTCCAGGTTGATGGCGAGGATGCTGTGGTCTGGGTCGCAAGCAACATCACGGACAAAAATGAAGTCCAGAGGAAGCTGCGCCAACTCAGTGAAACGGATGCGCTGACAGGACTGTATAACCGCCGTAAACTGATCGAAACACTCGACGAACGACTGGATGTTTTTGTCCGAGAGCAAACCCAGACGTCTGTGCTGATTTTCGATCTCGACAATTTCAAGCGACTGAATGATGAGATGGGCCATCATGCCGGTGATGCAGCATTGGTCGAAATAGCCCGTCTATGCCGGGAGAACCTGCGTCAAAGTGATGTGGTTGCTCGATTCGGTGGCGACGAATTTGTTGTCGTGATGCCCGAAACCCGCCGCGACGACGCGGTTGAGATTGCAGAGCATCTCAGAAAACACGTTCCAATCACCCTCAGACAAACCCTCCGTTACGAATCGACAATCAGTGGCGGCATCAGCGAGTTCGGTTCACCGGACCGTTTCTCAAGTGACATCCTGAGGCGTGCAGATGAGGGCATGTATCTGGCAAAACGCGCCGGGCGAAACCGGGTGTCGGTTCTCTAAAGCCAATCCGTAGGAAGCCAGGATCGTCCACAGCAGATGACCACAGTTCCCGCCGGTACGGACGCGGTAGCTTCCAAGACCGAAATGGACCAGCGCCGACAGATCGACGCTGGTTCTTTCTCAGGTGCCGTCAGACCGCGCGTGCGCGCTTCACTTCAAGCTGCGTCCAATCCGGCAGCCAGTCGCGATGTGCAAGCAGTAGATCGTCAACCATCGACCAGATCTGATCGAGATCAAGTTCCGCAGCCGTATGTGGGTCCATCATAGCCGCATGGAAGATGTGCTCACGGTTCTGCGTCATCAGTGCCCGTACAGTAAGCTCCTGAACATTGATATTGGTCCGCATCAGGGCCGTGAGTTGCGGCGGCAGATCGCCGATGAAGGTCGGCTGGATACCGTTGTGGTCAACAAGGCAAGGAACTTCTGCAGCGCAATCGGCCGGCAGGGAAGTGATGCAGCCGTTGTTGCGTTGATTTCCGTAGATCACCGAAGGCTCGCCCGTCCAGACCGAATTGATGATCGATGACGCATATTCCTTCGACTGCTTCACCTCGATCTTCTCGGCCGAGCGGTAGGCTTCTGCCTGCCCTTTCCAGCGCTCGATCTGCTCGATGCAACGCTTTGGATATTCATCGAGCGGGATGCCAAACTTCTCGATCAAGTCCTCACGTCCCTCCTTGATGAAATAGGGCGTGTATTCGGCAAAATGCTCCGAGCTTTCGGTCACGAAATAACCGAGCCTTGTGAGCATTTCGTAACGCACTTTGTTTGGGCAGCGCGGGTTCCAGCCTGGCTTCGGCGCACGCCCTTCGCGATAGCCACGCACGAGGTCAGGATAAAGATTTTTGTAGCTGCCATCAGCCTGACGATGCTCGAACTCAAGGAAAAACGCCATGTGGTTGATGCCGGCCGAGCGGTAGCGGATTTCCTCGTACGGGATGTCTAGGTCATGGGCCAATTCCATTGCGGTACCCTGAACCGAGTGGCACAAGCCGACTTGTCGGATTGTTGGATATTTTTCCGCGATCGCCCAGGTGTTGATAGCCATCGGATTAACATATTGCAGCATGATGGCGTCGGGGCAGACGGCCAGCATATCCTCGCAGATCTTCCAAAGATGCGGCACCGTGCGCAGGCCACGCATGATACCCCCAACACCCAGCGTGTCGGCGATTGTCTGTCGCAGACCATATTTGCGCGGCACCTCGAAGTCGGTCACAGTGCAAGGCTCATAGCCACCGATTTGGAACGCGACCACGACGAAATCCGCACCGGCTAGTGCCTTTTTCTGGTCCGTGTAGGTCTCGGCCTTTGCCTTCGCGCCGAGCGTCTGGATGAGCTTGTTGACGACGATTGCGCTTTCCTCGAGACGTTCCTTATTGATGTCCATCAAGGCGATGGTGGCACCCGAAAGCGCCGAGCGCTGCAGCACATCGCCGACGATGTTTTTCATGAAGACGGTCGAGCCTGCGCCGATAAATGTGATCCTGGGATTTCTTGCCATTTTTTCCTCCGGCAGTGAATTCAAGCGATTTCGAAGGCAGCCCTGACGAGCCGCTGGGTGTATTCGGTCTTGGGATGGGAAAGAACGTCCTCGACGGCGCCCTCTTCCACGATGCGCCCGTGCTGCATGACGATAACGCGGTGGCAAAGCGCCCTGACAACCTTCAGGTCATGCGAGATGAATAGATAACTGAGACCGCGTTCATCCTGCAGTTTGCGCAAGAGATCGATGATCTGTGCCTGAACCGAAAGATCGAGGGCCGATGTTGGCTCATCCAACAGGATGAATTCCGGTTCGAGTGCTACAGCGCGTGCAATGGCAATGCGCTGGCGCTGGCCGCCGGAAAATTCGTGCGGGAAGCGCGAGAGAATGTTGCCCGGCATACCTGCTGCTTCCAATGCGTCGCGGACACGGTCAAGCCTTTCAGCCTTAGTCTTCCCGAGGCCGTTAATGACCAAGCCCTCTTCGATGATTTGGCCGATCGTCATGCGCGGATTAAGCGATGCGAAAGGGTCCTGGAAGACGATCTGCATGCGTGAGCGAAGCGGGCGCATCTCGGCCCTTGAACGGCCATCTATCTTCTGATTGTCAAAAATGATGGCGCCAGCGGCGGGTTCATTCAGCCTGAGCAATGACTGGCCGAAGGTGGTCTTTCCCGACCCGGATTCGCCGACCAGTCCCAATGTTTCATGCCGTTTGAGGGACAAGCCGAGACTGTCGACGGCAACGAGTTCCTTCAGTTCGGGCTTGAACAGGCCGCCGTAGCGCATCATGAATGACACGCGCACACCGCTGGCGGTCAGCAGCACACCGGAATTCTCCGGCAAGGGCTTCGCCTTGCCATGCGGCTCCGATGCAAGGAGCTTTCGCGTATAGGGGTGGTTCGGTGCAGCAAAAAGCTGTTGCGTCGTATTGTGTTCACGCATCTCGCCATGCTGCATGACGTATACGTAATCGGAGAACTGTTTGACGATCGTCAGATCGTGTGTGATGAGCACCACCGCCATGCCCCGCTCCTTTTGAAGCGAGCGGATCAGGTTCAGAATCTGGGCCTGCACCGTCACATCGAGCGCGGTTGTCGGCTCATCGGCAATCAGCACGTCCGGGTCGTTTGCGAGAGCCATCGCAATCATGACACGCTGGCGCTGTCCGCCTGAGAGCTGATGGGGATACTGTTTCAGGCGGGCTTCGGGTTCAGGGATCTGCACCTGCCTCAGAAGGTCGAGCGCCCTCGCTTCCGCCTGCTTTCGGTTCATTTTCGAGTGAACGCGGATCGCTTCGACGATCTGGCTCCCGATTGTGTAGATCGGGTTCAGCGAACTCATTGGCTCCTGAAAGATCATGGAGATACGATTGCCGCGAAGTGCGCGGCGCTGACGTGTCGAAAATTTCAGGATGTCGTCGCCATTGAAGCGGATTGTCGAGGACTTCGAAACGGTCGCCCGTTTGGTCAGCAACCCCATGACAGTGCGTGCGGTAACAGATTTTCCCGATCCGGATTCTCCGACAATCGCGATGGTCTCGCCCTTGTAGAGCTGGAATGAGATATCCTTTACGGCATCGACCGTGCCATGTTCGACCTTGAAGGTCACGGCGATGTTGCGGGCGTCAATGATGGCCTCGTCATTACGGTGTTCGGCATCGTAGCGCTTGGCTGGCGCATAAGCATTCATGTGAGCAACAGTCATGGTTTGCTCCTCTCAATAAGGATCGACAGCATCACGCAGGCCGTCGCCCAGCGCGTTGAAGGCAAAGACGGTGACGAGGACAAAACCGACCGGTGCCAGGATCCAGGGATAGGAGCCGATGACCGAATAGGTGGCCGTGTCCTGCAGCATCAGGCCCCAGGAAATCAGCGGCGGCTTGACGGCAAAGCCAAGGAAACCGAGGAAGGATTCCAGGAGGACGACACTCGGAATATGCAAGGTGACGGCAACGATCACATGGCTCATCACGTTCGGAAGGATGTGCTGGAATATGATGCGCCGGTCTGTGGCACCGACCGCCATGGCCGCACGAACGTAATCAATACGAGCCAGCGCAAGTGTCTTTCCGCGCACTTCTCTCGACATCTGGGCCCAGCCGAGCGCGGACATGACGCCGACAACGAAGATCAGAAAAATCGTCGTTGGTGCGGTTACGGGGATGAGTGATGTCAACGCGAGATAAAGTGGCAATTGTGGAAAGGCGAGAACCACTTCCACGAAGCGCTGGACCCACGCGTCCAGCGGACCGCCGAAATAGCCTGAAATCAGCCCAACGCTCGTGCCGATGACGGTTACGATGGCAACAACACTCAAGGCAATGGCAAGGGAAATGCGTGAGCCATAGATCGCCCGTGAGAGGACATCACGCCCGAATTTATCCGTGCCGAGGAAATGCACCGGCTGACCATCCGTCGAGCCGAAGAAATGGCGGCTTGCAGGGATGAGGCCGAACAGCCTGTATTCCGCTCCCTTAACAAAAAAACCGAGATAACGAGGGTTCTCATAGTCGGGACCGACAATCGGTTGAAAGGTAATCGGATCAAGTTCTTCGGTCTCGGCGGTAGCATAAACACGCGGCCAGATCCCGAAATTCCCTTCCTTGTCCGTGAACCGGACGACCTGTGGCGGTGAAAAGCTTTCGTGCGTTTCAAGCGGGTTCATGGGAGCAAAAAAGTCAGCGAAGATCGAGACGAGCATCAGCAGCCCAACCAGCACCAGACCGATCATGCCGGTGAAAGATCGTCTCAGCCGCCGCCAGACCAGCGCGACATAGCTTTCGTTGACATGGTGGGGTTCGCGCACTTTCGAGGTCACGTCGACGTCCTGTTTGGTGTCTTCGAATGCCAGCATTGTTATGCCCTCCCGAATTCGCGGACGCGCGGATCGAGCATGGCAAGCATCATGTCAGCGATGATGTTGCCAATGATGAGTGTCGCCGCGAGCACCATCATGAAGGTCGCGGTTACATAGACATCACCAACCGCCATGGAGCCGACGATCGCCGGACCAACGGTTGGCAATGCAAAGATGATTGCGGTCTCGATTTCGCCACTCAGCATGTAGGGCAGCACGACACCCTGATACATGACCAGCGGATGCACGGCGTTGGGGACTGCGTGACGCATGATGACCGCGCCTTCCGACAACCCCTTGGCCCGCGCCGTTTCGACATATTGTGCGTTCAGCGTGTCGAGCAGATTACCGCGCATGACGCGCATATTGTAGGCAAGTCCGCCGAACACCGCGATCGCGACAACCGGCCAGACATGACTGACGAGATCGAGGAATTTCGCCCAGGACCATGGTGCTCCACCGTATTGCGGCGAGAAGAAACTGCCGATTTCAGAGACATCGAAATGGAAAACCATCAGGTAAACCAGGATCAACGCCATCAAGAACCGGGGAATGGTCATCCCAAGAAAGGAAATGGCCGAGAGAAGATTGTCGACCCAGGAATATTGGCGCGTCGCCGCCCATATGCCAAAACCAATGCCCAGCAGCGATGCGAGGATATGGCATACGAGTGCCAGCACGATGGTGCGTGGCAGACGCTCTCCGACCACATCGGCAACGGGCTTGTTGTAATAGAAGCTGTAGCCGAAATCGCCTCTGGTAACGATCCCGCCAATCCAGTTGAAATACTGCACCACAAGCGGCTTATCGAGACCATGCTCGATGCGATACGCCTGGGCTTGAGCCTGCGCCTGTTCGAACGACGCCCCGCCCTGGTTCATCAACTGCGAGCGAATGTAGTCGGCGTAGTCACCAGGCGGCGCCTGGATGATGGCGAATGTCACCACGCTCAGGATCAGCAACACCGGAATGGCGGAGCTGATGCGTATCATCAGGAATCTCAGCATCGAACGGTCTTCCTCCGTTTGGGCAAGCCGTGACGGATCACGGTTTGCCGGGTGCCTGCCTCCGGCCGCGCTTCACGCGCGACCGGTCTAGGTTTCTCCGGGAGGAGCTCTTAATTGATCGGACCGCCTTCACCCGGCTTTCCGGGAAGCTGCTCGGGATAGAGTTCATATTTGCCCTGCTTGTCAGCAGCCACCCACAGCCGTTCGCGGATAATCGCGTCCTCAGCCCAGTTGAACATGAAGATCGGCGTGCCTTGCGGCACATTGGAGAAGCGCTTGTTGACGATCAGCGCACCCGGATATTCAGTGAGACCGATCGTGTAGAGGTTCTGGGTGTAGACCTTCTGGTACTGCTTCATTAGTTCTGCCCGCTCGGCATTGTCCTGCGAGGAGATGAATTTGCGGACGAGATCAGCCATTTCCTTTTCGAATGGCATGAGGTCCAGTTCCTTGCCTTCGGGTGAGCGGTGGTTCCAGCTTGTGCGCGGACCGACTGGAGCCAGTTGCTCCGTGTTCTGCACGACCGAGGATAGCTCAGTGGAATTGCGCCGGACCAGCCAGTCGAACTGGCCGCCATAATGGGCGGCATCGCGCTGGTTGGAATCCAGGCTGTTCAGGATGATGCGCAGCCCGAGTTTCGCCATCTGTCCGACCAGGCCTTCTGCAATACTCTTGTCGGTCGCATAGCCATTGTTGACGAGAAGAATGATCTCCACATTACGCCCACCAAGCGTTTCCTTGGGAAAATTCAAAATACCATCGCCATCCGTATCTTTCAGACCAATCTCGGCGAGTGCTGCTTTGGAAGCTTCAAGGTCGAAAGGATAATAGACAGTCGAATTGCGGTCGTAGAAGCTCGTCCCCGAGGAGATCCCGCCTGGATAGATTGCTGTGAACGGACCTTTCACGAGGGAATCGCCGATTGCCTTGCGATCGATCGCGGACGTTACCGCCTTGCGGAAAACTTCGTTTCGATTGAGCTCGCGGATCGCTTGCCCCCGTTCGTCCGGGTTACCCCAGCCGTTGGCAGAGAAATTCATCTGCAGGTTATAACCGATGAGCCTTGGACCGAAGGCAAGCCGGGCCGGTGCGTTGGGGTCGGCAGCGCGCTTCAACGATGCCACGAAGTTTTCCGGCTGCTCGAGGTTGGAAATGTCACCGGATCCCGCCACTGCCTGAACGTCACGGTCGGCCCAGGTCGAGAGTTTGTAGTGAACCTCATTGAGATAAGGCAGTTGCTGACCTTTCTCGTCGACCTTCCAGTAATAGGGATTGCGGCGCAGGACGATAATATCATCGGGCCGATATTCGACAGGCACCCAGGCGCCCATCACCGGCATGTTCATATATTCCGGCGGAAAGGCGTTCTTGAACTGGTTGTAGGTGTTGCCGGAATATTTGGGGTGCTGGGGCTTCAGGATATGAGACGGCCCGGGGCAAAAGCTCGGATAGGCCATTGTGTAGAGGTATTGCTTCGGGAAGGCGCTCTTGAACGTCCATTCCACCGTATAGTCATCGATTTTCTTGAGCGTCGTTCCCTCGCCGAAGGCTTCCGGCGACGCCCCGCCACCCAGAGGCGAAACATTGGGATCGATCACCGCATCTTCCCAATAGAACATCACGTCATCGGCGTTGAAGGCCTCGCCATCTGACCATTTTGCACCCTTGACCAGATGCATTGTCAGCGTGTGACCGTCCTCGGACCATTCCCAGCTTTTCGCGAGATTGGGGAGCGGCTCTGTGTCCTTGGCATCGACCTGAAAGAGAGGTGCGGTTCGCGTCAGGCATTCGGAAAGCGCAATGTCGATACCGCCCCACCCCTGGCTCTGACCGGCGATATAGTTCCATCCCTCCGGCCGACCGCCAACAACGTGGCGCATGGTATCGCCATAGACACCCATACCGTCGGGAAGATTACCGGACTTGTAGACGAGCGGCTCCTCCGGCAGGCGATCCTTGAGCGGCGGAAGCTTGCCGGTCTTTTCGAATTTTTCGGCGACCCAGTCGGGCTGGCTGTAAGATGGCAGCGCCTTGAACTCCAGGATCGAATCCCGCGAAACGTGGTTGATCTTGCCCTCTGCCGGAAATTGCGGCGGCTCTGGCGGCGTTGTCGTCTCGAATGCATTGGCACCGAGCGCGATCATCGAAACGCCCAGGGTCAAGGCAGCGATGGTGGCAGTCTTACGTCGAAGTTGCATCGTCATTCCTCCCAAATGGCAGCGCGTCCCGCGTCTGCCTCTTCTCCACGGCGACGGGTGCGTCGCGAACTCCCTATCGCCACGCACCACGCTTATGCATCTGTTCAGACAGCTTTCTTCAGCGCCGACTTTTCGGCTCTCAACTCCTCAATGGAGCGGACATTGCGGCGGGCCGCACCTGCCCAGTCGCGGGTCTTGACGCTCGATTTGGCAAGACGTTCTTTCGCGGCCGGTATGGCGTGCGTATATTGCGGAAGCCAGCGTGCCTGCGCGACCACCATCTCGTCCACCATCTGCCAGACCTCCTCCGGCGTTGCGACAGCACCGACCAGCGGATCGTGCAGGACGGCGAGCTTCAAAAGATCGATGTCGCCGCTGATTGCCGCATGGACCGACATGCGCTGAACGTTGATGGATGCAAGGCAAGTCGCAGCGCACGCTTCCGGTATCGTAATTCCGGAGACCATGTTGATCCCGAAACGATCGACGAAGCCGGGCGATTCGATAATCGCGTCAGACGGCAGATTGCTGATGACGCCATTGTTCTTGACGTTGAAATGACCCCGGTAGACGCGCCCTGTCTCGAGAGCCTCGAGAATATGGCTTGCATGCTCGTTCGAGCGCTTGGCCGGATCGATCGGCTTTGCTGCCGAGGCAAGAAACTGCGGAAACTCCGTCTCAAACCAGTTTCGAGTTTCCGTCGAGTGGCGCAGATATCCGCCTGTCTCGCCATGAATCCAATCCGACATGTCGATCCAGCGGGCGATTTCATCAGGACGCTTGCGATACCAGGGAAGATATTCGGAAAGATGGCCGTTGCTTTCGGTCGAATAGACGCCGAAACGCTTCAAGACGTCGATACGCAGCTTTTCCTGCTGCGAGAAGACAGGGTGAGCCTCGAAGGCCGCAACGAGCTCATCTTTTTCAATCTTTCGCCCGTTCAGCCTGAGATCGATGAACCACGTCTGATGGTTGATCCCCGAGCAGATGTAATCGAGCTCGGACACGGATTTGGCGCCGAGTATCTCTGCAATCTGTTCAGCACCATGCTGAACGCCATGGCAAAGCCCGACAGTATCGACCTTGCCGTATTCAATCGCCGCCCAGGTGTTCATGGCCATGGGGTTAGCGTAATTGAGGAATTTCGCACCGGGTGCAGCAACCTCACGGATGTCCTTGCAGAAGTCGAGTATGACCGGGATGTTGCGCTGGCCGTAAAGAATCCCTCCGGCGCAGATGGTGTCTCCGACGCACTGGTCGATGCCATATTTCAGTGGAATGCGGATATCGTCTGCGTAGGCTTCGAGCCCACCGACACGAACGCAGCTGATGATGTATTTTGCTCCCTCGAGAGCTTTTCTGCGCTCGGTGTGCGCGGTGATCTTCACGGGCAGCGCGTTCGCCTCGACGATCTTGTCGAGAATTGCCTTGATCATGTCGAGATTGTGCTGGCTGACATCGGTCAGCGCGACTTCGATGTCGCGAAACTCTGGAACGCACAACAGGTCCGTGAACAGCTTTTTCGTGAAACCAACGCTGCCGGCACCAATTATAGCGATTTTGAAACTCATAACGTCACCTCTGTTGCAAATCGAACGGGTGAAACGGACCAAAGGGCCTCAAAATAGCGATCGACCACCACAAAGTTCAGAAGCGCCCAAAAAATAAGCGTTATTTCCAAACTTTCCTCCCGATCGTCCCTCTGACTGTCTCCTCGGATCGGGATTATGCGTATAATGATTGTCATAACCAGAGAAGGATTATGCTTTCATGGGTAATTTTGTGCTGCAGGATTTGATTGACCAGGGACCTGGTATGCGCACGGTCTCGCTGCCGCGCGGGCGCCAGACATTGCACACCATGCCGACGAGCAGCGGTTATGAAATCCGTCGTGACCGTGGCTACGACTGGGACGGTCGCAAACGCGGACAGACGCCCTTTACCGTTCTCCAGCACTCCATCGCCGGACAGGGTAATTTGCGCTACGAGAACCGTGTCTACACCGTCAAACCGGGTGAGACGCTGCTGCTCCTGATCCCTCACAATCATCGTTACTGGCTGGAAGATGGGCGGGAGTGGGAGTTCTTCTGGATTTCGATGAATGGCGAGGAGGCCTTGCGCATTCATCGCAACATTCTCGCCGTCACAGGGCCGATCCTCAAGTTGCAGGCATCGACGATCGACCATCTTGCCTCATGCTGCTCTCGGCTCGTCAACGGTGCGGAAACTCCAGGCGCTGCGTCCGCTGTCGCCTATGAGGCGGCCATGATCCTCTATGATGACGTCTTCGGCTCTCACCCTTCCTTCAGTGGTGAATACCGCACGATGCAGCAGGTCCTAAGCTATATAGACAGCCATCTCGGCGACCGTCTGTCGGTCGGCGATCTTGCGGCAGTCGCCGGCCTCAGCCGAGCGCATTTTTCACGGATCTTTGCCGCAAGCGAAGGCATGCCTCCTGCAGAATTCGTCCTCGCGCGGCGTCTCAGGCGCGCTGCAAAACTGTTGACGACGGCCGAGACGATGCCGATCAAGGAGGTCTCTGTGCTATGCGGCTTTGACGATCCCAACTATTTTTCGAAAGTCTTCAGACGCCTTTACGGAACCAACCCAAGCGATTTCCGCACGACTGGCATGTATGCGAGCATCAGACACACGTGAGCGCGTGATCAAGACTTGCTTTTGCCACGTTTGAGGCGGCTAACAAGAGCAAAGCCAAGGCAATGCCGAAGATGGAGACAGCTTGAAATGAAAAGGACGTTCTGGCTGATTTTCTCAATGCCAATTCGGGCGATCATTGTCATAGTGTCTTTCATCGACGTGATCTTTCGCCCACTTTACCGGCCCGTGGTGAAGGCGATCTCGTCGATGACGGTATTCAGGCGTATCGAGGCTCAAATCGCCAGCCAGGCGCGACTGGTGATCCTGCTTCTTCTTGCTGTGCCTTTTGCAATTGCCGAACCGATGAAGGTCGCCGGCTTGGTCGTTATGGCGCACGGACACGTCGCATCCGGTCTTACCATGGTCATTCTTGCGCACCTTGCCACGTTCCTCATTGTCGAGCGCATCTATCATGCCGGCCGAGACAAGCTTTTGACTTATGCCTGGCTCGCCTGGGGCATGCGCTATGTTGGCATGGCCAAAGCGTTCTACGATCGGATCAGGGTTGCCGTACTGAACTGGGTGCGGTTGCGTGTCCTTCTGTCCTGAGGTGCGCCACGGAAATTATGCTCGGCCGCGCCATTTCGCGCGTCTTTCAAACAGGGCGGCGACCTGGAGTGAGACAAGTATGATCGCAACGCCGGCGCCTACGCGTGCCTCTGGCACTTCCCCAAATATGAAATAACCGACCGCTGTCGTAAAAAGCAGCGAGAGATAACCGACCGGCGCAAGAAGGCTCGCGTCCGCCATGCGATAGGCTCGAAGGAAGCAATATTGCCCGAGCTGTGCGAGAAAGCCGATTGCCAAGAGCGGCAACCAATCGAAGGCTAGAACCGGTTGCCACGTCCACAACGCCGGGACCGCTGTGATGGCAGCGAGACCGACCGTGTAGAAGACCATCATCACAGTGGTGTTTTCCTCGCGCAGCGCACGGGTCTGAATGATCGCCAGCGCTCCGAAGATGACCGAAACGAGAACGACCAGCACGCCAGCGTTAAAATCGGCTGTCCCCGGCGCAATGACAACAAGAACGCCCATAAACGCCATGATCGCCCCCGCCCAGCGAATGCGGCTGACATATTCGCCGAGAAACACGACTGCCATTGCCATGGTCACCAACGGCCTGGAAAAGCCGACTGCATTGACCGTCGCGAGGGGCAACATGGTGATCGCAAGAAAATTGCTCGTCAGCGCGATCGCGTTGCAAGCGATGCGGAATAGATTGCGGAGCGGATATTTAACACTCAGCATTTCCCCCCGGTGACGCCAAATCAACGGCAGGATGAACAAAAGGCCGATCACTGCACGAATAAAGACGAGCTGAAACGCCGGATAGGTCGCACCTTGCGCCTTGACGAGGGCCGTCATTCCGCCCGCCACCAGTGTCATGTCAAGCAGCAGCCAGCCGACACCGGCGCGGGCATTGGAGCCTTGCGTCTCCAATACCGTTACGCTGTCATTTTGCGCGTTCACGCCGGCTGCACAAGGTTTGCCATCAGACGGAATGCGCCGGGAACCAGTTTGTCCATCTGGTGATGGAGGACCAGACTGGTGTGCGTGTGGCGTCCTTTGCCGAAACGGCCCGAAATCAACGCGCCTTTCAGAGGCTGTTCGTTGACATCATGCATGGCAAGCAATGGTTCATAAGCATCATCCCACCGTGCCGCAAAATAAAGGCCTCTCTCCTTGTCCCATCCGGCCCAATCCTCATCACTGATCACGTTCGGCCCCACAAGTAACGGATGATCCGGCGAAAGTACCGTCACCTCGGCATGCGGATCCGTCACGCGCCAACGCAACGACGGTTTTCCGATCTCAAGCCGCCTGACGGGTGTCGACTGCGGGTCCCATCCATCGCTTGGCCGATGATAGAGCGTGACAAGATGCCCTCCCTGTTCGACAAATCGATGCAGCTTGGCGGTTGCTGCGGCGAGATCGCTTCTAATTCCAAAGGCGAATATGCCGACGACAATCGTCGTATAGGACGTGAGATCGCCGCTGAGCGCCTGCGCATCGAGCTCAGTCACATCGAGGCCCATGCGCCCGAGCCAGGAACCGACGTTGTCTGCGCCACCACCGACGTAACCCACTCGTGCTCCGGCAGGCAGCTTCATGTCGAGCGATAAGATTCTGAGTTTGGACGGCGCCAGAAACCTTGCCCGGCCAATATGAGGATAGGCAATCGGCGTCACCTGAAACGCAGCATGGGATCCGGTGTGTGCATCGAGTGAAACAAGCCCGGCAACAGCTTCTCCTGTGCGCTCCACAACCCAGTCGTCGCCTGATTTACGCACCTTCCATCCGTCCGTGGCCTTGAAGGAAAGAGCCGTCTCGTCGCCCCGTGCGAGCGCCTTGAAACCCAACTGCGGTGCCGAAGCGCCAAGAGGAACAAGGAGCGCGTCGGGCGCAAGTGTCAGCGAAAGCGCAGGAGAGATGAAAAACGGCTCCTCGAGATCGAAGCTGGCCGTCACGGTCCGCGCCCCGATCTTCGCTGACACCCGAACAGACGCATGACCATTGCCACCCATGGCATTCCAGACCGGCTGGTAGAGCCCTGATACGGATACATCCTTTTCGGCCAGCAACGAGAACACCGTCGCCTGACCGAGCGTTTCGACGGAGGATGAGACGCCGGATGGAAGAACAGGCGTGACGTCGACCTCGTATGTGGAGGGTGACGCCGAAAATTCGACGTGCAAGAAAGCTTGTCCGCCCGGCCTCATCTCGGCTGGCTCCACATAGGCGCGCTCAAAAATATCGATTGCTGTCAGGATCGCTGCGTCGAGCTGCGCGCGTTTACGCATGATCCGATGCCCGTGAAGGTCACGGAACTCCTGTCCTGCCGTTTCGTCGACATGTTGCAGGAGGGTCGCTGCCTCAAGAAGTGACGCCTCAATTAATTGCCTCGCCGGGAAGGCCGAAATCGCGCTGGCAATTGCCTCATCGGCTTCACGCAATGCCTTCACCAGATCGGGATCAAGTCCCGGATGCTCCGCGAGGTCCAAGAGTGACGCTGGAAGATTGTCGGCAATGGTTGCCTCTTCGCGATCACCGTTCTCGCCTGTCTCAAGGTGCAACTGCCAAAACACCTGCGGATCCTTCGGCCAGTGCCCCATCCCCTGCGAGGCATGATAATACCTGGACCATTCACCGATACGGTCGTATTGCGCACCAGTTGCCTGTTCTTTTCCCTCTGCGGCGATGACGAGTGTCGTTTCGGGTGGAGGAACCTCGTCGTCATAGGTATCGCCACCGCCCGACCAGGCAGGCAGGTAAAACTTTGCCACTTTCCACGGTGTCAACCCTTCAGAAAAATGCTCCGGAAAGGCCGATGTATCTGCAGCCAGAGAGATCGCAGTCTTGGCAGCGCGTGTCATGGCGCGGTGATGGCCATGCTGGCCCGGTACATCGAGGAAGGTTGGAATGACGATATCGGGACGTTCCTTGCGATAGGCACGGACGAGCCGTTCAACGATGCGCGCTTCTCCCCACCGGTCAAACGTCCGGTCGCCATCCTTGGAAAAACCGAAATCGTGAATGAGGTCGGCCGGTCCATGCCCGAGCCAGTGGACGTCGGCATCGATGACGCGAGCGGCCTCCTCTAGCTCACGGGATCGTATGACGCCAAGAGCACCGAGGCGTTCTGGCCCCAGAGCATTCTGGCCACCTTCGCCACGCGTCGAGCAGGCGATAATGACCCGCATGCCCAGCTCCATCCTGAGATAGGCAAGCAAACCGTTCTGCTCGTCATCGGGATGCGCACCGGTTTGCATCACCGTCGCGACCGATTTCAGGGCACTCAGCCGACGGTGCATGCGCACAAACCATGGGGCGGCCATCTGCCGTTCGATGCGCTCTCGTGGGTTCAGCATTGACAGTCTCCTCCAGAATTCAGGCCTGTGCAGCCCCAGTCGCCGCAATCGACGTCTCGAGTTTCGGTGTGACGATATCGAAAAGGGGTAGAGCTGCAGCGCCAAGGGCCGCCGTCAATTGCCCGGATGTCCCATGGATCACGCGTGGCAACTCGCGCTGCCGGCGGCTTGCAACCGATGTCGGCAGGCTTCCCATGCGGGTGATGATTTCGCGGATGACAGGCTCCGGCAGTGCGCCACCGAGAATGATTGTCTGCGGATCAAGGATGTTTTCGAGCATCGCGACGATCGGCGCCAGATGATCGGCTGCCTCATCGATCCACCCCATCAGGACGGGATTGGATGCATTGAAAAGCGCCTCAAGGTCATCGAGTTCGGTATCGGCAATGCCGATGGCCTGCAATTTCTCCTTGAGCACATAAGCCGAGGCATAGGCCTCCAGGCAGCCTCTCTGTCCGCAGGACGGGCACGGCCTGCCACGCGGAGATACGGTCACATGGCCGATTTCACCGGCGTTTCCAAAAGCACCGCGGTAAGGGGCGCCTTCCTGGATCATTCCGAGACCGATACCGACCCCGAAATAGATCATGCAGAAATTCGGGATGCTGAGACCCTGACCGAACAGCCGCTCGCCGACGGCGGCCGCGGTCGCGTCGTTTTCAACCACGACCTGCTGGCCGCACGCATCGCTGAGCATTTGACGGGCATCGATCCCCACCCAACCCGAAAGGGTCGTCGGGCCGACCGAGGTCATCCCGTCGATCTCGAAGGGCCCGGGCATGACCACGCCGGTCCCAAGCAGCCTGCATCCCAGGGCTCCTGCGACAGCGGCGTGCTCTGCGGCAAAGGTCTTGAGGATGTAATCCGGTTTGGTGTTTTTCAGGCGCGTGACGCGCTCAGCGCGCAAGACACCGGCCAGATCAAGCCCGACAGTAACCATGTGGTCAGCGGCAATCTCAACGCCGATCGTCGCACCGCCGTCGGGATTGACGGCAAACTGGATCGGCGGCTGGCCACGGCCGGTGCGCCGGCGTCCAAGCTCCTTCAGGAGCTCTTCACCCATCAGCTCTTCGACAATATTGGCAACTGCCTGCGGGGTCAGATGGGTGATCTTGGCAATCTGGGCGCGACCAAGGGAGCCGTGCCTGCGAACAAGATCGAGAACGACTCGCCTGTTATGTTCGCGGCTGCGCTCGGGATTTTTGCCAATTGCGACCGGATAGGCATCCAACGTGTGCACCGTCATCTCTTCAACTTCCCGTATCGTAGAAAATTCATAGCGTCGAAATCACGATAAGCGCAATATAATAATTCAAGTAAATTATCTTATTGACAAACTCGCTCCTTCAGAGAACCGTAGAGGCCGACCGGGGGTCCGGCTCAGCGTGTTTCAGGGGTTAGCCAACCCTCCTGTAGCGAGCCGATAAAGTGCGCGCGAAAGCGTGGATAAAGGGAACTCACTCCGCATCTGCAAAGCAGGCGGAGACAATGGAGGCTTACATGCGCAGGGCAACTTTGTTCGCCGGCTTGGTCGCCGGTTTCAGCACATTCGCATTCAACGCAGCACAAGCTGTCGAAATCGAATATTGGCAATATGTCTTCGACACACGCGTAAAGGCGATGGACGAGCTCATCGCAGAATTCCAGAAGACAAATCCTGACATCACAGTCAAACAGGTAACCTTCCCATACGCCGACTATCAGACACGCGTCATTGCCGCCAACATGTCCGGCAATGGCCCCGATGTCATGCAGCTTTTCTATGGCTGGCTGGACAAGTTCGCGGCAGGCGGGATCTTGCAGCCGCTGCCAACCGATGCGTTCCCGCACGACAAGATCGAAAGCGACTTCTTCCCGATCGTCAGCGCCATGAAGCGTGGCGATGACTATTACGGCCTTCCGACAGCGGTTCGCTCGCTTGCCCTTTTCTACAACAAGAAGCTGTTCACGGAAGCAGGCCTCGATCCTGCCAACCCTCCGAAAACACTGGATGAATTTGTTGCTGCTGCAGAAAAGATCGCCAAGCACGATGCAGCAGGTAACCTCACCGTCGCAGGTTCGACGCTCGACATGGGTGGCCAGGATCACCAATGGTGGCGTGAGGTGTTGATCCGCCAATATGGTGGGGAACCCTACACCGACAACGACCAGAAGGTTACCTACAACAGCGAGGCCGGTGTTCAGGCGCTTAAATTCTACACGAGCCTCCAGCTTGAAAAGAAGATCGGTCAGGCCGGTTTCATGGATGAAGGTCAGGCCGCCTTCCGGGCCGGAAAAGCGGGGATGACGATCGACGGGACGTTCCGTCTTGGCTCCTTCCGGACCATCAAGGACTTCGAATGGGGCGTCACCGAGCTTCCCACCAACGACAAGAACATCCGCTCTAACTACGCCAGCTACTTCGCAAACGGCATCAGCGCCAAAACGACCGGCGAAGAACTGGAAGCCTCGAAGAAATTCCTCGCTTATATCTCATCGCCCGAGGCCATGGCGATCTGGCTGAAGACCGTGGGGGAACTGCCTGCCCGACGTGAAGCGGCGTTGACCGAGCAAAACCTGAGAGACCCGGTTTATGCGCCGTTCCTGAAGGGTCTTGAATACGCGCACACCACGCTCTTCAAGGACGAGGCTGCTCAACGCCAAAACGCGATCGACATGACGAACCGCGTTTTGCTGGAGGGTCAGTCGGTTGAGGATTCCATCAAGGCGGCCGCAGAGGCCGAACAGGAAATCATCGACGCGGCCAAACCCTAAGCTGAAGGTCAAGTCATGACAGCGATCGACCAACAGGGGGCGGCATCCGGCCGCCCCGGCGGCTCCTTTGGAGATCGCCTTTCCATGCGCACCAAACGGCTTATCTGGATCTGGAGCTTCCTGGCGATCCCGATCCTCTTTTACAGCGTCATCCGCTTTTATCCGACGCTGCAGGCCTTCTGGCTGTCTTTCACCAACTGGGATCTGCTGCGGCCGGCCAAGTTCATTGGCGTTGCCAACTATGTGAAACTGTTCAAGGACCCGCAGTTCTGGAAGGTCTTCAAGAACACGTTCACCTATCTCATCATCGGCACACCGATCAGCCTGGTTCTGGCCTTTGTCATCGCCTTTTATCTCGACCGTGTCCGCGTTCTGCACGGCTTTATCCGTGCGCTCTATTTCCTTCCCTATCTGACGACAGCTGCGGCAATGGCCTGGGTCTGGCGCTGGTTTTACCAACCACCACCGATCGGCATCATCAATGACGTGCTGGGCCTTATCGGAATTCCGCAGCAGCCTTTCATCCGTTCGACCGACCAGGCGCTCTTTTCGATCATGGTGACGGCCATCTGGGCAGGGCTGGGTTTCCAGATCATCATCTTCATGGCCGGGCTGCGTGCCATTCCGACAACGTTTTATGAGGCTGCGCGCATCGACGGCCTTGGCGAGTGGGCGATCCTGCGCAAGATCACCCTGCCACTCCTCAAACCAACCACGGTCTTTCTCGTGGTATTCTCGTCGATCGGATTTTTGCGCATCTTCGACCAGGTCTACAACATGACCACCAACGACCCGGGCGGTCCGCTCGGATCAACGAAGCCGCTTGTGCTGATGATCTACCAGACAGCGTTCAACTCCTATGCGATGGGCTATGCGGCCGCACAAACGGTCGTCCTGTTCACCATTCTCCTTGCCGTATCGCTGATCCAGCTCTGGGTGCTGAGGGAAAAGAAATGAGCGAAGCACAGCCACTTTCCCACGCCCGTATCCGTCCTGGCCGCATCATCGCATGGACGCTGCTCTTTATTGGCGGCCTGATCATGGTGTCACCGCTGCTTTTCATGTTCTCGACATCGTTGAAAACGGCAGATCAGGTCTACGACCTCAGACTTATTCCGGCGGCGCCAACGCTTTCGAACTATGTCACCGTGATGGCTGACGGACGCTTCCTGCGGTGGTTCTTCAACTCGATGCTGGTTGCGATCATCGTGACCCTCTCGAACTGCTTTTTCGACAGTCTGGTTGGCTACACGCTGGCAAAATTCGAGTTCCGTGGACGCTATTTCATCTTCATTGCTATTCTTTCGACTTTGATGATCCCAACGGAGATGCTTGTTATTCCATGGTATCTGATGTCGAGCCAGCTCGGCTGGCTGGATAGCTACTGGGGCATCATGTTCCCGGGCATGATGACGGCATTCGGCACCTTCCTGATGAAGCAGTTCTTCGAGACGGTCCCGAACGATTTCATCGAGGCTGCCAGGGTCGATGGACTGAACGAATTCCAGATCTGGTGGAAGGTTGCCATGCCTTTGGTAACACCTGCGCTCTCAGCACTTGCCATCTTCACATTCCTTGGCAACTGGACCGCGTTTTTCTGGCCGTTGATCGTCACCACCAGCAAGGAACTCTACACCTTGCCTGTCGGCCTCTCGAGCTTTGCTGTCGAGCAGCAGATCCAGTGGGAAATGATCATGACCGGGGCCGCCATTGCGACCATTCCAACATTGATCGTCTTCATCGTCCTGCAACGCTACATCGTCCGCGGTGTGATGCTGGCGGGCCTGAAAGGATAACATCATGGCCGATACGAACCCGCGCCTTTCCGATACCAGCAAGTTTCCAGACGCCGTTTACAAGGAAACAGTGCTTCGCCCCCTGTTCGATGGCGCAAAAAATCATCACGTCGATGGTTTTAGGCGCATTGACCGGGCCCATCTGGTCATGCTGCGTGAAACCGGCATTCTTGACGCTGAAACCGCCGCAAAAATTGCTGGCGCCCTTGAAGATATCGACAGATCCATCGATCCCTCGAGCCTCATCTATACCGGCGAGGTCGAGGACTTCTTTTTCCTGATCGAGAAAGAACTGAAAGCAAGGATTGGCGTCGATGTGGCCGGGCGACTGCATACGGCCCGCTCTCGAAACGATATCGATCACACACTTTTCAAACTCGGCCTGAAAGAAAAGATCGATGCCCTGATGATCAAGGCACGTTTTCTTCTGGAGGCACTGATCGACGCCGCAGAGCGGAATGAAAATACGCTGATCGTCGCCTACACGCACGGACAACCGGCGCAACCGACGACGTTCGGCCACTATCTTTCTGCGGCGATCGAAGTCTTGACCCGAGACATCGACCGCTTTGCAGAAGCCCGCCGGATTGTCGACCTTTCACCGATGGGCGCTGCGGCAATCACGACGTCGGGCTTTCCAATCGACCGGGCGCGCGTTGCAGAGTTGCTAGGTTTTTCGGCCCCGCTGCGCAATTCCTATTCCTGTATCGCTGCGGTCGATTATACCACAGCGACCTATTCGGCCATGGAACTGATGTTCCTGCATCTTGGGCGGCTTATCCAGGATTTTCAGTTCTGGACGAGTTTCGAGGTCGGCCAGATATACGTTCCGAATTCGCTCGTGCAGATTTCCTCGATCATGCCGCAAAAGCGCAATCCCGTTCCGATCGAGCACCTGCGCCATCTCGCAAGCCAGACATTCGGCCGGGCACGCACCATGCTCGACGTGATGCACAACACGCCGTTTACCGACATGAATGACAGCGAAGGAGAAACGCAGGGCGTCGGTTATGAGGCATTCGCCTCGGCTGGGCGTGTGCTTGATCTCCTTGCAAGCCTCATCGGCAAGATCAGCATCGATCCTGAACGGGTCGATCGGAACATCCGCCGCTCCTGCATCACCATCACCGAACTTGCAGATTCACTCGTGCGCATTGAGGGCCTTTCCTTCCGCCAGGCTCATGAAATTGCTGCTACGGTCGCCAAAAGTGTCGTCGCCTTGAAGGGCGATTTGCCAACTGACGGCTATCCTCCATTCCAGAAAGCCTTCAGGGAGCTGGCAGGTCACGATACGACGGTCGACGAAACGACATTCAGAAACATCGTATCGCCTGAGCACTTCGTCGCCGTTCGCAGCCGTTTCGGTGGCCCGGCCCCGGCCCCTATGCGCGAAGCAATCGCGGTCTATCGTGAAAAGCTTGGCGCGCTTGCTGCAGAGGCCCAAACGTTCGCAGACCACGAAGCGGCGAAAGCCACTGAACTCACCGAGAAATTTACTGCCCTGACGGGAGCGCGATAATGGCGACAATCGAACTCAATCAAATCGTAAAGCGCTACGGCAAGGTCGAGGCGGTCAAGGGCATTGATCTTGCCATCGAGGATGGGGAATTCGTCGTTTTCGTCGGTCCATCCGGATGCGGAAAATCGACGACGCTCAGGATGATTGCCGGGCTCGAAGAAATTTCTGCGGGAACGCTGAAGATCGGCGGCAATGTCGTCAACGAGAAGGAACCCAAGCAGCGCAATATCGCGATGGTGTTCCAGAATTACGCGATCTACCCGCATATGACCGTGCGCCAGAACATTGGCTTCGGCCTTTACACCTCAAAGCTCGACAGCGCGGAAAAAAACCGGCGCATCGAAGAGGCCGGACGCGTTCTCGGCCTTGAAGCACTGCTTGATCGCCGGCCCGCCGCGTTGTCGGGCGGCCAAAGGCAACGTGTGGCGATCGGGCGTGCCATGGTGCGTGATCCCTCTGCCTTCCTGTTCGATGAGCCACTGTCCAATCTCGATGCGCAACTCAGATCACAAATGCGTATAGAGATCAAACGCTTGCATCAACGTCTTAAGACGACCACCGTCTATGTGACACATGACCAGGTCGAGGCCATGACGATGGCCGACAGGATCGTTGTGATGAAAGACGGGCATATCCTGCAGGTCGGTACGCCATCTGAACTTTACGAGAAACCGGTCGATGTCTTTACGGCGCGGTTTATCGGCAGTCCGTCAATGAACCTGCTGCAGGGGACGCGCAAAGCCGACGGCATGACGCTTTCAGCCACGGGTGACCTTCTGATCGGCATACGCCCTCATGATCTTCTGGTTGGTGACAACGGTGAGGTGGAGAGCGCGTTTTCCATCGAGGGTACGGTCACGGCGGTCGAGCCTCTCGGCCCTGAAACGCTTGTCCATCTGGATACATCGACCAGTTCGGTCATCGCGACAGCCCGCGGCAAATCGATACCTGCAGTCGGCAGCCAGCTCCTATGCCACGCAGAAAAAGGTTCTCTTTATCTGTTCGATACCAAAACGGAAAAGCTTCTGGACCGTGCATGATGGCGAGTGTCACACGTAAGTCTGCGATTATCAGTGTTGGTCGCATCTATTGCGACCTTGTCTTCACCGGGCTCGATGCGATGCCTGTTCTTGGCAGGGAGACATTTGCAAACGATATGGAGATGGCGGCCGGCGGCGGTGCATTCATTGCCGCGGCTCATTTCGCACATATTGGCCGCGACGTTGCGTTACTGGCAAGGCTCGGGACCGATACCTTCTCCAGCGCCATCGGCAAACAGATGGCCGATCACCGCATCGACGTGCAATTCCTGGAGCATGCAGCGGACGCGGGTCCGCAAGTGACTGTTGCGACGGTTGTCGGGCATGACCGGGCATTCCTGACGCATCGTGCAGGGCCAGCACGGCCATCGACCCTCAATGCCGCATTTGCCTGGGAAAAGGCATGCCATCTCCACATTGCCGAGTTCGCAACCCTCAACGAAATCCCCGATCTCGTTGCGCGCGCCAAGGAGAACGGCCTTACCGTCTCGCTCGATCCGAGCTGGGATGCCTCACTGATCTATAGCAAGGGCCTCGTTGCGGCCTGTGACGGCGTCGACGTCTTCCTGCCGAACCTTGAGGAAGCAGAAGCCATCACGGGAAAAGCCGACCCTCGCGAGGCAATCGATGCCCTATCATCCGCATTTCCCGTTGTTGCGCTGAAAGGCGGCGCTCAAGGGGCATGGCTGTCATCGGATCGCAGTGTTTCCCATGCCGCCGCCCGCAACGTTCCGGTCATAGACACGACCGGCGCCGGTGACGCCTTCAATGCTGGCTTCCTTGACGCCTGGCTCAGCCGTGAAAGCCCGCAACAATGCCTCGAAGCCGGCATCGAGGCCGGCAGCCTCGCGGTTCAGGCCATGGGAGGCGCACCGAGGGTCCATCCCGCGGCCTGATTGTCTGACCGCTTATTCTCCGCGTGGAAAACGCTGATTTTCTTCCAGCACGTTGAGATCCATGTGGTTGCGCATGTAGCGTTCGGATGCCTTTTGCAACGGCTGGTAATCCCAGGGGTAATAGGCACCGTTTCGCAACGCCTTGTAGACCACCCAGCGCCTTGCCTGGCTTTCCCGTACCGATGCGTCGAAGGATGCAAGGTTCCAGCGTTCGTTGATCTGTGAGCTAATCTTCTTGACGACCGCCGCATGTTCCGGTTCATCGGCAAGATTGACCCGTTCGTCGGGGTCCTGAATGAGATCGAACAGCAAGGGCGGATCGGCCTCACAGACCGTGAGCTTGAAGCGACCGTCCCGGATGGCAACAAGCGGTGCGATCGATCCTTCTGCGGCATATTCCATCGGCACCGGACCACGCACGTCCGTGCCAGCGACGACGCCGGAAAGGTCTTCGCCGTCCGTCCATTGTTTCAGCGAAGCCATATCGAGGCCAGCCAGCCCGCACAGCGTCGGTGTGACGTCGAGCGTTGAAACCGGTGCATCGATGAGCGCAGGTTTCCATCCGGGAGCCGCGACCATCAAGGGCACCCGCGAAGATCCCTCGAAAAAACACATCTTGAACCAGAGGCCGCGCTCGCCAAGCATATCCCCGTGATCGGAGAGGAACAGGATGATCGTGTCGTCATCCATGCGAGTGCGCTTCAATACATCAAGGATATCGCCGATTTTCTCATCGACATAGGAGATATTGGCGAAATAACCACGGCGTGCCCTACGCACCTGCTCGTCCGTAATGTCGAATGCCGAGTGATCGCAGGCTTCGAGCAGGCGCTTGGAATGCGGGTCCTGCTGCTCGAATGGCAATGCACCGGCCTTCGGATCGAGAGCGGGGCAATCTTCATAGAGATCCCAGAATTTCCGCCGCGCGACATATGGGTCATGCGGATGCGTGAAGCTGACTGTGAGGCACCACGGGCGGTCATCAAGCTTACGCGAGAGGTCATAGAGCTTGCGGGTCGCGTGATAGGCGACCTCATCGTCATATTCCATCTGGTTGGTGATTTCGGCGACCCCTGCCCCCGTCACCGAACCGAGATTATGGTACCACCAGTCGATCCGCTCGCCGGGCTTCGTATAGTCGGGCGTCCAGCCAAAATCCGCCGGATAAATGTCCGTTGTCAGACGTTCTTCAAAACCATGTAGCTGATCAGGTCCGACAAAATGCATCTTTCCCGAGAGCCCGGTGTAATAACCTGCGGCCCGCAGATGATGTGCGTAGGTCGGAATGTCTGAGGCGAATTCGGCTGCGTTGTCGTACACACGGGTGCGGCTCGGCAACTGCCCGGACATGAACGAGGCGCGCGCCGGCGCGCACAACGGGCTTGCCGTATAGGTGTTGGCGAAACGCACAGAGCGTTCCGCCAGGGCCTTCAGATGCGGGGCATGCAGAAAATCGGCCGGCCCGTCAGGGAACAATGTTCCGTTGAACTGGTCGACCATGAGGATCAGGATATTCGGACGCGTCATGAAATGATGGTTCCTGTCAGAGGCCGAGCTTGGCCTTGACCGCGTCCGCGCCCGGCTTGCCATCGAGCGTGGTAACACCCGTCATCCAGCCGTCGAGCGCCGTCGCATTGGCTTTGAGCCAGCTTGTCGCAGCAGCCTTTGCGTCTTCACCGCCGAGGATCGAACCCATCAGGGTGTTTTCCATTCCGATTTCGAATTTCAGATTTTTGAAGAGGCTCGCGGCATTCGGGCACTGCTGTGCCCATCCGGTCCTCGCCAGCGTATAGACTTCAGCGCCGCCGAAATTCGCTCCGAAATAGGCATCGCCACCCGAGAGATAGGAGATCTCGATCTTCTCATTCATGGGATGGGGCGCCCAGGCGAGGAAAACGACACCCTTCTCCTGTTTGCCGGCACGCTCGACCTGGGCAAGCATGGCCTGCTCTCCGGATTCGACCAATTGCCAGCCCTTCAGACCGAAATCATTGGCATCGATCATTTTCTGGATATTCTGGTTAGCCGGAGCACCCGGCTCGATGCCATAGATCTTGCTTTCGAACTCGTCTGCGTGTTTGGCGAGGTCGGCAAAATCTTTCACACCCTTCTTGGCCATATAGGCGGGGACCGCGAGCGTAAACTTTGCACCTTCGAGGTTCTTCGTCATCACCTCGGCCGCTTTTGCAGCGCTCAGGTCATCAACGAAGGATTTCTGGGCCGGCATCCAGTTGCCCAGGAAGACGTCGATCTCGCCGTTTTTCATGGCCTGACAGCCGATCGGAACCGAGAGCGTCTTGACATCGGCTTCATAGCCGAGCGCCTCCAGAAGAACCGCTGCAACACCGTTGGTCGCGGTAATATCAGTCCAGCCTGGATCACTCATGCGGACCGTCTTGCAGGCAGCATCGTCGGCGGCCTGAACGGTCGTGGAGAAAGCAGCCACACAGAAAAAGACACCCGTGGCAATCCTGTTCATGCGAGAGATGGTTTTCATTGGAGTTCCCCAGTTATTAGAGATATTTATTGAACAACAGCAGCGAACTTGCTGTGAAGCCAGTAATTTTCGATATTTCACATAAGGATATTTTATGTCAGAGAGACCGCTCGATCTAGGGTGGATGCGCATCTTCTGCGAAGTCGTGCGCCGCGGCAGTCTGACATCGGCGGCCGAAAACCTTGGATTGACACAGCCTGCTGTCAGTTACCAGATCCGCAAGATCGAGGACGAACTGCAGACAGGGCTTCTTAGACGAAAGCATCGCGGCATAGAACTGACCGCAGATGGCAAACGTCTTTTCGAGATCGTTTCGAACAACGTCGATGCCGTCGATCTCTTTACGCAGCAACTGCGCCGCAAGAGCGAGCGGCCATCGATCCGGGTCCACACCGATTACGCCTTTTCCTCACTCTGGCTCATTCCCCGCATGCACGCCTTCCGCGCCGTCGATCCAGATATCAATATCCAGATCGTCGCGACCCAGAATCCGCTGCGACAGGGAAAGGAAGACGGCGACGTGATGGTGATCTTCGGTTCACGCGCCGAAGCCGGTGAAGGTGCGGTCCTGCTTGTCTCGGAGAAGATCGCACCCGTCTGCGCTCCTGCCTATCTGCAGAAGGCAGGGGCTGATACGGATCCGCGAGCTCTTTCTCGCCACAAGCTCATCCATCTGGAAAACACCTCGCCAACACAGTGGTTCGACTGGAGAACCTATTTTGGCCATTTCGGCGTCGAACGGCAGGCCGCCATGGAACAGGGCGACCTGACCTTCAACAACTATTCCATGGTGGTACAGGCGGCGGTCGGCGAACAGGGATTGGCGATCGGATGGGCGGGACTTGTCGATCCCCTTGTTGATGCAGGCGTTCTCGTTATTGCAGGCCCTGCCCTTGATGCGCCTGACCGGGGATATTGGCTCGTAAAACCGAAACGGCAGGATGGACCTGTCCGGACCTTGACGAACTGGCTCGTCGGCCAGGCGCGATAACGCCGCTCCCCGTCCAGGAGCGGCGCCTCTTGAATGTTTCTCATTTTCAGATGGGGTAGTGCAGCGGCCCGTCCTGAAGCGTGACCCAGCGCAGTTCAGTGAATTCGGCAATGCCGGCAGTCCCACCAAAGCGGCCGTAACCGGATGCCTTTACGCCACCGAACGGCATCTGTGCCTCGTCGTGCACGGTTGGACCGTTAATATGGCAGATGCCGCTTTCGATCCGCCCGGCGATCTGAAGGGCCCTCGCCTGGTCGCGACCAAAAATTGCGGCAGAAAGACCGAATTCCGTTTCGTTTGCGATACTGACAGCTTCATCAACGCTTGTGGCACGAATGATGGAAACGACCGGACCAAAGCTCTCTTCCGAGTAAAGCCGCATTGCTGGCGTCACACCGTCGACGGCGAGTGCATCGAGCATCGTGCCGCTTCCGCTGCCTCCGGCAACGAGTTTCGCCCCCTTGGAAACGGCATCGTCAACGAGGGTGCGAATACGGGCGGCGGCCTCAGCGCTGACGAGCGAACCGAGCGGCGTCTTGCCTTCACGCGGATCGCCCGCCTTCAGCGTCTCGACCTTCTTGGCAAACGCACTGACGAATGTGTCGGCAACGGAATCGAGCACGATGATACGTTCCGTCGACATGCAGATCTGCCCTTGGTTCATGAAGGCACCGAAGGCAGCAGCGGCGACGGCAGCATCGATATCGGCGTCATCAAGAACGATGAAGGGCGCCTTGCCGCCAAGTTCCAGAAGTGCAGGTTTGAGATAACGGCCGGCAGTCTCGGCAATGACGCGGCCGACGCGAGTCGATCCGGTAAAATTGACCCGTCTGACAGCTGGATGAGCGATCAGTGTTTCGACAATCTTCGCAGCATCTTCGGGTGCGTTGGAGACGGCATTCAAAACACCCTTCGGCAGTCCGGCCGAAGCTACGGCCTCAACGATCAGAGCGTGGGTGCGCGGGCACAGTTCCGAGGTTTTCATGACCACGGTATTTCCGCATGCAAGCGGCGTGGCGAGTGAGCGAACACCGAGAATGACGGGCGCATTCCAGGGTGCCATCGAAAGGACGACGCCAACCGGCTGGCGCAACGCCATCGCCATAGTCCCTGGCCGGTTGGAGGGAATGACCTCTCCCTTGATCTGCGTTGTCAGGCTCGCTGCCTCAACCAGCATGTCACTTGCGAGCTTAACGTTGAAGCCTGCCCAGGCATCCGTCGCACCAATTTCTTCCTTCATCGCGTCGGTAATGGCGGGTCCTGCAGCGCGAAGAGCCTCGGCGGCAGCCAGAAGCAGGCGACGGCGTTCACCGGGAGGCGTTGCCGACCAGACAGGAAAGGCGGCCGCAGCCGCGTCAGCCGCAAGCGCCGCATCATCAAGGGTTGCAGCGGCCGCACTGGTCGCGATGTCACCGGTGATGGGGTTGGCCCGCTCGAAGCGTTTGCCGTCACCTGCAGGGCGATGTTCGCCAGCGATGAAGAGATTGATGGATTGCATAATCATTCCTCCTGAATTCAATTGACAGCGGCGGTCGTACCGCCAAGAAACGCCCGCTGGACCGCCGGGTCGGCAGAGAGGCTTTCGGCCGAACCAGCTCCGACAACACGTCCGGCTTCGAGCAAATAACCGCGATCGGCAAGGGCAAGGCTCTCACGCACATTCTGCTCCACAAGAAGGATCGCCAGCCCGGTGGCACGGATCTGGGCAAGAGCTGCGAAAAGCTCCTGTGTCACGATTGGCGCAAGACCGAGGCTTGGTTCATCAAGCAACAGGTAATTGGGAGATGACATCAGCGCGCGACCGATCGCCACCATCTGCTGTTCGCCACCGGACATCGTTCCGGCGATCTGGCCACGGCGTTCTGCAAGCCGCGGAAAGAGTGCGAAAACGCTGTCACGTGTTTTGGCCTCAAGGCCGCGGGCATGTGAGGGATTGGCGCCAAGGCGCAGGTTCTCCTCGACCGTCAGAGCCGGGAATATGCCCCGCCCCTCAGGCACGACTGCGACGCCGTGGTCGACAATCGCGTGGGCTGAAATGGTGGCGAGCGAGTTATTGTCGACGCGAACATCACCGGAGGCCGGTTTGACAAGGCCGGCAATTGCTTTCAGCAACGACGACTTGCCGGCACCATTTGCGCCGAGAAGTACGACGGTTTCCCCCCGCGCAACGCTTAAACTTACCCCGTCCACGGCAAGATGTTTGCCATAACGGATTGTCAGGGTGTCGATCTCAAGCATGGGCCACTCCGAGATAGGCTGAAATCACGTTGGGATCGTCGAGGACGGTAGACGTCGGACCATCTGCAATCTTGCGGCCTGCCGCCATGACAACGGACCGGGGGCAGAGTGCGCGCACGGCCGCCATGATATGTTCTACAAGCAGGATGGTCGTTCCTTCACGCGAGAGTTGACGGATCAGTTCAATTCCCTCCGTCAGTTCTGTCGGATTAAGGCCAGCAAGCCATTCATCGAGCAACAGCAACTTCGGCTCGCCTGCAAGTGCGCGCGCAAGTTCCAGCCGTTTCTGATCGATATAGGTCAGGTCGCCGGCGTTGATGTGCTCGCGGCCCGCAAGGCCTATCCGCTTCAGGCATTGACGGGCAACATCCTCTGCGTCGGCTCTGGAAAGCTGGCGCGGACCGAAGACGGCGGAAACGGCGACATTCTCCAGCAATGAGAGGGACGGCAGCAGTCGCACGAGCTGGAAGGTGCGTGCCACGCCTGAGCGGGCAATCAGATCCGGTCGCATACCACCCGTCTCCTTGCCGTCCAGACGGATCGAGCCCTCCGTCGGCTTCAGAGCGCCAGAAATGAGGTTCATCAGCGTCGTCTTGCCTGAACCATTTGGACCGAGCAGCCCGACAACCTCACCCGGGGCGATGGAGAAGCTTAGCCCGTCCACGGCTTTCAGCCCGCCAAATGTCTTGCGTATCTCTTTTATCTCGAGAACGGGCGTCATGCGCGCGCCTCCTTCCTGCGGATTTTCTCTATCGCAGCCAAGACGCCATCGGGCAGAGCAAAAACGATGATGATGAAAAGGAGGCCGAGAATGATCGAGAAGTGGTTCGGGAAGTTTGCCCCTAGCCATTCGAACAGAAGGAAGAGTGGAACCGCACCCAGAATCGGTCCCCAACGACGGTTTGCGCCGCCAAGAAGCGCCATGATGACGGTCAGGAACGAGACCTGCGGGTTAAAGACGATGGCTGGCTCGATGTAGACCCAGCGCGGTGCCTGGATCGCACCGACCAGCGTAATGATCGTCGCGGAGAGCACAAAGAGGGTCAGCTTGGCTCGCGCCAGATTGATGCCAGCATGCTGGGCAACCACCTCATCATCACCGATTGCTTTGAGGGCAAGACCAAGCCTGCTGCGTTCGATAAGAGCTGCAAGGAGGAGGGTCACAACGGCGAGCGCAAGAAGCTGCCACAGGACATGCTGGGGTTCGATCGGCAGGAAAATGTAGCGGCCGAGCGTACCGGTCAGATTGACCTCATACCAGGTGATGAGCTGACGGATAAGTTCGGCAAGACCGAAGGAGAAAATCACGAAATAGATTCCTGCAACACGAAGCGTCGAAAGGCCGACGACCAGTGCGAGCCCTGCCCCAACGAGCGCGGCGCAAATGAGAACGAGTGGCCAGGCAAGCACTTCGCTCAGAACAGCGACCGTGTAGGCGCCGACACCGAAGAAGGCGACGGTGGCAAGGGAGACGTAGCGTGTCGGGCCGGAGAACATGGCCCAGGCCGAAGCGAGCGTTGCGTAACCGAGGAGACCGACGATCACACCGACACCATAGGCATCGAAGAAGAAGGGTGAGAGAGCGAGAAGGGCAACAACTATGGCGGAGATGGCGAGCGCGATCATTTGCCTCTCCTTGCAAAGATGCCTTCCGGCCGCCAGAGCAGGACAGCAAGGAACAGAGCGTAAGTTGCGGCAAGTGTCAGCCCGGGATCGACATAAACAAGCACGAAGGTTTCCACGAGACCGAGCAGCAGACCGGCAACAAGCGCACCAAGCAGGTTGCCGACACCACCCATGATAACCACGACGAGTGCTTTCATGGTGAAGACCACGCCATAGGAGGCAGAGAACGTCTGGTACATCGAAATCATGACGCCGCCTGCAACCGCCAACGCGCCACCAAGCGCAAATCCGGAACGAGCGATACGGTTGACGTCGATGCCGACAAGTGGCGCAGAGCGCGGAGCAAGGGCGACGGCGCGCAGGTTCAGGCCCCAGCGGCTATGCGTCAATGCGAGATAAAGCCCCCCACCGATCACCACGGACAGAACGAAGGACAGCACCCTGTTGAGGGCAACAGTTGTTCCGAAGATGTCGACGCCTTCAGTCAGATAGGAATAGGAGTGATAATTGCCGCCAAAGACGACGAGCATGACGCCCTGGATGACAAACAGCAGGCCGAAGGTTGCCAGAATGGAATCGACTTCGAGGCGGCCGCTCCCGCCTGAGCGGTGCACAAGCGGACGCATCATGACCTGATAGACGGCAAACGAAAATACGTAACCGGCCGGGGCTGCGATCAAAAGCGCGATGAGGGGCGAAATACCGAAGCCGGAAAAAAGGACGAAAGTCAGGAAGGCGGCGGCAATCAGGACTTCGCCATAAGCGAGGTTCATGATGCGCGCGATGCCATATTGCAGCGAAAGTCCAAGCGCGATGAGCGCATAGGTCCCGCCCAGCATCAAGCCGAAGACGAGGGTGGATAAAAACACGAGAAATTTCTCCACTATACAGGAGTAGCGGGCATCGGGAGCCGGTGCTTGAAGACACCGGTTCACGGTAAAAGATTACCAGTTGGGCTTCGGAACGACCGGTTTTGCGGCACCGGTTCGATCAGTGGGCGCGATGGCGACGAAACGGTCACCCTGCCACTGTCCGGCCCACCAGAGTTGGCGAAGCTGGTTGTCCTCAAGCTTGACCGGACCGATGACCGTATCGAATTCGCCGGTCGACAGTTCTTTTGCCACCGCAGCCTTGTCCAGGCCGACACGCTTTACCGACTGCGCGAGCATTTCGAGGCTGGCATAGGTGATGGCACTTGCCCAGCTATCGGGTTTCGCACCGATGAACGCTTCATGGCGCTTGAAGTAATCGGCGATCTTGTCGCTCGTTCCGTCGACACCGCCAATGCTGATAACGCCTTCATGTTTTCCGTCCGAAACTTTCGGGAAAATCGGGAAGGCACCACCAACACCAACGTAGAAAACCTTGGGATTGAATTTGTTGGTCTGCGCCTGCTTTGTCACCGCAAAGCTGTCCGGCGGGTATGAAAAGGCAATGAAGCTATCTGCGCCACTTGCGGCGGCTTCATTGACGAGCGCCGCGAAATCCGACGTGCCGACCGGGTATGTCTTGTCGTAGGCCAGTGTGAAACCCGCCTCCTTCAAGGCCGGGCGTGCCGCCTTGATAAGATCGATCCCGAAACCGTCAGCAACAGAAATCACCGCGACCTTGTCGTTGATCTGTCCCGCATCGCGCGCTGCCTTGAGAACGCCCGCGAGCGAATTGGCATAGTCATGCCCGCCGCCAAGCATCCAGAAGCTTTTCTTCCAGCGTGCGGCAAACTCAGGCGCCTTGTCGGTCACGCCGGTGACCGCAAGCTGCGGGTAACCAAAGCGATCATATAGCGGCGCCACAGCGAGGTTAAACCCTGTCCCCCAGGGCGGCAGCAGAAAGTCGACCTTGTCCTGGCTGGCCAGACGCTCGGTCGAACGAACCGCATCTTCGGCAGAGGAGCGGTCATCATATTCGACGACCTCAATGGGAAGACGTGATCCGTCGGGAAGCGTCAAACCGCCCGCATCGTTCACTTCCTTGACCCAGAGCTTGTAGTTCGGAATGGTCGTAATGCCTGCTCCGGTCGCGTTGGCACCACTTTTAGACACGGCATAACCGATCTTTACAGACGTGCGGTCTTGCGCGTGGCTCAGCGACGGCGTGATGGCCGAAACGGCAATACCGGACAGCAGGCAGAACAGCGTTCTGCGCTTCAAAATAGTCATGATTTTCCTCCCAAGCGCGTCTCTGAAGGTGGCCGGCTCCTCCCCGGCATCCTTGTGCGCTGATCAAAGTTTAACAGCGACAAGGCGATATAAAATGCATTAATGTATCCCATTATTGTACTTTTGGAGCTACACGATGCCAACATCGCTCCCTATGCCGTCGCTCCGGTCACAAATGATCGAGGCCAGAATTCTGGCGCCTGCACTGAGGATTTCGGAATTTCGCCTCGAGGCAAATGCAGCCCACCTTCTGATCCTTTCATCAGGAGAAGCGGAGATCATTCGTGACGAGGCGCAGATGACGGTCCAGGCCTCCGAAATGATCTGGCTACCCTCTGGCGGGGCCGGCCGTTTAAGGCTTAATGCGGGGAGCAGAGGCACGTGGCTGAAGGCAACGGAAATCGGGCTTGCCCACGCAATGCCAACTGGCACCAGCGCCATGGCGGTGCGCGAAACCTTGCAGCGTGTGCTGAAACAGAGCCTGTCCGACAAAGACCGGCGAGAACTTACAAACTATCTTGAGACGATCTCGACGGAAGGTTTTCAACCTGCAACCGGATCAGACAGTATCATCACCAGCCTCTTGAGTGTCATTCTTATCCGCCTCTGCCAGCAGGCGATTGTCAATCTCACCAGTGCAACGACGTCGACGAGCAGTATTGTCGAGCGTTTCGTATTGCTTGTGGCGCAACATAAGCGCGATCAGTTGACGGTCGAAACCTGTGCAGAAAAGCTTGGCACCAGCCGCGAGCGGCTCGGCGCTGCCATCCGTAAGGCGACGGGCTTATCGCCGCAGCACTACATTCACCGCGAACTGCTTTTGGAGGCGAAAGACCTTCTCGTCAATTCATCACTCCAGGTGACGGAAATTGCCTTCCGGCTGGGTTTTCAGGACCCTGGATATTTCAACCGTTTCTTCACCCGCAACGAAGGCACATCACCGGGGCGTTTTCGTCGCAATGCAAGGCGCGCCCAGGACAAGGCGGTTCAGTCCTACGCCGCCTGGCCATGAAGGATATCTCACCTTGTCACGGAAAAAGGTTCAAATCCCTTCCCGTGACGCGCGATGGCGGCCGATCGGCAGCATCATCGGTTTGCCCGATGTCGGATCGATGATGACGCGGCTTTCAATACCAAATACGTGACGGACATTGTCCTCCGTCAACACATCTTCTGGCCTGCCGGAAACGTGCAGGCGTCCCCCGCTCATGGCGACCAGGAAATCAGCGTAACGGGCGGCCAGATTGAGATCGTGCAGGACCATGACAACGGTGGTTCCGCGTGTCTGGTTAAGATCGGTCAGAAGGTCCAGCACCTCGACCTGGTGATTGATGTCGAGAAAGGTCGTGGGCTCATCGAGCAACAGGATATCTGTCTCCTGGGCAAGCGCCATGGCGATCCATACCCGTTGGCGTTGCCCACCGGACAATTCGTCGACAGGCCGGTCGGCGAGATCTGCGGTTTTCGTTGCCGAAAGTGCTGTTGCGACAGCTTCATCGTCCTTTCGCGTCCAGCGCGAGAACACGCCGTGGTGGGGATGGCGCCCGCGGCTGACGAGATCGGCCACAAGAATGCCCTCGGGAGCGATCGGTGACTGTGGCAAAAGCCCCATGGTACGTGCAAGTTCGCGTGAGGGTGTGCGATGGATCGATTTGCCGTCCAGCAATACGTGGCCGTGTCGCGGAGAAACGAGCCTGGACATGGCGCGTAGCAGGGTCGACTTTCCGCATGCATTGGCACCGACAACAACGGTCACCTTGCCTGGCGGCACGACGAGATCGAGGCCCTCCAGAATAACAGTGTCGCCATATCCCGCCGACAATTGGCTCGCGGATAAAGAATGGATCGTCATAATGAGGCTCCGCCGCGATTAACGCGCACGATAAGATAGATTAGGTAGGGAGCACCGAGCGCACCGGTGACGACACCGACCGGGTAACGGCCGGGCAGGACAAACTGGCCGCAATAATCTCCTACGAGCACAAGCACCGCACCGATGAGAGCGGAGGGAACAAGCAGCGATCCGTTGTTTCCCATGACACGGGCAGCAATCGGACCGGACAGGAATGCCACGAATGCGATCGGTCCTGTCACGGCTGTTGCCGTGGCAATCACGCCAACCGCTGAGACGATCACGATGATGCGGGTTTTCGCGACACCGACACCAAGTGCTGCGGCTGCATCGTCTCCGAGGCGCAGTGCTTCAAGGTCACGGGCACGGCTGAGTAGGAGACCGCCGAAAACGAGGAGCGCACTGGCAAGGGGTGCAGCCTGATCGAGCTTTGCACCATTGACGCTGCCTGTCAGCCAGCGCATCGCCTCCTGCAATGTCCAGGCAGGTGCTGCCGACAGGATGTAGGCGACAAAGCTCTCCAGCATGGCCGAAACACCAATGCCGACAAGGATCAGGCGGGTGCCGGCGACGCCATTGCGGAAGGAGAGGCCATAAACGAGAAGCGCGATGCCCAGACCGGCGATCACCGCAAAGATCGAGACGGCAGGACCACTCAACGACAGGACAACGATGGCAAAAACCGCGGCGGCGCTTGCTCCGGCGCTGATGCCGATAATGTCGGGACTGGCGAGCGGGTTGCGCAACATCGTCTGGAAAGCGACCCCACCAAGACCAAAGCTGAGGCCCGCCAGGATTGACAGGACTGCACGTGGCAAACGCAACTGGCCAACGGTGAAGCTGACGCCTGCGATGTTTTCACCGAGCAACACACGCATCACCTCTCCCGGCGGCGTGAAGGATTGCCCCAGCATGAGCGTAAGGAGAAATGTGGAGACGAGTGTCAGAACGAGAACGCCGATCACCACGTTTCGCCGGTACGCACGATGGCGCCGGTTTTGAGTAACGGAGGAAATGATAGGCTCGAGTGTGGTCACAGTTCACGAACCCGCTGACGTCTGACGATCCAGATGAAGAACGGTGCACCGATGAAAGCCGTGACGATACCGACATCGAGTTCGGATGGCCGGGCGATGATCCGCCCGCCGACATCGGCAGCCAGAAGCAGGCATGCGCCGCCAAGGGCCGAAAACGGCAGCAGCCAGCGATGATCGACGCCAGCCAGCAGACGGCAAAGATGCGGTACGACAAGACCGACAAAACCGATCGGCCCACAGATTGCTGTCGTCGCGCCACAAAGAAGGATCGCACCGAAAGAGGCAACACCACGCGCGAGCGCGACGTTTTCGCCGAGCCCCGCTGCAAGCTCATCACCGAGTGCGAGGGAATTGAGTTTTCTCGCTGATAGAAGGCTGATGGCAAAACCGATGAGGAGGAACGGCAAGACGGGAAGAATGCGATCGAGCGTTGCGCCGCCAACGCCACCAATTTGCCAGGCGCGTATTCCCCCGGCGATATCATTGCGGGGAAGAACGACGGCGATCACCAGCGAAGAAAATGCGACTGAGGTCGCGGCTCCAGCGAGTGCGAGTTTCAGCGGGGTTGCACCACCTCGCCCGAGCGAACCTATGACATAAACGAAAACCGCAGACGCCCCTGCCCCACAAATGGCAACGAGAATGAAGGCATTGGCAGACGCGATATCAAACCATGCCACGGCCACGACGACGGCAAGCGACGCGCCCATATTGACCCCGAGAATGCCGGGATCAGCAAGAGGATTGCGGGTCACGCCTTGCATGACAGCACCCGCCAGACCAAGGGCTGCGCCAGCAAGAAGGGCGAGCAAGGTTCTCGGCAATCTGGCCGCCACTGCTGCCTGGGCAACATTGTCGATCTGACCGCCAAGTGCGGCAAAGATATCGGTGAAGCTAACAGAACGTGTTCCGACGGATACGGAAAGCGCGCACATGACAAAAAGAAGGACTGCAACGGCCATCATGGCAGACCATCTGACCTTGCTCGACTGGACAGCGAACGGCTTACTCTCGTCCCGCCCCGTATTTGCAGAGATCATTGCGATTTCCCGGCAGATTTGGCCGCTGCCTTGGCAAGCAGGTCGGCATAGTCTTTCAGGACCCAGGAAATCGACAAAGGCGTCGGGTTTGATGCGGTCCCGAGCGGGTTTCGTCCGAGCATGACAATGGAATCGTTTGTAACGGCAGGCATGCGCGACAACAGCGGATCGGCGCGCATGGCGTCGAGCAATGGCTGGCTGCCGTAGGTGACGACAATATCGACATCATCGAAAGCATCGACCCGCTCTGCACTGACACCTGCTGCAAACTGTCCGGGCTTTGTAGCGTCGACAACGCTTTTCGGTGATGTGAGGCCGAGGTCGGCGAAGAATTTCACGCGGCTGTCATTGGCCGTATAGAAGTTGACGATGCTGAGATTGGTCGCATCAAGATGTGTGACGAACATCGCCTTTTTGCCCGCAAGTTGCGGATGCCCCGTTACGACGCTTGCGATTTCCTTTTCGATACGAGCAATCAGCGCTTCACCTTCCGCCTTCATGCCAAGCCCCGCACTATTGAGACGGATCATCTCACGCCAGTCGGTCGACCATGGTGCATCGGGATAGGCGACAACAGGTGCAATCTGGCTCAACGTATCGTAGTCGGACTGGCTAAGACCGGAATAGGCCGCAAGAATGACATCCGGTTGCATTGCGGCCACCGCCTCGAAATCGATACCGTCACCTTCATCAAAGAGGACGGGCTTTTCGGCACCGAGTTCCTTGAGCTTTTCGGCGACCCAGGGGAGCAGGCCGTCTCCATCGTCATCCCCGAAATTTGCAGCCGCAAAACCGACGGGGACGATGCCCAGCGCCAATGGTACTTCGTGATTGGCCCATGCAACGGTCACGACGCGCTCCGGCTTTTTCGCGATTGTCGTGGTCCCCAATGCGTGCTTGATGACAATCGGATAGGTCGTGCCTTCATCCGCCATCACGGGCGTCACTCCCGCAAATGACAGGCAGATTGCGATCAAGGGCACAAGGCGGCGCAGCAAGCGGAACATTGGTGGCACTCTCGAAACGTTAAAAGTGGACTTCAAGTCTCAGCTTAGTCCCTGGCCGTCAAGCGCGATGTGGCAACCTGCGCGGATCAGGCGTGAAGTTTCCGTGGTTTCCTACAAAGGAGACAAAATCTACAATACTGGATAAATAGGCTCAAGTTAGTAGCGCTATAGGGGCATATCTGATCAGGTCACCTTCCGCAGGCAGGAGGCGTTCCAGGGAACCCTGACTATTTTATTCTGTTGGAAGTTGGACATATGAATATCGACAGATCAGGCAAACCTTCATTGAACGCACTTATTCGCTCAAGGAGCATGGCGCTTCTCGGCTGCACAGCGCTTGCCGCCTTCGCACCCTCTCTCTCATTCGCTCAGGACGCCAGCCAGTCCACCTCTGGAACGACGCTCGCGCCGATCGTTGTTCGGGGTAACGGCAGCGCTGCAAAACTCGATACCAGCAACGACTCGAAATCGATCGTGGCGACGGAGACGACTGGCGTCGGCAAAATGGCAACCGATGTTCTCGTCGCACCTGCATCGGTGTCGGTTATTACCTCGAAGGAAATCGAGGAGCGTGGTGCCGACAGCGTTGAAAAAGTCGTGCAGTACACTGCTGGCGTCGTAACCGACTTCTACGGCGGCGATGACCGTTTTGACTATGTGGATATTCGCGGCTTCACGCCGAACACCTATCGCGACGGCCTGGTTGTCGGCAGAACGTTCGGCGGCACCAAAGAAGAGCCTTACGCCTTTGAGCGGATCGAGGTTTTGAAGGGCACGAGTTCGTCCGCCTTCGGTGCAGCTGAACCCGGCGGCTCGATCAACTATGTGACGAAGACGCCGAAAAGCGGCCGTTTCGGTGAAGTCTATGGGACCACCGGTTCTTACGCTCACAAGGAAGCCGGTTTCGACTTCGGCGACAACATCACCGCCGACGACACGCTCTCTTACCGCCTGACGGGTAAATTCCAGCGCGCTGACGCCGAGTACGATTACTCGAAGAATGACGAGAACTTCATCATGGGCGGCCTTACCTGGCGTCCATCCGACATGACGAGCCTCACATTCGTCTATGACCACCTCGACAAGCAGGGCGTTCCGGGTAGCGGCGGTCACCCGCTTGGAACAGACTTCGACCGTAGCGTGTTCTTCGGCGAGCCTGACTATTATTTCAACGACATCAACCGCAATACCTACAGCCTGATGTTCGATCATGATTTTGGCAACGGTTTGAGTTTCCGCTCGAACGCGCGCTATGTCAGGTCTGATCTTGACTTCGGAAGCGCCTATATCGCCAGCACCAGCACCAACGGTTCGAATACGGCCGGCCGCTACTTCTTCGGAAGCGACACCTCGACCGAGCAATTCGTGATCGATGCGAACCTGATTTACGAGACGACGTTCGACAATATCGAAAGCCGCACGCTGGCAGGTGTCGATTACAACCATTTCCAGTCGCAGAACTACGGTCTCTATTACGGTCCGGCTGGTGTCTCCGGTGGCACGACGCCGCCGATCAACTGGGTCAATCCGGTCTATACGGGTGGCCCGGCGTCGCTTGCCGCGACCTCAGGTTCAAAGAGCGATCAGAAGACCAACGCCGTCTATCTGCAGCAGGACCTGACGTTTTCGGACCGGCTGACTGTGAGCCTTGGGCTTCGCAACGACTGGCTGGATCTCAGCCAGACGAACCTCTTTGCGCCCTACACCACGCAGACAGCCGATCACAGCGAGTTCACGACCCGTTTTGGCGCGAGCTACAAGATCACCGAGGAACTGGCCGCCTATGCGAGCTACGCGGAATCCGCTGCACCACCGGCTGTCGGGATCAACCCGGCGACCGGCGGTCAGATTGAGCCGACGACCGGCAAGCAATACGAGTTCGGCGTCAAGTACCGCCCGGAAGCCTTCCCTGCCCTCTTCACCGCATCGGTCTATGATCTTTCGAAAGAAAACATCACCGTCTACGACCAGGTTACCTATATTCCTGCAACGGTAAAAAAGGTCAGACATCGCGGTCTGGAACTCGAAGCCAAGGCTGAACTGACGGATAACATCAATCTTATCGCAGCCTACAGCTACATCGATTCCAAAATCGATGAACCGGGTGGTGTCAACGACGGCAACCGCCTGATGCGCGTTCCGAAACATCTTGCTTCGATCTGGGGTACTTACACGCTCCAGGGCGAAGGCGCCCGTGGCGACATGACGTTCGGTGTCGGAGCACGGTATACCGACTCCTATTTCACCAACATCACCAACACGATCTCATCTGACAGCGCTGTGATCTTTGATGCGGCCTTCACCTACAAGATCAAGGAGAACACGACGTTCCAGCTGAACGTCAACAACGTGTTCGATGAAAAGCACATGGCAAGCCGCGACGCCGGTGCGCTCTATTACAATCCTGGCCGTACCGTCTACGCGACGCTGCGCCAGACCTGGTAACGACGACATCCGGCTGGCCTGCTGCCGGCCGGACCATATAGCACTCTTCAGCCTGTCTGCCGCATGCGCCGCCATGCGGCAGGCGTGTCACCGACAACCTGGCGAAACGACTTGGTCAAATGAGCCTGGTCGGAAAAACCGAGCTGGGCGGCGATGTCGGCGACGGCGAGGTCGCCATTGAGCAAAAGCTTCTGGGCGACATCTATCCGCTTTTCCAGTTGCCATTGCAGGGGCGTCTTGCCCGTGGTCTGCTTGAAGACATTTGAAAACCAGCTCTCCGATAGACCGACGATCGCGGCCATCTCGGCCACGCTCATGCGACCATCGCAGCGCCCGTCAAAACGGGCGTTCAGCTTCTTGATCTGTGCCTGTGTCAGCCTGCCACCGGAAGGGTCAGCCGTCTGGTCGGGGATCTCAAGAAGACCCGCAACAATGGAGCCGACAAGGCTTTCGGCATAGACGGCGTGTTTCGAGGGTTCGGACACCTCGTCGACCAGGAGGCCGGCGAGCGTCTCGATGGCTCCGAGGTCCTGGATTTCGACAGGCCGGCGCATAGCCGCCATCGCTGCGGATGATCCGACCGACGGCGACAGAAACCGCATTACCCGGTCCTTGTGCATGTGGAGATTGAGGTGCGAGAAGCGATGGGTGGCACTGCTCGATGTCCACAGCGGAACACCCGCCGGAACGTAGACCGCACGTGACATCGGCCGGGAATTCCCCGGAAATTCGCTGTTTTGATTGGAGATCTGAACGCGCGAGGAGACATCATTGAAGAAGATCATGATGCGCGGATCGTCAGCGAGATAATAACCACTGGCGCCTGCCTGGCTTTCCGCCTGCCAATAAGCGCTTACAAGACCGTCGAGGCACCGCCACTTGACGGGAGCCGTGAGGCGTATGCCCTCGGTGTGCCATGTCATGGAATGCCAAAAACTCAATGTCTGTGTCCGCCCGCTTTTAGAACGACGATGGTGCTGAGATGGCGTTGCGATGATCCGGCCTTCAAATGCTTGCTGTCGTCAGCCGCAAATGAAGTTGCGATATCTCCGCTAGAAGGTGATGCCATAATATGAGTACTTTTATCATCTTACTCATCTGGAGCAAGATGGTAAAATCCTGAGACATGTTTCACCCCGCATGGCACGAAGAGAGCCTTGAATACGAGGCGCCTGGACGTTTCGATTCAAATTGCAGGTAATTTATCGGGCTATATGCCACACGGAGTCGGCAGTAATGTTTGTCTGTCGCGTGTCCCCTGAAACAGGCAAGCGGCATTGAAGCCCGGCGCGCACAGGACGCGACGGGCTTCTTTTATAAAATGACGGGTAAAATATCGGCCGTCTCTGAGCCCATCAGTTCATCCGGCGTTCATTTTGGGGAATGCAAATTCCGCCCACCACACCGCCATATGTGGTTTCAAGAGGCCCGTATTTTTCCCCCAGCCCGTACGGGCCTCTTGTTATGGCTTTTCGCGCCGACTGATCCAACAAACGCAAGGCCGTTCAGCTATCCGACTTGCTGTTTTTGCGGACCGGTTTGAAGTCGACGATCAATGATTTCAGCTCGATTTCTCGCACACGCCGCGCTGCCTCGACGGGAGAAACCCAGTCGATCCTTCGCTCGCCCCGTTCCTTGAACTTACCATCGACCTCCGTCACCTCGATCTGGAACACATCTACGATGCAGGGCGTGACATCGCCATTGTCGAGCATTTTGAGGTAGGTATAGCGGCCGACAGGTTTCTTCCTGGCCCGGCCACGTACGCCCGCTTCTTCCCACGCCTCGATCTCGGCCGCCTCGTGCGGCTCCTTTCGCTTCATGGGCCAACCCTTCGGGATGATCCATCGTCCACTGTCACGAGAGGTCACGAGAAGGATCTCGGCGTCCTTGCCGTTTGAGGCATAACGAAAGCACAAGGCGGCATATTGCTGCTCGAATGCGCCTCGAAACAGCTTGTCTGGAACCTGGGCAAGTTGCTGCAACAACGTCCGTGGTCTGGTTGGCGGGGCTTTACTGGCTTTTTTCGGACGCTTCATAACGGTTGATAGTGCTTATTTTCCGGGTTGCATCAACGGCCGGGCTGGTTTTATGACAGTTTTATGACAAGCAGCGCCAAAGAAGGCAAATTCGCATGATGAGCATATTCCGCAAGCTGATGCCGCGTGAAGACCGTTTCTTCGACATGTTCAACAAACATTCGGAAACCGTGGTCACCGCAGCACAGGCACTGGACCGCCTTTTGAGCGGCGAAAACGTCCAGGCAAACTGCGATCTGATCGTTACCCTGGAAGACCAGGCCGATGACATCACGCGCGACGTGCTCCTGGCCGTCCGCCGCAGTTTCATCACACCTTTCGACCGCGGCGACATCAAGGACCTGATCCAGTCGATGGATGACGCGATCGACATGATGCACAAGACCGTCAAGACAATCAGGCTGTTCGAGCAGACGAGCTTCGATCCCCTGATGCAGCAGATGGGACATGAGATCGTCAAGGCCGCAGGTCTGATCGCTGAAGCCATCCCGTTGCTTGAAAAGGTCGGCACGAACGCGCAGCGTCTTTCCTCGATCGCCGAGGAGATTACGCGCGTCGAAGGCCGTTCAGACGATCTGCACGACCAGGGCCTCAAGGACCTGTTCAAGCGCCACGGCGCTGCAGGTGACGCAATGGCCTACATGATTGGTAGCGAAATCTATGGTGAGCTCGAAAAGGTCGTCGACCGGTTCGAAGACGTCGCCAATGAAATCAGCGGCATTGTAATCGAGAACGTCTGATGGATGTCTCCCTCGCCTTGCCGCTTCTGATCGGCCTTATCGGGATAGCGCTGTTTTTCGACTTCCTGAATGGCCTCCATGACGCGGCCAACTCCATCGCCACGATCGTCTCCACCCGTGTGTTGCGGCCGCAATATGCGGTTGCCTGGGCTGCATTCTTCAATTTCATCGCATTCCTGTTTTTCGGTCTGCATGTGGCCGAGACGCTCGGAACTGGCATTATCGATCCCGCGATCGTCTCACCGTCAGTGATCTTTGCGGCATTGATGGGTGCGATTGTCTGGAACATTGTCACCTGGATTTTCGGCATTCCCTCGAGCTCTTCGCATGCACTGATTGGCGGCCTCGTCGGCGCCGGTCTTGCAAAGGTCGGCTTCAGCTCGATCGTCTTTTCCGGACTGCTCAAAACTGTCGGGGCGATTTTCATGTCGCCGGCCATCGGCTTTTTCCTGGCTCTGCTGCTCGTCCTTACCGTCTCCTGGCTCTTCGTTCGTCAGACACCTTTTGCTGTCGACCGCACGTTCCGCGTCATGCAGTTCATCTCTGCATCGCTTTATTCGCTTGGCCATGGTGGCAATGACGCGCAGAAAACCATGGGTATCATTGCCGTGTTGCTATTCAGCCAGGGACACCTTGGTGAAAGCTTCTACGTTCCGTTCTGGGTGGTTATTTCCTGCCAGTCGGCAATGGCGCTTGGCACGCTGTTCGGCGGCTGGCGCATCGTGCACACGATGGGATCGAAGATCACGCGCCTCAACCCGATGCAGGGCTTTTGTGCCGAGACAGGCGGTGCCCTGACATTGTTTGGCGCAACCTGGCTCGGTATTCCCGTCTCCACGACCCACACGATCACAGGTGCGATCGTCGGCGTTGGTGCGGCGCGCCGTGTCTCTGCGGTACGCTGGGGCCTTGCGGGCAACATCGTGATTGCCTGGATCGTGACGATGCCGGCCGCAGCGTTGATATCGGCTTCGGTCTACTGGCTGACATCACTGTTCGGTTGAAACCTCACCCGATAAGTCATTGCCAATTCCCGGGCCAAAATTGGCCCGGGCACGCTGGAAAGCGTTATGCAGCATTCCGGCTTCTGACGTCCTCGTAGCTTGACGGATAAACACCGCGTCGCTGAAGGATGGGGACGACTTCGTGGACGAAGGTCTCGAGATCACCGGGCAGATAAAGTGCCGAAATCGTAAAGCCATCAGCGGCTCCAGATTGCCACCACGATACGAGATGATCGGCAATTCCTTCAGGTGTCGCAATCAGGCCCGGAAGTTTCTCGACCTCGGCAAGCCCGCGCAGGGAAAGGCCATTGTCGAGGGCGACCGCACGTTTTGCCCTGACGACACCGATCGGAATAACGCTTTGGGAGACATCGCCGAAGTCTGCAGGCGAAAGCACTTTCTCTGCATCGGTTCGCTCTAGATCGATACCGAGCAGCTTCGCCAGCCGTTCGATGTCTTCACCTGTGACCGGCGCAGCGTCGAGCTTTTCGCGCTTAAGCGCTGCAACTTCAGCTTCTGTCGAGCGGACAATTGGCGAGATGGCAGGCATCAGACGAGGCAGCTGGTCGCGACGACGGCCAAGAGCCTGAGCGGCCTCTCTCAACTCGGTACGGAATGCACGCGAGCCCTCAAGAGAAGCGCTCGGCGCATAAACGTAATCCGCATACCGGGCCGCGAGCGCCACGCCGTCGCGAGACCCACCGGCCTGAACGATCTTTGGCCGGCCCCAGGAAGGAGCCGGCAGATTGAGCGGGCCTTCAACATCGAAGTGTGCGCCATGATGGTTGATCGGCCTGACGTCACCATAAAAGGGTGACTGGCCTTTTTCGCCGCCATTCCAGGGATAATGCCAACTGTCCCACAGGCGATGGACGACATCGACAAACTCTTCGGCGCGTTCATAGCGGGCCTTGCGATCAGGCAACCCTTGCGCTGAAAAGTTTGCAGCAATCTCTGGGTGCCAGCTCGTCACCACATTCCAGCCGATGCGCCCTCTGGTGAGGAGATTGAGGCTCTGAAGCTGCCTTGCGAGCGTGTAGGGATCGCCGTAGGTCGTCGAAGCGGTCACAATCGCGCCGATGTCCGGCACCTGAGAGAGCACGGCCGCAAAGAGGACGAAGGGATCGAAGGTCTGTTCAGGCCGCGTGTTTTCGCTGATCAACAACTGCGGTCTGTCTGACATGAAGATATTGCTGAAGACGCCTCTATGCGCAATGCGCGCGTTTTCGACGTAGTAGTCCAGGGTGAAAATGCGATCGAGCGGCAGATCGGGGCGCTTCCAGGAATCGTTTGCCGAACCTGAAGAATTGATCCAGGCGTTAAGCTCTAGGTACTGTGTCATATGATGCCCCATTAGGCAGAAAGTTGATGGAGTGGTGGTTCAGCGTGCTGGCACAATGCCTGTTCCTTGACTTCGTCATCCTCGACGGGTCGCACACTCGGAATGCCATCGTGACGACTGACGTCGACAGGCAATCCAAAGACATTGCTCAAAACATCCGCATCGAAAACGGTGCCCGGTGGGCCGTCCGCAACCAGGCGGCCTTCCGATATGATAACGGCCCTATTGCAAAAGCGGGCCGCGTGATTGAGATCATGAACGGCCATGAGCGCAATGCCACCGGCCCGCGCAAAATCGCGCACAAGGCGCATTGTCTCGACCTGGTAACGCAGGTCCAGCGCACTGGTTGGTTCATCAAGGAGCATCACGCGCGTTCCCTGCGCAAGTGCGCGCGCGATCATGACACGCTGCTGCTGGCCGCCGGAGAGTTCGTTGACATAGCGGTCTGCCAGACCTGACAGGCCAAGCTTGTCGATCGCCGACGTTGCAATTGCATGATCCTCATCACTGAAGCGGATACCCATGTAAGGGCTGCGCCCGAGCATCACCGCGTCGTAAACCCTCAGATCGAACGGGATTGGTGAAGACTGCGGAACATAGGCAATCCGCCGTGCCCGTTCGCGCCGCGAAAGCGCGAGCAGGTCCTCATCCCACAGCCTGACAGATCCCGCCGAAATTCCGGCTAGCCCCAGAAGCGCTTTGGTCAAAGTCGATTTGCCCGATCCGTTCGGCCCAAGAAGCGCGCAGAAATCGCCCTGTTCAAGCTTGAACGATACGTCGTGCAGCACCTGCCTGCGGCGGTAATGCAGGCTCAGGCTTTCAACATTGAGGGTCATAACGTGTTCCTCTTGCGGAGAATAAGGTAGATGAACAGCGGCGCACCGACGAGTGCGACGACGATGCCAACCGGAATGACGCGGGGTGGAAGGATCGTCCTGCCAACCGTGTCGGCGAGCAGCAAAAGCGCACCGCCCGTCACCATCGAGAACGGAAACAGGAAACGATGGTCCGATCCGACAATGAGGCGGGCGATATGTGGACCAACCAGGCCAACAAAACCGACAACACCGATGAAGCTGACAACCAGGCTTGAGCCACTCACGGCAAGGAAGATCAGTGAAATTCTCAGGAGATTGACGTTGACGCCGAGACTTTTCGCCGTGTCATCGCCTGCAAATGCAAGACTGTTTACCTCGCCTGCCTTCAGCTGAAAATATGGTGTCAGCACCAGGATCGTCACCGCCAGTACACCGACATGCGTCCAGCGCGCCTCGTTGACAGAACCAAACGTCCAACGCGTGATGGCCGCAAGGGCCTCGTCATTGGCGATGTATTGCAGACCTGATGTCAATGCGCTGAAGATTGCTGTTAGTGCCGTTCCAAGGAGGATCAGAACTGTGATGTTCATCGATTTGGCCGTGGCAAGACCGAGAACAATCAGCGAGCAGGCCAACGAGAAGGCGATGGCACTGAGACTGACCGTGATGCCGACACTGGTGCCGTTGCTTTGCGCGACCAGAATGGCAACAGCAGCCCCAAAGGCCGCCGCAGGAGAGAGGCCGAGCGTATAGGGACTGACAAGCGGGTTGCGCAACAGTCCCTGCATCGCAGCGCCCGCCAGTGACAGGATGGCGCCGGCAAGGATTGCCAGGAGAACCCGCGGTAGCCTGAGGTATAGCAGAACATTTGCGATCCGCTCGTCGTCGCGTGGGAGATCGATGCCCCAGATCTTTGCGTAGGCGAGACGATATAGTTCGCCAATCCCGTAGCTCGACGTCCCCGACAAGGTTGAATAAACGGCAAGGGTGATCAACAACACGATCGAGACAGCGATAAACAAGGCAGTCCGCCGGTGACGGCTGATGCTGTCGCGTGACAGCACCGCGCCCTTCTGGCATGCAGAAGCGTAATTCATTGCCCCGCTGTCCCGGCCTTAACGAAATAAACCCGTTCATCGCCCTTGAACGGCACTCCGAGGAACTCCTCATCCCAGCGGCGCGCGACATCTTCCGGGCGGAAATCCTTGAATGCATCGGGATAGAGCCATGCTGCGACATAGAGCGATGTCAGAGTTTTGGCCTGTTGACCGAGATGATAGGCGTTGACGATGTAGATGTCGTTGCTTTGAGACGCCTTGAGATTGGGCCAACCCGGTCTTGCCTGAAGTTCTTTCCATTCGCCATCAAAGACGTCTTTTGCCGAGCCGGTATAATTGTTTCCGAACTCACGTATGATGAGGTCAGGGTCACGTGTCAGGATTTCCGCAGCATCGATGGGTGTCTTCCAGACTGTGCCCTGCGTATGTCCGCCCTGCCCGAAGACGACATCTTCAAATATGCTACGACCGCCACCTTTGACGATCGCTTCATAAAAGCCAGAGCCCTTTGTTGGCGTTTGATAGGCGATCTCGTTTTCGTAATAGACCGTCCTAGGGGTTAGACCTGCGGTCCGCTTCTCAATTTCGGAGTAGATATCCTTACGGAAATCCAGAACCTTCTTCGCGCCGTCTTCGCGACCGAAGATTGCCCCGAAGAGCTCGACATTTTCGTCGAAGCGATCATTGCGCCAGCCGCTCGCAACGACAACAGGAATGCCAAATGGGCTCAGTTGCCGGTTGAGTTCTTCCCATCCGCCATTCGCGTAGGAAATGACGACGTCAGGGTCTGTCTTGACGATCGCCTCGTAGTTGACCTGTCCCCATTCACCGACGTTATAAGTGCTATCCCATTTACCGCCCGCGAGCTTGTATTGTGCAACGTCCCGCCCGGTTACGCCGACGATCTTGTCGCGAGATCCGATCGCGGCAACAATATCGACGTTATAGCTGCCGATAATAACGGCTCGCGTGGCGGGCTTTTCAAGCTCGATCTTTCGTCCTGCTTCATCAGTCACCGTCAGGGCAGAAGCTGGAAGAGCCCACATCGCCGCTGCCACTGCCGCACCGGCAACGAGGACCTTGCGACTACGTAAATAAAAAGCCGTTTTCATAAAACCTCCGAATAATCTACTATTTTAATAGACTATTCGGTGAGCCCGATGTTTCACAGCGACAGGATGCTCGAAATTACGCCGGAACTAAAAAAATCTGCCAGAAGATACACCGAACTGTAAGACGAACAGGCCTCTCGGTATTACTCGAGAGGCAAATCATCTTTACGGCCCATCGTCCGGCAGAATCAATCAAGAACCGAGCTTAGAAACCCCGTATATAATATTGATTTTTATACGGAATACCGGTTCAAAGTGGCAGCATTAACAACACCTGCAGGAGCGCCGCCCGGTTTACCGAACAGATACCCTTGAGCCTGTGCACAACCCTCATCCACCACCATGCGATACTGGGCGTCGGTTTCAATTCCCTCCGCCGTAACAGGGAGATCGAGGCTTCGGCCGAGCCCGATCACGGCACGAACGATAGCGCGCGCGCTTTCGTCCTCACCCATTGCGGCGATGAAGCTGCGATCGATTTTGATTTTGTCGAACGGAAAGCTCTGCAGATTGCTGAGTGAGGAGTAGCCGGTTCCAAAATCGTCCATCACGACGCCGATGCCCAGGGTCTTCAGTTGCCGCAAGATAGCAAGTGTTACGTTGCGATCCTTCAAAAGCGCGGCTTCCGTCACTTCAATTTCGAGACGCTTTGGAGGAAGTCCTGTTTGAGCCAGGATGAGGCAAACCATCTGACCGAGGTTCGCCATAGAAAACTGCAATGGAGAGACATTTACGGCGACTTTAAGATGCGAGGGCCAATGGGCGGCATGGGTACAGGCCTCGCGCAACACCCATTCACCGAGAGGAATGATGATCCCGGTTTCCTCGGCGATCGGAATGAACTTATCCGGCGCAATGACGCCGTGAACCGGATGATGCCACCGCACAAGCGCTTCATAACCAACAACCTCGCCGCATTCGACAGACAGGATCGGCTGATAGTTCAAGATCAATTCATTGCGGCTGATTGCCAGACGAAGATCTGTCTCGAGTTGTCTGCGCTCACGGGCCTCCTTGTCCATCACCGGATCATAGAAGGCGAGAATGCCTCGACCGCCAAGTTTAGCCCTATAGAGCGCAAGGTCAGCCGCATGCATGAGGCCTTCGAGATCGTGGCCATCCTTGGGGAAGATCGCGATGCCGATGCTGACCCCGACGGCTGCAGGATCACCAGCTGTGTTCATCCTCTCGCCGAATGTCGTCAGGATCGTTTCGGCAAGCGCCTGTGCCTGTTCGGCTTTCGTGTTGCGCGTTGTCAGGATAACGAATTCATCGCCGCCGAGACGAACCACGAGATCACCAGGTCCCGCGCATTCCTTGAAGATGCCGGCGACTGTCTTGAGAATGCGGTCACCTTCCGCATGGCCGAAAAGATCGTTTACGGCCTTGAAACGATCGAGATCGAGTGTGAGAAGAGCAAACCCCTGTCCGTCTGCGCATTGCTGTATCTGAAGCTGTAGCTGCTGCTGGAACATTGTTCTGTTTGCGAGGCCCGTCAGGACATCGTGACGCGCGAGATATTCGATCTCTCTCTGCGCCTCACGGTTTTCCGTGAGGTCGCGAATGGCCAGCACTTCGCTAGGACGCCCACGATATTCAATCGTCCTGACTGCAAGCTCGAACACACGCGTTTTCCCGTCGACGAGTCTCGTCGCCTCAACCGGCGTCTGGCGGGACACATGCGCAGGAAGTCCGTCGATGACCTCCAGCAATTCGTCAGGATTGGCACCAATCAGGGTTGCTTCTTCGCAGGCGAGCAAATCCGCAAAGCGCGGATTGAGCTCGACGATACGACCGTTCTGCACAACGGCCAGCCCATCCAGCGAGGCGTTGACGAGACCTTTGAGATCGACAAGGTAGCGATCCACCAGGGCTGCGGCAGCGGTTGCCGAAAGAACGAGAAGTGTAACACCGACAATCGCGGTGATCAGAAGCATTCGGGCGAGATCGTCGGATTCTGGTCCAGGCACTGAGGGATCGGGTGAAAGAACCGTCGCAGACATGGCCGTGAAGTGCAGTGCGCAGATCGCGACGATTGCGAGACCCGCCGCCGTTGCAACACGTTTCCACGCACTGAACCGCCCGAAGAAATGGAGCGATAGCGCAAAGCACAGCCATGCGACAACCAGGCCACCGGCAATCTCGTCCCAGCGATAGCTGACGGTCGCTGCGACATCCATGCCCGCCATGCCCACGAAGTGCATGACGGCGACAGAGACGGTAATGGCCGATGCTGCAAGGAGAGTGCCGTACCTCGCCATAGGAAGCGCACTCAGCGCCAGCCAGAAGCCAGCAATGGCAACGACGGCCGAAAGTGACGTGAAGTTGAGATCGAAACCGATCGGCACAGAGCCTTTATAGGCGAGCATTGCAACGAAATGTGTTGCCCAGACCGACAATCCGCCAACAAAAGCGGCGACAAAGACCCAATAATGTTTACGGCCCGCCGGGCTTTCTTCCGCACGCAATAGAAGATGAAAAAACGCAAGCATTCCAAAAAGACATATGAGTGCAGCAAGGAGCACGATCGTATGATCGTGCTGGATAACCACGCACTCTAAAACTGTGAACATGCCGTCTGCCCCCGCAATAAATGACGCCCACAACCGACTATAGTATTTTCTTTATTTATAAATCTCTAATATAAATATCTGGCTCGCAGGCGATCATATTACGTTTTGGGACAGATTTATTTCAAGCGCGAAGATGCGAGACAGCGTTGTCTCGGGCGTGGCACACAAATCCGAAGGGCGCAGAACAGGAAAAAGGCAGAGCCCGCCTTCGGGCTCTACCTTTTTAGTGACGCATAATCGTGTTGGGACGCGTCGTTTCAGAACTTCACGCTCGCCGCCAGGCTCACGTTGAATGGCTCTCCGACTGAATTGGCATAGTTGGTCGAACCGATCGATGACGTGTAATAGGTCTTGTCGAAGAGGTTACGGAGATTGAGTTGCAACGTGACAGGTTTTTCGAGTTGAAGCGTGTACGTCGCGAAGGCATCGAACACCGCATATCCGGGCAAATAATAGGAGTTGTCGTTGATACCGGGACGAGAACCGACGCCTCGGATGCCACCACCAATTCGAAGTGCGTTGCCGTTTGGACCAACCTCACCAACATCATAAGCCAGGAAAAGTGAAGCCGTGTGTTTCGCCACGTTCGGCAAACGCTTGCCGGCATAGGTCGCGTCTTCAAGAACAAGCGCGTCCGTATAGGCATAACTTGCTATGAGGTCGAGATCGTCAGTCAGGCTGCCGGCAACATCAACCTCGATACCGCGGGATCGGACGAGACCCGCAGCCTTGACGGTCGAGATGCCGCCGACATCTTCGGAATAGGCAACGTTACGCTTGCGGCTGTTGAACAAGGCAACATTTGCGTTCAAGCCGGTGAAGATGTCGAACTTGGCGCCAACTTCGTAGGAGATGCCCTCTTCCGGATCGAGGCTGCCATAATAGGCGCCGATGGAAGACTGCGGCCGGAATGTCTTGGCGACATTGGCATAAAGCGAAGCCGAAGGTGTGAGTTTGTAAACGAGACCGGCATTCGGAATGAGTTCACCGCCGTCGTTTTGCGTGTTGACCACAAATGGACGGCCCTTCCCGGCATAGATATCGTAGTACTGGTAGCGCAGGCCACCCACCGCTATCCACTGGCCACTCAGATGCAGCGCATCCTGCATGTAGATCGAGGCTGTCGAAAGTTGCTCCGTCTGGTCGCTATCGGCAGCCCTGACGGTCGTGCAAACCGGTAACCTCCCATAGACGGGATTGTTGACGTTGAAGTTCGTGGAGTTCGCACAACGCAGCATATCGGTTCGCAGTGTGTCGCTGTAGTCATAGGACGCACCGAACAACAGATCGTGCTGGAACCCGCCAATATCGGCTTCTCCGGTCAGGTCCGCACGCAATGCATGATTATAGAGGGTAGAATATTGCGTGGCGTCTGCGCGGCGCGTCACCTGCCCGGTACGTGCGTTGTAACCGACGACACGGGCCTGGTTGTCGGAATAAACGTTGCGGCTATAGGCATAGTCCAGAGAAAGCTTCCAATCGTCGGAAAGCTGACGATCGATCGCAACGCTGGCAAGATCAGACTTGCCGTCGGTAATGTTATAGGCCTCGTCGAGCCTCAGACGCCGGCTGACATTGATGGGTTTTCCGGTCGTCAGGTCGAAGATCGTGCCGCGGTCGAAAGGCACGCTATAGTCTTCATGCATGTAGGATACGGTAATGTCGGTGTCTTCACCGCTCCATTTGAGCGAAGGGGCGATCAGCCAGTTCTCCCGGTCGCCGAAATTGCGCCAGTAATCGCTTTTCTCTCCCTGTCCGATAAGACGGTAGGAAAAATCTGTGCCCTCGATTGGGCCTGTCACGTCAAATCCGCCCGATGTGCCGTATTTGCCCGCACCATAGGCCGAAAACCGGGTGTAGGCCTCAGCACCGAAGGTCTCTTCCGGGGCTTTCGTCACGACATTGACCATGCCGCCAGGATCAAGAATGCCGTAGAGGGTCGACGCCGGCCCTTTTAGAACTTCCACCCGCTCGACCGTATCATTTAAGGAATGTGGCAGCGCTGTTTTCAGACCATTGACGAGGATGGAACCGTCACGATTGTCACCGAAACCTCGACGAATAACGGCATCCTGCGTGCCACCCAAGGTATTGGCCTGTGTAACACCGCTGACATTGGCGAGTGCGTCGTCCAGAGAGCGCGCCTGCTGATCACGCAGAACTTCATTCGTGACTACATTCACCGACTGGGGAATGTCGAGAATTGGAGTGTCGGTCCGTGTCGCAGTGCTCGTCGTGATGGGCTGGTAGCCTCTGGCACCCTTTTTGACTTTTGCATCGACGGTGATCGTTTCGAGAACGGTCGATCCTGCCTCTGCGTTTTTTCTCTCTGCCCCATTTTCCTGAGCGAAAGCAGGAAACGCGGTGGTTGCCAAAAGGAATGCGAGGAGCGCCGTTGATCCCCGACGCCCTATCCCCAAGCCGTTATGCATCTGAATTGTCCCCGAATAGCTAGAATTCGTCATCCCGACGGTGCGCCACCTCTTCAATTGATGAATGTAGTAGTCAACTTTAGATTTCCAGACCTGTCGTTGAAAGCAGCTTGATTGGAGCCGATTTCGTCAGGAAATGTTGCCGCAACAGCGCAAACATGCAGCATTCCAGTCAATTTTCATGCTGCAAAAGACTTTTTCAATGCCGCCATACTTGACTACTACAGTCATAAATAATTCTGGTGCGTCAGGAACGCGCGGGACGGAATTTGAAAATCGAAACCGAGAAAGATATCGCTGGAAATCGGCTTCTGGGGGAATGCCTCGAGCTTGGTCATGGCGGCAAGCCCGTCGTGTTCGATCTGAATGTCGAGATCGCATCAAACCAATTCACGGTCCTGCTCGGTCCGAACGGCTCGGGAAAATCGACGTTGCTCGGCGCACTCGCGCGCTTGCATCGTCCAACATCCGGGCGGGTCGTGCTCGATGGCCGTGATATCTTCAGTTACCCAACCAGGGATGTCGCGAAGCGCTTGGGAATGCTCGCGCAACAGAACCACACGCCGGAAGGCATCTCGGTTTTCGATCTGGTTTCCCGTGGCCGTTATCCGCATCAGGGTTTCCTCAAACAATGGAGTGAGGCCGACGCAGAGGCTGTCAGCGAAGCGCTTGCCGTGACAGGGATCAATGATCTCGCCAAAAGGCCCGTCGATAGCCTTTCCGGCGGTCAGCGCCAGCGTGCCTGGATTGCCATGGCGCTCGCACAACAAACCGATATCATCCTGCTCGACGAACCAACGACCTTTCTGGATCTGCACCATCAGATCGAGGTTCTGGATATGCTGAGCGATCTGGTGGCGCACCATAACCGCACGATCGTCGCGGTTTTGCATGACATCAATCTCGCCCTGCAGTTCGCCGATCATCTGCTTTTCTTGAAGGAAGGACGTGTGAAGCATCGACTTGATGCTGTTACACAATGTAGCGCCGAGATCATTGCCGACGTTTTTGACATGCGTGTCATCGAGATGACGCATCCTGTGACCCATCGGCCGGTGTTTTTGCCCTGCCCTGGACGGACGCATAAGACATGAGCGCGGGCAATCTGGATCGTGTGAGCAGCCTCCCATTAACGAGAGGCGCTGCGAGGGCTTTCTCGGCCGGGCTAGGTCTTCTCGCAATCATCCTCATTGTTGTTGCGGCGCACGCTGCGACAGGGGCGAGACCTGTAGCACCGCACGTTTTCCATGATCTCATCTTCGCCTACGACCCGAAAAACTTCGACCAGCAAATTCTGATACGTCTTCGTCTGCCAAGGATTGTTGCGTGCCTGCTTGCAGGAGCATGCTTCGGAGTGGCCGGCCTTATCTTGCAGACCGTGTTGCGAAACCCTCTGGGAGAACCGCATATCCTTGGGCTGAATGCCGGCGCAAGTCTCGCCGTTGTTGCCCTGAGCGCCAGTCCCTTTGCTTCAATCGGGGTCACCAGCGTCCAACCACTCGTCGCTGCGGGAGGTGCCGGAGCGGTTTTTGCGCTGGTACTTGCTCTCTCGGCAGCAGGACAACGCGGCCTCACCCCCACGAAACTTGTCTTTTGTGGCATCGCACTCTCCACGCTCGCCGGGACGCTGACGTCGGCCATCCTCATCCTGAATGAAGAAACGCTGCAACAAACCCGGTTCTGGCTGGTCGGTGACGCCGCCGGAATAACGCTTCCGGCCATTGTAAATGCCTTGCCTGTCGCTGTTACTGCACTTGTATTGGCAACAGCCCTCGCACCAAGACTTGATCTTCTGGCACTCGGAGAGAACGCTGCAACTGCACTTGGTGTGCCGGTGCGACTGACATGGTGTCTGGCACTGATCGCAACATCCCTCTTATGCGGCGTCGCAATTTCGCTGGTGGGGCCGATCGGCTTTATCGGCCTGGTGGTACCTCCGCTCACCTCACGTATTCGAACAGGACGCCTGTTATTCGCCATACCGCTTGCCGCATTGGGCGGAGCAACCTTGCTGATCGCCGCCGATCTTGCCGCCCGTCTTCTTATCGCTCCTCGGGAGTTGCCGACAGGCGCAATGACCGGCCTCGTCGGCGCACCGGTCTTTCTCTGGTTGGCGCGGAGACTGCTTAAATGACGTCTTACAGAACGATCAGAGCCTCCGGTTTTTCGTTGGTTATCGCTCCAAAGCGGCTGGCTTTGCTTCTAGCGCTTACGCTCCTGATTTTTCTTGTTGCTCTCTGGAGCATTTCGTCCGGCACGAAACACATCCCGTTTGGAGAGATCTTCACTGCTCTTTTCACACCGGACGCGCAGCCATCGACCGATGCAAATGTCGTTGTCGATTTTCGTTTGTCGCGTCTGACGCTTGCACTGGTATCTGGGGCAATGCTTGGCGTTGCAGGCGCCATCATGCAGTCCTTGACCAGGAATGGTTTGGCCGACCCTAGCCTGCTCGGGGTTCGAGAAGGCGCCGCCCTTTCTGTCCTCGTCTGCCTGTTCCTCGTGCCCAGCTTGCCAACCGCGCTTCGCCCCGTTGCAGGCGTCATCGGGGGGCTGACGAGCGCTGTAATCGTATTTGCGCTTTCAGGTGTTACCTCGCGGTTGCGCTTCGTTCTGACCGGCATCGGCTTTTCCTGGTTTCTTTCCGCCCTTCTCCTCATCCTGATGGCTTCGCTTGATATACGAAGCTTGCAAAGCGCAATGATCTGGATGGCGGGAAACCTCCAAGGGGCGTCATGGGACGCAGTCTTGATTCTGGCGATCATTCTTGCTGCAGCACTCGTGCTCGTATGCGTGACGGCGCGTGCTGCGGATACGCAGGCACTTGGAGATAGTGCTGCGGCAGCGCTCGGCATCAATCTACGCTTTCTATGCAGCCTGCATTTTTCGCTTGCCGTCATTCTCACTGCGTCCTGCGTTTCTTATACCGGCAGCATCGGTTTTGTCGGGTTGATCGGTCCCCATATTGCCCGGTTTCTCATGCCCGGAGCCTCGTTTCTCAGCATCACTGTTGGTGCAGGCCTCACCGGCGCTCTTCTGGTAAGCACTGCCGATACGATCGCCCGCACCGCCTTTTCACCCCTAGAGCTACCGACCGGGCTCGTGCTGTCTGCCGTCGGTGCTCCTACCCTCCTTCTCCTTCTCTGGCTCCATCGCCATCGCCTTTAGGTTCGCCATGCCCAAGAACTTCTATTCTCTGCTTTTCGTCACTGGTCTGGTTTACGGCACGATTGCAGCCAAGGCCGAAGAACCGGCACGGATGTTTACGGATGATTTGGGGCGGTCTGTTTCAGTTCCGGTTCATCCGAAACGCATCGTAACGCTGCACGACATTGACCTCACGATCCCGCTGATCGAACTTGGCGTAATCCCGGTCGGCAGCCACGGCCGCGTGGGTGCAGACGGCAAACCCTATCTGAGATCCAGTGCGATTTTGACGGGGATAGATTTCGACAATAGTGAGATCGCCTACATCGGCTCCATCAATGCCGATCTTGAAGCGATTGTCGCGCTCAAACCCGATCTTATCCTCACCGAACCCGACCGCCCGACGGCTATTGAAAAGCTCGAGAAAATCGCACCAACTGTTGCCATCGACAACACGAGGGACGGCGCGCCGCACATTTATAAGATGATTGCGGATTTAACAGGAACTCAGCGGCGTCTTGCTGTGCTCGACCGGCGTTACAGGGCGCAAATTGACGCGTTGAAGGCATCGGTCGACACGGAAAAGACAACGGTCTCGGTCATGCAGCCCTTGAACGGCAAGATCAGCGTTTACCACACCTATCGGGCGCTCGGCCGAGTATTGCGGGATGCGGGTTTCCGTTTCCCGGCGGTAATCGATGCTATTCCAGAGGGTGATCGCATCGAGATCAGCGCGGAACGTCTGCCTGAACTCGACGCCGATATCATCTTCGACCCGTACCGGTCGGATACCGGCGCATCTCCGAAAGAGGAAATCGCCATGATGGAAGCGGTGATGCCGGGATTTTGCGATTTCCTGGAGGCCTGCCGCAAGGGCCGATACATCCTACTTCCACGAGAGGAAGCGATCTCCAACTCTTATGCAGCACTCAGCCTGATGGTGTCAGCAGTGCAATCGCATCTGACAATTCGGCCGGCCAAGGCAAACTGAATATCCCGCCCCATGAAAAAGTCTTGCCTTGAGACTTTACGCGCTGATAAGCCGGTCAGGACGTGCTGTACGCCCCTCTAGACGGACGGACCCATGCCATCAGGCGAAACAAACAGATCCAGACTGCTTCGCGTTGATCGTTTCGGCGAGCAATTGCGCAAACGCCGCGATCGGCTATCGCCGAGCCTTTTGGCAGTCGCCGAATACATTGACGGTCATCGCCACGCTATTCTCGGAAAATCCGCCCTCGAGATCGGTTTTGAAACCGATACATCCGATGCGACCGTCATCCGTGCCATCCAGGCGCTTGGTTTTCAGGGGTTGGTTGACCTCAAGGAGACGCTTGAAGCGCATCTTGGCGTGACGGATTCGCCGGTAGAAAAGATGGCGGCAACAGCGAAGTCAATCTCTGGCAACTCCGATGCCGCGATCGACTTCGTTATAGAAAACCAGAAGAACACGCTGGAAATGCTGGCAAATGCAGACAACCGCGCTGCTATGGCAACAGCAGTTCGTCTACTTTCGGAGGCTACCGGCATCGGTGTGCTGGGAATTGGAGCATCGGGCATCATCGCCAGCTACTCGGCCCGCCTTTTCCAGCGCGCAGGTTTTCGCTCTTATGCACTTAACGCGACCGGCATTGCGCTTGCCGAGCAACTGCTCAACATGGAGAACGGCCATGCCCTCATCATGCTCCTGCACGGCCGCCCTCATCGCGAAGCGCTAACCGCCATTGCAGAAGCCAACCGGCTCGACATCCCGATCATCATGATGCTTGGACTGGAAGACAGCGTCCTACGACGCGATGCCGCAGCCTGCCTGTTTCTGCCACGCGCGAAGAATGAAGGCGTAGCGCTACATTCACCTTCCCTCGTTGCAGTGGAAACGCTGGCGCTCGCACTTTCGGCGGCAAGACCAGATCGAACGCTCGAAACTCTTGAAAGGATGGTCGAGCTTAGGACTTCCATCAGGCCACATAGGCGGACGTAATTCCCAGAAATGTCGTCTCTTCCTGTTGAGACTGCAAAGTTATTCTATCGAATAATTTGCAACCCATCCCGTCCGGCTTTATACCCGAATCGTATGAAGGTATTTTGCACCAAATGTGGTTATAGAGCTAAACGGGGATCGTTAGTTGGCAACTAATCAAACGTGCGTGACGCCCGCAGCACTCGAGCGATATGGACACATACTAAATACGGTGGAACGCTTGCTAAAGTATTGCATGTCTGAGGTCATTTAGAATGAAAGCTGTTATTCTCGCTGGAGGCCTTGGCACCAGAATATCTGAAGAAACCCACCTCAAACCAAAGCCGATGGTGGAAATTGGCGGCAAGCCAATTCTTTGGCACATCATGAAAATCTATTCCTCACATGGGATCAACGATTTCATCATATGCCTAGGGTATAAAGGTTACTTGATCAAAGAGTATTTCGCAAATTACTTCTTACACATGTCCGATGTGACATTTGATATGAAGACTAACAGCATGGAGGTTCATCAGCAACATGCCGAACCTTGGCGCGTGACGCTCGTTGAAACTGGCGAGGCCACAATGACGGGTGGTCGCCTTAAACGCGTCTCCCCTTATTTAGATGGCGAAGAAGCGTTCTGTTTTACTTACGGCGACGGTGTAAGTGATGTGAACATCCGTGAACTCGTCGACTTTCATAAGGGCCATGGTGGTTTGGCGACACTTACAGCAACATACCCTCCGGCAAGATTTGGTGCTTTGGACATACAGTCGGATCAGCGCATCACATCCTTTAAGGAAAAGCCTAAAGGAGATGGAGGTATGATTAACGGCGGCTTCTTCGTTCTTTCTCCCAAGGTCGTCGATTTTATCGATGGTGATAGCACACCTTGGGAACACGCACCGCTCGAAACTCTCGCCACTCTGGGTAAGTTGTTCGCATATGAACACACCGGCTTTTGGCAACCGATGGATACACTAAGGGATAAACACCTTCTGGAGGATCTTTGGGCCAGTGGGAAAGCTCCGTGGAGGATCTGGGAGTGAATATTTCCTTTTGGCGCGGCAGACGCGTACTGCTAACCGGGCATACCGGCTTTAAGGGGAGTTGGTTATCTTTATGGCTACAGTACTTGGGCGCAAATGTTACAGGGTTTGCACTGCCCCCGCCGACCAGCCCATCCTTGTTTGAAGCGACAGGCGCGGCAAATGGAATGACGTCACTTATTGGGGATGTGCGGGATTTGCGTGCTTTGAAAAACGCCATACGCGCGGCTGATCCTGAAATTGTGATTCACATGGCCGCGCAACCATTGGTGCGATACTCTTATGTTAATCCAGTGGAAACCTTCTCAACAAACGTCATGGGCGTTGTGAATTTGCTGGAGGCGGTTCGCGGAGTTAAAGAGATAAGGGCCGTTGTTAATGTAACAACCGACAAGTGCTACGAAAATCGAGAATGGTCTTGGGGGTATCGAGAAAACGAACCCATGGGCGGCTACGATCCCTATAGCAGTAGCAAAGCATGCGCAGAGCTTGTGACTGCGGCGTATCGCAGGTCATACTTTACAACACCGATTAATGGTCACACGGTGGCTGTAGCCACTGCCCGAGCAGGTAACGTAATTGGCGGCGGCGACTGGGCCAAAGATCGCCTCATCCCAGATATTGTGAGCGCCTTCTCACAAAGAAAAGCAGCGTCTATCCGGAACCCGCAAGCTATACGCCCTTGGCAGCACGTCCTTGAATCACTTCGGGGATACCTTGTACTCGCCGAGAATCTCTTCCAACACGGAGAGGAATTCGCAGAAGCCTGGAATTTCGGGCCTAACGACGACGATGCAAGGCCTGTATCTTGGATCGCAGAGCGAATGGCACAGCTCTGGGGCAATGACGTAAGCTGGTCATGCGATGTTGGCGATCATCCGCACGAAGCCCATTTTTTGAAACTCGATATTTCGAAAGCGCGCAGTCGCCTAGCGTGGCAACCTGAACTTCGTCTTGATCGTGCACTTCAATATATAGTGGACTGGAGCAAGGCCGTTTCCGATGGGCAATCTGAAAGGAACGCTACACTTGCACAAATAAGTGAGTACCAAGCAGCAATAGCGCGGTAAAAACGTTAGACCGTAACGATCAGAAAGCTTGGGTATTTTTCAAGCGCAGACACGAAGGTAAGCGCCCCGCGCAGTTGAGGCAACAGGCGCAAACATAAACACTCCGGTGCATTCTTTGCAGAACTGGCGTTACGCCGGGCCGCAACGTAAGCAACGGCATTCATCAACTGTCATTGCAACCGCAAAGACGAAAAAGGAACGATATATATGAGCCAATTCAAGTTTGTCATGATTTCTGCGGGTTTCGAGCACGGAGGCAACGTTACGCATCGGCACCTCGACGGGCACCCAAATCTGCTGGTTTATCCATTTGAATCTCAGCTGGGCAGCCGCAACTTCAACGACTTTCTAGCTTCGGTCGAGCGCGTACAGTATCGTTACCCTGAATTCCCCGAAGGCGCACGCCCCTATGAACTTTATGAGCATATGATTGACGAAGAGGCGAAGACATTCCTTCGTAAAAGAAATGGCTCAAAGTTCAAGGATGCCGACCTGGATATGGTCGAGGCGGATCGTCTAGCCATTTTTGAGGAAATCCTGGGTAACGCACCGTTCTACCCACGTGCCAAGGTTATCGAAGCATTTTTCAGAGCAACCTTCAAAGCCTGGAAAAACTACTACACCAAGCAGCGCGAAGATATGACGTATGTCGGATATTCTCCAGCAATCGGTATCGACGCCGATCGTATCGTACGCGATTTTCCGGATGCCCGCATCATTCACATCGTTAGAAACCCATTCTCAGCATATCGCGACACCAAGCGCCGCCCGTTCCCTCAGCCGCTCAGCAAATACCTGATCACCTGGAACATCTATCACTCCACCGTCGAGATGTACGCCAAGATGCACCCTCGGAATGTACGTATATTCCGCTATGAAGATCTCGTGGCCGATAAAGTGAAATTCATGAAGGAAGTCTCGGAATTCATAGACGTGCCCTTCAACGAAACGATGCTCTACCCCAGCTGGAACGGCGTCGAGATCAAGGACAATATCGCACCCTGGGGCACAGTGCTTAAGAGCACCGAGGAATATAACGAGGCAATCATCAACGAATTGACGGACGCGGAAAAAACACAGATCGCCCACGGATCGATGGCTCTTGCACGTCATTTTGGTTTTGACAAGATCAGCTACCTCAAGGACTATTACGGTGCTTAGCAAGTTGCGGCACCATAGTGCCGCAAATACTTTCAATCCATTGAGAGAGGATTTGATGTCCGGGCTCCAAAGTATCTTTGGGGCCCACTTGGTGAAAATTGAATTCGTCGACGGTGGCACGCTCGGACTCTGCTTCACAGGGGAATTACTCGGACAGAAAAGGTTCTTTAAAACGTACGCCAACCCTGCGGGACGCTCCAGCCTCGAGCGCGAGGCTGCTTTTCTCGTGGCGACAGCAGGGGCACGCGTAGACGCAGGTTTGAATTCGGTGACAACCGGGCCAGAAACCCGAACCTGGTTGAGCATGAAGGTGCTTCAGCCCGGGTATCCGCTTCATCCACAAACAGTACGGGATACGGTGTCATGCTACGAAAGGGCGCTTTCTCCAATAACGACCCAATTAGCGATACCGTCATCGGAAAGTTTTGATTTGTTACTTTCCGAAGCGAACGCTGCCGTAGCTACGCTTTCACAGGAGCGGCTGATTTCGGGGAGAATAACTAAGCAGGTCCGAAATTATCTTGATTTGCTCCTTTCGGCGGCCCCAGCTTGGGAACGCCAAATTTGTCATGGCGATTTGAGCCCTGCAAACATTCGATCTGACGATATGGGACCTGTCGTTGTCGACTGGGAGGACGCATTCTGGGGAATTGCGGGATACGATTATCTTTATTGGCTTACGTTTTTTGAAAACAGGAAATGGCTGCTACCGGAACACATTGGGTATACCTGTCTAGGGAAAAAAAATGAAGTCGCAATAATGACCACAGTCATAGTGCTAAAATCGATAATGTCCGTACGGAATGATAGCTATAGAGCAAATGCAATCAGTTTCGATCAACGCTTAACGGAAGTGATAAAACTTGACTGCGACAATTGATGGCACTGCGTCGCAGGGCGCAACAAGACATGATCTTAACGCGCTGATAGTCGACGCCAAGAGCGACTTCGAGACTTTGCAGGATGCACGCCTGTTTATCACCGGAGGCACCGGTTATATAGGTCGCTGGCTACTCGAAGCTATCAGCTTTGCTAACACAAATATGAACCTTGGCATACAGGCGGTAATACTCAGTCGCGATCCCGACCGTTTCGCTAAATTATACCCTCATCTGGCCAATGATCCCGCTCTATCATTCATACAAGGCGATGTGCGTGAATTTCATATCGAAAATCCTCGCTTTACGCATATCATTCACGCGGCCACGGACGTAATAGCCGTAAACTCTCCGCTTGATGTGTTTGACGTTACTGTGCAAGGCACACGCCGCGTTCTCGATCTTGCTCGTGACAGTGGCGCCACCAAGGTTTTGCTGCTATCTTCCGGCGCGGTATATGGACGCGACACCGGCCATGGGGATCGATTTTCGGAGACATCGGACGTGTCTGCCGATGTATCCTCATCCAGCTCAGCATACGGGCTCGGTAAGATCAATACCGAATGGCTAGGCAATACTTACGGGCAGCAATATGGTTTCGCCTGCAAATCCGCACGTATTTTCGCTCAGATTGGCCCCTATCTCGAACTGGACGCCCAATTCGCTGCCGGGAATTTTATGCGTGATGCCATGCTGGATCTGCCCATAACGGTCAAGGGAGATGGAAAAGCGAAACGTTCATATATGTATGCGACCGATCTTGTGGAGTGGCTAATTGCAATTCTGGTTCGAGGACAGGCGGGCAAAGCTTACAATGTCGGATCAGACGATCCAGTTTCAATTGCAGCACTTGCACAAACGATTTCTCGAATAGCGGGCTTGAACCAATCAAAAGTTCAAATTCTCGGTCAGACCGTGAAAGGTGCTGCTCCCGATCTCTATGTCCCAGACACCCAAGCCACGCGCACTGAGCTTGGTCTATCAATACGAGTATCGTTGGAAGACGCCTTAACGCGTACTATGGAATGGTACAAGCCAATTATTGCGAGCAGGAAACAGCCATGACTGACCTTTCGACATATGCAAAACAGGTTCGGTTGCGGGTGTTGGAGCTCTGCAGCCTCAAGCGCACATCTCATATTGGCGGCGCCTTCTCCGTTGCCGACATTCTCGCGGTGCTTTATGGACGCGTTCTGAACGTGTCGGCCGATGCCGTGGACAATCCGGACCGGGACCGCTTGTTCTACAGCAAAGGTCACGCATGCACTGCGCTCTATGCCATGCTAGAACTCAAGGGCTTTTTTGCGGGTAAAGATCTCCTGCATGAGTTTACAGAAAACGGCAGCTATTTCACATCACATATCAACCACAACCTACCCGGGGTTGAATTGTCCACGGGTAGTCTCGGGCATGCACTCGGCGTGGCCTGCGGCAGTGCCCTCGCTGGAAAGCGTTTGAAGCGCGCGAATAGTGTTTTTGCCATATTGAGCGACGGGGAACTGGATGAAGGGTCGAATTGGGAGGCGATCATGTTTGCCGCTCATAATCACCTCGACAATCTTGTCGCAATCATTGACTACAACAAGATTCAAAGCTTCGGAAGAGTATGCGACGTGATGAACCTTGAACCCCTGGCGGATAAATTCCGTGCTTTCAACTGGGAGGTAGAGGAAGTGGACGGACATTCGGCCGCCGAACTGTTGGAGCTCTTAAGTCGCTTCAAGGTAAGCCGTGATGGCAAACCAAAATGCGTTATCGCGCACACGGTGAAAGGAAAAGGTGTAAGCTTCATGGAAAACGATCTTGCCTGGCATTATCGCTCTCCATCGGCTGCCGACGTCGAGAAAGCGCGTGAAGAGTTGGAGTCTGCTTGATGCGTAACAGTTTTATCAACACGCTTTGTGACCTTGCCGAAGAGAACGACGACGTATTCCTTTTGTGCGGTGATCTGGGTTACTCGGTTCTTGAGCCGTTCGCGCAGCGTTATCCCGACCGTTTTTTGAACGCTGGCATAGCCGAGCAAAATATGACGCAGGTTGCCGTAGGCTTAGCCCGCGAAGGATACAATGTTTTCACCTATTCCATCGGCAATTTCCCAACGCTCCGCTGTATGGAACAGATCCGCTACGATGTCTGCTATCATGAAGCCAATGTAAAAGTTGTGGCCGTAGGTGCCGGTTATGCTTACGGATCACAGGGTGTCTCGCACCACACGACAGAAGATTTGGCAATGATGCGCGCTCTGCCAGGCATGACAATCTGTGCGCCGGCCGACGCATTGGAAGCGCGCGCGGCCGCCGTTTTCATGACCAAGTATTCGGGTCCGGGCTATATCAGACTAAATAAGTCTGGAGAACTCCATCTGCACGACCCCAACGCTCCCCTGTCCATCGTCCCGGGTGAGTTCATACCTGTGAGAGCAGGCTCTGAAACTCTTGTTTTGGCAACGGGAGCCATCGGCGCTCCAATTCTCCAAGAGATAAAAGATAGTGGGCGTGATTGGGCATTTTGGAGTGCGCCTTTTGTAGGGGGGTACAAAAAAGACGTTCTCATTAGTATGGCGCAGCGATTTCAAAGGATTGTCACCGTAGAGGAGCATCAGCTCAATGGTGGCTTTGGTAGTTCGATTGTCGAAGCTTTAAGCGACCTGTGCGCATGTGGCGAACTAGCACAAATCCCTCTCGTTAAACGAATTGCCGTTCCCAATACTTTCATCAGCACATCCGGTACGCAGGAATATTTACGGCAAGTTGCGGGTATAACGATCACAAAAACCGGCTGGTAAGATCAGGAAACGACGACATGCTAGCCAAACCGTATCAATTCGATACTAGAATAGTAAAATTCTTGATAGTTGGCGTCATCAACACAATTTTTGGATACACGATATACGTCGGCAGTCTTTGGATCGGATTACATTACACGACAGCAGTCGCAACCTCCACAATTCTTGGAATACTGTTCAACTTCAAAAGCATAGGTGCATTTGTATTTGAATCCCGGGATAATGCGTTGTTGCTTCGCTTTATCGGCGTGTATTTGTTCTTGTATCTGGTGAATATTTCAGGGGTAAGCTTTCTCGTTCATTTCGATGTTCCTGCATGGCTTGCTGGCTTGCTGCTTCTATTGCCCTTGGCAATTTTATCTTTCCTCCTAAATCGGCGTTATGTATTTTCCAAATGAGAAAAAAGATCAGCATTGTAACTCCTCTCTTTAACGAAGAGGAAAATGTCGTTGAGCTGTGCGAACGCATCGCCGCCACTATGGCGAAATTGCCATACGACTACGAACACCTTTGTATAGACAATTGCTCGAAAGACAAAACAGTGACGATCCTTCGCTCCAGAGCGAAGAACGACAAGAATTTACGCGTTATCGTAAACAGCAGGAATTTCGGTTATATCCGCTCTTCTTTTCATGCTCTTCTACAAGCTTCCGGAGACGCAGCAGTTTTGATAGCTTCCGACCTTCAGGATCCACCAGAGATGATCGCGGAGTTCGTGAAGAAGTGGGAAGATGGCTTCAAGACCGTAATGGCGGTAAAACCCGTCAGCGACGAGTCGTCCCTCATGTTTGCTGTTCGAAAGCTATATTATTCAGCCGTAGGCAGAATATCCGAGGTGCCTCTTATCCAGAATGCGACCGGATCCGGACTATTTGACCGCGCAGTAATTGATATCCTTAAACAGATGAATGACCCATACCCGTATTTCCGCGGACTCGTGTGCGAAATTGGCTATCCGATCGCGACTGTTCCATTTAAGCAGCCGAGACGAGCACGCGGCGTAACGAGCCAGAATTTTTACTCGCTATACGACATGGCGATGCTCGGGATCACGAAACACTCAAAGGTCCCTCTCCGTCTCATGACGCTTTCCGGGTTCGGTCTCGCCTGCCTGAGCCTGCTGGTTGCATTCGGCTACTTTGTTGCAAAATTGATTATGTGGAACTCATTTGACATCGGCCTCGCGCCAATCTTGATCGGTATATTTTTCTTTGGTGCCGTCCAGATGATTTTTCTTGGCATGCTCGGAGAATATATTGGGGCGATTCAGACGCAGGTGCGGAGTCTACCGCTCGTGGTTGAGGCAGAACGTATAAATTTTGATGCTACTCGAACGAGCGATTGAAAATAACTGATCTGAACCTGACGTCTCAACGATAAATTAGGCCGACTGAAGCGTAAGCCCACGGTGAAGGCCGTCTTGTGGCGATGGGGTATGGACTGCCAGTCCTAGTGCAAACACTGGGGGTAGTCCTATGACTAAGCAGATTGA
>NZ_JBIVYN010000011.1:0-175091 GCF_044772305.1 Agrobacterium sp. NPDC090273
TCTCTAGAACGAAGCAGTTCGTCGCCAGCAGCGCCGCCGCCCTCGTTCAGTGAGCGGACTTATAAACCCACCCCATCAAACAAGTCAACATACCAATTTTCAAAAATACAAAAAATCAAACAAGCTATTGTTTAAGCGTGATAATTTTGAATTTTCGGGGTTTTCACCGTCGGAACACTTATTAAAGGCGGCAGTTTTTGCACAGCTGGATCGGGTCCTTAATAGGAGAGACCGTTTTGCGCCTTGTTTTGGCCCGAGTCCTCACTAATTGCTTCGTCAACGAACAATTAACCGCAGCCCATCCGTACATATATAGGCGCGAGCACAGGCGCCGCGGATTTGACTCATGGCGTCGAAAGTTGCACACCTTCGCTGAAGTTTCTGGAGAACGCATGACTGACGGGAAGCAGCAGGCATGATGGCGGATCGCAATGTGATCCGCTCGCTTGGCACAGAACCGCCGATTTTGGCGGAGGGTCGACGTGCGCCTGACCGTCGCGAAATTTCCATGCGCTGGCTTTCCGGCACGTTCCTGACAGGTATTACCTCATCCATATTGATGGGTGTCGCGCTGTTTGCCGCACTTGATGGCCGTCAGCAGCTTGCCATTCCCGCCGAAGCCTTTGCGCGCGCCGACATGGGCAACAATGCGACAGAAGCCGCCCGCCGTGGCGTTCGCCTTCTCGCACCCAATATTGCCGCGCGTCCCTCGGATCGCTCCATCATGGAAGTCTCGACCGTCATTCATGACGGTGACAAGGAAGTGGTCCGCAAGGTACCCTTCTCGCATGTCAAAATCCCGCTCGCGTCGAATTATGCGAAACAGGACGACTATCCGGCTTTTGACCCGCTCAATATCTTCGCAAGCAATGATGACAATGGCGCAGCCATTCCGCCTGCCAGCCGTACGGGCACGATCTACGGTTCCGAAGTGGAATCCGAAGTCAGCCTTAAGACGGTCGCCTTCCCGACGCAGCATTCCAAATATGCTTTTGCAGGGTCATTGAGTTTTGACGAGGTTGAAGAAGCGGTCCGTTCGAATGGTTCGATCCTGACGGACGGAAACGAGCAGCTTGCGGCTCTCTATTATATCGACCCGCGTCGTTTCGACGATGACGAAGGTGATGTCGACATTACGGCTGGACTTGCGGCACGCGTCGTAGAGCAGAACATGTCGGTGTCGACACCACAATCGCCCTCCGCGCCAGTCAAGGAATATGCCGACGACGTCATTCCCGCGCGCCAGGCCGAGTCCATCCAGGATGCTCTGTTCGGGGCCGGTTATTCGAAAGCGCAGGCCTCCGAAATCGCCGGTCTGCTTTCACCCGAGATCCGGTCGCAGAACGTTGAGAGCGGTGATGTGCTGCGTGTGGGCGTGCTGCAAGAGGATGAAAAGAGCGATATCGTCCGTGTCAGCCTTTATCGAAAAGGCCGACACATGGTCACCATGGCTGTCGACGACAAGAAGCGCTTCATCAAGGCAAGCGAACCCCCGAAACTTTCTGCCGTTGCGACGGCTTTCGATAGTACCCCCGCCCCGGCTGCCGGGCGCGATCTGCCGAGCGTTTATGATGGCGTATATCGGGCCGCGCTTGCCTATGGCATGAACCAGAGCATGGTCTCGCAGCTCGTCAAGCTTCTTGCCAGCAGCGTCGATTTCCAGGCGCAGCTCAAGCCGACAGATACGCTGGAAGCCTTTTTCTCCGTTGAAGACACGGATGGCAAAGCAACCGACAAATCCGAGCTTCTTTATGTGAATGCCAAGTTCGGTGATAACGAGACACGTTTTTATCGTTTTCAGAACCCTGACGACAACAGCGTCGACTACTTCGATGAAAACGGGAAGAGCATCCGACAGTTTCTGTTGCGTAACCCGGTTCCGAATGGCCGCATGACCTCCGGTTTCGGCATGCGCCGTCACCCCGTTCTGAAGTTCAGCCGTATGCATACCGGCACGGATTGGGCTGCACCGCGCGGCACACCGATCATCGCAACCGGCAACGGGGTGGTGGAAAAAGCCGGCTGGGCTTCCGGTTATGGAAACCAGACCCTTTTGCGTCATGCCAATGGTTACGTGTCCTCCTACAATCATCAAAGCGCGATCGCTCGCGGGGTGACCGAAGGCGCGAAAGTCAGGCAGGGGCAGGTGATCGGCTATGTTGGCTCCACCGGCCTTTCGACCGGCGCGCACCTGCACTATGAGCTTATCGTCAACGGCACCAAGGTCGATGCGATGAAGGTTCGCCTCCCCGGCGGCAAGTCGCTCTCGGGCGACGCACTTGCTAGGTTCTCCGATGAGAGAAAGCGGATCGACAATCTTCTCAACATCGAGGACAAACCCAATCAGGTGGCTAGCCGCTAACGGCTTACTCAGTCGGACGACATCCTGAATGAGAAAGGGCTCCGTCTCCGGAGCCCTTTTCGTTTTATGCCGCGTCAGCGGTATCGGCTTCAACCTGGTCCTTCAACGGTTTGACCTTGAAGAGCAGGCGATCCGTGCCGGACGTAACCTTGACGCGAGAACCGTCAGGAATTTCTCCACCGAGGATCATCTCGGCAAGCCTGTCCTGGACAGCCTTCTGGATCACCCGCTTCAGCGGACGTGCGCCATAAGCTGGGTCATAACCCTTGTTGGCAAGCCAATTGCGGGCATCCTCGTCCAGTTGCAGGTCGATCTTGCGCTCGCCAAGCAGCGACAGAAGACGCTTGAGTTGGATATCCACGATGGCACCCATTTCATCACGCCGCAGGCGATGGAAGAGGATGATATCGTCGATGCGGTTCAGGAACTCAGGCCGGAAATGCGACCGAACGCGTTCCATTACCAACTCACGGACGGAGTCCACATCGTCATTGTCGCCCATCTGCGTCATGAACTCAGAACCAAGGTTCGAGGTCATGATGATGATGGTGTTCTTGAAATCGACAGTACGTCCCTGACCATCGGTTAGACGGCCATCGTCCAGTACCTGCAACAGAACGTTGAAAACGTCCGGATGCGCTTTTTCGATCTCGTCAAACAGAACGACCTGATAGGGTCTGCGACGAATGGCTTCCGTCAGCGCTCCGCCTTCCTCGTAACCGACATAGCCTGGAGGTGCGCCGATCAGCCGTGCAACGGAGTGCTTCTCCATATATTCCGACATATCCAGGCGAACCATCGCGGTTTCGTCGTCAAACAGGAAGCGAGCCAGAGCCTTCGTCAGCTCGGTCTTACCCACACCGGTTGGACCAAGGAAGATGAAGGAGCCGATCGGACGATTGGGGTCCTGGAGACCGGCACGCGAACGACGAACGGCCTTGGAAACGGCCTGAACGGCCTCCCCCTGCCCGACGACCGACTGTGCGAGTTCATCTTCCATGCGAAGAAGCTTTTCACGCTGACCTTCCAGCATCTTGTCGACCGGAATGCCGGTCCAGCGAGAAACGACGTGGGCGATATTATCAGCCGTCACCACTTCCTGCACCATCGAACCAGCACCGCTGGCGTCACGGGTTTCCGCAGCCGACAGTTCCTTTTCGAGACCCGGAATGATGCCGTATGTCAACTCGCCAGCGCGCTGGAACTGGCCATTGCGCTGAGCGATCGCCAAGTCGTTACGGGCTTCTTCCAGGCGCTTCTTCAGATCAGCCGCGTGACCGAGCTTCTGTTTTTCGGCCTGCCAACGGGCAGTCAAGGCGTCGGCTTTTTCTTCCGTGTCGGCGAGTTCATCCTCGAGCTTTCTCAGACGATCCGCAGACGATTGGTCAGTCTCCTGCTTCAGCGCCTCGCGCTCGATCTTCAGCTGGATAATGCGGCGATCAAGCTCATCGAGTTCTTCTGGCTTCGAATCCACCTGCATACGCAGACGCGATGCAGCCTCGTCCATAAGGTCGATAGCCTTGTCCGGAAGGAAACGATCGGTGATGTAGCGGTTCGAAAGCGTAGCTGCGGCGACAAGAGCCGAATCCGAGATGCGGACCTTGTGATGCTGCTCGTATTTTTCCTTCAGGCCGCGCAAGATCGAAATCGTGTCCTCAACCGTCGGCTCATCAACCATGACCGGCTGGAAACGACGGGCAAGAGCCGGATCTTTCTCAACATGCTTGCGATACTCATCAAGCGTAGTCGCGCCGACGCAATGCAACTCGCCGCGTGCGAGAGCAGGTTTCAGAAGGTTGGACGCATCCATTGCACCATCTGCCTTGCCGGCGCCGACAAGCGTGTGCATCTCGTCGATAAAGAGGATGATTCCACCATTTTCCGCCTGAACCTCGTTCAGGACAGCTTTCAGACGCTCCTCGAACTCACCGCGATACTTCGCACCAGCAATCAATGCGCCCATGTCAAGCGCCATCAACTTCTTGTCCTTCAGGCTTTCCGGTACGTCGCCGTTGACGATACGCAACGCGAGACCTTCCGCAATCGCCGTTTTACCGACGCCGGGTTCACCAATCAGCACGGGATTGTTCTTTGTGCGGCGCGACAGGACCTGAATGGTGCGGCGAATTTCATCGTCGCGACCGATCACCGGGTCAAGCTTGCCTTCGCGTGCTTCTTCCGTGAGGTCGCGGGCGAACTTCTTCAATGCGTCAAAGCCCTGTTCGGCATTGGCGCTGTCGGCCGTCCGTCCCTTGCGGATTTCATTGATCACCTGGTTGAGAGCCTGCGCGGTAACACCTGCCTTTTTCAAAGAGGCAGAGGTCGATGCGGAACTTTCAATCGCGAGAGCCTGCAACAGGCGCTCGACGGTAACAAAGCTGTCATTGGCTTTCTTCGCCAGGTCTTCGGCGGTAGAGAAAACCTTTGCAAGCGGCGCAGTCAACGAGAGACCACCGTTGCCGCCGGAGACTTTCGGCAATTTCGCAAGTGCAGCGTCGTTGGCAAGACGTGCTTCCTTGGCACTGCCGCCAGTCCGCTCGATCAACGAGGCCGCCATTCCCTGCTCGTCATCAAGCAGAACTTTCAAGACGTGCTCAGCGGAAAATTGCTGATGGTTTTCGGCAAGCGCAAATGTCTGCGCAGATTGCAGGAAACCACGAACACGTTCGGAATACTTCTCAATATTCATACTGTAACCTCCATATACCGGCCTGCCCGCATTCGGCACAGTTCCGTGTGCTTGGGTTGAGGCTCCCTTCAAGGCAAGCCCCGCTACGAGCGATGCGTTTCATGTGATTTCGCACCCTCGCCTCGTCTGCGAACCAAGCGCAACAATCATGAGACGCCGGTTCTTTCGAGAGAGATATGGGAGGCAATTTCTCTGGTTTAAAGGGGATAAAACATGCGCTGCGGAATTTTTCGGAAGACCCAAAACCGTCGGTAAAGCCCGCCCCCAAAGAATGGGCCGATATGGATCATCCATCCAAGCCACAAAAACAAAAAACTCCGGCAAGCCGGAGTTTTTCGATCGTATCGATCTTTCGAAGACGTGCTTACTCCGCAGCGCTTTCCAACGTTGCCGGAGCAGCTTCTTCGCCAGCCGGCGCTTCTGCTCCTTCAGCATTTTCATCTGCAGCCGCACGACGCGGACGACGCTGGCGTGGAGCAGCCGAACGACGGCTCTTCGTCGCGCGCTCTGCAGCCGGAGCTGCAGTTGCTTCAGCCTGCTGCTGCTCTTCCTCGACGGCAACCTCAAGAGGCGTACCCTCAATGACCGGCTGCGGTGCGGAGCTGGCGTCATAAACAGGCGCCGCTGCCTCTGCGGAAACCACCTGACGTTCCTGACGCTCGCGGCGATCTGGCCGTTCGCGACGGTTCGGGCGCTGCTCGTTGCGTTCGGTCCGCTCCTGGCGCTCCGGCTGCTCTTGGCGCTGAGCGCGTTCGGGCTGCTCGGATTGCTGTGGAGGCACGATTACAACGACGTCGTCGCCATCGTTCACATCCTCGTCGTCCGTATCGGCAGGGTTGTAGTCGGCTCGGTCATCGCGCTGGAAGCGTTCCTGCATCTGCGCCTGTGCGGCGGCAATGATGCGGTTATAGTGCTCAGCGTGCTGCAAATAGTTTTCAGCGATAACGCGATCACCGGAACTCTGTGCGTCGCGTGCAAGAGCCGCATATTTTTCCGCTATGTGCTGGGCGGTACCACGGATTTTAACATCAGGGCCGGAACTGTCATAAGTCCTGGTGAGCGGGTTACCGCCTTTGCGGTTGAAGTTGTTGTTACCGCCACCATTGTTATTATTGTTGTTGTTATTTCCACGCCCCCGGCCGCGCTTGTTTTGCTGTCCTGGCCTCATCAATTGCTCACCTGAATTCTGTTTTGCTGACAATCTGGTTGTTTTCATGCAATTCCAAACACCAAATGCTTGCGCACTTTTCTTGAAATTGCTCCATCACGCGCCTTGCCGGACATAGCTCCGGTCGAAAACCTCGCGTATGACGCCCGGCCGCGCAAATGCTGCACCGAGCCGCCTGCGAACAAAGTTTACTGATTCACATGCCGGAAACGCCCAGCCTTTCAGGGCTCTTAGAAGAACCCGCTTCGGGACTGACCAATACCCTGACGAATCTTTGTTCGTCCTCAGCCACCCGGCATGTGGCCGCAAACTAGCCCGCTTCATGCGGAAATCCAAGTCTTTTCTTTTGCTCTGCAAAATATCCTTGCAAAAAATCCGCAGACATATCGCGATTGACTATCTCCGGAAGGTCAAAACTCTGTCGTTACCGCCATAATCCTTGACGGCCTCGAGAAGAGTGAAGCCGTGCGATGTGAATATAGCGGAAACATCAAGCCTTTGATCGAACCCGATCTCTACACCGACAACACCGTTTTCCACAAGAAAACGACCTGCGTCGGCAGCAATAAGGCGATACGGTGCAAGGCCGTCCTGACCTCCGTCAAGCGCCGCCAAGGGATCGTGATAACGAACCTCCCGGTCAAGCTTTGTGACGACATCACTACGTATATAGGGTGGATTCGACACAATTATGTCGAAGCCACCAGAAATATTTTCAAACCAGTCGCTTCTTACCGCTTCAAAACGATCAGCAACACCAAGCCGCACCGCATTTTTGCTGGCCGTAGCGAGAGCATCAGCGGATATATCACTGCCAATGCCGCTGGCTGCGGGACATTCCTTCAAAAGCGTAAGGCAAATTGCGCCTGTGCCCGTTCCAAGATCGATGAGACGGGTATTGCCTTTTCGAGACGTCATGCGCCGCAAATGCTCAAGGAGCGTATCGACGAGAATTTCCGTGTCGGGCCTTGGCTCCAAAGTTTCTCTGGAAAGCAGAAAATCAAGTCCGTAAAACTCGCGATGACCAAGAATACGATGCACAGGCTCACCTGATGCACGGCGCTCGATCATTGCTGCAATCCGCTCGGCCTCATCCGCACCGACCAGACGTCCTGCCTTCAGAACGAAATCGGTCAAAGAAAATCCGATCGCTTCGCCGATCAGCATGCGTGCATCGAGCAGTGCATCGTTGACACCCGCATCTTCGAGCCGCCGCTTTGCCGCGGCGACTGCGTTTTCAACCGTGCAAGCGGAAACGCCGCTCACTGCTGCTCGCCAAGCTGAGCAAGCTGGCCGGCCTGATAGTCAGCAATCAAGGCGTCAACCACCTCGTCAATTTCTCCCTCTATCATTCGATCAAGCTTATAGAGTGTGAGATTGATGCGGTGATCCGTAACGCGACCTTGAGGGAAATTGTAAGTGCGGATGCGTTCCGATCGATCTCCGGAACCAACTTGGCTTTTACGATCGGCAGAACGCTCGCTGTCGGCTTTTTGACGCTCTATGTCGTAAAGTCGCGAACGCAATACCTGCATCGCCTTGGCACGGTTCTGGTGTTGGGACTTTTCCGAACTGGTTACGATAAGTCCGGTTGGAATATGGGTAATGCGAACTGCGGAGTCAGTCGTATTGACGTGCTGACCGCCCGCACCTGACGCTCGCATGGTGTCGATGCGAATATCTTCTGGGCGAATTTCGATGTCGATATCTTCAGCCTCAGGCAGAACCGCAACAGTTGCCGCAGACGTGTGAATACGCCCGCTTGCTTCGGTTTCAGGCACGCGCTGAACACGGTGTACGCCAGATTCGAACTTCAGCTTGGAAAACACGCCGCGCCCACTGATGGTCGCAATGATTTCCTTGTAACCGCCAGCTTCACCCTCACTGGCGGAAAGCACTTCAACCTTCCAACCCTTCGATGCGGCAAAGCGCTCATACATGCGAAACAGGTCACCGGCGAAGAGAGCAGCCTCTGAACCACCCGTTCCAGCGCGGATTTCGAGAATCGCGCTTTTTTCATCCGCTGCATCCTTGGGGAGCAGCAGAATCTGCATTTCTTTCTCGATTTCTTCGATCCGGGCTTCAACGTCCGGAAGCTCCATTTCGGCGAGATCGCGCATTTCACGGTCAGTCGTCTTGTCGGCAAGCAAAGCTTCAAGATCGGCTGCTTCCGCAACCGCTTTTTCGTAGTCGCGGATCTTTTTGACAACGGGCTGAAGCTCGGAATATTCCGACGCCAGCTTCACATAAACATCTGCCGCCGGGCCAGCCGACATACGCGCTTCGATTTCATCGAAACGCCTTTCCAATTCGCGCATTTTTTCGACGGGAAGCTTCGCCACCAGTCACTCCGATATGGTTTGTATCTTTATCAAATAGGGATGGAATGGGTCGCTGCAAAACGCAGCAGCACATCACGCATGCCTTCCAGCGACTTGTGATCGTCCAGAGCCGCATTCATCTCCTCGGCGAGATGCCCCGCGTCGAGACCCAGCAGCATGGCCTTCACAGGACCGATTGCGGTTGGCGACATGGATACCGAACGGAAACCAAGGCCGATCAAAGCCATTGCCGACAGCGGTTTTCCTGCCATTTCGCCACACAACGTCACCGACGTGTTGTGGCGCTCTCCTGCCCTGACGATATCCCGCAGAATGCGCAGGAACGGCTTGCCGAGAATGTCGAACCTGTCGGACACCCGGGCATTGCCGCGGTCCACCGCCATCGAGAACTGGAACAGATCGTTCGAGCCGACGGAGACGAAATCCACTTCCTGCATCAGTTCATCGAGCTGCCACATCAGTGACGGCACTTCGAGCATGGCGCCGAACTGCAGCTTCTTGGGGAGAGCATGGCTAAACTTCGACAGGTGCTGGACCTCTTTCTGGAAGAGATCACGCGCCGCGCGAATTTCAGAAACCTCTGTCACCATCGGCAACATCATGCGCAGCTCGGCACCCGCCGCAGCACGCAAAAGTGCGCGCATCTGCGTGCGCATCAGCCCTGGCCGATCCAGTGAGAGGCGGATCGCCCGCCAACCGAGCGCCGGATTTTCCTCTTCCTGGCCGCGCATGTATGAGACCACCTTGTCGCCGCCGATATCCAGCGTGCGGAAGGTGACCGGCCTGCCCTTGGCCTGACGCAACACGGAACGGTAGAAGGCTTCCTGCTCTTCCCCCTTCGGCATGTTCGACGCAATCATGAACTGCAGTTCTGTTCGGAACAGACCTATCCCGTCCGCACCGGATTCCTCAAGCTGCGGCAGGTCCACCAAAAGACCGGCATTCATCTTGAGATTGACCTTCTGGCCGTCCTTTGTGACAGGTTCAACATTGCGAAGCGCGCGGAATTGCTCCTGCCGGCGGGCACGCAAACGGACCTTTTCTTCATAGGCGCGCTGCAGATCCGCCATCGGGCGCAGATGCACCTGACCGTCCTCACCATCAATAATGATCGGGTCATTATTTTCAGCAAGCGCCACGACGCCTGCGGCCTGACCAATAATAGGAATACCCATGGCTCGGGCGACGATAACGACGTGGCTGGTCACAGCACCGTCTTCGAGCACGAGGCCGCGCAATTTCTCGCGCGGATAGTCGAGCAGTTCGGCAGCCCCCATTGCACGCGCCAGAACGATGGCATCCAGCGGAAAGTCCTGTTCTGAACTGCGACCACCATAGCCAATCAACTGGCGAAGCAGGCGATTGGCGAGGTCATCGAAATCGTGCATGCGTTCGCGAAGATAGGGATCTGTCAGGCGCATCATGCGCGCCTTGGTGTCACTCTGAACCTTCTCGACCGCAGCTTCCGCCGTCAGGCCGTTGCGGATCGCCTCTTCCATGCGCCGTACCCAGCCCTGGTCATGGGCAAACATGCGATAGGTTTCGAGAACTTCGCGATGTTCGCCCTCTGTGGGCACATCACGCCGCTGCAACATGTCGTCAATCGAGATCCGCAACGAACCAATAGCATCGGCCAGGCGGCGAATCTCAGTATCAGCATCTTCATTGAGGAGATTGGTAACGACGATTCTTGGGTCATGCAGAACAACATGACCAAGACCGATGCCTTCGCCATAAGCATCGCCATCGATGGAGACGGCACGCGTCAAATCCAGCTCCACGCCGGGGCGGGTGATCTTCTTCAATTCACCGCTCGCCACTATTTCCGCAATAAGCATCGCGGTTGTCTCAAGCGCTTCAACTTCATCCTCCCGGTACGTTCGGCTGGCCTTGTTCTGGACCACAAGAACGCCAAGAGTGCGACCGGATCGCAAAATCGGCACGCCGAGGAAGGAATGATAAATTTCCTCTCCGGTTTCAGGCAGATAGCGGAAGGCTGGGTGTGCCTGGGCATCGGAAAGATTAAGGGGTTGGGCTGAAGCTGCGATAGTGCCAACAAGACCCTGCCCCATTTTGAGCTGGGCGAGATGGACGGCATCCTTGTTCAATCCCTCGGTGGCGTAAAGTTCGAGAACGCCATCGGAGCGAAGCACGTAGACCGAGCAAACCTCCGCCACCATATTGCTGGCAATCTGACGGACGATCTGGTCCAGACGCTCCTGCGGCTCAAGGTGCTCCGCCATCATTTCGCGCAGCCGCTTGAGCAGGACACGTGGACCTGCGGACAGGTCTCTCATCGCGTTTGCTCCCCGACTGTTTCGAACCGGCTTTCACACATCCGGGAATCGAAACGTCTTTTTAAAATTTATAGCGCGAGAAGCGCGCCCCGCAAGGGACGCGTTTTCATGATACGCCACATCGGAAGAACGCGGCTCCGAAAAACGGAGCATCGGGTACCGACGTCTTATATCAGTTCTTATCGAGACCGTAGGCAGAATGCAAAGTGCGAACCGCCAGTTCGGCATAGGCACCATCGATCAAAATCGAAATCTTGATTTCGGAGGTGGTGATAGCCTTGATGTTGATGTTCTTCTCGGCAAGTGCCTTGAAGGCGCTTGCTGCAACACCAGCGTGGCTACGCATGCCGATACCGATAACGGAGACCTTCGCAAGTCCAGTCTCGTTCTGGGCAACATCAAAACCGATGGTGGTCTTGTTGTCTTCAAGAACCTTGAGCGCCTTGGCAACGTCGCCCGACGGGACCGTAAAGGTCATGTCAGTGCGCGAACCATCTTCAGAAATGTTCTGAACGATCATGTCGACGTTGATGTGCGCCTCGGCAAGCGGTCCGAAAATCGCGGCGGAAACACCCGGGCGGTCTGCCACGCGGCGCAGCGAAATCTGTGCTTCATCCTTGGCATAGGCAATGCCGGTTACGACTTCCTGTTCCACGATTTCATCCTCGTCACAAATCAAAGTACCGGGCGGGTTGATGAGGTCGCCCATGCCCGGTGCATCGGGATCCTCGAAACTGGAGCGCACAAAGGTACGAACCTTGTGTACCATCGCAAGCTCGACCGAACGCACCTGAAGAACCTTCGCACCGAGAGATGCCATTTCGAGCATTTCTTCGAAGGCAACTTTCTTCAGGCGACGCGCCTTCGGCACGATGCGGGGATCTGTGGTGTAGACACCATCCACATCCGTATAGATATCGCAGCGATCAGCCTTAACAGCGGCAGCGATGGCAACGGCCGACGTATCCGAACCGCCACGACCGAGCGTTGCGATCCGGTTGTCCGGGCCAAGCCCCTGAAAACCGGCAACGACAGCAACCTGACCCTCACCCATGCGGCGAACGATATCGGTTCCGTCAATTTCGAGAATGCGGGCAGCGCCATGGGCATTGTCCGTGCGGATCGGGATCTGCCAGCCCTGCCAGGAACGGGCGTTGATGCCAAGCGACTGCAACGCAACTGCCAGAAGGCCGGACGTCACCTGTTCGCCGGACGCCACGATGGCATCATATTCGCGCGCGTCATAAAAAGACGCCGCGCTGGCACCAGCAACCTTGGGTGTATTCTGCACCCAGTCCACCAGCTCGTTCGTTTTGCCGGACATGGCGGAAACGACAACGGCCACTTCATGGCCAGCATCCACTTCGCGTTTCACATGCCGCGCGACATTGTGAATGCGTTCAAGGTTCGCGACGGACGTGCCGCCGAATTTCATGACAATGCGAGCCATAGCTTGACCAGTACCATCCCGTTTTCCCGCCGGCCCTTTTGTCGGGCGGGCGGACAAGAACAAACCCAATCGGTTCTTTCTGACAAAGAGCCTCAAGTTGCGGGTCTCTTACCGAAAAGGAGGGGGGCACGCAATGCCGTTTATGAACCATGCGGTACGCCTTTTCCGGCGCGACGGCAGCGTCGTAGAATGCAAATATGGCCTTCAGTCACGAACCAGACTGAAAGAGCGTACCGCACTGCACTGTACAAATGCGCCCATTCGCAGTATGAGCGCGGCAATCAAACCGGCCACGTGGCCGAAATGGCCGGTATCGGCTGCTTTATGACCTATGGGTTTCGAGCGGGTGCAGGCAGTATTATATCCGAAAGACGGTAGATGACAGACACCCAGGGTATCGCCCCGGCGATTGCACAGGCGTTGGAAAAACGCGGTTATAAAGATTTGACGCCGGTACAGAAGGCGATGCTTGCGCCTGAGCTGGACGGACAGGACGCGCTGGTTTCCGCCCAGACGGGCTCTGGCAAGACAGTTGCTTTCGGCATTGCCATTGCGCCGACGCTGCTCCAGCAGAACGGCCGTTTCGGTTCGGCAGGCGCGCCGCTCGGCATCGCTATCGCCCCGACACGCGAACTTGCCATGCAGGTGAAGCGCGAGCTGGAATGGCTTTACGAATTCACCGGTGTTTCCATCGCTTCCTGCGTTGGCGGCATGGACATTCGCTCGGAGCGTCGGGCGCTGGAACGCGGTGCGCACATCATCGTCGGAACTCCTGGACGTCTTTGCGACCATATCAAGCGCGGTGCGCTTGACTTGTCGTCTATCCGCGCCGTCGTACTCGATGAAGCAGACGAGATGCTGGACCTCGGTTTCCGTGAGGATCTGGAGTTCATCCTGGAAGAATCGCCGGCGGACCGCCGCACGTTGATGTTCTCGGCAACCGTTTCGCGCAGCATCGCCAAGCTTGCCGAAAGCTACCAGAAGAATGCGGTACGCATCGCCACTGCCTCTGAGCAGAAGCAGCATAACGACATCGAGTATCGCGCCCTGCTGGTGACGCCCGCCGACCGCGAGAATGCCATCATCAATGCGCTGCGGTTTTACGAAGCACGCAACACCATCGTGTTCTGTTCCACGCGCGCCAACGTGAACCACCTGACGGCACGGCTTAACAATCGCGGCTTCTCTGTCGTGGCACTTTCGGGTGAGCTCAGCCAGAACGAGCGTACCCACGCGCTGCAAGCCATGCGTGACGGCCGCGCTCGCGTCTGCGTGGCAACGGACGTTGCAGCCCGCGGCATCGACCTTCCTGGCCTGGAACTCGTGATCCATGCCGATCTGCCAACCAATTCCGAAACGCTGCTGCACCGTTCAGGCCGCACGGGACGCGCCGGCCAGAAGGGCGTCAGCGCGATCATCGTGCCCGTCAGCCAGCGCCGCAAGGCGGAACGCCTGCTGGAAGGCGCGAAGGTAAGCCCAACCTGGGTTCGCCCGCCATCCGTTGAAGAGATCATCGAACGTGACGGCACGCGTCTTCTGGCAGATCCCTCGCTCAACGAGGCTGTGGCCGACGATGAACGCGATTTCGTCAACCGGCTTCTTGAGCAGCATGGTGCTGAAAAGGTCGCTGCTGCCTTCGTGCGCCTCTACCACGCCGGACGCTCAGCACCGGAAGACATCACGGAAGTGTCGCTGGACAACAGCCGCAAACCGCGCCGAGACAGCTTTGAGCACGTCGAAAACAACGCGCCGCGTCGTGAGCGTTCCGATTTCTCGGACAGCGCCTGGTTCTCGCTCTCTGTCGGTCGCAAGCAAAGCGCAGAGCCGCGTTGGCTGATCCCCATGCTCTGCCGCTTCGGCAAGATCACCCGTCAGGACATCGGCGCGATCCGCATGCAGCAGTCAGAAACCTATGTGGAACTGGCAGCCGACGCCGTGGACCGGTTTACCTCCGCCATCGGCAAGGACATGACGCTCGAAAAGGGCATTCGTCTGAAGGCGCTGGAAGGCAAACCGGAAATGACCGGTGGACATCGTGAAGACACGCGCCCAGCCAAGGCGCAGCGCAAATTCGAAAGACCCGACTTCAAAAAGAATGAGTCCTCGGGCGACGATCGCAAAGGCGACGACAAGCCCTGGAAGAAGAAAAAGCCTTTCGGCGACAAGCCGAAATTTGAGGGCAAGAAAGACAAGCCTTTCGAAAAGCGCCCACCAAAGCACAAGAAAAGCTGATAAAAAAAGCCCCGCTTTCGCGGGGCTTTTTGTTTGCCGATCGGCGATCCTGAGGAAGACCGCCAATCATAAAAATGCAACCATCAGAACGTCAGGGCGCGGTCGCCGTTTTCGTCCTTGATGCGGTTCGGCAAGCCGATCTTGTTCAGGATGTTGAGGAATGGCTGGGGTGGCAGCTCTTCAACGTTTGCCATCTGCTTCACATCCCACTCGCCGGTGGCAATAAGCATGGCAGCAGCAACCGGTGGAACACCGGCCGTATAGGAGATGCCCTGAGAACCGACTTCCTCGTAGGCTTCCTTGTGGTCCGCTACGTTATAGATGAAGACTTCGCGCTCCTTGCCATCCTTGATACCCTTGACGATATCGCCGATGCAGGTCTTGCCGACGTAGTCCGGCGCCAGCGAGGACGGGTCGGGCAGGACAGCCTTGACCACCTTGAGCGGCACGACTTCCAGACCTTCCGCTGTCTTGACCGGCTTTTCGGACAACAGACCGAGGTTCTTCAAAACGGTGAAGACGTTGATGTAGTGATCTCCAAAGCCCATCCAGAAGCGAACGTCTGCGCCGTCCATGTTCCTGGACAGCGAATGCACCTCATCGTGACCAGTCATGTAGGCCTTTTGTTTGCCAACGACCGGCAAATCGAATTCCTGACCGACTTCGAACATCTGGTTCGTCTGCCACTGGCCATTCTGCCAGGAATAGACGACGCCGGTGAATTCACGGAAGTTGATTTCCGGGTCGAAGTTGGTCGAGAACCAGCGGCCATGGCTGCCGGCATTGATATCAACGATATCAACAGACGTGACCTTGTCGAAGTACTCATCCTTGGCAAGACGGGCGTAAGCGTTGACAACACCCGGGTCGAAACCAACGCCGAGGATCGCGGTGATGCCCTTTTCCTTGCATTCCGCTGCGCGCTTCCATTCGTAGTTACCGTACCATGGCGGCGTTTCGCAGATCTTGGTCGGATCTTCGTGGATAGCGGTATCCATGTAAGCAACACCCGTATCCATGCAGGCACGAAGAACGGACATGTTGACGAAAGCTGAACCGACATTGATGACGATCTGAACGCCGGTTTTCTTTATCAAGGCTTTCGTCGCCTCGATATCCATCGCGTCAAGCGCATGAGCCTCAAGTTTTACATCAGTCTTGAGGCTCTTCTTTTCGCGTACGGACTCGACAATCTTGCGGCACTTTTCAAGTGTGCGTGACGCAATATGAATGTCTCCCAATACATCGCTGTTCTGGGCGCACTTATGCGCCACGACCTGTGCTACGCCACCGGCGCCGATGATGAGAACGTTCTTCTTCATTTCAGGTGATGCCCCCTTTATCCCCGCAGGGATGAGCTTGGTTGGATTTGGGTTTTACAAGAACCTCTTTCAGAGAGGCTGTTGTTACGACAGACTTTGCTCGTAATCGGCAAAGTCGAATTCACGAACGGCGCGTACGGTGCCGTCCAGTTCCTTGATGGCGATTGCCGGCATCTTGACGCCGTTGAACCAGTTCTTTTTGACCATCGTGTAACCGGCAGCGTCCTGGAACGAAATCCGGTCGCCAACCGCCAGTGCCTTGTCGAATTTAAACTCGCCAAAAATGTCACCTGCGAGGCAGGACTTGCCACACACCATATAGGGATGGCTGCCATTGTTCGGCGAGACCTTGGCGCTTTCGCGATAGATCAGGAGATCGAGCATGTGCGCTTCGATAGAGCTGTCGACAATGGCAAGGTTCTTGCCGTTGAACAGTGTATCGAGAACGGTAACCTCGAGCGTCGTGCTTTTGGTGATCGATGCTTCGCCCGGCTCCAGATAGACCTGAACGCCATATTTTTCGGAGAAGGCTTTGAGGCGATCACAGAACTGGTCGAGCGGATAGTTCTCGCCAGTGAAATGAATGCCGCCGCCCAGGCTGACCCATTCCGCACGCGACAGAAGCGAACCGAACCTCTCCTCGATCTGCGCCAACATGCGATCGAACAACGAAAAGTCGCTGTTTTCGCAATTGTTGTGGATCATGAAACCGGAGATGCGGTCCATGACCTTTTCGACCTTGGCAACGTCCCATTCACCGAGACGGCTGAATGGACGAGCCGGATCGGCAAGGTCGAAGCTCGACGAACTGACCTGCGGATTGAGCCGCAGACCACGGGTAATACCAGACGCCTTGTCGGCGAAACGCTCAAGCTGACCAATCGAATTGAAGATGATCTTGTCGGCGTTGGCAATGACTTCATCGATTTCGTAATCGGCATAGGCAACGGAATATGCGTGGGTCTCTCCCGCGAACTTTTCCTTGCCCAGACGAACTTCGTAAAGTGAAGACGACGTGGTGCCGTCCATATATTGCGACATGAAGTCGAACACGGACCATGTGGCGAAGCATTTCAACGCCAGAAGCGCCTTGGCGCCGGATTTCTCCCGCACATAGGCAATCTTCTCCATGTTGTGGAGGAGTTTTGTCTTGTCGATCAGGTAATAAGGCGTCTGGAGCATCTCGGTATCACAGATTGATTGGTGTCAAGGCACGTTTCGATTGATGGGCCTTATATGATGCTTGTTACAGGAAAACAAATGTCCGGCCCTTAAATCCTCGAAAAACCGAGTCTTGCGACAGATCCTTCAAGAAACCACGCGACGGCATGGAACAAACGACACAACCGCGCGTTCAGTCGATCAACGGTTAGAGTAATGCTCAACCTGAACGCGGGCTCGGTCGAAGAGATTTTACCTGAGGAAACATGACAACCGTTTTGCAGACTGCCTCCGTCATTGACGAATGCCCAGCACCGGGCGTCTTATGATTTCCCACCTCCCACCGTTCCCGACACGCAACCTCACACCATAAGGAGCCTTCCCATGGCAAGCGCACGCGACGTAAACGACAAGATCCAGCAATCCCTCGAAAATGGCGACGCCGCCGATGTGGCAGCACAGCTTGCGCAGCTTCGCGAGGACCTTGCCAATCTTGCCAAGAGCGTGAAAGCGCTTGGCGTTGGCGCCTCGCATGAATTGAAAGCGCAAGCGGCCCGTGTGGCGGACGATGCGCTTACGGCCTCTGGCGAGATGGCCGACAATGTTCGCAACGAGATTTCGTCGCTGAATGACAGCCTGACCGACCAGGTTCAGAAAAACCCACTTCAATCGCTCGGCCTTGCCGTTGCGGCTGGCTTTGTCCTTGCTTTGCTGACACGTCGATAAGGCTTCGCCATGCTTGAAGCATTGCTGGCCTATATGGGCGATAGTCAACGTGAAGGCCGCATGGTGACGCGACGGCTTCGCGCCACCATAATTCTCTGGATATTGACGGGAATATTCTTCCTGATCGCCCTTGTTGCCGGGGTGGTTGCGGGTTCGATCTATCTTTCACATTATCTTGGCGCCGGCCCAGCCTCACTCGTCGTTGCTGGAACTGCCTTCTTGTTGGGCGTGATCATGCTGGTCGCGTTGGCGATTGTTAAGCGGCCCAGAGCATATCCCGTGGCAAGACCTGTTGCGCCGCCATTGACCGCCACAGTCGCGGCAGCACCGCTCGCAGTGCAGTCACTGTTGACACTTGCCATCCAGGCAAGGCCATACGCGACACTCGCGGTTGCTATGGCGGCGGGCTTCCTGGCAACCAGGGCCAACACCAAAAAAACCAAATAAGCAAACTGACAGTTCCGACAAAAAATGACTGCGCATTCCCGCTAATGGATGCGCAGTTTTTTTTGTGTTACGCGCAACGGATAGTTTTGGTGGCTGGCGCCTTGCGCCGGACCGCCCTTATTTGGACAAAGTAAATAAGAGTGTTGGCGCGTCTGTTTTTCTGAAAGGTCATTGATGAAGAAGAAAGTTCTTGTCGTCGGCGGTGCAGGTTATATCGGCTCTCACACATGCCTGCTTTTGTCGGAACGCGGTTATGAACCAATCGTTTTCGACAACCTCACCAACGGCCATGAAGAGTTTGTCCGCTGGGGACCGCTTGAACAGGGAGATATCCGCGATCGAGCACGCCTAAATGAAGTTTTTGTTAAACACCAACCGGTCGCCGTTCTGCATTTCGCAGCGCTGATCGAAGTCGGTGAATCGGTTAAGCAGCCTGTCGCCTTTTATGACAACAACGTCATCGGCTCGCTCAACCTTCTGTCCGCCGCCATCGATGCTGGCGTGGAAGCTTTTGTTTTCTCCTCCACCTGCGCAACCTACGGTCTCCCGGAGCAGGTTCCGATCGACGAGACCCACCGCCAGGCACCCATCAATCCCTATGGCCGCACCAAATGGGTCGTCGAGCAGGCCCTGAAGGATTACAGCACCTATAAAGGGCTGCGATCGGTGATGCTGCGCTACTTCAATGCCGCAGGTGCGGATTTTGAAGGGCGCATCGGCGAATGGCACACGCCGGAAACCCACGCCATTCCGCTGGCAATCGAGGCCGCACTCGGACGGCGTCAGGGGTTCAAGGTGTTCGGCACCGACTACGATACACGCGACGGCACCTGCGTTCGGGACTATATACATATCCTCGATCTCGCGGATGCTCATGTGCGGGCCGTCGACTATCTGCTGGATGGCGGCGAAACAGTCGAGCTCAATCTCGGCACCGGCACGGGAACGACAGTGAAGGAACTACTGGCGACAATCTCTGAAGTGTCGGGGCGTCCCTTCCCCGTCGAATATGCCGAGCGTCGCGATGGCGATTCGACAACGCTCGTGGCGAACAACGACAAAGCGAAGGAAGTCCTGGGATGGGAGCCGCGCTACACGTTGACGGATATAATCAAGTCCGCCTGGGCATGGCACTCTTCGCGTAACGCCCCGATCTGAAAAACTCCATACATACGAAGACACCGGCCTCCTCAGACCGGTGTCCTCCGGGGTGACCATCGTCACCCCGCTCCTGCTCCCCTAGGGGTTATGGCTTTGTAGCAGAGGTCGTCGTGTTGTCAGGCGCTGGCGCCGGGGCTGCCGCGTTCTGCTCGGAAGCCTTCTGTTCCAGCGTCTTGAATTCCGGCGCCGCTTTCAACGTTTCTGCGGTTTCTGTTGTCGTCAGACGGATCGTGCCGTTTTCGGCATTCCGCGTCATCGTGATCTTGTCCATCGGAACGGCGACGTCCTTTGCGCCGATACCAAGGAAGCCACCGACACCAACCACGGCCGCGACAAGCCCACCGTTTTCTTCCATGACAATATTTGTCACATTACCAATGCTTTCATCAGCGGCAGTGTAGACGGCCTTACCGATGTAGTCGTTTGCGCTGATCTGATTTTCAGCCTGCTCTGTCAAATAAGAGCCACCGGTGGTCGAAGCGGCTGCACTGGTATCAGCAGATGGCGCTGTCGGAGCCATCGGCGTCGCGGATGGAGCCGCAGGTGCCTCTGTGCTCGGTGCAGCCGGAGCCGGTTGTGCGGTCTGCGCCATAGCAAGCGGTGCAAATGCGGTTGCACCCATCAGGGCCGCTGCGGTGATCGTGAGAAGTTTCTTGGTCATGTTGTCCTCCTTTCGATTTTTCCTATCCGGCCATCGGCGTTTATGCCGTTTGTTCATCGGGCCGGTCATGATTTGCAAACGGGCTGGCGATTGAAATGGTTCCGAATTTTTCAGCCGAAAGCTGAATTGAACCCGCCACGGCTGAGCCTGAAACTATGCAAATCAGGAGTTGCTAAAGGGGCTTGGAGCGGTATTATCGCTTTGTAACAATGAGATGCCCGCCGGAGTTTTTGACATGCCTGGACCCGGCACGAGACTAAAAGACCTGATCAGCAGCATCCGCCGACGTGGTGCTCATTTCTTCCCGACAGCCTCTATCGGCACCTATCTGGTGGTGATGGCGACGGTGATCACGCTACCGCTTATCCTCTTTGTCGGATATCTGATGTTGCGGCTCGAAAACGAGAAACGCGACGATCTGCGCCGCGAAACCGTGGAAGACGTCAGATTCATCAGCCGCAACATAGACCGCAGGCTTCAGGAAATAACCACCTCGCTGAACCTGCTATCGCAATTTCCCGAACTGGAAAGCGGCAATCTCTCCGCGTTTCAGACGCGTATAGGCGAAAGTATGAGCCGAGAGGGTCTTTACGCCATTCTGGCGACAAAGGATGGCCAACAGCGGCTCAATACCCGCGTTCCCTACGGTCAACCCCTGGCAAAAGTTGCTCAAGGCGCCGATCTTTCCAGTGCACTCGAGTCCCGGCGCATCTCTGTCTCGAACCTGTTTTTCGGACAGACGAGCAAAGAATGGGTGTTCAACGTCACCTTGCCACTGGATCAGAAGCTCTCTTCAGCGGGAGACGCGCTGATCCTGACGCAGAACGCGAGTGATCTTGGCAGGCTGATTTCAACTGAAAACCTGCCACAGAACTGGGCGATCGCCATCATCGACGGCGCGAACCGCGTTGTGGTGTCCAGCAGTCAGGATATGCAGTCCGGCACGCCTTTTGCGGCGCCTGACGTCGTCTCCGAAATGACGGCATTCAGTGGAAACTTTTTTGACGACAAGGGGAATCTCTACGCCTATGCCCAGTTACCGGGCTGGCAATGGAAGGCCGTGATGTGGGGGCCTATGGCGGCAGGTCAGGCCGCACTGATCGACACATGGCGTCAGATGATGATCGGCAGTCTTCTGCTGGTGTTGATCGCGATTGGCGGCGCTTCTCTCGTCGGACGACAATTGCGTACATCCATCCGCGACCTAACGCGCATGGCTGAACGGATCGGCGAGGGAGAAATTGTCGCCCCTATCGACACGCGTATCAAGGAAGCAAATCAGGTTGCCGTCGCACTCTCAAATGCCTCATTCGACCGCAGTCAGGCAGAGGACCAGTTGCAGCTTCTGCTTCATGAACTCGTGCACCGGTCCAAGAATATCCTGACGCTGGTGCAGGCGATGATGCGGCAATTGGGGCGGGAGAACACCAGCATACCCGAATTCCAGAAAGAGGTGGATCACCGCTTGCGCGGTCTCGGTATGTCGATCAGGGCCCTGGCGGAAGTGCAATGGCAAGGGCTGCCGATCCACAAATTGATCGAAACCCATCTGGACGTTTTCGGCAGCGTCTCAGGGCGCGTCATCCTTGATGGCACCGACTTTATGCTTTCGCCGGAAGCTGCACAGAACTTCGGCCTTGTCTTGCATGAACTGACCACGAACTCGATCAAATACGGCGCACTCTCCACGTCACAAGGTAAGATCACCTTGCACTGGAAGACGTTTGAAAAAGACGGGCAGGACATGGTGCTGGTGCAATGGACCGAATCGGGCGGACCACCAGCGTCGCAGCCCACCCGCAAGGGTTTCGGAACCACCGTTATCAAACGACACGCGGAGGGCGCGTTTGGCGGGCAGGTGGTCACCGACTATCTCACGACGGGTTTCGTCTGGACGCTGGAAGCGCCGATGCGTTATTTCGTGCCGAAACAGTCAGAGCAATTCGGGACGCAATAAAAAAATCAAAAAGGATGGGAACCAAAATCTGGCGAGGCCGTTATCCATGCAGCCAAGCCATTCCCCGTCCCCGCCTGAAAGCTTGGCTGATATACGCAGGTTTCGCCCCTGAAGACCTGCAGTTAAAGTGGCACGGCTCTGGCAAGAGCCGTGCTGCTTTCATTTTAGATCCCTGAAAAGTCGATCATCGACGTCAACGGCCTTATGGTTCGGTTGTATCTGAGGCCGGGAACCTGAGCTTGTAGAACACGCGTTCTGGCGAAAGCTGATACTCTGCCGTCCCAGATAGAGCCGCCGGAACCACCTTTTCCAGCACAACACTGCCGAAATTGCTTCGACGTGCTTCGACTGGCTCCTTGGAGGCCATGACGGGTTCAGTCCACTCGACGATATAGAACTCCCCTTCCCGCCGACACTGTAACGAGATGGGCAGGTGATAGGCGAGATTTCCACTGTGACTGACCGTGTTGACGACCAGTTCGTGAAAGGCCAGTCCGATATAGAGGGCACCATTTGGATTGAGAAGGAGGTCTTCTCCCTCCATGCGGATGAGGTTCGGGTACTCCGGCACATAGAGATCGAATTGCTGGCGAAGAAGCTCGAAGATACGAGCTCCACGCCAATCCGAGTCCGTAATCAGATCCTGGCTTTGGGCAAGCGCATGCAAACGCCCCCTGAATTTACGGAGGAAATCATCCTTAGTGAGACTGAAACGTGCCGTCTGCGCCGCAAGGCTCTGAATGATTGCAAGCAGGTTCTTGGAACGATGGCTGACCTCGCGTAGCAGCGACCTGAGCAGTTGCTCACGCCGCCGCTCCAGCGTCACTTCCCGGATCGTGGTCTTCAGCACAGCCTGGTTCGACTGGTTGACCGTGGAATAGACCTGGAATTGAAACACCCGGTTTGCACCCGCGTTCACTTCCAGCATCCCGCGACTTCCAGCAGCCACCATATCCTTCTTGAGGTCGGCAAGCCGCTCCGAAAGGTCGCTGCCAAACAGACTTTCATCCGTTGGCGGGGAATTGGCGGGCAAGCGCCATACGTCAGGCAAGTTGGCAACAAAGATATAGTCCCTGTTGCTATCCTGAAGCATGACTGTCTCACCGGAATCGAGCAATGCAAGAACGAGAGAGTCATGGAGTTCTCCCTCATCCCTGTCCGCATTGTGCCATGCCAGCCGATGCAAATTCGTCTCCTAGAAGAAAGCTGCAGTCAAACATAAAACGTACCTGCCAACGCCCGGCCACGGAGGTGGTTCCGGAATTGATACGCAGGTCAACGTTTTTATGCCGCGACGCGAGAGCTTTCATTAAAGAACAGGGCCTGGCTGATCAGCGCCTTTACCATATCCGGGTTGAAAGGCTTGGTAACAAGGAAGGTCGGCTCCGGACGCTCACCCGTGAGAAGCCGTTCAGGAAACGCCGTAATGAAGATCACCGGCATGGAGGTCATCTGAAGGATGTCCTTCATGGCGTCCAGACCAGAACTACCGTCGGCAAGCTGGATATCGGCAAGGATCATCTTCGGCTGCGTCTTGTGGAACAGCTCCAACGCTTCCGTGTGCGTCCGGGCGATGCCAGTCACCCGGTGCCCGAGATCGGTGACCATCTGCTCGATATCCATCGCGATCAACGGCTCATCTTCGATGATCATGATATCGGTCGCCACCTGACGGGCGATTTCTGAGGCAGCCTCGTCAATCAGCTCGCTGACCTCTTCTTCCGACACGTTCAGAACCTCGGCGGCTTCTGACGGCGAGAACTCTTCGACCGTGGTCAAAAGGAATGCCTGACGAGGAACGGCGGGCACGGCAGACAGATTAGCCGAAGCGCGTTTTTCCCATCCGGAGAGATTTTCGTCCGTCTTTATGTTGATCGTAACGGAACTAAAAATCGATACAAACAATTGATAAAGCGAAACACGGTCACTGCTTGTCTTTGGAAAGATCTCGATATCGGCGATCAACGCTTCCAGCGTAGCAGCGACATAAGCGTCGCCCGTAGATTGTGAACCGCAAACGGCACGAGCGAACCTGCGAAGATAAGGCAGGTGCGGTGCGATGCGTGTAGAAACTGACATGGAAAACTCCCCTTTCATGCGGTCTGCACAGCAAACCGAAGTACGAACGCATGCATCGTAAAAATAGTTCCAACGGCGGGAACTATTTTTTGCGCGGTGCATTTAAAGCCGCGACACAAAAGGAATACCGGACGTTATGAGCATTTTTCAATCGGACCAAGATTCGCGGGACAATCCCGCCGCACCACAGGTTCCGCACTCCGGGCGGGCTGTGATCTCACGCAAGCTGCGTGAACTTTACGATGCCGTTCAGGATGAAGGCATTCCCGATAAATTCCTCGATCTTCTCGAAAAACTCGATGAAGCCGAAAACAAGGCAAAGAACGGGGTTTCGGAGGGATGATGGCGAAAGAGCCCGAACAGACTGAATACAATTTCAAACGGGAAATGCTGGCAGCGCTGCCAAATCTGCGTGCTTTCGCTATCTCACTCATCAGGTCCCGCGATCGCGCAGACGATCTCGTTCAGGACACCATCATGAAGGCCTGGGCGAAGCAGGATAGCTATCAGCCCGGTACCAACATGCGTGCCTGGCTCGTCACGATCCTGCGCAACGAATTTTACAGCCAGATCCGCAAGTCCGGCCGTGAAGTGCAGGATACAGACGGCGCCTACACGGCGCGCTTGTCAGTCCCGCCTGAACAGCACGGCTCTGTCGACCTTCAGGATTTCCGGTCAGCGCTTGCGAAACTGCCGGATGACCAGCGCGAAGCAATCCTCCTGATCGGGGCCTCAGGTTTTGCCTATGAGGAAGCCGCAGAGATTTGCGGATGCCCTGTAGGCACCATCAAGAGCCGTGTCAGCCGGGCGCGCATTCGCTTGCAGGAGCTTCTGGGTATCGAAAACGAAAACGAATTCGGCCCGGACGCGCAGACGACAGCGGCAACGGGAACGGCATCATCAAGCATCCGCTGACGAGATCGCTCATTCGTCCTTCAAGGAAGCCGTCAAATGCCGGCTTCCTTGACCGACTGCATGACGACGAAGGTCGATGTATTTGCGACCGACGGAAGGCTGGATATTTTTTCACCCAGCACCCGCCGATATTTGCGAATGTCGCTTGTTCGTACTTTAAGCAAATAGTCGAAAGCGCCCGCAATCATATGGCACTCTTCGACCTCTTTGATCTTGCGTACCGCAGCGTTGAACTCTTCCAGCGCCTTTTCACGCGTGTCCGAAAGCTTGACCTCGGTAAAGGCGATATGGTCGACGCCGAGCTTGTGTTGATTGAGCATGGCGCGGAAGCCCAGAATATAGCCCTCATCCACCAGACGCTTGAGCCTGGTTTGGCAAGGGGTCTTTGAAAGCCCGACCTTTTTGGCCAGTTGCAGCACCGACATGCGCCCGTCTTCGCTCAGCGCCTCGATGATCTTGAGATCAAAGTGATCCAGATCGACTTCTTTTTTCGATATAGCCATTCTTATTGACGCCTTTCCGGCAAAACAAAAGTTCGTATTTCCTGTTTTATCGAAGAAATAAGGCCATATCAATTTCTGGGGCAATGATATTGTCGGCTCAGAAAAAATGATGGCCGAACCGCATAAGCAGGTGCCGTCAATTTTGGCGAAACAGCTTTTCAAGGATCATTCGGATGGCCGATGGCGCGAACACGACAGGTTTGAACACATCAAAACACGCGGTTGGCATTTTTGAACAATTTGCACCGGCAGTACGCGAACAGAGCGCGTTGCGCCAGGCGATCACTGCGGCCTACCGCCGATCGGAACCGGAATGCCTTGTCCCGCTTTTGCAGGCGGCAACCGTTTCAGAAGAGCAGGCAAGCGCCATTCGCACAACCGCTCGCAAACTCATCGAGTCCCTTCGTGCCAAGACCAAAGGCACCGGCGTTGAAGGACTGGTGCAGGAGTACTCGCTGTCCAGTCATGAGGGTGTCGCGCTGATGTGCCTTGCTGAGGCATTGCTGCGTATCCCCGACAAGGCAACCCGCGATGCGTTGATCCGTGACAAGATCGCCCGCGGCGATTGGAAGTCGCATATCGGTGGCGGCAAATCCCTGTTTGTGAATGCGGCAACCTGGGGTCTCGTAATTACCGGCAAACTCACCTCAACCGTCAACGACAGCGGCCTGTCTTCAGCGTTGACGAAACTGATCGCTCGTGCCGGCGAACCCGTAATCCGTCGCGGTGTGGACATGGCCATGCGCATGATGGGCGAACAGTTTGTCACAGGCGAAACGATCGCCGAAGCCATCAAGCGCTCGAAGCCATTGGAAGAACAAGGCTTCCAGTACTCCTATGACATGCTCGGCGAAGCCGCCACGACTGCGAAAGACGCAGAGCGTTATTATCGTGACTACGAAAACGCCATTCACGCGATCGGCAAAGCTTCTGCCGGGCGCGGCATCTATGGCGGCCCCGGGATTTCCATCAAGCTTTCCGCCCTGCATCCGCGTTATTCGCGAGCGCAGGCCGCACGCGTCATGGAAGAGCTTTTGCCACGGGTGAAATCGCTGATGCTGCTCTGCAAGCAGTATGATATCGGCCTCAACATCGACGCGGAAGAAGCCGATCGTCTCGAACTGTCCCTCGACCTTCTCGAGTCGCTGGCACATGATGCGGATCTTGCGGGCTGGAATGGCCTCGGTTTCGTGGTGCAGGCTTACGGCCGTCGCTGCCCATTCGTGCTCGACTACATCATCGATCTGGCGCGCCGCGCCAACCGTCGTATCATGGTGCGCCTCGTCAAGGGTGCCTACTGGGACGCCGAGATCAAACGTGCGCAACTGGATGGTCTTGAAGACTTCCCGGTTTTCACACGTAAGGTGCACACTGACGTGTCTTACATTGCCTGCGCCCGCAAGCTGCTGGCAGCCCGTGATGTGATCTTCCCGCAATTTGCCACGCACAATGCACAGTCCATGGCGACGATTTATCATCTCGCCGGCCCGGACTTTAAGCTTGGCGACTACGAGTTCCAATGCCTGCACGGAATGGGTGAACCGCTCTACAGCGAAGTCGTTGGCAAGAAGAACCTCGACCGTCCCTGCCGCTTCTATGCGCCCGTTGGCACCCATGAGACCCTGCTGGCCTATCTCGTTCGCCGTCTCCTAGAAAACGGTGCGAACTCGTCCTTCGTGAACCGGATTGCCGACCCTGCCGTTCCGGTCGACGCTCTCCTGGAAGATCCGGTTGCGGTTGTGGAAGCCATGCAGCAGCCCGGCGCGCAGCATGATCGCATCGCATCGCCAGCCGCATTGTTTGGCACCGAGCGTGCGAACTCAGCAGGCCTCGACCTTTCCAGTGAAACGACGCTGGCAAAGCTGAACACCATTTTGAGCGAAAGTGCTGCGACCGAATGGAAAGCCGCCGCGCCTGAGGCAAACGGTGAGGCCCGCCCCGTCCTCAACCCTGGGGACCATGCCGATGTCGTCGGTTACGTCATTGAGCCGACCGAGGCCGACGTCGAAAAGGCAATGAAGAAGGCATCGACGTCGCGCTGGTCCTCCACCGCCGTTGAAGAGCGCGCCGCGTGCCTAGATCGCGCCGCTGACCAGATGCAGGCGGAAATGCCAGCCCTGCTCGGCCTCATCATTCGTGAAGCCGGAAAATCAATGCCCAATGCAATCGCAGAAGTGCGCGAGGCGATCGACTTCCTGCGTTATTACGCGGGTGAAGCACGCAAGAACATTGGCGCCGAACAAGTGGCCCTCGGTCCGGTCGTCTGCATCAGCCCCTGGAACTTCCCGCTGGCAATCTTTATCGGCCAGGTTGCTGCGGCACTGGTTGCCGGCAACCCAGTTCTGGCGAAGCCTGCCGAAGAAACCCCGCTGATCGCAGCTCAAGGTGTACGCCTGCTTCATGAAGCAGGTGTTCCGGCAGACGCCGTTCAACTTATGCCGGGCGACGGAAAGACTGGCGCAGCACTTGTCGGTTCACCGTTGACGGCGGGCGTGATGTTTACCGGATCAACGGAAGTTGCCCGGATCATCCAGAGCCAGCTTGCTGGCCGCGTCCTGGCAAACGGTCAGCCAGTCCCGCTGATTGCCGAGACTGGTGGCCAGAACGCCATGATCGTCGACTCCTCCGCCCTTGCCGAACAGGTCGTCGCCGACGTTATCGCATCGGCCTTCGACAGCGCCGGTCAGCGTTGCTCGGCGCTTCGTATCCTTTGCCTGCAGGACGATGTGGCCGACCGCACACTGACCATGCTGAAGGGCGCATTGCACGAATTGCGGATCGGACGGACCGATAGTCTGTCCGTCGATGTCGGCCCTGTCATCACGGCAGAAGCCAAGGGAATTATTGAGAAACACGTCGAGCAGATGCGAACGCTTGGCAATCGTATCGAACAGATCGATCTTGCTGGCGACACTGGCAAGGGAACCTTCGTTCCGCCAACGATCATCGAGATGAAGTCGCTCGCGGATCTGAAGCGTGAAGTCTTCGGACCGGTGCTGCATGTCATTCGTTTCAAGCGCAATGACCTCAACAACCTCATCGACCAGATCAATGCGACCGGTTATGGCCTGACCTTTGGCCTTCACACCCGCCTTGACGATACGATCAAGCATGTTCTCTCCCGTATCGAGGCTGGCAACCTTTACGTCAACCGCAACATCATCGGCGCGGTTGTGGGCGTACAGCCATTCGGCGGACGCGGCCTTTCCGGCACCGGTCCGAAAGCAGGTGGTCCGCTCTATCTTGGCCGCATGACGCAAAAGGCGCCGAAAATTGATCGGATCATCAGCCAGCAGGACGAAGCCGCAACGGATTTTGCACGTTGGCTGACTGAGAACGGAGAAACCGTGGCCGCTGAGGCAGCGCACGAGGCCGGTGCTCTCTCCGGCCTTGGCTTCGAAACGGAGCTGGCCGGTCCGGTGGGTGAGCGCAACGTCTATGCCCTGCATCCGCGTGGCAAAGTCCTGCTTGTTCCGCAGACGGAACAGGGCCTCTATCGTCAGCTCGCCGCGGCGCTGGCAACCGGAAACAAGGTCGTCGTCGACAACACGTCCGGGCTCGAGAAGACGACCTATGGATTGCCGGCAACCGTGACCTCACGCATCAGCTGGGTCGACAAGTGGGAAAAATCCGGTCCTTTCGCGGGTGCCCTGGTGGAAGGCGACGCGGAGCGTGTCGTGGAGGTCAACCGGAAGGTCGCAGCTCTGCCAGGACCGCTGGTTCTGGTGCAGGCCGCGACAACGCAAGCGCTTTCCGGTGCAAGCCAGCCATACAACCTCGATTGGTTGGTGGAAGAGGTTTCCGTCAGCGTCAACACGACCGCTGCCGGTGGCAACGCCAGCCTGATGAGCATCGGCTGACAACAGCATGGCAGGGCTCCGGCCCTGCCACCTCCTTATACGAACATCACTCAGGCGCCGTTTTCGCTTCGGCCAAAAAGCTGGTCAAGGACCTGCTCCTCCAGCCTTGCAAACTCCGGCGTACCGTGTCGGCGCGGCCGCGGTAATTTGACCTCGAGATCAAGCGCGATACGGCCCTCATCGATCACCACGATACGATCCGCCAATGCCACAGCTTCTGAAACATCATGTGTGACCAGAACGGCGGTAAACTTCTGTTTGCGCCAGATGCGCTCCAGCAGAAGCTGCATTTCAATGCGCGTCAGAGCGTCGAGCGCACCAAGCGGCTCGTCAAGCGCAAGGATCTGCGGATGAGCGACCAATGCTCTCGCCAGTGCCACACGCTGTTTCTGTCCACCTGACAGCACATAGGGCCATTCTCCTGCCCTGTCCTTCAGACCTACCTCGTCGAGAATGGCGAAGGCCTGTTCTCTGGCCTGGTCTCCCTTGGCAATGCCTGTCAGGCCGACCGAAACATTGTCTGCAATCCGCTCCCACGGCAACAGCCGAGGCTCCTGGAACATGATGCGGGTTCGGTCCTGCGGATCTTTCGAAACCGTACCGGAGGTAGGCGTTTCAAGCCCGGCCAGAATGCGCAGCAGCGTGCTTTTTCCACAGCCACTCTTGCCGATGACCGCGAGAAACTCACCCTCATGCACATCGAGATCGATCCCGCGCAATACGGGTTTATCGCCAAAGGTCTTGGCAACGTTTCGAAGACTGAAGGCGATTTTGCCTTTTTCTTTGACGCCAGCCGATGGGACAGCTTTCGTTTCCACGGTATCCGGCCGCCGCAAAGTTGTAACGTTCCCCGTCGACATTGAACTACCTCTCAAGCTTTTTTGAAGGCCGGATGCCATTGCAGGAAAATGCTTTCGAGGAAGCGTGCGAAACTATCCGCAAGCTTGCCGAGAAGCGCATAGATGAGGATCGACAGCACCACCACGTCGATCAACAAGAACTCACGTGCCTGCATGGCCATGTAGCCGAGACCGGAGGAAGATGAGATCGTTTCCGCCACGATGAGCGTCAACCACATGATGCCGAGGGCATAACGCAGACCCGTGAAAATGGCTGGCAAAGCGCCAGGCAGGATAACGCGGCGAAACAGGGTGAAGGGCGACATCCCGTAGGTGCGCCCCATCTCCACCAATTGCGGATCAACGCCTTGGATGCCGAGCAGTGTATTGATGTAGATCGGGAAGAACACACCTAGCGCGACAAGGAAGAGCTTTGCTTCCTCGTCGATACCAAACCACAATATGACCAGAGGAATAAGCGCCAGATGCGGAATGTTGCGGATCATCTGCAACGTCGTATCGGTAAAGCTGCGGGAAAATTTCGACAATCCGTTGGCGAGGCCGAAAATGAACCCGATGGCACCACCGATCGCAAAACCCGCCAACGCCCGCGCCGAACTCACGCCTATATTGTTCAAGAGTTCGCCGGAGAGTAGCAACCGCCAGAACGCCTCTGCCACCGCAGACGGCCCCGGCAGAACATTGGCCGAGATCACCCCTGCTCTGGCCGCAACTTCCCATCCAAGAATGATCAGTGCAGGCAAAAGCCAGCCGATAACGCTGCCGCTTGCCGTCTGGATTTTTTTGCTCATGAAGCGTCCTCCGGCGTTGCTATCAGTTTGTCGCGCCAGACCAGACGGCATCCTTGATGCTGATCTGTTTCGGGATCAGTCCGAGCCGATAGAACCGGTCGGCAGTTTCCTGCTGACCCGCAATGATCTTGTCGTCGATCTTGGTGATACCGAATTCAGAACGGTTTGCAGCCAGCGTCTGCGCTTCAAGCGGCACGCCTGTCACTTCATGCAGAGCGGCAGCGACCTTGTCGCGGTTTGCCGCAGACCATTTCGCCGCCTCACCGAGCGCATCGACCGTGATGTTGATCGTTTCAACGTTGGACTTCGCATAATCGCGGTTGGCTAGGAAATACGTGTTCACATCCAGCACGTCCGATGTACGAGCGAGCGTCACCGGCTTGTAACGGGTTTCAGCGATGGCAAAGAAAGGGTCCCAGACAGCCCAGGCATCTATCTTGTCACTGGCGAAAGCAGCCGCAGCATCAGCCGGGCTCAGATAGACCACCTCGATATCTGAAAACTTCAGGCCGTTCTTTTCCAGTGCCGCGACGAGGAGATTATGCGCACTGGTACCCTTGCCAACCCCGACCTTCTTGCCCTTGAGATCGGCAACAGACTTGATGCCACTTGCTTCCTTGGCAAAGACAGCCTCACCCTTTCCGTTCGAAGGAAGCGCTGCGACATAAACGATCGCCGAGCCCGCAGCCTGTCCGAAAATTGGCGGCGCGTCGCCTGTCCAGCCGACATTGATCGAGCCGACGTTCAGGGCCTCGACAAGAGGCGGACCTGCAGTGAACTCTACCCAGGAAACCTTGACGCCCTTGGCCTCGAGCGCCTTTTCGATCACGCCTTGCTGGCGGGCGATAACCGGCAGGCCCGTCTTCTGGTAGCCGATTTTCAATTCTTCGGCGGCGCTGGCCTGGAATGGCACGGTGGAAAAAAGCGCGGCAGCAAGGACGCTTCCAGAAAAGATACGACGGGTCAGGCCCTGCATTGGTGTCTCCTTGTCGCCGATCTTCCGGCCGATTTCGATATGGAGACATGCTAGATTTTTCCACTTGAACGATAGAGAAACAATCATTCAATAAATTGGCGACCCCGGAAATATCATTCTTTAGGGAGCGCCATTGCGGAGAACGCTAAAGGACGTTTCAAAATTCGACGCTTGTGAGCGCGGCAAAGACTGCGAAGCCAAGATGGTCGTTTTATTCTCCACGGCAATCAGATAAGACGCCGAAACGCCCTTTCTATTTGGGACTGCGGGCGCGTTGGTGCGAGGATGAAATGGATTCACGCAGAAGGCTGATCCCCGATATCGTCACCCTGCAGGCTTTCGAGTGTGCCGCAAGGCACGGAAACTTTACGCGCGCTGCAGAAGAGCTCAATCTGACCCAGAGCGCCGTTAGCCGCCAGATCAGCGACCTCGAAGCACAGACCGGCATGCAGCTTTTCGAGCGCATCCGCAGGCGTGTCGTTCTTTCCGAGGCCGGCCGAAAATTTCTGCCGGATGTTCGCCGCCTGTTGCAACAATCCGAACAGCTCATGGTTCGCGCCGTCTCTGCCGGCACTTCGCACGCATCTCTTTCCATTGCCACGCTTCCGACATTCGGAAGCCGCTGGTTGATGCCACGCCTGCACAACTTCCTAACAGCGAACCCGCAGACGACAATTACCGTCGGCTCACGATCTCACCCCTTTGATTTCGACGAAGAGGGCTTCGATCTTGCTATCCATTATGGTCAGCCGGTCTGGGCGCATGGAACCTGCACCTTCTTGTGCGACGAGGTGATTGTGCCGGTTGCCAGCCCTGCGCTGCTGACATCGAAGGGCATCACAGCGCCACAAGACCTCGCCGACAAACCGCTCTTGCATTTGACCACACGTCCAAAACTCTGGACGGAGTGGATGGAGATGAACGGCGTCATCACACAGCATGCCTACCGAGGCAGTCGCTTCGACCAGTTTTCGATGATCATAGAGGCCGCCATCAGCGGAATAGGCTTCGCGCTTTTGCCCAAATACCTGATCGAAGCGGAACTGGCCTCAGAACGCCTCATCATCGCTTTCGACGCGCCCTTGCAGACCGAGAAAAGCTATTACGTTGCCCTGCCCGAAGGAAGGCAGGACAACATGCTGGCCCGTGCGTTTCAGAGCTGGCTGCTCGAACAGGTCGGCAAGCCGCTCTGATGTCTTTTTGCGATTAGACGCCAAAGGCTCGTTGCAGGAAATTTCCGGCAATCACGGCGCCATCCTGAGAGATGCTGTGACCGAGGCCCGGCAAAACATGCAGTTCTGTCTCCACGCCGGCAGCCTTGAATATATCTGATGCCTTGACGCTCTCGGAGACCGGCATGATGTGATCCTCATCGCCATGAATAAGGGTCAGCCGTGTCAACAGTGACGGGCCGAGAGGTTGCGGCGAAGCAAGGCGGCCAGAAAAGGCAGCGATGGCGGCGACCGGCAGTCGTCCCGATGCCAGGACGTCAAGCGCCATGATCGAGCCTTGCGAAAAGCCGACCAGTGCGATGCGCTGCGGATTGTCGGCAAGTCCGTACTCGGTAATGATTTCGCCGATAACGCGATCAAAATCGCCCCTTGCAGCCCGCACCCGATCCGGGCGATTTTCTTCGGTAACGCATTCGATGCTGAACCATTGCCGTCCGGGACCGCGCCCGAAAGTAAACGGACCATCGGGGCTGACGAAGTCCGTATTGGGCAGCAGGTCGTTCCATAGATTGGCGAGCGGAGCGAGATTGGCTCCATTGCTGCCAACACCGTGCAACAGAATGACGAGGTTGCGTGCGCCGACTTCAGTCATCTCTTAGTCCTTTGAAAGTTTCACGTCATCGAGGCCGGGCATATCGGGACCAACGGGGACGATTTGTGTCGGATTGAGTGCCTTGACCGAATAATAGCCACGCTTGATGTGATCGATGCTCACCGTCGAGCGGACACCGGGAATATCAAGCACGCGCATCATATAGGCCTGCAGATCGGGATAGTCCGCAATGCGCCGAAGATTGCACTTGAACAGGCCGAAATAGGCCGCATCGAAGCGGACAAGGGTGACAAATAGCCTGATATCCGTTTCCGTTGGAACATCGCCAAACAGGAATGGGCCGCTTGAGGCAAGCCGCGCCTCCAGTTCGTCCAACGTCGCAAACACATCCGCAAACGCTTCTTCGTAAGCGATCTGCGTGGTGGCAAAGCCTGTTCTGTAAACGCCATTGTTCAGGCGCGGATAGATGTAGTCATTGAGGGCATCTATCTGCGACTGCAAATTCGCTGGGTAAAGATCGAGGGTATTGTCTGCCAGGTCACCGAAACCAGAATTGAGCATGCGCAGGATATCGGCGGATTCGTTATTGACGATGGTCTTCGTCTTCTTGTCCCAGAGCACCGGAACGGTGGCGCGACCGGTATAATGCGGGTCGGCACGCGTGTAGAGCTGGTGCATGTAGGTGACGCCGTTCAGCGTGTCGTGATCCGAACCCGGATAGTCTCCGAACTTCCAGCCTTCGTCGGACAGAAACGGTTCGACCACGGAGACAGAAATGACGTCTTCGAGCTTTTTAAGTTTGCGACCGATCAGCGTGCGCGACGCCCAAGGGCAAATCAGCGCGACATAGAGATGATAGCGGCCGGGCTCGGCCCTAAAACCGCCCTCACCTGTCGGTCCAGCCGAGCCATCCGGTGTAACCCAGTTGCGAAAACCGGATATTTGACGGACAAAACCGCCCTTTTTGTCCGTTGCCTGTACCGGATGCCAATCGGCTGTCCACTTTCCGTCCACGAGCATTTGCAGCTCTCCGTTCATCTATCGATGAACACCTTATGGCCCCCACGGCGCCGGTGCAGCAAGCCGCACTTCGGTTGACGCACTGTTTCCCAAGGCGCGACAACACCGTTTTTAAACTTTGAGGTTGCCGTCAAAGACGATTGCGAAAAAAGGGATTCCAGCGAACTGTGCCAAGCCTGACTTTCTCTCGGATCATGGTGAGAAGACCTGAAGCTGCTATGACGCCTAGTCCCAAGATCGCAGTGGCATCGGGATATTCATGGAAGAAGGTCGCACCGATGGCGACGGCCCAAAGGATCTGCGAATAATGAGACGGCGCGATCTGGCTGGCAGGCGCAATCCGTGTCGCAACCAGCAGTGTGATCTGTCCGGTCGCAGTACAGAGGCCAATAAATGCAAACGCCAATATCTGATGCAGATTTGGCGCGACAAATTCGGGGACCGACGCAACGCCGTTGAAAACAAGACCATATGTCAGGAGCACACCCATGATGGACGTGCGCTTTTCCTTGCCTGCCAGCGAGCGCAGCAGAACGATGGTCATGGCCGCGAGAAACGCAACGCCAATTGCCGCAACATGCCCCAATTCGAGCGCCTTGAAGCCCGGTCTTACGACGAGCATCACGCCAACGATGCCGGCCAGCACCGCCGCCCAACGCCACGGTCCGATGTCTTCCTTTAGTACCACGGCTGAAAGCACGGTGACGAACAGCGGTGACAGGAAGATCAGAGCATAAGCTTCCGCCAACGGAATGGTTGTAAATGCGTAGATACCGAGAATGCCTGCGAAGAGACCAGAGATTGCACGACCGTGCACGGCGAAAGGACGGCTCATGCGCCAGAAATCACGCCATCTCTCGTCACGGGGTCTACTGAAATAGATAAAGATGCCGGAAAAGAGAATGCTGAAAAAGCCGATCTGGAAGACCCCGATCTGCGAGCCGAGCGACTTGATCGTCGCGTCCCCCCAGGAAAAGCTGGCATAGGCAAACAAGCCGAGCAAAAAACCTTTTTGCATTTCAGGAACCCCGAGCATCGGACAGGCGGGTAAGAGCCAAACCACAAAAAACCATGAGCAAACAACGACGCTCATCGAGCATCGGCGGCAGCACAATCGTTGCAGATTTTCTCCTCTACTCCAGAGCTAGACCCGGCTACTGGCGAGTGCAAGCCACCAAATGGCAAAAACAAACCCGTTTACCCGCACCAGCGCAAATCACCGGAAGGTGCGACAAATTTATCCCAAACCCGCAACGATAGAGCACCGTGCAACGCCTTTTTAAGCTCGCACCCAACCACTAAACGGCCAATGCTGAACGTAATCACACAAGCTTCATGCAAAGCGAATAGGCCACTCTCACACCGGCGCTTGGCGACGGACGGGAAGGCGGCTAAACACCGTGTGGTGGAGACGTCACCGCTCCCCCCGAGTCTTTACAGTGCACAGTTCAAACAAAACGCGGGATATCCGAAAGGAAGACGAATGCGGATAGTCATGATCGGCTCCGGCTATGTGGGCCTTGTCTCCGGCGCTTGCTTCGCCGATTTCGGCCACGACGTCATCTGTGTCGACAAGATGCCGGAAAAAATCGAGGCCTTGAAAAGTGGCCATATCCCGATCTTCGAACCCGGCCTGGAGACGATCGTCGCCAACAATGCCAAGGCTGGGCGTCTAAGCTTCACCACCGACCTCGCCGATGCCGTCAGCAATGCTGAGGTTGTTTTCATCGCCGTTGGCACCCCATCGCGTCGTGGCGACGGCCACGCCGATCTCGGTTATGTCTATGCCGCAGCCAAAGAGATCGCTCACGCCATCACCGGCTTTACCGTCATCGTGACGAAGTCGACTGTCCCAGTGGGGACTGGCGATGAGGTCGAGCGCATCATCCGCGAAGAAAATCCGTCAGCCGATTTCGCTGTTGTGTCGAACCCGGAGTTTCTGCGTGAGGGTGCGGCGATCGAAGACTTCAAACGACCCGATCGGATCGTGGTCGGACTTTCCGACGAGCGCGCCCGCCCGGTCATGACGGAGGTCTACCGTCCGCTCTATCTCAACCAGTCGCCGCTGCTCTTCACGACACGACGTGCATCCGAACTGATCAAATATGCCGCCAACGCGTTTCTCGCGATGAAGATCACCTTCATCAACGAGATGGCGGATTTGTGCGAGAAAGTCGGCGCCAACGTTCAGGATGTGTCGCGCGGTATCGGCCTCGACGGTCGCATAGGCTCCAAATTTCTGCATGCCGGCCCAGGCTATGGTGGTTCGTGCTTTCCCAAGGACACGCTGGCCCTTGCAAAAACGGCACAGGATTACGACAGCCCTGTTCGCCTGATCGAAACCACCATCGCCATCAACGACAACCGCAAACGCGCCATGGGCCGAAAGGTCATCAATGCCGTGGGTGGTGATGTGCGCGGCAAGAAGATCGCCGTGCTCGGTCTCACCTTCAAGCCGAACACCGACGACATGCGCGACAGCCCTGCAATCGCCATCATCCAGACACTGCAGGACGGCGGTGCAAAGGTGATCGGATACGACCCTGAGGGCATGGCAAACGCTCGCCATGTGCTTGAGAACATCGAGTATGCCGAAGGGCCGTATGAAGCGGCACAAGATGCTGATGCAGTGGTTATCGTGACCGAGTGGAACCAGTTCCGCGCGCTCGATCTACCACGTCTGAAAGCAATCATGAAAAGCCCGATCCTGGTGGATCTGCGTAACATCTATCGAACTGACGAGGTATCGGCGCACGGCTTCGCCTATGCCGCTATCGGTCGCCCATAAAGGTACTTCGGACTATGCGTTATCTGATAACCGGCACAGCGGGCTTCATCGGCTTTTACGTGGCAAAACGCCTGCTCGATCAGGGCCATTTCGTGGTCGGCTTCGACGGCATGACGAAGTACTACGATGTCGGCCTGAAAGAAAAACGTCACGCGATCCTCGCCCGGTCCAACGGTTTCAAGGCAGAGATCGGCATGCTCGAAGATGCCGATGCGTTGAAACGCGCTGCAGAGGCCGCCGAACCTGAGATCATCATTCATCTCGCCGCCCAGGCGGGTGTTCGCTACAGCCTCGAAAATCCCAAAGCCTATATCGATTCCAACCTCACAGGGTCGTGGAATGTACTCGAACTGGCAAAGTCCGTTGGTGTCAAACATCTGATGCTGGCTTCGACCTCGTCCATTTACGGGGCGAACGAGAAGGTGCCATTTGCTGAAAGCGACAAGGCCGACGAGCCGATGACGCTTTATGCCGCAACGAAAAAATCCATGGAGTTGATGGCGCATAGCTACGCCCATCTCTACAAATTGCCCATTACGGCGTTCCGCTTTTTCACGGTCTACGGCCCCTGGGGTCGCCCTGATATGGCGCCGATCAAATTCGTGGATGCGATTTCGAACGACCGCCCGATCGATATATACGGTGAAGGCAATATGAGCCGCGATTTCACCTATATCGATGACCTGGTTGAAGGAATCGTGCGGCTGAGCCAGGTCATTCCATCCGAAGACAACCGTGTCACACAGGACGGCGTCACCGACTCTCTGTCACGGCACGCACCGTTCCGCGTCGTGAATGTCGGCGGTGGCCAACCCGTCCAGCTGATGCATTTCGTCGAAACCGTGGAAAAGGCTGTCGGCAAACCAGCAATCCGCAACATGCTGCCCATGCAGCAAGGCGATGTGCCACGCACATTCGCCTCGCCAGACCTGCTGCGTGCGTTGACAGATTACGTGCCGCAAACGTCCGTCGAACAAGGCATTGAAGCGCTGGTAGCGTGGTATCGCGACATGCAATCAGGCCGGGTTTAACCCCGGCCCTGCAAAGATGCTGTTCGTGCGCCGCTACGGCAGCGAATATGCGATCACGTAATCGCCTGGTTTCGTTCCCACGGAGCCGTGACCGCCAGCAACCATGACAACATATTGTTTGCCGTCATCGAGCGCATAGGTCATCGGTGTTGCCTGTCCGCCCGCGGGAAGCCGCGCATCCCAAAGCTGCTTGCCGGTCGTCAGGTCATAGGCGCGCAGATAATTGTCGACCGCAGCACCAAGAAACGCAACGCCACCCTTGGTGATGATCGGTCCGCCGATGCCCGGCACCCCGATCTTGAAGGGAAGTGGCAGCGGTGTCATGTCATAGACGGTGCCGTTCTTGCGCTTGTAGGCAATATCTCCGGTACGCAGGTCGGCACCGGCGACGTAGCCCCAAGGCGGCGCCTGGCAGGGAATTTTCAACGGACCGAGAAACGGCCCCATAAAGACCCCGTAGGGCGCTCCATCATTGCGGTTCAGACCCTGCTCACTGCCTTTTTCATCTTGTCCTTTAGGTGGAATCTGATCACGCGGAACAAGACGGGAGGTGAAGGCAAGGTAGGTGGGCATGCCAAACATCACCTGGCGCTCAGGATCAATTGCCACGCTGCCCCAGTTGAACGTACCAAAATTCCCGGGATAAACGAGCGTACCCGTCAATGATGGCGGCGTGTAGCGCCCCTTGTAATTCAACTGATGAAAGTTGATACGGCACGCTAGCTGATCGAACATGGAAACGCCCCACATGTTCTTTTCCTGAAGCGGGGCGGGCTTGAATGTCAGTAACGACGTCGGCTGCGTGGGCGCGCTGAAATCTTCAGGGATAGCGCCTCCAGGCGCCGGTTCTTCGGTAACGGCCAGCAGGGGCTCGCCTGTACGTCGGTCGAGAACATAGATGTCACCCTGTTTGGTCGGCCCCACCAGTGCGGGAACTATGGTTCCGTCTTGTTTGGTGATGTCGAGAAGCACCGGCTGGGCGGGAACGTCCATGTCCCAGAGATCGTGATGAACGGTCTGGCGAACCCAGCGGTCCTTCCCCGTGTTGATATCCAGTGCGACGATTGACGACGAATATTTCTCGACGCTCTCGCTGCGCCCCATGCCAAGCTGGTCAGGCACCTGGTTGCCGAGCGGGATATAAACGAGACCGAGGTCCTCATCATAACTGAACACGGACCAGCTATTCGGTGAGTTGGTGGTGTAAGTCTCACCCGGTCCAAGCGGTTCTGTTTTCGTCGGATTTCCCGAATCCCAGTTCCAGATCAGCGCGCCCGTGTTGACATCAAACGCGCGAATGACGCCGGATTGCTCCTGCGTCGAATAATTATCGTTCACTGCGCCGCCGATGATGATCTTTCCCGCGACAATCACAGGCGGTGATGTGGAGTAATAATAGCCCGCTGGATTGTATTGCATGCCCTGCTCAAGGTGCAGCACACCCTGATCGGCAAAGGAGGTGCAGACCTGTCCGGTCTGCGCATCGAGTGCAATCAGGCGAGCATCCGAGGTGGGCAGGTAGACGCGCTGTGCGCAAGCGGTTCCCGGCGCAGCTGACGATTCGGCATAATAGGAAACGCCACGGCAAGTCTGATGCTGCCGGTCCGGGTTAAGGCCGACGTTCGGATCGTACTTCCATTTTTCCTTGCCGGTTGCGGCGTCAATGGCAATCGCCCAATTGTGAGGCGTGCAGATATAAAGCAGCCCGCCAACCTTGAGCGGCGTGACCTGGTAGGTGGTCTCACCCACGTCGTCCGGCAGCTTGACGTCGCCGGTCTGGTAACGCCAGACTTCCTTCAACTGAGAGACATTGTCGACAGTGATCTGCGTCAGAGGCGAATAACGCTGGCCGTAAGGTGTGCGACCATACTGATGCCACTCATTATCAGGCACATCGCCGCCATAGACCGGTGCGGACACCAGCTTTTCCTGCGGCAACTCTCCCGACTGATTGTGCGGGTCCTGCGTCATCGAGTAACCGGCGACGATGATCGCGATCAGAACCGAGAGTGCCAGCGGCCACGCATTCGGACCGTAAACCGTTCCCGTCGGGCTCGCAAACCCGAGCGGTTTCTTGATCCAGGGGGTCAGCAACCACAAGCCGATGAGAATGATGACACCGCCACGAGGCCCGAGCTGCCACCAGTCGAAACCGACTTCCCAAATTGCCCAGACGAGGGTGGCAAGGATGAGAACCGCGTAGACGTGAAGCGCAAACTTGCTGCGCTTGAACAAAAGGACGGCGGTGAGCACGAAGGCCAGCCCCGACAAGGCATAATAAAAGCTTCCGCCCAGCATCACCAGTTGTGAGCCGAACCCGAACAAAGCAAGCCCGATAAGCGTGAGAATAACTGCAGTGACTGTAACTGCCATGAATTGCCCCCGATTCCCTGTCACTTCGCGTGCAACGAAGTCGAGGGCATTTGGTTCCGTCTGGCTCTCTTTTTTGTTCAAGCCAAGCTTGAAGTGTCACTCCACTATGCAATCAAAAGCTTATTTTGCCGTCCATCCACCATCGATCGAGATGGTTGTTCCGGTGATGGATCGGGCCATGTCGCCACAGAGATAAAGCGCCATCTCGGCAATCTCTTCCGGCTGGACGAACCGTCTGGTCGGCTGAGGGGCAAGAATGACCTTTTTGATAACATCTTCTTCGCTCATGCCATGCACGCGGGCCTGATCGACAATCTGCGCCGCGACAAGCGGCGTCAAAACGTATCCGGGGCAGATGGCATTGCAGGTAATCCCCTGCTCGGCCACTTCCAGTGCCACGCTTTTCGTCAGCCCCACCACCGCATGTTTGGTCGCCACATAGGGTGCTTTGAAAGGCGATGCCCGCAAGCCGTGCGCGGATGCGATATTTATGATGCGGCCCCATCCCCTTTGCTTCATGCCGGGCAAGGCGGCATGGGTTGCATGGAAAGCACTATCCAGCGAGACGGCAACAATCCGCGAGAAATCTGCGAAATCAAACTCATCGATCGGGGCGACTTTTTGAATGCCGGCATTGTTGACCAGCACATCGATGCCGCCAAGTTTGCCAATCACGGTTTCGGCGAGATGGGCGCTTTCTTCATATTTGGCCAGGTTGGCGGAGAAATAGACAGGCGTATGCCGGGCGTTTTTTGTCACTGTTTCAAGCACCTGAGCCGCATCTTCAGGCTCTTCGATGCCGTGGAGCGCCACGAGATATCCTGCCTCGGCAAAACGCTTGGCAATCGCCAGCCCAATGCCGCTCGTCGATCCTGTGACAAGGACGATCTTCGGTTCTGTGTCTTCGCCCATAGCCTAGTCCTTCAATTGCGGCAGGTTGCGAAACAGTTCAAGCGCTTCCGGATTGGCCAGCGCATCGGCATTTTTAACCGGCCGGCCATGGATCGTATCCCGGACAGCGATCTCGGAGATTTTGCCGGAGCGGGTACGCGGGATAGCCCCGACTGCAATGATCTTTGCCGGAACATGGCGCGGCGTCGCCCCAGAACGGATACGCGTTCGTATGGTCTTTTCCAGCTCGTCGGTCAGGGTTACACCGCTCTTGAGACGAAGGAAAAGTATGACGCGCTGGTCGCCATCGATGTCCTGTCCGACCGCAATTGCCTCCTCGACGTCCGGTACGGTTTCCACCTGCCGGTAAATTTCCGCCGTGCCGATGCGCACGCCGCCGGGATTGAGCGTTGTGTCAGAACGGCCGTGGATGACATAACCGCCGGACGGTCGTTTTTCTGCGAAATCGCCGTGCGCCCATATGCCGGGGAACCGGTCGAAATAAGCCGACTGATAACGCGAACCATCCTCGTCGCCCCAGAACTTGACCGGCATGGAAAGATGCGCATTGCGACAGACAAGCTCACCCGGCACGCCGGAAACAGATCGCCCCTGATCGTCCAGTGTGTCTATGTCCATGCCGAGCATCGCGCCCTGCAACTCACCGCGGTGCACCGCTTGCAACGGATTGCCACCGAGGAAACAGGCGCAGATATCCGTGCCACCGGAAATCGAGGCGAGATGCACGTCAGCCTTCCACTCCCGATAGATGTAATCGAAAGAGGCCGGGATAAGCGGTGATCCGGTTGAAAGAATAGTTCTGAGGGACGAGAGATTGTGGCTCTCGCGAGGCTTCACCCCTGCCTTCAGGCAGGCGTCGATGAACTTTGCCGATGTTCCGAAAGTAGCAATGTTTTCCGCATCGATCAGATCGATTAGACGCGCAGATGACGGATAACCGGGATTGCCGTCATAGGTAACGAGGGTTGCTCCGAGGGCAAGGCCTGAAATCTGCCAGTTCCACATCATCCAGCCGCAGGTGGTAAAATAGAAAAACCGTTCGCCGGGCTGGATATCGCATTGCAGCTTCTGTTCCTTCATGTGCTGAAGAAGCAGCCCACCACCAGAATGGGTGATGCATTTCGGTTTTCCTGTCGTGCCGGAGGAATAGAGGATAACCAGCGGCGTCTTGATCGGCAGACGATTAAAAGCGATCTCTCCCGCATCAAATGGCGCAACAAAATCCGCAATCGTTGTGCAGCCAAGGTCGGCGAGAACTGCCGGGACCCCGTCTCCTATCAAGACAATCTTTTCAGGTTTAGCGCTCTTCGCCACAGCCCGTATTGTCGGTGCGACATCGATGCGTTTACCAGCATAACCGTATTCCGCCACCGCGATCAGGATTTTCGGATCGATCTGCGACAGTCGGTCAGATGCGCCGGCCGGCCCAAAATCCGGTGAACAGGACGACCAGATCGCACCGATGGCGCTCGTCGCCAGATAACCGACTATGGCCTCTATATCGTGCGTGACGATCGCCCCGACACGATCGCCTTCTCCAACACCTTCGGCGCGAAGAGCCTGAACCAAACGGGAGACGTCATGGTAAAGCTCGCGCCGGGTTAGGGTCCGCTTGGTGCCATCGTCCCGATGCGCGATGATGGCTAGCCGGTCGTCGGCATCGCGTAGAAGGTTTTCGGCATAATTTACCCGTGCCTTCGGATAGAAGACGGCATCGCGGATCGACTTTCCCGCAACGAAGGACCTGTCTCCTCGCTCTCCGATGATATCTAGCTCATCCCAGAGAGCGTCATAAAAACCTTCGGGATCGCGTATCGACCAGGACAGGAGCGCTGGATAATCATCCGGCTCGGCTCCATGCCGCGGTTTCGTTTTTTCAGCAAACAGAAAGAGTGCCGACTGCCGCAGCCGGGACTGCGGCGGGCTCCACAGAATATCCGACGGTGTGACTGCGTTCATGCATCACCTCCCCGCAACATCTCGACGATGGCCGAAAAATCGCGATCACCGCTGCCCTCCCCCACAAACCCTTCATATAGCTCGGCGGCGGCTTTCCCGAGTGGGGTAGAGGCCCCCGCGCCATTGGCGGCTTCCTGTGACAGCTTCAAATCCTTTAACATCAAGGCTGCGGCAAAACCCGGCCTGTATTCATTGTTGGCAGGTGACGTCGGCACCGGACCCGGCACTGGGCAATAGGTGGTGAGCGACCAGCACTGTCCCGACGAGGTTGAAGCAACATCGAAAAGCGCTTGATGCGAAAGACCAAGCTTTTCGCCCAGCACAAAGGCCTCTGATACAGCGATCATCGAAATACCGAGGATCATGTTGTTGCAGATCTTTGCCGCCTGTCCGTTGCCACCCTTGCCGCAGTGGACGATCTTCTTGCCCATTGCCTCGAGGATCGGTCTTGCTGCTGCGAAAGCATCCGCCTCACCGCCACACATGAAGGTCAGGGTTCCAGCTGCTGCCCCGCCGGTGCCTCCAGAAACGGGCGCATCGATAGACGGGCAGCCTGCAGATACCGCCAGCGCATGGGCCTTCAAGGCGCTCTCCATATCAACAGTGGAGCAATCGATGAGAAGTGTTCCGGACGTGACCTTCCGCACCAGATCACCATAAACGGAAACCACATGTTCGCCCTTCGGCAACATCGTTATGACGACATCCGCACCATCTATCGCGGTCTCGCTCGCAGCCGCGACCGGTACACCCGCCTGCCTTGCGGCAGTGATGCAGGCCTCGGCAAGATCGAAACCTCTGACGGCGTATCCCGCCTTCACCAGATTGACAGCCATGGGCAGGCCCATATGCCCCAGCCCAATAAAAGCGACGGTTTGCATGGTCTTTTCCTCTTATCGATTGTCAGCGAGGATCATGTCGGCGGCTTTTTCCGCAATCATGATCGTCGGCGAATTGGTGTTTCCTGAGGTGATCCGCGGCATGATCGACGCATCCGCCACCCGCAATCCACGAAGTTTTCGAAATTTAAGACGGGCGTCAACGACGCTCTCGAGATCGGAGCCCATGCGCAGCGTACCGACCGGGTGAAAGATCGTCGTGCCGATATCCCCGGCCGCCTGCGCCAGATCATTGTCGTTTTCATAGGACGGACCGGGCTTGTATTCTTCAGGTCTAAACCGAGAGAAAGCCGGCTGCCCGACAATACGACGGGTCAACCTCATAGCATCGATTGCGACCTGACGGTCGCCTTCCGTCGTCAGATAATTCGGTCGGATTTCTGGTTGCATGGCGAAATCAGGACCCTTGACGTGCACCGAGCCTCGACTTTCAGGGCGCAGGTTGCAGACGCTGGCGGTGATCGCGGGAAATGTGTGAACCGGTTCGCCGAACTTATCGAGAGATACCGGTTGCACATGATACTCCAGATCGGCCGTCTCCTTCTCAGGAGAAGAGCGTGTGAAGACACCAAGCTGGCTCGGCGCCATCGCCATCGGGCCGGAACGGCTCAGCGCATATTCGAAACCGATACGGGCCTTTCCAAACAACGTCGACGCCCTTTCGTTCAGTGTCGACACTCCTGAAACCTTGTAAATCATGCGCAATTGCAAATGGTCCTGAAGGTTCTCGCCAACGCCTTCAACGTTCAACACCGTGTCGATCCCTGCCTTCTGCAGCACGTCGCCGCGCCCGACACCCGACAATTCAAGAATGTGGGGCGAACCGATCGCGCCTGCGGAGAGAACGGTCTCCCTGCGTGCGCGCGCTATCTTCGACACGCCGTCATGATGGAACTCCACCCCCTTGACCGCACCTTCTTCGATAATAAGCCGTCGCACATGCGCCTTGGTGAGAACGGTCAGGTTGGCACGGCCACGCGCCGGCTTCAGAAAGGCCTTGGCGGTGTTCCAGCGCCAACCCGAACGCTGGTTTACGTCAAAGTAGCCTGCACCCTCATTGTCGCCTCTGTTGAAATCATCCGTCGCGGGAATTCCAGCTTCTGCGGCGGCCTTTTGAAATGCGTCCAGCACATCCCAGCGAACACGTGCCTTTTCCACCCGCCATTCGCCGCCCGTCCCATGCAAGCTGCTCTTGCCGCGATAAAAATCCTCCGACTTGACGAAATAGGGAAGTACATCGTCCCAGCCCCAACCGTCGCAACCCAGTTGACGCCACATGTCATAGTCACGCGACTGACCGCGCATATAGATCATGCCGTTGATGGATGAGCAGCCACCAAGAACCTTGCCCCGCGGATAAATCAACGACCGGCCATTCAGTCCCGGTTCTTCCGCCGTCTTGAAGCACCAGTCGGTACGCGGATTGTTGATGCAGTAGAGATAACCGACCGGAATGTGGATCCAGTGATAGTTGTCGCTGCCGCCGGCTTCCAGCAAGAGCACACGATTATTCGGGTCTTTCGAGAGGCGGTTGGCGAGAACGCAGCCAGCGCTGCCCGCTCCGATGACGATATAGTCATATTCGCCCATGCTTTTCTCCGTGCGGTCCCGCTCCCGCGCCGAAAACGGCACGAGCCAGACCATTCATTCCGTTTTCACAAAACCTAGCCGCGATGCTGGAAACCGAGTTTCCGACCGATGCGTGAGGCGTAGAATTCGCCAATCAGGCCACGGCGGAAGACCAGCACGCAGGCCATGAAGACGAGACCGGTGATGATCGTCACCGGAAAATCAGATGTCGCCAGATAGTTCTGGAGGGTCACGACAAGACCAGCGCCGAAGATTGGCCCGATCATGGTTCCAATGCCACCGAGCAACGTCATCAAAATGACTTCGCCAGACATCTGCCAGGTCACATCGGTCAAGGTCGCGAACTGGAAAACCAGCGCCTTGAGACCACCCGCCAGACCCGCAAGTGTTGCCGACATTACGAAGGCACCAAGCTTGTAGCGCTGGACACTGTAACCCAGTGAAATGGCACGCTGCTCGTTCTCGCGGATCGACTTCAAGATCATGCCGAAGGGCGAGTTGACGAAACGCCAGATCACCAGCAGTGCAATCACAAAAGCGGCCAGAACCGTGTAGTACATGCTGTTTGTCGCGTTGAGATCGATGATCCCGAAGAGGTGGCCGCGCGGCACACCCTGAAGTCCGTCTTCCCCGTGTGTGAACGGCGCCTGCAGGCAGAAGAAATAGAACATCTGCGACAAGGCAAGCGTGATCATGGCGAAGTAGATGCCCTGACGCCGGATGGCAAAAAAGCCGATGACCAGACCAAGAAGGGCAGCCCCGGCCATGCCAATGACGAGACCGATCTCCGGTGTCACACCCCATTCCTTCACAGAATAGGCCGTGAAGTAGGCCGCGCCGCCGAAGAACGCCGCATGGCCGAACGACAGGAGACCCGTATAACCGATCAGCAGATTGAAGGCGCAAGCAAACAGCGCAAAGCACAAGAGCTTCATCAGGAAGATCGGATAGATGAACATCGGTGCGACAACCAGTACCCCAAGGCCGGCAATGATCAACGCCGTCCTGATGGTTCCAGCCGTCGTAGACACCTCCGTATGAGGCAAGGCAGCAGCAGAGTTCTGAATGGCTTTGGACATATCAGGCGTCCTTTCCGAAAAGACCGGCGGGGCGGATGAGAAGCACAAAGGCCATGATGACGAAGATGACGATGTTTGAGGCTTCCGGATAGAAGACCTTGGTCAGTCCTTCCGCAATGCCGAGCATGTAGCCTGTCACGATGGCACCCATGATCGATCCCATGCCGCCGACCACGACCACGGCAAACACCACGATGATGAGGTTGGTACCCATGAGAGGCGACACCTGATAGATCGGTGCGGCCAGCACACCAGTGAACCCGGCAAGCCCGGCTCCAAGCGCGTAGGTCAGCGTCAAAAGAACCGGCACGTTGATGCCGAATGCCTGGACAAGCGTCGGGTTTTCCGTAGCGGCGCGCAGGTAGGAGCCGAGACGGGTCTTTTCGATCAGCGCCCATGTCGCGATGCAGGCGATAAGGGAAATGACAACGACGAAGGCACGGTAGTTCGGCAGGAACATAAAGCCCAGATTGGTGCCACCTGCTAACTGCGGTGGAACCGAATAGGGTTGACCGGCCGCGCCATAAAGCCAGCGAAAAGTCCCCTCCACCACAAGCGCCAGACCGAAGGTGAACAGCAGACCGTAGAGCGGATCAAGATCGTAAAGGCGCGACAGCATAAACCGTTCGATGATGGCACCGAACAGCGCCACGACAAGCGGTGTCACCACCAGCGCGACCCAGAAATTGATGCCGAAATATTGCAGCCCGAGGAAGGCCACAAACGCACCGAGCATATATTGCGCGCCGTGGGCGAAGTTGATGACGCGCAGCAGGCCGAAGATGACGGCGAGGCCGAGCGACAGCAACGCATAAAACGAGCCGTTGATGAGGCCGACGAGCAATTGGCCCAGCAGGGCCTGCACAGGAATGCCGAAGATCATCGTCATCGTTAAACCCCCAGCACTTTGTTAAGCTCGCCCATACGATGAGGCAGTTCGCCAACCGGAAAATCGCCGACCATATGTCCGTGATCCATCAGGTAGAAGCGATCGGCGATCTTGCTCGCAAAGCGAAAATTCTGCTCAACGAGAACCACTGTCATGCCGCGGCTCTTGAGTTTTTGCAGAACCTCGCCGATGCGCTGAACGATGACGGGTGCCAGCCCTTCTGTCGGCTCGTCGAGAAGCAGAACCTTGACGCCGGTACGCAATATGCGCGCCATCGCCAGCATCTGCTGCTCGCCTCCAGAGAGTTTCGTTCCTGGGCTGCCCCGGCGTTCGTAGAGATTGGGAAAAAGCTCGTAGATTTCGTCGAGGCTCATACCACCCTCGGACACAACCGGGGGGAGCTTGAGGTTTTCTTCGACGCTCAGGGTCGCGAAGATACCCCGTTCTTCAGGAACGAAGCCGATGCCATGTTTTGCGGTCCGATGCAGCGGCACCGGCATCATGTCCTTGCCTGCAAGCTTGATGGTGCCCTTGCGATTGCGGATGATGCCCATGATGGTGCGCAGCGTGGTGGTCTTTCCAACGCCGTTGCGCCCGAGAATGGTGATGGTCTCGCCTTCACCCACCTTGAGATCGACGCCATGGAGCGCCTGGCTTTCGCCATACCAGGATTTCAGATTTGAAACTTCGAGAAGTGCCGCCATATCAGGCTTCCTCCGTACCCATATAGGCCGTTCGCACGCGCGGATCGGCGGAAACTGCGGCGTAGTCCCCTTCCGCGAGGATCTCTCCGCGTTGCAGCACCGTGACATGGTGGCAGATATCCGCCACGACCTTGAGATTGTGTTCGACCATCAAGACGGCGCGGGTCTTTGCGACTTCGCGGATGAGGTCCGCGACATGCGCAACGTCTTCGCCGCCCATTCCTGCCATTGGCTCGTCCAGAAGCAGAACCTTGGGGTCGAGCGCCAGCGTGGTTGCGATTTCCAGCACGCGCTTGCGCCCATAGGAAAGATCTGCGGCGAGCGCGTCTTTTTCACGCGTCAGCCCGACCATGCTGATCAGTTCTTCAGCACGTGCATTGAGCGTGTCGAGCGAGGAGAGCGGCAACCAGAACTGCGTGGCGAGATTGTTTGGCCTTTGCAACGCGACCCGTACGTTTTCCAGAACCGTAAGGTGCGGAAACACCGCCGAGATCTGGAAAGAACGCACGAGACCGAGCCGCGCCACCTTGTCCGGTGGCGTTTTTGTTATATCCGTTCCCATGAAGGTGATCGTCCCGCCCGAGGGCTGGAGGAACTTGGTCAACAGGTTGAAGACCGTCGTTTTCCCCGCGCCGTTCGGACCAATCAGGGCATGCACGCGGGCATGTTCGACGTCGAGATCGACGTTCTTCACGGCCGCGAATGCGCCGAAAGTCTTGGAGAGCCCACGCGCCGAAAGCACAACGCGGTGGTCCTCCTGTCTGGCAAGGACGGGAGCGATCGTCATCGAATGTTCCCTTATTGCGTTACCAGAGAGCAACCGCTCTTGGCGGGGTCCATGAAGGCTTCCTTGCCGGGAATGGTGGCGAGCACCTTGTAGTAGTCCCAGGCCTGTTTGCTTTCTTCCGGTTTTTTCACTTCCATAAGGTACATGTCGTGAATCATCCGGCCGTTGGCAGCAACATGGCCGTCCTTTGCGAAGACGTCGTTGACTGGCATTTCCTTCATGGCCTTGGCAACGGCATCGGCATCATCCGTTCCGGCCTTCTCGATGGCCTTCAGATAATGGAGGACCGCCGAATAAGTACCAGTATGAACCATGTTCGGCATCGCACCGGTACGCTCCTTGAAACGTTCACCGAACTTGCGGGACTCGTCATCGCGATCCCAATAAAAACCTTCGGTGAGTGTCAGGCCCTGTGCTGCTTCCAGACCGAGACCGTGAACTTCTGCGAGGGTGAAGAGCAGGGCCGCAAGGCGCTGGCCACCGGCAACAATACCGAATTCCGCCGCCTGCTTGATAGCGTTGGACGTATCGAGGCCGGCATTCGCAAGCCCGATGACCTTGGCGCCAGAGGACTGTGCTTGCAGCAGGAATGACGAGTAGTCGGTGGTTGCCAATGGATGGCGTACCGAACCGAGCACCTTACCGCCGTTGGCCTTGACGAAATTGCTGGTGTTTTCTTCCAGCGAATAGCCAAAGGCGTAGTCAGCGGTCAGGAAAAACCAGCTATCGCCACCCTGTTTTACCAGCGCGCCACCGGTTCCGACAGCCAGAGAATAGGTATCGTAGGCCCAGTGGAAACCATAGGGGCTGCACTGCTTGCCGGTCAGCTCCGTTGTTGCGGCACCGGTGTTGATCGTGATCTTCTTCTTGTCTTTGGACAGTGCCTGCACGGCAAGACCAACCGACGAGGACGTCAGTTCCATAATGGAATCGACCTGTTCGGTATCGTACCACTGACGGGCAATATTGGATGCAACATCAGCCTTGTTCTGGTGGTCGGCGGTCACAACCTCAACCGGTGCGCCCAGCACCTTGCCACCGTAATCCTCCACCGCCATCTTGGCGGCCTCGAAAGAGTACTTGCCACCGAAGTTGGCATAGACGCCAGATTGGTCGTTCAGGATGCCGATCTTGACCTTGCCATCCGACAAATCGGCGGCATAAGTGGCAGTTCCCGCGGCCAACACCATGGCCGTAGACAAAATAATGCTCTTGCGCATTGACTTCTCCTCCCAGAGATCGATTGCGAGCCTCAGATCCAACTTGTGCAGCCGTTTATGGAGCACCTGCTCCGATCTGCACTGAAATGGTCACATCGCCCTCCTCAAAGCGATGCATCCTGAGCTTAGATTTCTCGAATTCGCGCGTTGACACAAGACGGCGGCATCATCAAATTGCGAACAGGAACTGTTCATTTTTGAACAGAAGTCATTTGAGCGGGGACAATATGGCGACGCCTTTCACGTGGGACGATCTGCAATATTTTCTCGCTGTCGCTCGAACCGGTCAGCTTTCGTCCGCAGCCCGCAGCCTGCGGACCAGTCATGCCACCGTCTCCCGCCACATCGACCGCTTGGAATTCTCTCTTAAAACCAAGCTGTTCGAGAGAAATCCGCGAGGCTACGAACTGACGACTGTGGGGCGTCGGCTAGTCGATACCGTCGAGCGCATTGAGGCTGAAGCAGAGCGATTGCAGTCGGATATTTCCGAAAGCGGCAGCCTGTTGCGCGGTGTCGTACGGCTGAGTGCGCCGGAAGGTTTTTCCAATTTTTTCTTTGTTGAAAAGCTCAACGACTTCGCCGCCACTCATCCCCACATCATGGTGGAACTGGTGACGATCCAGCAGATCATGGCCCTTTCCAGAAAAGAAGCCGATGTGGCAGTGACGCTCGACCCGCCGAAAGCTGGTCCCTATGTCAATGAACAGATCATCGAATATACGCTGCACATCTACGCATCGCGCTCTTACCTCGCCGGCAGGCCAAAGATCACCCGCCGCGAAGACCTTCTCGACCACTTCTTCATTGGTTACGTGCAGGATCTGATCTTTTCGCCTGGCCTCGATTACATGCGGGACGTGCTGCCGGGATTAAGACCCAATTTTCAGTCTTCCAGCATCTTTGCGCAGCTGACCGCAACCCTTGGCGGTCGCGGCCTGTGCATCCTGCCCAACTTCATAGCGGCACGGTTCCCAGAACTGCAGATGGTTCTGCCGGAAGAGGTGGAATTGCGGCGCGGTTATTGGCTAACCAGCCACCACGACTTTGCCGATGTGCCACGCGTACGCTCCTTGATGGATTTCATTTTGAACACAGTTCGCTCTCACGAAAAGCTGTTTGTGCTCGATCGTAAAACCATCACCTGAACATCCCGTCGTTCACATTTCAGCGACACCCTGTTTCCGATTGCTGGATTGGATAAGGCGGAGCGTTGCCTATATGACAGGCAACACGATACCGGCTTGCCGGTACTCCTCCAACGTTTCGAAGGCCATCATGAAAAAGATCGGATTTTTGTCGTTCGGGCACTGGACGCCCTCTCCGCAGTCGCAAACGCGCTCAGCCGCGGATACGCTGTTGCAATCGATCGACCTTGCGGTTGCAGCCGAAGAACTTGGAGCTGACGGGGCCTATTTCCGCGTACACCACTTCGCCCGGCAACTTGCCTCGCCCTTCCCGCTGCTTGCTGCGGTTGGCGCTAGAACGAAGACGATCGAGATCGGTACCGGCGTCATCGACATGCGATATGAAAACCCATTCTACATGGCCGAGGATGCCGGCTCCGCCGATCTGATATCGGGAGGGCGCCTGCAACTTGGCATTAGCCGCGGATCGCCGGAACAGGTCATCGATGGCTGGCGTTACTTCGGCTATCGCCCGGCGGAAGGCCAGACTGAGGAGGATATGGCGCGCCAGCACACCGAAGTCTTTCTTGAACTTTTGAAAGGCGAAGGTTTTGCGCAACCCAATCCACGGCCGATGTTCCCCAACCCGCCAGGCCTCCTCAGGCTGGAACCGCATTCAGATGGTCTGCGCGAGCGCATCTGGTGGGGTTCAAGCTCGAATGCGACCGCCGAATGGGCCGCAAAGCTTGGCATGAACCTGCAAAGCTCGACACTGAAGACGGATGAGACGGGTCAGCCGTTCCACGTCCAGCAGGCCGAGCAGATCAGGGCCTACCGAGCCGCCTGGAAAGAAGCAGGTCACGCACACGAACCACGCGTCTCCGTCAGCCGTAGTATCTTCGCGCTCGTCAACGATATGGACAGGGCCTATTTCGGTTACGGCAACAAGGAAGATGACTCGATCGGCTTCATCGACGACAAAACGCGGGCGATCTTCGGGCGCAGCTATGCGGCCGAACCGGAAGCGCTTATCGAGCAACTGAAGGCCGATGAGGCCATCGCCGAGGCCGACACGCTGCTTCTGACCGTGCCGAACCAACTCGGCGTCACGTACAACACGCACGTGATCGAAACGATCCTGAAGCAGGTGGCCCCGGCCCTCGGCTGGCGTTAATCGCCCGGTGGCATCACCTCACCTGACCGGCTTGCCGTAACGCTCCATGCTTGCGGCAAGCGGCGTCGTGCTGGCGCCCGCTTGTTGCGGGCGTCTGTAAACACCATCGACCACATTGGCCGGCTCCTCAAAATGGTCCTTGATCCAGGGGATGTATTCGAGAATGGTCGAGGCCGGGTGCCAATAGCTCAAATGCACGTGCACCTGGCTCATTTCGCCGGCATGCGGCACCACGGGCAACCGGTGAGCCAACGCCAGATCGGCGACCTGAATATATTCGGTTATGCCACCGAGCCGCGTCACATCCGGCTGAACGTAAGCGACCGCACCGGCATCAATGAATGAGCGGAAGGCATCGACGGTGTAAAGCTGCTCGCCAAGCGCAATAGGGATCGACGTGTTGCGCGCCAGCCGCGCATGGCTCGTCACGTCGTCATACCACATTGGCTCCTCGAACCAATAAATGTCGAGATCACGGGCCGCGGCGCAGAAACGTTGGCAGGTCGGCAGGTCCCATTTGCCGTTACCGTCGATGGCAATCCTGACCGTTGAACCGACGCGTTTGCGGACAGCAGCAAGACGCTCGACATCAACATTCGGATCGTCGTGCCCGACCTTGATCTTCAGGCGTGTGAACCCGCCTTCTTCCACAGCCTTTGCGCTTCCGGCCAGCAGATTTTCCAGGTTGAAGGAGAGCCAGCCGATATCAGTATTGTAGGCTTCCAGCCGATTGGTTCTTGCACCACCCAGATAGTGCCACAACGGAACGCCAGCCTTCTTCGCCTTCAGATCCCAAAGCGCCACATCGATGGCCGCCAGCGCAAGGTGCGTGATGCCCGCACGCCCAACCCACTGCAATGAGGGATAACGCGCCAGCTTCGTCCACAGTCGGGAATGATCGGATGCATCTTCGCCAACGAGCAAGGGAGCGTAACAATCGCTGATGCAATAGGTAATCAGTCGATCAGAAGGCAGGTGCGCATGCGTTCCGGTAAAGCCATACCCCTCTAGGCCATCAGTGGTTACGATCTTGGCGCCAACGACGCCCCAGTGGGTGATGCTGTGCGTGGAATCTGAAATGGACGCCGAGGTTAACGGCAGGTGCAGGATAAACGGTTCGACCGACTTGATTTTCATAAGGCACACTCACTCCCTTGCGCTCAATCATCTCGGGAGGAGCATGGCGGACGTGAAAAGGCCGCGCCCGCAACGGGCCGCAAACCGTCAAACCAACCTCTTGACCAAACTCAGCAGCCTTCCTCCCAGAAGCCGTGAGCATCGAAATAAGAACTAACGTAAACTATCGATCATAGAAAATAAAAAATTTTTTATTTTTAATTTCGAAGGATTGCCGATCTTTTATGGTTGAGCAATGATGTTTGCATGAACAGCTTGGTCAAAGTCACTCTTGCCGAACAGGCCCACCAGGAACTGCGTTCGCGTATCGTCAGTGGGCGGTTGCGTGGCGGGGAGCGACTGCTTCCCAACGAACTCGCCGCAGATCTCGGAATAAGCCCAACTCCGATCAAGGAAGCCTGTCTCAAGCTCGAGGCGGATGGGCTCGTGGTCAATTCATCCCGCCGCGGCATGGTGGTGCGGGATTTCAGCATTGAGGATGTTGAGGAACTCTACGCCGCCAGAATGCTTATCGAAAAAGGTGCGGTCGAAGTGGCATTCGACGCCGGGCAGTTGAACGACACCCTCCATGCAAAACTTCTGGAAAGCCTCGAGAAACATCGTGCTTTCTCAAAAGGCACCAGCCTGGACGACCTATCACAGGCGCTTTTCTATGATCGTTCTTTCCACAGCCTGCTTGTCAGTGCTGCGAATATTCCCGTCATTTCCGGTTCGCATGAGCGCATCCTCGACCAGACGCACACCGTTTTCGTCTCGATTTTGGGTGACTACAGCCGTTCTGTCGATGAGCACCAGAATATCGCAGATGCGGTGGGTGCAAAAAGCAAGGCACAGATCGTCGATGCTTTGTGGCGCCACCTGGAGCGCAGCCGGCAAAACACGTTGCGCCAGATACGTCTGCTGAAGCAGAACGGAGGATAGCTGCCGGCAGCATGATAAAGACAACTGGGAGGAAACAGAATTGTCGTTTGAAAATCCGAAAGCCACGACGCTGCCAATGTCAGAACGGCTTTCCGCCAAAACCCTGTCCTATCTGCCTCAATCCATCGAAATCCCCCTTTATGATCGCGACGCGGTCACACCGGGTATCGTTCACCTCGGTGTCGGGGCCTTCCACCGCGCCCATCAGGCGGTTTTTATCGATGACTGCCTCGCGCGGGGCGAGACCGGATGGGGCATTGTGGCCGCATCGCTCAGAAGTGCAGACACACGCGATGCAATCGAACCTCAAGACAATCTCTACACGTTCAGCTTGCGCGATGCAGATGGCGAGAAGCTGCGCATCATCGGCTCCATTGTCGAAACAATCGTCGCGCCTGAGGCGCCCGAGACACTCATTGACCGTCTGTCCGATCCGGCTGTCCGGCTTGTCACGCTGACCGTAACTGAAAAAGGTTACGTTACAAATCTTGCCAGCAAGACCCTGCTGCGCGACCACCCGGATATCCTCCACGATCTTGCAAATCCCGACAAGCCGCGAACCATTTACGGCTTCATTCTCGCCGCCACGCAGCGCAGGCTTTCAGAAGGTTCTTTGCCACTTACGCTTCTGTCCTGTGACAATCTCCCATCCAATGGCCGTGTCTTGCAAAAGCTGCTGCTGGAATATGCGAGATTGGCCAAACCCGAACTGGCGGATTTTATCGGCGAGAACATCGCCTGCCCCTGTTCAATGGTCGACAGGATCGTTCCAGCAACCACCAGCCTTGATCGCGAAACCATCAAAGCTGCCCTTGGCGTTGAGGACGCCTGGCCCGTGGTCGCTGAGCCTTACTTCCGCTTCGTCATCGAAGATCGCTTTCCACACGGGCGACCAATGCTTGAAAAGTCCGGTGTGGAGTTCGTTGCAGACGTAGAACCCTATGAGCATATGAAGCTCAGGATGCTGAACGGTGCGCACAGCGCCATTGCGGCAGCCGGCCAGGTCACCGGGCTCGCCACCGTCGCCGATGCATGGAGCGAACCTGCGATCCGGCGCTTTATCGATGCCTATTGGCATGCTGTGAAACAAACACTCAGTGCCGCCGTTGACGGAGAGGCATTTGCGGCCGGTTTACGCGAGCGCTTCGGCAACCCCGCGCTTCAACACAAGACCATGCAGATCGCCTCGGATGCCTCGCAGAAGTTGCCGCTGCGCGTCCTCGCGCCGCTGCGAGAACTGCTGGCATCCAAGGTCGATAGCCGACCCCTTGTGCTCGCCGTCGCGCTCTGGGTCCGATCCTGCGCGACGATCGATGAAAACGGCGAGCCGATTACGATCCTGGATCCAGTCTTCAATGAATGGGATGCACCCGACCAGCTACGGATGGAGCCGGACGACGTCATCGACCGCTTTCTGGGCTTCACCCGTACATTCGGTGACGACCTTCCTGACAACACAGACTTCGTTGCAGAATTGAAAACTGCATATCGTCATGTCAGGGACAATGGTGCGCTTGCCGCTGTCAGCAGTTTTCTGAAGCCGTGAATCGCTTGCAAAATCAGCGCACAAAAAAACAGGCCGGAAAACCGGCCTGTTTCGTCTTTGCCAAAACAAATGCTTAGGCTGTAGCGGCGATGCGTGCGGCCTTGCGGCGCTCGACGCGAGCGCGAATGGCATCGACATCCGTGATCGGCGTCGCCGCAAAAAGCTGGCGTGTATAGGGATGCTTCGGATCTGCGAACAGTTCCTCTCGCGTGCCCTGCTCTACCGCGACACCCTTTGAGATCACCATCACGTCATCGGCAATGTAACGCACCACGGAAAGATCGTGGCTGACGAAAACGTAGGTCAGCTCAAACTCTTCCTGAAGATCGGCCAACAGGTTCAGAACCTGCGCCTGAACCGATAGGTCCAACGCAGAAACCGGCTCGTCCAGAACCAGCAGCGTCGGGTTCAGCATCAGCGCGCGTGCGATGGCGATACGCTGGCGCTGACCGCCCGAGAACATGTGCGGATAACGGTTGAAGTGCTCCGGGCCAAGACCAACCTTGACCAGCATGGCTTCTGCCCGTTCGCGACGCTCGGCGGCTGGGACGGACGTATTGATCACCAGCGGTTCCATCAACACATCGCCAACCTTCTGGCGCGGATTGAGGCTACCGTAGGGGTTCTGGAACACCATCTGCACCTTGGAGCGCATATCGGGACCAGGGCGACGCTTGGCGATATCAACCGCCTGCCCCTCGATCTTCAGCTCACCGCCCGATGCCGGGTCAATGAGCGCAATGATGCGCGCAAGCGTGGATTTTCCCGAACCGGATTCACCGACAATGGCCAGCGTTTTGCCACGTTCAACGGCAAAATCGATGCCTTTCAGCGCTTGCACCATCTTGGAACCGCCGAACATGCCACCCGGAACGTGGTAATCGCGGGTAATCCCCTTACCTTCGACGACAACACTCATTGTACGCCCTCCTTGCCGAAGAAGTCTGATACCGTCGGCAAACGGTCACCGGTTGCATTTTCCGGCAGCGCGGCAAGCAGCGCCTTAGTGTAAGGATGCTGCGGTGCTTCGAACAGGCTCAGAACATCCGCTTCTTCCATTTTGCGACCCTTGTATTGCACCACGACACGGTCAGCCGTTTCTGCAACGACGCCCATGTCATGGGTAATCAGGATCAGCGCCATGCCGTATTCTTCCTGAAGCTTCATCAAGAGATCGAGGATCTGCTTCTGGATCGTCACGTCGAGTGCCGTGGTCGGCTCATCGGCGATGAGCAGGCGTGGCTTCGACGCAATGGCGATGGCGATCATGACGCGCTGGCACTGACCGCCAGACATCTGGTGCGGATAGGCCTTGAGCTTGGTTTCCGGGTCAGGAATACCAACCGCCTTAAACAGTTCCAGAGCACGGGCGCGTGCCGCAGAACCACTCATGCCGAGGTTGAGGCGAAGCACTTCCTCGATCTGGAAGCCGACAGTGAAAGAAGGATTGAGCGAGGCAATCGGCTCCTGGAAGATCATTGTGATCTCCCGGCCGATCAGCTTGCGGCGCTCCTGCGACGACAGGGCCAGGAGGTTCTTGCCGTCGAAGGTCATTTCGTCGGCAGTGATCATCGCCGTATCGGGCAGCAGGCCCATGACGGCCAGCATCGACACCGATTTACCCGAACCGGATTCACCGACGATCGCCAGCACTTCGTGCTTGTCGACCGACACGTCAATGCCGTCAACGGCGGTGAAGGAACCGGTAGCGGTGGCGAACTTCACCGTGAGGTTTTTGATTTTCAGCAGGCTCATCCGTTAGCTCCGCTTCAATTTCGGGTCGAGCGCATCACGCAGCCCGTCGCCCATGAGGTTGATCGCGAGCACGGAAATCAGGATCGCGAGACCGGGAAGGGTTACAACCCACCATGCGCGCAGAATGAATTCACGTGCCTCTGCAAGCATCGTGCCCCATTCGGACGACGGCGGCTGTGCACCCATGCCAAGGAAACCGAGTGCCGCCGCATCCAGAACCGCCGACGAGAAAGACAGTGTTGCCTGAACGATCAAGGGCGCGAGGCAGTTCGGCAAGATGGTCTTGAACATCAGACGCATATTGCCGGCACCGGCCACACGCGCTGCTGTAACATACTCACGACGAAGCTCGCTCATCACCGCCGCGCGCGTCAGACGCGCAAAGTGCGGCTGGTAGACGATGGCAATCGCAATCATCGCGTTGGTGAGGCCTGGTCCGAGGATCGCAACCAGAACCAGCGCCAGAAGCAGCGACGGGAACGCCAGGATGACATCCATGACGCGCATGATGACGGCATCCACCCAACCACCGAAGAAACCGGCGATAAGACCAATGACAATACCGCCCACCAGCGCGATGGAAACAACGACGATACCAATGAACAGCGAATATTGCGCGCCGTAGATCAGGCGCGAAAGCATGTCACGGCCAACCGCATCGGTTCCGAAGAAGAAGCCGGCGCGACCGCCTTCCTGCCAGAATGGCGGGATCAGAAGCGCATCGCGGTACTGTTGGGTCGGATCATGCGGTGCAATCAGCGGTGCAAAAACCGCAACCAGCACCAAAAGGATGAACACGGCAAGGCCGATGACGGCGCCGCGGTTCTGGCGGAAATAGAACCAGAAATCGGCGATCATCCGGCGGCGAATGGCGGCGTCAGAAAGCTTGACGCCCTGGGTCGTGGTCACATTGCTCATTTGTGACGGATCCTTGGATTGATGAGGCCATAGGTCAGATCGACGAGCAGGTTGACGACCATTACCATGCCCGCGATCAGAAGCAGGCCGCTCTGCACCACCGGATAGTCGCGGCGCGAGATGGAATCGATCATCCACTTGCCGATACCCGGCCAGGAGAAGATGGTTTCGGTCAGAATGGCACCCGCCATCAGCACGCCAATCTGCAGGCCGATGGTGGTGATGACCGGGATCATGGCATTGCGTAATGCGTGAATGCCGACGACGCGTGCAGGCGACATGCCCTTGGCACGAGCCGTGCGGACGTAGTCTTCACCCATCACTTCCAGCATTGCCGAACGCGTCTGGCGCGCAATGACCGCAAGCGGGATCGTGGCAAGCACGACCGATGGCAGGATCAGGTGCGACAACGCCGAGATAAAGGCGCCTTTCTGCCCGGAAATCAGACTGTCGATCAGCATGAAGCCGGTGACAGACGGGAAGAAATACATCAGCGAGATGCGTCCTGACACCGGCGTCCACTGAAGAATACCGGAGAACATGATGATGAGCAGAAGCCCCCACCAGAAGATAGGCATCGAAAAGCCGACCAAAGCCGTCGTCATGGAGATCTGGTCGAACCAGGAACCGCGACGGATTGCAGCGAGAACGCCGACAGGAACGCCGATTGCGGTTGCGATGATGATGGCGACGAGGCCAAGCTCGACCGTCGCAGGAAACAGCGACAGGAACTCGGTCAGAACGGGTTTCTTCGTGACAAGCGAATTGCCGAGATCGCCCTGCAGGAGACGCCCTAGAAACTGAAGGTACTGTTGCCAGACAGGCTGGCTAAAGCCGAGCTGTTCGGCAAGCTGTGCATGCCGTTCGGGCGTAATACCACGCTCGCCTGCCATCAGCAGCACGGGATCGCCCGGCAGCACGCGCACAAAGGCGAAAGCGACAATGGTAATCCCGAGGAACGTCGGAACGAGATAGAGAAGTTTGCCGAGAATGAACCGGATCATGGTCTTTTTCCTGAAAAGACGCGCGGAAGAACATCGTTCTGCCGCGCGTCCTGTTGTTTGGGATTACTCCGTGATGTCAACGGTGTCGAAAACGAAGTCGCCAAGCGGGCTCATCTGGAAGCCCGTTACGTTCTTGCGCATCGGCACGTACTGAGTGGAGTGGTCGAGGGTTGCCCAAGGAGCCTGGTCCTTGAAGACGACCTGCGCCTGCTCATAGAGCTTCGTACGTTCAGCAACGTCGCTCGTCTGCTTTGCCTTGGTCAGAAGATCGGAGAACTCCTTGTTGCACCAGAAAGCGCGGTTTGCACCGCCCGGCTGAGCCGAAGCGCAAGACAGCAGAACGCTGAGGAAGTTGTCCGGGTCACCATTGTCGCCCGTCCAGCCGAGGATGACGGCGCCGTCCCGGCCCGGTTCCATCGACTTCTTCAGGTATTCGCCCCACTCGTAGGAAACGATCTCGACCTTGACGCCAACCTTGGCGAAGTCCGACTGCAGAAGCTCGGCGGTACGACGGGCGTTCGGCATGTAAGGACGCTGTACCGGCATCGCCCAGATCTTCATCGACAGATCCTTGACGCCTGCTTCCTCGAGAAGCTTCTTGGAGGCTTCCGGATCGTATGCGTCATCCTTGACGCTGTCGTTATACGACCACATTGTCGGCGGGATCGGGTTCTTTGCGACCTGACCGTTGCCCTGGAACACGGCGTCAATGATCGCCTGCTTGTTCATGGCCATGTTGAGGGCCTTACGAACCTTCGGATCGTCGAACGGCTTAACCGTGGTGTTGTAGGCAAGGTAACCAACGTTAAGGCCGGACTGCTCGTCGAGCTTCAGGTTGGTATCGGCGCGGATGGCGTCGAGGTCAGCCGGTGCCGGGTAAGGCATCAGGTGGCATTCGCCAGCCTTAAGCTTCTGAAGACGAACGGCAGCGTCCGGCGTGATTGCGAAGATCAGGTCGTCGATCTTCGGTGCGGTGCCCCAGTAGTCGGCGTTCTTCTGGTAGCGGATAACCGCGTCCTTCTGGTAAGCGACGAACTTGAACGGACCCGTGCCGATCGGCAGGTTGTTGAAGTCTTCCTTCGTGCCGGCCTTGTCGAGCGTATCGGCATATTCCTTCGAGACGATCGAAGCGAAAGGCATGGCGATGTTCGCGAGGAACGGAGCTTCCGGGTGCTTCAGGACGAACTTGACGGTGTAGTCGTCGACCTTGGTCACTTCCTTGATCAGCGACGGCATTTCCATCGAGGAATAATACTCGTAGGTGATGCCGGCGATGTACTGATGCCACGGGTTCTTGTCGTTGCCCTGACGATCATAGCTGAAGATTACGTCATCAGCGTTGAAGTCGCGGCTCGGCGTGAACTTGTCGTTGGAATGCCACTTCACGCCCTTGCGCAGGTGGAAGGTGTATTCCAGGCCGTCAGCGGAAACTTCCCACTTTTCAGCAAGTGCAGGCTCGATTTCGGTCGTGCCCTTCTTGAATTCAACAAGACGGTTGAAGACCGGGTGCGCCGACGCATCGAAGGTGCCGCCGCCAGTGTAAGGCGCCGGATCGAAGCCCTCGGGCGAAGCCTCGGAGCAATAAACGAAGGTTTTCGCCATGGCGGGCATGGCGGAAGTGATCGCAATCGCAGAAGCGATCAGCAAACTGCGGGTCAGCGTTTTCATCTGGTGGTCCTTTCCCTCTTTATCTGAGTCCTGTTTCGGCCCGTTGACGGGCCTTTTTGCCTGGTCAGCGACAACACGTGATGCGCGTTGCCGATCGGACTTATTGCCTCCCGACCAATTACCTTGCGTCCGGCTGAAAGAGCCGGTCGAGGTTCGTTTCCGGAGTGCAGAACCACCGTGGCCCGGCCTCCGTCATATAAGCGATATCTTCGAGGCGGACACCGCACTCCCCATAAACGCACAGCATCGGCTCAATGGAGAAGCACATGCCAGGTTCAAGCGGCGTCTCATTGCCTGCAACGATATATGGTTCTTCGTGAATATCCAGTCCAAGTCCGTGCCCGGTACGATGGGGCAGTCCTGGAACGGCGTAACCGGGGCCAAAGCCCGCATCCGTCAGCGACTGACGCGCAGCCGCATCCACCTGCGAACAGGCAACACCATTTTTTGCTGCAGCAAAAGCCGCAGCCTGCGCATCGCGTTCGGCGTTCCAGATGAAACGCTGGCGGTCGGTGGCCTGACCGGAGACATATGTGCGTGTGATATCAGAGCGATAGCCGTGCAGTATTCCGCCAAGATCGACCAGAACCATATCGCCGTCATTCAGCGTCTGGGCATAAGGAACACCGTGCGGATAGGCAGTCGCCTCACCAAACTGAACAGCAACGAAAAGCGGCTTGAGGCCAAGCGCGATGTGGGCAGCATTAACGAAGTCAGCGACTTCGGTGGTTGAAACACCGGCGCGCAGGTTCTCAAAAACGGCCTTTTGCACGCCGTAGCTGGCGTCCATCGCGGTCTGGATGATGGCGATTTCCGCTGCAGACTTGATCTGCCGCTGCCTGACGATCATCGGCTGGGCCGAAATCACACGCCCTTCCAGGCGCTGCATCAAGGCAGAAGCAAAAACGAAGGGTGTTGCCGGATCGATTGCGAGGAAGCTTCCGGGACAAACCAAAGCCTGAAAGCGGTCTGCCATCAGGTGGAACGGGCTCTCGTCTTCTTCCCATACGGCAACGTTACCCGGAATACGGATCAGCGTCTGCAGCTTGGGCTCTTCGAAAGTCGGGCTGACGTAGATCAATTCACCGTCTGCCGGCACCAGAGCGCCATGGATTCGTTCAGACAATCCGAGCGACAGGCCAGTGTAATAGGTCAACGATGACGAAGCATCGAGCCAAACGGCCTTAACGTTGTTCTGGATCATTTGCATTTGCAGATTGCGGACGCGCAATCTCAATTCGTCTTCAGCGATCGGCGCTACCGCGACCGGCTGAAAGCGCTTAAGCGCTTCTATAAAGTCTGCCATTCTCTCCCCGTCGCTTTTGGGCACACAAGCACCAACGTGCCGGCAACCTCCCAAGCGTTCTTTTGCACATGCATAACACACGCAATTGGCGAGGCAATGGGCCGGGAACACGGCCGGCCACAAAACTGTGCATATTTATCTAGACATAACGAAAACGTGATCGCCAGACTTCAATCCAAATGAAAGCTCGCCTTGACGACACGACAAAAATCTCATTGCCAGCCGGCGCACTACCGAAGTCGGCAGGGACAGAGTGGAGCAACCACGGCAGCAAAGAGCCGGATGACTTGAGATCGCCATCCGAGCCGTGTCCAAGCGAGAATTTTGGAAAGCCCTAAAAAGGAAAAAGCCTGCCGCGGGAGGAGGTGCGGCAGGCTTCAAACTTGATCGACGATTGGGAGGAGGAGTACCGTCGATCCACATCTAACGGCGCTGGGAGGAGGAGTGCGCCGTTTCGATGATTTAAACATAGTCGTATTTGCGAATTTTAACAGAGCAACTCTCGCAATGCAGCAATGCATTTCTGCATGGCTGCAAAATCGCTGCACGGTTTTTCATCAACTACGTGGCGAACTGCGTCGCTCAACTCTCGCGATAGACTTGAAAACCGGCAAAAGATTGATTGACCGGCATCAATTCGAGGCTGTTGATATTGATGTGCTTGGGCTGCGAGGCAACCCAGTGGATCGTATTGGCGATATCGTCCGCCGTAATCGGATTGACACCCTTGTAGAGATTGTCCGACGCTTCCTGATTGCCACCGGTACGCACAAGCGTGAACTCGGTTTCACACATGCCCGGTTCGATAGACGTCACGCGGACACCCTTGCCATGCAGATCGGAACGCAACCCCAATGAAAACTGCCGCAGGAATGCTTTGGTCCCGCCATAGACGTTGCCGCCAAGGTAGGGATATGTCGCGGCGACGGAGGCAAGATTGACCACCATTCCCCGGCGCTCGATCAGCGTCGGCAACAGATGATGGGTAATATTCAAAAGGCCGGTGATATTGGTGTTCACCATGGTGTGCCAGTCTTTCAGCGGCACCTGGGGTGCCGGCGAAGTGCCGAGTGCCAGACCGGCATTGTTGACGAGGACATCGATATCGCGGAAATCTGCCGGCAAGCTGGCAATTGCTTTCTGCATGGCATCTTCATCAGTAATGTCGAAGACTGCACCGTAAAAATTGGCACCGAGTTCTTCCGACAGTGCCGAGAGCCGTTCTGCTCGACGACCGGTGCCGACAACTTTCCAGCCTTCAGCGATGAAGCGCCGCGCTGTGGCCTGTCCGAAGCCGGATGTCGCGCCCGTGATGAAAATGGTTCCGGTCATGCAAGTGTCTCCGCTACATTCTTTCTGTCGGTATAGGGGGAATGAAGCAGCTTTTCCGCCGCGACTGCAAGACAGCGCTTGAAGGCTTCCACGTCCGTATACAATTCATCTTCCGATGCCTGACCCACAATCACCACGCCGCCACGTCTCAAGATGCCGCCATGCAACATGAGGTTGTCCGCCATATCGAAATTCTCGATCGAAAACCCATCCGGTCCACGAAACCGGCCGGTTTCGTCCTGGCTCGCAACGCCGCCGTAATAAGCCGTGATGCGGCTGAAGTGACTGTCAGCGACATTCGTGTAGGCGAAGACCGGCTTTCCGAGAGCACACATAAAGCCAAGTTCGTAGCTGGTTCCGGTATCGGCGGCGATGCCTCGAAACGGGGTCAGGTTGGCGATAACGGCATCGGCCTCCAGCATCATCTGCTCATCGACATCGTTGATGTTGCAACCATGCTGGATTTTCGTATCGGCGGGCGGAATCTGCAGATCCCCCGGCGAAAGTGGGATAAAACCTGCCTCCCGCGCGAGCGCGGCTTTAAGGTCGAGCATTTCACGGGCATTCGGCAGAAAGACTTCAGGCCCAGCAAGATAGATTTTTTTTGTCATCGAAAATTTCATAGGTTTGAAAAGGAAAGTGGCGGAGCCTAACCCGCGAAGGTTGCCAAAGGCAAGCATCCGGCACACGTGCGCGAACGATAAAACGGTATCGCCTTTGAGCCCTTTCGGTTATAGCCGGTACAGCAAACACGATATCTCTGGAGAAGCTAATGCCTGCGCCCATCCGTTATCACGAAGGCGATATTTCAGAAGCGGATGCCGCCCGTTACATCGGCGCAATCGCTGTTGATACGGAAACACTTGGGCTTGTACCGCGCCGCGATCGTCTTTGTGTCGTGCAGCTTTCGCCCGGAGACGGCACGGCGGATATCATCCGTATCGCGGCTGGACAGACGAAAGCTCCCAACCTCGTCGCCATGCTTGCCGATCCATCTCGGCAGAAGATCTTCCATTATGGCCGCTTCGATATTGCCGTGCTTTTCCATAGCTTTGGCGTTACCACCGAGTCGGTCTTCTGCACGAAGATCGCGTCCCGCCTTGCTCGTACCTATACCGATCGGCATGGTCTGAAAGACAATTTGAAAGAAATGCTCGAAGTCGACATCTCCAAGGCACAACAATCATCGGACTGGGCAGCAGAAAGGCTTTCTCCCGCGCAGCTTGAATACGCCGCTTCGGACGTGCTTTATCTGCACGCGTTGCGTGACAAGCTGACACAACGCCTTGTGCGTGATGGCCGCATCGAGCACGCAACGGCCTGCTTCGCGTTTTTGCCGACCCGCGCCAAACTCGACCTTCTCGGTTGGGAAGACACCGACATTTTCGCCCACAGTTGAGCCAGGCTCATCTTAACGCCCGGTTTACCGCAATGGCCTAATCTCGGTCGCAACTTTACGTAGCGGCCGGAATTCATCGCGATGATTACCCCTCTTCAGCAGGCAGCCGGGATCGGTGTCAGCGATCTCATGCGCTCCATGATCGAGACGATCGAGGACCGCCAGCGGGAAGAGCAGGAAAAAGCAAAAGGCACGAAGAAAGACGACGCAGTCAGGGCTACGCAACCGCAGCCGGACCAATCGCACCGTGCGGCCAACGAAAAGATCAGCTCCTATCTTTTCGGCGCCATGCGAGCCGACCCAGATGCCTTCGCCTCTTTGATGGCCCGGTTTTCCTCAGCTCTTGGCGTGACGCAAGAGAGCGAGGAAACGAACCGCGCCTTCGCACAGAGGCTGAACGACGCCCTTGTTCTGACCGACAGCTTTGCGAAACGTGATTCACAGGGGAATGCCATCAAGATTTCCCTGACGTCGTTCGGTGTTTCCGAAGCTCAGGTTATCGATGTCATGAATGGCGCGGTGACCAGCGAAACAGACCCGATGGCTTCGCTCGCAGCGCGTATTGCCAAAGGTGCAGGCCTTACCGGCCAGGAAGACGATTTTGGCGACCAGATGACAAAGGCCATCATGGCAGCCAGGGCAACTTTGCCCAAGAGCACCGATGACCTCGAAGAATCAACCGGCCTTAAAGGCCTTGGCATGAGCGCGAACGCAATGATTGCGGCCATCGCCAATCCCTGGGGCGACGAAGCGCGCGCTTTGAAAGATGCGCTCGATAGACAGGCCCAAAGCAATGGCCTTACCAGCCGCGAAACGCTGAAGGTCATTCAGCGCCTCGAAGATGTTGCCGACCCAAAAACCAGGGAAGAGCTGCAAGCCGAACGGGGCAGTAATCGCATCGGCGAGGTCAATGATGCGGAGGTCGCCGCCGAGCGGGAAGCCGACATCAAGACCCTTGATGCCAGCGGGAAGCTGGACGAGGTGCAGAAACTTCAGGATGCGGTGAAAGAACAGAACGAAACGGCGAAGGATGAAAATCCTGTCGAGACACAGCAGACCGGCGATGCCAGTACTGATGGCGAACTGGCGATGATTTCCATCCTGTCAGGCGTATCGAACGTCAGCGATGCCAATAAGCCTGCATATGGCGAGGTGGATGATGCGTCAGCCGAAATCTCGGCCTCGACAGCAGCCGGCCAAGCTGACGAGGCGGAACAGTTGCTCGACGCACAGGCGGTTATTACCGAAAGCCAAAAAAATATTCTGCCGATATCCATCGATGAAGATGGCCTCTATGAACTGTTGCGGAGGAAAGCCGCCTGACGGCACTTTGCCCGTGACATTTGAGCGAAACATGATGTGAGTTCAACAATGTCCCATACGCCCGGGGTATCCGGTGACGAAGGCCATGAGGCCGAAGAGAATAATGCAAGCGCCATCCTCTCCCTGGCCGCGCCATCTTTGGCGCCGAACGACGATATGTTGACCGGGGAGGACGACCAAACCAGGCCAACCGAAATGGCGTCTTTGCGTCCCGAAAGAAGCTTTCCAAAAGCAAGCTGGCTGGATGCGTTACCCTCACAAGCGACCGAGATCAATGCCTTTAAGCCAGATCGAATTTCGTCGGTCAACTCGGATGACAATGGCCTCTACCGCATGTTCATCGGCATTTCTCCATAAATACCTGCTGGGATTGCATGGTTAGCTAAATCTTAACCTCGACGAAGCAGTCTGGAGTTTGATGATTCTGTGTGCTGCAAGGCAACGGGCATTTTTCAACGTTGCGCACACAACGCTCCCGCATGAGCGGGCGAGATGACACCTGTGTATCACCGTCGCGACACTTGTGAACTCTGGCCATACCGCCAGCGCGTACTCCTCTGAATGATCAGCGGCGGTTATCGATACGAACGGAGCGCACCATGTTACCGCCTGTACCGAAAGTGCCTGCAGCAGATGCATCGTATAATTCGACGACCTTGTCGGCCGGAAAAACGCAACCGGTCGTACGCTCCACGGTCTCGACCACCCCTGTCGGCGATGAAAGCGGTGGCAGCCTCTTTGCCAAGGCGACGATCGCGTCACTTGCCAGTGAATATCAGCTCTCTCGCAGTACCTTCATTCTGTCGGAAACGCTCGGCAAACTGATGAACCTTCCACGCAAGGATGGTGAGGCAATCGAAACTTATGTGGCACGCCTGACGGAAGCTCTGCGCGCCTTGCCTCCAGCCCAACGCGCAGCGCTTGAACAGCAGGTCAGCAAAGCACTTCAGGGACTTACCCTCTCCATGCTGGCGGAGATTCTCAAAAATCCAGCCGGCCCGGATGCCGCCCGCCTCGCCCTGCTCATTGAAATGTCGCGCTACAAGGGCCTCGATCTCGCCGCAAAGGCGGTCGTCACCTCTTATCAGCAAAATAACAGGATCGACCAACCAGCTTCGCAGACGCAACCGGCACGGATGCCAGATGCGGCAAGGCCCTCTCAAAGCGAGCAGTCAGGCAATGGTCCAGTGACCAGTCAGCCCGCGACAAGCAGCCCGGTAAGCAGCCCGGCAAACCGCCTCGTCGCACAGGTCCTCAACCAATTCACACAACTTGCCGCTCCGATGAAGGAAGCGATCGTTGCGAGAATGGCCGCTATGCCGGACTTGCCGTTAGTAGCTGAGGCTCAGGAAGCAGACAGTCTCGAACAGCAGCCGCAATCTGGAAAAGCGGCTGCAGCCGCCGAAGTTGCAATAAGATCAGATCGGCAGCAGACACCGGCGGACGGTGTCAAAGCGGCTGCCGCACATCTGCGCCCCGACGACATCGCGAAAACTGAAACTCGGCAAACCCCGTCCCACACGCAGGCTCATGAGGCAGCAATACGGCAGCGCGTTGAAATTCGAAATGCGCTGAACGCCCTTCCAAACCAGATCGCACTGCCGATCAAGGAAACGGAAAGCTTGCTGTTTGCGGCACTGACCGGCAAGACACTCATCGCATCGGCCGGCAACGAACAGCCCTTACCGACTCCTCCCTCAACCGTCTTGGAACCGGCGATAGAGCAATCGGGCGAAAAGCCCAAAGCTGCGACACTCGCAGCGCAACAGCCAACAACAGAGCTAGAAACGCCGGCGCAGCATTCTCATGCTCAGGTGGCAGCCAAAGCGGCGGCGGAACTGGACGGCAAAGCCGCCTTTCTCGAACAGGCAACTTCCCAACCGCTTGTTGCCTCTCTGCTGGCAAAAGAGGGAACACCCCTGCCCTTCGTTTCCTACCCATTGGCAAAAGACGAACCGGAATCGGAGACCCCGCATCGCGGCCACGGGCCTTTCTCGGAGGGCGAGGCGGAAGATGAACCGCCGGACCAGGGCGCCGGGGATGATCTCGAAGAGCGTGCTGCGGCAAATGACGAAATGCAAGCGGCTCCCGAAGACGATGATTCCGGCGGAATGCGCGACGAGACTGCCGAGGCCTACTATCTACGCATGGGTGGCATTGTCTGAACTGGTTTTGAACCTGTAAATCGACCCAACAAAAAACCCGCCGGATTGCTCCGGCGGGTTCTTCATTTCAAGCGGTCTGGCGATTATTCGCCGCGGTTCTTCAGAGCCGCGCCGAGGATGTCGCCGAGCGAAGCGCCCGAGTCGGACGAACCGAACTGAGCAACGGCTTCCTTCTCTTCCGCGATTTCCAGAGCCTTGATCGAAAGCATGACCTTGCGGTCCTTCTTCGAGAAGTTGACAACGCGAGCGTCGACAACCTGGCCAACGGAGAAGCGCTCAGGGCGCTGCTCGTCACGATCACGGGAAAGGTCAGCGCGACGGATGAACGAGGTGAGGTCTTCGTGATTTACGAGCTTCACTTCGATGCCGCCATCGTTGACGCCGATGACTTCAGCGGAAACAACTGCGTTCTTGCGCAGGTCGCCGGTAGCAGCGGCTTCGCCGACAGCATCCTTGCCGAGCTGCTTGATGCCGAGCGAGATACGCTCCTTCTCGACGTCAACGTCCAGAACGACAGCCTTGACGACGTCACCCTTGTTGAACTCTTCGATGACCTGTTCGCCCGGACGGTTCCAGTCCAGATCGGACAGGTGAACCATGCCGTCGACATCGCCTTCGAGGCCAATGAACAGGCCGAATTCGGTCTTGTTCTTGACTTCGCCTTCAACTTCAGTGCCGGCCGGATGGCTGTAGGCAAATGCCTGCCACGGGTTTTCCAGCGTCTGCTTCAGGCCGAGCGAGATACGGCGCTTGGACGGATCGACTTCGAGAACAACAACGTCAACTTCCTGGCTCGTGGACAGGATCTTGCCGGGATGTACGTTCTTCTTGGTCCAGGACATTTCGGAAATGTGGATCAGGCCTTCGATGCCCGGCTCCAGCTCAACGAATGCACCGTAGTCAGTGATGTTCGTGACGGTACCGGAGATCTTCTTGCCAACCGGGTACTTGGCGGAGATGCCATCCCACGGATCGGACTCGAGCTGCTTCATGCCGAGCGAGATACGGTGGGTTTCCTGGTTGATGCGGATGATCTGAACCTTGACCTGCTGGCCAATGTTGAGGATTTCCGAAGGATGGTTGACGCGGCGCCATGCCATGTCGGTGACGTGCAGCAGGCCGTCGATGCCGCCGAGGTCAACGAACGCACCGTAATCGGTGATGTTCTTGACGACGCCGTCAACAACCTGGCCTTCTTCGAGGTTCTGAACGATTTCAGAACGCTGCTCGGCACGGGACTCTTCGAGAACCGTACGGCGCGAAACAACGATGTTGCCGCGACGCTTGTCCATCTTGAGGATTTCGAAGGGCTGCGGGTTGTGCATCAGCGGGGTTACGTCGCGGATCGGACGAATGTCGACCTGCGAACGCGGAAGGAAGGCAACAGCGCCATCCAGATCGACGGTGAAACCACCCTTGACCTGGTTGAAGATAACGCCTTCGACGCGCTCGCCAGCTTCGAACTTGGCTTCGAGCTTGACCCAGCTCTCTTCGCGGCGAGCCTTCTCGCGCGACAGAACGGCTTCGCCGAGAGCGTTTTCGATACGCTCAACGTAAACTTCGACTTCGTCGCCGACCTTCAGCGTGCCGTCCTTGGACTTCGCACCGAATTCCTTCAACGGAACGCGGCCTTCGACCTTGAGGCCGACGTCGACGATAGCAACGTCCTTCTCGATTGCCGTTACGATACCTTTGGCAACATAGCCTTCGGCGAGATCGTTAGAGGCAAAGGATTCTTCGAGGAGGGCTGCGAAATCCTCGCGCGTGGGGGTAGATACTGACATGAAATCTCCTGAGTGCATCCGATTTAACGGATACAGAAGCGCCGGTGGGCTAGTGTTGATAATACCCGAACCCATGCCCGCCTTATCAAAAGGCTTTCCGGCGCGAGGACATGTCTTCGGGCAATTCCGGTATGAACGCGAAACGAACGATGCGGTTCGCGAGGAATCTATTTCTTCAAAGCTGCATCGATGATCGATTTCGCAGCTTGAAACGCCGCTTCTATACTCATTTCCGACGTATCTAGCAAGTGCGCGTCTTCAGCCGGTTTCATTGGGCTGTCGGCCCGCCCCATATCGCGTTCATCGCGCTTTTTGACGTCGGCGAAAACCCCGTCGTAATCAGCCACGCCGCCATTGGCGATAATCTCGTCGAAACGCCGCTTCGCGCGGACTTCAGCAGAGGCGGTCACAAAGAGTTTGACGGGAGCGTCAGGGCAAACAACAGTGCCGATATCACGGCCATCGAGCACCGTGCCAGGCTCGGTTTGGGCAAAACGCTGCTGCGCTTTGACCAGTGCACGCCTTACCGCCGTCATGACGGCCACCTTGGACGCCGCCTCACCAATATCATGCCGCGACAACACCGACCGATCGAGACCGCCGAGATCCAGTTCCAAAGCGATCTTTTCCGCCACAGCCTCGTCATCCAGCGGCAAACCCGCATCGATAAGGGCTTTCGCTGTTGCACGGTAAGTCAGACCGGTGTCGAGATGGTGGAAACCATAGGTCTCGGCAATCCGGCGCGAGAGCGTTCCCTTGCCTGCTGCTGCAGGGCCGTCGATGGCGATCGTAAAAGTCATGAAACTGCCTTGCCCAATCATGGATATATAAAGAATGTATCGAGATGCCTTCATGTCACATCCGCGATTGCCTTGGCGGCAAAGGATGCGGCAAGATGAAAGCATCGGAAGTTTGTCTTTGACACGAAAGACCGCAACGATTAAGGGGACCGGCTATAAATTTTACCGTCTATGCCGGTTTTACGGCGTACACACCGAAACTCATCCGACAATTTGAGGCTTAGACAGTGGCAAAAGCGGAACTTGGTACCAAGCGTACAGACCCAGATACCGGCAAGAAGTTCTACGACCTGAACCGTAACCCGGTCGTTTCTCCCTACACCGGCAAGTCCTGGCCGCTCTCCTTCTTCGAGGAAAGCACCGCACAGGCAAAGCTCGAGCAGGCTGAAGAAGAGGACGTTGCAGAAGTCGACACCGAAAACACGGAAGTCGAACTCGTATCGCTCGAAGACGCTGATGGCGACAACAGCGGCGACGAGATCCCGGATATGGGCGATGACGACGACGTCGAAATGGACGACGACGACGACACCTTCCTCGAAACCGACGAAGACGATGACGATGACGACATGTCCGGCATCATCGGCGTAACGGGTGACGACGAAGAAGCTTGATTTTGTTAATAAAAACAGCCCGACGACAAAAAAATGACGTCGGGCTGTTTTTTTGGCTTGCGCTCTTCGGAAAGCCGAAGTACTAAGCCGCCACCGAACGGAACAACAACCGCTTCGGTTCCCGGAACCGGATGAAAATGCCGGAACCCTTATGGGGCTATAGCTCAGCTGGGAGAGCGCTTGCATGGCATGCAAGAGGTCAGCGGTTCGATCCCGCTTAGCTCCACCAATTTTCCCAGACTTATATATTTGACAATGAAATCAAATTGCTAGCCGGAAATTCGGCTTTCCCCTCAGACCAATTCAGACCAACGGTTCAGACCAATTGTCAAACTTGCCGCCTCGGGACCCAGAGATTGACGCATTTGGCTTCTGGTGGGGCGTGCTTCTATTTGGATGCGTCGCATTCGTTGTCGTTTTGGTAATGGGTCTACGCGAATGGCGCTTTAGCCGATTTCCTCACTCGGTAGCAACGATACAAGAAGTTTGGGACCAGAAAGTTAAGCGGTCGCGGCGTGGCGGCGCGATGACGGAAATATTCGTCGAGCCAACCTATGACACCTTTACGTATGGACGGATAGAATTCGAGCGAACTCAGAAAGGCCAGAAGTACGTTTGCACGCAGTCAGTGCGTCTCGGTAAGCCCGAGGACAAATACGAAGTAGGCCAGAAATTGGATGTCGTGCCCGCTACAGGCACATGCGACCGAGTAGACGTAATTGGTCGAATAACAAATAGGTAGCGGGCGGGCTGTCCAAGTTGGGCACCCGGTAAAGCCGCCCGCCCTGCAGAGTATTAGGTGGTCGAATGGTCTTGCTTGAGGAGGATGTTCAAGCGCTCCTCAACGCAACGAAGCCCGAACCCAGGGTAAAGGCTCATCGAATCCAGTCACCTTACAGTATTCCGCAGGTGCAATAGCCAACAAGGCCATCTTTCCCGCTCTTACCTTCGCCAGTTGATTCAACCGCGCGAAGGACTGCATCTTTTAACACGCGGTTGTTTTGTTGTGCCCGCTTTAACGTCTTCTCGGACCATCTGCTGTTTGTTCAACCACCGTTCTCAACCTCCCTCGCCGAGACATTGTCCTAGTTCAGTCTCTGCCCTTGGCTCAGCCCTCGAACCCTGAGAGAGGCGAAGCGGCACGGCAGAAGGACCAATCTGCATGGTCTGCGGCAAAGCACCTTCCTGCACCTCCCTGACAAGCTCTGTTGGCCTTGGGGCTTGGGCATCAAGGCTTCGGTTTCGCAGCCTCGGTCAACTCCAGGCGACCCCATCGCCAAGCCGTGAACACGTCAATAATCAACTTGCAGACGGCTGCGGCTTTCTCGGCGCAGGAGAAAATGGCGATCAGCAGCGCCTGTTGCTCATTGAGGTAGATGACTTTGGTGGAGCGACCAGCCGTTCCGGTATTCGCGTTAGCCTCCCGCCAATTCCCACGAGCCTCAAGCTCGGCCTGACTGGCCCAGATCGGGACGCCTCCTGACCCTGTTACGGGCGGGGCTGGTGAAAAGTCAGAAATCGATTTCCCTTGCTATTCCACCGTAAAGAGCGGTTATCTCTTCCTTCAAAGAGGAGATTCGAATGGCCAAGGGACAAGTTAGAAGCAACAAAGAAATCCGCAAACCTAAGAAGGATAAGGTTGCACCGGTCGCAGCCGCTCCTACTCTAGGCGCAAAGGTTGTAGAGGCCATCAAGCAGAAGAAGCCAAAATAGCCATAAGCCGCCTTTCCAACACGGTAACGGAACCAGGCTTCCGCTATAACTGCTTTTCCATTTTCGCCAGTTTCTGCGAGAACTTCTGGTCCTACACTGACTCAAAAAAGCGTTAGAAGCCTCGCCCGGGCTTCTATTTCGGCGGCAACAAGAAAAAGCTTTCTTTTGCCGGTTGGACTGACTGGAAAAAAGCCGGAACGGGGGTTCTGCGTTCAACTGAGCCCGACGCTAACAGGCAACCTCGGCACGTACGCGGATGCGGCCTAATTCGCCTCAGTCAAAAATTCCCGTTCCGGACATCTCGTTCCCAAAAAACGCCTGCGGCTCAAAAAGCTCTAAACCTTCAAAAGACGCGGTAGTGAAATCCGTTCGTTTTTGAGTTGAAAGGGATCAGACACCAGCACACGGGACGAAATGGCGAAGAACGATCCTTCAATTTAAAATTCATTTCAACTGCTACCACGCAGCTAAAAGCGTGCATTTTCACGGACTGCTCACAGTCAGAAACACGATCTTTGATCAATGCGCTTTCCGACCGTGTAGACCTTGCCGGTTTTGGTATCCGCATTGAAAACAACGTACCGCCGCTGCGGGCAAAAAACTTCCATCGATGTTTTGGTACACTCGAGCACATTGGTCTTGCGGACGACGTTGTTGGATAGCACCGAAACGTTCTGCTGGATGTGCTCGTTGCATTCAAAGCCTTTTTGTTCGGCGACTGATCGGGCTTCTGTCAGGCCTGAACCGATGACATTCAGTTCGCTTACGTCTCTGGCATGACCTTCATCGGAAACACGCGTCAAAGCGCATCCGTTGAGCGCCAAAGAGGTTATCACCAGCAATGAAATGCGACGCACGAAATTCTCCTCGATGCCCTTAGGCGTGGGCGGGAGAAATAACGCTCCACACGCCAGCGCACAATGGGCGGTGCGGCACGAAATCTGGATGCTCGCCACGAAAGCAGTCGACAATTCATAACGCGCCCGCGCATGCCCTAGCCGCAATGGTGCATGGCCAAACGATCCCCAGCAGAAGCCGGAGCGCGCGCTGCCATGAACGGGCACCTGCTTATTTCAAATGGCCGAAACTCATCATCCCGGCGCTTTGCCTACACGAGTTGCAGGTCGAGCTGGGGATAGAGCTTCTTCAGGTTCGGAAGTGACTTCGTCTGCCAAGGATACTGGCTCGTCCCCTTGATCACCAACTGCACTTCGGGTCGCTTGCGAGCCTCGATCGTCAGCTTCGCGAGCAGGTTGATGCCGGAAGAGTTGAGGAACTCGAGGCCGGTGATGTCGAAGATCACACGATTATGTTGGCCAGCCAGAATGCCGGAAGCCAATGAATAGATCGGAGCATAGGCGTCTGGTCCGGCCAGTCTCAAAACGCCGTCGAAGAAAACCTCGCCTTCTTCCGCCCAGACCCTGAAGTTCTCGTCGCTGATTTCCATTTTTAAACTCACGTGTTGGAGGCCATCGGAATTGAAATTGCCGCGGTGGTCGTCAGGATGACGCTGCTGTCATCGATATCATTGAATTCCCACGCCATCCGGGCACCATAGTCACTGAGAAGCGTCAACAGCCCAAGACCGGACCCGTTGCCGTCGGAAATGGCATTTTCCTCGATCTGCTGTATCAGCAGCTCGCCTGGATCGCGGTCGAGTATGGTGCGGAGCTTTCGCTGGAATGCCGCTGACGTCTCGGCATCGACGGCGTTCTTGACACGCACGACCACAGTGGTTGCGGCCAGGCAAGCCTCGATAACGATCTCAGATGGAAGGCGAAATTTTACAGCGTTTTCAATAAGCTCGTTGGTGAGATAAGCGATGCTGTGATGCACGACGGCATAGTCGCTTTTTTTGACGGCGTAAGGCATCGACATGACTTCTGCGATGAAATCCGATGTGAGACCGGAATGCCGCCAACCGATCTGGAGGGGGCCGTCGCTCAGGACCAATTGAGCACCACGCTCGAGATTGGCGTCTACCAGGTCTTCAGCACCATAAACAGCTCTGGCCATAACTCACCTATGCCGCAATACAAGAAGGGTAATGTCGTCGTGAATTTTCTGCGTACCGACATATGCCATCAGGGCGTCTACTATGCCCGCAACAACACCATCGGCATTCTTGCCCTTCAGACGCGCCGCCTCAGCACACAGTCGATCAATGCCAAAGAGCTCTCCGGCACTGTTTTCCGCTTCCGTCACACCATCGGTGTGCAGGAGGATATAGTCCCCTTTCTCAAAGGGAATTCTACGGGAATGCACGAAGGGGGCGATGTCCGGCTCAAGGCCGATCGGCAAACCGAGATCAATGGTATCGATCCGCTCCAGCTTCCCGTTTGACCGCAGCACGATGACCTCTTCATGCTGACCGGACAGGATCATCTCTTTCCCGTCATAGTCGAGGAACGCCAGGGTCATATGCTTGTCGATCTTGGTGCGCTCGATGTTTTTGAACAAGGCGCTGTTCAGATCGGTCAAAAACTTCAGCGGGTCTGTGTTTCCGGCTTCCTGCAGCGCACGCGCGACAGACTGAACCATCAACATCAGCACACCACTCTCAAGGCCATGCCCGGTCACGTCACCGATGCCGATTTTCAGCCGGTTGCCACTCTCCAGAACATCGTAGTAATCGCCACCGACCTCTTCTGCAGCTCTCATATAGGCTGCCACTTCCAGCCTCTGCGCCGACTGCAGTTCGGAAGCCAGCGGAAGAACCATCATCTGTATCCGCTCAGCAACCGCCAGCTCCGTTCCCAGCCGCCGATTCTCTTGCTCAAGCTGGGCATTAAGCGCGGAAATCTCCTCCTTGGCCTCTTCGATCTCGGCGGTGCGCTCCTTGACCAGTTTTTCGAGGTTTTCGGTGTGGTAGCTGATGTCCTCGGCCATCTTGTTGAAGGCTTCACCCGCTTCACCAACTTCATCTCGACTGGTGACCGCAACACGAACAGAATAATCCTTGGCCCGAATGCGCTGCGCGGCGTTAGCAAGTGCACTGATCCCGCGCGTAATGCGCTTGGACGCGGCGAATACGGCCACAGCCACGATCAGCAATGAAGCGAGAATGGCAAGGATCTGGTAGGCAACGATGCGGTTGGTCGCCTCGCTGATTTTGCCCTGCGCCGCAAAAAGCGACGCATAAATTTCTTGCTCCGGCACGACGATCCCGAGCGACATGGTATCTGCCCGCACTGGCCCCATCGACCAGAGATTGCTTGGCGGCAGCTTCTTCATGATGACCAGGAACGGCACCTTGCTGCCTTCCATGTCGAGCATGATGTGTTTGATGCCTTCCTGCCCGTCGGCAAGCTTGGCGATTTCCGGCTGGCGGCTTGCCTTCAGCGACCGCTCGACACCCGTGACACCGCTACCTGTGCCACCACTTGCTGAATTCAGCCCGATTGTACTCTCACCCGCCTTGTTGATGGCTATGACATTACCATCGGACATGGCGAGAAAACCGAAGCCAGACTGGGCAACCTTTACGTTTTCAACGATTTCGGCCAGTTGGTCGAGCGTGATATCGGCGCCGACTGTTCCGGCCACGCCCTTGCGGTCCGCAGTCCAGAGCGGATGAAAGAAGCTGACTATCAGCTTGCCGGTAATGGCATCGGTGTAGGGCGCAGTCTGGGTGACATCTTCCGCGACCGGGCGCCGTGTCGGGTCTTCGGCCCAGCTTTGCCAGGATTCATAAACGCCGGGAAAAAAGAAGTCCCAGAAATTTGCGTCGTTGTGGCCCGGATAAAGCCGGTCGAATGTCTGCGCCTGATCGGTATAAGGTGCCGTTCTGAAAATCGGCCGCTCTTTGGGACCGATATAATACATCTGCAGCTTGGCAGAACCGCTCTTGAGCAAGCTCGGCGCCACGACATCCAGAATGGCGCTGGCTTCGATATCGGTCTGAACATCGGGTCTTGGCAGTTTGTCCGGCCCGAGCAGGTAACCCCAAGCGCTGACGACAGATGCACTGCCGGGCGCATTCTGCGCCCAGCGGCCGGTCGGGTCGTAAGCAAGACTCACGCTGTTCGGCGAATGCCGCGCGACGGATGCGCCAATATCCGCGCCGCGAACAGGGTCATCGATCTCCGACTGCAGGACGCCCGCCAGCGTGCCCACATCGCTATGGACCTGCCCGAGAAGCAGGGAAACCTGTGCTGCCGTGGAATTCGCGTAGGTCTGAATATAGTCCTGGCTGGCAGTCTCCAGACCGTGCCCGACCTCGGTGGCAGCATCACGTGACAACCGCTGCACGTTCCAGAGCGCCAGGCCGCCACTGACAAGAAGATCAAACAGCACGGCTCCGCCGACGAGCAGAATAAACTTGGCTCGAAAGGAGCGCCAAACCATGGGGCGATTTGCGACGGTTTTCTCCATCAATATGGCTTCCGTCCCGATGCGGCCCAGATCGGCCAACCCGCATAACCCTTGGGATGCAGGGCCGCCAGCACATGATCCTTGAAGCCTTGGCGAAATTTGCGGATAAACTCTGGCGTGTCGCCCCTGCGCACAGCCATCACGCCCGCATAGACATTTTCCCACGCCTCGATCACATCGGCAAAGTCGCGCGGGTCGCCATCCAGATTGGTGACCATGAAACACTCGACCTTGATGTCTTCAAAGCCCGCGTCGGTCATCAGACGGCGACTTTTCGGACCCAGTTCAACATCCATGTCAAAATGATCGAAGAGTTTGGCCACCTCATTATAGGTCCATTTGATCGTTTCTGAGTGCGGTTCACCAAGGCAATGGGAGTTCTTCTCGTTGGTGATGTAGACCCTGCCTCCCGGTTTGCAGATACGTTTGAGTTCGGACAGCAACACATCAGGCCTATCGAAAATCTGCAGTGAGTGCCGGCAGGTGACGAAATCGAAGTGATTGTCCTCAAGCAGCATCTGCGAGGCGTCACCATAGGTATATTCGATGGATTTCAGCCCGAAATCGTCGGCCACGCGCCGCGCATATTCAAGGCTGCGCTTCGAATGATCGAGGGCTACCAATCGTGTCGGACTGAACTCCTTCTGGATCAGGGTGGCAAAGTCCCCGATCCCGCAGCAAATATCGGCAACCGCGACGCCACTCTTCAACCCATGGCGACGCAGAATCTCCTGCTCATGCCGCCAGGTCATCTTCGTCTGCGTTCGCAGGATCGGAATGAAGCTTTCATCTTCAACGAATGTTTGTCCGGGGTAGAACGCAGAATCATAGACCTGCACGTCGAGGTTCGGCGCACGCGTCGTCAGGGTTTCGAACAGCTTGACCGACCAGGCAATGACGCTCGATGTCACGATGACAACCTTGAGGTCGGGCCGCTCACGGCAGCCGGAAAGGAGAACATCGCTCAACGCATCGAATGCCGTGCGGTTGATATGGGTTAATCGCTTGACGTTTAGATAGACCACACCGTTGCAGCCGATGAGGCTGTCTTTCACGACGGTCAGGACTTTTCCCAAATCCGATGAGAGGCGCGGCCTCATTCTGCCAACCAGGGCGATTTCCTGGTTTGTCGGGTCGAATTGCGCGGTCAACTGGCTCACTGCAGCTCCTCGGTCCGGCGAAATGCTGCCGAGATAACGATGCGATCAGACAATTCCGTTCGTGCACTCAAGCCCACACGGCATATTTCAGCAAGTTCCACGACTCGGGAAACATCGTCCACGACACGGCCCACAGGAAGGTGCGGCTCTTTTTGCCTCACGCCTCTGCGAATCGTGTGGATCATGGCATCGCGGAGCGCGTCGACACAGGAAAAGCTCATGTCGACACGGACATGCTCATCATTCTGATGGACCTCGAACTTGACTGCCCCGGCATCGGGAGAGGTGCGATAGGCAAGCTCTATGAGTTCGTTCACCGTCACGGATACAAAGTTTGCGTACCGCGCCGCATCAGAATGCGATTGACCAGCAATACTCGACAGATACTCAGCCACCCTGTCGCACAGCGACCATTCGGATTTGAGCAGGGTGGCATTGATCTCCAGCGCCGCCATAGGTTCGAATGTATTGTCCTGAGGACTGACCGCCGCAACATCCATATATGACTCCGACCATAAAAGACCACTCAGCCCGTCGACCGCTTTCGCGTGACGCGCATATTCACCTCATCATCACAAAAAGAGAAGTCCCTGTTGCGTTTTTGGAACTTTCAGGAAGGTCTTGATGGCATCCCCTGTCAATGGCTCGCTGATCAGATATCCCTGGAGCCGGTCACACCCAAGGTTTCGAAGCCATTTAGCCTGGGCATCCGTTTCGACACCTTCTGCCGTGATCTGCATGCCGAGATCATGCGCGAGTGTGATAACGGACCGGATGATCGCCCGGCTTTTCGGATTGGCTTCAAGATCGAGGATGAAATATTTGTCGATCTTCAACGTGTCGAATGGGAAATTCTTCAGATAACTCAAGGAGGAATACTGCGTTCCGAAGTCGTCGAGCGCGATGCGAATTCCCAGAACGCTCAGCGTGTTGAGTGTGTCCAGATTGTTCACAGTCCGCTCGAGAAGAACGCTCTCGGTTATCTCCAGTTCAAGGCGGTCTGCTGGAAGGCCCACTTCGTCAAGTGTCTGCGATATCCGGTCCGTGATACCATTGGACAGGAACTCGGCAGGAGACACGTTGACCGCAACGATGAAATCCGACGGCCAGTTCAAGGCTTCCCGGCAGGCGTGCTCCAGAACCCACAAACCGATCTCGGGCATCAGACCGTCGGCCTCTGCCATGGGGATGAAGACTGATGGTGGAATGGTGCCGAGGAGCGGGTGCTCCCACCTTAAAAGCGCCTCGAAGCCGACAACACCACTTGGTTCGACAATTGGCTGATACTCGATCAGGAATTGCCGGGTCTCCAACGCCATCCTCAAGCTGCGTCTCAGAAGCTCGCGCTGCTCGATGATGTAGAGCATTTTAGAATCGAAAGTGCTGGCGCGCCCCCTACCCTCGGTCTTCGCAGCATAAAGCGCGATGTCGGACGCCTTCATCAGCTTTTCCGGATCGGCCCCGTCTCGCGGCGCAATCGAAATCCCCACACTGATCCCCACGAAAACGGCAATTCCATCCAGCGTGAACGGTTCCTTGAAGGCGTGTACCAGTCGATCTCCAAGCTCCCTGCTGCGTGCAGGATGCCCTTCTCCGCGTGAAATGACGGCGAACTCATCACCTGCGAGACGGTAGGCCTGATCCTCACCCGTGATGCAACTTTTTATACGGCTGGCGGCAAGTTGAAGAAGCTTGTCTCCCGCCGGGTGGCCAAGCGTGTCATTGACCGGTTTGAAATCATCGAGGTCCAGTTGCATCAACGAAACGACATCATCACCCGTCTCTATATCCCATAAGGCATCCGAGAGGTCGCTGCTGAACTGGCGACGGTTGGGCAGGCCGGTCAGCGGGTCGTGGGTCGCCTGATGCAGCAGCGTCGCACGCTCATCATCGTCAGGACTCCGGTACGATTGCACCATCCCCAGCATGTCGCCGATCGAATAAAAGGTCAGGACCGTAAAATGACCGTTGCCGAGATCGTGGGTGAGGCGCAAAGGGTCCGGGTCGCCAGACCGGGCGTGACTCATCACGATCGACAGATCCAGATAAGGATGCAATTGTCCGAGAGAGATACCCTCATTCAAAACATGCGCCCCCGCAACGGAACGGGGCTCGATCAGATTGAAATATCGGTCGAAGAGAAAGAGCTTGTCAGTCGAAACCTCAGGCGCTGGCGGGGCACGTTTTGAACTGTGCAACGTAGATTGGGGACTTCTCATGCTTCAGGCCCTCTGGTCGGCTTCAAGCTTGAATCAGAATCTCAAGACAATCGCGTAGCAAATATTAGTACCGGCTTTTTAAGAATGTGAAAACGGAAAATACGCAAATGCATCCGTTGAGAAATCATCGTTGATTTTCATGGATAATTGGCATTTCCGAATGTTTCTGCCGCGCTCACACCAGCCGCCCGGCAATCGGCCGGGGAGCATGATGACAAGCGTCTATTGAGCTCTTGCTAGAGTGAACGCAAAACAACGAATAGAGTTGCAAAGCTGAAACCTATCGTTGTTCTCTAGTCATTGCCAGCAGGCAAAAAACAGGCGGAGAAAACCGCTATCAAAGACAACGCCCGTGGCAGCTATCGTGGGTGCCCCGATCGCGTCTCGCAGATCGTCATAGAAACCGATACGGTCAGAAGGCACGTCATCTGCGGCAAGCTGCCCAGCCGCGCGAAACAGGTAATAGTCCTCGACCATCGTCCGCAATGGCAGTGATGCAACTTGCGGCCATTTCTCGAATACGCCAATTGCCAAGGCAGCACCGCCGAGAACTTTTTCAATCGGCTCGCCGAGATTTGCCAAGAATTCCGTGGGCCAGTCGTTCGGCAGGTGTTTTGCGACGATCAGGTTTTGCAGATGTGCCAGCAGGAATTCGGGATATGTTTTTGCAGCCAGGGATGGCAGAAATCGATTGCCTTCGCATTCCAGGCTCTGCGCGTGATAGGCATGAAAGGCGACATCGAAACCCTGAACGATGCCTAACCGTACAGTCTCGACAACAATCTCATCGCTGTCTGCCGACACCACGACGTATCCGCCAGGATAGGCAACCGGCGACGGAACCGCGACATTGACAAGACCGGAATGTTCAACTTTCCCGGCAATATGCATGTGCCCACTGAAATGCCATTTCAGGCCGGCTGCCGCCAGGCGACGGCTACTTTCCGGAGACGGCATGCGCTTTTGCCAGTCAGGCGTACAGGCGGCACTGATCTCTCCGTCCGCTCTGGTAAATGCCAAAGGCAATGCAGGGTAATGGGAAAAGGCGAGCAACGTCTTTCTGCTTGCGGTAGCCCGACGGACAACATCCTCGATCCAGTCAATCAGATAATTTCTGTTTGCTATTATATGATCCCAGGCTGCATCCGCCTTCAATTGCCAGCGATCGTCCGCAAGTTCGAAGTGATTGGCATCAAGCAGCAGCAACCACAGTCCGTCCTGTGGCTCGACCAGATAGGATGCATCAAGTCCCGCCGCGGCATCGCCTCTCAGTCGACGCTCGTCCAGCCTGGGGCAGTCACCAAACGGCGTTTCCCAATGCAGCACATTCTCTGGACGGTCGACACCGTAGGGCGCCATGGCATTCATCGCCTCGAGCGTCGACATTCCCTGCATATCCCTGCAAACAACAGTGTGCTGCGACACACCACCATCGCTTGAAACCCAAACCGGGTTCAGCCCATCTGCTGCCGTCAGATGCTTGCCCTGATGAAGCGGCTGCGGTCCGAAACTATCGTGATTGCCGAACGTCGTGAAAAACCGAAGGCCATACATGTTCTCATAGGATGACAGGATGGCTTTGACCGCGTCCACCGCACCGGGCTGCCCGTCGTCGGAATAATCTCCCAACAACACAACATCGCGAATGCCGCGCTGGACGATATCGTCCAGCACCGCCAGAAACGCAGCATGGCTTTCGTTGAAGACACGCGTGGAAGCCATGGTGTCATTCAGCGTGCGAAGGGCAAGTTCACCACTGCCCTTCTCCACCAAGCCGTAGCCGCCATAAAGATCGTGCAGATGGATATCGGCGACTACGGCGATTTGCATTAGGCAGCGACCCCGCGCAAGGCGTTACGGGCTACATTGAACAGGTCGGAGCGATCGAGATTGATGTAGTCGACACCGGCATGCGCGATCTCGCGGTGAACTGCCATGTCGTCGCCGCCATAATAAACCATCACCTCCAGCCCGGCCTTGCGGCATGCGTCCAACAGACCGGGGCGGCGCATCTGCTCCAGTGTGATCTTGATGAGCGAAGCATGGTGAACGGCACCAACAAGCGACGGTGACTTGGCGATGTTGAGCGTCATCATCTTGCGAAATTCCGGGGCGATGAGTTGCAAGTCACGGCGCATCTCTTCGGAGAAATAGAACGTGTCGCGGACCATACCGAGGCTACGCACAAGCGCAACCACTTTGGCCGGGTCGCAATATTTCAGTTCAATGTAGACAGCGCAGCGACCGCGCAGATGTTCGAGTTAAGCATCGAGCCACCGGCTGACCAAACGTTACACACTCACAAATTGACTAAGATAACTCCCGAAACAAATTTGCCAGCGCCCCGCTTTACACGAGACACTGGCAAAAAAGTTTCAAACCTGTCAGTCGATCAGTGCATCTTCACCGGTGTGCTGAAGCGGCTGGAGTCGATGACAACGGCACCGGGCTTGAAGCTCGCCGCGGTAGCAGAAGCGGTGTCGTGGCTCAGCATACGGTTGGCGACAACACGCGGTGCCTTGACGGAACGCGCTGTTGCACCCTTGCTCTGGTTAAGCGCCCAATCGGAAATCAGGTCCTGTGTCAGGCGACCGCCACCAACCATGGCCTGCTGGGAAACCGCAGCGTCTTCCTTGTTCGGACGACCACCCTTGGCAGGCAGACCTGCACTCAGACCACCCGCGTTGGCTGGCTTCGGATCGAAAGCATCACCAAAGCCCTTGCCCGGTTCAGCCTTGGCCACATGCGCTGGAGCAGCAGAAGGCTTGTGGCTGTTTGCGGTCGGGAATGCCGCAGCGGTCGGAACCGATGCAGACTGGAGCTGTGTGCGGGCAGTCTGGCTGCTCTGCTCAAGAGCGGCGACAACCGTCGGCGACAGCGTATCCTCTGTCGTTTCAGCGAGATCGTCCTGACCTTCCGGATCGGCGTTTGCGGCGGCAAGCAGTGCTTCTGCGACGGCAGGGCGATTGGCCGGAACTGGCACAGCCGCAAGCTCGCCGGTCGTCGCCGGCGTCGCGCCATCGGCGGACGCCGTCATCACACCTTCCGCATCACCCTTCATGGCACGTGGGCCAAGGAGTGTCGGAACGGGGACAGAGACCGCGGCAAGATCGGCAAACTGCTGACGATCGGCCGGAGCCGAGGTAGGGGTCGGCGTGGTCGCAGCCTGCAGAGCATCCTGCGCGGCGTTACGCGCCGGAGAATAAAGCGCTGTTGCAAGACCATTATTGGCCGGTTCGTTGCCAAAGGCAGGACGTGCAGTCGGCAGCGGCGCACTCACACCTGGAAGCTGCTCGGCAGATGCCACGGCAACGGGTGCCTCAACTGCTGGTGCTGCGGGTTCCGGAGCAGCCGGCCGGGCAACGGCCGGACGTTCTGCCGGAGCAGGCGCTGCGATGCTATCGGGATCTTCATCCTCGTCGCCACCACCAAACAATGTCTGAAGCAGGTTCTTGCGTTTGCCGCCACCGGAGGATTCAGCCGGGCCGGCACCGGCACTGGATGCGACCTGAACGGAAGAAGAGCTGACGCGCTTCTTGTAATCGGCAAGCGCCTGCTCGTAGCCCGGCAACGGTTTGCCGTCAGACGGAACGTGCAGCGTATTGCCTTTCGGGAAGATGCGAACAAGTTCCTGGCGGCTCATGCGTGGCCAGGCGCGAACGCCACCGACATCCATGTGCACGAAAGGAGAACCGGAGGTCGGATAAAAGCCGACGCCACCAATCTGCATCTGCATCCCGACTTCACGCAGGCGAGAAAGCTTCACGCCCGGAATGTAGAAGTCCATGGCCTTGCCGAGCATGTGCTGGCTTTTTTCTGCAACACCCTTGGTGCGCGAACGCAGCAGACCGTTGGTCTCAGGAGAACGGAAGGCGGAAACGACGTGGATATAGTCCGTCGCGCCACTACGGCGATAGACTTCCCAAACAAGGTCAAAAAGGCGAGGGTCCATGCGGGTTGGCTGATTGCGACGCCAGTCACGCAGGAATCGGTTGAGTTCCTGCAAGCCCTTTTGATCATATTTGCCATTGCGCTTGAAGGTGATGACCGCCTTCTCGCGTGTATGGATGTAGTAGAGTTTGAGGCTACGCGTCTCGGCGGCGGCTTCCGTCGCCGAAACTCCTACGACAGGCATTGCGGCGAGCATCAGGCAGGCAAAGGTGACAGCGCGTGCCGACAGCTTCGTGCATATATCCTTGATCAAGCCGCGCGCGATCTTGCCTGAAAGCGCGATATTCCGATGCAGATATGGCAATTCGATCCCCGCCTGGAAGACAATTTCTGTCACATTGCCTCAAATGAACGTCAAATACGGTGACACGATGGCAAAATTGCCACACATAGACAACCTTCCTCTATATAGTGAATCGCTCACTAACAAGTGGTTTATAGACGGTAAGCGGATATCCTTGACCAGAAGTTAACGAATCTGCCGTTCAGCCCGCAAACGCAAGTTTTGCGGGATCAAGCGACATCTCGCAGCGGATCATCGGGGTCAATGCCGTAATCCTTCAACTTTCGGTAGAGAGTCGAACGGCCGATACCCAATTTTCTTGCCACCTGGCTCATCTGGCCTCGGTAGAAGCGCAGCGCGAAGCGAATCAGCTCTTCCTCGATTTCCGCCAGCTTGCGGACGTTGCCCGTATCATCGGTACTGGAGATGAGCGTTCCACCGCGATAGATCGTGGTGGATGCTTCTGCTTCATCGATGTTGTCGTCCTGGGGCATGTGGTGACTTTCAGCGACGGCCGTTGTCTGGGCAGAACGTGCATCTCTCAACGATGAACTGGGTACGAGACGCAAAGGCTCGTCGAACTCGCTCTGGGACGCAAACTCGGGGACCTGGAAAGCGATCTGAGGGAAATCTGCATCCGTCAGCTCGTCGCCCTGAGAAAGGACGACAGCTCGGAAAACCGCATTTTCGAGCTGGCGGATGTTGCCGGGCCAATCGTAGGCGGTCAGCAGTGCCAAGGCACTGGCGCTGAGACCAATCGGACGTGACAGCTTCTGTTCGATCGAGAAACGCTCTGCAAAAACACGCGCCAGGTGCGGAATATCTTCCTTGCGACGGCGCAGCGCCGGAATGGTGATGGGGAAGACGTTCAGGCGATAATAGAGGTCCTCGCGGAACCTGCCTTCTTTCACCTCGTCAATGAGGTTCTTGTTCGTCGCCGAAATCAGCCGAACATTCACCTTCTGGACCCGTGCCGATCCGACCGTTTCGATTTCACCTTGCTGAACGGCGCGCAAAAGCTTGACCTGAACCTCAAGCGGCAGATCGCCAATCTCATCGAGAAACAATGTACCGCCATCGGCTTCCATGAATTTGCCGACATGCTTTTCGGTCGCGCCGGTGAAGGCACCTTTTTCGTGGCCGAACAGAATGCTCTCGACCAGATTGTGCGGGATCGCTCCGCAATTGACCGTAATGAACGGCTTGTTGGCACGGTCGCCAGCCGACTGGATGGCGCGTGCCACCATTTCCTTGCCAACACCGGATTCACCTTCGAGAACAACCGGAATGTTCGATTGTGACGCACGATGCGCCAGCTCAATCACCCGCAGCATTTCCGGGCTGGCGGAGACGATATCGGTAAAATTCACGGCATGGCTGCGGCTGCGACGACCGCTGCGGGCTTTCGCCTCGCGCTGGTCGAGCTTCAGCGCGTTGGCGATGGCCGCGCCTATTCTTTCCGGAGAAACTGGTTTGACGACGAAATCGAAGGCTCCGGCGCGCATGGCCTGAACAACCGTGTCGATACCACCCTGGCCCGTCTGGACAATAACCGGGACATCGGAGCCAAGCTCACCGATTGCTTTGAGAAAGCCGAGGCCATCCATTTCCGGCATCATCAGGTCGAGAACAACGACGTTGATCTCACCGCTATGCTGCTTGAGAAGTTCAAGCCCCACCTTGCCGTTTTCGGCCAGCATGGGAGCGTGTCCATAACGTTCCACCGCATTCTTGAGCAGGCGGCGCTGAACGGGATCATCGTCTATAACGAGAACATGCGCGGTCATTTTTGGCTCCGGTTTCCGGTTTATGGCCCTGCTTCATGCAGTCCCTTGTGCCGCACACTGGCACACGAGACTTGAACATCCAGTTTTGAGAATTGCTTGCATTTTAGTCATCGCTGCGGGAAACAAGAGGCCCATATGCTTTGCAGGCATGACAAGAAGGACATAAGCCAATGACCCTCGACCATCCGATCCGCCAACCGCTCTTTTCCATTGCGGAAACCTCCAATCCGGCGCTTGGCGACCTGCCCGGCTGGAAGCTCTCGGACCTTTATCCGTCTGCGGAGTCGGCAGAATACAAGGGCGATCTGGAGAAGGCTGAGGCTCTGGCAAAAACTTTCGAAAGCAAATGGAAGGGCAAACTCGAGGCCGCAGCCAAGACATCGGGAAATGACGGCATCGGCGCCGCCCTGAAAGAGTACGAAGCGCTGGACGATCTGCTTGGTCGCATCGGCTCGTTCGCCGGCCTCACATATTTTTCCGATACATCCAATCCTGCGAACGGCAAACTTTATGGTGACGCACAGGCAAAGCTGACCGACATTTCCGCCCACCTCCTGTTTTTTGCACTGGAACTCAATCGTATCGACGACACGGTGATGGACACCTGCATGACAAACGATCCGCTGGCGGGGCATTACCGGCCGTGGATCGTCGACCTCAGGAAAGACAAGCCGCACCAGCTCGACGATCAACTCGAGCAGCTCTTCCTCGAAAAATCGATGACGAGCGCCGCCGCCTTCAATCGCCTGTTCGATGAAACGATGGCAGATCTTCGTTTCGACATCGATGGTGCGAGCCTGCCGCTGGAAGCAACGCTCAACATGTTGCAGGACCCGGAGACGGAAACCCGTAAAAAAGCGGCTGAAGCTTTGACCGCGACGTTCAAGGACAATCTGCGGGTTTTCACCCTCATCACCAACACGCTTGCCAAGGATAAGGATATTTCCGACCGCTGGCGCAAGTTCGGAGACATTGCCGACAGCCGCCACCTGGCAAACCGTGTTGAGCGCGAGGTCGTCGACGCCCTCGCCGCCGCAGTGAAGAATGCCTATCCGCGCCTCTCCCACCGTTATTATGCGATGAAGGCGAAGTGGCTGGGTATGGAGCAGATGGAATTCTGGGATCGCAATGCGCCGCTCCCGGATACCTCGAACACAGTTATTCCATGGGAAGAGGCCAAAGACACGGTTCTTTCCGCTTATGGCGCATTCGCACCTGAAATGGCCGATATCGCCCGTCGCTTCTTCGACGAACAATGGATCGATGCACCGGCCCGTCCAGGCAAGGCGCCAGGAGCTTTTGCGCATCCGACAGTGCCATCAGCGCACCCCTACGTACTCGTCAACTATCTCGGCAAACCCCGTGATGTCATGACGCTCGCCCATGAACTTGGCCATGGGGTTCATCAGGTGCTTGCCGGCAGCCAGGGCGCGTTGATGTGCGCGACGCCGCTGACACTTGCCGAGACAGCCTCCGTGTTCGGCGAGATGCTCACCTTCCGAAAACTGCTTGATGACACGAAGGACCGGAAAGAACGCAAGGCCATGCTCGCCCGCAAGGTCGAGGATATGATCAATACCGTTGTCCGTCAGATCGCGTTCTATGAATTCGAGCGCAAAGTTCATACTGCCCGCAAGCAGGGTGAACTGACGTCCGAACAGATCGGAGAGTTGTGGCTCTCCGTCCAGGCCGAAAGCCTGGGGCCTGCTATCCGCATTTCCGAAGGTTACGAAAGCTGGTGGACCTATATTCCCCACTTTATCCACTCGCCCTTCTACGTCTATGCCTACGCCTTTGGCGACTGCCTCGTGAACTCGCTCTATGCGGTATACCAAAACGCTGAGACCGGTTTTCAGGCCAAGTATTTCGAACTGCTGAAGGCTGGTGGCACCAAACATCACTCCGAGCTTTTGAAGCCGTTCGGCCTTGACGCCACCGACCCGTCCTTCTGGGACAAGGGGCTTTCCATGATCGAAGGGCTGATCGACGAACTCGAGGCTCTGGACAAGCAGGACTGAGCGCCAAATTGCAAACCGGCAAGGCTATCCTATTTCGGACAAGCTTTGCCGGTTCAAATAGCGGCAATACCACCTGACATGGACGCCGGGCCAACGGATGAAGCGCAAACCTGCTGATCTGACTTTGAGAGAAACGATAAGATGGGAACCGCAAAGCGGGTTTCAACGCATCGACCAGCATATGCGCCGCCTCCTACGTTCCGCCGATGCACTCGGTTTTCGCCCGCCTGCCAACGCGATCAAGGCGCTGGAAAAAGAGGTGAGCGGGGAAATGCCGCTCTGCGTCAGAATTGTCATGAACTACAAGGGCGAACTCGATATCGCCACCACCCCGTTCGAGCCTTTGCCTGCCGATACAGTCTGGCGGGTGCGCATTGCCCAAAGCATCCGTCTCGACTCCACCGACACGTTCTATCGGCACAAATCATCCCGCCGTGAGCCGTATGACGCGGCACGTGCTGAGTTCTTGGCGACGGACGCGGACGAGGTTCTGCTTCTCAATGAGCGCGGAGAACTTTGCGAAGGGTCGTCAACAAGCCTTTTCGTGGAGATGCCGGGTGGGCAATTGCTGACACCACCCCTCGATAGCGGCATATTGCCGGGCGTCCTGCGCGCCGACCTCATCCGCGAACGCAAGGCGCGTGGACAGGTCCTGAAGGCCGATGACCTCGTCGGCAAACGCCTCTTTGTCGGCAACTCTCTTAACGGCCTCATTGCGGCTGAGCTTGTCTAGGCCGCAATGATCGCACGGCGTTGCCAGTGCTAAGCCGGAGTGGACAAGAGACGGTTGCGGCCTTTCTGTTTTGCCTCGTAAAGAGCCCTGTCCGCACGCACGAAGACATCGTCAGCCGTATCGCCAGGCCTGGACACTGTCATGCCAGCCGAACAACTATAGGAAAACTCAGGGACAGCGGCAAAGGGGCGCGAAGCCCGCACCCTCTCCAGAAGTCTTTCGACGATCGCATTACCTTCAACAATCGAACAGCGCGGCATGACGAGCATGAATTCTTCACCGCCGATCCGGCCAAAGCAGTCGACCCGTCGGATGACCGAATGCGCTGAACGAACGAAATCGCGCAGTACCGTGTCCCCTGCCTGGTGCCCGAAGCGGTCATTGATCTGCTTGAAGAAATCGATATCCATCGTGCAGAGACAGAACGAACCTTCAAGCCCTGCCCGGAAACGCTCGATCTGCATATCCAGTTTGGCGAAAACAAAGCGCCGGTTTGCCGTACCGGTCAATTCATCGGTCTGTGACGCTCGGACCGCCAGATCGCGATCCTGCCGCAGGGTACGATATCCCTGCCGCAATTCGGTAACATCGCTGGCCACGCACAGCATCCAGCCGTCCGTCTGCACCGTCTCTGTCATCCAGAACCAACGGCCATCATAGAGATCCATTTCGAATGCCCGGTAAGACAACTTACCGCGCCGCGATTGCGCGGAAAGCAACCATCCCTCGAAATCGGCATTCTTGATAACGACACCAGATCGCATGCGATGGTTCATCCGCATGATCTCCGCCCAGGTCGGAAAATCCTCTGCTTCAAGCTGGAAGGTGTCGCGAAACGCAGGATTGGCGTGCCTCAACCGATCTTCGGCATCGTACAAAGCAATGAGAACAGGGGTCGTGTCCTGAAGCGCGGCAACACGCTCAATAAGACTATCCAATCGGCAAGTCTCCCATGAAGAGGCACTCGAAGACACCTCCTGATTTGTCCCCACCCCCAGTTCGGTGACATCTCATGGCCGTATCCGCTTTTGATTATAAACGTAGCGTCTAAAATGCGAAGCGCCAGAATGACTTCCAAACCACAAAAACATCCATCGTCATATCGCCGTCATCCCTCTCCCCTTTATTGTGGCGGAATTGTATGATCTAGCTTACCCATTGGCTGAAAAGGAAAAATCACGAATGGCGGAACCAGCTTACCCGATCTATGGCGATATTAGCGGCCCCATCATCATGATCGGCTTTGGCTCTATCGGCCGCGGCACGCTTCCCCTGATCGAACGCCATTTCAATTTTGACCGATCACGCCTTGTCGTTATTGACCCCCGCGAGGACATTGCCGGCTTTCTGGCCGAAAAAGGCATCCGTCATATCCGCACCCATTTGACCAAGAAAAACTACAAGGAAGTTCTCCTTCCTCTCGTCAAGGACGTCGAAGGACAGGGGTTTTGCGTCAACCTCTCCGTCGATGCCTCGTCCATCGATCTCATGAAGCTCTGCCGCAAACACGGAATGCTTTATGTCGATACGGTCGTGGAACCGTGGCCCGGCTTCTACTTCGACAAAAACGCCGATAACGCATCGCGCACCAACTATTCCCTGCGCGAAACCATGCTGAAGGAAAAAGCGGCCAAACCGGGCGGCACGACAGCCATTTCCACCTGCGGCGCAAACCCTGGCATGGTGTCCTGGTTCGTCAAACAGGCGCTCGTCAATCTGGCCGCGAATAACGGCCTCGATTTCGACGAGCCTGAGGCGACCGACCGCGAAGGCTGGGCAAAGCTCATGAAACGCCTCGGCGTTAAAGGCGTACACGTTGCCGAACGCGACACGCAACGCGCCCGAGAGCCGAAACCGTTCGGCGCCTTCTGGAATACCTGGTCGGTGGAAGGGTTTATCTCCGAAGGTCTGCAGCCGGCTGAGCTTGGTTGGGGAACGCACGAAAGATGGACACCCAAAAACGCCAGGAAACACAAGAAGGGCACCAAGGCAGCGATCTACCTTGATCAGCCCGGAGCCGCCACGCGGGTGCGGACCTGGTGCCCGACGCTTGGCGCCCAGTACGGTTTTCTCGTCACCCACAATGAAGCCATTTCGATTTCGGATTACTTCACTGTCCGCAACAGCGATGGCGATGTCATTTACCGTCCGACGTGTCACTACGCCTACCATCCGTGCAACGATGCAGTCCTTTCACTGCATGAAATGTTCGGTAATGGCAGCAAGCCGCAGGCTGTTCAGCATGTGCTTGGTGAAGATGAACTGGTCGATGGTGCCGATGAGCTCGGTGTTCTGCTGTTTGGCCATGAAAAGAACGCCTACTGGTATGGCTCCCGGTTGACGCTCGAAGAAGCGCGAACTCTTGCGCCGTACCAGAATGCGACCGGCTTGCAGGTGAGCTCGGCGGTGCTGGCCGGCATGGTCTGGGCGCTTGAAAATCCGGCCGTTGGCATCGTTGAAGCGGACGAAATGGACTATCGCCGCTGCCTGGAAATTCAGCGCCCGTATCTCGGCCCGGTCGAAGGCCACTATACGAACTGGACACCGCTCGACGGCCGCCCTGGTCTGTTTCCCGACAATATCGACATGTCCGATCCTTGGCAGTTCAAGAACATCCTTGTCCGCTGAAAAAGGTATTTCTCGTGATCGTGACCGTCGAGCTTTCGGATTCGTCTGTGGAACCTGTGCGATACATCAGCGTTGCCTTGAAATAACAAAAACTTCACGGCATGGTCGAACAACACCGGCTTTACCGAATCGCAGGAGAACAGGCCCATGAACTTCAAGACGAGCGCTGCTTTGCTTTGTGCCGCAATTGCTGTGTCATCGTGTGTTGCGCCGGGACCCTCCTCGCAATCACCGAGCATGCCATCCGTTTCGCGGGGACCTGCGGTGGACGGCCGATGGATTGACCGTAACGGCATTATCTCGACATTCCAGAACGGCTCGTTCTCCACGCGTTCAAGCGACACGAATACGCTTCTGGCATCTGGAACCTATGTCACGATCTCGCCGACGCTTTATGAAATCAACATGACATCGCTGGTGCGCAACACACAGTCGCGCGTCAACTGCGCACTGGTCTCACCGTCGCAGTTGAACTGCACGACGGACACCAACAGTCAGTTTACCCTGAACCGCCAGGGCTGACCCTACTTCCATTTCTGAATATTCGAAAATGCACGCTTAACGCGTGCATTTTCTTTATTTCATCCCTGTCACATTTTCTCTTGCCGTCCCGCGCCGCAGATGAAAACATCGCTCGCGGAAAGACTGACATACTTTCGCGTTAGACAATGAGCACGAACATGCGCGGACAGTGATCGAGCCGCCTCGTTCCGCGTGAAAAACAGGAGAGGGACTATGAAGCGATTTTTGAGACTGGGGATGCTGAGCGTATCGGCGATGACGCTTTCGGCCGGAGCTGCTTTTGCCGATTACGAACTCAATATTCTTCATATCAACGATTTCCACTCCCGTATCGAAGCGATCAACAAGTTCGACTCGACCTGCTCGGCGGAAGAAGCAGGCAAAAACGAGTGCTTCGGCGGCGCTGCGCGCCTGCTGACCGCGATCAACAAGACACGCGACGCGCTCAAGGCTGACGGCAAGAACGTTCTGCTTCTGAACGCCGGTGACAATTTCCAGGGATCGCTGTTTTACACCACCTATAAGGGTACGGTGGAAGCAGAGATGCTGAACGCCATGAAGTTCGACGCCATGACCGTCGGCAACCATGAATTTGACGATAGCGAGGACGGCCTCGCAGGCTTCCTCGACAAGGTTCAGTTCTCCGTCGTAACTGCCAACGTGGTTGCCAGCGCCGCTTCGAAAATTGGCGATCGGGTCAAGCCCTTCATCGTTCTCGATGTTGGTGGTCAGAAGATCGGCATCGTCGGCGCCGTCGCAAACGACACACCGGAACTTGCAACACCCGGTCCAAACATCACCATCGCCGATGACGTGGCGAAAATCACCGAAGAAGTGGTGAAGCTCAAGGAACAGGGCGTCAACAAGATCATCGCTCTGACCCATGTCGGCTATCCGCGTGATCTGGAATATATCGCCAAAATCCCCGACGTTGACGTCGTTGTCGGTGGCCACTCCCACACGTTGCTGTCAAACACAGATAGCAAGGCGGAAGGCCCCTACCCGACCCTGGTCGACAATCCCGGCGGCTACAAGGTTCCAGTCGTTCAAGCTGGCCAGTACAGCAAATATCTTGGTGACCTCCGCGTTCTCTTCGATGACAACGGCGTCGTGAAAGAAGCCAAGGGCGACCCGATCCTGGTCGACGCCTCCTTCACGCCTGACGAAGCCATTACCAAGCGGATCGATGAGCTTAAAGCACCGATTGAAGAGCTGAAGGCCAAGGTTGTCGGCTCCTCCGAAGGCGCAATTGAAGGCGACCGCAAGATTTGCCGCGTCAAGGAATGCTCGATGGGCAACCTCGTTGCCGATGCGACCCTGGACCGCGTCAAGGATCAGGGCGTCACGATTGCTTTTGCCAATGCAGGCGGGTTGCGCTCGTCCATTGACGCGGGCGACGTGACCATGGGCGAAGTTCTGACGGTTCTGCCCTTCCAGAACACCGTCGCAACTTTCCAGTTGAAAGGCGAAGACATCAAGGCCGCACTTGAAAACGGCGTCAGCCAGATCGACGACGTCGCAGGACGCTTCATGCAGATTTCCGGCATGAAATATTCATTCGACCGCTCGAAGCCGGTCGGTGAACGCGTCACCGACATTCAGGTCAAGGACGGCGAAGGCTTTGTAGCGCTCGACCCGGCCAAAACCTACACCGTTGCAGCCAACAATTACGTCCGCACCGGCGGCGACGGCTTCAAGGTCTTTAACGATAAGGCCATCAATGCCTATGATTTCGGACCAAATCTCGAAGAAGCCGTTGCGGCTTACGTGGGCAAGAACAGCCCTTACAAGCCTTACACGGACGGCCGCATTGCTGAAGTAACACCGGCCGGCTACGTCGCTCCCGCCAAACCGGCGGCACCCGCCGCCGCTCCTGCGGCAACGGCGCCTGCACCTGCAGCAACGGCGCCAGTGGCAACCGCACCGGCTCCGTCCGCTCCAGCAGCAGCGCAGGCCGCAGCGAAGTATGTCGTCGAAAAGGGCGACTCGCTGTGGAAGATCGCGACCGAAAAATATGGCAACGGCGCTCTCTGGACGAAGATTGCCGGTGCAAACGCGCTGAAGCGTCCAAACCACATCGAAATCGGCGAGGAGCTGGAGATTCCGGCGAACTAAGCCGAACCTCATTCACAGGGCAATTTGCCGCAGACAAGAAAGCCAGTCTCAAACGAGGCTGGCTTTTTATTTTATCGATAAAAATCATTGCCTTACATCGCATGCCTGAGCGAGCATCAGCCCACCCGCCGAGCAACCCGAGGAAATCGCAGCCGCAGATGGTTCAATCCTGAAAAATTTAGTCTAGAACACGATGAACCATTCGACGGCAAAAACGTAGTGCCATGCAATTCGAGTTTCAGGGTATTCTTCATGGTGGCAAACATATCCGCACTTCCCGCAAACCATCCTGCTGTTTCGTTCGGCAAGGTGGGTGTCCTCATCGTCAATCTGGGAACACCTGACGGCACCGACTACAAATCGATGCGGCGTTATCTGGCGGAGTTTCTGAGCGATAAGCGGGTTATCGAATGGTCACGACTGTACTGGTATCCAATCCTCTACGGCATCGTACTCAACAAGCGTCCGCAGAAGGTCGGCAAGGCTTATGAAGAGATCTGGAACCACGATCTGAATGAAAGCTATCTCCGGACCTATACGCGCAATCAGTCCGATCTGATGGTCGATCTCCTAAAGGATCTGCCGAATGTGGTCGTCGACTGGGCGATGCGCTACGGCCAGCCGTCCATCGCGTCCAAGATCGATGCGCTGAAGGAACAGGGCTGCGAAAAAATCCTGCTTTTTCCGCTATATCCGCAATATGCGGCATCGACGACGGCGACCGTCAACGACAAGGCATTCGAACATCTCATGAAGTTGCGTTGGCAGCCGGCACTCCGCACCGTGCCACCTTATCATGATGACCCGGCATATATCGACGCCCTGGCAACCTCCGTGAAAAAACATCTGGCGACACTCGACTGGGAGCCCGAGATGTTAATCACCTCGTTCCACGGCATTCCCCAGTCCTATTTCCAGAAGGGCGACCCCTATTATTGCCACTGTCAGAAAACTGCCCGCCTGCTGCGCGAGGCATTGGGACTGACGGACAAGAATTTCATGATTACCTTCCAGTCGCGCTTCGGACCGGAAGAGTGGCTGCAGCCTTACACCGACAAAACCGTCGAGAAACTGGCCTCGGAGGGCATCAAACGCATCGCCGTCATGAACCCCGGCTTCGTTTCCGATTGTCTTGAGACACTCGAAGAAATCGCTGGTGAGGCCGGTGAGATTTTCCTGCACAATGGCGGCGAGAAGTTCACGCATATACCTTGCCTCAACGACAGTGTGGAAGGCATGAATGTTCTCGAAAAGGTTGTGCGCCGGGAGTTGCAAGGCTGGGTATAATCCTGCCATAAGCAATCAAGGGTGCGAACTCCGAACGAAACGGATCGCGGAGGAAATGCGATGATTGAATTGGGCGGTTTCGATATCGTCGTTCTGGCGGCGGTGGTGCTGGTTATTCTTGTGCTGTTTGCCGGCATCAAGACCGTGCCGCAGGGCTATCGCTATACCGTTGAACGGTTTGGCCGTTATACGCGTACACTGGAGCCCGGCCTCAACCTGATCGTACCGTTCTTCGAGCGCATCGGCGCGCGCATGAACGTCATGGAGCAGGTTCTGGACATTCCGACCCAGGAAGTCATCACCCGCGACAATGCCAGCATCGCGGCCGATGCGATTGCTTTCTACCAGGTGCTGAATGCCGCTCAGGCAGCCTATCAGATTTCCAACCTGCAGATCGCTATCCAGAACCTCACCATGACCAACATCCGCTCGGTGATGGGTTCGATGGATCTCGACGAATTGCTGTCGAACCGCGATACCATCAATGAACGGCTGCTGCGCGTTGTTGACGAGGCCGTCGGACCGTGGGGCATCAAGGTCACGCGTGTCGAGATCAAGGATATTGCTCCACCCAAGGATCTTGTCGATGCCATGGCGCGACAGATGAAAGCCGAGCGTGAAAAGCGCGCGCAGGTGCTGGAAGCGGAAGGCTCGCGCAATGCGCAGATCCTGCGCGCTGAAGGCGCCAAACAATCGGCCATCCTCGAAGCGGAAGGACAGCGAGAAGCTGCGTTCCGTGACGCAGAAGCCCGCGAACGTCTGGCTGAGGCTGAAGCAAAAGCAACTCGTGTGGTGTCCGAAGCCATTGCTGCCGGCAATGTTCACGCCATCAACTACTTCATCGCACAGAAATACACCGAAGCTCTTTCCGATATCGGCACGGCAAAGAATGCCAAGATCGTCTTGATGCCGATGGAGGCGTCCTCCCTGATCGGCTCGCTTGGTGGCATTGGCGCGGTTGCGAAGGAAGTGTTCGGCGACAAGGGTGACGCCGCTGCAGCACCTTCGGCTCCGGCTCCATCGCGCTCCGTTCCGCCAAGCGGAAGACCGGCCGGCCACACCATCAATGTGAGCGTGCCGGGCAATCCGTTCGGCTCGTCATCGGAGAAGTAAAATGCTGCAACGGCTTGCCACAGAGCTTGGACCCTGGAGTTGGTGGATCGTCGCCTTCATCCTGCTCGCGGCGGAGCTGATTGCACCGGGTGTGTTCCTGATCTGGATCGGTCTAGCGGCACTGGTGATCGGCGCGCTCTCGCTGTTTCTGTGGGACGCGCCTGTCTGGGCATGGCAATTGCAGTTTGTGCTGTTTGCAGGCCTGTCGGTCGCGTTTGCCCTGCTGGGCAGACGCTATTTCGGCAAGAACCGTGACACCAGCGACGAACCATTTCTCAATCAGCGCGAAGCAAGTCTTGTCGGCCGTACGGCCACATTGCAGGAGCCGATAGTCGAAGGTCGAGGTCGTATTCGTCTCGATGACACCTGGTGGCCAGTCGACGGCAAGGACATGCCGGCAGGAACACGGGTTCGGATCGCCTCCGCCCGTGGACGGACTCTGACGGTGGAAGCCATCGAATCCTAGATAAGCTGTTGTTAAGCCACGCCGATCCGCAACAGATCGTGGAAGTGCACCAGGCCGACAGGGCGATTTTCATCGTCGACGACAATAAGCGCGCCGATATGAAATTTCTCGAGGACCGCGAGAGCGCTCGTCGCCAGCACCGATTTTTTGACCGTTTTTGGCGTACGGGTCATGATGTCGTCAACGGTCAGTTCGGCGAGATTGCGCGAAAGATTGCGCGCCATATCGCCCTCCGTCACGATGCCGCAGAGCCGTCCATCCTCATCCAGAACGCCAACACAGCCGAAGTGTTTGCGCGACAAGACGCTGACGGCATCGGGCATTGGCGTGCCCTTATTGACGAGCGGCACACGTTCACCGGTGTGCATGATGTCGCTGACAAGCGTCAGGCTCGCGCCGAGCTTTCCACCCGGATGGAATACCTTGAAATCGCCTGCGGTAAAACTGCGTGCTTCCAGAAGTGCCACGGCAAGCGCATCACCGAGCGCCAGTTGCATCAGGGTTGACGTCGTCGGCGCAAGTCCGAGCGGACATGCTTCCTGCTCATTAGGAACAAGCAACACAATATCCGAAGCCTTCGCCAGAGATGACGTTTCTGAGCATGTCAGGGCAACAAGCGGGATCGAGAAACGACGGGTATAATTAATGATGCTGCGCAGCTCCGCGCTCTCACCACCCTTGGAAATTGCCAGCACGACATCATTGCCGCCGATCATTCCAAGATCGCCGTGATTGGCTTCAGCCGCATGCACGAAAAAAGCAGGTGTTCCGGTCGATGCAAAGGTCGCTGCGAGCTTCGCGCCGATATGCCCGCTTTTGCCGACGCCGGTGATGATAAGGCGTCCTTCTGACTGGCCGATCATCTCGATGACCTTGCAGAAGGGTTCAGCCAATCCGTTGGTCAGAGCCCGCTCAAGGGCGGCAAGGCCTTCACGCTCCATGGAAATCGTCCGCAGCGCGGATTCGATCGCATTGTCTTCGACCAGGTTCACAGCTCTCGTAATCATGGCCGACTGTTACTCTTTCCCCCGAAATATGTCCACTGCCTCGAAGATAACCGCAGGGTGGCGTTGTCGACACGAAAGGTCAGTGGCGCAGCACAGGTGGAGACAGTTCCTCGATCGTACCCAGACGCTTGAACGGAACCTTCTCTTCATCGAGCAGATATCGCCCGACTGTCCGCACGCGGGAGCGCGAGCCGTCATCGTGCCGTACCGAATATTCCTGCGAATAGAAGGCCCCTGTTTTCAGCGTCGTCAGTGCTGTTTCAATGACACGATTTCGATCCGCCAGGTCTATTCTCTCAAGCATCTTGAAGATGCTGACGCCTTGCTTGGCTTCAGCCAGCGGGATGCCGAATATATCTGCGCAGACATCATCCAGGTAGAATTTGTCGTTGGTGATGTCCCAACAATAGAAGCCGATCCGGTTCATATTCGACATGGGAGTCATAAAAGCACGGTCACTCAGAGGAAAACAAACGGGTTTTCAAATTCTTCAAACAAAATCGGCCTGGCGTTTTCGAAACATTGGCGACCCCTTGAAAGCGTCCCATCCATACACGCAAGCATAGAGTTACCGCGTTGGGCGATCGCGACCCTCATTTGTCGCAAAAACGTCATGTTGGCCCTTAGTTGGAATGTCGTTATTATTCCAGCCATTCGCCCAGAAAAAGAGTTCCCTTCCCGATATTTATCAAGTGTTAACCATAAAAACCCTATTGTTTAACCAATGTTAAACATGCGTCGCGTGAGTGAGTCTGCCAATTCCAGTAAGTGCCCATAATGCTCGGCTTGCCGGCATGGGAAACGGAAATGACGGACCTTGGAGCGCGCCGCGATCGGAACTCGCCGGGTGAAAGAAGCATGGTCTTGAGAGGCACCGCAAAACGTCCGCAGACGTCGCGGAAAGCAGCAGCAATGCTGCTTGCCTGTACCGTTCTTTTCACGGCGGAAGCAGCGTTGGCGCAGGACGCTGCGACACCCGTGCCCGTTACGGCTCCTCAAGGCACCGCCCTATCTGCCGGCACTACAGACACCGATACGCCGGCGAACACGGCAACTACCGCGACCCCGGCACCACTATGGCGCCCCTCCAATAATTCAGGCGATCCGATATACGAGCAACAGGACGACAATGAGCGTCCTTATTCCGAGACAGAAAATCCCTATGAACCCACTGTAGACGGAGGTGAGAATCCACCCCCGACCGGTGAGCCTGGACAAACGCCAGGCATCCGTCTTGGAACATTTCTGCTGCGTCCGTCGCTCAGCCAGACGATCAACACGGAGAAACAGAGCAATACGGGCGGCCCTTCGCGCCGCAACTATCTGACGACCGGCATTCGCGGCACGCTGACCAGCGATTGGTCGAGGCATGCGTTGACGGTAACGGGTGACGGCGCTTGGGAGAAAAATTTCGGAAGCAAGGACGGAGAAGAACCCCGGGCAAAAATCGATGCGGATCTTCGCCTTGACCTTGGCGGTGACACCACAGCCAATCTCAAGGCTGGATATGAATTCAGTCGCGAAGACACAACCGACCCGAACGCGTTGACCGGCGCGTCCGTCCAAGGCGGCGAACATCAGTTTACGACTGGCGCATCCATCGAACGAGATTTCGGGAAGTTGCGCGGTCTGGCGGCGCTCGATCTTTCCAGAACCGTCTACACCGACGCCAAGGGCCTGGATGGCAACGCGATCAGCCTGAGTGACCGGGACCGAAATTCCGCCAACCTGCGTGGACGTGTTGGTTACGAACTGTCACCTGCCCTCATCCCCTTCCTCGAATTGAATGCCGGAGCAAGCCGGTATGACGAAGACCGGGACAGCTCGGGCTATGCGCGCTCCTCCAATTCCTACGGAGCGAAAGTCGGTGCGGAGATCGATCTGGGCGAAAAGACCCGAGGCGAAGCGGCGATTGGCTATCTGCGCAAACAATATGACGACGATCGTCTGGCCTCCATTGGCGCATTGACCCTGGACGGGGATCTGAGCTGGTCGCCGCAGCGCGGCACCAACGTCAATTTGGGTTTGAGAACGACGATCGAAGATTTTGCCGGCGGCCCACAGGGCGGCTGGATTTCCTACCAGCTCGATGCCGGCCTGACCCACGAGTTGCGCAACAATCTTGTTGCCCGCCTGACGGGCCAGATTGTCCGCCGGACGTTCCCGTCATCGTCCGACATGGAGGACGTCATGGAATACACCGCTGGGGCAGGACTGACCTGGGGCATCAACCGCTACCTCGATCTGACGGCCGACGTCAGCTACCAGTGGACACCGGTTTACGACAGCGACGAGTTGCGCGTTGGCGCTGGGCTTGTGCTCAAGCGCTAGATCGGACGCTGCCGGCACCAAAATCTCAAACAAAAATCCCGGCACTAGGCCGGGATTTTCATGTCGTGTTCCGTGAGATTACTTCAGACCACCGATCAAGGCCTTGATCGGGTCCTCAATCGAAGAGCGAATGTCGGCACGTTCCAGAGCAAAAGCAACGTTTGCAAGAATGAAGCCGTCCTTTGCGCCGCAATCGAACGTCTGGCCACGGAAGTGATAACCCGCAAATTCCTGCGAATCCGCCAGCGTCAGCATGCCGTCCGTCAACTGAATTTCGTTGCCTGCACCGCGTTCCTGATTTTCGAGAATGTCGAAAATCTCCGGCTGCAGAATGTAACGACCGTTGATGTAGAAGTTCGACGGCGCGGTACCCTTGGCAGGCTTCTCGACCATCTGAGTGATCTTGAATCCTTCGCCGACAGCGTCGCCAACACCGACGATGCCGTATTTGTGGGTCTGATCCGGTTCGCATTCCTGCACCGCAATCACGTTGCCACCGGTCTGGTCGTAAAGATCAACCATGCCTTTGAGGCAGCTCTTCTGCGAGTGCATGATCATGTCGGGCAGCAGAACCGCAAAAGGCTCGTCGCCGACAATATCGCGTGCGCACCAGACCGCGTGGCCAAGACCAAGCGGAACCTGCTGACGGGTAAAGCTTGCCGTACCCGCCTTTGGCAGAAGGCCGGCCAGCAATGTCAGCTCGGCATTCTTGTTGCGCTCGCGCAGCATCTGTTCGAGTTCAAATTGAATATCGAAATAGTCTTCGATCACCGCCTTGCCGCGGCCGGTGACAAATACAAAGTGCTCTATGCCCGCTTCCGCCGCTTCATCAACGACGTACTGAATGACCGGCTTGTCTACGACAGTGAGCATTTCTTTCGGAACCGCCTTAGTAGCGGGCAGGAAACGTGTGCCGAGGCCTGCAACCGGAAATACGGCTTTCCGAATTTTCTTCTGTTCTACCACATATCCCTCCTGAGAGATAACAACTGGGTCCCATTCCCTCACGCAGTTGTTATTTCAAAAACAACAACGTTTTGTAAAGGTCGACGCTACCATCTATTAATGGTAAAGAATTTGTTGACGTTCTTTTGGTATCCATCGTGAAGCCCGATGCGTATCTCGCTATCGAAATGACATTCGAGAGAACGAAAGACCGACGATGACAAAGATGATCCTTTCAGATGTCCGCAAATTCGGCTGCATGGTGTTTGCAGGTTTGGCAATCACCCTGACGCCATTCTCGGCACATGCCGATGCTGGCTTCAGACAGTGGATCAACCAGTTTTATTCAACAGCCGCCAAAGAAGGCATCAGCAAGGCGACCTACCAGAAAGCGTTCGCCGGCGTGACCGAGCCCGATCCTGACGCGCTGCGCAAGGCCACCTATCAGCCGGAATTCACGACACAGGTCTGGGACTACATCGACTCGCGTGTCAATCCGTACACGGTCCGGATCGGCCGTGAAATGAAGGCACGCCACGCCACGACGCTGAACTGGATCGAGCGCAACTTCAACGTCGACAAGCATATCATCCTCGCCATCTGGTCGATGGAATCGAACTATGGTGCGGTGCTCGAAAAACCGGAGCGCCTGCACAATATCCCGCAGGCTCTGGCAACCCTTGCCTATTCTGATCCGAAGCGTGGAAAGTTCGCCCGTACGCAACTGATTGCCGCCCTGAAGATCCTTCAGTCGGGTGACGTGACGCCGAAACAGCTCACCGGGTCCTGGGCGGGCGCCATGGGCCACACGCAATTCATTCCGACCAGCTATCTGCTCTACGCCGTCGACGCGGATGGCAACGGCAAGCGCGACATCTGGCACTCTGTGCCGGACGCACTGGCAACGGCCGCCAATCTGCTGGCAAAGAACGGTTGGGAACCCGGCCGGACCTGGGGTTACGAAACCGCGGTTCCGCGTGGCGGCGCCCGCTATGAAGGCCAGACAAAGACCATTGCGGAATGGGCAAAGCTCGGCTTCACCCGTCCAAACGGCAAGAATTTCACCCGTGGTTCTGACCGCGCCATGCTGAAATTGCAGGGTGGCGCCAATGGTCCGGGTTTCCTGATGATGAAAAACTTCTTCACCATCAAGAAATACAACGCATCAGACAGCTATGCGCTGGCCGTTGGTCTGCTGGCAGACGAGATCGCCGGTTACGGTGGTATGCAGCAGAAGTGGCCGCGTCCTGACGGTACGCTAGACATCAAGGAAAAATTCGAGCTCCAGACCCGGATGAAAGAGCTCGGTTATTATGATGGCGAAATCGATGGTAACTTCGGCTCCGGCTCGAAAGCGGCAATCAGCGCAATCCAGTCCCGTATGGGAATGGAAAACGATGGCGAACCATCGCAGAGACTGCTGAGAGCCTTGCGTAACTGATAAGATGTGCCGGTCGGTTCAGGCAGTCGCGAAGACTGTCGGCGGACCGCCCGGAAAGGTCGATGTCATGAGTAAGAAGCCCGCATCGCAAAACGGAATTATCGGACGGCGCATCTGCGCCGTCATTCTGTCCGTGGCGATCTGCGTGCCACTCGCCCCATCTGGCGCCATTGCGCAGGAGCAGCGTCGGACTCTGTTCGAAATGTTGTTCGGCAGACCTGTTGGTAGAGAAGCACCGGCTGACCGTGAATATCAGCCGCGCAACCGACGCGATTTCCCCTCAGCGCCCTCGCGCAACCGATCAGTCAGCAGACCGCAACCGGCGCGCAAGACACCATCCGTTGTCCAGATGCGTACCACAAAACCGGAACCGGCCGCAAAACTCGAAAATGCGCGGCGCGTTCTCGTCGTGGGCGACTTTCTGGCCGGAGGCATGGGGGAAGAACTTGTCAACGCTTTCGCCAGTTCCCCGGCCATCACGGTCGACGTGCGTGCAAATGGCTCGTCGGGCCTGGTGCGAACAGACTACTACGATTGGTTTGCCACACTTCCCGAATTCATCAAGGAGACGAGCCCCGCAACAATCGTCATCATGATGGGGTCCAATGACCGCCAGCAGATGCAGATCGGCGATATCAAGGAAAAATTCGGTACAGATGTCTGGTACAAGGAGTACGAGCGTAGGATCGATGCACTCTTGGCCATCGCCGAGCGCCAGAAGGTTCCACTATTGTGGGTCGGCGTGCCCGCATTTCAATCTCCGTCACTGACGGCCGATCTTGCTGGCTTCAACCGCCTTTACCGCAGCCACGTCGAAAAGCACGGTGGTGAATTCGTCGATGTCTGGGACGGTTTCGTCGATGAAGCAGGCAAGTTCGTCATAACCGGTTACGACATGAACGGTCAGCAAGCCCGTCTTCGCGAAGCCGATGGCATCGGCATGACGCAGGCCGGCAAGCGAAAACTCGCATTTTACGTCGAAAAATTCGTGCGCCGGCATCTCGACAGCGCCGGCCCCGATCTGGTGAAGCTGGACGGTAGCAATCTGCCTTCACTGACCTCGCTGCCGGCACTTGGTATCGACGCCGGACAGGTCCGAACGCAACCTATCAGCCTTACAGATCCCGATCTCGATGGCGGTGAAAGACTGCTGGGTGACCAGCCTGTCAGAACATCTGTCGTCGAAACGCCGCGTGAACGGCTGACGAAACGCGGTGAAATGAGCGACGCACCACGGGGACGCGTCGATGATTATCGCGTGTCCACGCCGGATGAAACGGCAACGAAGTAGCCTTCTCAGGAAGCTCGTTCGAGCACCCTCATCATCACGATATGTTAAAGTCGGAACGCGCTTCGACCTTGGTGGTTAACGCGAGTGCGGAGCAGGAACGCATCCGCTAATAACGATGATATGAGGAGTAAACATCATGCCCCACCAAGGTGGTACACACGACCCGCATATGAAGCCGGGTCAAAAATCCGGCAAGGGCGGCAACGACAAAACCCGCAGCGCGTCATCGATGGAAAACAAGGCACCCATGAAGGACACCACGCAGGATAAATCGATGAAGGGTGGCCAACAGGGCCATAAAAACAAACACTAACGCGCTGTTTTCCCCCAGGTCTGGAACAAAAAAGGCGACCAGATGGCCGCCTTTTCAGTGATTAGCGTGGCAGCACCGAACTGCCCATCAAAGCTTCGTCGATGGCGCGTGCAGCCTGACGACCCTCGCGGATAGCCCAGACAACCAGAGACTGACCACGACGAACGTCGCCGGCTGTCCAGAGCTTGTCGACCGAGGTCTTGTAGTCCTGGTCGTTGGCAACAACGTTGGTCGAACCACGGCGGTCGGTGTTGAGCTCCAGCTTGCCTTCCAGGTCCTTCAGGACGCTGTCGGTGAACGGGCCGGAGAAACCGATCGCTATGAAAGCAAGGTCAGCCTTGATGATGAATTCCGTGCCGGCGATCGGCTTGCGCTTCTCATCCACCTGGCAGCACTTCACACCGGTCAGAACGCCGTCTTCACCGACAAATTCCAGCGTCGCAACCTGGAACTCGCGCACAGCGCCTTCAGCCTGTGAAGAGGAGGTGCGCATCTTGGTTGCCCAGAATGGCCAGACTGCGAGCTTGTCTTCCTTTTCCGGCGGCATCGGACGAATGTCGAGCTGCGTGACCTTCACGGCACCCTGACGGAATGCAGTGCCGACGCAATCCGATGCTGTGTCACCACCGCCGACGACAACAACGTGCTTGCCACCGGCCAGGATCGGATCGGCAGGCCAACCAACGCTGTCGATGTTTTCGCGACCGACGCGGCGGTTCTGCTGAACGAGGTAAGGCATGGCATCATAAACGCCGTGGAAATCCGCGCCGCCGATACCTGCCGGACGCGGCGTTTCGGAGCCACCGCAATAAAGAACCGCATCGTGATCGGCGATCAGCTTCTCAGCAGAAATGTCGACACCGACGTTGACGCCATAATGGAAAGTGACACCTTCACCCTTGATCTGCTCAACACGACGATCAATGAAGTTCTTCTCCATCTTGAAGTCCGGAATGCCGTAACGCAGCAGGCCGCCTGCCTTGGATTCGCGCTCATAGACGTGAACCTCGTGACCGGCGCGGCCGAGCTGCTGGGCAGCGGCGAGACCGGACGGGCCGGACCCGATGATCGCGACCTTCTTGCCGGTGTGAACCGTGGCCGGCTTTGGCACGATAAAGCCCAGTTCGTAGGCCTTGTCGGCAATTGCCTGCTCGACCGTCTTGATCGCAACCGGCGTGTCCTCAAGGTTCAGCGTGCAAGCCTCCTCGCAAGGCGCGGGACATACCCGACCGGTAAATTCCGGGAAGTTGTTGGTGGAGTGAAGATTGCTGATCGCCTGTTCCCAGCCGCCGTTGTAAACCAGATCGTTCCAGTCGGGGATCTGGTTGTGGACGGGACAGCCCGTCGGACCATGACAGTAAGGAATGCCACAGTCCATGCAGCGTGCCGCCTGCTTCTGCACTTCGGCATCCGACATGGGAATGGTGAATTCCCGGAAGTGACGGATACGGTCGGAGGCGGGCTGGTACTTGCCAACTTGCCGGTCGATCTCCAGAAAACCTGTTACCTTACCCACGTTTATATCCTCATATCAAAGCGGAGCGCCGGTCGGGCCCCAGTACCAGTAGGCGAAACCAAAAACCGCCCCCAGCACGATGAACTCAAACCCGATCTCGCCGTTTGCGCAGTAAACCGCCGTTGGAACGGCGATTGCGACGATCAGCGAGATCAGTCGATGAAATTTCCCCACGCGGCGGATTACTCCGCCGCCACACCCATGCGCATCCGTTCCATTTCCTCAAGCGCACGACGGTATTCGACCGGCATGACCTTGCGGAATTTCGGACGGAACTCACTCCAGCGATCAAGGATGTCCTTGGCACGGGACGAGTTGGTGTAGTGGAAGTGGTTCGAAATCATCTGGTAGAGGCGCTCTTCATCATGGCGCGTCATGTCTTCGGAAACGTCCACGCGTCCCTTGTGCATGAGGTCACCGCCGTGATGATGCAGCTTTTCGAGCATGTCGTCTTCTTCCGGAACCGGCTCGAGCTCGACCATGGCCATGTTGCAGCGCTTGGCGAAGTCACCCTGTTCATCGAGAACGTAGGCCACACCACCGGACATGCCGGCTGCGAAGTTACGGCCGGTTTCACCGAGAACGACGACGATGCCTCCCGTCATGTATTCGCAGCCATGGTCACCCACGCCTTCGACAACGGCAACAGCACCGGAGTTGCGCACAGCAAACCGTTCGCCTGCAACGCCACGGAAGTAGCACTCACCGGTAATGGCGCCGTAAAGCACCGTGTTGCCGACGATGATCGAGTTTTCCGCGACGATGCGCGTGTTCTCCGGCGGACGCACGATGATGCGGCCACCCGAAAGACCCTTGCCAACGTAGTCGTTACCGTCACCCACCAGATCGAAGGTGATACCGCGTGCCAGGAACGCGCCGAAAGACTGACCGGCCGTGCCGCGCAGCGTCACGTGGATCGTATCGTCCTTCAGGCCCTTGTGGCCCCAGCGCTTGGCGAGCGCACCCGACAGCATCGCACCTGCCGAACGGTCGACGTTCTTGATCGGAACTTCAAAGACAACCGGTTCGCGGTTTTCAAGTGACGGCATCGACTTTTCGATCAGCTTGCGGTCGAGAACGTCTTCGATCGGATGGTGCTGCCGCTGGGTCCAGAAAGTTGCTTCCTTCGGCGCATCGACCTTGTGGAAGATACGGCTGAAATCGAGACCCTTGGCCTTCCAGTGCGCCAGCATTTCTTCCTTTTCGAGCAGTTCGGAAGCACCGATGATCTCGTCCAGCTTGGTCACGCCAAGCGAAGCAAGAATTTCGCGGACTTCCTCGGCAACGAAGAAGAAGTAATTGATGACGTGTTCAGGCGTGCCCTTGAAACGCTTACGCAGAACAGGGTCCTGCGTGGCAACGCCGACCGGGCAGGTGTTCAGATGGCACTTGCGCATCATGATGCAACCGGCAGCGATCAGCGGCGCGGTCGCAAAGCCGAACTCGTCCGCACCAAGCAGTGCGCCGATAATGACGTCGCGGCCAGTCTTCAGACCACCATCGACCTGTAGCGCAACGCGTGAGCGGAGGCCGTTCAGCACCAGCGTCTGCTGTGTTTCGGCAAGGCCGATTTCCCACGGAGAACCGGCATGCTTGAGCGAGGTCAAGGGCGACGCACCTGTGCCGCCATCGAAACCGGCAACGGTAATGTGGTCGGCGCGTGCCTTGGCAACACCGGCAGCAACCGTGCCGACGCCAACTTCGGAGACGAGCTTCACGGAAACATCGGCTTCCGGGTTGACGTTCTTCAGATCGTAGATGAGCTGCGCCAGATCTTCGATCGAATAGATGTCGTGATGCGGCGGCGGCGAGATGAGACCGACACCCGGGGTCGAATGGCGGGTCTTGGCAACCGTGGCATCGACCTTGTGACCGGGCAGCTGACCACCTTCACCGGGCTTGGCGCCCTGCGCGACCTTGATCTGCAGCATGTCAGCATTAACGAGATATTCCGTCGTCACACCAAAGCGGCCGGAGGCAATCTGCTTTATTGCAGACCGTTCCGGATTTGGCTGGCCGTTCAGAAGGGGCATGTAACGGTCGGATTCTTCGCCGCCTTCACCGGTGTTCGACTTGCCGCCGATCCGGTTCATGGCGATTGCAAGCGTTGTATGCGCTTCGCGGCTGATGGAGCCGAACGACATCGCACCTGTCGAGAAACGTTTGACGATTTCAGCAGCGGGCTCGACATCATCTACGGAAACAGGCTTGCGGCCGGGCGCTTCCGCACCCTTGATCTTGAACAGACCACGGATGGTGTTCATGCGCAGCGCGGTGTCGTTCACCATGCCGGCAAACTCGCGGTAGCGATCCTGGCTGTTACCACGAACCGCGTGCTGCAGAGAGGCTACGGCGTCAGGCGTCCAGGCGTGGCTTTCGCCGCGCATACGATAGGCGTATTCGCCGCCGATATCGAGCGTGTTGGCGAGGATCGGGTCCTTGCCGAAAGCCGCCGTGTGACGGGTCACGGTTTCCTCGGCGATTTCCGTCAAACCGACACCTTCGATGGAGGTCGCGGTGCCGAAGAAATACTGTGCGACGAATTCCGACGACAGGCCGATGGCGTCAAAAATCTGCGCGCCGCAATAGGACTGGTAGGTGGAAATGCCCATCTTGGACATGACCTTGAGGATGCCCTTACCGACTGCCTTGATGTAACGGTAGACAACTTCGTCTTCCGACACTTCCTTCGGGAAGGCGTTGTGCTTGTGCATATCAAGCAGCGTATCGAAGGCGAGATACGGGTTGATCGCTTCTGCGCCGTAACCTGCCAGCAAACAGAAGTGATGGATTTCGCGTGGCTCGCCGGTTTCTACAACGAGACCGACCGAGGTGCGAAGGCCCTTGCGGATCAGGTGATGGTGCACGGCAGCGGTTGCAAGCAGAGCCGGGATTGCAATGCGATCCGGTCCAAGCTGACGATCCGACAGCACGATGATGTTATAGCCGCCACGCACGGCAGATTCGGCACGCTCGCACAGGCGGTCCAGCATGTCAGGCATGCCTTCGGCGCCACGCTCCACGTCATATGTGAAGTCGAGTGTCTTGGTATCGAAACGGTCTTCCGTATGACCGATGGAGCGGATCTTTTCCAGATCGCCATTGGTCAGGATCGGCTGGCGAACTTCGAGACGCTTGGCGCGAGCTGCACCTTCGTGATCAAGGATGTTCGGGCGCGGACCGATGAAGGACACGAGGCTCATCACCAGCTCCTCGCGGATCGGATCGATCGGCGGGTTGGTGACCTGTGCGAAGTTCTGCTTGAAATAGGTGTAAAGCAGCTTCGACTTTTCCGACATTGCCGAAATCGGCGTATCCGTACCCATCGAACCGATCGCTTCCTGACCGGTTGTCGCCATCGGCGACATCAGGAGCTTGGTGTCCTCGCTTGTGTAACCAAAGGCCTGCTGACGGTCGAGAAGCGATACGTCGCGGCGCAGCGCACGCGGCTCTACCGGCTTCAGCTCTTCCAGAATAAGCTGCGTGCGATCCAGCCAGGTGCGGTAGGGATGCTTGGCAGCCAGCTCGTGCTTCACTTCCTCGTCGGAAATGATCGAGCCCTTTTCCATATCGATCAGCAGCATCTTGCCGGGCTGCAGGCGCCATTTCTTGACGATGCGCTCTTCCGGAACCGGCAAGGTGCCAGCTTCCGAAGCCATGATGATGCGGTCGTCATCGGTCACGAGATAACGGGCTGGACGCAGGCCGTTACGGTCAAGCGTCGCGCCAATCTGCTTGCCATCCGTAAAGGCGACGGCGGCCGGGCCATCCCATGGCTCCATCAGAGCGGCATGATATTCGTAGAACGCCTTGCGTTCAGCCGACATGGACTGGTTGCCCGCCCATGCTTCCGGGATCAGCATCATCACGGCATGCGCCATGGAATATCCGCCACGCACGAGGAACTCGAGCGCGTTGTCGAAGCAGGCGGTGTCCGACTGGCCTTCATAAGAGATCGGCCAGAGCTTGGAGATGTCGTCGCCGAACAGAACGGAGGAAACCGACGCCTGACGCGCAGCCATCCAGTTGACGTTGCCGCGCAGCGTGTTGATTTCGCCGTTATGGGCGACCATGCGGTACGGGTGAGCCAGCTTCCACGACGGGAAGGTGTTGGTCGAGAACCGCTGATGGACGAGCGCCACCGCGGATTCGAAACGCGGGTCCGAAAGATCCTTGTAATAGGCGCCAACCTGATAGGCCAGGAACATGCCCTTGTAGACGATCGTCGAAGACGACAGCGACACAGGGTAGAAGTCCTGCGCTTCCTTGCCACCGCCCTCATCATAGATGCGGTTGGAAATGACCTTGCGGATCAGGAAGAGCTGGCGTTCGAACTCTGCGTTCGTCGCAGCGTCACGGCCAGCGCCGATGAACACCTGAACATGGTGCGGTTCTGTCGCAGCGATATCTGGCGCCTTGGAGAGCGAGGAATTGTCGACCGGGACATCGCGGAAACCGATGAACTGCTGGCCTTCCTCACCGATGACGTCGATGATGACCTTCTTGTAGTGTTCGATACGCGATGGGTCGCGCGGCATGAAGATATGACCGACGGCGTATTCACCAGCCTTTGGCAGAGTGACGCCCTGCTTGGCCATTTCTTCGCGGAAAAAGCGGTCGGGGATCTGCACCAGAATACCGGCACCATCGCCCATCAGCGGATCGGCGCCCACAGCGCCGCGATGGGTGAGGTTTTCGAGGATAAACAGGCCGTCCTTGACGATCTGATGGGATTTCTGCCCCTTCATATGCGCGACAAAACCGACGCCACAGGCATCGTGCTCATTTGCCGGGTCGTAGAGACCCTGCTTCTCCGGCAGACCACGCGGAGTGACCTTCGTCACTGCAACGGAAGCGGCCCCGGCCGCGGTGGGACAGTCAGTGGTCATGATGGCGGCAGCGTTATCCGCCAGCGTCTTGTTCGTCATTGTTCGTCCCTCCTGCAAAGCACTTGCACGGTCTCGCACAAAGAACCGGTTCGACGCGGATTTTCACTGAACATGAAACCCGCCGTCTTTCCGGCTCGTTAAAATTTAGGACAGCATGACTGTCTCAATTCTCAAGAATTTTGGCAGAAACGGGTTCGTTTAGCAAGGCGCATGTTCAATTTATAAAACCGGACTTTTGCAGCGAAGTTTCCAGAGACGTCGATCCCGCGAAATTTTCTTTTGAGAAACACCCCCTCACTGTTGCTTTCATTACCCTATTTGCCATTTGCGAAGTGAGGTCATAAAACTTTGCGAGTCATCCCGCAGACTGCCCGCACAAACAGATCCCATCCATCGGAAAGCCCCAAAGATGTTTTTTGCTTCAGACAATTGGGCTGGTGCCCACCCTGCCATCAACGACAGGCTCTCGAAGGAGTCCACCCGTTTTGCCGCAGCCTACGGCACGAGCGAATTGGACCGCTCCATCGAAAGCCGCTTCAACGAGTTGTTCGAACGTGAGGTGGCGGTCTTCTTCGTTGCTACAGGCACTGCGGCAAATTCTCTTTCCCTCGCCAGCATTGCACGCCCGGGCGGTCTGACCTTCTGTCACTCGGAAGCCCACATCATTGAAGACGAATGCGGCGCACCGGATTTTTTCAGCGGCATGCGCATGGTCGCCGTCGAGGGCCCGAACGGTAAAATGCTGCCGGAGAATCTTGTCGAGCGCATCGCACGCTATCCACAGGACGCCATCCATCACGGACGCGCAGCTGCCGTCAGCATGACGCAGGCAACCGAGGTGGGGACCGTCTACACGCTGGATGAAATCGACGCCATTTCCAAGATTGCCAAAAACAACGGGCTGCCATTGCACATGGATGGGGCTCGCTTTGCAAACGCTCTCGTTTCGCTGGGAACAACACCCGCAGAAATGACCTGGAAACGCGGCGTCGACGTGCTGTCATTCGGTGGCACGAAAAACGGCTGCTGGTGCGCAGAGGCAATTGTGTTCTTTGATCCGACGCTTGCAAAAGACTTCGCGTTTCTGCGCAAACGGACTGCCCAGCTTTTTTCCAAGTCGCGCTTTATTGCCGCCCAGTTCGACGCCTATTTGCAGGACGATCTGTGGCTCGGCCTCGCCAGCCACGCCAACGCCATGGCCGACCGGCTGCGCTCCGGCTTTGGCTCTCTCAACAGCGCGCGTCTGGCATGGCCGACATCGGCCAACGAGGTCTTCGCCATTCTTCCCAAGGCATCGGCAGATGCCGCGACTGAAAAAGGCGCAAAGTTCTACGACTGGCTTGTTCCACGTGACATGCCGGAAAAAGTCGCAGACGACGAAATGCTGATCCGCATGGTAACGAGCTTTGCAACGACAGAGGCCGACGTCGACGAGTTCCTGTCGATCTGCGGCGCAGCCTGACATCACCAAACCCATCGGCCGTCATTCGCGTTTTGCACGGAATGACGGCCGAAGGCTTTAATTTGCCTCGCCCTCATCCGAAGACGGAAAGAAGCGATTGGCGGGACGGCGAAGACCGAAATGGTCGCGCAGTGTCGTGCCGTCATATTCGGTGCGGAACAAGTTACGTCTTTGCAACTCCGGTACCACCAGTCTGGTGAAATCATCCAGTCCGGCCGGCAGGAAGGGAAACGAGACGTTGAACCCGTCCGAGCCTTCCTCATGGAGCCAGCGCTCCATATCATCGGCGATCGTCGCCGGCGTGCCGACGAAAGCCAGCCCCGCATAACCGCCAAGACGCTGGGCCAGTTGGCGCACCGTAAGCCCCTCGGTCCGGGCCAGTTCAATCACCCTTTCCCGACTTGATTTGCTGGCGTTTGTCTCAGGGATATCCGGCAACGGCCCATCTGGATCGAATGTCGAGGCATCATGGCCGAGTGCTATGGAGAGCGAGGCGATAGCGCTATCGTAGTGGACGAGACTGTCCAGCCTTGCACGCTTCGCGCGCGCCTCTTCGACGGTGTCGCCAACGACGACGAATGCGCCCGGCAGAATGACGATATCATCGTAAGAGCGGCCCGCCGCAACGGCGCGATCCTTGACGTCCTTATAGAAGGACTTCCCGGCAGTAAGATGGGCAGGGGCTGCGAACACAACCTCAGCCGTTTCCGCCGCCAGTTGGCGACCAGGCTCGGACGCGCCAGCCTGCACAATGACAGGCCATCCCTGAACGGGACGCGCGATATTGAGCGGACCCTGCACGGAGAACTCACGACCCTTGTGATGCAGCGCATGCATCCGGTCAGGATCGAAGAAAATTCCGCTTTCGGTATCACGAATAAAAGCGTCATCGGCAAAAGAGTCCCAGAGACCGGTGACGACGTCATAAAACTCGCGTGCCCGCGAATATCGCTGCGAATGGTCGGGCTGCGTTTCGCGTCCGAAATTCAATGCTGCATCCGGGTTGGCCGTGGTCACGATATTCCATCCCGCCCTTCCACCGCTCAAATGGTCGAGCGAGGCGAAACGCCGTGCAACGTGATAGGGTTCGTCGAATGTTGTCGAGGCTGTTGCCACCAGTCCGATGCGGCTGGTGACAGCCGCAAGCGCCGATAGCAGGGTGAATGGCTCGAACGATGTGACCGTATGGCTTCGTCGCAAAGCCTCGACCGGCATGTTGAGGACCGCAAGGTGATCGGCCATGAAAAAGGCGTCGAACTTGGCAGCCTCAAGCTGTTGGGCAAAACGGGTGAGATGGGCAAAATTGAAATTGGCATCCGGCCATGCGCCCGGATAACGCCAGGCACCGGTGTGAAGGCTTACGGGTCGCATGAATGCACCGAGGTGCAGTTTGCGTTCAACTCCCATCGAGGATTCCTTTCGTCCTGAAATACATGATCGCAAAACAGACCGCTGCTGACCTTGGTCATGACGAAGCGGTAGAGCCGGACCTGAAAACAGTGACGCATCTCGCGTCAGAACCGGCTCCTTTAGCTATATGGAACGGCCGGGCGGAAATACCAGTCCTCGATGATCGCAAGACCGTGGATCGAATGACGGGTTGAGATAGGGCCCGGCAGAAGGTATCAGGTGCTTCAATTCAAGGCGGACCTCCCGCAAACCTGCCTCTCAAAACCCAAAAGGCTTATCCCGACATGATCCCGGATTTCCTCGTCACCCATTCCGGTGGCTTCCATGCCGATGAACTGCTGTCCAGCGTCATCCTCACCCGGCTCTTTCCAGAAGCCCGCCTTGTTCGCAGCAGAGCACCGGAATGGATCACGCCCGGCGAAGACCGGATCATCTACGACGTCGGCGGCGCCTATGATGAGGCGAAGGGAATATTCGATCACCACCAGCGTGGCGCGCCGCTCAGGGACGATGGCCAGCCCTACAGCTCCTTCGGCCTGATCTGGAAGCACTATGGTCGGAATTATCTCGCAGCATTGGCGATCCCGGCAGAGCACATCGAAGCCATCCATGCCTCTTTCGACAGCGGCTTCGTGCTGCCGGTCGATCTGGTCGACAACGGTGCGCTGAGCCCCTCCACCGCAGGACAGTTGGCGGGACTGACGCTGCCCGCACTTCTCGAAATCCTGAAGCCGGTTTTCGATGAGACAGATCCCGAAGCAGAAACGCGGGCATTCCATGCAGCGCTCGACATCGCCCGCAGCTTCGTCGAAGCCAAGATCGCGAAAAGTGCCGCAAAGCTTCGTGCCGAAGCACTTGTGAACAAGGCTATCGTCGACGCCGGTGCAGGGTATATTCTGGAACTGCCCCTCGGCATGCCGTTCCGGCCGGCGATTGTCAAAGCAGGCGCAGATCATCTTCTGTTCGTGGTCCATCCACGCGGCAACGACTGGTGCCTGACCGGTATTCGACGTGCAGACGAAGGGTTCGAGTTGCGCGCTGACCTGCCTCTGGCATGGGCAGGCCTGACCAATGAGGATCTTGAAGCCGCCTCCGGCGTTAAAGGAGCAAGCTTCTGTCACAATGGTCGGTTCATCGCAGCTGCCAAGAACAGGGAAGCAGCGATGGCCATGGCGGAGTTGGCAGTGAAAGAAGCTTTTGCCACTGGCGCGGCGGTCGCGACCAGCGCCTGAACAGAGATCAAGACGGAGCGAGACAGTGAGTGTTGCTTTCACCAAAGAAGAAAGTTCCGAAACAGCATCGGAAACCTTGCTGCCCGACCGTCCGATTTCATCTCACCCGAACCTCGTGACGGAAACCGGCATGAAGGCTCTGGAATTGCAGCTTCAGCAGGCTCGCGATGCTTATGAAGCGACAAATGCGATCGAGGACATCAATGAACGGCGTCGGCAGGCGGCAAGCCCCCTGCGCGACGTCCGCTATTTTGCTGCGAGAGTGAGAACGGCGCAGGTCATCCCTGATCCGGCGTCGTTCGATACCATCGCGTTCGGCAACACGGTTACTTTCAGCCGCGATGACGGGCGGGTGCAGACCTACCGCATCGTGGGAGAGGACGAAGCAGACCCCAAAGCCGGCTCGATCTCCTTTGTTTCACCGGTAGCGACGCGCCTCATGGGTAAAGCGGTCGGTGACGCGGTGGAAATGGGCGGCCACGAACTGGAAATCATTTCGATCTCGTAAGGCAGCGGTTATCGGTTGCCTATCCAGTGATGTGAAATCCTGTCGGCCAATCCTGCAGTGTCGCCGCCTGCGTTTGTACGTCGACCACGGATGCGCCGCGCGGTCCGTGCCAGAAGCCTTCAATCATTGAGGAGACGGCCTGCTCTGGTCCTGCGATCAAGGCAACGACAGAACCGTCGGCTTCATTGCGGACCGAACCCACCAGACCGAGCTTCAAGGCTTCCTGGCGCGTCCAGACGCGGAAACTGACACCCTGTACCTTGCCGGTAATTCGAACCAGCATTGCCTTTTGATCGCTCGACATTGTCGTCTCCCATCAAGCAGTCATCTCAAAAAATGCCGAACTGCAGCGCTTGTTGCAAGCCGCTCATGCGCAAGTCTTCACACTGTCCCGATTTTCTGTCGCTGACAGTTTTCCAGCCGTCCTCAAGGGAACGCCCGATGGCGCGCGAACGTTCTTACAGCTCAATCATTCCAACGAGGCTGGTCGGGTCTCCGGCATTTCAAGCAAGAGGGAAGAACCATGGCAATTGCAAAAAACACCGTTTGCGTCTGGTACGACAAGGACGCCGAGGCTGCGGCTCGCTTCTACACAACGACATTTCCAAACAGTGTAATGGGCGCGATTGTCCGTGCACCGGGTGACTATCCTTCAGGCAAAGAAGGTGATGTACTCACGGTCGAGTTTACGGTTGCAAGCGTTCCTTGTGTTGGTTTGAACGGTGGACCGGTCTTCAAACACAACGAAGCATTCTCGTTTCAGATCTCCACCGAAGACCAGGAAGAAACTGATCGCTACTGGAACGCCATTGTCGGCAATGGCGGCGAAGAGAGCGAGTGCGGCTGGTGCCGGGACAAGTGGGGAGTTTCCTGGCAGATAACACCGAGAACCCTGATTGAAGCACTTACAGCCGGCGGTGACGAGGCAAAACGGGCCTTTGATGCGATGATGACCATGAAAAAGATCAACGTCGCGGCAATCGAGGCTGCGCGACGCGGATAATCCGTAAATCTTCGAAGAAATTTCTATGAACCGGCAAACATGTCAGCATGGAATGCCAAGCCTTCCGGTCGTCAACGCGATATAGTCTACTAAATTAATAGACTAAATCGGAGCCGCTTCAGCGCCTCCTTCATTGACACCCTACGCTGCGACGTTCAGCGCCAATACGAGGCTTTCCGATGACCAGACAAGTGATCGAATATGCGGGTATTGCGGTTGGAATTGTTGTCCCCGACAACGGCCTGCTGAAGTTCATTGCCGTAAAATTTCATGTTCATGATCTGGATGGACGATACTTCGCTTCACCGGCGGAAGTTTTGCGTGCGATCCATAAGTTGGTGTCGACTGGAAACACGGTCCATGCAGCGTCAAAAGCTGCCTGACTGGAAACAGGAGATATTACGATGAAACTGCACCGTTTCTTTCGTCTTTCTGCCTTGCGAGACGATCTCGAGCGCAGACTTCTCGTTCACGAATATCGTTCGCTTCTGACGGATGACCTGATGGGAGATACAGGCATGTCGGATGTTCGGGATCGGCTGTTCGAAGTCTCCGGCGAACTCTCCTCCGTTCGTTCCCGATGCCGCTAATCAATGCATCGGACGAAAACGTACCGTTTCGCGTCACGATTGACTTGCGATCATGAAGGAATAAAATTCCTCTAAGCGCAACCGTACTCAATCAAGAACGAAAAAGACGGTATGAGCGTCCGAAACCGGCAAGCCTTCCGGGCTCGACAGTTTCCGCCTCGCGCTTCGGCGACTCTGGGAGGAGGCTTGCCATGACTTGTCGCGGATTTCTGCTGCTTACAACTCTTTTCGTATTTTTACCGCCTGCTGCTTACGCTCAGGAAGGTGACGTGACTGCCGGTGCAATCGTCTTCAAGAAGTGCGCCGCCTGTCATGTCGCCGAGACGGACCAGAACAAGGTGGGACCATCACTGAACGGCTTGTTCGGCAGAAAAGCCGGAACACATCCGGACTTCTCCTACTCGGCGGCGATGAAGGATGCGGGTGAAGGCGGTCTCGTCTGGGACGAGGCAACACTGCGTGATTATCTGCACAACCCGAAATCGAAGGTCAAAGGTACAAAAATGGCTTTCGCGGGTCTGAAGGACGAGACGGAAATCACCAATCTCACGGCCTATCTGAAACAGTTCTCAAAGTAGAACCACGTCCCGAAAGGGATGGATACTAGCTAAATCGCCGTAATTGCCCACATTTTTCATTTGTGAGATAATGACGGTCACACTTTTCTAAAAAAGCAGTTTCACGTCCACGGTCGCAATCGTCTCAGGGAGGAGACGGAAATGGCTGTTGTGCTGATTCTCGTTCTGCTGGTGGTTGGCTCCGTGTTGTTTCACATGCTGAGCCCCTGGTGGTGGACGCCGATTGCGTCCAACTGGAGTTATATCGACCACACGCTGGTCATTACGTTCTGGATCACCGGCATTGTCTTCATCGCTGTGGTTCTGTTCGTTGCCTATTGTGTCTTTCGCTTTCGCCACAAGCCGGGGAACAGGGCAGCCTATGAACCGGAAAACCGCAAACTCGAATGGACGCTTGCCGGCGGCACCGCCATTGGGGTTGCCGCCATGCTCGCGCCCGGCCTGATCGTTTGGGACCGTTTCATTTCCGTCCCGGCGGATGCCGCGCCCGTCGAGATCGTCGGCCAACAGTGGCTGTGGAGTTTCCGGCTGCCAGGTGCTGACGGAAAACTTGGTCGTTCCGACACCAGTGCCGTTACCCCCGACAACCCACTTGGCCTCGATAAAAATGATGCCTCCGGCCTGGATGACGTCATCGTCGATGGTGGTGAGTTGCATGTGCCAGTCGGCAAGCCGGTGAAGGTGCTGTTGCGCTCCATAGACGTCATTCATGATTTCTACGTGCCGGAATTCCGCGCCAAGATGGACATGATCCCCGGCATGGTAACGTTTTTCTGGTTCACGCCGACACGAACCGGAACCTTCGACGTTCTCTGTGCCGAACTGTGCGGTGTCGGCCATCCCCAGATGCGTGGAACCGTCGTGGTCGATGACGCGGCCACCTATCAGGCATGGCTGGAACAGCAGCCGACCTTCACACAGCTTACGGCCTCAGAGGCGCCGCAACCGTCAAATTGACGGCTGCGAAGTAGACGATCGGGAGGAAAAGGAGGGAAGACCATGACGGAAATCCGCTCGGACAGCGCAGACGCCATTCCACCCGCAGAAGTCGCGGAGATGGAGCTTTACCATCCCAAAAGCTGGTGGACGAGATACGTTTTCAGTCAGGACGCGAAGGTGATAGCCGTCCAGTATTCTCTTACTGCTCTGTCGATCGGCCTGGTCGCCCTTGTGTTGTCCTGGCTGATGCGGCTGCAACTCGCTTTTCCCGGTTACTTCACCTTCATTGATGCAGATCGCTATTACCAGTTCATCACCATGCACGGCATGATCATGGTCGTTTATCTGCTGACCGCGCTGTTTCTCGGCGGCTTCGGCAACTACCTCATTCCGCTGATGGTTGGCGCGCGTGACATGGTATTTCCCTATGCCAACATGCTGAGCTACTGGATCTATCTCCTGGCCGTGCTCATCCTTGTCGCAGGCTTTTTCGCACCCGGAGGACCAACCGGTGCTGGCTGGACGCTTTATCCGCCGCAATCCGTGCTTTCAGGCACACCGGGGGGAAGCAACTGGGGCATCGTCCTCATGCTTTCCTCGCTGATCGTCTTCATCATCGGATTTACGCTCGGTGGCCTGAACTATGTCGTCACCGTTCTACAGGGGCGCACACGCGGCATGACGCTGATGCGCATGCCGCTCACAGTCTGGGGCATTTTTACCGCAACGGTGATGGCGCTGCTTGCCTTTCCAGCCCTCTTTGTTGCTTCGGTCATGATGCTGTTCGATCGATTGTTGGGCACCAGCTTTTTCATGCCTGCCATTGTCGAAATGGGAACGCAGTTGCAGCACGGCGGAGGCAGCCCCATCCTGTTCCAGCACCTCTTCTGGTTCTTCGGTCATCCGGAAGTCTATATCGTGGCGCTGCCTGCCTTCGGTATCGTCTCGGATCTCATCAGCACCCACGCCCGCAAGAACATTTTCGGTTATCGCATGATGGTGTGGGCAATCGTCATCATCGCCGCGCTCAGCTTCGTCGTCTGGGCCCATCACATGTATGTCAGCGGCATGAACCCCGCCTTTGGTTTCTTCTTCGCCACGACCACTCTCATCATCGCGGTGCCGACGGCCATCAAGGTCTATAACTGGGTGCTGACACTCTGGCGTGGCGACATCCACCTGACCCTACCCATGCTGTTCGCGCTTGCCTTCATCGTGACCTTCGTCAATGGCGGGCTGACCGGCCTCTTTCTTGGCAACGTCGTCGTTGACGTTCCGCTGTCCGACACCATGTTCGTCGTTGCGCATTTCCACATGGTCATGGGCGTCGCGCCGATCCTCGTTGTCTTTGGTGCCATCTATCATTGGTATCCGAAGGTAACCGGACGCATGCTGAACACTATCCTCGGGCATATTCACTTCTGGATCACCTTCCTCGGTGCTTATGCCATCTTCTTCCCCATGCACTATCTCGGCCTGATCGGCGTACCGCGCCGCTATTACGAACTGGGCGAAACGGCGTTCGTACCGGCTTCGGCCCATACGCTGAACATTTTCATCACCGTGATGGCGCTGATTGTCGGCGCCGGACAAATGGTTTTCCTGTTCAATCTCGTCTGGAGCCTTTTCAAAGGCAAACCTGCAGGCGGCAACCCCTGGAGAGCCACAACACTCGAATGGCAGACGCCACAGACCCCACCGGCACACGGCAACTGGGGCCGGGAATTGCCGGTCGTTTACCGCTGGGCCTATGACTACAGCGTTCCCGGCGCAACGGAAGACTTCATTCCACAGACCGTACCGGCCACCGGCGGCAACACGCGGGAGGCAACATCATGAGTGCCACGCTGATTTTCCTTGCCGCCATCGGTGCGGTGATCGTCTGGTGGATGTCCGGCCAACGGCTCACTTCGAAACCGTGGCTCGAGACTGGCACGATATCGCTCACGGATCACCCTTCCACGCCACCCGTAAAGATCGGATTGTTCGTGTTCCTCGGCGTGGTCGGCGCACTGTTCAGCCTCTTCATCAGCGCCTATTTCATGCGGATGACGTCTTCGGACTGGTGGACAACGCCGGTGCCGCGGATTTTGTGGCTGAACACTGGCGTACTGATCCTTGGTAGTGCCACTCTTCAATGGGCAAAAGTCGAAGCCAAACGTGGACGCGAAAGCGCTGTCCGTCACGATCTGACCGCCAGTTTCGTTCTCGCGCTTCTTTTCCTCATCGGGCAGGTCGAAGCATGGCGTGAGCTTGCGTCCTCCGGCTTCGTCTTTTCGGGCAACCCGGCCGACAGCTTCTTCTACCTGCTGACAGGTCTGCACGGCCTGCATATCCTTGGCGGTATCCTTGTTCTCGGACACACAACCGTCAGAGCATTTTCGGCCGATTTCCCGCGAAACAGACTTCGCCTCAACATCGAACTCTCGGCAATTTACGCCCATTTCATGCTGGCAGTCTGGCTCATACTTTTCGCAATTTTTGCAGGATGGGCGAATGATTTCGCCGATCTGTGCCGACAACTGCTGAATTAGGAAGACAAAATGGTTCAGTCCGCCCAAACGCATGGTAACCAGCCAGTCCGCCCATCCGGCCTCAAGGGCATTGCCGCCGATTTCTCCTCGGATCAACGCGCCTTCAAAACCGCGTCCTGGGGCAAGGCGATGATGTGGTTCTTCATCCTCAGCGACATTTTCGTGTTCGGATGTTTTCTGCTGGCCTACATGACCGTCCGCATGTCCACCACCGTTCCATGGCCGAACCCGAGCGAGGTGTTTGCGCTTCACATCGCAGGACAGGATGTCCCGCTGATCCTCATCGCCATCATGACGTTCGTGCTGATCTCAAGCAGCGGCACGATGGCGATGGCAGTCAACTTTGGCTACCGCCGCGAAAAGGGCAAGACGGCCGTTCTGATGCTGCTGACGGCACTTCTCGGTGTCACCTTCGTCGGCATGCAGGCGTTCGAATGGACGAAGCTGATTTCGGAAGGCGTCCGCCCCTGGGAAAACCCGTGGGGCGCTGTGCAATTCGGCTCGACCTTCTTCATGATCACCGGCTTTCACGGCACCCATGTCACGATCGGGGTCATTTTCCTGCTGATCGTTGCGCGAAAGGTCTGGCGGGGCGATTTCGATACAGAGCGGCGGGGCTTTTTCACCAGTCGAAAGGGCCAATACGAAGCTGTTGAGATCATGGGCCTCTACTGGCACTTCGTCGATCTTGTCTGGGTTTTCATCTTCGCTTTCTTCTATCTGTGGTGAGGAGCGCCATCATGAACGAAACAGTGCCAGTTCAAACGCGAACCGAACATCAACAGCATTCCATACGGCTTTATCTTCTCGTCTGGGGGCTGCTCTTCGTCCTCAGCGCCTTTTCCTACATGGTCGATTACCTGGGCATACAGGGTTATCCGCGCTGGTCGCTGATCATCTTCTTCATGCTTCTCAAAGCGGGGCTGATCATTACAGTCTTCATGCACATGGCATGGGAACGGCTGGCCCTTGTTTACGCCGTTCTTCTTCCCCCGATACTGGTGCTGGTTTTCATGGCGCTGATGATGTCGGAGGCGAATTACACACTCTTTACCCGACTGTCCTTCTTCGGCGCCACGCCTTGACTGACGTGAGCGCCGGAGAGGAAAGGCGTTCAATCCCTCAGAGGCGTTCCGGCTCGACGACCTTGCGGTAGAGGTGCCAGGTGGCATGTCCGAGAACCGGTATGACGATGGCAAGACCGGCGAAGAAAACTGCAAAGCCTGCTGCCAGCAGAACTGCCACGATCAGCCCCCACAACATCATCTCGATCGGGTTGACGACCACCGCTTTCAACGACGTGTAAACCGCTGCCAAAGCGCCGGTATCGCGATCGAGAAGGAGCGGAAAAGCGACAACCGTGGTGCAGAGCACAATCAGGGCAAAGAAGAAGCCAATCAGGTTGCCATAGAACATCAACTGCCAACCCTGAGATGTCGTGAAAACATCACTGATAAAGGTCATCAGCGATGCCGGCTGTTCAGGCCCGAACAGGCGGATATAAAGCGCTTGCGCGGTGTACATCCAGGCCACGAAGATCGCGACCAGTAGAGCTCCGACGGCAAGGATCGCCGGGATTGCCGGAGAGTGGCGGACTTCCAGTGCATGTTGCCAGGATGTGTCCATACCGAGTTCGCGCCTACGGCTGATCTCATAAAGACCAATAGCGGCGAAGGGTCCAAGCAGGGCGAAACCCGACATCAGTGGAAAGACCAGCGGCAGGGCATTGGCACCGGACGTCCAGCGCGCCAGCACGATGCCGGCAACGGGGTAAATCAGGCAGAGAAAAACATAATGAGACGGCTTGTCCCAAAAGTCATCCAAGCCTTCTTTGAGCGCTGCGAAGACATCCGAAACACTGATGCGTCTGACATTCGGGAAGACGGCGTTATCGCGCCCACCCGCAATCACATGAAAATGCGCCATGACGTTTCCTCCCGATTACGCCTTGGCAGCAACGGTCAACAGGCATTCCCGCGCATAAACCGGGACCAATGGACCGAAACTGCACGTCTTCCCAGTATACGCCCCTTGGCGAAATCTGAACAGAGGCCCAAGGGATCGGCAATGGGATCGGTGACTAGGAAGGTAGTGTCCACTGCTTCATGGCCATTCTTGGCGATCGACAAAGGGCCGTCTTTGCATAAAGACGGCCCCTCCGTTTTGCTTAGCGCTTATGTTGTCCGATGAGTTGCTCCATCATTGCCATCTCTTCGGCCGTCAGGTCCTGCAGCGGTGAACGAACAGGACCTGCGTCGAAGCCTTGCAGTCGTACACCCGCCTTGACGGCGGAGACGGCATAACCCTTGGCGCGGTTACGGATGGCCATGAAGGGATAGAAGAAGTCGATGAGGATCGTTTCGCACTTCGCCCGCTCCCCGGCGCGAAGCGCTTTGTAAAACTCGATCGCAAGTCCCGGCACGAAATTGAAGACGGCCGAAGAATAGGTCGTGAAGCCAGCACCGAGATAGGCTTCGGCGAAAAGCTCTGCCGTTGGCATACCACCGAGGTAGGTGAGGCGATCACCCATCTTCGCGGTAATCTGGCGGACAAGACCGATATCGCCTGTCCCATCCTTGAAGCCCACGAGGTTTTCGCACTCGTCACAAAGTCGCGCCAGCGTATCGGCCTGCAGAACGGAATTATCGCGGTTATAGACCATGACCCCCATCCCGGTTGCCTGGCAGACCGCCTTGATGTGACGGTAGAGACCTTCCTGTGGCGCATCGATCAGATAATGCGGCAGCAATAGAATGCCATCGGCGCCTGCCTTCTCCACGGATTTGGCAATCGAGACCGCGATCTCCGTACCATAACCGCAACCGGACACAATTGGCGTCTTGCCGGCGGCATCCTTGGCGACGCGCACGATTTCAGGGATTTCTTCCGGCGTCAGCGAGAAAAACTCGCCTGTCCCGCCGGCAGCAAACAAGGTTGCCGCCTCGAAGCCGGAGAGCCAGTTAACATGCTCCGCGTAACTCTTGGGGTTAAATCGTCCTTCCTGATCGAAATGCGTGACCGGAAAGGATAAAAGCCCCGCACCGAGCGCATGTTTCAGGTCTTGAGTTTTCATGGTGTACCTCCTCTTGTCCGGGTGCGACGATCGCCACCCGTCCCTCTGTTCTGTTTTGCGATCTGCGCCTCAGGATTCCAGCGACTGAACCATGGCTGTGAGCCGTTCGCAGGCACCGATAAGTTCCTGATCGGACGCCGCGATGGAAAGGCGGATGTAACCGGGTGCGCCGAACGCCGCGCCCGGCACGCTCGACAGACCGAATTGCTGTAGTAGGCAAGCGGCAAAAACCGTATCGTCTTTGACGACATCACCGTTGGATGTCTTGCGGCCCAGCAGTTTCTGGACGCCAATGAAAGCGTAAAATGCACCATCGGGAGGACTGAAATCGATACCGTCGATTTCAGCCAGGCGCTCAGCGACGATTTTCGCCCGCCCGGCAAAGGTCTTTGCCCCCTGCCCGACAAAACTTTGATCTCCCGTCAGCGCCGCGAGCGCTGCCGCTTGCGCGATGGGGGATACACAGGAAACGCTTTGCGATTGCATCTTGTTGAGTGCGACGATCAACGGCTTCGGTCCTGCCGCATATCCAAGCCGCCAGCCGGTCATGGCGTAGGCCTTGGATACGCCGTTGACGATCAAGGTTCTATCTCGCAGTTCCGGGCAAGCCTGTCCGAAAGAGACAAAACTCGTGTCCCGCAAAAGGACATGCTCGTAGATTTCATCGGAAACGACGAGAACACGCGGATAACGGGCGAGCACGGCTGCGAGCTGACGATATTCCTCGGCAGAATAGATGGCACCAGTTGGATTGGAGGGCGAGTTCAGCATCAACCAACGGGTTTTCGGCGTTATCGCCTCTTCCAGTTGCTTGGCAGAAATTTTGAACCCTGACGCTGCACCGCAGCCAACATAAATAGGCTCGCCACCGTGCAAGGATACGATGTCGCCGTAGGAAACCCAACAAGGCGTTGGTATAATGACCTCGTCGCCTGGTTCAAGGGTTGCGAGAAAGACATCAAAAAGGATCTGTTTGGCACCATTGGCAACCATGACCTCATCCACCGTGTAGTCCAGGCCGTTCTCGACCTTGAACTTGCGTGAAATCGCCTGACGCAGATCGACCATGCCGGCGGGCGCTCCGTATCGGATGCCGCCTTTGCGGATCGCTTGCATGGCCGCTTCAGCAACATGCTCAGGCGGTTCGAAGTCGGGTTCTCCGAGCGACAGATCGATAATATCGCGCCCTTCCGCCGCCAGCTTCTTCGCCGCCATGGCAATCGCCATGCTGGGCGACGATTTAATGCCTGTCGCGCGATTGTTCTCGAAACTCATTGTGGCTTCCTTGAATTCTGACGTGAGTTTGATGCCGGACGAGGCTTTCGTCTCGCCCGACATCACCGGGAGAACTATTTCGAGATGACGTAGTCGAAGGCACTGTCGCGTTCAGCGGCCGCGGCCTCACGCTTGTCGACCGGGCCATAACCACCACCGCCTGGAAGCTGCAGGATCAGCCGCCGGCCCGCCGGCACATGCTGGCGACCCTTGGACGCAAGACGGGTGCCGTCATCGAGAAGCACCGCACCCGCAGCACCATTTTCGCCACCCTCTCGGCCGCGTGGTGGGTGATCGATACGATCGAACATCGCGTTGAAATGCATCTCGTGACCATCAGTCGGAGAGATCTCGACCACCTGGCCAAGACCACCGCGAAACTGGCCGGCACCGCCAGACCCGTCGCGCAACTCCTTGCGCCAGAAGATCACCGGACCGACATGCTCTGTGGCTTCGATAGACATCGAATGAACGCCGCTCGGGAATGCCGTGGCACTCAGGCCGTCGAGGGTCGAGCGGGCACCTGCGCCACCGCTATTGAAGAGCAGGACTTCGGCGCGCTGGCCACCATCTGCCGGCGCCTTTTCGCCTTGCAACGGGCGTACGCTGACATGGAGATTCCAGAGAGCACCCGCCCCTTCCGCCGGAACGCGTCCTGGCAGCATCTTGTGCACGGCCCCAAGCACGGCATCCGGGACGAGATGGCCGAGGACGTGACGAACGGACACCGGTGCGGGGTGCTGCGCGTTCAGAATGCAGTCCTTCGGTGCCGTCATACGGAACGGCAGCAATGACGCGTGGTTGTTTGGAATCTCAGGTGCGAGCGAGCATTTCAGACCATAGCAAGCGTAGGCAGCCGAGTAGATGATCGGGCAATTGATGCCCTTAGGGCTCGGTGGCGACGTCCCCTCGAAATCGGCGAGGATGTGATCTTCGGCGACATCAAGACGCACGGCGATGTCGATCGGAGAGCCATATCCATCCACGCGCATTACGTTGGAGTAAGAGCCCTTCGGCAGCGCGGCGATACGCTCTATGGTCGCATCATAGCTGCGTTTGAAAATGAACTCGCCCAGCGTTTCCAGATCCGCGAGATCGAATTCGTCCATCATGTCCATTAGACGGCGATGGCCGATTTCATTGCATGCCGCGAGTGAGTAAACGTCGCCCACCACCTGGTGGCTTTCACGAACATTGTTGCGAAGAATATTGACGAGATCCTTGTTGACCTTGCCCCGCTCCGCGAATTTCATGATGGGAACAAAGATCCCCTCTTCGTACACCTCGTTCGCGTCCGGTCCGAAGCCTCGGCCACCGACGTCGACCACGTGCGCCGTGCAGGCGAAGTAACCGACCAGTGCGCCGTTGCGGAAGCTTGGCGAAACCACCGTGAAGTCGTGCAGGTGGCCTGTGCCCTTCCACGGGTCATTGGTGATGTAGACATCGCCTTCGAAGATGTTTTCGGGTCCGATATCGCGAATAAAATGCCCGACGGCTTCCGCCATAGCGTTGACGTGGCCGGGCGTTCCGGTCACCGCCTGAGCAATCATCTTGCCACCACGGTTGAATACACCTGCGGAAAGATCGCCCGATTCACGGACACTGGTGCTGAAAGCGGTGCGGATAAGTGTCACGGCTTGTTCTTCGACGACGGAGATCAAGCGGTTCCACATGATCTGCATGTGGACTTCGGAAAGTGCGTTGGTTGTCATGGGTCTGTCCTCCGTTCAAGCGCTCTGCTTGACGCGTACGAGCAGGCAGCCATCGGCCTGCATGATGACTTCGCGGCTCGCGGTGATGATGGTTGAGGTCTCGCGTTCGGTGATGACGGCAGGTCCGCTCACCCAGTCGCCAGCCTTCATGTCGTTGCGGGAGACAATCGCAGCGTTCTGGAAGCGGCCTTCCTGAACATCGAATATTTCGCGCGTGCCGCGGGCTTTCGCTTCCCCGGCCTTTGCCGTCTTGCCGATCCGGTCGGGTGGCGCGACTTTTGAGGTGGCGCGAAGCGACCAGCTCACGATTTCGACGTCGAGACCGTCGATCACGCGGCCGAAGAACTTCTCATATTGCTCGTTGAAGAGGTTGCGGAACACCTCGCCATCGGCATCGACGTAATCACGGACAGCAATCGTCACCGGCACTTCCCAGCCCTGACCAACATAGCGCATGTATGCCGTGCACTCGAGATCGGGGTCGGCATCCGGAGCACCGGAACGGACGAATGAAGTTGCTTCAGCAATCAGATCCGAGATCGTCTGGTTGATCGCTCTGGCTTCGAAGCGGCTGAGGCGGCTATAGGCACTGCGTACGGATTCAAAACCGAACGGCGCGCGCAGGAAGCCGATGGCCGAGCCGACACCGGCGCCCGGCGGAATGAGCAGTTCCGACATGCCGAGCTTTTCGCAAAGGCGCGCGGCATGGATGGGAGCGGCACCGCCGAAAGCGATCATGGTGAATTCGGAGAGTTCCTTGCCGTTTTCCACCGCATGCATACGCGCGGCATTGCTCATGTTCTCGTCGACGACTTCACTAAGCCCGTAGGCAGCCGTAGAGATGTCAGTCTCGAGCTTGGAGGCAATATCGGTCTGCATGGCCTTGTCGGAGGCCGGACGGTCGAGCTTCATTGCGCCACCAGCGAACTCATCCGGGTCAAGTCGGCCAAGGATCAGGTCCGCATCGGTGACTGTCGGGTTCTCACCGCCACGGCCGTAGCAGGCCGGGCCTGGTTCGGAACCGGCACTGTGCGGCCCGACGCGGATCTGACGCATGCTGTCGATGGTGGCGATCGAGCCACCGCCTGCACCGATCTCGACCATTTCAATGACCGGAATGGAAATCGGCATGCCGCTGCCCTTCTTGAAGCGCCAGGTACGCGCCACTTCGAAGGTTTTCGAGGTCTTGGGTGTCTGTTTTTCAATCAGGCAAATCTTGGCAGTGGTGCCACCCATGTCATAGGAGAGAACCTGATCGAGACCATAGCTGCTGGCAATATGGGCAGCGAAGATTGCACCACCTGCCGGACCGGACTCCAGAAGGCGGACAGGGAATTCAATGGCGCTTTCGACGCTGATGATGCCGCCACCGGAGTGGATCATGAAGACCGGGCAACGTGTCCCCTCTTCCGTCAAACGACCGACAAGTCGGTTCAAATAGGACGCCATCAGCGGCTTGACGAAGGCGTTGGCGCAGACGGTATTAAACCGTTGGAACTCACGCATCTGCGGAGACACTTCCGACGAAACCGATACCGAAATATCGGGCTTCTTGGCCAGAAGTCGATCGCGAACAGCGATTTCATGCGCTCCGTTCAGGTAGGAATGGATAAAGCCGATGGCCACGCTTTCGTAACCGGCGGCGATGATGTGGTCGCAAAGTGCGTCCACTTCGGCAAGGTCGAGCGGCTTCAGCACCGAGCCATCAGCGCCGATACGTTCGTCGATGACGAAACGCTCATTGCGAGGGACGAGTGGTGCCGGCAGGACGATATTCAGATCATACTGCTCGAAGCGGCTTTCCGTGCGCATCTCGATGACATCGCGAAAGCCCTTGGTGGTGATGAAAGCCGTGCGCGCTCCGCGTCGCTCGATCAGCGCGTTGGTCGCAAGCGTGGTGCCGTGAATGATCGTATCGATCTCGGACAGATCCACGCCGGCAACGTCTGCCACTTGGCGAATACCTTTGACGATCGCGTTTTCCGGATAGGAATAATCGGTCAGAACTTTGATCGAATGGAGAGTGATGCCTACCTCCATCGCAACGTCGGTGAAGGTGCCACCGATATCGACACCGACCCTGATCTGCTTGCCATCTTTCGCCATTTCTTGACTATGCTCCATAAGCGAGCTGTTGATGCGCCGGCCTTGCGAAAGCTCAATTTTCGACATGCCGGGGGCATTCTCCGCACGCGTTGCGACGGAGGCCAAAGCTCTTCAGTTGTTGATTTGCGGGTACCCTGCGCGGCGGTGTCAGCGGCCGCGCAGGTCTTGGTCGTTATTGCTTGCCGGTGAAATCGACACCTGGCAGGGTTGTCGGGAGTTTGGCGCGATCAACGCCGATCCATTTCTTGTAAAGTTCGTCGAGCGAGCCATCAGCCGTGTGCTTGGTCACGAAATCCGTGAGAAACGCGAGCATCTCCTCGTCACCCTTGCGTACAGCCATACCCTGGAAATTGTCGGAGACCTTGTACTTGCGCTCGAACTGGGCATCGTAACCGGCCTGCTTGATGACAAGGCCGTAGGTGATGCTGCCAAGGATCGCATCGACCTGACCGGATAGAAGCGCCTGCACCGTCGTCGCATCATCATCGAAACGCTTGATTTCGGTGTTCGGTGGCGCGACCTTGACCAGCAGAGGATCGAACGCGCTGCCGCGATTGACGCCGATCACAAACTTTCCGAGATCCTCGTTGGCCTTGATCGTCGCGTCCTTCTTGCCCCAGACAGTGATGTCGTTCGACGAGTAGGGGATGACGTACTGGATGACCTTGGCGCGTTCCTCGGTGATCGTCATGGACGGCACGAGGAAATCGACGTTGCCGTTGACAAGCAGAGGAATGCGGTTCTGGCCGGTGATGCGCTCGAACTTCGCCTCAACGCCGAGTTCCTTGGCAATCATCTTTGCGATCTCGATATCGAAGCCGTCATTCTGGCCCTTCGGATCGATGAAACCCCATGGAAACTGATCCATCTGTACACCGATTGTCGCCGTGCCCTTGGCCTTAAGTTCCTCAGGCGTCACGGCCAGCGCCGCAGTTGCAAATGACGTTGCGGCGAAAAGCATGGCGGCAAGGCCGCTGACGACTTTCGAACGCGAAGGGGTCAATGCTGTATTGGACATGTGGTCACCTCTGGTTTGGTTTTTTGTCATGCGTTCTTGTTTTACCGAGCGGCGTTCAGACGCCTTTCGATCCGTGCGCTGCAGTAGGTCAGCGGTATGCAGATGAGGAAGTAGATGAGTGCGACCGCCCCGTAGACCTGCAATGGCTGGAAGGTGATGTTCGCCATAAGTTGGCCCGAGCGGGTCAATTCCGTCAGACCCAGCAATGCTGCAAGCGCAGTTCCTTTAACCAGGTTGACGAGGAAGCTGATAGTCGCCGGCAGGCCGATGCGAAACGCCTGCGGCAGGACGATGTCGACCATGCGGTGAGCGTAACTGATGCCCAGGGCACGTGCCGCCTCGCTTTGTCCATCAGGGACGGCCTGAATGCTGCCACGCCAGATTTCGCCGAGAAATGCACTTGTATGCAAAGACAAACCAATTGTCAGTGCCACCCAGACATCAACCTTGAAGCCAAGCAGCGGCAGGCCGAAATAGACGAAGAAAAGCTGGATAAGCAGCGGTGTTCCTTGAAACACCTGAATATAGGCAGCCATCAGGATGCGTAGCATCTTCCATTTGCTGGTACGCCCGAGTGCCACGGCAAGCCCTAGTGCGCCACCGACAGTAAAAGCCAGAAGCGACAGGACAACGGTCCAACGCGCACCTTCCAGCAGGAACAGGAATTCTCCCCAACCAAATTGACGGATCATCGCGTTGCCTCACTTTACCGGATAGGAGAAATAGACCCGGCCAATCATGCCGAGAGCGACGGAGAAGAACTGCGAAAGCACCAGATAGATTAAGCCGAGGGCGAGATAGATCTCGAAGCTGCGGAACGTCTGGGAATCCAAGGTCTGGGCAAAATAGGTCAGTTCTTCCGCGGAAACCGAAGACATCAGACTCGAGTTCAGCATCAACAGGATGAACTGGCTGCAGAGCGCCGGGTACACCGCCCGTATTGCCGGGCGAAAGACGATGAAACGGTAAATGTCGATGGTGTGAAGGCCGAGCGCTCGGCCCGCCTCGACCTGGCCGGCGCGAATGGACTGGACACCGCCACGAACGATCTCCGCCGCATAGGCCGCGCAATTCAGCGTCATGGCAAGGATCGCCGCCTGCTCGCCGCTCAACCGGATGCCGATCGCCGGCATGCCGAAGAAAACGAAGAACACCTGAACAAGGATCGGCGTGTTGCGGATCAGTTCGATGTAACCGATGGCGATGGCCCGCAACGTGGGCTGCTGGCTCATGCGCATCAACATGAACACGATACCGAGGCTCAAGCCGAATATCATCGATAGGGACGACATTTTCAGCGTGCCAATCACGCCATCGACAAAGATCGGCCAGGCGGCAAAGACGGGAGCGAAATCGAATGTATAATTCATCGGCCGCTCCTTAGTGATTGAGGATCTGGCTGAGGAACGTCTTGGTCCGCTCGTGGCTCGGATTGCTGAAGAACACGTCCGGCTTGGCGCTTTCGATGATTTCGCCACGATCCATGAAGATGACGCGGTGCGCGACGGCACGTGCGAAACCCATTTCATGCGTCACACAGATCATGGTGATGCCGTCGTCCGCCAACGAAATCATCGTATCGAGCACTTCCTTGACCATTTCCGGGTCGAGCGCCGAGGTAGGCTCATCGAACAGCATGATCTTGGGATCCATGCACAGCGCCCGGGCAATCGCGACGCGCTGCTGCTGCCCACCGGACAATTGCGCCGGGTATTTCTGAGCCTGTTCTGCGATATGCACCCGCTCGAGGTAACGCATCGCCTTGTCCTTTGCCTCGGCGACAGATGCCTTGCGAACCCGGCGCTGCGCCAGCATGCAATTTTCAAGAACGCTCAGGTGGGGGAAAAGATTGAACTGCTGGAAAACCATGCCGACATCGCGGCGAATGTGATCGGCATTATTGCCCTTATGCCCGAGTTCGGTACCGTTGACGACAATTGTACCTTCCTGGATTTCCTCCAGGTGATTGATACAGCGGATCAGTGTGGACTTTCCCGAGCCGGACGGGCCGCAGAGCACGATATGCTCACCCCGAGCGACGTTGAGGTCAATGCCTTTGAGGACATGCAGTGGGCCATACCACTTGTTGACGCCGATCATCTCAATGGTTTTTTCCGACATGCTGGACCGGTTCATGGCCAGTTTCCCCTTTTTGTTCTCAAGCTTTTGGTGCGATTTCGAATATGGCGTCGACCTCGACAGACGATCCACGCGGCAACGATCCGGCACCGAGCGCCGTACGGGCATGGCGCCCCTTGTCTCCAAATATCTCGACAAGCAGATCAGAGGCGCCGTCGATCACGGCCGGATGGCCCTTGAAATCTGGCGGAGCGTTGACGAAACCTCGAAGCTGGGCGCAGGCGACAACACGCTCGAGATCGCCTTCAACAGCCTCATTCAACCGCGCCACAAGATTGAGCGCGCAAAGACGGGCAGCCTGGTAACCGTCTTCAGGAGAGATATCCTGACCAACGACACCGACATAATGCTCGACACCATCGATCCTGGGGATCTGGCCCGATACAAAAACGAGATTTCCGACAAGCCTGTACGGAATGTAGTTTCCTGAAGCTGGGGCAATCGAAGGCAATACGATACCCAGCTCGGCGAGTCGTGAGGCGACACCAGCCATAGCAGCTTTCCATTTGCTTTTTGAACGCGCGGACTGCGCGGACCATGTTCCCGGAGCCAGTCGTCATCCCTCCCGTCAGGTCAGGTCGATCGCTGGATCGCTTTTTCTGGAACTAAACATTATTGAAATAGTACCTCCTGTCAATACAAAAACAAGAGATACTATCTCTTTGAAAAAATCGATCAGGACCAATCGTAAGACTATGATATTATACAGTTTTAATTATCAAGTCTCGATAATCTCCCGTCGAATGTCAAAAGGGTTCATAATTTTTTTCAGTTGAACCTCTTGGAAATCGCGATCCAAACGGGCCCAAACAACACACTTCGAGCAAGTGTGCGCACTCTTTATGCGGGAAAACCTACCAATGAGGTAGCATCACTGTAGCAAGTCATGCTACCTTGTCCGCATGAGATGAGTGCCGGAGGAGGCAACGAACGACATGGGTGACTTTTGGATACACTAACTGGCCGGACCATACAGGCATTAAAAACGCACATCAGCGACAGCCGACTGGAAAACGGCTTCAAGCTGGGTTCGCTGAACGATTTGTCTCAGCAGTTCGGCGTCAGCCGAACGGTCATCCGTGAGGCGGTCGCCGCATTGCGCTCTGACGGAGTTGTCGAGGCACGACATGGCGTCGGCGTGTTCGTGAAAGATGCGCAGCGCATCATTCCTGAAGAACCCGGCACATTCGATGCCGATACTGCACTTGCACCGCTCTCCCGCCTCAAGACGTCGTTCATGGACCTGCTCGAGTTGAGAATGGCATTCGAGGTCCATGCTGCAGGGCTTGCAGCCGTCAGGCGCTCCTGGGCGCAGGAATCGAATATCTGGAACGCTGCGCGTGAGTTCGAAGCCTCGCTCGAGAATGAATCAGCGCTTGATCATCTCGACTTTGTATTTCACCGCTCCATTGCCGAGGCGACCAACAACGGAGCGTTCATTGAGTTCTTCAGTTTGATGAGCCTGCAAATTCTGCCGCAGCCTGCCTTTTCCAAAGCGCTGAACCCTGCCCTCATCACGCCTGATTATGTTCAGAACACTGTCGTCGAGCATCGCGCGATCTGTGAGGCGATCAGCACCGGCAATTCAGAAAAGGCACGCGAAGCAATGCGTGCGCATTTGAACCGGAGCCATTTGCGCTATCGCGGCTTTTCAGATGGGGGAACTTCACCTCTCAGCAATGTTGCCCGAGAGGAATGACGGGTCGTTGGATTACCCGCCCCTCTCTCGGCAGCGTCAGAGTGAAGTCCTGATCGCATTCCACGACGCCGCATCAGGTGCCGCCAGAAGATGGCCGCCCGTCATGGTTGGTCTGTACGTCTCGCCCTCCATGGTCGCAGCATGTCCGCCCGCTTCGGCATGGATCAAAACACCTGCTGCGTGATCCCAGGGCTTCAGGCTTTCATTCAGGCAAAAGCTCATCGCACCGGTTGCCAGCATGCGATATTCCCACGCCGAGCAACGCCATGTCGTGACGCGCAGAAAGTTCAGCACGCGAGTGGCAAGCTTTTCGCGACGGTCCGGCTCGAACATGTGCAATGGAATGAAACCATGCATCTCCTCAAGCGGTGTCGGCGCAGCAACCGATAGCCGCGTTTGCGTGCCATCCAGAGCCACGTGCCAGGCCCCATACCCCCGACGGGCCACCAGAAAGTCGCCGAGCACAGGATAGTGGATGAGACCTGCTATGGTCTCGCCACCGGAAACGATGGCGAGGATGCTGCCGAACATCGGGGTGCCGTGGGCGAAGTGCCAGGTGCCATCGACAGGATCAATTACCGCGGCAAGATCGGCCGCTGCAAGCCGCGACAGAACGGATGCATCCTCAGACACAGCTTCTTCGCCAATGATCGCAATGCCCGGAAAGCGCGCGGTCAACCGTGCGCTCAGGCTCTTTTCTGCCGCGATATCCGCGTCCGTGACGAGGTCATCGACCATCGTCTTGGCGCGCATGGCGTCAGCGGTGACGCCGCGAAAACGCGGCATGATCTCAGCCTTTGCCACGTCACGCATATCGTCCATCAACGCAGACATGAGTTCGTCACTAACGGCTTTCATGCGTGCCGCGCCTCGATATAAGCCTTGAGGGCTTCCGGCTGATCCGTCTGAAAAACGCTGATACCAGCATCCATCAAACGGCCCCAGATGCTATCCGGGTCGATCATCGCCTTGTCATCCCGCCATTCACCGCTTCCAACCTGATCGAGCGTGTTGATCCACAGAGCCATTTTGGCTTCACGGAAGAGATCCCGATTTTCCGCAATCGTTTCGATGCGATCGAAACGCATCTCGCACATGAAGGGTTTGATTTCAGAGAGAAGCGCCATGGTGTCGTGAAACTCGCCGGCAGTGAATTTGGCCATGGCCATGAACGGTACGCCGTCGATGTTCTGATCCTGTACCCAATCGAGTTCATCGCGTGTCATGACGCGTGTTTTCAGATCGACATAAGACGCTGCCTGCATATCGCGTGCGCAAGCAGCGACTTCCGGGAAAAGACCGCGATCCTTGAGATCGAGATCGGCAAAGATGCGACCTCGAATGATCTCCAGCGCCTGCTTCAGGGTCGGGATGCGCTGGTCGGACACTGCCCGGCCTTCCCCGCCGTCATCTTCGCGGAGCGCAATGGCCTGCAATTCCGCCATGGTGAAAGTTTCTGCGTCGCGATCGATACCAGCCATACGCAGCAGCGTATCGTCATGCATGATGAACAGTTCGCCATCAGCACTTTTGCGAATATCGAGCTCAACGATATTGGCACCGACAGCAATCGCCCGCTCGATTGCGGCAAGGCTGTTTTCAGGCGCCCCGCGCCACGCACCGCGATGGGCAACGATTGCGGGAGCACGCTTGGGATCGGCGATGTAGTCCTGGTAATGCGTCATTTTGTTTTCCTTGGAAATGTCCAGGCGACAGCCTGAAAAGAAGGTTTGATCCACGACGCTTCGTCAGCCTGCGGCAGCTATCGCGAGCATCGGGCCGCCGCGCTTTCGCGCGATGACCGCGAGAAAGCAGGGCGAAAACTATGGTTCAGTGATATTCCTTGATGCCTTCACGCACGATTTCCACCGGCTTCAGGGCACCGGGAATGGCACGACCGGTTTCCCCGTCGAAGAGATGCAGGCGCTCGACCGAGAACGACAGGGATAGTGTCGGCAGCGCGCCAATTTCTGCGCCAAACGGAGTCGCAATGCGCAGCTGCTGACCGGCCAGATCCGCCTCGATGATCTCGTGCGAACCAAGATCCTCACGGTAGCGAATTTCCGCTTTGAGAGAACCGCCTGATATGACGACAACATCCTCCGGGCGGATGCCAAGCTGGAAATTGCCTCTACCGTCGTAATTCGCCACGGCCTGCCCGTCCGGCAGGCGCAACGTTGTGCCATCACCCGTCACGTTGAGAACGTTCATCGGCGGCGCACCGATGAATTTTGCGACGAAGACCGATGCTGGGTGATGATAGATTTCCTTCGGCGTGCCGAACTGCTCAACTCGACCCTTGTTCAGGATGAGGATGCGATCGGCCAATGTCATCGCCTCCACCTGATCATGGGTCACGAAGACGCTGGTTGCGCCGATGCGACGATGCAATTCAGCAAGTTCGACACGCATATCGTGGCGCAACTGCGCATCAAGGTTGGAAAGAGGCTCATCGAACAGCAAAACGCCGGGCTCGCGAATGATCGCCCGTCCGATTGCGACACGCTGGCGCTGCCCACCCGAGAGCTGGCTTGGCTTGCGGGCAAGCAGATCGGCAAGGCCAAGAGTCTTAGCGACAGTGGCGACCCGCTCTGCACGCTCGGCCTTCGAAACGCCTGCGACCTTGAGACTGTAGGCCATGTTCTGAGCTACGGTCATATGCGGATAAAGCGCATAGTTCTGGAACACCATGGCACAACCACGATGCTTCGGCTCGAGATCCTGGACCTCGCGTCCACCGATCATGATCTTGCCACCGCTGACCCGCTCAAGGCCGGCGATCATCTGCAAAAGTGTTGACTTGCCGCAGCCGGACGGACCCAGAACAACGGTAAACTCGCCCGGTCGCAGGGCCACATCAAGTGGCGGAATGACGACCGTCTTGGCATCATAGGCCTTGGTGACCCCCATGAGTTCGATATCAGCCGCTGCGGCACCTTTAGCAATCGCGGTCATTGGTCATTTCTCCGAGAGAACAAGGCCCTGAACGAGAAAGCGCTGCAAAAGTGCGATCATCGAAAGGGGAATGAGGGATACGAGTACGGCACCGGCCATAATCATCGGGTAATCGGGAACCTGCCCATCATTGTCGGGCACGAGGCGGGCAAGGCCCACCACCGCCGTCTGCATGTCCGGCGTCGAAGCGCCCACCAGCGGCCACAGATACTGCGTCCAGCCGCTGAGAAAGGTCAGGACGAACAGGGAGGCAACACTGGTGCGGGCAAGCGGCAGAAGGATATCGAACAGAAAACGGATCGGCCCTGCCCCATCCATACGCGCCGCCTTGAACAGATCCTTGGGCAGCGTCATGAAAAACTGTCGAAACAGGAAAGTACCCGTTCCATGCGCCACCAATGGCGCGACCAGGCCCAGATGCGTATTGAGCACGCTGAGTTCGAGATGCACCGGTGCGCCGAACATGCTGGTAATGAGGGTATTGAGCCCGGTCACATCCAGCACCGCATTGAGCGGAGAGAAGATGTTGGACGCGACCTGGTAGGTGGTGATCACACGAATATCGAGCGGCAGCATGATCGTTGCAAGGATCAGCGCAAATATCACCCCTGCCCACCGTACGCGGAAATAGACGATCGCATAGGCCGACAGGAACGACAGCGCACACGTGGCGAATGCGTTGGAGAAAGCCACGATCAGGCTGTTGAGCATCTGGACCGGGATGCGCGTGTCTTTGATGACCTTGCCGACATTGGTGAAAAACTCGCCACCCGGATACCAGGCAAGCCCGTTGCGCAGCAGGAATTCATAGGACTGCGAGGCAGTAGACAGCGTGAGATAAAGCGGTCCGACAATATAGACGATCCCGATGAACAGCAGGATGCTGGCAACGATGTTGATGGAGCGTGCGTTCTCGATCATTTTTCAGCGCTCGTAGTTGATGCGTCGGCCGATGAAGAGGAACTGGCAGGCCGCAATGAGAATAACGAAAACCATGAGGATCGCGGTCTGCGTGGAAGCACCTGAGAGGTCATACCCCCTGAAACCGTCGACGTAGATCTTGTAGACCATCAGGGTCGTGGAGCCACCCGGGCCGCCACCGGTGATCGTGTCGATCAGGGCGAAGACCGACGTGATGCTCTCGGTAAATTCCAGAACGAACGTCAGAAACAGTTGCGGCATGATGAGAGGAAGCTGCACATCGGCGATACGCCGCCATGGGCCAGCGCCATCCATTGCCGCAGCCTGATACATGGTGTGCGGAATGGACCGCAGACCGGCAAGCAGGATGACGAAATTGAATGGAATTCCGCTCCAGACATGTGCCGCCACCAGCGTGATAAAGGCGTCCGTGCCATCGATACCCGGGTTCCAAAGACCGGGAAACAGTCCGTTGAGCGGCGCCATGATGCCGACAAACGGATTGAAGATGAAGGCAAAGACAACGCCGATCGAAGCACCAGCGATACCCTTTGGCCAGACGAGAATGTTGCGCGCCGGCAGCGACATGCGGATCTTGCGGTCTGCCGCAATCGCCAGCATCAACGGCACAGCAACGGCAAGGGACGACGCCGTCAACATGAAGATGATCGTCCGCCAGCCGGCAATCCAGAACTCCGGGTCAGACAGGACGCGGGAGAAATTCTCGAATCCAACGAATTGCGAACCGCCGCCGAACGGCTGTTCCAGGTAAAAGGACCAGTAAAAGGCCTGAAAAACAGGCACGTAAAAAAACAGCAGGATCAGCAACATCAGGGGCGCCACCAACAGGATAGGCAGCCAGCGATTGCTGAACAGGAAAGAATCCGACGACATGGAAAAAGTCCCAGAACAGGAGACAGGTGCGGGACGGCACTGCGCCCCACACCGCGGATGCTAGGCTTGGATCAAGGCAGCGTCTTACCCTTGTAGGTCTGCTCGAACCGACGCAGCAACTGGTCGCCACGCGTCTTGGCGTTATCGAGCGCGACCTGCATGGTCTGCCGTCCTGCGAAGGCTTTTTGCGTCTCTTCCATGAAGACTTCGCGGAACTGGACGTAGAAACCGAGGCGAATGCCACGTGTATCTGGCGTCGAGGGCTGATCCATGGACGCCACGCCAACCTTCGCAGTGGCATATTTGGGTGAATTTGCCTCGTTGCTCTTGGCAATCTCATCAACGACGTCCGTCGTCACCGGCACGTAGCCGGTCGCCGCGGTGAAGAACATCTGCTGTTCCGGGCGACGCAGGAAGTCGAGGAACGACTTGGCCGCTTCGATCTCGGCCTTGTCATGACCCTTCATGACATAGATGGAGGCGCCGCCGACAAAGGTGTTGTGACGCTCGTAGCCCTTGTACATTGGCGCCATATCGACCGTCAGTTCGTATTTGCCCTCAAACGCCTTGGCGGCGGCGGTGTATGAGCCTGATGAACCTTCCATCATCGCGCATTCGCCGGCATTGAATGCCGCTGCATATTTGCCGGCCTTAGTGTCGGCATCCAGCCTGACGAGCCCTTCATTTCGCCACTCGACGAGATTGGCGAGATGCTTGGCGGCAAAGGTCGTGTTGATGACATATTCAGCGTCGAGGCCATCATAACCATTGTGCTTTGTCGCAATCGGCAGACCGTGACGCGCCGAGAACTGCTCCAGCACACGCCAGGTATCGCCATCCGTGACGAAGGGACATGCATGGCCGGCGGCCTTCAGCTTGCGAGCTGCATCAATAACCTCTTCCCAGTTCGTCGGCGTCTGCATGACGCCCGCCTTCTCCAGTTCCGTCTTGTTCGTGTAGAACAGAAGTGTCGAAGAGTTGTAAGGCTGTGCGAACAGCTTGCCAGCGGATGTTTCGTAGTAGGCGCGCGCGCCGCCGATGTAATTATCCCACTTCACATCAGGCATCAGATCCTGCACCGGCTCGACAGCATCGGATAACATAAGGTCCAGAGTGCCAGCGTCGAAAAACTGGATGAGAACCGGATGGTTCTTGGCACGATAGGCGGCGATCGCTTTCTGCATCGACACTTCATAGCTGCCCTGTCCAACACAGTTGACCTTGTGCTCACTCTGCGCCGCGTTGAAGGCATCGCACTGCGCCTTTATGGCAGTCTCGACAGGGCCGGTATTGCCATACCAGAACTCAATATTGGTGGCCTGCGCCGCGCTGGCACATCCGAGAAGTGCGACAGTCGCCGCCAAAGTGAACTTTTTCATCATGCCCTCGCTGATTTTGCGGCGAGCCTATCTGGCCCTGCCTGCGACGGCGGATTACTACACTTTATGTGTAACAATTAGATGACAAAGCAATGCGCTTGAAAACCCTCAACTTTGGCTATAAGTGCTGAAGTCAACACGACTGAAAGAATGATATAAAATACACTTTATGGGTAAGGCTTTGACGGTAATGAGAGCCTATAGCGCAGAAGCCCTGATCCCCGAGCGTTTTCGCCGTACGGGCGAGGTGGATGTTGTATCTCCCAATGAACGGCGGCTGCTGCAGCTCATCTGGCGAAACCCGGGCATCTCGCGTTCGGAAATCACCGGACATACGGATCTCACGCAGCAATCCGTACATCGCATCCTCGACCAGCTATCGGACCGTGGAATTATATTGCTGGGCTCGGCCAAACCGGGAATGGGCCGCGGCCAGCCAAGCCCGATGCTGCGCCTGAACGGGGCGCATGCTTATGCCTGCGGCATCTCGGTCAACACGGATGTGATTGGCATTTGCATTACGGATTTCGCCGGAAAGACCCTGGGCGAGCGCGAAGTAACGCTACGCGAAACAACCATGAGCCAGGCATTGCAGCTCGTGAAACAGCAGGTCAGAGACCTGCAAAGGCAAAACGACCTCAAGGACGAAAATTTCTTCGGGACCGGCTTTGCCATCGCCGGCTACCACATCGATGGCACCCGTCACAATGCACCGCTTCCTCTGCATGAATGGTCGCTGATCGAGCTTGGGCCAATCATCGCCGACCTGTTCGACCGGCCGGCTTGGGTCATCAATGGCGGCAAGTCGGGTGCGATAGCCGAATCCATGTTCGGGGCTGGCCGATTCATCCGGCACTTCGCATATCTGAGTTTCAACTACGGTTTTGGCGGCGGCGTCATCAGCGATGGAGAACTTCTGCAGGGCGGCAACGGCAATGCAGGCGAATTCTCCGGCATGTTCGACGCGGAGGAATCGGAACGTCGCCCGGCGCTCCAATATCTGATCGACCGGCTGAACCGAAACGGCATCAACGTGCCCTCGATCCACTACATGCGCCGAAACTTCGATCGGAACTGGCCAGGCGTCAACGAATGGCTGGAAGAAACGACGCCCGCTTATAACCGCCTCATCAATGCCATTCGCGCCGTTATCGATCCGCAAGCGATCGTATTTGGTGGCCAGATCCCCCCAGACCTCGCCCGAATGATGATCGACAGATCGAAACTCTTCGACCGCCCACGATATGGCGTCCACCGTCCCGGGCCTAAGCTGATCGTATCGGAAATAGCAACCGATGCTCCAGCCATCGGCGCCGCCATCATGCCCTTCCGCCGAACATTTTATTAGCGCAGAACCCGACGTCTCGGCGCCAGTGCAGCCACTGTCAAAACAACAGCCTCCGTTGCTGGCGGTTATGGAAATCGGCATGGCAGAGAAACATTCCCATGAGCGACGAGAATTTGTGACGCAGAGATGAAATACCCCTTGTCAGTCCCGCTATTGATGTTTAAGAGGGGCCCGCACGACGCAAGCGTTGTGCCCGCGGAGAGGTGGCAGAGTGGTCGAATGCACCGCACTCGAAATGCGGCATACGGGCAACCGTATCGTGGGTTCGAATCCCACCCTCTCCGCCATAATCAACGCTAGGGCGTAATTTCCAAACTAATTTGATTCACGGCATGGTCGCTAAGATTTTTCCATCACCGCACGAACGCATGGTGAGGGCACAGGGCTTCAGTTGGTCGACTTCGCGTAATAGCTTTCACATAACGGCATAGAGGCTGAAACGCGTTCAGAACGTCAGTGCGTTGGCTGTCATCCTTAGCCCCAAGATTGGAATAATCAAAATCGCGGCGCAAGCAGCGGCGTTTTCGGGATCAAGATGAACGACAACATCTGGCCATTGCCTCTTGTGGCTAAGACGCTATCATGACGGTGCTATTGGACGGTTAGCTTTGGGAGGAGCGATACGTGAGACGCATGTGGCCAGACGAATTTGCCTTTCTGCTAGACGGCGCGGAAGAGGTAGACCTGCATATTCCACCGGTGGCACACGAAGATGGCTCGCCTGGGAAAGCGACATCGAGAAAAGCCTTGAAAGCCCGGATCAGCCAGCAGGATTTCGAAAAGATTTGGCCTCTCGCAGAGGCCCGCTACCGGCTGGACGGCAAGTTTTCGGGCAAGGCGATCACACTCATCGCCAACAATCCCCATTACCAAAAATGGCATCCCGCCGATGGTGGCGCTGTCGAAAATATATCCGATAGCGGTCACAAATACACGACGAACTACGTCATCGTGCATTTCCTCATGGATGACGTTCGCGAACCAGTCGAAGCGTGAATTGCCCAGCGTGGCTCCCTGCCAGAAATAGGGCCGTTAGCGCGATCTTCTGGCCGGCCTGATTGCTACAAAAAACAGCCGCTAGAATCGCGGCTGTTTATAGTCAATCGCAGCGATGACCACACCTTCACAACAAGATGGATGTCGTCCGGCGAGACTTCGGCGGGGTGGATCAACAGTTTTCACTGACGACAACGTTGAACGGGAGGATTGATTGGAAGGCGGGATGTGGTCCTGCCGTCGTCAACACCTTGATCATAGCGCAGACTGCCTGATGGGCAATTTCAACGACAGGGTGAACAAGGAGAACATCGATTTCGCCAGAGGTAACGCGGCTGCGCGTACTTCTCGTCATTTCGCATCCAATCAGCGTAATGTCATTCCTCCCGCTCTTTTCAATGCCAGCGCATATGCCATCGATCCCACCGCCGGCAGCAAAAAGGACCGAAAGGCCTGAATGCTCTTTGAGCAGTTCCAATGTGACCCTTTCGGCTGTTTCATCGGACTCTTCGGTGCTCTTGGTGTTCAAGAGTTCAAGCGCAGTGGTTTGCGTTCTGAGAAAGCTTCTGAAACTCGCCTCGGCCTGTTGCTGACAGGTATACCGTTCAGATCCCACGAGAACGACCGCCTTGCCCGGGCGGGCAAGCCGGTTAGCAAACCAGCCTGCAGTGCGCCCGAGTTGATGGTCATTTGCCCCAACAAAGCCAGCACGTGCGGGTGACGAGATATCCGAGATCATTGCCACGACGGGTATCCCACGCCGCGCGAGTTCATCTGCTGCAGCACTGACCACCGGGTGATCGATGCATACGCAGGCGATCGCATCGCATTCCTTGCCAAGTTCCACGAGAGCATCGGCCGCTCTGTCCGGATCGGTATCGGTGAGATGGCTCACAACGAAATGGCCTCTCACCGCAACGGTTTTCCTGACAATTTCCGTCAATTCCTGAGCAAGCTCAGAGTAAAGCAGCCTGCTTCGACTGTTAAGAAGAAAACCGAAGCGCCGCTCCGGCGCATCGCCAAGCAGCCTGTTGCGGATCGTCTCTACGCCATAGAATCCGATATGTTCTGCAACAGCGAGAACGTGCTCCATCGTCGAGGGCTTAACCTGCCCTCGGCCACTGAGAATACGATCGATCGTGGAAACGCTAACTCTCGATTCTCGGGCGAGATCATCGATTGTTTTATGCCGGGACACTCGTGAAACCTTTTTAGTTGGTGGTGCCGCTTCTTATGACCGGTCCATCGAAGCGTCAAACTCGTTGATGCACTAACTGCGTGATCAGCGTCGCTTCGTCAAAACCCATCATTTTGAGGGCATTAGAAAGCCATCACGACCCTCATTGTGAGGGATTATGCAAATGTCAATTTTGGACATCTTGCCACACGCCGTGCGTCGATCTAGCGCAGGAAGCAACGAACCTTAGGTGCTCTATCCAAAATGCTTTTCTGTCCTCGCTCATAAGTTAGCCCAAACACAGCCGCGGTCGATTTCACCGCGCGTCCTTTCCGGCGCGCGAAAAAACCCACTTGTCTTTTCGACCGTTTGAATAACGAAAGGATTTTTCCATGAAGCGTAGAGACCTGCTTCGCTCCTTCGGAGCCGCAGTGACGACGTCGGCACTTGTTTCGCCATCGACCGCCGCTGAACTCAAGGGTTTTCCCGCACAGACAGCAATGTCACCTGACCATCTTCCGAAGCCCGCCATCAAAGGCGGCTCGTTCCAAGTGTTCACACAGGACAACGATCGCCGCACGCTCGCCGCTGTGTTCGACCGCCTGATTCCGAGCGACACGTTCGGGCCATCTGCCACCGAAGCGGGCTGTCTTGAGTTTTTGGATGACCAACTCGCCGGACATTATGGCGAAGGGCGCGCCCTTTATCTCGAAGGCCCGGTAAAGCCTGAGAATGAAGAAGCGATCATGGGGTCGCCGCAGTTTACCCAGACGCCACGGCAGCGTTATGAAGCGGGCCTCAAGGCTCTTGAAACCTATGCACAGGCCACTGATGGCATTGCCTTCCATGCGCTTTCAGCGGATCGCATCGATGAGATTTTGACGGGCCTGGAAGAAAGTCGCATCGAACTTCCTGATGGTGTGCACGGCAAGTCGTTCTTCGAACTCATGCTGCAAAACGCCCGTGAAGGCTATCTGGCTGACCCGATTTACGGCGGAAACCGTGACATGGCGGGCTGGAAGATGATTGGCTTCCCAGGCGCCCGCTACGATTACCGGCCCTATGTCGATCGACGCGGCGAGAACCTGAACCTCGTTCCGGTCAGCCTGATCCCCAACGACTGATATCCCTTCAGGAGAAAAATAATGACGATAGAACGTCCCAAGGCGGATGTGGTCATCTGTGGGCTCGGCTGGTCCGGCTCAATCATGGCCGAAGAACTGACACGCGCTGGCCTTAACGTGGTTGCCATCGAACGCGGTGCGTGGCGAGACACCTCCACCGATTTTCCACCTGCTGTCGATCCTGACGAACTACGCTGGCATACGCGCCGCGAACTGCTGCAGCCGATGAGCGTCGAGACGACGACGTTCCGCAACAGCATGGACCAGACGGCAGCACCGGTTCGCAATTGGTCGGCTTATCAATTTGGCTGGAATGTCGGCGGCGCCGGCACCCATTGGGCAGGCATGTCCTGGCGCTTTACGCCCTGGGACTTCGAAATCGCCACCCAGACCCGGGAGCGTTACGGCGCTGCCAAAGGCGATGGTCTGCAACTGCAGGACTGGGGTGTCACCTACAAAGATATGGAGCCCTATTACGACCGGTTCGAGCGCATCGCCGGTACATCGGGCATCGCCGGCAACCTCAATGGCGACATAAAACCAGGCGGCAATCCTTTCGAAGGACCACGAAACCGCGATTACCCCACCCCGCCCCTCAAGGACACGTTCTGGTTGCGCGAATTTCGCGAGGCATCAGACCGTTTGGGATATCACCCCTTCACCATTCCCGCCGGCAATATCAGTCAGGCCTATGTGAACCCGCTCGGCGTCACTATGGGGCCATGCACCTATTGTGGCTTCTGCGATTTCCATGGTTGCGGCAACTTCTCCAAATCGTCGCCGCAGGCCTGTATCCTGCCGGCATTGATGCGCCGATCGAACTTCACGCTTCTTACGGAGACTGAAGTCCTACATGCCGTCAAGCATGATGACGGCAAGACCGCCAAAGGTGTGAAGTTCGTCACCAAAGAAGGTCAGGAAGGCTTTCAACCAGCCGATATAGTCGTAATCACGGCCTATCAGATGGACAACGTCCGCCTGATGCTGCTCTCCCGCATTGGTGAACAATATGATCCAGTCAGCGGCAAGGGCACGGTGGGTCGCAATTACACCTATCAGACCTGCGGTACGGTCAATGCCTTCTTCCCGGACAAATATATCAATCCGTTCATCGGTGGCGGTGCGCTGGCGGTGCAGATTGATGATTTCAATGGCGACAACTTCGACCATTCCAAACTCGACTTCATCGGCGGCGCCGGGATCATGGGCTACTCCACCAATGGCCGGCCGATCCAGAACATGAACAACCTGCGCCCGGGCTCGAAGCGCTGGGGTTCCGCCTGGAAGGAAGCTTACGCACGCGACTACAATCAGGGCGCGGGCATCTTCATCCAGGGTACCTCGATGCCTGTTCGAGACGCGTATCTCGACCTCGATCCAACCTATCGCGATCGCCATGGCCAGCCGCTTCTCCGCTTGACCTTCGACTGGAACCAGAATGACAAAAACATGCTGAAGTACACGGTGGATCGTTCCATCGAGATCATGCGCGAAGCCGGTGGTCAGGACATCATCGTCGACAACCAGGCTGAGCACAGCTGGAACCCCTACATGCAGCATTCCTCGCACACCATTGGTGGCGCGGTTATGGGAGCGGATCCCACCACCTCGGCGCTTAACCCCTTCCTGCAGAGCTGGGACGTTCACAACGTCTTCGTCGTCGGCGCGTCCGCCTTCCCGATGAACGGCGGCTACAACCCGACGGTCACCGTCGGCGCGCTCGCGGTCCGCGCCGCGCAGGCCATCCATCAGACCTATGTGAACAACCCCGGCCCGCTGGTGAAGGGATAAGATCATGGCAAACTGGAAAAAAATCGGTGGCGGCTTGGCGATCGTTGCCGTTATCGCGGCAGCGGGCGCAGGGTTCTGGGCCTGGACCAGCCTCGAAACATCCGCGTCCGGCGTTGCCGACGACAGCGTGCGGCTGGCCGATTTCAAATCGACAGACGCCGAAGCCATAAAGCGTGGCGAATATGTGATGCGGCTGGCCGACTGCTCGGCGTGCCATACCCGCGAGAGTGGCAGGTTTGCCGGCGGCTACAACATGAAGACGCCGTTCGGGACGCTGGTCAGCTCCAACATCACGCCGGAGCCGGAAACCGGGATCGGCAACATGACCGAACGCGACTTCTTCAATTCGGTGCGGCAGGGCATCGGTCAGCATGGCCTGCTTTACCCGGCCATGCCATACACCGCCTATCGAAAACTGAGCGATCAGGACGTGCATGATCTGTGGGCCTACATGTCAACGGTCAAGCCGGTGAAAAACGATATCGACGAGAATGCCGGCATGCCCTTCCCCTTCAACATCCGACTGGCGATGGCCGGATGGGACATGCTTTTCTTCGACAATTCCGGTTTCGAGCAAGATGTTGTGAAGGATGAGGCCTGGAACCGCGGCAAATATATCGTCGACGGTCCCGGCCACTGCGCCGCCTGCCACACGCCCCGTAACCCGCTCGGCGGGGAAATGAGCTCGGCTTATCTGCAGGGTGGCAACATCGGCGCGTGGTACGCCCCGGACCTGACGTCCAATCCCCATGTCGGGCTTGGTTCGTCTACTGTCGAGGACATCGCAAATTACCTGAGGACAGGCGCCGACGGTATCGCGGTTGCCGCAGGTCCGATGGCGGAAGCCGTTGAGCATTCGACGCAATATTTCACCGAGGCCGATGCGCGCGCGGTGGGTACTTATCTCAAGTCGCTTCCGCCCTCTCCGACAGAGGCTGCAAGGCCGATGCCGACCGATACGACGGCCATGCAGAAGGCTGCGCTCGCCTATGAGGTCAACTGCTCTGCATGCCACGGACTGCAGGGCGAAGGCATCGAGGGTATGGTACCCGCTTTCAAGGATAATCATGGTCTGCTGTCAGCCGATGCCACCAGTCTGATCCATGCCATGCTCCAGGGTGCTCGTGCTCCGCATACGCACGATCGCCAGACAGCGGCCGGGATGCCAGCATTCGACTGGAAAATGGACGATGTCCAGATCGCCACCTTACTGAATTACGTTCGCAATTCCTGGGGCAATGCAGCATCCCCTGTTCAGGAAGAGGATGTCGGCCGGCTTCGGACGTTCCTGAAGGCACACCAGAAAATGTCGACGCCCTGAGCAAAGAGGTGAACCACCTGATCGCCCAACAAATAATCACCCCAGCCTTGAACGTCACACGGCTGGGGAGCGATCGACCAACACGATTGATCTGGCAGGCGGCAATGGCATTTTCGTCTGCACTGATCACAGGCTAGCTAGTCAAGACATCAGTGCTTATCGCTCTGCGGTTTCGCATCTGAATTGACTGAAGGAAGAAAGAACTCGACGTCTTCCAGAGTGTCCTCATCCAACCCGGCAATGTTCTCCAGCCAAAACGCCTTGGCGGCTGGTGGGTCGTCCTGATACTGGCGCACGAACGTCTTGTCATCGTCAATCATCACTTGCCTCGTGCCCCCGAGCCGCAGGTATTCTTCGGCGAGCCGGCGTGTCTGTGTCATTTCCATATCAAAGCCTCCCGACAACGAATTTGGTGACGAAATAGTCCCTGAAGCGGGACGGAGTACACTGGACAGGTAAGAAGCTCGTCTGCCGTTTCGTTGGCCATCAGGAGAAAACGGAAAAATCCTGATGTTCTTCGGCGCTGTCATGTCCGTTTGACACAGTGACTCCTGTGATGCAAACGCTGTGGAATAAGGATAGTTCCTATCCAACCACATGTATCTGTCGCAGCTGCTGGGCTTAAACATGGGAAGCATATCGCACGTGCGACCTGGAAACTTCAGCGAGCCACCTGCCTTAGAACCGTGACCAGGCTCTCGACATCGCGCGGGCCATTATACCTCAGGCCATTGATGAATAAGGTCGGTGTGCCGTTCACACCGCTTCTGAGACCACCTTGGAAATCATCCTCGATCTTGCGGTCGAAACGACGCGCCAGGATCTGTGCGGTGTCCGAAGATGGAAAACCCAAAACGTCGGCATAACGGCGCAGATCTCCATCCGTCAGGGCCTGCTGGTTTTCGTAAAGAAGGTCGTGGGCCTGCCAGAAAAGTCCGTGGCTCGCCGCTATCTCGGCAAACTCGGCGGCACGCATGGCATGCGGATGCATCTCGGCCAAAGGAAAGTTGCGGAATACGAACAGCAGTTCGTCTCCCATAGCGCTCTGGACAGCCTTGAGAACAGGATAGGCCTCTCCGCAATAGGGGCACTCATAGTCGCCATATTCCACCAGCGTAACGGCGGCGGAGCGTGAGCCTTGGACATGGTCGTATTCATTCACGGGAATAGTGAGCCGGCTCATGCGTTTATCTCCTGCAGAGAAGGAACGGCAGCGATGGCATCAAGTGCGTCGAGAATACCATCGGCACCGGGGTTGATGCCGAGAGGAGAAACGTAACTCCAGCGAATGACACCGCCGGCATCGATCACAAACAAGGCGCGTTCAGTTATTCCGTCCGCATCCCGGTAAACTCCGTAGCGACGCGCGACCTCGCCCTTCGGTTCGAAATCGGCCAGCAATGGGAAATGCAGGTTGCGGGCTGCGGCAAATGCCGCGTGGCACCACACGCCATCCACGGAAATGCCGAGGAGTTGTGCTCCACGAGCGTGAAACGCCGCAAGTGCGGCATTGTAGAGCACCATCTGGTCACCGCAGACCGGGCTCCAGTCGGCCGGATAGAAGGCCAAGATGACCGGCGCTCCCTGAAGATCCTCCAGCGCTACAGTCTGGTCCGGCGTCGAATGCAGGCTGAATGCGGGAGCGCGGGTTCCCGCCGAAAGTGCCTTGCTAGCGTTATGTTCAGACATGATTTCATTTCTCCTATGGCCCACATGCACGCGGGTCTCCTATGGCCCACATGCACGCGGGAACCTGCGGTCAAATCCGGATGATGGTTTCGGATGCCAGAGGATGCAGCTCTTCTTCGACAAGAAGCGTTTGATCCTCGGGGGAGCTTTGCAGCAAGGGAAGTTCAAGCTGGATATCCTCCATCTCAGGGAGGCTTGCGATGCCGTCTCGAAGAGCGGGATCATCACAAGGTGTTTTCAACCGCATCGGCAGCTCCTTCGCACCAGGGAAGAGCTTCTGCCCGCGGTTTTCTGCGCGGGCAGCAGCGCGTTTCAGATCAAGCCTTCACGAAGGCGAGCAGGTCGGGATTGATGACGTCCGCGTGGATCGTCAACATGCCGTGCGGATACCCTTTGTAGACCTTCAGCGTACCATTCTTCAAAAGCTTGACCGACAGTTCTGCGGAATCTGCAATCGGCACGACTTGGTCGTCGTCGCCGTGCAAGACGAGCGTGGGTACAGTGATTGCCTTGAGATCATCAGTCTGGTCGGTTTCGGAGAAAGCCTTGACGCCATCATAGTGAGCCTTGGCGCTGCCCATCATGCCCTGACGCCACCAGTTCTGGATCACACCGGGATAGACCTTCGCATCCGGGCGGTTAAACCCGTAGAACGGGCCGGCTGGCACGTCGACGAAGAACTGGGCCCGGTTGTCAGCGACCCCCTTGCGGAAACCGTCAAACACTTCGATCGGCAAACCGCCGGGGTTCGAGGCGGTTTTCAGCATCAGCGGAGGAACGGCAGACACAAGCACAGCCTTGGCCACGCGTCCCTGAGGCTGGCCAAATTTGGCGACGTAACGTGCGACTTCGCCGCCACCCGTCGAGTGACCAATATGAACGGCATTCCTGAGGTTCAGGTGCTCGAAGACAGCCGCCGCATCAGCCGCATAGTGGTCCATATCATGACCCTCGGAGACCTGCTGTGAACGGCCATGACCCCGGCGGTCATGGGCAACGACACGATAACCATTCTGAACGAAAAACAGCATCTGGGCGTCCCAATCGTCGGACGACAGTGGCCAGCCGTGATGGAAAACGATCGGCTGGGCATCCTTCGGACCCCAATCCTTGTAGAAAATCTCTACGCCGTCTTTGGTTTTTACGAATGATCCGGTCATGGGAAATACTCCTTCGTTCGGTGCTTGGGTGTTTTTTGAAAAAGCGAGCGACGGCATGGTCATCGCGGTGGAAAGGACGGCACCGGCCAGAAGGACATGCCGTCTGGAAATTGCCAGTTCGATTGGGTTTTCGATCATCTCACCGCTCACGGCGCGTCGTCTCGAACAGGAACCAGGTGCGACGCTCTGTCTCGTCGATCCAGTTTTCAATCAGGCTGGTCGTGGCGTGATCATTGTGTTCCGACGTCAGTGTGTGCGTCTGCCGCAGGATCGCTGTCAGCTGCTTGTTATCCTCGCGAAGCTCCGCCAGCATGTCGTCCGGCGATACGAATTCGGCATCGTTATCCAGAATGCGCTGAAGGCGCCCGATATGGCCGATCGAACGGATGGTCGTGCCGCCAATTTTGCGGGCACGTTCGGCAACGTCGTCCGTCATCGCAAAAATCTGCGCGCCCTGCTCATCGAGCAACGTGTGGTAGTCGCGAAAATGCGGTCCGGAAACATGCCAGTGAAAATTCTTGGTCTTGAGGTAGAGCGTGAAAACATCCGCCAGCAGCGCGGTCAGCGCAGCGGAGATTTCCCGGGTCGCATCAGCGCCGAGATCGGTTGGCGTTGCCAGTGGAAGCTTGCGGTGTCTGGTGGCTGTGATCGTGTCCATGATCTTTCTCCTTTGAGCAAATGACCGCTCGTTGCTGAGCGCTCATGTTGCTGCTGTCTGATCTGCCTGAAGGATAGGTAGAAGCAGGGGGCCGGAGAAATCGGCTGCTGGTACAGTCGATCCGATACCTAAGTGTAGTTTCGACAAATCCCGGCACGGCGTAGCTTTTGGTCATCGCCTCCCCCTCGAAGGCGACTGGCTCGTCAAAGCCAACAACTCCGGTGTCCCTCCCCTCCTCCGGAGCCGCGGATCATCCCCTCGATCCGCCAAGGCCGTCTTCCGCCGCCCGGAGACGGCCTTTTTTTTCGCCACGGGAACCTGCGAAAAACTGGCAACCTATGCTTGGGTATTATGTTTACCCCGCGCGATCGCAGCTATTTTGGGCGTGCAGAAACCCCGCTCAACACCGGTGAAGCGTCAAGGAGTTGCAGACATGGAAGATCAACGCCCGGAAGGTATCGAACAATATGATCAACCCGCCGGTGGCTGGGGAGCGCTGAAAGCTGTCGCCAAGACACTCGCGCACCAGCAAATCGTCGCGCAGGGTACGATGACATTGCTGAAGGCGAACCAGCCTGAAGGTTTTGACTGTCCTGGCTGCGCATGGCCCGATCCAAAACACACCTCATCCTTCGAGTTCTGTGAAAACGGCGCCAAGGCCATTACATGGGAATCCACCGCCAAACGATCGGGACCGGAATTCTTCGAACAGCACAGCGTTTCCGAACTGTGGGAATGGACCGATCACAATCTGGAGGATGCCGGCCGCCTCACCGTTCCGATGCGATACAACGCCGAAACCGATCGCTACGAGCAGATTGACTGGAATGATGCTTTCAGCCTGATCGCCCAGGAGCTCAACAAGCTCGACAGCCCGGATGAAGCCGAATTTTACACATCTGGCCGCGCCTCCAACGAAGCAGCGTTTCTCTACCAGCTTTTTGTCCGCGCTTATGGCACGAACAATTTTCCGGACTGTTCCAACATGTGTCATGAAGCGACCAGTGTCGGCCTGCCAAAATCGATTGGCGTCGGCAAGGGCACCGTCACGCTGGAGGATTTTGACCACGCCGATGCCATCTTCAGCTTCGGTCACAACCCTGGCACCAATCATCCGCGCATGATGACGACGTTGCACAATGCCGCCCGGCGCGGCGTGCCGATCGTGGTCTTCAACCCGCTTAAGGAGCGGGCGCTGGAACGGTTCGCTGCCCCGCAGGACCCGGTAGAGATGGTCACATTGTCTTCCACGCAAATCGCCTCCGCCTACCATCAGGTTCGCACCGGCGGCGATCTGGCCGCCCTCAAAGGCATTATGAAAGCGGTGTTCGACATGGATGCCGAAAGCCTGGCAGCAGGTGGCGAGGGTGTCCTCGACCGTGCCTTCATTGCAGAACACACAGCAGGCTTCGAAGCGCTTCACACCGATATCGACAACACGTCCTGGGAAACGATCTGCTCGGTCAGCGGGTTGACGAAAGAGGCGCTCGAAAGCGTCGCCCGGATTTACGCAAATGCCTCCAATGTCATCATCTGTTACGGCATGGGCATCACCCAGCACGCCAAGGGCACAGGCAACGTGCAGCAGATTGCCAATCTCCTCATGCTTCGTGGCAATATGGGCCGCGAGGGTGCCGGAATAGCTCCGATCCGTGGCCACTCCAACGTGCAGGGAGACCGGACCGTCGGCATTACAGAAATTCCCAACAAGGCGCTGCTCGATGGAATGGAGCGCGCTTTCGGCTTCAGACCCTCCGGGGACAAAGGCCATAACGCCATTGAATCCATCGAAGCGATCGCGGCCGGAAAATCGAAAGCGCTGATCTGCCTTGGCGGAAACCTCGCCGTTGCCATGTCCGACCCGGGTGTGACATTTGCGGGCATGTGCAAGCTTGACCTTGCCGTCCATATCGCAACAAAACTCAATCGCTCACATCTTCTGACCGCCAGAACCTCCATCATCCTGCCATGCCTCGGACGCACAGATCTCGATACACAGGCTTCGGGACCACAGGCCGTCACCGTCGAGGATTCCATGTCAATGGTTCATGCTTCGCGCGGTTTTCTCAACCCGCCAGGGGAGCTGCTGAAGTCCGAACCGGCCATCATTGCCGGCATTGCCAGGGCAACGCTTGGAAACCGCCACGGCATCGACTGGGATTGGCTGATTGCAGACTACGACCGCATTCGTGACAAGATCGAAGAGGTGTTCCCCGACTTCCGTGATTTCAACAGGAGGGTGCGGGTGCGGGGCGGCTTTCGCCTTGATGTCGCGGCCTCCTTCCGTCGCTGGAACACGCAGAGCGGCAAGGCGAACTTTCTGATCTCCGCCGGGCTAGACGAAGATCCAAGGGTCGGCAATCCCGATGCGCTTGTGCTGACGACAATCCGCAGCCATGACCAGTACAACACGACGATCTACGGCATGGACGATCGCTATCGCGGCGTGTTCGGTCGCCGCGATGTTATCTTCATGAACAAGGACGACCTTGCAACGCGCGGCCTAAAGGACGGAGACAGGATCGATATTCATGGCCTCGTCGCAGATGACACCGGAAAACATCTCGTACAGGGCTTCACCGCTATTGCCTACGACATCCCCAGGGGGTCGGCTGCTGGTTATTATCCCGAGATGAACGCCGTCGTCGCGCTCAGCCATTACGACCGGCTGTCCGGCACACCTTCCTACAAGGGTGTCCCGGTCACCGTGACTGCGGCAAGCGATTGACCTATCGGATTGTTCACCGGCCCCGTTTCAACTGGAAACCCTGTCGCGATCGTGACGGGGTTTCATTCGTTGGTGTCTCGCCATCTCCCGCAAACCTGTCCATTCCGATGGCCCGACTACACCTTGGTATGATTCAGCCCGTGCAATCGAGAGACTAGCCTGATCGCATCAAAAACGTGGCCGATCTTCAGGCGGTCAGATGCGAGGTTTTGTCATGTACGAGGATTCCATAACAGGTTTCGCCGAGTCGGGCGCCCATAAGGCGCAAGTGGTAAGAAAACAGCTTTTCGCCTTTCTCACGGGCGCGGCCATGGCCGGTGCCTATATCGGTTTCGGCGATATCCTGATGTTCACCGTCAGTGCTCACGTCGATCCCGCCTGGAGCCATCTGGTGATGGGAGCGGTCTTTTCCTCCGCTCTGACAATCGTGGTCTTTGCCGGTTCGGAACTGTTCACGGGAACGGCAATGTATATGCCTCTCGCGTTCCTGATGGGGCGATCGGGCATTGCAGACGTGTTCCTCGTTTGGTGCAGCGCATGGCTCGGCAATCTCGTCGGCGCTGTTCTTCTTGCCGCCCTGTTCCACATGGCAGGCGGCGGCGTGTTGCTCGGTGATGGCAGTGCGGCGTTTTTCGCCGCCGTTTCCGCCAAGATGTCTGCCGGATCGACCGAGCTTTTCGCCCGCGGCATCCTCTGCAACTGGCTGGTCTGTCTGGCGATCTGGATGGCAGGCCGCACCGAAAATGCAGCAGCAAAGATCATGCTGATCTTCTGGCCGATTACGATTTTTGTAGCCGCCGGCTACGAACACTCCGTGGCCAACATGTTCACATTCTCGATGGCATTGTTGGGCGAACATCCCGCCAATGTCACGATTTCCGGTGCAGTACATAACCTTGTCTGGGTCACGCTGGGCAACCTCGTCGGTGGCTCCGTCTTCATGGCGCTCGGTTACTGGGTGCAGTTCCGCAGCAGTGGTCACGTGTCCTTCGTTCCTGTGCCCGCAGCGCTTGGCGATAAAGCCCGCGCGGGCCGCAACAAGGCGTAACGTCGATGAATGACCGGAACGATCCTTCTCCTCCCCCGATACCCACCATGACGCGAGCCGGCATCAGGCGGCTGACAATCCCGCTGTTTGCCATCGCAGCCGTCATGGCCTGCGTCTCATGGTCAATCAGTGATTGGGGCAAATGGGTTGCGGATGCCGACAGCCAGACAACCGACGATGCCGTTGTCGGCGCCGATGTTTCAACGCTCAGCGCGCAGATCAGCGGCGTTCTCAAAAGCCTTCCTGTCGCGGACTACCAGAAGGTTGCCAAAGGGCAGCTTCTGGCTGAAATAGACCCCAGCGAATATGATGCGGCGGTGAGCGCTGCCGAGGCAACCCTCGACGCGGCGAACGCCTCGGTGGCCAACCTTTCCAATCAGGTTGAGTTGCAAAAGGCGGTCATCCGGGTCGCTGAAGCGCAGAATGCCTCGGCGCTGGCGCAACAGACCCAGACACGCGCAGAACTGCAGCGACAGAATGATCTCGGTGTCGCGACGTCCGAGCACCAGCGTCAACAGTCTCAGTCGGCGTTCCTGCAGGCGGAAGCCGCGGTGAAATCGAGCTCGGCTGCCATTGATCAACAGCAGGCACAACTAAAGGTTCTTCAAGGGGAACTGCCGCTTCTTGAGGCTCAGGCGGACGGCGCTCGCGCCAATCTGCAGACGGCTTTGATCCATCGAAGCTACACACGCATAACAGCCCCTTTTGACGGAGTGCTGAGCCGCAAACTCGTTCACGAGGGCGATGTCGTCAATGCAGGTTCCGGGATCGTCTCTGAAGTTCCCCTGCCGCATGTCTATGTTACGGCGAATTTCAAGGAAACCCAACTTGCCCATATGGCACCGGGCAACCGTGCAGACGTGACCATCGATACATTTCCCGGAAAGACACTCCACGGAAGGATCGCCGCGCTGTCACCCGCCAGTGGAGCAATTTTCGCACTACTGCCAGCCGACAATGCCACCGGAAACTACACAAAGGTTGTCCAACGCATTCCACTCCGAATAGACCTTGAACCGGACCAGCCTGAGATCGGCCTGCTGAAACCGGGAATGTCGGCCATCGTCACGGTCGATACCTCTCATCAAGACATATCTCGGCGATGACAACACGCATCTTCGGACCTGTCACGAGCGGCATCAACGCCAGTCGGCCTGTGCTCATCGTTGCAGCGCTTCTGCTGGCGTCTTTTGTCGTCGGCTTCGACACCCGTGTCTTCGCGGTCGGGCTCCCGGATTTGCGCGGCGCCTATTCGCTTAGTGCCGACGAAGCCTCCTGGCTGAACACCATCGCCAATTCACCCCAAATCCTCGTTTCGTCGGCAGTCGCCTGGCTGGTCACGGTGTTCGGCATTCGCCGTATCATGATCCCCTCCGCACTGGCCTATGCCGTGGTGTCCTGGGCAATCCCTCAGGTGCCGGGAGGGACCGTGCTGCTCGTCTTGCATGCCGTCAGAGGACTGCTGCTCGGGGTTTTCATCCCCGCAACGCTGATGGTGGTCTTCCGCAATCTTGCAACGAGATACTGGCTGATCGGCATTGCGCTTTATGCGCTGCGTGTTCCCCTGTCGCAAAGCCTCGGTTTCGTGCTCGTCGGCATCTATGGCGACTACCTTGGCTGGCAATGGCTATATTGGCAGGATGTGATCCTTGCACCGCTCATAGCGCTACTTTTGATCGTCGCGGCCCCGAAAGAAAAGATCGATATCGGTCTGCTGGAACACGCCGACTGGGGTGGCATGATGCTGCTCGGAACAGCGATGATGTTGATCTATATCGGCCTGGACCAAGGCAACCGGCTCGACTGGTTCCAATCTGGAACGATCAGCGCACTGATCGCGGGTGGATGTGTGTTGGCTGTCGGTTTTTTCCTCAATGAAAGCCTGGTCAGACACCCCTGGGCACATGCCAGTGTCATTCTGTCACGCAACATCGGCCTGGGTTATGCAGTCATCATCTGCTTCAGTCTGTGCAGTGCCGGTGGCGCGATCGCGGTTCCCGGCTTTTTGCAAACGGTCGGCGGATTACGGCCCATCGCCATCTCCAGCCTCTATTTTACAAGCGCCGTCATACCGGTGCTGCTCTTCACGATGGCGGCCATCATTCTTCAACGCCGCTTCGATTCCCGCATTGGCATCATCATCGGGCTTCTTCTCATGGCGGCCGGGACGCTCTTCGGCGTTCGCGTGACAGCCGACTGGTCACCGGATAATTTTCAGCCAACGGTTCTTCTTTATACCGCTGGCCAGGCTTTCGCATTTTTCTCGACCGTTGTTTATCTGATCGCCAACTCCGACCCAAAACGTGCGACAGCGGTTTCCGCCTATATTCAGGTCATCAGACTGGGCAGCGTCGAGCTGGCAACAAGCCTGATGACAACATGGCTACGGCAACGCGAACAATTCCATTCCGCCATTCTGAGCCAGAAGGTGAGCGCTGGTTCGCCTGAACTGCATATGTGGATGGAGCGGCTCCAGACGGTTTTCGGCAAGTCCAGTCACGGCACATTTGACGCCTTGCTTCTCACCGCATCGCAAATCCGGACTCAGGCTTATGTTCTGGCCTATTCCGACATGTTCATGCTGTCTTTCGTTGCCGCTGTAGCAGGTCTTGCACTGGTGGCATTCATGGGAAAAATGCCGTTTGGCCCGCTTCACCCCGACTATGAGCACCAGCAACGCCCGACAACCTGAGGTACAGACCGAAAAGTCGGCATCTGCTCTCTTCACCCGGAACACTTTCATCCAAAAATGGAGTGTATTTTTCAATACCGCGGCGCAATATTCCCGATATCCTTGCGTGCAGGAACGCGCCCGACCCAGACCAATGTATAGGTTAGGTTGTGCTCGAAAAAACGTATTGTCGTGAAAAATCGCATCGGGGGAACAATGTCGATTGCGTCAACGATATTTCGCTCTCGCGAACCGGAAGGCGGAGCCCATCATCTCGCCTTCGGTCTGGGAGCCCTGGCATTGGCTGCGGCCGTCTTTTATGTCGATACCTACACCGACATCGAAGGCGCCATCGCCGTGCTCTACGTGATCACGATGCTTTTGGCCGCTCAGGCAATCACGCGATCTGCACTGATCACAATCTCCTTCGCCTGCGCCATCCTGTCGTTATTGTCATACGCCATGACGCACGCACAGGATGCAGACCTGCAATCCGCACTGCGCCTTCTCGTCGCCTTATCGGCTCTGGCGGTCACGACAATGTTGCTGCTGAAGACGGAAACCGCCCGTCTGGCGTTGCTTTCGATCAACGCCGAACTGAAGGAAAGCGAAGAACGATACCGCTCGATTTTCGACCGTACGCGCGTGGCGCTGTGGGAACGCGACTACTCCAGGCTTCATACTTTGCTCGTGGATCTCAAACAGCAGGGTATTGTCGATATGCGCGCTCATGCCCGCGCCAATCCAGGATTTACCCAGAAGTGCATCGATCTCATCACCGTCGTTGCCTCGAACGAAGCCGGCAAGGAGATGCTCGGTTACGATTCCTCCGTCAGCGGCACCTTAAAGCAGTCGGTTGTCTCCGCACCCGACAAGTTTCTGGATGTGCTGCAAGCCATTGTCGATAACAGGCGGGTTTTCGAAGACAAGGTGGTCGTCCGCACTGTTGGCGGCGAAGACAGGCTGGTGCTTCTTTCAATCAGTTTTCCGGCGGAATCCTCCTCCTTCAATCGGGTGGTGGTGAGCATGGTCGACATCACCCAGCGCGAAATGGCGCTCAAGGCTCTCGCCGAGGCACAGGCCGAACTGACGAAAGCCTCAAAAGCCGCGACCGTCGGGGCCATGTCCGCCTCCCTCTCTCACGAACTGAACCAGCCGCTCGGCGCCATCATCGTCAATGCGCAGACATTGCTGCGTTGGCTGGATCGCGATCCACCCGATCTTGCGGCGGCGCGCCGTTCGGCCGAACGCATGATCCGCGACAGCCAGCGCGCCAGCGAGATCATCGAAAACACCAGAAGCATGCTGGCCCATACCGGTGGCAAGCTCGAAACCTTCGAGTTGGACGAATTCATTGACGAGACGCTCGGTCTCCTCGAACACGATCTGGAACGCAGCGGTACGACCGTCAATGTCGAAAAGGAAACCACGCCGCCGGTCAAGGCCGTCAGGATCGAACTGCAGCAGGTTCTCATCAATCTGCTCACCAATGCCATTCAGGCCATGGACGAAGCGGGCATTGGCAATCGCACAATAACCGTTCGAAAGGAAAGTCAGGACGCCGATACCATTCGCGTCATTGTTCGCGACAACGGGCCTGGCATTGCCGCAGAAATAAAGGAGAAGCTGTTTTCGCCGTTCTTCACGACGAAGGCGACAGGTATGGGAATGGGGCTTTCCATCTGCCGCACGACATTGGAAGCACGCGGTGGGCGGCTTGATGGCGACAACCACCCTCTCGGTGGCGCGGTTTTTGCCATTTCCATGCCAATCAGCCCGGAGGTTGAGCATGCCTGAAGCACGCAAGATATCCAAGGAACCGCCTTCGCCGGTCGTGTTCATCGTCGATGACGACATATCCATGCGAGAGGCTCTGACTGATCTTTTCAGGTCCATGAAGTTCGACGCCGAAGCCTTCGAAAGCACGGCGGCTTTTCTTGAGAAAGCCAATCTCGACCGGCATGGTTGTCTGCTGCTGGACGTGCGCCTTCCCGGGATCAGCGGCCTTGATTTCCAGATGCAGATGGATCGCATCGGCAACAGGATGCCGATCATTTTCATGACCGGCTTCGGCGACATTCCAATGAGTGTGAGGGCAATGAAGGCTGGCGCCGTGGACTTCCTGACAAAACCGTTCAAGGAGCAGGACATTCTCGATGCTGTCGCGACCGCCATGGAACGCGATGCCTCGCGACGGCTGGAGAACGCCCAGAACGAGGCTGTCGCGTCTCTTGCCGAGCAACTGACACCACGAGAACGCGAGGTCATGGGCGCCGTCGTTCGCGGCCTGATGAACAAGCAGATCGCTTACGAGCTCGGAATCAGCGAAGTGACCGTGAAATTGCACAGAGGCAACGTCATGCGCAAAATGGAAGCGAGATCCGTTGCTGATCTTGTCAGAAAAGCGGAGTTGCTTGGTTAGAAGCACAAACCACCTGTATCTTAGTATGGTATCATTTAAACCGGCGCGGGCGCATAGAAGATATAAAGAAAAACAGAAAAGGTCGCCTCATTGCCCCCCGTACCCATCATCGCCGTCGTTGACGACGACCAGGCTATCCGTGAAGCCATGGATGACCTCATCATGTCCTTCGGTTACGAATGCCGCCTGTTTTCCTCTGCAGAGGAGTTCCTGAAATTCGAACAGCACGCGGCAATCGACTGCATTGTCGTGGATGTAAAAATGCCAGGTCTCTCCGGCATCGAACTGCAGAGCGAACTGAACCGGCGCGGCAATCACCCGCCGATGATCTTCGTGACATCCTATGAGGATGACCGGACACGCAATGCAGCCTTGAGCGGTGGCGCCTTTGCCTTTCTTCGCAAGCCCGTCAATATTGGCAACTTGATCGGCTGCCTGGAATCCGCCCTCGGCCAGCAGTCCTGATCCACACCACCACGCCAATGGCCAACCGACGTTTGTTCATGGAAGAGGAGTAGAGTCTTTGCTGTCATTGTCAAATCTGCAGATCTCCGAAAAGAACGGCGTTCTTTCTCTATCCGCCAATCTTTTCAGCAGCCAGTCGAACCAGTCCTATACGCTTCGCTGTGAAGTCGAGAGAAACGGAGCGATGTCGACGCTGGACCACCTGACGGCTGAACATCTGGATCGGCCTTCCAAGACGGTGCAGGCAGCCCTTCCCTCGCCCTGACCGTATCCTGATCCCCAACACACAATCGCTCTCTCATGCTCAGGCCTTACCGTCTGGGCACGCATTGCCGTTTAAGGCTGCGGCATTCCAGTGATCGGATCGCCCCCTAACACTTCAGCACATACAAACTAGACCTCTGTATAGATGCCGACGCCTCCGCCGCACCGTAGCCTTTGCTCCAGTCAAGCGGCGCCCCCAAAGGGCTGGTCCTCATGACACCATCACCCTTTTTGTGGAGCACGGCATGACCTCCATCAGCAAAAATGCAGACGAGCGTAAGCCTCGTCCCCTCAAAGTCGCGGCAGTTTTGACATTGGGCGCGGTAGCAGTGCTCGCGGGCAATGCTTTCCTGATCAGGAACACCGAACCGGCTCTTGCTGCTTCGGAGGACGTCGCATCAGCCAGCGCATTCCACATTGTCGCACCACAGACAATCGACCGGTTGGCTGGCCTGTCCGTCTCCACGACGGCAGACGATGATACGACCGCAGGGGCACAGCCTGTTCCGACCCTGGACAAAACGTCCTGCATCGCGACGCGCGCTGCTCAAAAAGCCGATCGCCATGAAACGCTCGACCCCAAAACCTTCTGCCAACTTCAACACCGGCTTTTCAATGCGGAACTGATCGACCGGATCGCCACACTGCAGCTGGCTTCGCAGCCGCGCCTTATCGAAGCCTCGTCCCAAATCGCCATGAACAAGGATTTCTAAGATGGAAACATTATCAAGACGCGCAGTTCTTGCCATCGGCGCCATCGGCAGCACCGCGCTTGCCGCCAGCACCGCGAAGGCAGCATCATTTGGCAATCCGGACCAACCGGCCGAAGGTGCCATCAACGCCAATGCCGCAAGCCTGACCGATCCGGGACCGAAGAACCCTGCTATCAACAGCGAATTTCCGTCGTTCCAGGATCCACCCGCGACCGATGTCGGCGATATGCAGCTCTTCTGGGGATCATTCAACAACGCAGCAAAACGCATTCAGAATGGCGGCTGGGCACGTCAGGTGACGAAATCGGATTTTGCGATTTCCGACGCGGTTTCCGGCGTCAACATGCGTCTGGGACCAGGTGGGATCAGGGAGATGCATTGGCATCGTGCCGCCGAATGGGCGATCATGACCAACGGGCAGTGCCGCATCACTGTGCTCGATACGCAGGGTCGTGCCTATGTGCAGGATGTGGAGGCCGGTGACCTTTGGTATTTTCCGGCCGGCTTCCCGCATTCGCTGCAGGGGATCGGGCCCGACGGGTGCGAATTCGTCATCGTCTTCGATGAAGGCGACCAATCCGAATATGGCACTTTGCTGCTGACCGACTGGCTCGCCCATACCGCTCCCGACCTGCTGGCCAAGAATTTCGGTGTTCCGCAGGATACCTTTCGCAATATTCCACTTCAAGATCTCTGGATTTTTCAGGGCAAGGAGCCCGGTCCTCTATCGGCAGATCAGGAAGCCGTTGCCGGCGCCGGCCTGCCGCCTTTTCCTTTCACCTACAAGCTGGCGGCATCCAAACCTCTCAAGGAAAATGCAGCCGGCGTCATTCAACTTGCCGACAGCAGCGTCTTCACAGTTTCCAAGACGATTGCCGCTGCCATCGAGACCATCAAACCTGGCGCTGTCAGGGAAATGCATTGGCATCCCAATGCGGATGAGTGGCAATACTGGATCAAGGGTGAGGGACGGATGACGGTATTCGACGCAGGTCCGCGCAGCCAGACTGCCGACTTTCGCGCCGGCGACATTGGATACGTCAAGCGAAGCCAGGGCCACATCATCGAAAACACCGGAAAGACCGATCTCCAGTTCGTTGCGGTCTTCAAGACCGCTGAATATCAGGAGGTCAGCCTCTCCTCATGGTTGACCCATACCCCGCCGGCACTGGTAGCCCAGCACCTGAACATCAGCCTCGACGATCTGGCGAAGTTCCCGGCGAACCAGCCTGCGATCACGCCAGGTTGAATGGTCCCCGCTATTCCCACCGGCGTTTCGGCATGGCCGATCCGCCGGTTTTCCCATTCGAGACACGCTTGCAACTGAGCGAAGGTAAGACACCATGGACATAAGCACCGCGTCCCATCACCAACATGTCGCTGCCGGTCTCGGTCGTGGCGCCCTCTACGCGATGGCGGTCGCCAGCGGCGTCGCCGTTGCGAATATCTACTACAATCAACCCATGCTTGGCATCATCGAGACCGATCTCGGCCAAACTTCCGTGACGGGGCTGGTTCCGACCGCGACACAGCTCGGTTACGCCCTCGGCCTGTTTTTCCTTTTGCCGTTCGGCGATATCGTCCACCGGCGAAAGCTCATCATTGGTCAGTTCATCGTCCTGGCTGCCGCGCTTGCTGTCGCAGCAATCGCGCCCTCGGCATGGTTCCTCGTCGGCGCTTCGCTGCTGGTTGGTGCAAGCGCAACCGTGGCTCAGCAGATCGTACCCTTTGCAGCGAGCCTGGCGACGCCAGAAAAGCGCGGCTCGACGATCGGCACCGTTATGGCCGGTGTGCTGAGCGGCATCCTTTTCAGCCGAACTCTTTCCGGTTTCGTTGGTCAGCATGCCGGATGGCGGGAAATGTTCTGGATCAGCGTCCCGCTTTCGCTGGCCGCTGCCGTTCTGATGTTCTTTACCCTGCCCGATCATCGGCCGACCTCCAGAATGCATTACCACCGCGCCATCGCTTCGCTGGCACATCTGTGGAGCAGGCACAGGAAATTGCGCACCGCCGCACTGATGCAGGCAGCGCTTTTCGGCTCGTTCACGGCCTTCTGGACGATCCTTGCCTTTTATCTCCAGACGCCGCGCTTCAATCTGGGCGCAGATGTCGCCGGTCTTTTCGGCATCATCGGCGCTGTCGGTATTTTTGCTGCTCCCTTGGCAGGACGCATCGCAGACCGGCGCGGTCCACATTTCGTGGTCTGGATCGGTGTGCTGCTGACCCTTCTGTCCTGGGCCATCGTCGGTCTCTGGGGCTCCCTTGCCGCACTGATAATCGGCGTTATCGTTCTCGACTTCGGTGTGCAGAGCACGCTCGTTTCAAACCAGCACATCGTTTATGCACTGGAACCTGAGGCCCGTAGCCGGTTGAACACGATCTTCATGACCTCCATGTTCCTTGGTGGCGCAGCAGGCGCGGCACTTGCCACTTTCGCGTGGGAACAGGCGGGCTGGAGTGGTGTCAGCGTGTTGGGTGCCCTGCTCGCGCTCGTTGCACTGGCTATCCGGCTTCTTGACCACCGCGCCCCGCGCCGTTCCATCGTCAAGGAATAGGAGCGCGCCATGAAACCTCTGATAATTCGTATTGCAGGCGGTTCACTTGCAGGTCTCTTCGCCGCGATCCTGCTGCAACAGGATGGACATGACGTCAAACTTTACGAGCGCTCGTCGTCCGGGCTTGGAGGCCGAGGTGCGGGCCTGGTCCCGCAGCAGGATCTGTTCGACATTCTCGGCCAGATTGGCTGCGAAGATATTGCCCACGTTGGCGTGATCGCGAAAGAGAGAATCTATCTCGACGCAACAGGGCGTGTCGCGCAACTGCTCGACATGCCACAGATGCAGATCTCCTGGGATTACCTGTTCGAACGCGTATCATCTCGCCTTGCCCCGAATACGTATCGTCTTGGCCACCATGTCGATAGTGTTAAGGAAAACGATGACGGTGTTACCCTTACCTTTGCCGACGGCACGCAGGAGCGCGCCGACCTGCTGATTGGGGCCGACGGCCTTGGTTCAACAGTTCGACGAGCCCTTAACCGCAATGCGACAAACTCCTTTGCCGGTTACGTTGCGTGGCGCGGACTGATCCCCGAAACACATTTGCCAGATGAAGCGACCTTGCTGCTGGATCGCTTCACGTTCTTCATCGCCCCTGGCATCCACGTTCTCGGTTACCTCGTGCCGGGATCACAGGGCGAAACGGACAAAGGCCAGCGACGTTACAACTGGGTCTGGTATCGCCCGACATCGACGGAAGAATTGGCCCGAACCTTCACGGGCCAGGACGGTCGGCAATTCGAATTTTCGCTGCCGCGTGGCGAGCTGTCAAAAATCCGCCGGGAGCAATTACGCAAAGACGCTTACTCACGGTTACCGCCACAACTGGCGCTCGCGGTGCAGGCAGAGGAAAGCCCCTCAATCCAGGGCATTTTCGACTACGAGGCAGAACATATTGTCTCGCACCGCATCGCGTTGATAGGAGATGCCGGTTTCGTCGTTCGCCCCCACACGGCAATGGGTGTTTCCAAAGCTGCCGGCGATGCGATGGCACTGCAAGAGGCCCTGCGCCAGTCGGATGATCTGCCTGAGGCTCTTTCACAATACCAGCGCATCCGTCTGCCAGTCGGCAGGGCCATCGCCTCCTATGGGCGACGTCTCGCCGAGACAGCTTTCTGAACTCACGTTTGGGGCTCAGCCAGCAATCTTCGCACCAGCGGGATCACCTTCGCGCCGTAAAGTTCAATGCTGTTCATGAGCTTTTCGTGCTCCATCGGACCAGCCGAGTATTTCATCTGGAAGCGCGAAACACCGAGCGTGCGGACAAGCTTTACAATCTTCTTTGCGACTGTTTCGGGGGAGCCCGCGTAAAGCGACCCGTGCTCGATCTCGTTTTCAAAATCCCGTTCTGTAACAGGAGGCCAGCCGCGCTCCCGTCCGAGACGGTCGCGGATCTTCTTGAAATGCGGGAAGAGATCACGGCGCGCCTGCTCATCGCTTTCGGCAACATAGCCCGGCGAATGCACGCCGATTTCACCCACCGGGCGACCCGCTTGTTCAGACGCCTTGCGGTATAGCTCCACATAGGGTGCGAACCGGCCTGGATCACCGCCGATGATGGCGAGCATGAGCCGCATATCGTACCGCACGGCCCGCAACACGGATTCCGGGCTACCGCCAACACCGATCCATGTTTTCAGATGCCCCTCTGCCATGGGCGGATAGATGCGCTGATCGACCAGGGGCGGTCTCCAATCCCCCTGGTAATTGATCAGATCGTTGGTCGCGAGTTGGGAAAAGAGGTCGAGCTTTTCTTCAAAAAGCGCCTCATATTGTGAGAGGTCATAACCGAAGAGAGGAAAGGATTCGATGAACGAGCCGCGACCGAGAATAACTTCTGCTCGGCCATTCGAGAGAGCATCAAGCGTCGAAAACCTCTGAAACACCCTGATGGGGTCGTCGGAACTGAGCACTGTCACGGCCGATCCCAATCGGATGCGTTCGGTACGAGAGGCAATGGCGGCGAGTACCACCTCTGGCGCTGAGACAGCAAAGTCCTCTCGATGGTGTTCGCCGATACCGAAAAAGTCGATGCCGTTGCGATCGGCCAAAACCGCCTCTTCGACGACATTGCGGATGACCTGCGGTTGGGCGAGAAGCTGTCCGTCTACGGCGGTCGTGACATCCCCAAAGGTGTCGAGGCCGAATTCAAGTGATTGGGTCATGGGATTTCCACTTCATGCGTTATCTATGTGGAGCTGAGCGTGGGACCAGCTTTCATCGGTTCTCAGAGCGCGGATGCGTATTTCGCGACCACGGCCATTGGCCTTCGATCTCGGCTTCGAGGGAAAAACTCAGAAATGTCCTGATGAGGACAATCAATCCCAGCAGGCCAACGCTTTCCCAGGTCAGTGGCGAGATGATCGTGGCAATGATGTCGGCACCAATCAGAATTTCCAGTCCGAGCAGGATGCCGCGCCCGAGGTTTGCGCGATACCGGTCGTAAGCGTCGTGTCCAGATGCGGATAGCAGGTCCCGCACATAAACGATCGTTGCGATACCGACACCGGCGAGGATTACGCCGACGCCGAAGAATTCGAGGCCTGATGCGAGCGGCCTCAGGATCGGTGCGATCAGGCTTGCCAAACCGCCAGCTTCACTCCCAATATCCATTGCGATAGTCCTTCCAGTTGAAGAGAAACGATTTCGGCCTCATGGCCGTAGAAGCAGCGGCTTAGTTGGCGTCGGCGCCAGCCGTGCTGGCAAACAGAGCCACCAGTGCGAGAATGGCAGGCAGGCTGAAGGCTGCTGCGGGGGCGTAGATGTAACCGGCAGCGCCAAAGCCACAACCAAGCGCGAAGGTAAACACTGCGACACTCATCTTCTTGATCCGCGCCTTGGCGGCGGCCACTTCGTCGGCTTTCGGATCAGCCAGAAGATCCGCGAGGTCTAGCATGATCTGGGTTGTCGTTCCGGTCATCAAGGTCGATGGCGGCGCTTTTGCAAGATGAGCCCGATGAAGCCCGTTCTGAATAGCCATGGCAGACACCAGCAGCATCGCGACGACGAAAGTTGCGACGGTTTCGCTTGCATTGAACGGTCCATGATAGAGAGCATAGAGTGCCACCGCGGCCAGCAGCGCCAATTTTACCAGCAACATCGGCCTGATAGGCGAGCGACCCGCGTTCTGAAGCTTCAGGCAAACGAGACGGGATGCGAAGACCACGATGCAGAACATCGGAAGCGCCAGAAGCTTGGACAACGCTCCGCCGAGGCCAAGGGCTGCGGTCGCACCCAAGGTGACGAAATTCCCTGTGACATGGGCGGTAAAAAGCCCCGACAGCGCCAGGAAGCCAAGCGTATCGACGTAACCTCCGTTGAAACTCAGGAGCATAGGGAGAGAGGGAAACTTCATGGCATTGATCTCGATCGCTGTTTCTAATGAAAGAACGTCTGCCGCGTTAAGCGTCGGCTCGTTCGGTTCGATGGAGAGATATTGGCCAAAAACCGAGGCTCCAACAATTACAACAATATTTTTGAATGAATTGCGATTTATGAAACAATAAAAGAAGGAGCGGCTTTTGGCCGCTCCTTCGTTTCTCAGGCCTTGCCGGGCCGGTTGATTGTCAGAAAATGCCGGACGACGGGCTTGTCCGGGCCTGTGTGATAGGCAAGAACCTTGCCTTGCAGGTCGGCGTCGGCATTGGAGACACGCTTGTGTTGTCTCAGATGTTCAGCCCAGGATTCCACCATGAACCATTCCACGATCTTCTGCGGATCAGCGGAGTCCTCTGTAACGCCCCAGCCATAGGCTCCATCCCGGCGGCGTTCCTGCGACAGGACGTCAAGTGCATGCAGGAAGGCTGTACGGTGATGCTTTTCGACGTTGTATTCGATCAGGATCAGGACAGGGCCGCGATCGTGAGCAACCGGTTCGGCAACGAGAGGTTCAGGCCAATGATTGGACGGCACCATATCCGCATCGCCAGCCGGCAGTTTCAGGCGGTGCATGATGACACCAGCAACCAGCAAACCTGCAGCGCCGATAAGAAGGGCACCGGGTACCCCAACCGCTTCACCAACCGCGCCCCAGCCAAGGCTGCCTGCCGTCATCGCACCGTTGAAAACAGTCAGGTAAACGGCAAGACCACGGCCACGGACCCAGTTTGGCAGGACAGCCTGAGCCGTTCCATTAAGGGTGGTCAATGCGGTGATCCAGGCAGCGCCGAGCAGAAGTAATACGATGATGGCAACCCATTTTGGCGGTGCCATGGACAAAGTTCCCATGACAACAGCGGTGACGACAGCCGCCCCCAGCAACAAACCATCAGCATCAAAATGTTCACGCAGTTTGGGCATGATCAGCGCGCCACCGATAGCACCGGCGCCGACAGCACCCAAAAGAAGACCGTAGAAGCTGGCGTCTCCGCCCAACAATTGACGGGCGACGAGAGGCAACAGAGCCCAGACGGCACTGGCGAAGGCGAAGAAGATGGCTGCACGCAACAGAACGACATGCAGAGGCTTGCTGGCGCGGGTGTAACGAAGGCCGGCGCGGAAAGCACCGAAGAAGTTTTCCTGCAACGCATCGTTGGCGTTCTTTGCCCTCGGCCACCAGACCAGCGCCGCGATGACGACGATATAGCTGGCAACGTCAGCACCATAGGTGAAGGCAGCACCAAAGGCCGCAAGTAGGAGACCACCAGCCGCAGGGCCGATCGACCGGGCGATATTGATGCCCAGTGAGTTCAGCGCGACCGCACTTTTAACGTCTTCGCGTTTGACCAGTTCAGGCACAATCGCCTGCCAGGTCGGCCCCATCAAGGCGGCACCGATGCCGCCCAGGAAGGTCAGGCCTATCAGGGCGCTGACGGAGAGCATGCCGGAATGAGCCAGCACCATGAGGCTGACGCTGACCGAAGCCAGCAGCAACTGCACGGCAATCAGAAACTTGCGCCGGTCGAGGATGTCAGTCAGGACACCCGCCGGAATGGCGAGCAGGAAGATTGGCAACGTCCCTGCAGCCTGAACCATGGCGACGGCCGCAGGCGACGCGGACAGATCCGTCATCAGCCAGGAACTCGCCACATCACGCATGAAGCTGCCGGTGTTGCCGAGAACCGTGGCAGCCCAGAGGACTGCGAACACGGGTTGAGCGAGCGGAGCAAAACTGCTCATCGAAGATTTGTTGGCACTCATTTGCCTGCTCCTTTTGTGAGATCGATTGCTGCGACGATGACGAAAGCACCGGCCAGTCCGAGGTGTTCAAAGAATGCGTTCGTTGCCATCATGCGATCCATGCCAGATGGCAGCTCCCAGAAGCGCAGCGCGATGAGTGTCGCAAGCAGCGTAAAGCCGGATAAAGCGAGAGCGCCGAGCCAACGTAGAAAACCGGAGACCACCATGGCGGATGCGGCAAGCTCAAATCCAATGACCAGAACGGCGAACACGGGAGCTGGATGAAGTCCGAAATGGTTCATCTCGGCAATAGCGCCTGGAAAGTCAGCGATCTTGGTGAGAGGGCCCTGAATATAGGCGGCGCAAAGCGCAAGAAGTGCAACGGTTCGTGTGACGGGCGCCGCAACGACGTTGGCTAAAAGCCCGCCCCGGCGAATTGTTCGAGTTGGATCGATCATTGTCTGCTCCTGCATCTTTGCCGTTCGTTGCGAGCGGCTTGCGTGTTCATCTGATGGAGCGATATTGGCTTGATGCATTGCGAACTACAATTGCATCAATATTTTCTATTTAATTGCGATTTATGCAATAATTATATTTTGGGCGAACCCAACGCTGAAGGCGGTAAACGGGCATCGACAACGTCGGCGCCCGTTAGACCGTAGCCATTCATTACAGGGCTCAGACCGCCCAGCAGGAGCAACCAAGCGCGCCGAAGAAGCCCTTGAGATCGGCGATCGGCAGTTTCGAGGTCCATGCACCGGCGTGATCATGCCCATGAACACCGCAATCGCTGGCGCAGCCGCACGATGTGATCGCGGTACGACGCAGCGAGCGAGCGCCTGCACCGTCAGGTTCGCCCCAGGCCGCGTAACCGCCGAACTTGCGGACAGGCGACCAATCAGGCATGGCCGGGGGAACGTCATTCTCATCGAGTGCCTTGAAGTCGCCGGCACCATAAACGATCTTGCCGCCAACCATCGTAAGGTCCGAAGTGAGGAAAGAGATTTCATCCTCGGCGCAGGCAAAATAGTCCTTGTCAGGAACGATGAGATCGGCGAACTGGCCCTTTTCAATGCGGCCTTTCTTCCCTTCCTCATTCGAGAACCAGGTGACCTTTTCGGTCCACATGCGCAGTGCCGTTTCGCGATCAAGGCAATTGGCACGCGGATAAAGCTGCATTCCGCCGACCGTCTTGCCGGTTACCATCCAGAACAGCGAGACCCAGGGATTGTAGGAGGCAACACGCGTTGCATCCGTACCGGCCGAGACATTGACGCCCTTGTCCAGCATGCGGCGGATCGGCGGGGTTGCTTCCGCTACGCCATGACCGTAACGCTCGACGAAATATTCGCCCTGATAGGCCATGCGGTGCTGGGTGGCGATGCCGCCGCCAAGCGCGGCAATGCGGTCAATCGATCTTTCGGAGATGGTTTCCGCGTGGTCGAAGAACCAGTTGAGCCCTTCCAGCGGAATATCCCTGTTGACCTTCTCGAAGACATCAAGCGACCGCGAGATCGTCTCGTCATAGGTAGCGTGCATTCGCCAGGGCCAGCGATTTTCGGCGAGAACGCGCACAACCTCTTCCAGCTCCCCTTCCATTTCCGGCCCCATCTCCGGGCGTGGCTGGCGGAAATCCTCGAAGTCAGCAGCGGAGAAGACCAGCATCTCGCCAGCACCGTTGTGACGGAAGTAGTCGTTGCCTTGCTTGTATTTGACGGAGGAAGTCCAGTTGAGAAAGTCCTCTTTCTCCTGCTTCGGCTTCTGGGTGAAGAGATTGTAGGCGAGACGAACGGTCAGCTGATTTTCATCAGAGAGTTTCTGAATGACTTCGTAGTCGTCAGGATAATTCTGGAAGCCACCGCCGGCGTCGATCACACCGGTTACGCCGAGCCGGTTCAACTCACGCATGAAATGGCGTGTCGAATTGACCTGATACTCGAAAGACAGCTTTGGCCCCTTTGCCAAGGTCGAATAGAGAATACCCGCATTCGGCTTGGCAAGCAGCATGCCGGTCGGGTTACCGTTGGCATCTCGGGTGATCTCGCCGCCCGGCGGGTTTGGTGTGTCCCGCGTATAACCGACAGCGCGAAGAGCCGCACCGTTGAGCAGCGCGCGGTCATAAAGATGCAGCAGGAAAACGGGTGTATCAGGCGCAATCGCGTTGATCTCCTCGATCGTCGGCAAGCGCTTCTCGACGAACTGGTGCTCGGTGAAACCGCCGACAACGCGGACCCATTGGGGAGCGGGCGTAATCGCCACCTGCCGCTTCAGCATGTCCATCGCGTCGGCCAGCGAACGCACGCCGTCCCAACGCAATTCCATATTGAAGTTCAAGCCGCCACGAACGACGTGCGTGTGGTTGTCGATCAGGCCGGGCAGAACGCGCTTGCCTTTCAGATCGACGATCTTGGTGTCTGGTCCAGCGTGCGACATGACGTCTTCGTCGCTGCCGACTGCCAGGAATTTTCCGTCCTTGATGGCAACGGCGCTTGCGGTCGGATTGGCACGATCGAGCGTGGTGAAGAGACCATGGTAGAGAACGAGGTCGGCGAACATGGGTCGGCTCCAGGGTTCTGTTTCAAGATGGATGAGTGTTGCGAGGTGGCAATTGCCTGCCACCGCGCGCTGGCAAACGAATCTCCCCCCGGGAGACTCAGCTATCAGATTTCGTCTGGTTCTGGCGAGCCGTCGCAATGTCTGTGCCGGTCTCGCCTTTTGGCATGTGACCGAACATGTGCGGCTTGATCTGGTTGATCCAGGAAATCGCCGCTGGCTCCTTGCTCCAGAGCGTCTTGGCAAAAGGAACAATCTGTTCGCCAACGAGAATTCCCAGTAGACCGACAAGAGCGATGACCGGTGGAGCGGGAGAGCGAACGTTGAGGAGACTGTAGACGATGCCAACCAGCAAGCCGGCACCCAAAGACATGAGGTATATTTTCATGATAGCGATCCTTGAGACGTGAGGCGACTGCTCCGGCAGTTCATTGCCAACCGGAGCAGTGTTGCTGATGGATTACTTGGCAGGGTTTGGTCCGATGCGCTTGCCGTGCTTGACGCGTTCTGCACCGCCATGGACGTGGGTGACGGCATAATCGATGCCCATGCCGTAAGCGCCGGAATGTTCCTTCACCAGCGACGTCACCGCATCGTAGGTTTCCTTGCGGGCCCAGTCGCGCTGCCATTCCAGAAGCACCTGCTGCCAGGTCACCGGGATCACACCGGCCTGGACCATGCGGTCCATCGCGTATTTATGCGCATCGAGCGACGTGCCGCCGGAGGCATCAGCCACCATGTAGATCTCGTAATCGGCAACATCATGCAGCGCCGAAAGCGCGAAGGTCGTGTT
>NZ_JBIVYN010000012.1:0-141032 GCF_044772305.1 Agrobacterium sp. NPDC090273
CGAAAGCCATCTGCGGCTGCTGGTCGATGAAGATGAGCTGGCTGTTTGCGGGGGTCAGGACTTCAAGCTTCGACATGGTGGTTCTCCGTAAAATGGTGGCCAAAGGCGACTGGGTTGAAACGTCGTCGCTTGGGCGTGACCGGTGCATCTCTGGTGTTGTCCGGTGTGTCCGTCGCGTCTCTGTTGGAGCTATAACTAGCCCAACCGAACGCGGCACAGAATTACAATAATAATTGCGAATGAATTGCGATTATTGAAACAATTAATATTGCCGATGTGGGGCGAGGAGAACGCGACACTGCGCGTATAGCACTTCGAAATATCACGACATCACGCGGCCTGGGAGTGAGTGTCAAACTCGTCGTCGATGTGCATCATTCAAGCATAAAAAAGGGCTCCTCGCACGACCGGTTTACCCGACAGTGCGAAAGCCCATGATTGATCTCACGTAAGAACGCGAGCCGGCTTTGCTCAGAGAAGATCGTAACGCTTCAGAATATCCCGGATCTTGTTGTCCTGCTCCTCATCAGGCAGCAAGGCAGGCTGTCGGCTCGCACCGACGGACGCGTCCTGAAGATAGAGCGCGCGCTTCACCATGGCGGGCGCAAAGCCCAGCGCATACAGGTCGGTGCGAAATGCCGTATAGATTGCCTGCTGGCGTTCAGCCCCGGCAACATCGCCCGTATTGTAGCCTGCAAGAATGCCGGAGAGCACCTTTGGCAGTGCGTTGCCGAGGCCGGAAATGCAACCTGCAGCGCCGTTTTGCAGCGACCAGAGAACGAGATGATCTGGACCCGAATAAACCTCGAAACCAGGCATCTCCTTTGCAACCTGCAAATAAGCCTCCAGCGTCTGCTGCGCGCCGCCGGAATCCTTGATACCGGCGATGTTGCCGTGAACGGCAAGTTTTCGTGCCGTTTCCGGTTCGATGTGGTTCTGGGTGCGGGCGGGAATGTCGTAGAGATAGATCGGCGTCTCCACCGCATCCGCAATAGTGGAAAAATGACGGATCAACCCGTCCTGGGTGCAGGCAATGAAGAATGGCGTGATGACGGCAATGCCGTCGACGCCAATACGGTCGAAGGCCTTGGCAAGCTGCAGCGTTTCGAACGTGGCGGGCATGCCGGCATTTACGATGACTTTGGCGCGACCACCGACCTCGTCTACGACCTCTTCCGTCAGCCTAATTTTTTCTTCATGCGTCAGCGCGGTAAAGTCACCATTGGTTCCAGCGCACATGATGTTGTTGCCTGCCGCCACCTGACGGCGAACCTGTGCGCGGGTTGCCTCGTAATTGATCGTTTCGTCCTCGTTGAAACAGGTTACGAGCGCGACAAAAGCTTGTTTCGTCATGAAAGAACTCCCATTGAATTTCAAATCGCCTGCCCTGCCCGAGCCGAGCGGTCAGTAGCATGTGTGTCAGGATCAGGGTCGAGGCTCGCAGCGAGAAGCGCGCGGGTATAATCCTGTCGCGGCGCCTCGAAGACCTGCCGCACCGTGCCGAACTCGACCAATTCTCCACGCTGCATGACCATGACATGATCGGCAAAGTCCCGAACAACCGGCAGATCATGGGCGATGAAAATGAAAGACAGCCCCATCTCGCGGCGCAACTTGTCGAGAAGTGCAATGACCTGCGCCTGAACGGACACATCGAGCGCCGACACGGCCTCGTCACAGACGATAAGCCTGGGTTCAAGTGCCAGCGCGCGAGCAATGGCAATACGCTGTCTTTGACCGCCAGAGAACTGATGCGGATAGCGCCCCATATGTTCCGGCAACAAGCCCACCTGCCCGAGAAGCTCCGCGACGCGTTCCCGCCATTTCGCTTTCGGCAGAATATCCGGATGGATTACCCAGGCCTCGGAAACAAGCTGGAAAACGGTCATGCGCGGATTGAGGGATTGCGTCGGGTCCTGAAACACCATCTGCAGATCGCGCCGCAGGCCGAACAGTTCGGATGGCGAGAGCTGGAACAGATCGCGGCCCTTCCAGAGCGCCTGCCCCGCATCCGGTTCGTCGAGCCGCAGCAGAATGCGCGCAAGCGTTGACTTGCCCGACCCGCTTTCGCCGACGACAGCAATGGTTTCGCCGGGCATGAGATCGAAGGAGACACCCTTCAATGCTTCAAATGCGCCATAACGCTTGCGCACGTCACGAACACTGAGCAATGCCTCGCCCGTCGCCTTCGGTTCATGCATCTCACCCTTGCCGGGTGCGGCATTGATCAGTTTGCGAGTGTAGGGATGCTGTGGGTTATGATAGACCTTGTGGACGGTCCCGGCCTCAACCAGTACGCCCTTCTCCATGACCACAACCCGATCAGCAATCTCCGCCACGACCCCTAGATCGTGAGTGATGATAAGAACCGCCATGCCGGTTTCCCGCTGCAATTCTTTCAGCAAGGCGAGCACCTCGGCCTGCACCGTCACGTCAAGCGCGGTAGTTGGCTCGTCGGCAATCAGGAGGTCGGGTTTCAGCGCCAGCGCCATGGCAATCATGACCCTTTGCCGCTGCCCACCGGAAAATTCATGCGGGTATTTCTTCAGCGCGCGATCAGGGTCGGGAATACCGACACGCCCCATAAGCCGAAGCGCTTCGGCTTCGGCCTTTGCCCTGTCGAGACCATGCGTCGTCATGGCTTCGCGGATTTGCCAGCCGACCGTATAGACAGGATTGAGGTGGCTGAGCGGGTCCTGAAAAATCATGGCGATGCGCTTGCCATTGATCCCACGCCGCGCCTCCGTTGGCATCGTCAACAGGTCACGACCATCAAGCAGGATCTGTCCGCCGCTGATACGCCCGGGCGGCATGTCGATCAGATTCATGATCGCTGATGACGATACCGACTTGCCGGAGCCGCTTTCGCCAAGGATCGCCAGCGTCTCGCCACGGTCGATATGGTAGGAGATATCCTTCACGGCATGGACGACGCCGCTTGCCGTATGGAATTCAACGGAAAGATTGCGGACTTCAAGAAGATGGTCAGCCATTCTTTCGGCCTTTCATTTCCAGCCGCCAGCGCTGCACCGGGTCGAGCGCGATGCGCAGCCAGTTCGAAAGCAGATTAAGCGACAGTGTGGTGAGGATGATGGCAAGTCCCGGCCAGAACGACAGCCACCAGGCATTTGTCAGATATTGGCGTCCCTGCGAGATCATCAGACCCCAGGTGATTTCCGGCGGCTGGATACCAATGCCGAGGAACGACAATGCGCTTTCCGCCAACATCACATAGGCGAAATCGAGCGTGGCAAGTGTTGTCAAAGTCGGCAGGACGACAGGCAGGATATGCCGGAAGAGAATTCGTTTTCCCGAAGCGCCCATGACCCGGGCCGCCTGAACGAACATGCGCTCGCGCACCTCAAGAACCTCGGCTCGTGTCGTACGGATATAGACCGGGATGCGGGTAATGGCGAGAACCAGCATCAGGTTGAGAATGGACGAGCCGAGCAGATAGAGAACGATCACCGCGATCAGCAGCGACGGGAACGACATGATGACATCCGCAAGCCGCATGATGATCTGGCCTGTGCGCTCCGAAGAGAAACCGGCAATCAGTCCAAGAAGCGTTCCCACGACAGACGACAGCAGGACAGCGCCAGCGGCAATCATCAATGTGTTCTGGGTGGCTGCAATGATACGGGCAAACAGCGAGCGCCCGAGCGCATCGGCCCCCAGCCAGAAATACCATTCCCGCTGCCAGTCAAACGGCGCGAGATTGCGACCGCGCAGGTTCTGTTTCGTCGCCAGATCTCCAAGCCAGGCTGGACCGATAAAGGCGAGAACCACGACGATCAGGAGAAAGATCACAGCGCAGAGTGCGAACTTGTCGGCCCAGAGCATGCGTGCCAGGCGAGCAGGAAATGATGGTTCGTCCACGATCTGTGTGTCGGCGGTTGAAAGGCTCATGGCTGAATACCCCCTCAATGGCGAATACGGGGATCGAGCAGCGCGTAGGCAAGGTCGATCAGCAAGTTCATCAGGAAGATGGCGAGGGCCGTCACCAGGATGGCCGCCAGCACCACATTAAAATCGCGCTGCAGAATGGAATCGATCATCAGCTTGCCTACGCCGGGAAAACCGAAAATCGTTTCGACGACAACGGCACCATTCAGGAGGCTGGCTGCCTGATCGCCGATCACGGTAATAACCGGTAGCATGGCGTTGCGCAGCGCGTGCACGAAGATGATTGGGCCGGATTTAACACCCTTGGCACGGGCTGTCTTGACATAGGCCGACGACAGGGCGCCGATCATCGAGCCGCGCACCACCTGCACGATGATACCGAAGGGTCGCACAAACAGCACGGCAATCGGCAATATCCAGTGCAATAGCGAGCCGGTGCCGGATGTTGGGAGCCAGGCGAGATTGACCGAGAACACGACGATTGCGACGATCGCCAGCCAGAAATCCGGAACAGACGCGCCGACCAGCGAGATCATCGAGGCCATGCGGTCAAAAAAGCCGCCGGACCGAAAGGCCGCGAGCGAGCCGATCACGATCGCCGCCGTGGTGACAAGCGACATCGTGATCAGCGCAAGCCAAAGGGTCCAGACGAAAGCCTCGGTGACGACGTCGAGCGCCGGACGCGCCTTTCTGAGCGATTCACCGAGATCACCCGTCAGCACGTCGCCTGCGTAACGGAAAAACTGCACCATCAGCGGATCGTTCAAACCGTGCAGAGCCCGGAACTGCTGTTTCATTTCCTCCGATGCCTCGACGGGCAGGAACAATGCCGCCGGATCGCCTGTCAGGCGGGAGAGAAAGAAAACCATCACGATCAGGCCGATCAACGAGATCAGGCTGGCCACGGACCGTTTACGAATGAAGCTCAACATGATCGCCTCCGGAGTTTTATGGCAACGGCGGGCACCAGGCCCGCCGTTGCATCTGGATGGATGCTTGGACGCAGGATCTTGATGCGGCCGTTATTTGATGCCGATCTCGGAAAGCTGCAGCATCGAGTTGGTGGCGATGGTTGGCTTGAAATCCAGCCGTTCGGAAACACGCGAGAAACCGACCATGTGGAACAACAGCACATCGGCCACGACATCATCATGCAGGTAGGCAATCAGCTCGGACCAGAGCTTTGCACGCTCGTCGCCAACCGCAGCGGATGCGCGTTCGATCAGGTCATCGACCTTGGGATCGGAGAAACCGGCCTGCGTACCCTTCGTGGCATACTTGAAGAACATGGTGAAGGACGGGTCACCCTTGGAGTTGTCGTGCATGGCGGCAACGATCTGAGGGCCGCGACCTTCCTTGAAGGGCTTGGAGTAGTAGCTCTCATGCTCGGCCACTTCGACGAACTTCAGGTCGATCTTGAAGCCGACATCCTGCAACTGCGACTGGATGGCTTCCATGATTTCCGTCACATTCGGGAAGTTTGCCGTGCGGGCAATGATGGTGATCGGCGTATCGACCTTCACACCAGCGGCTTTTGCTTCCTCAAGCAGCTTCTTGGCGCCATCGGGATCGTAGGGGAACACCTTGACATCGGGGTTCCAGCCAAGCGTGGTCGGCGGAACGAGTGCGGTCGCCAATACAGCACCATCAGGAACAAGTGTGCCGAGGAATGCCTGCCGGTCGATGGCAAGATTGAGGGCGCGACGTACCCGCACGTCGTTCAACGGTGCGATATTATGATCGAGACGCAGATAGACCGTCTCGCTGTCGAGGTAAGAAAAATCGGTCTTGTCATTGGTCGCATCAAGCTGCGAGATCGACGGTGAAAGATCGGCTTCGCCCGTCTGCACCATGGCTGCACGAACCGATGGGTCCGCACGGAAAAGATAGGTTGCTTCGGTGACCGCAGGTTTCTTGCCCCAATAGTCATCACGCGCCGTCAGCACGATCTGCTGGCCAGGTGTCCAGTTGGTAAGCTTGTAAGGCCCGGTACCGACTGGCTCACGGATGAATTCCATCTTCGTTTCTTCGGGAACGATGGTCACCAGAGACATCAATAGCGGCAGAATGGGTTGAGCCGGATCGGTCTTGAAGTCGATGGTATTGTCGTCGACGATGGTCGGCGTCACGGTCATGCCGCCGAAGTAGCGGCGAGATTCGCACGCGTTCTTGTCGCTCATGATACGCTCGAAGCTGTGTTTGACGTCTTTCGCGTCGAAACTGGTGCCGTCGGAGAATTTCACACCCTGACGCAAATGGAAGCGCCAGCTACCATCCGAATTCTGCTCCCATTTTTCCGCCAGTCGCGGCTGCACGCCGTTCTTGCCGCGCACATCGAGTTCGGTCAGTGTTTCACTGACATTCTCCATGATGATGCGGCCGATATTCGAGCGCGTTGCCATGCAAGGCTCAAGCAGATCCGCTTCTTCGGCCAGAACGATCTTGATGGGGCCGGAAGCCGCCATCACCGGTGATACCACGGCGGTCAGGGAGCCCATCATCAAGGCGCCCATCATCAAAGTCTTCTTCATTCCATTCTCCTCCCAGATCAGAAATTCAGTTCCATGGCAGCGCACCGCGGGATCGTTCCCGAAAGAAGCCCCGCCTGATGTCTCAGGACATGGCGTAGCGGATGATTGTCTCCTCCACCCGTAAACAGAGCATCGACGCTAACACATTTTTTGTCAATTTATTTTTCGTAAGGATTTTTATTGTGGTCAAAGCACTTTATTTTTATCATGTTATTTCAATAATTTATTAGATATTCTGACAACAGAATGCCTTTCTTATTTTTGCATTTAAACTTGACAACTTTTTGTTTTTGGAATTTTCATCGAGGCAAGAGGAGATCCAAATGACCCCTGACGACATTGCCCGGGCCATGACCGGCGCCATCGTTTCCGCTTCGAGCGAACGACAAGAAGCCTTGCTGCCTTCGCCGATGATTCAAAATCATGCGAGCTTTCTGCACCTGCTTGATGATGGCGCACTCGTCTGCGCCTGGTTTGGCGGCACACTGGAGGGAAAATCGGATATCTCGATTTTTGCATCCGTGCTGTTACCCGGCACTTCAAACTGGGGAGAGGCACAGCGGCTGAGCCACGATCCTGACCACTCCGAGCAGAACCCGGTCCTGTTTACCGCGCCCGATGGCACGCTCTGGCTGTTTCATACGGCCCAGCCGTCAGGCAATCAGGACGAATGCCGTATCCGCATGGCCAGGATCGTTCGTGACATATCCGCGCCTGAAAAGCTCTCGTCTGAAGAGGGGCATTTCCTCGACCTGCCAAGGGGATGCTTTGTCCGGGCGCCCCTTTCCATTCGTGATGATGGAGCCTGGCTTCTGCCGATCTTCCGCTGCGTCCAGCGCCCCGGTCAAAAGTGGAATGGCAGTCATGATACGGCGGCCCTCGGCGTCTCGGAAGATGGCGGCAAGACATGGCGTCTGGAGGATCTTGCTGATTCCATCGGCTGCGTTCACATGAGCCCCGTTGCCAGCACAACGTCGTCCTATTCCGCCTTTTTCCGCCGCCGGCAGGCCGACTTTGTCTACCGCACACAAAGCAGCGATGGCGGCCGCAACTGGTCTGCGCCACAGCCAACCGATGTGCCGAACAACAACTCCTCCATTGCCGCAATCCGCTTGAAGGACGGCCGGCTGGCGATGATCTGCAACCCCACCAGTGCGGCGCAATCGAGCGACCGGCGCGCTTCGCTCTATGACGAGCTGGGGGAAGACGACAAACGTCCGGATGCCGACCCGACGGGCGGCTGCGTTCCGGTGTGGGGTGTGCCGCGTGCACCTCTCAGCGTCTGCTTGTCCGAAGACGACGGCCTGTCATTTCCAACCCGCCTCCTGATCGAGGACGGCCCTGGCACATGCCTTTCCAATGACTCGACAGACGGACGCAACAAGGAAATGTCCTATCCCTGGCTTCTTGAGGCACCGGACGGCACGCTCCATCTGAGCTACACCTATTATCGACGCGCGATCAAATATGTCCGGCTTGCTCCGGGCTGGGCCGACAAGACGGACGGGAGAAAGTGATGAGCAATATCATTGGTATCACCATGGGCGATCCATGTGGGGTTGGTCCGGAAATTACCGTCCGGGCACTGGCCGAAATGTCATCCACGGATCGTGCTGCCACCCGTATCTATGGAAACCTCGCCACGCTTGAGGCGGCGCGGGAAGCACTTGGCGTCAGCATCGACCTCACATCCCATGTTGTCGATCTGCCTGTGGAAGGCGCTCCTCTTCCATGGGGGACATTATCACCGGTGGCAGGCGACGCCGCATTCCGCTTCATTGAGCGGGCCGTGCGCGATGCCGAAGCAGGCACGATCGGCTGCATCGTCACCGCACCGATCAATAAGGAAGCGCTCAATCTGGCGGGACACCATTATGATGGTCACACCGGCATGCTCCGCAGCCTGACCGGCTCAACGGCCGCCTATATGCTGCTGGCGTCGGAACGGCTGAAAGTCATTCATGTCTCAACCCACGTCTCTCTCCAGGAAGCGATCCGCCGGGCCACCACAGAACGGGTGCTGGCGACAATCCGCGCCGGTAACGACCACTTGAAGCGCATCGGTTATGAACGTCCGCGCATCGCCGTCGCAGGCATCAACCCGCATTGCGGCGAAAACGGTCTCTTCGGAACAGAGGATGACGATCAGATCGCGCCGGCGGTTGCCGCAGCACGCGCCGAAGGCATTGAGGTGCATGGGCCGATCTCCGCCGATACGGTCTTCCATCGCGCCTATTCCGGCGCTTTCGATCTTGTGGTGGCGCAATATCACGATCAGGGACACATCCCGATCAAGCTCGTCGCCTTCGATACCGCGGTCAACGTCTCGGTAGACCTTCCGATCGATCGTACCTCCGTCGACCATGGCACCGCCTTCGACATTGCCGGCAAGGGCATTGCCAATCACGGCAACATGAACGCCGCCATCGCCTATGCCCGCAAGCTCGTGGCCGGCGAAAGCCGGAAAGGATGACAGCATGTTTAAAGCACCCATACTCATCCACCAGCCGCGCCGGCTTGTCGTCGGTGCAGGCACGATTTCCGAAGCTGGCGCCTGGGCAGGAGAAACCGCCTCGACACTGGTGATCGCCACACCTCTGACCGCAAAATTTATCGATCGGCTCCAACTAAAGGGCCCTTTTACAGTCTTTGACGCCATTCCCGGGGAACCCGATACAGCAACGCTTGATGCTGCATTGGCGGCGGCACGTGCCGCAAAACCCGAGCTCGTCATCGGCCTTGGCGGCGGCTCCGTCATGGACGTGGCAAAACTGGTCGCCTCGCTCTGGAATTCCTCTCAGACGCTCGAAGACGTTGCAGGTCCGAACAAGGTTGCCGGACGCGATACGAAGCTGATCCAGATCGCCACGACAGCGGGCACCGGTTCTGAAGCCGGCATCCGTTCGCTCATCACCGATCCGGTCAAGGGCAACAAGATTGCCGTCGAGAGCCCGTTCATGATCGCCGATCTGGCGATCCTCGACCCTGAGTTGACCTATTCCGTGCCGCCAGCGGTGACGGCAGCCACCGGCGTCGATGCCATGGCGCATTGCGTGGAAGCCTTCACCAATCGCAAGGCGCATCCAATGATCGACGGTTTTGCACGTATGGGCTTCACACTGGTCGGCAAATATCTGGCGCGTGCCGTGCACAATGGTGAGGACACCGAAGCGCGTGAAGGCATGATGCTCGCTTCCTATTACGGCGGCATTTGCCTGGGCCCTGTCAACACGGCGGCCGGTCATGCCATCGCTTATCCGCTTGGCACGCTTCTGCACCTGCCCCATGGCCTTGCCAACGCCGTTGTCTTTCCGCACGTGCTGGCCTTTAATCAGCCTGCGGTTTCACAAAAGACGGCGGAAGTAGCAAGCGCTCTCGGGATGCGCGATCACCTCGCCCAGGACGAGCTTCGCAAGGCCGCCACGGAGTTTTGTGCCAATCTTGGCATCGAGATGTCGCTCGCCCGCCACGGCGCTACGGAAGCTGACCTTGTCCGTTATGCGCAGGATGCCCACGCAATCCGCCGGCTGATGGACAACAATCCAGTCGATATGAGTGTCAACGACGTGCTTGGCATTTACCGCCACGCATTCTGATTGCAGCGCCGGTGCGCCCCATAGCGCATCGGCCAATGCCAAACTCTGCTTTTTTGGATCAACCAACATTCGACGATTCGAACAGGCGGTCGCGCGAGCCTGTGAGATGGTTGAGCATCAATTGTCGCGCCGCATCGGCGTCGCCATCGGCAATGGCCTTTGCAATGGCTTCATGCTCCGCAAACACGCGCGCCAAGCCTGATGCCTCGCGTTTGACCGACATGCCGTGAAACTTCATGCCAACGGCAATGTGATCCTTCAGCGCTTCCATCGCCGTCGAGAAATAGCTGTTGCGTGCCGCCCGCGCGATGGCGAGATGGAACTGGTAGTCGGCGTCTTCCCTGTGAGACTGGCGGTTCGTCGCATCACGCAGCATTTCCAGCGCTTTTTTGATGGCTGCCAGCCGTTCGCCATCATGACGCAACGCCGCAGCCGCGGCCGCAGCCGGTTCCAGCGTCAGGCGAAACTCGTAACAGTTCAGGAGATCGGCGACATTTTCGAGTTGGCCAAAGCCCAGTGGCTCACGCATGCCAACCGCTCGAACATAGCTGCCAGACCCTCTGCGGGAATAGATAAAGCCCTGCTCACGCAAGCGCCGAAGAGCTTCACGCACCACTGGTCGCGAAACTTCGAATTCCATTGCCAGCTCATGTTCTGTCGGCAGGCGTTCGTCAGGCTTATAGGCACCGGATTTGATGGCCCTGTGCATGCGCTCGAAAATGATGTCGGGAAGTGCCTTGCGTGCCGTTTCTCGTGTCAGCGCCATCTTGTCAGCTCTCTCCAGCATCATGTCTGCCCAGCATCATCTTCGCAATTTGCGTCAACGTCCCAGCTTGCCCAAAACCACCCGATTTCGCAATTATGCAATGGTCGCCCGAAACGCCGACACCCAGACCCGGCAGGCATTCACCTGCAAGGCGCAGCCGGGAAATGCCCATGGCACGAAGAACGGCTTCCGCCGTTGCGCCACCGGACAGAAGAAGCGTTCTGGCACTCGCCGTCAACATCGGCACGACACCTGCTGCAAGGTGATCGGATACATCCTGATGAGAACAGCTTTGCGATCCCTGCGTTGCCTGCACCAGAACAGGCCCGGACGTGTCAGCTTCATCCTGCGGCACGACGCCGTTCGGAGCGGCCAGCGTTCTTACCAGAGCTGCGGCAACAAGATGATCGATCTGTGAGAGGGTGATCGGGTCGCGTGAACCGATCACGAAAAGGCCCTTGCCTTCTGGCACCTCCGCAGGTTCGGTCGCTGTGCGGCCAGTCATCTGCTGGGCAAGCGCCTCCGCGAGACCCCGTGCCCCGATCAGCAGATCGACGCCATTCTCCTGCGCTTTCACAAGCGCAACGCGCAGATCTTCCTGTGACGCGACATCAGGAACTGTGCTGCGTCCGGCATGTCTCCCTAACGTCGCGCTGATCGATATGGGTTCATCGACACCAAAACCCTGCAGCGACCCATTGGCGACAACCCGGCCAAAATCCGGAATGGCGGGCACAACCAGTGCTCGACCAAAAGAAATCGCGTCCAGTTCAGCCGCAATATGCCCTTTCAAACGGGAGTCTATTTTTTTGAACAGCACGACATCGCCAGGCAGCAACGCCAACAGCGTTTTTGTTCGGTGCTGCGCTTCCTCGGCTGTCCCATCGCGACAGCCAAGATTGACGCTCAGAACATCCGGAGCTTCCGCAAGAGCAGCTTGAACCCCGTCGAGATCCATGGCGATCTCCGTCACCAAGCCGCGTCCCGCGAAGGGAGCGGCGGCGTCCAAAGCACCGGTCAGATCATCGGCAAAGATTAACAGCACAGCTTAGATCCCAGAATAAGTTGTCATGTTTTTTCACTGTAAATACGTTTATAATCAAATGAAAGAACGTTGTGAATAACAAACTATGACAAGTTCATTCCGGACGTTATGCAGCCCTTGGATGATTTCGTGCTTGAGAGAAGAAAAACGCATCTAGGGAGGCATCGATCCCATCGCTGCCAGACGGATTGCCTGTTCTGTCTCGGCCCAATTACAAAATAAAAATGGCCGGCAGTTACCTGCCGGCCAAAAAGCAATCATTCGTCAACCGAGCCTGAGGCTGGCGCGCCTAAAGTGAAAAGCGCGGCGTTTACCACGCCGCCTTGGAGATCTCAGACCGCGAGGAAGCCGCCGTCAACTGGCAGAACGGCGCCCGAAATCATCCGGCTGTCGTCGGAGAGCAGAAGCGCGATGCTTTGCGCAACTTCTTCCGCCTCAGCGAAGCGGTTGAGCGGGTGGCGTACCATCATCGGATTGCTCTTTACCGGATCGCTCCAGGCTTCGGCGGCCAGTTCCGTCAAGGTGATCGTCGGGGCAACAGCATTCACGCGAATACCGTGCGCGCCGAGTTCCTTGGCCATAACGCGCGTCGCGCCTTCAAGACCTGCCTTGGACGCGGCATAGCACAGATGATCCTGAAAACCACGATGGCCTGCAATCGACGTGATGTTGACAATCGCGCCGCCGCCGCCAGCAGCAACACGCGCGCGCGCAAATTCCTGGCAGGTGATGAGTGCTGCGCGCAGATTGATGCCCAACACCGCCTCATAGCCGGCCTCGGTCACATCAAGCACGCTTTCCAGCACGTTGATGCCAGCGCTGTTGATCAGAAAGTCGCAGGTACCAGCCTCTGCCATCGCGGCCCGGGTTGCTGCAGCATCGGCAAGATCGACACGGATCGAGCGACCACCGATTTCCGCCTTCAGGCTGTCGAGGTCGGACTGAGTGCGGCTGAGCGCGACGACCTCAGCTCCGCGTTCGGCCATAAGCCGGGCACAGGCGCGACCAATACCCTTGCCTGCACCGGTGATGATGACGGATTTACCGGAAAACTGCATGAAACCCTCGAAATGTTATGGCCCGCAAGCCGAAAGAGACGTCTAAAGAAAAAGCCTGCCGAAACCGGTCAGTGCGACAGAAGTGCCGCGTCGTTGTCGCGAATTTGTCGCGCTGTGCGTTGCAACGTCAGGAAAGCGTCATAACGGGCATTCTGCACGGCCTGCATCTTCACATCGGGTTCACACCGCGTGGCAACGCGTGACATGGCCGGCATCGCTGCACGCAAATCAGGGAAAACGCCAGCCGCAACAGCACCGAGCATCGCAGACCCCAGAAGCACCGGCTCTTCACACGCCGTAACTTCGATTGGGCAACCGGTGGCGTCGGCCAGAAGCTGGCGCGTCAGCGGGTGCGCGCCAGCACCGCCGCTCACGCTGATCGTTTCGATCGGCGCGCCGTGACGTGCCTGTGTTTCAATGATCTGGCGCAAGCCATAGCCCAGACCGCATATGCCAGCCACGTAGAGCGCAACCAGCGAGTCCGGCCCGGTTTCCATGCCGTAGCCCATGATGACCGCACGCGCATGCGGATCGGCAAACGGCGCGCGATTGCCGAGAAATTCTGGGACGACATGCATTTCATCGGCCAGCCGCACGGCCGCAGAGGCCGATCCGCCGAGTTCCAACGCCCTGTCGGCCAACCATTGCGGCAACGACTTGCCCTCGGCTTTGGCCGAAGCTGTGGCTTCTGCAGTCGCGGGATGGAGCTGTACCAACTGGTCGATCGCGGCTCCGGCTGCGGATTGTCCGCCTTCGTTCAGCCATGTCCCCGGTACCATCGCAGAGTAATAAGGGCCCCACACACCCGGCACGAAGGCTGGTTCGGCCGTGGTGGTCATGGTGCAGGACGATGTGCCAAAGACATAACCGAGGCAGCGGAAAGCATCACCACCTGCGGCGACCGTTCCAATACCACCGGCATGTGCATCGATAAGCCCGGCGGCAACCGCAGTACCGGGGCGCAGGCCCATGGCTTGTGCTGCAGCCTCATTCAGACCGGTTCCGAGAGCCGTGCCCGGATGGACGACGCTTTGCCCGATCCGTGCAAAACCCTGGTCGACAAGATCGCCGAGTCCAATTTGGCGAAAATACCCTGCATCCCAGCGCTCTTCATGAGCCAGATAGGTCCATTTGCAGGTCACGGTGCAAGCGGAGCGATCCAGCGCGCCACTGGCTTTCCACGTCAGAAAATCTGTCAGGTCAAAAAAGTGTTCGGCGCGAGCGTAGGTCTCTGGCCGGTTCTCGCGCAGCCACACCAGTTTCGGCGTTTCCATTTCCGGGGAAATGCGGCCGCCGACATACTTCAGTACGTCGTGACCTTCGGCATTGATACGCTCCGCCTGGGCGACCGCGCGATGATCCATCCAGACGATGATATCGCGTTCAGGGTGAGCGGGATCGCCAACCGGCAAGGTTTCATTGTTCGGGCCACGCACGACGAGCGAGCAGGTTGCGTCAAAGCCGATGCCGGCGACCGCAGCCGGGTCAATCCCGGCGCGGGTTACGCTTTCCTGAACGGATTCGCAGACGGCCTGCCAAACCTGTTCGCTCGATTGTTCCACGATGCCGCCATCCTCGCGGTGCATGGCAAGGGGCCGCCGGGCCGTGGCCAGCAAGCCGCCCGCCGCGTCGAACACACCCGCTCGCGCCGAGCCTGTTCCGACATCGACACCGATCAGATATTGCGCCATCGCAGTTCTCCTTTTTTACAACCGGCTCAGACGCGGTCGAAGTTGGTCGGAAGGACCAGCATATCGCGGATCGTGACCGTGCGCTTGCGGGTCAGCATGTAGACAACTGCGTCTGCGACTTCGCTGGCATCGATGAGGCTGCCGGATTCCTTGGCCTTGCGGAGATTTTCCTCCGGCCAGTCAGCCAGCAGCGCCGAAACGACCGGACCAGGCGAAACCTGGGCAACACGCACACCATGCGGGATCATCTGGCGACGCATACCCTGAACGAAGCTGGTGATCGCCCACTTCGAACCCGAATAGACCGGCTCCCAATAGGTCGGGAAATGACCGGCGATCGAGCATGTGACAACGATGTCGCCAGTCTTGCGCTCGCTCATGTGCGGGACAACGGCCTGAACATTCTTCATCACCGCGTTGACGTTGAGGTTCAACATACGGTCGATCGCTTCAGGCGTCGTCTCAGAGAGTTCGCCGCCAATATAGGTGCCAGCGTTGCAGTACAGGATGTCGATATGATCGACCTTCTGCAGGATTTCCGGCACCATCGCGTTGCAGCTCTCTGCGTCCAGCAGGTTGGTGACCTGCGGGATAGCCTTCTCGCCCAGCTTGCCGGCAAGCTCTTTCAAGGCAGCTTCATTCCAGTCGACCATGACCACAGTCGCACCCTGCGCCAGCAGAGCTTCCGTGGTGGCGAGACCGATCCCCGATGCTGCGCCGGTGATGACGGCGATCTTGCCTTGCAATGATTCAGACATTCCATTCTCCTGTTTTGGAAAGATTCCGGGGCTGGCTCAACGCCACTCGCGCCCGATATAGATGGCCAGCAGGATGATGCCGCCCTTGATGACGTCCTGCAGGTAAGGGTTGATGCCCATGAGGTTGAGGCCGTTGTTGAGGATGCCAAGCAGCACCGCACCAATCAGCGTGCCCAGGATCAGGCCACGGCCACCGGCGATCGCCGTACCGCCAAGCACGACTGCCGCAATGGCATCGAGCTCGAAGCCGACACCGGCATTCGGCTGACCGCTCATCAGACGACCGATCAGGATCATTGCGGCAATTGCCGAGGTGAAACCGGAAATACCGTAAACCGCCAGCTTCACACGGCGTGTCTTGACGCCGGAGAGACGCGCGGCATTTTCATTGCCGCCGAGTGCGTAGACATGCCGGCCGAAAGCCGTGCGCTGCAGAAGCACCCAAGCAAGGGCGTAAACAACGACCATGATGACGACTGGCACCGGGATGACACCAATGCGGCCAACGCCAAACCAGGAAATCCAGCTTGGAATGCCACTGACCGGATAACCGCCGGAATAGATGAGGCCGAGACCGCGCGCCATGCCCATGGTTGCCAGTGTCACGATGATCGCAGGCATCTTGCCCCAGGCGACCAGCACACCATTGATCAGACCAATACCCAGGCCGATGAACAGGCCGATCACCAGTGCCAGTTCAGCAGGCAGGCCCGATTTGACCATCAGACCGGCACTCAAGGTGCCAACCAGAGCCATAACAGCGCCAACAGACAGATCGATACCGCCCGTCAGGATTACGAAGGTCATGCCTACGGCGAGGATGCCGACGACCGAGACCTGACGCAGCACGTTCATGATGTTGCCGAGGCTGAAGAAGTTATCGCTTGCAAGCGACATCAGCACGGAAACGACGATGAGGCCGATCAGCGGCAGGGCCAGCGGTGATTGCAGCACGCGCAGAATGTTCAGCCCGCCGGACTTACCGGCGGCTTCGGTGTTTGCATCATACGACATGTTCAACTCTCCCCGTCGTTGCGTGGGTCATTATTGTTTCGGAATTGACGTCTTCGCCCTGAACGGTTGCGACGATCCCGCCGGAGCGGAACACGCAGACACGGTCGGACATGCCGATCACTTCGGGCAGTTCAGACGAAATCATGATGATCGAGTAACCCTTGGCGGTGAATTCGCGCATCAGGGCGTAAATCTCGGCCTTGGCGCCAACATCGATGCCGCGCGTCGGCTCGTCGAAAATCAGCACCTGCATGTCATGGTTCAGCCAGCGGGCAATGACCACTTTCTGCTGGTTGCCACCGGAAAGCGTGTCGACCCTTGCCAGCGGCCCCTGAGCCTTGACGCGCACCTGACCCATGGCAGTGCGCGTGCAGTCCATTTCTTTCTTCAGATCGATGAACCAGTGGTTCTTGCGATATTTGCCATAATTGTTGAGCGAGATGTTCTGCAGGATCGAGAAGCTGGTGATCAGTCCCTCGTCCTTGCGGCTCTCCGGCAAGAGACCGATGCCATTTTCAAGTCCCTCATCGGGACCGGAAATGCGTTTCTCCACGCCATTCAGACGGATCTTGCAGCGTGCTGCAGAATAGGCGCCGAGCATGGCGAGGACGGTTTCCGTGCGACCCGAACCGACAAGACCGGCAAAGCCCAGGATTTCGCCCTTGCGTAGTGCAAACCGCGAAATAGGCCCGCCTTTCTTGAGCTGAATTTCCTCAGCCTCGATGACGACCGGCAGGGCCGGATCGAGTGCTGGCTTGGGCGGAAAGCTGTTTTCGATGCGGCGACCGACCATCATTTCGACCAGCCGGTCGTTATCGACGTCCGATACTGCGCAGGAACCGATGAACTCGCCATCGCGCAATACAGTGATGCGGTCGCAGATCTCGAAGATTTCTTCCAGATGGTGCGAAATGAAGATGATCGCGACGCCCTGCTTGCGCAGTTCGCGCATGACCTTGAACAGATGCTCGACTTCCGAGGGTGTCAGCGTCGCGGTCGGCTCGTCCAGCACGAGGATGCGCGCATCCAGCGACAGAGCCTTGGCGATTTCGACAAACTGCTGTTCGGCGACCGACAGGCGATGAACCGGCACGTCGAGCGGCACATCGACGGACAGCCTGCCCATGATCTCGGCGGCGCGCTGACGCATGGCCTTGCGATTAAGGAGACCAAAGGCACCGCGCATCTCGCGGGCGAGGAACATGTTGTCCACCGCATTCAGATAGGGGATCAGGCTGAATTCCTGAAAGACGATGCCGATACCGGCCGCGATCGCCTCATCGTAATTGGCAAACTGATGGGAGACACCTTCGATATGTATCTCGCCTTCAGACGGCTTGATGATGCCGCAGAGAATTTTCATCAAGGTCGACTTGCCAGCGCCGTTCTCGCCGAGAAGCGCATGAACTTCGCCCGCACGGACGTCGAGATCAACGCCGTGCAGGACCTCGATCTTGCCGAAACTCTTTTTTATTCCGTTCAGCTTCAGCATTTCGCCCTCCTGAATGGTTCGGACCTAGAGGGCGGTGCGTCCTGATGGACGGTCGCAGGCCGCTCTAACGTATTTTACATCTACGCATCGCGCATCATCACGACTGATCGTGTTTCTGCGCGATGCGATAGGGTGCTCCGCCCCCAGTCAAGGACCGAGGACGGAGCTGGGAGGAACTGTTACCAGCTGAAATCAGCGGCGTTTTTGCTGTCCACGACCATAACGTCGATCGGAACTTCCTTCGGCACGACGCGAGCGCCCCACTTCTGGGCAAGCGCCATGGCAAGGCCGACGCGAACCTGGTCACGCGGGAACTGAGCCGTGGTCTGGATGAAAGGCGTGCCGTCAGCAATGGCCTTGACCGCTTCCGGTGCACCATCAACCGAGGTCAGCTTGATGTCCTTGCCGGAACCCTGAATAGCGGCCATGGCGCCCATTGCACCACCGTCGTTGACCGAGAAGATGCCGGCCAGGTTCGGGTGCGACTGGATCATGTTTTCCACGACGCCGAGAGCAACCGAGCGGTCCTGACGACCGTTCTGGGTGTCGACGAGCTTGATCTCAGGGAATTCAGCGAGTGCTGCCTTGCAACCTTCAACACGCTGCAGGATCGGAACAACCGGAATGCCGTCGAGGATCGCAACTTCGCCCTTGCCGCCGAGCGTGTCACCCAGGTACTTGCACGACATGTAACCGGCGTCGCGGTTCTTGGAACCAACGAAGGTATCGACCGGGCCATTGGCGTTTGCGTCAACAGCAACAACGGTTACACCGGCAGCCTTTGCGGCATGGACGGCGGCCTCGATGCCGGCGCTATCGGTCGGGTTGAGAAGCAGAATGTCGATCTTCTGCTGCAGCATGTCTTCAACGTCGGAAATCTGCTTTGCCACGTCGTGACCGGCGTCAGTTACGACAACATCCGCACCGATGCTGGCGGCAGCTTCTTTCAGCGCTTCCTGCATGGAAACGAAATAGGGGTTGTTCAACTCCTGAAAGGTCATGCCGATCTTGAGCTTGTCCTGGGCAACGGCAGGAGCGGCGATCAGGGCCAATGCGACGGAAGCTGTAAGAAGAGACAATTTCATGTAATTTCCTCCCTTGGGATAATTGCGGACAGCACGTGTCCGTTTCCGGATGGCGCCATGCCGCCCGAATTGGTTGAAATCAGTGGTGTCGTGTCATGTTACTCCGCCATGACGAACGCCTTTTGGGCCGCGAATGTCGTGCGGAATTGGGATGGGGACATTCCCTTGAACTTCAGGAAATGCCGGTTGAAATTCGAAAGGTTCGAGAACCCGACATCGTAGCAGATTTCTGCAACCTTTACGTCCTGATCGGTGAGCAGCATCTGGCAGGCGAGATCGATCCGCAACTGATTGCGATAACGCACCAGGGTCGTTCCGGTATGGCGCTTGAAGGCGCGGGAAAACGCACTCTGGCTTTGCCCGACCATTTCGGCCAACTCGCCCTCCTCGATCTGCTCGGTCAGATGCTCACGCAGATGGGACAAGGCGCGGTTGATGCCGCTGTCGCCAATGCCCGTCAGATCAAGCTCGAAGCTAAGGCTCGCCAGAACTTCATAATGCGGCGCATTGACCAGGAGATCGAGAATTTCCCAGAACAGTGCGAGGCGCGCCATACCCTGCGCCTCCAGCAACCGCTCCATCACCGGGCGCACCTTGGCGCTGGTTTCCTCATCGAACAGCAGACCCCGGCGGCTGCGCTCAAGCAGCGGACGAAGCGCGTCCATTTCCGGCATCGACGAGCAGGCATCCTCGATGAATGGCTCGGGAAACTGGATAACCAGAGAGCGGGCAGGCACAACCTCGCCGGGCTCGATCTCGCTGATCCAGTTCTGCGGCAGGTTGGGGCCCGTCATGATGAGCTGGCCTGGGCCAAAGCTGCCGACGAAGTCGCCGATATAGAACGTGCCTGATGTCGCTACTACGAGGTGGATTTCATATTCGGGATGGTAATGCCAACGCACCGTGCGGAACGGATAGCCATGCCGCCAGGCAGCGAAGGATTCGCCCTTGCGTATATGGACAAGTTCCAGATCGGGTTGCATTGACGTCCTCTCCCTTTGCACGCTGGCCCATCAAAGGGCTGGGCGTCTGGCTCCTCGTTCCAAGCACCGCCCCGGCGTTGGCAGAAACCATAGGGCCGCCGCCGATCCATGATCCACATCACCGCGGAATAAATACTGATACTTTTTTGACTCATTCATGCCGGAAATTGAAGAGTGCGCCATTTGCAACATTTCGGCCAAATGCCGCAAAGCAACCGAAAATACTGCAATGCAGCAGTATTTCAACGCTGATAAAGCGATTCACAAGCGATTTTAGAGACTTGATAGCTCAGTTTTGATGATTCTGAATTTTTCGTGATGTCGCGAAGCGGGCAGAAAAGACTTGTACTTTTCGCATAATCTCATGCGCTTTTCGTATCGGCACACCGTAAGGTAGCGGAAATTGCGCCTGGCATCTCGATGCGGTTGCGGCGCGGCAATATTGCGGCCGGATATTGAAGGTGCCGCCGTCGCGCGACAGCGACACCCAATTCTTGTTTTACTGCGGCATGACGATTTGCAGTTTGACGTCTGTCTCACGCGCTTCCACAGCCCGGTCGAAACCGGCAATGCTGTCATCAAACGCGATGGTCGCAGAAATCAATGGCTTCAGATCGACCTTTCCGGACGCGATGAGCGCAACGGCGCGGTCATAGACGTTGGCGTAACGGAAAACGGTTTCGAGACGCAGTTCCTTTGCCTGCAGCCCGACGATATCGACCGGCACCGGATCAACCGGCATACCGACCAGCACGATAGCACCACCCGGACGAGCAAGCTTTGCCATGCCGAGGATTGCAGGGGCCGCACCGGAGCACTCGAAGACAACATCGCAACCCCAGCCGTCAGTGATTTCGGCCACCGCGTCGGGCAACGAACGCTCGCGAATATTGACGGTCTCAATGCCGTCATATGCGCCAATGATATCCAGTTTGGGCTGAGCGAGATCGGCAACGATGACCTTGGCGCAACCGCCGGCCAATGCGGCAAGCGCAACCATCATCCCGATCGGGCCGGCACCGGTCACCACGGCGACATCACCTGGCTGGATACGGGCACGAAGTGCCGCCTGCATGCCAATCGCAAAAGGCTCGACCATGGCGCCTTCGGCAAACGAAACATTGTCCGGCAGCTTGTAGGTAAATGCGGCAGGATGGATAACTTCAGGCGTCAGGCAACCATGCACTGGCGGCGTTGCCCAGAACGTGACGGCCGGGTCAACGTTATAGATGCCGAGCTTTGCAGCACGCGAAGTCGGATCAGGAATGCCGGGCTCCATGCACACGCGATCGCCAACCTTGAGATGCGAAACCTCTGAGCCGGTCTCGATGATCGTGCCGGACGCCTCGTGGCCCAGCACCATCGGCGCGTTGACGATGAAGTGGCCGATCTTGCCGTGCGTATAATAATGCACGTCCGAACCGCAGATTCCGACCGTGTGGGTGCGAATGCGCACATCCTTCGGGCCCAGCGTTGCCGGAATATCGAAATCTCTGAGCGACAGCTTGCCTTTTTCTTCCAGAACCAGCGCTTTCATCGCATCCTCCTTCTGTTCCAAAATGCCGATGATGTTTCGGAGAAAGGTGATGAAGGAGAGTGTTGGGCAAAGTAAATAGAAATTCACGTCAGCAGTTGCTTTTCTTTGTGTGCAGGAAAAAGCGTATCAGGGAATGAAGCCCTTTCCTTCCAGTCCAGCCGCTTTTGCACATACTCGAGCAAAAACTGGCATGCACGATTCGACGAATTCAAAGGCAATCAACGCATAGCCGTACCATCGTGACACCCCGGATCTGAGGCGCAAAAGCCGGTATTGTCCCCATCGCTCTCATTTATGCCGGCGAACGAAAGTTCGCATCCGTTCGTAGGCCCGGAAAAGTTCGCTGACCGGGCAATGGCGCCCATCAGCGGCTGCCTAATCTAGTGACAAAAATTGACCATATGGTCAGTTTTTAATCCCGGCAACTCCATGTATCGCATTACAAAATAGCGGAAGCCGTAAAATGCGCGTATTTTGAAATGGCACGGATCTTGCTGCCTCACTGGTGATGCAAACAACGCCATCAGGGGAACGACATGACAAGCAAGACATCGTTGCAGGACGAAACAGTCCCTTCCACCACGGCCGGAATTTCGCGCCGCAAGCTTCTGGGTACGGCTGCTGCCGGCGCGACGGCCGCCGCCTTTGGCAACTTCACCATTTTCTCGCGACAGGCGCAGGCCGCCGAGCCGCTGCGCGTTCTTTGCTGGCCAGGCTATGAAGAGCGCGACGTCATCGCCGAGTTCGAAGACCTCCACAAGACGAAGGTAGAGTTCAAGATCTACATCGGCGGCGAGCAGATGCTGCAGTTTTTCGCCCAGACCCCGCCCGGCACTTTCGATGCCATCATTTCCGATGCCGAATATGTCCAGAAGCTGAAAGCCAACAAGGCGATCGAAGCCTACAAGACCGACAGCTTCAAGGAACTGGCCAACTACCACCCCAAGTTCCGCGACTTCGCGCCAACCAAGGGCGAAACAGAAGGCACGGTTTACGGTATTCCGACCCGCTTCTCTTTCTATGGCATTTCCTACAACACCGACGAAATGTCGGCAGAGGAAGCTGCAGACTGGAATTCGTTGCTCAACCCGAAATATGAAGGGAAGATCGGCATGTTCGACTGGTACCTGCCGAACCTCGGCAATGCCAGCCTTGCCGTTAATCCGGCGAACCAGACACCTTACGCCATCACTGACGGCCAGCTTGCGCAGGTCAAGGAATTCCTGACCAAGCTGCGGCCGCAAATCGGCATGTTCGGCTCCTCCAACCAGCCGATCGCCCAGGCCATGCTGGCTGGCGACATCGTGGCTTCGCCAACGGGTGACCTCGACATTGATCTGAAACTCGCCGGTTACGACAATTTCTCTTCGACCATTCCAAAGCAGGGCGGCATCCGCTGGCAGGAAGTCGCCTGCGTTTGCACGGCCTCCAAGAACAAGGAACTGGCAATGCAATGGGTCGACTACATGACGTCGCCCAAAGTCCAGTCGAAGCTCGTCTACACCAAAGCGTTCAAGGCTCGTGGCCCGAACATGAAGATTGTCGATCATTGGGATGAAGACCAAAAGAAGCTGCTCTCTTATGTTCCCGACCCGGAAAACCCCGGCAAGATGCTGGTCGAAACGCTGATCGACCGATCCATGCCGCGTGGGCTGCCGTCCAACCAGCCGGAACAGGCCTGGATCGACATCTTCAACGAATTCAAGACGGCCTGAGCCTGCTCACGCTTCGAACACATGCGCTCCCGGCTGTTCCGGGAGTGCCCTTCTTTGCAGGATGAACCATGACCGCATCGCCTCCCGACCTGGAACTTCTGTCGATTACCAAGCGCTTCAACGACTTCGTTGCGGTGGATTCCATCAATCTGAGGGTCGGCCGGGGTGAATTCGTGGCCATCATGGGCCCATCCGGATGCGGAAAAACCACGCTTCTGCGCATCATGGCTGGATTGGAGACATCGTCTTCCGGCCAGCTTCACATCCGCGGCAAAGATGTCTCGGACGTGCCCGTCAATCTCCGTTCGACCCGTCTCGTCTGGCAGAATTACGCTTTGTTTCCGCATCTCGACGTTGCGGGCAACATCGCCTTTGGCCTGACGCTGAAAGCCCATGACAAAGCGATTGTGGCGGGTAAGGTCAAGGCGATGGCGGACCTTGTCGGGCTTTCCGACTTTCTTGGACGGAAGGTCAGCCAACTTTCCGGTGGGCAGAAACAGCGTGTGGCACTCGCACGCGCGCTTGTGACTGAACCCGAAATCCTGCTTCTCGATGAGCCGCTTTCGGCACTCGACGCCCATCTGAGAATACGCATGCAGGGCGAGCTGCGTCGTATCCAGCAGCAACTCGGCATGGCATTCATCTACGTGACCCACAATCAGATCGAAGCCTTCTCCATGGCAGACCGGGTGGTTGTCATGAACAAGGGCAGGATCGAACAGATCGACAAACCCGAGGAGATGTATGCCCGTCCGAAAACCGAGTTCGTTGCCCGCTTTGTGGGCACCAATAACCTCTTTGCCGGTCGTGTGCAGGATGTGTCGTCCCGTCATGTGACTGTTCATTGCGGCCATGGACAGGTCGTGGTCGCCACAGATGACCCACCACCCGTTGGCGCCTCCGTTTTTGTCGTGGTTCAGGCAGACAAGCTGACCCCCGCACCCACCGGAACACCTGGCGAGAACCGGCTGGACGCCACCATGCGCGGCCGGGAATATGCCGGGTCTCACAATGTCTATCTGCTCGATCTCGTGGACGGCACGGAAGTCAAAATGACCGTGCAACATATATTGCCCGGTGAAATCAACACGCCGGTAACCGCGTGGTTTGCGCCTGAGAATGCCTCCCTGATCAGAGGTACCGCATGAGCCTGACGGACACTCAAAACCCGAAGCGGCTGAGGACGCCCAATGACAGCCCCCTCAAAGTCCTGTTTTTGGCACCGCTTGCCATCTGGCTGACACTCCTTTTTCTGCTGCCATTGTTCTTTCTTTTGTGGATCGGCTTCTGGCGCGTGGAGAATTTCCAGGCCATTCCGGACGTCTCATTCGCCAACTATGCCGAGATTTTTTCGAGCTTCTTTTCGCGCTCTCGGTACGGACTTGCCCTTGCCCAATCGCTCTGGGTAGCCGTTACCACAGCTTGTTTTGCGGTCATTCTTTCTTATCTCGTGGCGCTTTCAATTGCCTTTGCCGTGCCGATGCGCTGGCAGAGGCTGGCATTGCTTCTGGCTATCGCGCCTTTCTGGTCGAGCTACGTGCTGCGTCTTTATGCCTGGCAGACCATTCTATCGCGCAACGGGGTCATCAACTCGGTGCTCAAGCAGGTCGGTCTTTCCGACTACCGGATCGAGATCATCTATACGCAGATTGCCACCCGCATCGGCCTCATCCACTATCTGGCACCAATCCTGATTGTCATTCTTTATGTCAGTATCCTGGCAATCGACAGGGTGCTGATCGAGGCCGCAAGGGAACTTGGAGCCACTCGCTGGCAGGCTTTCACCCGTGTCATTCTCCCGCTTTCGAGATTCGGTCTGATGACGGCGGCAAGTTTTGCGGTGATCGTTGGGCTTGGCGATGCACTCTCCGGCAACCTGCTCGGCGGCGGGACAGGCGCATCCATCATCGGCAAACTACCAACTTATGCGTCGATGATCATGTCCGACTATTCGAGTTCGACCAATCTCCCACGAACATCCGCGCTCGCCACCATTCTGATCGCCGTCATGGTGCTGGCGCTTGGCATCGGCATTTTCATGGCCGAACGCGCCCGCAGGAGGGTTAGCTGATGCGTGGCAATCCCTGGATTTTCCTTGGCAGAGTGTGGCTTGGTCTTGCCTACGCCTTCATGTTCCTGCCGCTGGTAGTGCTTGTTCTCTTCTCATTTCAGAAGAACCGATTTCCCGGATTTCCGCTGCAGGGCTGGACGCTGCAATGGTATGACAAGCTGTTTACCGACGGTACATTGATCAGGGCGCTTGGCAACACGCTGATCGTATCACCGGCGGCCGCGACGGTTGCGACTGCCATCGCCTTCTTTGCGGCTTACGCATTCAACCGCTTCACATTCCGCGGCAAGACCACCTTTCTGGCACTTGTCACGCTGCCCATCCTCATTCCGCCGCTCATTCTTGGCGTTGGTTTCCTCGGGCTTCTGGCACGTTTGCATCTTTCCGGAACGCTGTTTTCAGTCTTCCTCACCCACGTCGTTCTGATCACCGCGCCAGCCCTTGCAATCATCCAGCTTCGGTTGTCGCAGATGCCGCCCTCACTCGAAGAAGCAGCCTGGGATCTTGGCGCGACCGAATGGCAGGCTGTCACGAAGGTCGTCCTGCCTTTCGCGCTGCCCGGTATTTTCGGCGCCTGGCTCCTTGCGTTCACCTTCTCCTTCGACGAGTTCATCATCGCCTGGTTCGTCTCGGGTTTTCAGCCGACATTGCCAGTCGCGATCTATTCCGTGCTCGTCGCGGCAATCGATCCGTCACTGAATGCCATTGGCACAATCGTCTTTGCCATATCCTGCCTTGTCCTCATCGGCCTCGAACTCGTGCTGTTGCCCCTGCTCGTCGGCCGGTCGGACAATCACTCCTGAAAGACACCGCATGACGCTTCTTTTCCGCAACGCCACCATTCTTGCCATGGACACAGCCAACGGTGTCGCGCCCTTTACCGGCGACCTTCTGATCGAGGGTGACAGCATCACCGCCATTGGCAAGAACCTGGCAGCCCCTGGAGGCGCACGCACGATTGACGCTCGTGGCAAGCTCCTCATGCCCGGGCTGGTCAACGCACATCTGCATTCGTCCGAGACCTTTTTCAAAGGCCGTTACCAGGGCATGCCGCTCGAAGTGTGGATGCTTTACTCCTACCCGATCGTGATGAAGGGACCAATTTCTGAGCGGCTTCTCTACCTGCGCAGCCTCTTGACGGCGATGGAAAGCCTGAAGGCGGGGGTAACGACACTGGTCGACGACTTTTTCGATCCACCCGCCTTCGACATCAACCGGCTGAAGCGCGTATTCGATGCGTATGACGATGCCGGTATCCGAGCCAATGTCTCTCACTGCGTCATCGACAAACATGTCTTCGACACCATGCCCTATCTCAGAGATCTGATACCGGCGGATTTACAAGGAGAGGTTCAGGGACCTTCGATTAGCGTCGATGACTACATGTCCTATAGTCGCGAGGTACTCGCCTCCCAGCACGGTCGAGCCGGCAGGCTCGGTTACATGGTCTCCGCCTCGGCACCCCAGCGCTGCTCGGTGGAGATGATGCAGGCATGCGTGTCGCTTGCCCGGGAATATGGGGTCCCATACCACACCCATGTTCTCGAAACGAAAACACAAGCGGTGACCGGACCCGAATTCTACGGCAAGAGCCTGATCGGCTACATGGACGATATCGGCATTCTCACTCCAAACACGACGATTGCCCATTCCATATGGGTCAGCGATGCAGATATGGCGTTGATGGGGGCGGCGGGCTGCTCGATCGCGCACAACGCGATTTCCAACCTCAAGCTCGGGTCAGGCATAGCGCCCATCCGCCGTCTGCTTGATGCCGGCGTTCACGTCGGACTTGGTACAGACGGACTTTCCAGCAACGACACCGCCCGCATCTTCGAGGTCATGCGTTTTGCGGCTCTGCTGCATGATATCGCGGCACCCGATACCGAACGCTGGATAAGCGCCGCAGACATCTTGCACTCGGCGACCATCACCGGTGCCCGCACCGCAATGCTGGACAAGACAGTCGGCTCACTGGAAGTCGGCAAGAAGGCCGATCTGTTGATGCTCGACATCTCTGGCTACGACTACATGCCCATGAACCGGCTGGATCATCATCTCGTCTATTGCGAAAATGGCTCCAACATCCGGATGGTCGTCGTCAACGGCGAAGTCGTCGTCGAAGACAACAGATTGCTCACGGTGAACGAGGCCGACGTGTTTGCCGAGTTGCAGGAACTTCTGCCCGGTTATCTTGCTGAACATGCCGAACTGGAGGCGCTGAACGCCCGCTTCGAGCCATATATGAGAGCCATGTATCGCCGCGCCACGGAGCAGGATATCGGCATGAACCGATACCAGGGCGACATGCCGCTTTGGCCCGGTCTCAACAGCCGCGCGGGGTAATCATGTCGGTATTTCTTCCCGCACAAATCATTCGCGCAAAGCGAAACGGCGGCCAGCTGTTGCCCGCCGAGATCGAGCGTTTTGTCGTCGGCATCGGCAAAGGTGAGGTGTCGGAGGCCCAGATCGGCGCCTTTATCATGGCGGCATTTCTGAATGGTCTGACGCCTGAAGAAACCGCGGCACTCACGCTTGCGATGCGCGATTCCGGAGAGGTCGTCGATTGGTCTGAAACGGGCATTGCCCCGGAAAAGATAATCGACAAACATTCAAGCGGCGGAACGGGTGACGAGAAGGTCAGCCTTATCCTCGCGCCGTTGGTGGCCGCCTGCGGCATCCATATGCCAATGATCTCCGCACGGGGTTTGGGACATACAGGCGGGGAGGTCGATCTGATGGAAGCGATCCCCGGTTGCGACATTGCCCCGCCCACCGGTCTCTTCTGCAAAGCCGTCGCCAACGCCGGTTCCGCCATCATAGGACCGACGCCAACGCTGGCACCTGCAGATGCCGCGATCTACTATGTTCGGGACGTGACGGCGACGGTGGAATCGGTGCCGCTCATCACATCGTCGATCCTGTCGAAGAAACTGGCCGCTGGAATTTCGGGCCTCGTAATGAGCGTCAATTACGGGTCCGGCGCGTTCATGGAAACCGTTGCAGACGCGGAAGGTCTGGCATCCAGCCTGATCGACGTCGCTCGTCTGAGCGGACTTTCGATGGTAACCCTCCTCGTCGACATGGACGAGGTCATGGGCGACACTATCGGGAGCCGCCTGCAGATCCGCGAGGCAATCGATTTTCTTTCGGCCATCCGGCAAGAACCGCGCATGCGCGCCTTGGTGATGGAATTGTCGGCCGAAATCCTCGTCATGGGTGGTATCGCCGCCTCGGATTTCGACGCCCGCCAACTCCTTGAGACAAAACTGGCCGACGGCTCGGCGCTTCTCAGCTTTTCCAGAATGATCGAAGCACTTGGCGGTCCATCCGACCTTGTTTCCAATCCTGACCGGCACTTCCTGCCGTGCCCCGTCATTGCGTCTGTCAGCGCTGTCTCGGACGGTTATGTGGAGCGGGTCGATGCTTTTGCCGTAGGCCTTGCGATGGTGGGACTTGGCGCAGGCCGTAAAGTGGCCAGCGATGCCCTCGACCACGATGTCGGCCTGACCGGCATCGTTCATGTCGGCGATCACGTCACCGCTGGCGCACCGCTTTGTACGCTTCACTGCCGCTCAAAGGCAGAGTTCGACCATGCCGCCGACGCCATTCGCGCGGCAATCGGCATCTCGCCCCATCCCCAAAATCGCCGTCCGGTTATGACCGGCCGCCGTTCGACATCATAAGGAACTCCATTCATGCCGTTTGCCCAGGATCATGCGATCACCGATGTCTGCGTGCTGGTGAAGGATACACAGCGCTCGATCGACTTTTATGTCGGCAAGCTCGGTTTTACCCTCAATCGTCGCGCCGATGGCTTTGTCGAGTTCACCGGTGCCGGACTGACGCTGGCATGCTGGGAACTCGATCATCTAAGCGAGTACACTGGCGTTGCAAATGCCAAGGCGGAAGGCCCGCACAAGGTCTGTATTGCCGTTCGTGTGCCCTCGCCTGCCGCCGTTGATGCGGCGTATCAAGAACTGATGGAAAAGGGTGTGCCCTTTTACAGCGAACCAGCCGACTATGTCTGGAATGCACGCGGCGCCTACTTCATCGGGCCAGATGACGAATTGTGGGAAATCTACGCCTGGAAGGATGGCGGCTCAGTCGGAAACTACTGAGCCGGCAAATCTTACACGGCAGAGGCTTCGACCGGCGCATAACGCCAGGGCTCGACAACGGAAGGACGCCCTTCAAGTGAGAGGTTTGTCACGCGCGGCGCCGTTTCGGCAATGACCTTGCCGCGACGCACCACCGCCAATCGGTTTGACTTCAGGCGGATCGCCTCGATGGTATCACGTGCTTCCAGCAGAACTAGATCGGCGTTGCAGCCGGGAGCAAGACCGTAACCTTCAAGGCCAAACACCTTGGCAGGGTTTTCCGTTATCGCCTGGAAGCAGGCTTTAACCGCATCACGGCTCGTCATATGTCCGGTATGGACGGCCATGTGGGCGACTTCCAGCATGTCGGCGTTGCCCATGGAGTACCAGGGGTCCATCGTTGAATCGAGACCGAAAGCAACGTTGACACCAAGCGCCATGAGTTCCGGCACACGCATCATGCCACGCCGCTTCGGGTAAGTGTCGTGCCGGCCCTGCAAGACAATGTTCGCAAGCGGATTGGGAATGCAATGAACCTGCGCCTCGGCGATGAGAGGCAGGAGTTTCGAGGCATAATAATTGTCCATCGAATGCATCGAGGTCAGATGCGAGCCGGCGACGCGACCCTGTAGACCGAGACGCTGCGTCTCATAGGCAAGCGTTTCGATGTGGCGTGACATCGGATCGTCTGTCTCGTCACAATGCAGATCGACCATCAGACCACGTTCGGCGGCAATCTCGCAGAGCGCTTTCACCGAAAGCCGACCGTCGTCCATGGTCCGCTCGAAATGCGGGATACCGCCGACAACGTCAACGCCCATGTCCAAAGCCCTGGTCAGGTTTTTCGAAGCTGTCGCAGACCGATAAAAGCCATCCTGAGGAAAGGCGACAAGCTGCAGGTCCAGATAATCCTTCACAAGGTCACGCACCTCGATCAGCGCTTCCACGCCAATCAGCCGGTCATCGCAAACGTCGACATGCGAGCGAACCGCGAGCAACCCTTGTGATACAGCGAGATCGCAGTAGCGCAATGCCCGTTCAATCACCGCATCCTTTGTCAGCAACGGTTTCAGTTCACCCCAAAGCTGAATGCCTTCGAGCAGGGTGCCTGACCGGTTCAGTCTGGGCGTACCAAGCGAAAGCGTGGCATCCATATGGAAGTGAATATCGATAAAAGGCGCCGTGACCAGCCTGCCGCCTGCATCTATGACGCGGCCGGCTTCGGCTGTGATGCCGCTTTCCACTGCAACGATCTTTCCGCCTGAAACGGCGATATCGACACCAGTGCGATCATCAGGGAGGTTGGCATTTTTCACGAGAAGGTCGAAAGTCATCGTTCGGCTCCGAACATGTTGGTGGTGTCGCTTCCCTGACAAGCCGATTTCTCTCTTGGAGCGGCCATTCTTTTAAACTCAAACTAGAGCTATTCTGACCAAACCGTCAATTTTTAGAACACGATTTTCAACGGGAAATTCGGCCTTTCGCGCCTATCGACCAAACCGCGCTTGAGCTATATCGAAGCAGAAAGCGAAGACGGGGCGTCTCCGCGCATTTCAGGTGATCCACATGCCTAGAGCGGCACTCAAGCTTGATGAAAAAATCCGCGCCCGCAACATCAGGCTCATTCTCGATGTTGCGACGGATGTATTTTCGCGAAAGGGTTTCGAAGGCACGCGAATTGCGGAAATCGCCGAACTGGCTGAACTGCCCAAGGCCAATATCTATTATTATTTTTCCTCCAAGGAGGAGATCTATTCAGAGATCATCGCCAGCCTGATCGCCGGCTGGGACGATGCGTTGGCCAATATTCGCGCAGAGCGCGACCCGGCCGAGGCCCTGCGGGACTATATCATCGCAAAACTCGATTACACGGCAAGACATCCGCGCGAATCCCGCCTCTTCGCCAGCGAAATCATCCAGGGCGCACGTTTCCTGAGCCGCAAGGATCGCCAACACATGCAAGCTGCGACCGACGAACGGGTTGCCGTCCTTGAGGAGTGGATAAGCGAAGGACGCATGGCGGCAATCAATCCACGCCATCTGCTCATCATGCTCTGGGCGACAACCCAGTTTTACAGCGATTTTTCGCCGCTTGCCTGCGATGCGCTCGGACAGAACAAACTCAAACGCCGTGACTTCACAACCGCCGCAGAAACCATCGTCCAGACGGTTCTTGGCGGCGTCATCCCGGCACACAGCCCATCTGCCTGACCCTCACTCCCGCCGGTCCCTGTGCCACAAAAATGCCTGCAGGCCGAGGGCTCACAGGCATTTTTGAGCAAAATGTATCGGCGTCGATCAGGCGCCGACAACCAGACCCTTTGCCTTCAGCACCGGCTCGAGATTGCTGACCTCGACCACGGTCTTGCCGGCTTTGTAGGCGGCGATGTAACCGGCTTCGGCATCTTCGCGCGCCTGCGAAAGCTTGGCGACTTCGGCAACTTCATCACGACGAACAACAACAAGACCGTCGGCATCGCCAACGATAACATCGCCCGGATGAATGATCTCGCCGCCGACGATGATCGTGTCGTTGGTGGTGCCGATCGTTTCCTTGACGGTGCCCTTGATGCAGGTGCTCAGCGAAAACACCGGAAAACCGAGTTCGCGAAGCTGCAGCGTATCGCGCACGCCCGTATCGGTCACAAGACCGCCGATACCCTTGGCAAGGCAGGCATTGGCCAGAACATCGCCGAACGAACCGGCTTCTTCATATTCACCGGCGGATACGACGATGATATCGCCCGGCTTGGCGTAATTGATCGCAAGCTGCAGCATGATGTTGTCGCGCGGCGAGGACTTCACCGTGAAGGCAGGGCCACAGAGTTTCATGCGGTAGTCGACCGGCTTCAGACGCGACGACAGCGCACCACGACGGCCCTGAGCCTCATGGATCGTTGCCGGAGAGAACTTCGAAAGAGCCTCCAGATCCTCCTTGGACGGACGTGCGGGAATATCTTTGATGTGAGACATATTATCCTCCTGCTATTTCAGTGATTTTTACGGACGGCGGACAGAAAGTTCCGGACATCCTGATGCGCTTCATCGGAAAAGAACTGCGCCGGTTCGGCATCGAAGGTGAGTGTGCCGTTGCGCAGGAACCAGATGCGGTCCGCCACTTCACGGGCAAACCCCATTTCGTGTGTGACGCACATCATGGTGATGCCGTCGGCTGAGAGTTCACGCAGCAGCTTCAGCACCTCACCGACCATTTCCGGGTCGAGTGCGCTTGTCGGCTCGTCGAGAACCAGCACTTCAGGTTTGAGGATCAATGACCGCGCAATAGCGACGCGCTGCGATTGGCCGCCGGAAATATCGGCCGGCAACGAATTCGCCTTGTCTGCCAGACCGACACGCTCAAGCATCTGCAATGCGGTTGGACGTGCCTGGCTGCGTGATTGCTTGCGGATGCGCAACAGCGGCAACATGACGTTTTCGACCACCGACAGATGCGGGAACAGATTGAACTGCTGGAAGACGAAACCGATGCCACTGCGCAGCACGTTAACATCCACATCCTTCGCGTAGATGTCGCGACCAGACAGCGTGATCGTCCCCTTCTGGATGGGCTCCAGCCGGTTGACCGTGCGGATCAGGGTCGATTTTCCCGAGCCGGACGGACCGCACAGAACGGTCGTCGTTCCCTTGGCAACCGTTGCACTGACATCACGCAGAACCTGGACAGCACCATACCATTTCGAAACATTCTGAAACTCGATCATGCCACAGCCTCCACAACAACCTGACCTGTTCTGCGCGAGGAGATCCGGCGCTCGAGCCAGTTGGTGAACTGGCTAAGGGTGAAGCAAAGGATGAAATAGACCGCGGCAAGGATGCCAAATATCTGCAGCGGCTTGGTTACCTCGTTGGAGTTGACCTGGAGCATGACGTAGGAGAGTTCGGAGACGGCGATAATCGAGCCCAGCGACGATTCCTTGATGATCGTCGTCAACTGATTGACGATGCCGGGAATGACGTTGAAGATCGCCTGCGGCAGGATGACCTTGAAGGTCGTCGGGATGTAACCGAGGCCAAGTGCGGCTGCGGCTTCCCGCTGTCCCTTGGGCAAACCCTCGATGCCGGCGGCAATGATCTCACCGAGATAGGCCGCCTGATAGATGACGATGGCAACGATCAGCGTGAAGGTGGCGTCGATCGGAAAACCGATGATCATCGGCACGGCAAAATAGGCCCAGAAAATCAGCATCAGCAGCGGAATGGCGCGTACACTGTGAACGAAGCCGCTCGCAATCGATTTCAGGATGCCCGGCTTTCCCGTTCTGGCAAGCGCAATCAGTACGCTGCAGGGGAAAGTCACGATGAGGCTGGCAAAGGAGATGATCAACGTCATCGCCAGTCCACCGAGCTTGCCGTGCGGATATTCACCGATGAGCAGAAGAAGCCAGTATTCTCTTATGATTTCCAGCATCACTTCACCCTCAACTCATAACGCTTGGAGAGGATCGACGAGAGCCACATGATCGCGAATGAGATGAGCATGTAGATTGCCGTGGCGATGCCATAGGCTTCGAAGATGCGGAACGATTGCTCTTCAATGTAGCGGGCCTGATAACTGAGTTCGGCAACACCGATGGCAGCGGCAAGGCTCGTTCCCTTGAAAAGGATCAGTGTCTGGCCGAGCAGGGCCGGCAGGGCCAGTCGCCACGCCTGCGGCAGGATCACCCAGCACATGGCGCCGAGATAGGTCAGACCGATCGAGCGGGCTGCCTCCATCTGGGCAGGATGGATCGACCGCAAGCCACTGCGGAAATCCTCGGACATATAGGCTGCCTTGTTGAGGGCAAGCGCAACGATGGCGTATCCGATCTCCGCACCGATGTCGTTCAGGTAGTCGTTGACCGCGTCCGGCAGGACGACCGCAAATCCGAAGTACCAGACAAAGAGCTGGATAAGCATCGGCACGTTGCGGTGATATTCAACGAAGGCAGCGACAAGAAACTGTGTCGGTTTGAACTCGATTGCCCTGACAACGGTCAGAATGACCGCCAGAACCAGACCGATAATCCAGGAGAAAACGAAAACCACCATCGTGGCCTGAAGTCCCTCCAGAATGAGTTGGAGATACTCACCCTGGAGGACTTTACCAAAGTCGAATTGGTAACCCATAAAAGTTGACCCGTATGCCGTATGCTATGGAGATCAGTTCGTGAACCAGCTTTCCTGCGGCTTTCCGAACTCGAACTTGCGCGTTGCCTTCAGGTCGGAATCCTTGCCCAGCCACTTGTCGAAGAGTTTCTGACCTTCGCCATTGGTTTCCAGTTCAGCCAGGAATGCGTTTGCCTGCTTGACCAGTTCAGGCGATCCCTTGCGGAAACCGAAGCCGGACGGCATCGACAGGAGCGGTTCGTCGAGGAAACGCAGCCCCTTGATCTCCGTACCCGCGTTGCGTTGCACGGCCTTGCCTTCGGAATAACGATAAACGGTTGCTTTCACCTTGCCCTGCTGCAGAGCGAGGAACGAGGCGGCGCTCGTTTCGAACGACAGAATGCGTGCGTCGCGCAGGCGCTTTTCCGTCAGCGGGATCAGCACTGAACCCTTGACCAGTCCGATGCGCTGACCAGAGAGATCGGCCACCGCCTTGATGTCCGACTGATCGAGCACCACGAAATTGAAATCTTCAGCGATATAGGCGCCGCTGAAATCCACCTGCTCGGCGCGTTCCTTGCTGTAGCTCAGGAGGGATGACAGAATGTCGACGCGGCCTTGGGTCAGCTCAGCCATACGCGTCTGCGGCGACACAGCGGTCATCTTGGCGCTGACACCGAGATATTTCGCGAACATGCCGCAGATCTCGATTTCATAACCGGCAGGTTCACGGGTCTTCGGGTCCTGGAAGCCAAGCGGCGGCGAATTGGTCAGAACACCGCAGTTCAAAACGCCGGCCTTCTTGATATCGTCAAGCTGCTCGGCCGCAGCAACGGTCGAGAAAAGCGCCGCGCCAATTGCGGCGAGTGTCATAAGCTTTGCAAATTTCATGTGTTCCTCCTTGGCAGCGCTTCCTCTCGCTGCATGAGAAACGTAGGCCAAGGCTGCTATTCCAACAAATATATATTGCAGATACTTGTTATAGCTTTATGGTATGACCTCATCGGAGGATGAAATGACCCTTGATCTGTTGAAAATGCGCTACTTTGCCAAAATCGCGGAACTCGGATCATTCACGAGAGCATCGCGCGAATTAGGCGTTGCCCAGCCACCGCTCAGCCTGCACATGCGTTCACTCGAAGAATATCTGGGTGTCCTGCTGCTCAATCGCACCTCGCGCGGCGTTGTTCTGACCGATGCAGGTCAGACACTGCTGTCACATACCCAGGCAATCCTGCGTGCGGTCGAACAGGCTGAGGCAGCGACAAGAGAGCGGGCCAAAAACCCCACAGGCGAGGTATCGCTCGGTATTCTCAGTTCGCTGTCACCTATTCTCTCCGTACCTGTGTTCGAAGCCTGCGAAAAAATGTTCCCGCAGATCCGCCTGACCATCAGCGAAGGCGACAGCCAGACGCTTCGCGCGGCAATCGATACCCGTCTTTACGATCTTGCCGTCAACCTGGTAGACGCCGCCAAGGCAGCCTCAGTTCCGCTCTTCGACGAGCGGCTTTATGCGGTTGGCCCGGTCGGTGCGTTTGACGGCGACCAACAGCAGATCGCTGTCGAACAGGCACTGTCCCTGCCGCTGATCATGCCAACCCGACGCCACGGTATCCGCGTCTTGCTCGAGCGACAGGCCCTGATGCTCGGACGCGACCTGAACATCGTTCGTGAAATTGAAGGCCTGGCCAGCACCAAGGCCGCCATTCGCGCCGGGCTGGGTTTCAGCATCCTGGGCAGAGGCGCTGTTCATGCCGATGTGCAGCAGGACACACTTGCCGCCATACCCGTTTCAAGCCCCGATCTCTCCCGCCGCCTGATCCTCGACATGCCGGTCGATCACCCACCAACACGCGCGATGATCGAAGTGCGCAATATCCTGATATCGGTCATAAAGTCGCTGGGCGACCAAGGCCATTGGACATGCCTTCAAGTGTCGCCCGCAAAGGCGCCTCAGGCACTTTGAAGCGCACGCTTCCTGTCTGGCACCAGCCCCTGGAGGATAAGTGGCAACACACCTCCGGCTCTGAGGATATTGATCTCGGCACCTGTCTCGATCGCTGCCGTTGCTTCAAATGTGACAGCGCTTCCGTCATGACGCTTGATGGTAATCTTGATCGGGCAACGCGGCGAAATTGATGCCGGATCGGCGCGAACGATGACCACATCCTCGGCCTGCAATGAGAGGTCCTTCTGTTTCACCGTCTCCGGCAGGCGCAACGGCAAGACACCCATACCAATGAGGTTCCAGCGATGAATCCGCTCGAAGCTGGTTGCCAGAACGGCACGGACACCAAGCAGGGCGACGCCCTTTGCCGCCCAGTCGCGTGAAGACCCCATGCCATACCGTTCGCCAGCAATCACGACGACAGGCCTTTGCTCGGCTTCATATCGTTGCGCCGCATCCCAAAGCGACAGCACATCCCCGCTGCCCGCATGTACCGTTGACCCCGGAGGAATATCGGATGCGAGCAGGTTTCGAACCGTTTTGTTCGTGAACAGGCCTCGGATCATGACTTCCCAATTGCCACGCCGGGATGAAAAGACATTGAGATCGAGGGGATTTTCGCCGTGCTCGACAAGATGCCTGCCCGCCTGTCCCTTCGCCGCAATCGCTCCTGCGGGGGAAATGTGATCGGTGGTGATGTCGTCACCGACCACAAGGATAGGCGTTGCCTCGTAGTGACCAAGCCGTGTTCCGTTGCCGAAGCTGGCAAATGGCGGACGTCGGATATAGGTCGATGCGTCATCCCAGGAAAAGAGCGTTGTCGTTGGGGCCGGTAGCTGTTTCCAGGCTTTGCTGGCTTCTGCCGCCTCATAAGCGGGTGCAAAATCCTCAGCACTTGAGGCCAATGCCAGGGCCTCGTCAATCTCGGAAGCACTCGGCCATATCATCGACAGGGTAACGGGCGTCCCGTCAGCCGACACGGCAATTGGATCGACAAGGATATCGATTTCACAGGTGCCTGCGAGAGCAAAAGCGACGACCATCGGCGGGGACGCCAGGAAACCGGCCTCCAGTTGCGGGTGGACGCGCCCCGGGAAATTTCGGTTTCCCGAGAGCACGGCAACGGGAAGAATGGCACGGTCAACCATGGCTTTGGCGACCGGCTCAGTCAGTGGGCCGGAATTGCCGATACAGGTGGTACAGCCGTAACCGACAATCCCGAACCCGACAGCCTCCATTTCGGCAAGCAGGCCCGAGCGGAGAAGATAACGCTCGGCCGTCGGCGAACCAGGGGCCGTGGAGGTCTTGACCCAATGGGGTGGACGCAGACCATAGGAATTTGCCTTGCGTGCCAGAAGGCCGGCGGCAATAAGCAGACGTGGGTCAGAGGTGTTGGTACAGCTCGTGATCGCAGCGATCGCCACAGCCCCGTCATTTGGCTGGCCATTGATGGATACGGCGCCCCCCGGCTTTTTCATAAGCTTGATGGCATTGCGCGTTTCGCTGATGGCAATCCGATCTTGAGGACGGCAGGGACCGGCCAGGCTCGGTTCAACCCTGGCGAGGTCGAGTTCCAGGATAGAACTGTAACGCGGGTTGGCATCCGGATCGAACCAGATTCCAACGCGTTTCGCGTAGGTTTCCACGAATGACACGTGCTCTTCGGTTCGCCCGGTTCTTAGCAGGTAATCGACCGACTGCCGATCGATGGGGAAATAACCGCTATTTGCGCCGAATTCCGGCGTCATGTTGGCCACAACAGCACGGTCTCCCGCAGTCAGGTTCGAGACGCCGGGTCCGTAGAATTCGACGAACTTGTCCTGAAGATCGATCTGGCGCAGCAGATGGGTGACAACCAGCGCCAGATCTGTAGCGAGCACGCCGTCCCGGAGCGCACCGGCCAGGCGGACGCCAACAACCTCCGGAACGCGCAATGCGACTGGCATGCCGAAAAACACGCTTTCAGCCTCAAGGCCACCGACGCCCCATGCAAGAACACCGATGCCGTTGATCATCGGGGTATGGCTGTCGGTGCCGATCAGGGTATCGGGAACTGCCCATAATTTGTCGTCACGACGCAACGGCGTGGCCACCGTCGCAAGACGTTCGAGATTGAGTGTATGCATGATCCCCGTTCCCGGCGGATGCACACGGAAACCGGACAGCGTATTGGTAGCCCACTTCATGAAGCTGTAACGTTCCGCGTTGCGGTCATACTCGCGGGCCATGTTTCGGGCGAGCGAAGCCGTGGTACCGAAAACATCAACAGCCAGCGAATGATCGGTGGAGACATCGACCGGCACGACGGGGTTCAAAAGAGCAGGATCACCGCCTGCCTCAGCCAGGGCCGAACGCATGCCGGCGATATCGACAAGGGCGGGTCCACAGGTCGTGTCGTGCATGAGGACCCTGTTCGGCAGGAACGGAATTTCGACATCGCTCTCGCCGGTTTCCAGCCACTGCATCATCGCAGCCTTGGCACGCGGCGCATCCTCACCAGCGGTACGAAGAACATTTTCGAGCAGGATACGGTGGATGTAAGGCATCCGGACCAGACAGTCCCCCGCCTCCTGAGGAAGATCGATGATGGTGTAACTGACACCATTGATTTCTGCATTGGCAGGCATTCGGACTACCTCATTGAACCATCACGTCGCAGCCTCCTCCCGAGGCAATGCCTTTCTACATATTATAATTATAAAATGCAATTTTATTTATTCCGAGAAGTCAGAATTTTGGGGCGGTTGAAAAAATTGAGGACGTGAACCCGAGGGAGTGCCGAAGCGATCAAACCTTGGGAGACTTGATGCGACCGGCACCCATGATGTGGGTGTAAAGAAAGGCCGCTGCTTCATTGCGACGCCCGTCTTCAAGCAAGTCGAGGATTTGCAGATGCTCCACCGTCTGTCGGGGAAGGCGGCTTCTGTCGATCGTGATGTGGTATTCGATCAGGCGGCGAAGCCGATTGATACGCTTGATCGATTCCAGGAAAAACTCATTTTGCGAGCAGGCAACGAGCATCTCGTGGAATTCGTTGTTGGCGCGAAAGATTTCCGCGCGCGACCAGGTTTCGAAACCGCCATCGCGCAACCGCATCTGGACATCACGCGCCCGCTTTACGCCTTCCAGATTAAGCTCGAAGCTTGGCAGTAGCATTGCCTGCTGTTCCACAACAGCGCGAAACGCATAGCCGTCCTCATAGCTCTTTTTTGACGTCAAAGCCGGAGTGAACATCCAGCCATTGCCGGGAAGGCGCTCCATCCAGCCCTCTTCGGATATCCGCCTGAGCACACGCAACAACCTGGTTCTCGGCACATCATAAAAGCGCATCAGCTCGTTTTCGCTGACACGATCCTCCAGCTTGCCAGAAAGCCGATCTTCCGCGATGCGGAAATAGACGGGATCATCGCCCTCATCGTCGGCGCCGCCTGAAGGTTCTGCTAGGTCGAGATCCTTATGGTCAATGGCAAGAAAATAGCCTCGGTTCGATTCTGCCCTGACAACGCCTTGCGTCTCGAGATGTTTCAGGGCGCTCATGATCGGCGCACGGGATACCCGGAAGGCGTCAGCGAGCATCTGCAAGGGCAGATGATCGCCTTTCGCCAACTCATTCGCCCTGACGTAATCGACGATGCTTCCGGTGATCTGTGGAGTGAGGCTTTTACGCGCCATTGAACCTGCTCGTTGGTGAACTCCGTTCTTGTATCATTGCCACGACAGGCGCAACAGTCGGCAACCTTGTTGGCCGCCGATCCCTATCAATCCTCGTCCTGCTGGAACTTCGAAAGTCCACGGAAGACGAACGGGGCGACCAGAGCGATAATTGCGATGGCGATCATGATCCCGGAACTTGGATGCTGGAGCAGGATCATCGGGTCGCCGAGGCTCATCTGCATGGAGCGCCGCAATGCGCTGTCTGCCAGAGGACCGAGGATCAGTCCGACGACAGCCGGAGCGATGGGATAGTCAAATTTCCTCATCAGAAAACCGACGACACCAAAACCGGTCAGCAAGAGAAGCTCGACCACCGAGGGATTTGCGGCAATCGTTCCCATTGAGGCAAAGACGAGGATGCCCGCATAGAGCCATGGCAGCGGGATGGCCAGCAGCCTGACCCAGAGGCCCACCAAGGGCAGGTTCAGAACAAGCAGCATGACGTTGGCAATGAACAGGCTCGCAACCAGACCCCAGACAAGATCCGCGTGCTGGGTAAAAAGAAGCGGGCCCGGCTGGATATTATACTGCTGAAATCCAGCCAACATCACCGCTGCCGTGGCTGAGGTTGGAAGTCCAAGCGTCAGCAACGGGACGAGTGTACCTGCGGCAGAGGCATTGTTTGCAGCTTCCGGACCAGCCACGCCTTCAATCGCGCCGCGTCCGAATTCCTCGGGTTTCCTGGTCAGTTTCCGCTCGACATTGTAGCTCAGGAATGTCGGGATTTCAGCCCCGCCGGCCGGTAACGCACCGATCGGAAATCCAATGACGGTCCCACGCAACCACGGTTTCCACGAGCGGCTCCAATCCTCCCTTGTCATCCAGATCGAGCCTTTCACGGGCATCGGCTTTTCAGGCTTATACAGATGTCGTGAGGCAACAAGCAGCGCTTCGCCGATTGCAAACAAACCAACGGCAAGCGTCGTGACTTCGACACCATCGAGCAGTTCCGGGATGCCGAATGTCAGACGGGCCTGACCGGTGAGCTGGTCGATGCCCATCAACCCGAGCCACAGACCGAAGGCAAGACTGGTGAGGCCCCTCAACGGCGATGAACCAAAGGTTGCCGATACCGTGACGAAGGCGATCAGCATCAGACCGAAATAGTCCCAGGGACCGAATTTCACGGCGATCTTGACCAGTATTGGCGCAAGGAAGGCGAGCCCCACCGTCGCAATCAATGCGGCGACGAAAGAGCCGATCGCCGCCGTCGCCAGCGCCGGCCCGCCGCGGCCGGATCGGGCCATCTGATTGCCCTCGAGCGCGGTCACCACCGATGCACTTTCGCCCGGCGTGTTCAGCAGAATTGCGGTGGTCGAACCACCATACATGCCGCCGTAATAAATCCCGGCGAACATGATGATCGACCCGCCTGGGTCCAGTTTGAAGGTCACAGGCAGCAGCAACGCAACTGTCAGCGCCGGCCCGATTCCCGGAAGAACGCCAACCGCGGTTCCGATGATGACGCCGACCGCCGCATAGATCAGATTGGCGGGCTCGATCGCGGTCGCAAAACCCTGAAGAAGAAAGAGGATGGAATCCATGGCTGGCCTCAGAACAATCGCTCAAGCGGACCTTGCGGCAGCGCGAGCGTCAGCAACTTGTTGAACATCAGGAAAATCAGAAGGCCAATGAAGGCGCCAAGACAGATGTCCTTGAAAAACGCGCGGCGTCCGAAACCTCTTGCCGTAAAAGCAAAAAGCAGGGTCGATCCGAGGATAAAGCCACCACCAGACCAGACCGAGCCGATCAGTCCGGCAAGCGCCAGACCGACCCAGCCAACCGCTTTCCAGTCGACGGCTTCCTCGTCGATATCGGCAGGCTTGAAGGCGCTGATAAAATGCCCGAGCGCAAGAACGAGAAATAGCAGCGCGACAAAATACGATGCAGCATTGGCGCCCATGCCGTACGTTGCCCGCACCTTCATCTGGGTGGCGTCCCAATAGGTGATGACAGAGATTGCGAGCAGGATGATGGCGACAACCGCTGCGGGGCGGTTCGCTATGGAAGGTGTTCTGGATGACATGATTTTCCTCATCTGCGGAAAGCGACCTGAGGCCGCTTCCCGCCTGCCAGGCCTAGTTCGCAAGCCCGATGGACTTCAGGACGTCATGAACACGTTGCGTCTCGTAGCTGATAAAGGACTGAAACTCATTGGATGGTGCGTAATAATCCGCCCAACCACGGGTTTTGAGGACCGTCTTCCATTGCTCCGATTTCACCGTCTTTTCGACCGCGGCTTTGAGCGCATCGAGATCCGGGCCTTCAACGCCGGGGCCTGCAAAGATGCCGCGCCAGTTCACGAGTTCGATGTCGAGCCCTTGCGCCTTCAGCGGCTTGGCTTCGATACCCTCAATGGGTTCGGGATAGGAAATTGCCAGCGCGCGCAGATCACCTGATTCAATCTGCCCCTGCCATTCGCCATAACCTGAAACACCGGCAGTCGCCTGCCCGCCCAACATCGCTGCGAGCGATTCACCACCACCGGAGTAAGCGACATAGTTGACCTGCGCGGGATCAGCGCCGGCAGCCTTCGTGACGAGCGCTGCGAGAATATGGTCGGCGCCGCCGGCAGAACCACCCACCCAGATCGTCTTCGCCACATCGGTTTTGATCTGAGCCTGCAGATCAGCCATCGTCTTGATTGGCGAATCCTTGGGAACAACGATGACCAGCGGATCGCCTGTCAGACGCGCAACAGGAGTTACCTTCGTCAGGTCGACCGGGGAGTTATTGGAGATGCTGGCGCCGACAAGGGTAATGCCTGCAACCAGCAACTGCTTCGAGCTTCCTTTGGCAGATCCGATGAATTGAGCAAGCCCCACAGTGCCACCCGCACCGGGTACGTTGACGACCTGCACACTCTTGGCCGCCCCGGTTGCCATCATCACCTCCTGCAATGAGCGTGCTGCAGAGTCCCAGCCACCACCAGCACCCGCCGGAGCCATGATGTTCAACTCGAGGCTTTCGGCCATCGAGGCTCCGCTCGCCGATAGGAGTGCTATGCCAGTCGCGGCCGCCAGAATTAGTCTTTTGAATTTAAACACTGCAACGATCCTCCCTGTTGCAATTGGCCCGCCTCCCGGACCGCAATAAGGAAAAACTGCATTATATAATGATAAAAGTAAATATGGCTGGACGAAATTTTCATCTCGTCACGAACTGTACGCTGACCTGCCCTGTGACAATCAGGATCAGATTGGTGGTCACGGGATGGCTGGTCGGGCCGGAAACAGGGCCGACGGATTCAGGGGGCGTGCCGGTGACCGGTTCCCGTTTGCGCAAGGAAGCCGCGCTCAGCCGACCGTAACGAACGGTCGACTGAACCGCTGCGAGAAGCCGTCAGGACTGCTGGGCCTGCCACATCTCGTCCGCTCGGTCGTGATCCAGGACACCCTGGACCATTTCGTCGGTGACGCGAATTTCCGCACCTGTCGGCGACATCGCTGTCGCCGGCGCAAAGGGCGCGACCGGCGTGGACTCCGGCCGGGCGCCACGACGCCAGATGAAGAACAGCATCAGCAGGAGATTGAGGAAGGCAAGCGACCAGAACAGCCCTGGCGCTCCGAAGCGGCTCATCGCGGCGGAAATTGTGATCGGGCTGATTGCCGAGCCGATCGAATTGACGAGAAGCATTCCCTGGATCATCGGCACAAGAGAATCCACCGAAGCGCGGTCTGCAGAGAAACTGACGGAAACAGGATAGATCGCAAAGATACCGCCACCCAGCAGGAAGAGCGTGATCATCAGCGTCGTCGTATTATGGGGAAGCCAAAGAACAGCCGCGCAGAGCGCCAGACACAGGGCCGCGAGAGTGATGAGAACGACGCGACGATCCTGCTTGTCGGACCATCGCCCGACTGGATATTGCAACACCATTGCCCCCAGAATGACGTAGGCCATCATCTTTCCGATCTCATCCACCCGCAGGCCTATGTTCTGCAGATAGAGCGGAAACAGTGTGTAGACGGCTGCGATCGCGATCCCCGACCCAAAACAGCCGACCACGCCGCTCGGCGACATTTGAAATAGTTGCAAAGGCTTGAGCGCCTCTACCCGCTCCATCGTCGGCATTTCCCGCGGCAAAATAACGATGGGCAGCACCGACAACGCTGCTAGCATGGCTGCAACGATGAAAGGGGCTGCGTCTCCGAGACCACCAACCGTGCCGAGAAGCGCCTGACCGAGAGCGCCTGCGCCATAGAAAGCGATCATATAGAGGGCCAGAAACCGACCGCGAACGCTCTGATCCGATGCCAGCAGTAGCCAGCTTTCAATGACCAGAAAGACACCGACGGTGGTCCAGCCATAGATCAACCTGGCAAATAGCCAGACCATCCAGTCATTCGACAGAACCTGCATGAGAATGCAGACCACACCAAGCGACGCGAAACTGCCATAGGCGCGAATGTGGCCAATCCGCACAATCAGGCGGTCATGAAACATTGCGCCGATCGTCAGACCGACGAAATAGGCGGAGGACACGATGCCAATCATGGTCGGCGAGGCGCCACCGGCGTCAAGACGCAACGTGGTAACGGAAGACAGGAAGCTGTTGCCAACGCTGAGGATGAAGAGGCCGAGAAGCGGCGCCATCACCGTTGCCAGGATTTGCCTAGACATGGAGTTCTCAATTTTTTTGTTTTTGGAGGATGGCGACGCCGATTTAGGGCCTGTCACCTTGCCGTAACGACCCGAAAGGCCGCCGGCGACTGTCCCGCGTCATCGACACGGCTGTCAGCGCACTGATATCTGGCTTTTTACACAGCAATCAATCCAAGGCTGGTTCCGACAGATCCTCCGCAGGAGGCTGTCTTGAATGTTCAAAATTCGACGCTTGTTTCGTCTGAATACGACCAGACTTCCTGCCTGAAAGCGACATCATGATGGCCAAATTGCGTCCTTTCGCCATCTCGATCTCCGCCCTCAACAACCGGGCAGCATCAAGCTGAAAATCCCGAGGCGCTAAAGCGGGAGTGAACACCTTTCCTGATCCCGAAACTCCGCCTCAACGCGCCCAGTCGTAAACCTTCTGCAGCATAGCAGAGACGTCTCGTCCCATGTCTGTCAGGGCGTAGGTTGTTCGGCGCGGAAAGGTTGATGCAGACGAGCGCACGATCAACCCTCTTTCGACAAAGCCCGCAAGACGATCCGTCAACACCTTCGCAGTGATGCCAGGCAGAGCGTCCATCAGATCCGAAAAGCCATGGTCCCGATCCGAGAGACGCCACAGGATCAACGCGCTCCACTTGTGTCCAAGAAACGTCAGCCAATCCTCGACAGGACATTGGGACGGACTGGTCGGAAATGCCGGTTCTTCCCGTTTGGATAGTTCAGAGGCCATCTGCTTTGTCTGCCAGGCGGATCAATCGATTCGCCGGAACATAGTGTTTTCGGCGGCGTGCGAAAAGGCAGAAGGTCAGATGGAAAATATCAGTCAGAACAGGCCGGGCATTCTCGTTGTCGGCGGATACGGTCACGTCGGACATCAGATCGCGCGCCGTCTAACCGACGATAGCCGTTTCGATGTTCGGATCGCCGGGCGAAACAAAACGAAGGCGAAGGCTGTCGCGGCAAACCTCCGATGCGACGCCGAACAGATCGATCTGGGGGAGCCCAAAAGCTGGAACGCCGCACTTACGGGCATCACAATCGTCATCGTATGCATAGACCAGGCCGACACACGTTTTGTCGAATACGTTTTAAATCGTGGCCTTGCCCTTATCGACATCACCGCGGACGACATGTTCTTCCAGAAGGTCGAACAGCTCCAATCGACCACGAAGGCGCACGGGGGCAGAGCGCTCCTGTCTGTTGGTCTGGCACCCGGGCTTACAAATCTCATGGTAAAGGCCTGTGCCGAAAAACTGGATTCTGTCTCGCAAGCCCGCATCGGCATTCTTCTGGGCATCGGCGATAGCCACGGGCCTGCAGCCATTGACTGGACGCTTCGAAACTTCAAATCCGCGCGCATTGAAAATCTGCCGTTCGATCGAGACGGGCGAAACTATCCGGCGATACCCTTCGATTTTGCCGATCAGCATGTCCTTCGCCGAACACTTGGTATCGGTGACGTGCGTACGCTCATGACATTCGATAGCCCCGCCATCAGCAGGTTGCTGTTTCTCCTGCTTCCCTTGGTTGCCAGTCGTCCACGTCTGCGCGATCTGACCAGAAATTGCATGATGCGTTTCCGGCTCGGTTCCGATCGCGCCGCGCTCTATGTAGCCGTGGAAGGAACACGAAACGGCATAGGGTTTCAGCGCTCAATCCGCCTTGAGGGAAGGCAGGAGGCCGCGATCACGGCATTGATGGCGGCAGAGACGGCGCGTCTGTTGGTCGATACCTCCATTCCAGCAGGCATATGGCATATCGATCAGGTCTTTTCGATCGAGCGATATGCCCACCACCTTGCGACTGAAGGCGTTTTCGTTACCGGGATCGATGAGCAATTGACGCGCCGATAGGCGGCCAATAACAGCTCACCGCCCGTTTGCTTCACGCCATTTGGCAAAGAGCGCGAGATTGTTCTCCTCCGTCGCCGGATAGAGCCCGATGATGGTGTGCCCTTCCTTGACCCTTTCGACGACGAAATCCTCGTAAGCTGTCATTTCGACCGCTTCATCGGCAATCTCGTCGGCGATTTCCGCCGGAATGACGATCACGCTGTCGTCGTCGCCCACCATGATATCGCCCGGAAACACCGCAACATCACCGCAGCCGATCGGCACGTTGATATCGATCGCTTCATGCAGCGTCAGATTGGTCGGGCTGGATGGCCGGTGATGATAGGCGGGTATATCCAGTTCGCCGATCGTCATCGCATCACGAAAACCACCATCGGTAACCACCCCTGCCCCGCCACGCACCATCAGTCGGGTGATGAGAATATCGCCGGCCGACGCCGCACGGGCATCCTTGCGGCTATCCATGACCAGCACATGGCCTTCCGGGCAGGTTTCGATCGCATGGCGTTGCGGGTGTTTCGGATCACGGAACACCGTCATCGGATTGCGATCCTCCCGCGCCGGCATATAGCGTAGGGTGAAAGCGGGGCCGACCATGTTGCGGCCCTTCGGCCGCACCGGCCGAACGTCCTGGATCGTCTGGGTTTTCAGTCCGCGCTTGTAGAGCGCCGAGCAGAGCGTGGCGACGGATACACCCATCAGCTTGTCACGGGTTTCGGATTTCATCGTTCCTCCTCGATGTGTGTTTTACGCATGAACTTTGCGGTCTCTGCCCTCCAGGCTGAGGCCAAAATCAGCAGCAGCTGGAAATTTCTTCGATGGCAATCATTCATGCCGTTGCCGTGATGCGCTTGACTCGCAAAAAAACAACAGATATGTCAAGTTCAATTCTGATATCTCAGTTTGGTAATTGATATGTCTAACGCAATCGAATTTCCATCGCTGCCGCTCTCTGATCTCGTGACCCCACGCGATTTGCCCGAGGATGGAAACATGACCAGTCGCGTGCATGCGCTCCTTCGCAAACTGATTGTCGAGGTGAAGCTGCTACCGGGACGAGCCCTTTCTGAAAAGGAAATCGCGGCGCTCCTGCATGTCAGCAAGACGCCGGTGCGCGAAGCGATCATTCGCCTAGCCGAAGAAGGTTTCGTTACCGTCGTGCCACAAGGCGGCACCTATATTTCGCCGATTGATGTGCAGCGTTACATGGAAGCCTGCTTCATCCGATTCAAGCTCGAAGAAGGCGCCGTCATCGAGGCAACGAAGCGGCATTCGCTTGAAGACATTGCCCGGCTGAAAACATGTCTTTCCCAGCAGCGCATCGCAGCCGACGATGAAGAGTTCACGGATTTCTTCCTGCTGGATGAAGAGTTTCACCGTACGATCTTTGCCGCAGCCCGACTGCCCGGCGCCTGGAGCGTCGTCAACCAGGCCAAGGGCGAAATGGACCGTATGCGACACCTGAAGCGGGTGTTTGCGGTTCGCCGCACCGAGAAGGTGATCGAGGAGCACGAAGCGATCGTAAACGCGATCGAATCCGGCAATGTCGAGGCGGCACACGAAGCCATTCAGCGTCATCTCGGATCACTGGAATCCAAGATAGCGGAACTCTCCAAGAACCCCAAAATCTGGACCTTCATCGAGCAGGTCAACACACGCGTCACGAGGAAGCGTGTGCCACGAGGAGCCAAGGCCCCCGCCTGACGGAACATTCAAGGCTTTTGAGGAGGGGCCTTTCATGTCTGCAGTTCAAATCAACGATGTCGTCAAGCGTTACGGCGCTCTCGAAGTCGTCCATGGCATCAATCTTTCCATTCAACCGCAGGAATTCGTTGTGCTCGTCGGGCCATCGGGATGCGGAAAATCCACCACTCTGCGCATGCTTGCCGGGCTGGAAGATATCTCCGACGGCACCGTCTCCATCGACGGTCGGGTCGTTAACAAGATCGCTCCGAAAGACCGCGATGTCGCCATGGTGTTCCAGAACTATGCGCTCTATCCGCATCTGAACGTCGCGGAAAACATCGCCTTCGGCCTGCGTGTCCGGGGTGAAAAAAAAGATGTGATCGACAAGGCCGTTGCCGAAGCCGCACAGATCCTCAGCCTGACTGAGTATCTGGGGCGCAAGCCTGCCGACCTTTCCGGTGGCCAACGCCAACGTGTTGCGATGGGCAGGGCGATCGTTCGCCGCCCCAAGATTTTCCTCTTCGATGAGCCCCTCTCCAATCTTGATGCCAAATTGCGCACCCACATGCGTGCCGAAATCAAGCAACTGCACAAGCGCATGCAGGCGACCAGCGTCTACGTGACACACGACCAGGTCGAGGCGATGACGCTGGCGGACCGCATCGTCATCATGAACCGCGGCAACATCGAGCAGGTCGGGTCGCCGATGGAAGTCTTTCTTGAGCCGGCGAACACATTTGTGGCGAGCTTCATCGGCTCGCCGCCCATGAACCTTTTCGACGCGACGATCGACAAGCAGGATGGCCGCGCACAGGCCGTTATCTCGGGTGACGTGGCACAAAGCCTGACAATCCCCGAAGCCTTTGCCCGGAACGCGACGCAAGGCCAGTCGGTGAAACTCGGCATCAGACCGGAAATCATGTCCGTGAAAGTCGGCGATGGGCAGGAAGTGCTCAATTGCAGCATCGACCTCGTTGAGCCTCTCGGTGCCGAAGCACTGTTGCACGGCAAGGCCAATGGCCAGTCCTTCATCGCCAAGGCTGAGACGCTTTATGCCGATCACGCCCTCAACGGCGTTACCCGGCTCGGAATCGATACGGCACGCATCCATGTCTTCGACGCCGCGAGCGGCCGGTCTCTCAAGACCACCAGCGGGGCAAAGTCATGAAACAGTATCTTCAGGAGTCGCTCCACGATCTCTGGGAAGATGTGCGCCGCGACTGGCAGCTCTATTTGCTGCTTGCACCCATGGCCATCTGGTTTGCGCTCTTTCTCTACAAACCGATGTATGGCCTTATCATCGCCTTTCAGGACTTTTCGATCTTCCGTGGCATCGAGAAAAGTCCCTTCGTCGGCTTTGCCAACTTCATCGAGCTTTTCCAGAACGACATGTTCGTCCGTGCCTTCTGGAACACCATCACCATCAGTGGCCTCGGTCTGATCTTCGCATTTCCGGTCCCGATCATTCTGGCCCTGATGTTCAACGAAGTTCAGAGCGAAATCGGCAAGCGCTGGGCCCAGACGATCGTTTACCTTCCCCACTTCATTTCTGTGGTGATCGTTGCAGGCATCGTCATCAACTTCCTCTCGCCCTCCATCGGCATCGTCAATCTTCTGCTGAAGGGCATCGGGCTTGAACCGATATACTTCCTCACTCAACCCGAATGGTTCCGACCCGTGTTCATCGGCTCGTCGGTCTGGAAGGAATCGGGGTTTGAATCGATCGTCTATCTGGCAGCAATCGCCGGTGTCAGCCCAACCCTATATGAATCCGCACGGGTCGATGGGGCGTCACGCTGGCAGATGATGTGGCGGATCACGCTGCCCTGCATTCTGCCCACGATCGTCATCATGCTGATTATCCGTATCGGCAACCTGGTCGAGGTCGGTTTCGAATACATAATCCTTCTTTATCGCCCTTCCACCTACGAGACGGCAGACGTCGTTTCGACCTTCATCTACCGCACCGGCCTGCAGGGCACCCAGTACGACCTGGCCACGGCCGCCGGCCTGTTCAATGCGGTGATCGCTTTCGTCCTGGTCTATTCGGCAAACCGCATCAGCCGAAGAGTCTCGTCGACATCGCTTTGGTGAGGAGCTGAAAATGAAAAACTTCAATCTCTATTCGCGCGGCGACAAGATTTTTGGCTGGGCCAACGCCATTCTTCTCGGACTGTTCGTTCTGTCTACGCTTTATCCCTTCATCTACGTGGCGGCTGTTTCAATCTCGTCCGGCGCTGCCGTAACCGCAGGCCGCGTAACGTTGTGGCCGGTCGATGTGACGCTCGCAGCCTATGAGCACGTCCTGTCCGACAGAATGTTCTGGATCGCTTACGGCAACACATTCATCTACACATTCGGCGGCACGTTCATGAGCCTGCTGATCATGATCCCCGGCGCTTATGCGCTGTCGCGCAAGCGTCTGCGCGGCCGCACCTTCTTCAACATCGCCATTGCCTTCACGCTCTGGTTCCACGCCGGCATGATCCCGTTCTTCCTGAACATGCGCGATCTTGGCCTGCTGGACAGCCGTTTCGGCATCATCATCGGCTTTGCAGCAAGTGCCTTCAACGTCATTCTGCTGCGCAACTTCTTCGAGGCGGTCCCAAAATCCTTCGAGGAAGCCGCCAAGATGGACGGCGCCAGCGAGCTGCAACTGCTCTGGAAGGTGTTCATTCCGCTTTCCAAACCGGCCATCGTTACCGTCGCTCTGTTTTGCATCGTGTCGCGCTGGAACGGATATTTCTGGGCCATGGTCCTGCTACGTGGGGAGGAGAAGATCCCGCTGCAGGTCTATCTGAAACGCGTCGTCGTCGATCTCAATTCGAACGACGAATTCGCCTCGAGCCTGCTGACCGCCCATTACTCGTTCGAGACCGTTACATCCGCGATCATGATCGCGTCGATCATCCCCGTCCTCATCATTTACCCCTACGCGCAGAAGTATTTCACGAAGGGAATTCTGCTGGGCGGAGTCAAAGAGTAGCAGCACAAGGGAGGAGAACCTGTGAGAAAACTACGAAAAGGCGCGCCCCTTCTGGCGTTGATGACAGCAGCGACAATGGCCTTGCCGGCCTTTGCACAAGATGCCGGCAAGATATCCGAAGACCCGTTGGAGCTGACAATCCATTTCCACTTCCGCGACAAATACGTCTATTCGGAAAAGTGGCCGGTGGAGCAGAAAGCTGCGGAGATCACCAATATCCACGTCCGCAACGTCGCATCGCTGGCGACGACCAGCAGTCGTGATGCCTTCAACCTGTTGATCGCCTCGGGGGATCTTCCCGATATCATCGGCGGCGACGCTTCCGGCGGCCTCAAGGAAGACTTCATCCGCTACGGTCTTGAAGGAGCCTTCATCCCGCTCGACGAGCTGATCGAGGAACATGCACCAAACCTGAAAGCCTTTTTCGATAGCCACAAGGACATTCGCAATGCGATTTCCGGGCCGGACGGCAAACTCTATTTCATTCCATATGTGCCAGACGGGAAATATTCGCGCGGCTGGTTCATCCGCCAGGACTGGCTCGACAAGCTGGGACTGAAGCAGCCCGAAACGCCGGAAGAGGTCTACGAGGTCCTCAAGGCGTTCAGGGACAAAGACCCGAACGGCAACGGTAAAAAGGATGAAGTTCCGTATTTTGCGCGTGAGGAAATCGATGCGGTCCGTCTCATCAATCTCTGGGACGCCCGTGTTTCAGGGTCCGAGCGTTACGGAGACTTTGCCGTCTATGACGGACAGCTCCGCCATCCCTGGGCTGAAGAGAACTACAAGGTTGGGATTTCAAATGTTGCCAAGTGGTACAAGGAAGGCCTGATCGACAAGGAGATCTTCACCCGCGGCGCCCGTTCGCGTGAATATCTTCTTGGCAACAATCTCGGTGGCATGACGCATGACTGGTTCGCCAGCACCTCGACCTATAACGACGCCCTGTCGCCAAAGATCGAAGGTTTCGCGCTGAAGCCAATGCTGCCGCCCAAGACCGTATCGGGTCAACGCTTCGAGGATGCGCGACGGCTGCGTGTTCAGCCCGTCGGCTGGGCAATTTCGGCCACCAACGAACACCCGGTCGAAACGATCAAGTACTTCGATTTCTGGTTCTCGCAGCAAGGCCGCATCCTGTCGAATTTCGGCGTCGAGGGTCAAACCTTCGAAATGGTCGACGGCAAGCCGCAGTTCAAAAAGGAAGTGCTGGAGAACAAGGACCCGGTGAACGCCCAGCTTTGGGCCGTCGGCGCCCAGGTGCCGCGCGGCTACTGGATGGACTACGAATACGAGCGCCAGTGGACCAACAAGATCGCGCTGGAAGGCATCGATCTCTACGACAAGTGCAACTGCCTCAAGGACGAGTTCATGGGCGTGTCTTTGAACGCCGAGGAAAAGGCGACCTTCGACCGTTACTGGCCGAGCCTTCTCACCTACATGACCGAGATGCAGCAGACATGGGTGCTTGGCGCCCAGGACGTCGATACCGGCTGGGATGCCTACAAAAAAAGGCTGACAGCGCTCGGTTACGACGAGGTCATCAAGATCATGCAATCGGCCTACGACCGTCAGTACAAGGCGGCACAATAACACTGTCTATCATGATGGCGGCCCTGTCGCCGCCATCCTTTCCCTTTGCTTTTTAAGGAGTTAGAGCGCAATGCGTCCCTCTGCCTCGGCGATTGCCAGACAAGCTCATCTCGATGAACCGCGCCCCGGTTCCTTGACCATTGGTTACATGCCGAGCGAGCAAACACCGCCCACCGAGAACCCGCCGCGTTTTTCCTGGCTGCCCGATATCGATGATGGCGCACGCTACGTTCTGCGCATCTCGACCGATCCCGGATTTTCAGACGCGAAGACGCACACATTCGAAGACCTCGCCTGGAATTTCTTCACACCGGATGAAGCCCTGGCGGAAGGTCACTATCATTGGACCTATGCCCTCTGGGACCAGAATGCTGCAGCGCCCCTTTCCAACTGGAGCAAGGTGCGCAGTTTCGAGATCGTCGCGGCACTGCCCAAAACACCGGTACCCAGCAGGGCAACCCGTCATGAGGCTGCCCACAGATCCCATCCGAGGCTCTGGCTCAATCCCAATCAGTTGAAAGTCTTCGCCGACGCCGTCGCCAAAGACCCTGACCATTGCGGCTGGACCGACTTTTTCGAGAAGTCGGTAGAACCCTGGATCGACCGGCCGATCATGCCAGAACCGCAGCCTTACCCGAACAACATCCGCGTCGCGGCGCTGTGGCGCCAGATGTATATCGATTGCCAGGAAGTGATTTACGCAATCCGCCATCTGGCGATTGCCGGTCGGGTCTTGGGACGGGAAGACCTTCTCGATAAAGCCCGAGACTGGCTGTTATCCGTTGCCGCCTGGGACCCTAATGGCGCAACATCGCGCGCCTATAACGACGAGGCCGGGTTCCGTGTCGTTGTCGCCCTCGCCTGGGGTTACGACTGGCTTTACGACCATTTGAGCGCAGACGAACGAGAGACCGTCAGAAATGTGCTGCTGCGCCGGACGCGTGAAGTCGCAGACCACGTGACAGCCCATGCACGCATTCACGTCTTCCCTTATGACAGCCACGCCGTTCGTTCGCTGTCTGCCGTCCTCACCCCCGCCTGCATTTCTCTGCTTGGGGAAAGCGATGAGGCCGGCGAATGGCTCGACTATACAGTTGAGTTCCTCGCCACGCTTTATTCGCCATGGGCGGGAACAGATGGCGGCTGGGCCGAAGGGCCGCATTACTGGATGACCGGTATGGCCTATCTCATCGAAGCCGCCAACCTGATCCGCTCCTATATCGGTTACGACCTCTACCAGCGGCCGTTCTTCCAGAACACTGGACGGTTCCCGCTTTACACCAAGGCGCCCGGCACCCGCCGCGCCAATTTCGGTGACGATTCCACCCTGGGCGATCTTCCCGGACTGAAGGTGGGTTACAATGTGAGGCAGTTTGCAGGGGTGACCGGCAACGGTCATTACCAATGGTATTTCGATCGCCTCAAAAATGATGCGGCCGGGACGGAAATGGCCTTTTACAATTACGGTTGGTGGGATCTGAATTTTGATGATCTGGTCTATCGCCATGATTACCGCCAGGTCGAGCCCGTCTCGCCGGCTGACCTGCCAGCACTTGCGGTGTTTGACGATATCGGCTGGGTAACCATCCAGAAACATATGGAAGACCCGGACCGGCATCTGCAGTTCGTCTTCAAATCGAGCCCGTATGGATCGCTCAGCCACAGCCATGGCGATCAGAATGCCTTTGCGCTTTATGCCTATGGCGAAGACCTTGCGATACAGTCGGGCTATTATGTCGCCTTCAATTCACAGATGCACCTGAACTGGCGCCGGCAGACACGCTCGAAAAATGCGGTGCTGATTGGTGGCAAAGGCCAATATGCGGAGAAAGACAAGGCGCTGGCACGGCGGGCCGCGGGTCGTATTGTATCCGTGGAAGAAAAGCCCGGTCATGTTCGCATCCTTGGCGATGCAACGGCCGCCTATCAGGTTGGAAATCCGCTGGTCCGCAAGGCAGAACGCGAAATCCACTTCGTCAACGACAGCTATTTCGTGTTTGTCGATGAGGTCGAGTGCGAAGAACCCCAGGAACTGCAATGGCTCTGCCATACACTCGGGGCGCCGCAGACCGGTCGATCGAGTTTTCGATACACAGGCAAGAAAGCGGGTTTCTACGGTCAGTTCGTCTTCTCGTCGGCAGGCACACCGCAAATCACAGCCATTGAAGGATTTCCCGAGATCGACCCGAAGGAATTCGAGGGTCTCGATATCCATCATCACGTCTGCGCGACTGTCCCGGCCTCAACCCGGCATCGCCTGGTCACCCTTCTAGTGCCCTACAGCCTGAACGAACCGAAGCGGATTTTCAGCTTCATCGACGATCAGGGTTTTTCGACAGACATCTACTTCAGCGATGTCGACGACGAGCGTTTCAAGCTCTCCCTTCCCAAGCAATTCTAGTCAATGCGAGGTTTTCAAATGCAACGTTTCACCAACAAGACTGTTGTCGTCGCCGGTGCAGGCCGGGATATCGGCCGTGCATGCGCCATCCGTTTTGCGCAGGAAGGTGCCAATGTCGTGCTGACCTATAACGGTGCAGCCGATGGCGCGGCCACAGCCGTTGCCGAAATCGAAAAAATCGGAGGCTCGGCCATCGCGATCAAGGCGGATCTTACCAAAGCAAGCGACGTCGAGGCGGCGATTTCGACCGCTGTCGACAAGTTTGGCGAGATTCATGGTCTCGTACATGTCGCTGGTGGCCTGATTGCCCGCAAGACGATTGCCGAAATGGACGAAGCCTTCTGGCACCAGGTACTCGACGTCAACCTCACCTCGCTCTTCCTCACCACAAAGGCAGCGTTGCCGAAGATGGCGAAGGGTGGCGCAATCGTCACCTTCTCATCGCAGGCCGGTCGCGATGGCGGCGGTCCGGGCGCGCTCGCCTATGCGACCTCCAAGGGCGCCGTCATGACCTTCACCCGCGGCCTCGCCAAGGAAGCCGGCCCGAACATTCGCGTCAACGCCGTCTGCCCCGGGATGATCTCGACGACCTTCCACGACACCTTCACCAAACCCGAGGTGCGCGAACGGGTGGCCGGTGCCACATCGCTGAAGCGTGAAGGGTCGAGCGAAGACGTCGCCGGTCTGGTGGCATTCCTGACATCTGATGATGCGGCCTACATCACCGGCGCCTGCTACGACATCAATGGCGGCGTTCTGTTCTCCTGATATCCTGGTAAAACCATGTCCGTATCGTTACCAAGGGCGAGCCGAATTGCCGTGCTCGGAACATCGCTCGTCCAGCAGAACCATATCGGCGACGCGGGCTCGCTTGCCACATCGGCACGCGGCTGGATGAGCTGGGCAGAGGTCCTGTCGCATGGCAGGCTAAGCTGCCCGGTCCATCATGATCCATCCGTCCCATCCGGGTGGGAGCCCAGCAATCGGCCCGGTGTCAGCCGCTTCTTTTCCGGCCTCAATTTCGGGGTTTCCGGTCAAAAAGCGGTCGAGATCGAGCGGCGCCTGCCGCGACTGTTGCAATCGGATTTCGATTTGATCCTGGTTGATGCCGGCACCAACGACATGATGGTGGAAAGCCGTCAGACGATTGCCGATACACGGGCACGGATCGCATCAGCCTTGCTCGACGCCGGAAAGACCGTGATCCTGCTCCCCATACTGGCCCGCGGCGTCGGAAAATGGCCGGCTGGCGGTGCCGAACGGGCAAAAGCGCACTGGATCAACCGCCAGAGTATCGAGTTTGCCGCAAGCCACGCCAATTGCCATGTGTTCGATTGGAACGCGGTCTGGGTCGACCCTGAAAGCGAGTTCGGTGAGCCTTATCCGGGCTATTCCGACGATGGCGCCCATTTTTCGGTGCCGGGTGCCTTCGCCGTCGGAAAGCTGCTGGCAACCTATCTCGAAACGATTTTGCCCCGCGCCACCGATCGCATTCTGGCAAGAGACGACCGTTTCGATCCGATCAACAACCCAGCCGGCAATCTGGCGCCGGACGCGTCAGCGCGGGTCGTGACCGACATGATTGAAAAGAACCACCGTCTCGGTGGAGAGCTTGTTCACCCCGGCACAGGCGTTTGGCTGAAAGCGATCTGCGACGTCGACGTACCTCCTCATGAGGGGGTGCTTGGCATATCGCTACGCCTGAAAGATGTTGCGACGGAAGGACAGGAAGCAACAGCGCTCGCTCCCTTCCGCGACAACGATGGCACAGTTTTTTCTTTCCCCGATATCCGATGGAAAGGCGCGCTGCGTACGCCACCGTTAAAACTCCGGCCGGGTAGCGCGCCGCCCGAACTCTATCTCGATATCCTGTTGCGGCCCGGATCTAACCCAATCGCAATCGACGTTTCTCGCATTGATGTCCGGCCCGTTTCCAGCCCGGTGCGCGCATGAAAAAGTCCCCTGACAAACCACGGCTGTTGATCGCCATGCGCGAAGAGCTTCCCAAAGGGTTCTTCGGATCGCGAGAATGGGCACGGCTGAATGCCGTAACGGACATCATTGCGGGTTTTCCCTGCACTGATTTCGATACGGCAGAAGGAAGCAAGGCCTTGGCGGAGGCCGATATTCTGCTGGCAGCGTGGGGTACGCCATCGCTGACAAGAGAACGGCTTTCCCGGGCACCAAAACTGAAAATGCTGGCTTATGCCGCTTCATCGGTGCGCAGCGTCGCACCTCCCGAATTTTGGGAAACGTCCAACATTCTGGTGACGACGGCGGCATCCGCCATGGCCGTGCCGGTGGCCGAGTTCACCTACGCGGCAATCATCATGTGCTGCAAGGATGTGTTTCGCCTGCGCGATGAGCACCGGAAAGAGCGCGGCACCGGCGGCTTTGGCAGCAGGCGCGGCATGAGCCTGCCTTACCTCGGCACTTATGATCGCAGGATCGGCATTGTCGGCGCATCCCGCATCGGGCGGCTGGTGATCGAAATGCTTGGCCGGGGCAATTTCGAGATCGGCGTTTACGACCCCTATCTCTCCGAGGCAGACGCCTCGGCCCTGGGTGCAACGAAAATGGACCTGCATGCGCTTCTCGCCTGGTCCGACGTGGTTTCGCTGCATGCACCGATCCTGCCGGAAACCCGCCACATGATTGGCGCCCGCGAGCTTGCATTGATGGCCGACCATGCGGTCTTCATCAACACTGCGCGCGGCTGGCTCGTCGACCACGATGCATTGCTGTTGGAAGCAAAATCCGGACGGCTGCGCATCCTGATCGACACGCCGGAACCGGAGCCCCTGCCGACCGACAGTCTCTTCTACGATCTGCCCAATGTCGTTCTCACCCCACATATTGCCGGGGCACTGGGCAATGAATTGCGGGCGCTGTCCGATCTCGCCATCACGGAAATCGAGCGTTTCATCGCTGGCCTTCCACCTCTGCACCCCGTTTTCAAGCAGGATATGGAGCGCATGGCATGAAGACGTTCGACTACAGCTTTTCGACACTCGGCTGTTCCGAACTCAATCTGCACGAGGTCACTGACCTCGCCCGACACCATGGCATCGCATGTGTGGAATTGCGGACGCTGGCTGGTACGGTTGATCTGATCGCGGCACTGGAGGCTGAGTTTGGCAGCCCTGATCGGTTTGCCACTTTCCTGACCGGACGCAATCTCAGGGTGGCTGCACTCAACACATCGGTCCGATTGTTCGAAAACGGAGACCTCTCCGCCGTCGAACCATTCATCCCTTGGGCCGAGGCAGCGGGGATCGCTCATCTTCGTGTTTTCGATGGCGGCGGGCAGTTAAGCGCTCAAGACATGTCGCACGCTGAAAAGCTGCTGAGTGATTGGCAGGCAATGCGACAGTCGCGCCAACTCAGTGTCGATCTGATGATCGAGACCCACGATGCACTGGCCGATTCCAGACAGCTCTTCGCTTTTGTCGAGCGCGTGCCGACAGCGCGGATCTTGTGGGATACCCATCATACCTGGGCCAAGGGCTCCGATCTCGCAACCGTCTGGCAAAACATTGCCAAAAGCGTTGTCCATCTGCACGTCAAGGACAGCAGGCTGGATGATGCAGGAAGCCGACGCTATGTGCTGCCCGGCCACGGCAACTTTCCCATGGCGGACCTGATTTCACTGCTTCGATCAAGTGATCGACAGATACCCCTCAGTCTCGAATGGGAGCGCCATTGGCATCCCGAACTGCCACCTCTTGACGACGCGCTGACGGCAGCGCGTAGCTGGTGGCGATAGGAGTTTTTATGCGGATCGCTGAAATCCATCTCACCCCGGTTGCCATCCCTGACAAGCCTCTGCTGAACTGCAAAGGCGTCCACCAACCCCACGCCCTGAGGACTGTTATCGAGGTCGTCTGTGACGATGGCACCGTGGGTCTTGGGGAGAGCTACGGAAGCATCAAGGCACTGGACGGCCTGCGACGTGCGGCGCCTGCCATGGTCGGCCTCGACCCGTTTCACCTTCACGAATTGAAATCGCGGGTGATTGCCGCTTTGCCCGGAGGCGGTGGCATCAATGCGAAGTCAGCCGTGGCAGATCACAAGCTAACAGACGTCGTCGCATCCGCCTTCGAAGTGCCCTGCCTCGATATTCAGGGCAAGTTGCTCGGGCGGCCTGTCTCCGACCTCTTGGGCGGCACTGTTCGGACCAGCGTTCCCTTCAGCGCCTACCTGTTCTTCAAGTACGCGGCCCATATCGGCGAAGAGCCTGATGAATGGGGAGAGGTCCTGACCCCTGACCAGATGGTCGGCGAAGCGCAGAAGATGGTCGAAACATACGGTTTCCAATCACTGAAGCTGAAGGGTGGCGTGCTGCATCCCGATCTCGAAATCGAGACGATGCGGAAATTGCGAAAGGCTTTTCCCGATCACCCGTTGCGGATCGACCCAAATGGCGGCTGGACGGTTGAAACCGCCATTCACATCGCCCGCGAACTCGAGAGCGTTCTGGAATACCTTGAAGACCCTGTCATCGGCATGGACCAGATGGCAAAGGTGGCGGCGGCCACATCGCTTCCGCTTGCCACCAACATGATCGTTCTGGAGTTCGATCAGATCGCCGAGGCCTTCCGCAAAAACGCCGTGCAGATCGTCCTGTCAGATCATCATTACTGGGGTGGATTGCGCGCCTCGACCCATCTCGGCAAGATTTGCGAAACATTGGGGCTCGGAGTTTCGATGCATTCGAACTCGCATCTCGGTATCACGCTTGCCGCCATGACGCATGTGGCCGCCGCCACACCAAACCTCAGTTATGACTGCGATACACATTATCCCTGGACCGGCGTCGACGTGATCGAAGGAACACCATTCACGTTCCGGAACGGCCGTCTGCAGGTGCCGACCGAGCCTGGGCTTGGTGTCGCCCTCGACCGGAGCAAGCTCGCCAAACTCGCCGCTCTGTATGAGCAGACGGCGATGAAAGAGCGTGACGACACGGCCTACATGAAGAAGTTTGACCCGACCTATGAGCGCAAGGTGCCGCGCTGGTGACTGAACGTCAAAGACGCGGGACCTTCTCAGACCGCTACAAGATGTCCCGGAGACACCTCGCGATAGTCCAGCGGCTTGACGACATAATCGACGGAGCGAACCGGGCTTTTAATTTCGTCGTTTGCGGCGGACCGCTTTTCGCTCCGACGATCAGGGTCCGGCACCGGAACCGCAGCCATCAGTTTTTTGGTGTAGGCATGCTGCGGGTTTTCAAACACCGCAGCCCGCGGACCAATCTCGACGATCTCTCCAAGATACATCACGGCAACCCGGTGACTGACGCGTTCGACGACGGCCATGTCGTGCGAAATGGAAAGGAAGGCAAGGTTCAGGTGCTGCTGCAGGTCTAGCATCAGGTTGATGACCTGCGCCTTGATCGACACGTCGAGCGCCGACACGCTCTCATCCGCAACAATCACTTTCGGCTCCAGCGCCAAAGCCCGCGCGATGCAGATGCGCTGGCGTTGGCCACCGGAAAATTCATGCGGGAAACGCGACGCCATATCAGGCGTAAGGCCGACCTTTTCCAGGAGATCCGCAACACGGTCTTTCGCCTGTTTGGCGTTGCCCATCTTATGCTCGAGATAGGGCTCGGCAATGGCATCACCAACGCGGATGCGCGGATTGAGGCTGGCGAAGGGGTCCTGAAAAATCATCTGGATCGATTTGCGCATTTCGCGCAGACCCGATTTGTCCAGCGCCAGCACATCCTTGCCATCGGCAACGACCGAACCGCTCTGCGCATCGATGAGACGCATGATGGCCCGGCCCGTCGTTGATTTGCCGCAGCCCGACTCGCCAACCAATGATAGCGTTTCACCAGCATGGAGGTCGAACGAAACATTCTCGACGGCATGGACGCGGCCGGTCAGCTTGCCGAAAAGACCAGAGTGGATATCGAAACGTTTGGTGAGGTTCTTGACCTCCAGTACCGGGCGCAAGCTGGAGGCGACGGTATCGGCCGTCTCCACCGGCAGCTTCGATACACCGGTTGCGGTGTTGACCACTGGAAACCGCAGTGGGCGTTCGTAACCCTTCATCGATCCGAGAACCGGGACAGCAGACAGCAGGGCACGCGTGTAAGGATGCTGCCCACGGTGAAAGATGTCGGCCGTGGCGCCTGTTTCCACCTGTTCGCCGCGATACATGACGACGGTACGATCCGCGATCTCCGCGACCACACCCATATCATGGGTGATGAACAGCACCGACGTTCCCTCTTCTTCCTGTAACGTCTTGATGAGATCGAGGATCTGACCCTGGATCGTCACATCGAGAGCCGTCGTCGGTTCGTCGGCAATCAGCAGCTTCGGACGTGACGCAAGTGCCATTGCGATCATCACACGTTGACGCATGCCGCCGGAGAAGCGGTGTGGGTATTCGTCAAAACGCGACGCGGCAGAAGGGATGCGCACCTTTTCCAGCAACCGGATGGTTTCGGCCCGCGCCTCGGCCTTCGACATCGGTTTGTGGCAAAGCAGCGCCTCGGAAATCTGGTCGCCGATCGTGAAGAGCGGATTGAGCGATGTCATCGGCTCCTGAAAGATCATCGCGACATCATTGCCGCGAACGTTGCGCATCTTCTCTTCGGGAAGAGCAAGCAGATCCCGACCACCAAGCAGGATCTTGCCTTCGATACGGCTCGAATCCGCCTGGAGGAGACGCATGATCGAGAGAGAGGTCACGCTCTTGCCCGAACCGCTCTCGCCGACAATGGCGACCGTTTCGCCGGGGGCGACATCAAAGGAAACATCTCGGACGACAGGCTTCCACACGCCATCCACCAAGAACGAAGTCGTCAGGTTGCGAACGGAAAGAACGGGATCTGTCGCTGCGCTGGTTTGTGCCTGGATACCTGCCATGCTTGCTTCCTCTGTCTGTGTTTCGCTCTGATGATCAATCCGGCCAGCGAAGCGCGCCGTCGAAGCGGTGCTTGCTGCGGTTTTCGATCGGCGTCGCGATGATTTCGTTCGAGGCACGCGCCTTTTCGAGTTCTTCCGTCAGACGCCTTGCAACGATCGTTTCCTGACCAGGATGCAGATTGCATGGGTCGAGATAGAAATAGTGGTGCTCGACTTCATGGTCGCGAACGATGATCGGCGGAGTGCCACGCGCCAGCGCATCGGAAAGATCCCAGGCGGTGATATGCGCTTCCTCCGCCTTGATGATGACGCGCATGCGGTCAAGAGGATTGTTGGTGGGATCGGGTTCGATCAGCGCGGTGACACCTGGTCGACCGTCGAGTGTCTGTTTCCACAGGTTGAGGTAACTGGTTTCCCTTTCGCGAATGCCAGCATGATCCCGCTTTTCCCAGGCCTCCAGTGCCGCCATGACACCAAAGATGCTTTCCTTGCCGACCTTCATGCCGCGGCCGATGCCCATGTTCTGAAGGAAGGCATGTCGCACCAGTTCCTTGCGTCCGGCAACGATGCCCGACGTCGGGCCGCCCAGAAACTTGTGACCGGAATAAAGAGCAATATCCGCACCCTGCTCGAGGAATATTTCGAGATCGTATTCCGAAGCTCCATCGACGATCACGGGAACACCCTTGGCATGGGCGATTTCCACGAATTCCTTGAGGTTCAGCAAACCGTAATCGACAACATGATGCGAAACGACATAAACCGCTGCGGCCGTCTTTTCGGTGATCGCATGCTCCATGTGGAAACGGTGGGTCGAGGTAGCCTGTCCGACCAGCACCGGTTTGCCGCCGGCAAGGCGGATGGCCTGATCGACTGGCGCACCGTAGCTTACGACATGCCCCATCTGCACGAGAACTTCGTTTTTCTCGGGAGCGCGATCCGGCAGTTGCTCGATGGCCAGAAGGTTGTTGCCGGTAATGGCGCCCGCAACGGCGAGCGAAATGCCCGCAGAGCAGGAAGCGGTGACAAATCCTGCCTCGCCGCCCGTCAGCCGCGCGATAACGGCGCTCGCCTTGCGCTGCAGATCGTTGATTTCAACGAACTGCGGCAGGATCGACGACATCGCGGCAATTGCTTCCGGAACCACGATCGACGCGCCGAGGCTTGTCATGGTGCCGGACACATTGATCACCGGGCGAAGTCCAACTGAGGTGCGGATATCATCAGACATTGTGGTCTCCAATTTCGAATGCTTCAGACCAAGGGGCCTTGTGATTTCCCTTACTGAAGCGTATGCCATAGTTATGTAATAAGCTCGCATCTGCATACGAGGAGCGTGGAATTGGACGGCAAGACATCATCGACGGTTCACCCCATGACCAGCGCTTCCGGTGACGAAACGACAGGCGACAAGACCGCGCGCCGCTCCCGCGTGAGTGGGATTGATCGTGCTTTGCAGGTCATTGATTACCTTTACGAAACCGGCGCACCGGCTGGCGTTTACGCCATAGCCAAGGCCGTCAAGGCGCCGCTTTCGACCGTTTATGTGATCGTCGACGATCTCGTCGAAAAGACGATGTTGTCGCGCAACGCGGATGGTTCCGTGTGGCTCGGACCAAGGCTTTACCATTACGGTCTTGCTTATGCGCGGTCGCTTGATTTCATGAGTGTTGCCACGCATGAAATGCACGATCTTTGCCGCGAAGCCGACGAAACGGTCCAGCTTTGTGGCCGCGACGGCGACTACATGCTGGTGCTGGCGATGGCGGACGGCCCGAGCCATTTTCAGGTCGCATCGCGGGTCGGAACCCGAGTTCCTCTGAACTGGACTGCTTCCGGCCGCCTGCTGGCGGGGCACCTGCCGGAACAGGAGCGCGTCGAGCTGTTCAGGCGCTGCGCCAAGACCTCGCCGACGGGACGGGCGGAGATGGACCCGGAAGTCCTGTCTCAGTCTGCAGGCGCGGCCTTCCAGTCGCGTCTTTCGATCCAGGCGGGAGAGTCGGACTATGCCGTTGCATGCATTGCTTCGCCGATCTGTGATCGCGACGGCCAGTGCGTTGCCACCATCTCCATCGTCCTTCCCGAACAGAAGGCCTTTTCTGACGAAAACCACTACACGGCGCATGTGCGCGCGTCGGCGGAACGTATCGAAAAGACCATGGGCTGGCGCAACCACTGACATTCTCCTCTAGTCGCGCAGCGCGACGATTGCTTCGATCTCGACGGTGATATTTCCCGGCAAAGACCCGAAGCCCACAGCCGAGCGGGCATGCTGGCCAACCTCTTCACCGAACACGTCGTTGAAGAGATCGGAGCAGCCATTGATGACGTTGGGATGGTCGAGGAATCCCGGGACGGCATTGACCATGCCGAGCAATTTTACGACGCGCTTGACGCGGGATAGATCGCCCAGCGCATCATGCATTACCGCAAGCAGGTTGATACCGGTCAGTCGGGCATGCCTGTAGGCATCCTCGACACCGACTTCGGCGCCGACTTTGCCGACATGCAGGAAGCCGTCAGTCTCCCGCGGCCCTTGGCCGGAGAGGTAGAGCATGTTGCCTTCGATCACATGCGTGACGAAGTTGGCGATCGGCGGCGGCGGTGGCGGCAGGGTGATGCCGAGTGCGGCCAAACGCTCGTAAGGCGAGGCTGCAATTTTGGTTTTTACTGGAGAGGTGCTCACGTAAGCTCCCATTTGCGATTTTTGTTTCGCGTATCAACGATAGGAATAACCGTGGCTGTGACGAACCAGCCTGCGGGCGCGCGGGATGTAACGGCTGGCCGTGATCGCTTCGCTGCCGATGACCGAATAACGCGGTTCGAACAGCTTGCTCAGCACGGAGACATCACCGTTTGAATCCGTCGCCTCAATGTCGGAATCAATGAGATCAAAGACCGTGAAATCGGCCCGCTGACCGACAGCAAGACGATTTTCCATCGAAAGCTTGATCACGGATGCCGGGGCATGGGTGACCGCTTCCACGACCTTGTCGAAGGGCATGCCGACGGACAATAGCTTCGACATTGTCGTTGCCAGATCCCAGACCGGAAAGTTCATCGAATGGCCGTGCAGGTCGGTCGAAATCGAGAACGGCAGCAGGCCACGATTGATCGCAGCTTCCGCAACCTTGAACGAGAACGATGCGCCTCCGTGACCAATATCGAGGCGAATACCCTCACTGGCGCAGCGTTCGGCCAGATTGAACAAGTCCTCATCTTCCATGATGCTGGAGCCCGCCTTGCCGTTGAAGCAATGGGTGACGACGTCACCGGGTCCAAGGATTTCGAGCACTTCATCATAGAGTGCCGGCGGCTCGCCGACATGCACCATCATCGGGATCTTCAGGATCTTGGAGATCTTTTTGCCGAGCTTGACCGGGGTAACACCCCAGGAGCCGGTGATCACATGGCTCGCGCGAACCTTCAGCCCAACGATATGCTCGCTGTTTTCGGCGTAGCATTCGAGAATCCGATCAAGATCGATATCTCTTATGTCGCGCAGTTCAGCAACGCGATTGCAGGCCACGAGACCAATCGAACCGAGATTGAGGAACGCCTTGATGCGCTCTCTGGATGGTTCGATGATATACTCACGAAAGCCGTGGAAATTCGCTTCTCCCGCCGATCCCGCATCAACCAGCGTGGTCACGCCGCGCTCGGCACCGCATTCTGAGGGACGGATAGAGATATCGGTGCCGCCGTGCCAGATATGAACGTGCAGATCGACCCAGCCCGGAGAAATCCAGGCGCCCTTGCCGTCAACACGGGTGATGTCGTCGGTCACGGCAAGCTGAGGACCGATCTTGGCGATCTTGCCTTCACCATCGACGAGGATATCGACGACACCAGAGGGAGTGTCGGCGCCGAAGGCCATCGGCTTCACATTGGTGAGGAGAAGCGGCTTGGCCGTTTTTTCACCGGTCATTTACGGGTCCTTTCGAAGTTTTGGATCGAGCATATCGCGCAGGCCGTCACCGACCATCTGAAGCGAAAGCACGGAGAGAATGATGGCGACGCCGGGGAACAGCGTCATCCAGTCTGCCTGGCCGATATATTGGCGGCCTGCGGCAATCATGGTGCCCCAAGTGGGAATTTCGGGGCTGACACCGAGCCCAAGGAAGGAGAGCCCGGCTTCTGCCAGCATCGCGCTGGCAAAAAGGAAGGTTGCCTGCACCATGATCGGCGACAGCAGGTTGCGCAGCACATGACGCGTCATGATGTGGAAGGTGGAAATACCCAGGGCCTGTGCTGCCTCGACATAGGGCAGTTCACGAATGACGAGAGTCGAAGCACGGACGATACGGGCAAGACGCGGCGCATAGACAATCGAGAGCGCAATGATGACAGTCGTCAATGACGGACCGAGTGCTGCAACAAGGGCAATCGCCAGAAGAATATCCGGAAACGCCATCATGGCATCGATGAGACGCGCGATCGGCGTATCGAGCTTCTTGAAGAATCCGGCCAGCAGGCCGAGCGTCACCCCGATGACCGCCGAGAGCGCCACAACGGCGGCACCGACTAGGAGCGAGAGCCGACCGGCAAAGATCGTGCGGGACAGCACGTCGCGGCCGAACTCATCCGTACCAAAGAAATAGAGTTCACTCGGCGGCTTCAGCCGGTTCACGATCGAAAGTTTGGACGGGGAATAGGGCGCTATCCATGGCGCGAAAATCGCCAGCAGCACGAAGATCGTCAGAACGACAACGCCGAAAGCAACGGTCTTGCGCTTCAGGAAGCGGCGGATGAACTTGCGGCCCTCGCTTTCGGCCGGCTTGATCGCAATATCGCTCATCAGTAGCGCACCCTCGGATCGACCAACAGATAGAGCATGTCGATCGCAAAATTGATCAGGACGTAGAGCGCGGCGATCACCAGCAGCGCGCCCTGGATGACAGGGTAGTCACGACGCAGCACCGCCGAGACGACAAGATTGCCGACACCCGGCAGACCAAACACGGTCTCGGTAACGACAGCGCCAGAAATCAGCACGGCTGCTGTCAGACCGAGGACCGTCAGGATCGGGATCAGGGCGTTCTTCAGGGCGTGTTTGAGGATCACCTTGCGCTCGATCAGACCTTTGGCACGTGCAGTGCGGATGTAATCGTCACCCAGCACATCGAGCATCGAGGCGCGCGTAAAGCGCAGGATCAACGCGGAAGAGACGATACCAAGCGCGAAGGCAGGCAAGGTCAGATGATACATACGGTCAAGGAAACTGGAGCCCGGACCGCCATAACCCGAGACCGGGAACAGACCGAAACGGACAGCGAAAACCTGCATCAGAATGAGGCCCAGCCAGAAACTGGGAATGCTGGCTGCCAACATCGCAAGTGTGGTCGCCGCCTGGTCAACAAAAGACCCGCGACGATAGGCGGCATAAATTCCGATCGGCAGAGCGATCACGCCGGCGATGAGAAGCGAGAACACTGTGAGGAAGAAGGTGGGCTCGGCCCGATCAAGCAGTGCCGATGTAACCGGCATGTTCAGAAAGATCGATTGACCGAGATCGCCCCTCAACAATTGGCCAATATAATAGAGATATTGAACGCCAAGAGACCTGTCTAGGCCAAGGCTGGCGCGCAGATCGGCAATATCCTGTGATGTCGCATCGGGTCCGAGCATCACTGCTGCCGGATCACCCGGCGTCACGCGCACGATGACGAAGACGATCGTGACAACAAGGAACATCACGACGATCATGCCAGCAAGGCGCTGGAGAATGTAGCGTATCATGGGGTCTGTCCCTATGCCCGGAGGCACAATGCAAGAAGGATACCGGCGCCATCGCACCGGTATCGCATGGCGAGGCGTTACTTCTTGATGGATGCGTTCCAGAAGTAGGGCCATGGAGCCGGATCAACGCCTTCGAGCTTGCCGGATTTTGCGGCCACGGCATTGAAATCGCCGATCTTCATGTAGGGCAGTTCGTCATACATGGCCTTCTGGACATCGGCCCAGAGCGCAATGCGCTTCTGCGGGTCGACTTCCGAGGTGAAGGCATCAACCGTTGCCTTGCGGGCCGGGGTATCCCACCAGCCGGGCGAACTCGGCGACAGCGAACCGATCAGCGCCGGCTCAGGCAGGAACGGGCTGTGGGTGATATAGATGTCCCAAAGCTTGGGATCGGCACGGCGCTGCGTCAGCGTTGCCCAGTCGACAACCTGCAGATCGACGGCAAAGCCTGCGATCTTCAGATATTCGGCCGCCACCTGTGCCATCTTGTAATGGAACTCATATTGACGGCTTGTCAGGATGCGGATCGGCTCGCCAGCATAGCCAGCCTTCTTGGCGCTTTCGGCAGCACCTTCAGGATCAGCCACATTGTAGTTGCCTTCAACACCGGCATCGGTGTTCCACGCATAGGGCTTCGGATAGATATCACCGTCCAGCGCGTAGAAATCCGTGCTGCCGAAGGCAGCGGCCAGCATGTCTTCCATGCTGAGCGACTGGCGGATCGCCTTGCGGATCTCGACATTGTGGGCGACGCCTTCCTTGGTGTTGAACACGAAGACCGGATAACCGAAAGGCTTCAGAATGACCGGCTGCGATGCGCTCGATCCCTTGAGCTTGTCGAAGGATTCAACCGGAATGGAATCGACATAGTCGTATTGACCGGAAACGGCAGCTTCAACACGGGTATTGGCATCAGGCACCGGAACGAAACGGATTTCGTCGAGATACTGATGGCGGGCACCGCCATAACCGTCACTTTCGCCATCGCGCGGCTTGTAGCCATCAAAGCGCGTTAGCTGGATGTACTGGTCGGCCTTGCGTTCCTTCAGCATGTAAGGACCAGTGCCGATGAATTCCTTCATCGGCTCATCCTGCTTGTCAGACGGGATGATGATCGCGGCCGAGTTGTTGAAGGCAAAAAGCGACGTCAGCGGTGCATAAGGCTGTTTCAGCACGATCTTGACGGTTGCCGGATCGGTGGCCGTGATCGTTTCGATGAAACCGGCCACCTGCTTGCCGCGTGATGCGATCTTTGTCCAACGGGTGATCGAGGCAACAACGTCTTCCGAGGTCATGTCGCTGTTGTCGTGGAATTTGATGCCTATGCGTAGTTTGATCGTATAGGTCTTACCGTCGGCACTCACCTCGGGCAGGCTTTCCGCCAGAAGCGGCGTGACGTTCCATTTGCCGTCAAACGTATAAAGCGTTTCGAAAATATGCTGGGTAACAATGCCAACCAGATCGGCGGTGGAAGACATCGGATCGAGGGTCGGAGGTTCGCCGATGGTTGCGACGTTGATCACCCCACCCTTTTCCTGAGCCATCAGTGCGGTCGGCAGGCCAGCTAGGGCAGTACCGACAAGAAGTGCTAAAAGAGTCTTCATCTCATGCTCCCGTTATTATTTGTTCCATTATTATGTTATATAAGTCTTTATAATAGAATATCGGACGAGTTGACGCTGTCAACCGGGAAAGTGAGTTCGTCTGTAGGGGACCGTATGGGCAGCGGAAATCTTGGCTGCGGCCGTGCGAAAACAGCCCGTCTTTTCGAGAGGAGGCGAGGGATTCAATGAAAACCCATTGACGAGCGAGACCCGAAAAGCTTGTATTTCAAGGGTCGAACGGCCGAACTATTGGCCTCTTGGGCATGGACACGTCGCACAGTAATCGAGCGTTTCCAGCAGGTATCGAATGCAGCACACACGCCGCAGGCGTTTCGGCTCACCATTTTTGACGGGATAGACGATCGGCCGGAAAAGAGGATTGCGGGTCCCATCAGCAAGGGTCGGCAGGTCAAGAAAGTCGAACGCATGCGTCAAGCCAGGTGTCGGCGACTGCAGTTGGGCCTTGCACCCACGTACCGTTCCTTCAAACAGGTTGCCCGCATTGCTCCAGAGTACGTTGCGAGAGAGGCCAGAAACCTCGACAATCGCCTCAACGACCGGTGCCAGATTGTCCCTGACGAGAAAATCAAAGCGCTCTTCCGGCGAAGTCGCACGATGGAGCCTGCCAAATGACGATAGGCGTAAGCCGATAATGTCACCGTTGTCGGTCACATCGAGACCAATCCTTTCAGGCGCGAGCGACACGCACCAGTCGGCCATGATCGTGGCAGCAATCATCGGCCTGGCAACGAAGAAAAAATACCGCTTCGACCATTCGCCGGCGACAGCGATCCGGGAAGCATTCGTGCCGAAGCGACGACCGTAGTTGGAAAGTATCGCGTCGAGCCGATGCGGTTCCAGACACTCCCCAAGGGACAGGTCCTCACGCCTCTTCCGCTGAAAAAACGAGCGAGCGCCGGTTAGTTCAGCTTGCTCGAAAAGAAGGTTTAGAATGTCCGTCCGCCGCATGGGCTCTCTAGTACCTTCAGCCGAACTGGCTGGCAATTTCAACGACCAGCTTCTGCAAGGAAGCGGTCGAACCGAACGGCCAGACCTGCGTGCCAGTGACCCGGACATTGTGTTGCACGACAATGGGAAGGACCGGCCACAATGGGGCTGAACGCAGATCCTCCGGTATCGCCTCAGCGAGAATGACCAGCGTAGTCTGCCCCTCGAGTGAGGCTAGTCCCTCTAGATCGATTGTGGTGAAGCCGAAAGGCTGAGGGACGATATCAAAACCGGGAACAAATCCGATCCTCTGCATCAGCATGACGGCGGCGGAATTTGGCGCAAAGATGCGCAAACGGGGAACGCCGGGAAGCGGTTGAGCCAAGACCAGTTTTTGTCCCCCAATCTTGGCAGCGTACCGGGTTCTCAGGTCTTCAATGTCCTCGTCAAACCGTGCCAGTAAGGCAGCGGCTTCCTCCGCCCGGCCCAATGCCGCACCCGCCTGAATGACGCTGCGGTAGACGGCCGCGAGCATATCTCCATCATCCTGATCGTCGAGGAGATGTGTCGGTGCGATATCACCAAGCGCCGATGCCAGCGATGCGTGGCGAAAACGGGAAGACAGGATAAGGTCGGGCTGCAGCTTGCGAATGGCCTCAAGGCTCGGTTGCTGCCGGCGTCCGAGATCGGCAACGGCGCCGAGCTTGTCAGTATCGACGTTCACCCAGGTTCGGTAACCGGACGGCTCTGCGCAGCCGACCGGTGAAATACCAAGCGAAAGTGCAATTTCTGTCGACGTCCATTCCAGCGTAACGACGCGCGGCGGTGCGGCTGCCGAAGCCAATCGCGGCATGGCGGCCAGAGCCGCCAAGCCTGTCAGTAACGATCTTCTCCCGATCGTGGCTGCTACCATTTCACACTCACCGTGCCGACCACCGTCAATCCCTGACCGTAGTAGCACTGCGTGGTGGTGTTGCAACCGGCAACATAGGTCTTGTCGCCAAGGTTATAGCCGTTGAGCTGGAACGCGTAACGATCGTGTTCATAACGGGCGAAGGCATCCACCAGTGTATAACCCGGAACGAAAAACGAGTTTGCCGTGTCGCCAGCGGTCTTACCGACATGGCGTGCACCGACACCGAGTGTCAGCTTTCCATCCCATGCGTCCGGCATCCGTACGTCATAGCTAACAAACAGCGACTGCTGCTGCTTTGGAACCGTGTACGGCATTTTGCCGACCTGCGATGCGGTTTCGCTTCGTGTGACCTCTGGGTCCTGCCAGCTTGCGGCAGCGGTCAGATTGACACGATCCCAAAGCGTGGCGTTGGCTTCGACTTCGATGCCGCGCACCCGCACTTCATCGGTCTGGTAGTAGATGCCGGCAACGCGGTTCACGACGTTTTGCTGTGTCGCTTCAAACCCGGACAGCGTCAGGCTGAAGTCTTCACCGGGCGGCGCATATTTGACGCCAATTTCCTTCAGCTCGCCGGTCGTTGGTTTCAGTGGCGTCGCAGCCAGAGTGAGGACCGGAGCAAAAGAGGTCGAATAAAGCGCATAAGGCGTGATGCCATTGTCAAACACGTAAGCAGCACCAACCCTGCCGGTGAAGGAACTGTTGTTGCGCCTATACTGCGTGGTCGCTCCGCTGGCGATGACCGTGCTGTCGGAATCCGTATCGACGAAATCCTGACGCCCACCGGCAGTCAGACGGAAACCACCGATCTCGATCTGATCTTGAAGGTAGATGCCCGCCTGCCGTTGCGTCTGATCAAGATGCGTCGTCAGCGTCGCCGGGATCACACCGATGTTGTAAACCGGATTGAAGAGGTCGAGCGTCGGGCCGTTCCGCGAGCCCGTGTCGTTGACAAGGTTCTGCCACTGCAGATCAACACCGCCAAGCAACGTATGGCTGACAGGACCCGTATCAAACTTGTATTCGAGATTGGTATCGAGTGCTGCAGCGTTCAGCGTCGGCTGGGCATTATAGACCAGACGGGAAAGCGTGCGCTGGTTGGCAGACAGTCCGTTTCCGAACAGGTTCTGGTAGTTCACGTCGAGATACGAATACCGGAAGTTCTGTCTAAGAACCAGATCGCCGCTGAACGCGTGCTCGAGACGATATCCGACATAGGCCGTTTCCTTGTCGTAGATCGCAAGCGACGGATCGCCATCAGAGAAACTGCGCGGGATGGTCAAACCCAGACTGTTCGAATAGACGCTGCCGGCGGCCGGAATGAGCGACGGCACCTGGCCTGCATCATCCTTCATGTAGGCGCCGTAGACCGTCAGGCTGGTATCCTCGTCCGGCGACCACTTGATCGTGGGGCTGATGGCGACACGATCGTTCTTGCCGAAGTCGTTCATGGCATCGCTGTCACGCAGCACACCTTGCAGACGGTAGCTCAGACCGGATTCGGTGCCGATCGGGCCGGTCGCATCGAAACCGATCTCTTTCTGATTGAAGCTGCCGAAGCGTGTGTAGAGCTCTCCACCCGCCGTATCCTGCGGGTCTTTGCTGATCATGTTGACAACGCCGCCAACGTTCGTCTGGCCGAACAGCGCCGAACTCGGACCACGTAGAACCTCGACGCGGTTCAGGAAATATGGCTCGACACGAAAGCCCGCGTAACCGCCCGTCTGGTTGGCAATCTGCGGAACCCTCAACCCATCGAGATAGAGATCGGCAGCAAATCCGCGAACCGTAAAATAATCGGAGCGCGGGTCGTTGCCATACCGCTGGCCATTGACGTTCGAGCTATAGAGCAGGCTGTCAGCGACGGTCTGTACGGCGCGATCGGTCATGGCGCCGCGCGTGATGACAGAGATGGATTGTGGTGTTTCCGCGACCGGCGTCGATGTCTTGGTTGCCGAGGCAGAGTCCTTTGCCACGTAACCACGTTGTTCAATGCGGGCACCCTTGGCCGTGGCTTTTCCCTGTACGACGATAGGATCAAGCTGCGTGGAACCGTTAGCATCCTGCGCAAAAGCTGTAACGGCCTGAACGGACATCACGCCCAGTGCAACACCCGAGGACAGAAGCAGAAGCCGAGCGAGACGAGCAGATGGCTTACGAGTTGCAAGGCCGGTGTGTTGCATTGTACGAACCTGTGATGTGAGTGCTGCCGAGACGGGCAAAGACATCGGCGTTACCCGCCGCCTCACTTGATCCCGCCGCTTTCGGCCGCTTAAGTAGACTTTTTTTATCACCATTGTCAGGTCAAAATGGATCGAAATCGGGCCACAAATTGACCCATTTGATCCTTATCGCTTATTCTGCGCCAATCAGGCCATCTTTTCCTTTTGAAAAATTCAAAGCCTGCGTCTATTGCTCGCGCGCAGTGCCGAACATTGTCGTCATGGTATCCCGTCGCACTTGGAGACGAAATGAAACAGCCGCAAAAGGCCGTCGACCTTCAAAACGTGCCGCGCCCCGTGGCTGCCATGGCGCGTGTTTACGAAAAGAGCGTCGATTTCGGCTGGCACAGTCACCGCCGGGGCCAATTGCTGCAAATTGTCGACGGCTTCATGACCGCCCGTACGCCCGACACTTCGTTCATCATCCCGAGCGGCTATGGCCTGCTCATCACGCCGGATATTCCTCATGCGGTGCGATCGCATGGACGTGTCTCCATGCAGTCCCTTTACATCGAACCGGAGCCCGGCCTGACTTTGCGCTGGGAACCGACGCGCGTCATCTCCACTTCCGTTCTTCTGTCTGCAACGGTCGGCGCGTTTCTCGAACAACCGACGCTTTACGATGAAAATGGTCGCGGCGGACATCTGGCCGCTCTGATCCTCGAAGAGATTGCCAACGCGCAGGAGGGCCCTTTTGCGCTGCCAATGCCAAGCGACAAGCGGCTGCAGCGACTGTGCCGTGACCTCTCGGAAACACCGGCAATCGACCTCGACATCGACCATTGGGCCGACAATCTGGGCATGAGCCGCCGAACCATGACCAGAAAATTTCGTGTTGAAACCGGCATGAGTTTCGCAGAATGGCGACGCCGATTGCGCATGGCCCATGTCATGCGCAAGCAGGCCGAGGGTGTACGTCTTGATGAAGCAGCGGCCGATGTCGGTTATCGCAGCCTGTCTTCGCTGCGAAAAGCCATGCGCGAGGTTGCCGTTTGACGACCTCCGCTGTTCCCGCCCTGGAGGCGCATGGCTTGAGTGTCGCCTATGATCGGGCCTATGCCGTGCGCGATGTCGACATGCAGGCGCAACCCGGCCGCATTACCGTCATTTGCGGTGCGAACGGGTCGGGAAAAAGCACGCTTCTCAAATGTCTCGCCGGACTGGAAGAACCGACGGCCGGCAGGATCACCCTCCTCGGCCGCCCGCTTTTGGAACTGAGACGCCGCGATGTCGCCCGGCAAGTGGCCGTGATGGGACAGGCCCCAGAAATCCCGGTTGGCCTGACCGTCGAGGAACTCGTCGAGCAGGGCCGTTACCCACACCGCCCGTGGCTAGGCCGGCTCTCGGCGGATGACCGCGACATCATCGATAGTGCCATCAAGCGTGTCGACTTGCAGCAATTGCGCAAACGCCAGCTTGCGACCCTGTCTGGCGGCGAACGCCAACGTGCCTGGGTGGCCATGGCCCTGGCGCAGCAGCCACGCGTGCTTTTCCTCGATGAACCGACGAGCTTCCTCGATATTCGCCATCAGGCTGAACTGCTGACATTGCTGCGCGAACTCAACCATACGGAAGGCCTGACGATCATCGCCGTACTCCATGATCTCAATCAGGTCATGGACATTGCTGATGACGTGGTGCTGATGAAAAAGGGAGAGGTTCTGGCGATAGGGCCTGTCTCGCAGGTATTGCAGACCGATCCCCTGGAGCAGGCCTTCGGCTGCAAGGTCAATCTTGTCCCGCATCCCAAAGACGCAGACCGCACCTACTGCCTGATCGACTGGATCGATGCAGCCGGTGCGTCATACAGGCCGGCCGAATGACAAAGCCGCGGGCGCCACGCGGCTCTTCCTCTCTCGCATTGCCACTCCTCTGGCTGGCAAGCGTCGTGCTGTTGTTGCTTCTGGCGGCACTCGACATGCGTCTCGGAAGCAGGCTGATCGGCTGGAATGACATCATCGCCTTTCCAACACGCCCCGACACGCTGGTCCAGGCCATTCTGGAAACCAGCCGTGCTCCGAGAGTGGTCGCAGCGATCCTGACCGGTGCCGCCTTGGCGGCAGCGGGCTCTGTTCTGCAAAGCGTGCTTCGAAATCCCCTTGCCGCGCCGGACATTCTTTCCGTCACCAGTGGCGCCCAGTTGATGCTGGTCATATCGACACTTCTGCTGCCAGTCGCCGTGCCGTCGATCATCGCAACGACTGGCGGCGGCCTGACTGGTGCGCTGGCCTGTATCGCGCTTGCCGGTGGTTTTCGTGCCCCACCCGGCCGGCTCGCCCTCGCAGGCGTTGCCATTTCTCTCTGCTTTGCCGCACTGTCTTCCGCCATCGTGCTTCTGGCCGATGACCGTGCGTCCGGTCTCATCCTCTGGTCATCAGGCATTCTCGACCAGACGGGATGGTCAAAGATTGTGGTCGCAGCTCCAGTGATCCTCCTGTCCTGCCTGGTATTGATGACCATCGCCCGGCCGCTTGATCTGCTTGGATTGGGCGATCAGGTTTCCGCGAGCCTTGGTCTGACGCGAACGCTGACACTGTCCGGCATCTTCGCCGGCGTGCTGTTGTCTGGTGCAGCCGTGACCCTTGCCGGCCCGATTGGCTTTATCGGCCTTGCGATCCCCAACATCCTTCGTGCACTCGGCATCACGCGCCATCGCCATCATCTGCCGCTTGCCATGATCCTGGGCGCAAACACCCTGCTGTTCGCCGACGTCGTCGTGCAGTTTTTTGCCGGTAACGGCTCTATCATTCCGACCGGTGTCGTTGTTGCCTGCTTTGGCGCACCCGTCATGCTCTTCCTCTTGCGGACCACAAGGATTGGTGCGGAGCGTCGCATAGCAACACCATCGGCGTTGCATCGTCCTTCCATGCCACTGTTGATCGGTCTTCTGGCGGCAATCGCATTGAGTGGCTCAAGCCTAGCGCTGATGATCGGCGACAGCGTGTCCCTGTCGATCGCGGATATCGCCGCAAATCTCGATATTCGGGCTCCGCGCCTGCTGGTCGCCTTAGCCTGCGGCGCGTTGCTGGCGACAGCCGGTACCTTTTTACAGGCCGTAACACGCAATCCGCTTTGCGGCCCCGAAACGCTTGGCCTCACACAGGCAGCGGCCTTGTTCAGCCTTGTCGGGCTTCTTTCCGGCTTTGTACCCGGCACGTTTCTGTTTCAGTGCGTCACACTTGGCGGTGCCTTTGCAGCCATCTTTCTTCTGCGATTGTTCGGGCCAAATAATTCACCCGACCGGCTGATCCTGGCCGGGGTTGCCATAGCAGCAAGTTTCGGCGCGGCAGCAACCATCATCGTTGTCGAAGCGCGGCTGCAAACCGCAGAGGCCTTGTCGTGGCTGGCGGGTTCCACCCACGGTCGCGGCTACGCCGATGCGCTCTCACTTATGCCATGGCTCGCTTTTTTGATCACCGTGGGCATCGTCTGCAGCCGTCATCTGGACACGCTGGCGCTCGGCGATGACACGGCACGATCACTGGGCCTGCCAACGGATAAAGCGAGACGCTGGGCGATCTTTTATGCGGCTTGCGCGGTTGGTGTTGCCGTCTCCTCCATCGGTGCGGTCAGCTTTGTCGGCCTGCTCTCTCCGCACGCCGCACGCCTCCTCGCCGGCCCACGCCATGCCCGGTGCCTGCCCGTTGCCATGGTGGTCGGTGGCGTGTTGATGGTATTTGCCGATCTTATCGGACGCAGCATCATCGCCCCCCTCGAACTCCCCGCAGGCATCGTCACAGCAGTAATCGGTGCACCGATTTTCCTGATCCTGCTGCGCCCGAGAGCGCTGAGAGCTGTTTCGACATGACCCCTGTTGCCAGGCTCACGGCCATACATCGATATCTCAACGACAGATCTCATCAGGCAGACTGGTCTTGGCTGAATACGTCTTGTGGTCGCTTCCCTTTTTGCGGCGGTCCTGATGGAGAGGGCCGGGGCGGTTTTTATTGGCGAGGTCGGCGATCGAGAAGCGGTCGAGATAGGCGCGGATGACATCGTCGGCGCCCATCACGATTTTGCAGAGTTCAGCCGTCGGATCGCGACCAGTGAGATTTTCTTCTGTCCGTGCCGAAGCGATCAGTTCGGGCTGCATTCTGGCGATGACATCGCCGAGCAGGATATCGCCGGCCGGTTGGGTGAGGGCGAGACCGCCGCGTCGCCCCCGCCGGGCTTCAATGAGCCCGGCCTGAACCAGAGACGGCACGACCTGTGCAGCAAAGCTTGCTGTCGTGCCGGCTGCACGCGCCGCCTCTACCGTGCGGATCTGCCCGCCTTTGGCATTGGCGCAGGCCGCCAGAATGGCAATCGCCACTTCGGATTCGCGTTTCAGTCGCATCTTTCTTCCTCCCTTATGCGTTCGCCGCCATCACCCCCGCCTCGACATGCCACCGCCGAAATCGGCGGCCTGCACGATCACTCTTCCCGGAAAGCACGGTTGATCTGATCGGACAGCGGTTTGACCAGATAGGACAATGCGGTTCTCTCGCCCGTCGCGATAAAGGCTTCGGCGGGCATACCCGGCACCAGACTCAGATCCTGCAATTTTGTGAGTTCAGATGCCGGCACCGATAGCCGCACGAGGTAATAGGACATACCTGTGCGCTGATCCTGCGTCAGATCGGCGCCCACCCGGCTCACCTCCCCGGTCAACTCCGGCGTGGTGCGCAGATTGAAAGCGGACAAGCGCAGCATGGCTTTCTGGCCGACGACAATCTGGTCGATGTCCTGCGGCGAAATCTGTGCCTCAAGTGCCAGCTTGTCGGCATCTGGCACGATGGACATGACAACATCGGCAGGAGAAATGACGCCACCCACGGTATGGGTGCTGAGTTGATGGATCATGCCGGCCTGCGGCGCGACGATGTTGATGCGTTTCAGTTGGTCCTCGGCCGCGACCTTGCGCTCGACATATTCGCCAAGCTGCCCCTGTATCTCCCGCAGCTCGCGACCGACTTCCGTTTTCAGATCCTGATCAATCGAAATGATCTGCAGTCTGGTTTCGGAAATGCGCCCGGCGACCTGCGCCTGATAGGCGATCTTTTCACCGCGCTCGCCGCCAAAGGTGGCAGCCTGGGTTTCAAGCCCGTTAAGGCGCTGAACGGAGACGGCACCCTGCTCCCGTAGTGATCTGAGGGAGACGATTTCCTGTTCCAGAACCTCAAGACCGCGCTCATAGGCGATCTGTTGTGCCTTCAGTCCTTCGCCTTCGTGCTCATATTGCGAAATACGCTCGAGAAGCTGCGCCTTCTTGCCTTCTCTGGCATCACGGCGCGCTTCAAACAGGCGTTTTTCGCTGCGAACGGCCGCTTGCGCGTCGAGATCGTTGCCAGCGCTCAGCAGGTCCTCGGGAAAGACGATGGCGGCGAGATCATCCCGCTCTGCTTCAAGCCTGGCCATACGGGCCGACAGTTCGTTCAGGCGTTTGGTGACAATGGCAAGATTGGCCTTGGTCTGCGTTTCATCGAGACGCAGAAGGACCTGTCCCGCTTCGACCTTCTCTCCTTCGCGCACCAGAATCTCACCGACAACGCCGCCTGTCGGATGCTGGATCTTCTTGACGTAGCTATCGACGACGAAATGCCCGCTGGCGACAACCGCCCCAGCAAGATCCGTTGCCGCCGCCCAACCGCCTGCGCCGACAACCAGCGCAACGCTGACAATGACACCGGCCATCAGATGGCGCCGGATCGAACGATGGGTGGTGAGTGCTTCAGCGTTCGGCATCTGCGACGTCCTCTTGCTGCTGGTTTGCCGGCACCGGGTTTGCCACGACACGGAGCGGATTGACGGAACGGGACGTGACAGGCGCCATCGTTGCCGTGACAGGCACCGGCGCGGCCGGCTGCGGATTGCGAAGTACCTTTGACAGGATTTCGTCTCGCGGACCGAAGGCCTTCATCCGCCCGCCTTCCATCACGCCCACGAGATCGACGACACCGATGGCGCTCGGACGGTGTGCGATAACGATGGCAATGCCGTTTCTCGCCTTTACCGATTCGATGGCGCGCACAACGGCCATTTCGCCCTCGGCGTCGAGATTGGCGTTCGGCTCGTCCATCACGACAATAAAGGGGTCGTCATAGAGTGCGCGGGCAAGGCCGATCCGCTGCCTCTGGCCAGCCGAAAGCGCAGAGCCACCCTCGCCGATGCGCGTTTCATAGCCGTTTTCAAAGCGCAGGATCAGTTCGTGCGCACCAGCCATTTTCGCTGCGGCAACGATTTTTTCGGCATCGAGGTTCTCTTCGAAGCGGGCGATGTTTTCGGAAATCGTGCCATCGAAAAGTTCCACACCTTGGGAAAGATAGCCGATATGACGGCCGAGTTCTTCCACGTCCCATTGTTGCAGGCTGGCGCCATCGAAGCGGATCTTGCCCTGCGCCGGTAGCCATGCCCCGACAAGCGCACGTGCCAGCGTCGATTTGCCCGATCCGGACGCGCCGATAATGCCGACAGCATTGCCCGCCGCCACCGTGAAGCCGACACCCGCGACGGTCGCCTGCTTTTCACCGGGTGGCACAATGGCAACGTTTTCGACCCGCAACTCCTTTTCGGGCTTCGGCAGCGGCAATACATCGGCTTTTTCCGGAACTCTGACCAGAAGCTCCTGAAGCCGTGTCCAGCTTTGCCGCGCCATGATGAGCGGTTTCCAGCTTGCAATGGCGAGATCGACAGGTGCAAGGGCGCGTCCCATCATGATCGAACTGGCGATCATGACGCCACCGGATGCCTCCTGCTCGATCACGAGCCAGGCGCCGACGCCCAGAATGGCGGATTGCAGCACGATGCGCAGGGCCTTCGCCACGCCGCCGAGGTTTCCGGCGACATCGCCACTGATTCGATTGGCGTTGAGGTAATCGGCATTAGCGCGCTGCCAGCGGGCGGAAAGACGCTTCGACAGGCCCATGGCCTGAACAACCTCGGCATTGCGACGGCTAGCTTCCATCAGCGCATTGCGGTTCATGCCGTGGCGTATGGCGTCCTGCGCGGGCTTGCGGGACAGCGAATTTGTGATGATCGTCAACGAGACCAGGATGATTGCGCCCACCAGGGCAGTCACGCCGATCCAGAAATGGAAAAGGAAGCAGATGCCGAGATAGAGGGGCATCCAGGGCAGATCGAAAAGCGCGGTGGGTCCGGGACTCGAGAGAAACCCACGGACATTGTCGAGATCGCGAAGCGGCTGCAAACCGTCTCCCTGCATCCGCGACAAGAGCGGAAGGCGTATGATGGCGTCGTGCACGCGGGCGGAAAGCGCGTGGTCGACGCTGTCGCCGATCCGCAGCAGAATTCGCGCGCGAATGATGTCGAGCAGGGCCTGAAATGCATAAAGGCCCGCCGCGAGAACGGCGAGACCGACAAGCGTCGAAACGCTTCGGCTGGACAGGACGCGATCGTAGACCTGAAGCATGAAGAGAGGAGAGGTCAGGGCCAGAATGTTGACCACACCACTCATCAGGGCTATGCAAACGACCGCTGGTCTAAGGGTGGAGACCACCGCCGCAGCCATAGGCTGCGACGGCGTCTGCTGTGAGGTTCGAAACACGACAGCTATTTCTTAGACCAGTATGCTGCCGTTACCGACCAGTGTAGCGATATCCGTTCCAACATAACCGTTGACCTGGATGGTGTTCGCACCGTCGAAGATCGTCAGAACGCCCGTGCTGTCGGTGTAGTTGCTGTGGTTGAGAAGGAGATCGGTAAAGCTTGTGATACCCGTGTTTGCCGTAAGGTCGATGATATCATTGTTGCCAGTGACATCGCCGAAATCGGTGATGATATCGCTGCCCCAATTGTCGCCGAAGACAAAGGTATCGTTGCCTGCGCCACCGGTGAAGGTGTCGTTACCGGCAAAGCTGTACTGCTTGTCATTGCCGGAGGTGCCGATCTGGTTGGTGCCCTGCTCGGCAAAATATGCCTTGAAGCCGCCAAGAGAGCGAGTGCCGACCGTCTGGGAATCGGTCGTACCATAGTTCGAAGCCACATAGATTGCGGTTGCGAACGTAGTGTTGGATACGATGCCGGTCACGGTCAGTTCAGCGTTGCCAAGCGACCAATTGGAAGCTGCATCGCCCGAAAGGTTGTCACCGAAGGTCAGGCTGCTGACGGTACCGGTAAAACCGCCGGGAGGCGCGTAACCGAAATCACCCTGCATCAGGAGAGCCGACTGCGATGTACCGGAATTGCCTGCGATCCATTGGTCATAGGTTCCGCTGCTGCCTGCCGGTGCCGGGCTGAAGTCGCCGTGGCCACGATAGACCTGGTCTGTCTTCCACACGTTGTCGAGGTAGTTGAGCAGGTCAGAGCTTGCTGCAGTCTGCTGGATCGTAACAGCCATGGGATGTCTCCTTGGGTTGGCTTGTTTTCCATTGATGTCCGTCATTGACGAACCTGGGGATGCGCGCAGCGCTGGCTGCGCGCAAAACTGTCAAAATGTAAAATTGAGAGACGCCGAGAAGGTGCGGCCAGGCGCCGGAAGGGCGGAGTAACCGAGGGCCGGAACATAGGCCTTGTCGGCAACGTTTTTCACCGTGAAACGAAGCTTGGCGTTTTCGCTGATGTCATAGGACCCGTAGATATCGAAGACGGTATATTTGTCCGTGACAAAGGTGTTGGAGAGATAGCCAAATGCCGGTTTGCTATCACCAACGATATTGGCGCGTGCGCCGAGCACCAGCTTTTCATCAAAGAAGCGCAGTCCGCCATCCAGGGTAATCTTGTAGCGTGGCGGTTCGAACACCATTCCGGCGTAGGCATAATCTATTTTGCCATTATAGAGATATTCGCTGGCGTAATCGGCCTTGAGATGCGTGTAGGAGCCGCCGATATAATAACTGCCAGCATCGTAACTGCCTTCGATCTCGACACCGCGCATTCGCGTATTGCCGACAAGATTGACAAAGCTACCATAGCTGTAAGTCGCAGTCGTACCGCTACCGGTCGCAAAATCCTGACGGTTTACACGACCCATCGTGATATAGTTCTCGATATCACGCTGGAAACCAACAACCTTGAAACGCAGGCTGTCGTACTCCGTAAAGACACCGTCTTGCGTAAAATTAGCCCCGACTTCCCACGTCTCGCCGCGCTCAGCAATCAATGACGGATTGGGGGCGTAGGCACCTGGAGGCGCCATCGGATGCCCCCCACTGAACAGGCTTTCCATAACTGTCGGCGGCCGCAGGCTGCGGCTATAGCTGACGAACGGCTGGAACCACTCGAATGGCTTGACTGCGACCGTCATGCTGGGCAGCCAGGCGCCCTCAGACCGGTCGATGGAAATATCCGTGCTGTCGATTGCCGGCAGGTCCGGATTGGGCACCAACACGGTTTTCACCGTACACAATTGGCGGGTAACCGGGTCCCAGATCGAGCCGTTTGCTACGTCTCCATCAATGATGAACTGCGGAAAACCAACCGGAACTATAGTGCACGTATTCGGTTGCTTTACCGGCGTCGGTGGCTGGGAAATCCATCGCAGTGGCGAATGAACCGTAGTGGAACCGGACAGCCTGTAGTGGTCGTATCTGAGACCTGCGGTCACCGACAGCCAGTCGTCATGCTCCAAAGTGGCGCTGGTAAAACCGCTGGTGACAGTACGCGTGCCGGTCGGATTGGTGCCCTTGTACCCGAAGCTGTAGTCGATGACGTTGAAATCATCCATCATCGCGGCGCCGGTGGTGGTCGCCTTGTCGCGGAAGGCCTCAACGCCGTAATTGATCGACAAATCGCCGAAAGGTAACGAGAACAGGCTAGTATTCTCTATGCTCCCGCCCCACGTCTCCATGAGGTAGTCGACATTGTCTTCGTAGGTATTGCCCATACGCGTTGCGGAACCACGAAGCTCCTGATTGGCTAGCCTGTTGAACGACAATTGCGCCTTCAGATCGACCAGATCGCTGTCCGGGTCCCAATGGCCAGTGAGCGAGACGGTGTCGTTGATAACGGTCTGGTCCGTTGCCTGGACATCAATTTCTTCAACGCCCTCCGGCAGATAATAGCCCTGCGAGGATGTCGATCGGTGATGCAGCCAGCTTGCGGTGACCGACAGGTCGTCGAGCGGCTGCATTTCAAATTTCGCAAGACCGGAAGCCGATTCCGAACCGGTGAAGACCAGCGCATTGTTGCTGTTCAGCGTGCGCGTAAAATATTGCGCGAAATAGTCGTTAAACAGCTTCAGCTCACCGTTCTTGCCCGGATCATATTCGCCGAAGCGCTTATGGCTGGCCGCACCGAGGAAAGAGAAACTGTCCGAAAACTGCATTGCGCCGGCCGCAGATCCTTCGAAATTATGGGCGTTTGTTCCCGTACCAATATCGAGGAAGCCACCCATCGTTTCGCCGGGCTTGATCACATCGCCGGCCTCGAGCGTGCGGAAATTGACAACCCCGCCAAGCGCACCGGCACTGCCTGCACGCGCGTTACCGCTTTTCTCGATATCAATGGTGCGCAACAGGGCCGGATCGACATAAACCAGACTGCTGGAGCCATGACCGCTGCGCTGAAAATTCTGCCGGACGCCGTCGATGGAAGTGATGACACGGTTCTGGTCCTGCAGACCACGCACGTTCACCGAGATGCCGGGGTTCTGGCCCTCGGATCTATTGGCATAGACACCTGCGACATTGTCCAGCAAGTCGCGCGCATTACGCGCGCCACTGTTCTGGATGGCTTCCCGCGAAACCACGCTGACGCTTGCGGGCGCCTCATAAACCCAGTCCGGTGTACCCTGAAAACCGGACCCGGTGGCTGCATTCCGGTCGCCTCGACCAACCACGGTGATCGTATCGAGCACCGTCGAGCCATCGCCCGACGCAGCGGCGGCAGCGGCAGACCCCGCACTTTCGCCAATCACGGCGGCATTGTCGCCGCTGATGCGATAGTTGATGCCTGTGCCGCTCAGCAGTCTCGCCAGCGCTTGATCGGGCGTGAAGCTGCCGATAACGGCATTGCCGCTGACACCACGCGCCGTGCCTGCAGCCTGCGTCACCTGAAGGCCGGACTGGCGGCTGAAAGCGCTGAGCGCACCGGCAAGCGGCTGTGCTGGAATGTTGAACGCCCGCGCCACGCCACGTGTTGCAGCGGCCTCGTTTTGAGCCGTCGGTGCGCTTTGGGCAACGCTGTCCGAAACGGCACAGAGAAGCGAAATGGCTGTCGTCGTCAGTAATAGATTGTATCTAAATGTCTTGGCCGGCCGATTCATTCTGCCGGTAAGGCGGTTCATTGTCCCGAACGTCATGTCTTTTCTGTCTCTCCTGATGCGGAGGCGGTGTCGTCTTCCGCACCCTCTCGGACCTAAAGACAACGCCGCGACAGAAAATTTTCAGTTTTCACTCAAGTTTTTCCAAAAAACATGATTTTTATTTTCATGTTTTTGACTTCAGTCATTCTTCCCAACGACCGGAAACAGTGTATCCCTATGTTTCCAAAGGATTTCCGGACATGTCTCGCGCCTAGCGCGGGCTGGAAGCATTCTCAGGTCAATAACGGCTGACGACCCTCAAGGCGGACGAGACGGCGCGCACCTTGCCCCCATGCGGATCAACCAGCGCCCGTAACGCCTGGTCCGGATGGGTCAGATCATAGATACCGGTGACCTTTTCAGCCGCGAGGCCAGGGTCGGCAACCGCAATCCAGGCCGGATGATACCGCCGCAGCAACTCTATGACCGAACCGATCGATACATCCGTCACATAAAGGCGGCCTTCGCGCCATGAGCCGATATCCTCGATGCCGATCGCATCTTTCGTCATGGCGCCGGTCTTGCGATCGATGCTGACGATTTCTCCAGGAGCGAGAATATTGGTGTTGTTACCCGATGACGCCCGGACCTGCCCTTTCGCCAGGGCGACATTTGTCGTTTCAGAGGTCATCCGCACATCGAAAACGGTGCCGAGGACCTCGACCTTCACACCTTCGGCATCAACGATGAAAGGGCGTGAAAAATCCCGCTGAACATCGAAAAAGGCTTCGCCTGCAAGCAGGGTGATTTCGCGACGGCCATCGGAGAACCGGGATTTGATGGCGCTGTCGGCGGCAAGAAAAACCGTGCTGCCATCTTCCAGAGTGACCGCCCGGCTTTCGGCCGTCGTGGTGATGTGATCAGCCTGAACATGCAGCATCACCGTCGGCAGTGCGAACCAGCTCAAACAGAGTGACAGTGCACCGGCCGAGGCGGCCGCGACCCAGCGCCGCTTGTGGCCTCTGCGGGTTACGACGGGTGACGAGAGAGCGGATGCCTGATCTGAAGGAGAAGAAAGACGCCTGTACTGACCGGACGCATCGCCCAGCGCCTGCCACATCGAATTTGTTTCGCGCCACGCCAGACGATGCGCATCGGATTGCGACAACCAGATGCCGAACCGTGCGTGCAGCACCTGATCGTCAGGCTTCTGCTGCAGCAGAAGAAACCAATCTGCCGCTTCCTCCCTGACAGAGAGCGGCGGCTGCTGTGATGTGTCGCGTTCCGAGGTCATTGTCAGAAGGGCCTGTTTCAGTCCTGAATCGAGCCGTTATTGGCGATGTTTATAATCAAGACAATCGCACGAGGTTTTTTTTTCAGCTTCTTTCGTTCAGGCGGGATGTCAGTTCCGCCATGGCGCTACGCAACAGCCGATGCACGCTGCTGACCGACGTCCCGAGACGTTCGGCAATCTCTTCCATCGTGCAGCCATCGAAGCGGTGCATCTCCACCGCAATACGGCTCTGATCTGGCATTTGCGACAAAATGAACGCCACTCGCTTCACCTGATCCTCGTAAAGCATATGTTGCTCTGGGGTTTGGACGGCCTGCGGCACGCCCCAATAGGGGACGTCATCCTGCACATGACGCTTCTCAAGCGTTTTGCGCTTGCGCAGATTGAGAGCAAGGTTACGGACGATCCGGGTCAGATAGGCGCGCGGCAAAATCGCGTTTGCGGCATGCCCGGGCGTAAAGCGCACAAAGGCTTCCTGAACGATATCTTCTGCCTCTTCGCGCGAACCGGCAATCGGCGTTGCGAATTTCACCAGGTCGGCACGGTGTGCCCTGTAGATCGCATAGCGCTTATCGTCATCATGAATGCCCATTTGCCCCCGCCCCACCAGGACCAATCCGGCGAATACCTAACTATTATAGTCAAGTATTACAAGGTAAATTTATGGGCTCTGCAATCACGGATTGGTCATGGTCACGAGGCAGCAATTGCCGCTCCCACCCGCCGACGTCCCGCCTGGACCGGGCGGGACGTTGTTTGTAAAAAGCGCCGCAGCCTCCGCGCAGTCGCCCGGGTCAGAGGCCGGGACGTTCTCCGTTCTTCATGCGCTGCTCGATATCGTCGAGTACCGGCTGAAGATCGGCCACCGTATCGATGATGTAATCAGGGCGATGCTTGCGCAGGACGCCAGATGCCTTTGCACGCAGCGCTTCCTTTTCTGAAACGCTCAATGCCGCCAGTTCCTGCGGCGTCACACCAGCCTCATTGCCGCTGAGAGACAGACCGACCGTCCACGTGCCAGCCTCGCGCCCCTCATCAATTCCGACACCGGTGTCGTCGACCTTGACCACGGCGCTAGCAGGCCAAACGTCGAGATCGAGGAAGCACTTGTACATGTTCATCGGTGTCGGACGTCCATGCGGCAGATCGCCGGCGCAGACGAGATTATCCGCCTCGTAACCCTGCGCTTTCGCCAATGGGAGAACACGGGCCATGATGGAGCGGGTATAGCCGGTGGTCGAGCCGATCTTCAGGCCACGCTCACGCAGCCCCTTTGCCATGTCTGCGGCACCGGGCACGAGATCGGCATATTGATCGACAACCTCCTCGTTCAACGGCACGAAGACATCGTAGACAGCCTGAATATCGTCCCGCGTCGGCGCATGTCCGTGCTTATCCTGCCATGCGGCCTTGATGCGCGGCTGCGCCATCATCGCTTCGATATGATCCCATTTTGGTCTGCCCATTGGCTCGCGGGCCTCGGAAATCGAAACCTCTATGCCGAAGCGGGAGAACGCCTCGACGAAAACGCCCATTGGCGCGAATGAACCGAAATCGATGACCGTGCCCGCCCAATCGAACACGACTGCCTTGAGATGTGCCATGTGCCTGACCCTATGCGTAGAGAGAATTGATGACCTGCTCGCCCAGTGCGAAGCCTGTGGATGCGCCGGTGCCGCCGGTGACCATGACAAGGCGGATATTGTCGGCGGGTTCGTCGACCATGACGACCCGATCGCTTGCCGAGGCATAACTGCCGCACCAGCGGCCGATGATTTCGCGTCCCGGCAGATCGAATATCTGATCGAAGGCTTCCATGATCAGCGTATCGATGCGATCCTGCGCAAAGGGTTCCTGCGCATTGCCGTACACGTGGCTATCTCCGACGACCAGCGAACCGTCCGCCGACCTGACGGCGATCAGATGGATGCCTTCGCGGCGCATTTCGGAAAGTTCCGCATCCAGCCGGTCGCACAGCGCTTTGGCCACCGGCAGATCGGCAAACCCCTCATAGCGGCCGAAGCTCAGATCGGACATGACGGCAGCATCGAACTTGATCGGTTTGGCGGGCATCACGCGCAGCATCTGCAACGTGCAGACGCGGAGCTTGTACGGAGCAATACGATCGGGGAAGAGCGTGGAGAAGTCGTCGCCGGGGCAGACAACGCAGGCTTCCGCCTCGATCACACCACGGCTGGTCGACACAGTCGTGCCTTCGACCGCGTTAACAGCTGTACTCCAGTGGAACGTCACACCATGGCGGGCTTCAAGCCAGGCGGCAATCTTCGGGATCGCCTCGCGCGATTCAACCCTAATCTCGTGCGGGCTGTAGAGAGCGCCGCGCATGCCTTCGGCCCTGATCGACGGCACATGTTCGAGAGCCTCTGCCGCAGAAATCCGTCGGCAATCCGATCCCATATCAGTCTCCAGGAAAGCATCGAGCACCGCCTCGGCCTCCTGACGATAGGCGGGCATGACCAGGCCGCGATGCAGCACCTCAATGCCGGCCTCCTGCGCCACCTCGGCCCAGACATCCCGGGCGCGGCGGGCGCGTGCCCAGTGATCGCCCTGTTTCTGGCCGGAAATGGTGATGAAACCGAAGTTGCGGATCGAAGCCCCGATGGCCTTGGTGTTGCGCTCGATGACAACGACCTTCTTGCCTTTCTTGACGGCAGCCAAGGCCACCGAAAGACCGATGATGCCGGCGCCCACCACGGCAAGATCAAAATGTTCGCTCATGATCCTTACTTTCTCAAATTCATGCTTTGCCTGATCTGTCTACAGTCAAAGCATGACAGCACTTTTCTCGGTAACGTCGCGGGTCGAAAACCAATGTCTCAGGCGGCTGAAGCAAGCACAGCATCACGGCTGCCAATGAAATTGCGGCCGCGCTCGCCCAGCAGCGCGTCATCGATGGCCCGCAGCCAGTTTTCCCGTGTCACACCGTAATCGGTTGCCGTCGTCGAGACGCCGAGCCGGTGAAGGAACGCCTCCAGCGCATCGGCACCGGCAGAGAGATCGTCACCGAAAATGCGGCGCAAAGCAGCGTCGCAGTCGGCGTCATGGCCCATCACGCTGCGCATGATCGCCGGCAGGCTGAAGGAGCAGGCAATGCCATGCACCGTGCCGTGATGCAGCGTCAGGTAATAGGAAAGGGAATGGGCAAGCGCCGTCTTGGTGTTGGAAAACGCCAAACCGGCCGAAAGGCTTGCCCGCATCATGCGCTCGCGCAGACCGATATCACCGAGATTGTCGACCAGAAGCGGCAGAACGTCGATGATCTCCCGCGCCGCAGAAACCGCATGGCTTGCGGACACCGGGTTGGCATTGACGTTCCAGATGCTTTCAAGCGCATGCGACAGCGCGTCGAGCCCGGTGGACAGTGCAAGTGCCCGCGGCACACCCAGCGTCAGTTCCGGGTCGAGAATGGCGTATTGCGGATAATAACGCGCGTCGGCGAGTGAGTATTTCTTTTTGGCCGCCGTGTCCCAGACGGTTGCCCAGCAGGTGACCTCGCTACCGGTGCCGGCCGTTGTCGGCACGGCAATGATCGGAAGATCGAGCAATGTCTCTGCTCCCGTGTGGCCTTCCAGAAAATTCTGGACGCGGGAGAAATCACGACCACCGGCCGAGAGAACCTTGGCTGTATCGATGACCGAACCACCACCGATCGCCAGAATGACTTCTGGCGTCCGGTTGGCGGCGCCAAAGGACCGGCAGGCAGCTTTGAGGCCGTCGAAGCTGGGGTTTGGTTCGACATCCCGCACGATAACCGCCGGTTCGCCGAGCTCCAGCGAGATACGGGCAACGAGTTCGTCGAAGAACGGATGATCGTTGTAGGTCAGCAGGCAATAGGCACGGTCGCCGACGGCCTTTCTGGCCTCGGCAAGGGCGCCGGCCCCGAAGATGATCTTCACAGGATTGGAATAGGTCCAGGCACGCATCGGTCGCTCCTTGTTTCGCCGATTGAATGACCCGGCAAAGACAATAAATCCAATCCATATTTTTGTTACGATCCATTGATAGGATCTATGGATTGGAAGCCGTCTCGCATCGGTCGCGAGAGGGAGAGGAGATCTGACCATGGCCATCGTCTTTACCCATCTGAGAGCCTTCCAGGCGGTAGCCACCCATCGCGGTTTCTCGGCCGCAGCACGCGCACTTCGGGTAAGCCAGCCAACATTAACGACGCAGGTCCGCGAACTGGAGGAACGCTACGGCGTCGAACTCTTTCTGCGTCAGGGCCGCCAGATCGAGCTGACCGAGGCTGGCCGCTCGCTGCTTTCGATCAGCGCCAGACTGTTCAAGCTTCACGAAGAGGCGGAGGAGCTGCTTCTCAATTTCGGTGAACTGAAGACCGGTGCACTGAAGATTGCCGCCGTCAGCCCGTTCCATGCCACTGACATGATCGCGCGCTTCATCGAGCGTTACCCCTCCTTCAAGGTCAACATGCTTCTCGGCAATTCCGACCGGACGTTGAAACGCATCCTTGAGCTCGAAGCCGATATTGCAATCCTGGCGCATACGATCGACGACCCTCGTATCAAGACGATAACCTTCAGCACGCAGGAGATCGTCGCCTTCGTAAATGACGACCATGCCTGGTGGCAAAGGGACGAGATCGAACTGGCCGAGCTGGCGGGCGAACCCCTGATCCTCAGGGAAGAAGGCTCAACCACCCGTTATGCGCTTGAGCGCGCGGCCGAAGCCGCCAATGTTGCCCTCACGCCATTCATGGAAATCGGCAGCCGCGAGGGTGTGTGGAAAGCGGTTGAAAGGGGACTTGGGATCGGTGTCGTAGCCGACTTCGAATTCGTCCCCCACCCACGCATGAAGACATTGCGCATTTCCGGCGGCATGATCAAAACGGAATATCGGCTGGCTTTTCTGGAAGACCGAAAGACGGTGCGATCGATCAAGGCTTTTGTCGAAACCGTTCTCTAGGACGGACTCTCGCAGAAGCAGTCGGCGCAACCCATAGATTTGACCTATGGTATCGACAGATAATTTGGATTGCACCTACGGGTCACAGACGGCGTTTTGTCACGAAACTGTCATCGTGTGACCTGTAATTAAACGCCATCCGACCAGGCAATTCACAGGGTAATTGCATCCAGTCCGGATCTATACATCGATAGCCGGACGACATTGGACGATTCACATTAAATTCTGCACGACGCACAGGACTTGTTCTTTTGCGTGCGGGACAACCATGCCGAATTTTGGCTGAAGGAACAGGTAACAATGACAGCGATAACGGTCTCCAATGTCTCGAAGACTTTCGGCAAGACACGTGCTTTGGACAAGGTAAGCCTGACCGTCGAGCGCGGTGAAATGGTTGCGCTGATCGGCGCTTCGGGCTCAGGCAAAAGCACCCTCATCCGCCATATTGCCGGGCTGGAAGTGGCAGATGCTGTCGGTGGCCGCATCGACGTCCTCGGCGATCTTTGTCAGGACAGCGGGCGTCTCAACCGACGCCTGAAACGGGGCCGCGTTTCCGTCATCTTCCAGCAATTCAATCTGGTCGGCCGGCTTTCCGTGCTGACCAATGTACTGATCGGCCACCTGGGCCGCACGCCGCGCTGGCGCGGAACGCTTGGCCTCTTCAACCACGACGAAAAACGCAAGGCCCAGGCCGCGCTGGAACGGGTCGGAATTCCCCAGGTGCTTACCCAGCGGTCCTCAACGCTGTCGGGTGGCCAGCAGCAGCGCGCCGCCATTGCCCGAACGCTGGTACAGGAAGCCGAAATCCTGATTGCCGACGAGCCGATCTCCGCTCTCGACCCCTCATCTGCGCGGCGCGTCATGGATGTCCTCTCCGATATCAATTCTAGCGACGGCATCACCGTGGTCGTATCGCTGCATCAGGTGGAATATGCGCGCCGTTATTGCCCGCGCACCGTCGCGATGCGCAATGGCAAGATCGTTTATGACGGACCATCCAGCGCGCTGACGAACGAATTCCTGGCCGAGCTTTATGGCGCAGCCTCGGAAGAACTGGTCCTGCCGGATGCTCCGGCTGGCCATGCCGCTCCGGCCCTCAAGCCGGTCCTCAACAGACTGCAGGCACAGCCCCTGCCCGCCTAACCACGTTTGACGACACGGAGACTACGATGAACGCGATCCTGAAAAGCATGGCGGCGATGTCACTCGCCCTTACTCTGGGGTCTGCAGCGCATGCGGCAGAAACCATCAACTTCGGTATCATCTCGACCGAATCCCAGCAGAACCTGAAAAGCAGCTGGCTGCCCTTCCTCGATGCGATGAAGGAAAAGACCGGCCTTGAGGTGAAACCCTTCTTCGCGTCCGACTATGCCGGCATCATTGAAGGCATGCGCTTCGACAAGGTGCAGATGGCCTGGTACGGCAACAAGTCGGCCATGGAAGCCGTCGACCGCGCCGATGGCGAAGTGTTCGTTCAGAGCGTCGCCGTCACCGGTGAGCCGGGCTACTGGTCCGTGGTCATCGTGCCGAAAGAGTCTCCGATCCAGACGATCGACCAGCTCCTGACCTGCGACAAGTCGCTCAACTTCGGTCTCGGCGACGTCAACTCGACCTCCGGCTATCTCGTGCCGATGACCTTCGTGTTCTCGAAAAACAGCATCGACCCGAAGACCTGCTTCAAGAACGTCACCAACGCCAACCATGAAACAAATGCCATGGCTGTGGCCAACAAACAGGTCGACGCTGCCGCCAACAATACCGAGAACATGGCGCTTATCGAGCAGAACAATCCGAAAGCGTTCGCCAACATCCGCGAAATCTGGCGTTCGCCCCTGATCCCCGCAGATCCGATTGTCTGGCGCAAGGACCTGCCGGAAGAAGCCAAGACGAAGATCCGCGATTTCTTCCTGACCTACGGCACCGACAAGTCCAAGGGTAACGTCGAGGACGAGAAGAAAATCCTCGCCGGTCTGAAATGGTCGCCATTCCGCGCTTCCAACGACAACCAGCTTCTGCCGATCCGCGTCATGGAACTGACCAAGGCCATTGCGCAGGCTCAGGGCGACGCCAAGCTCGATGCCGCTGCAAGAGACGCAAAGATCAAGGACCTGACAGCGCAGAAGGCAAGATACGAAGCCGAGCTCGCCAGCCTCGGCAACTGACCCCGATCGACCGTGAGGCAGGCCCGATGGCCTGTCTCCTCTTCCAACGCGAGACAATTCCATGACCAAAGCGATGACGACAACAGACACTGCCGTGACCGCATCTTTGCCGAAACAACCAGGCGGAACGCGAAACGGCCTTCTCCTGCTCGCCGTTATTGCGGCATTGGCCTATAGCTGGACACCGGCGGAGATAGGCAGATGGACCTATCTGTTCACCGATGCCGGTAACATGGCTGAATATGCCAGCGGCTTCATGAAGCCCGACTTCGGTGACTGGCGATTTTACCTGGAGGAAATGGTCGTCACCGTGCAGATCGCCCTTTGGGGTACTTTTCTGGCGGTCGTCTTTTCCGTCCCGCTTGGCATCCTTTCGGCACACAACATGGCGCCGTGGTGGGTGCTGCAGCCAGTCCGTCGCCTGATGGACATGTTCCGCGCCATTCATGAAGTGGTGTTTGCGGTCCTTTTCGTGGTGGCTGTCGGTCTTGGTCCTTTCGCTGGCGTGATGGCGCTTTTCATCCACACCACGGGCACGCTCTCCAAACTGTTTTCCGAGGCCGTCGAAGCCATCGACCCTCGCCCGGTCGAGGCGATCCGCACAACCGGTGCCTCTCGCGTGCAGCAAGTGCTGTTCGGCGTCATCCCCCAGGTGCTGCCGCTATGGATTTCGCTCTCGCTTTATCGCCTGGAATCCAACATCCGCTCGGCAACCGTTCTCGGCCTCATCGGTGCCGGTGGCATCGGTCAGGTTCTGTTCGAAAACATTCGCGGTTTCTATTATCCGCAGGCCTCTGCAATGCTCATCATCATCATCGCCACCGTCAGCCTGATGGACCTTCTGTCTCAGCAGTTGCGCAAGCTCGTCCTGTAACGCCGGCCTCTGGTCCGCAGCCGTGATCGCGTAACACCCTGCCTCATAATGAAGCGTAAAATCACGCGGTTGTGCCGGAGCAATACGCCTCGTTAAACACGGCGGCAGTTTTGCGCCGCCATTCCCGTATTGGAACAGGACATCTCATTTTCGCCCTAAATCAGAAAAGCCGGACTGTTAGGTTTTCCGCAGGAGGAGTTTTGCGGAGGACCACCACGAACAGGAGGCATTGCGATGGCCCAGACAGTTTTGAATGCGCTTGGCGAGACACTCTATTACAGCGGAAGTTCCACAGGTTTCTTCTCTGCCACCAATTCCGGCCCCCAACTTTACGGTAAGGCAGGCAACGATTCCATGTGGGGTGACAGTTCCGTTGATGTGACGATGATCGGCGGTACGGGCGATGACATCTACTACCTCTATTCGGGGATCAATCGAGCGGTCGAAAATGCCGGGGAGGGCATCGACACCATCGACACATGGATGAGCTACACACTACCCGACAATTTCGAGAACCTGCGCGTCACGGGGAACGGCCGTTATGCCTTCGGCAATGACCTCGACAACATCATCACCGGTGGTTCGGGCTCGCAGACCATCGACGGTGGCGCAGGCAATGACGTGCTGATTGGTGGAGGCGGCGCTGATACCTTCATCTTCACGAAAGGCAACGGCACCGATCTCATCACCGATTTCGGCTCTGACGACACCATCCGCCTCAACGACTACGGCATCACGTCATTCGACCAGTTGATAAGCAATGCCACACAGCAAGGAAACGACCTGTGGCTTAATCTCGGAAATGGCGAAAGTGTCGTGCTGGCAAACACAACGGCCGATGAATTGCAGGCAGACCAGTTTGAACTGAGCCTCGATCGTTCGGTGCTCACGGCAACCTTCACCGATGACTTCAATTCCTTATCGCTCCGCGACGGCGAACAGGGCGTATGGGACGCCAAATACTGGTGGGCACCGGAAAAAGGTAGCACGCTCACCGGAAACGGTGAAAAGCAGTGGTACATCAATCCGTCCTATGAGCCGACATCCTCCGTTAATCCATTTTCGGTCGAGAACGGCGTTCTGACGATTACTGCAGCCGCCACACCCTCGTCGATCGAGAGTGAGGTGAACGGTTACGACTACACCTCGGGCATGCTGAATACCTATTCCTCCTTCAGCCAGACCTACGGTTACTTCGAGATCCGTGCGGACATGCCCGACGACCAGGGCGCCTGGCCCGCCTTCTGGCTGCTTCCGGCCGATGGCTCATGGCCACCGGAACTGGACGTGGTGGAAATGCGGGGCCAGAACCCCAATACGGTCATCATGTCGGCCCACACCAACGAAAGTGGCTCACAGTCTTCGATCATCAACAATGTCAGCGTGGCAAGCACGGAAGGTTTTCACACCTACGGCGTCTTGTGGGAGGAAGACCACATCACTTGGTACATCGATGATGTGGCTGTAGCGCAGATCGACACCCCGTCAGACATGCATGATCCAATGTACATGGTCGTCAATCTCGCCGTCGGCGGCATGGCCGGAACACCGTCGGCGCAAGATTTCAGCGACGGTTCGCAGATGAAGATCGATTACATCAAGGCTTATTCGATCGATGACTGGTACGTCTGAGACCGGACAGAACGTTCATGCGGCGATTTTTTCGCCGCATGGCTCCTAGTTTTCCCGAAATGCCTGGCCGATCTGATCGGTCATGGGCTTGGCAAGATAAGCAAGGACGCTTCGCTCTCCGGTCTGAACAAATCCTTCGACGGGCATTCCCTGAACCGCCTGCCGTTTACCCAATCGTTTCCACTCATCGGTCTCGATCGTTGCTCTGGCGCGGTAATATTTTTCTCCGGTCTGCCTGTCTTCCAGAAGATCGGCAGAAACCGTGGAAATTCGGGCATCGAGTTCAGGTGTATCACGGTGATTGAAGGCTGACAGGTTGAGCACCACCGCCTGCCCGGGCGCGATCTGGTCGATGTCACGCGGTGCAATTCGAAGCTCGGCCGTCAGGTGGTCATCGCTTGGAACGATCCGCAGCATCGTTTCACCCGCACTGACAACAGCCCCTGCGGAATGAACGGCCATCTGATCGACCACACCCGCCTGCGGTGCGCGGATATCGATGCGTTTCAGGTCGTCTTCAGCAGCGATCAACCGTTCGGAAAACTGGCCGATATCGCCCTGCGTCTGCCGGAGCTGTTCGGACACCTCGCTGCCATGGTCATCCTCGATCTGGATGATTTGCAGTTCGGTTTCGGTGATGCGCCCCTTCACCTGCGCGACAGAAGCGATGAAATTGCCGAGTTCGCCCGTCAGACGCGCGCTCTCGCGTTGAAGCGAATAGACCCGGGCTGCGGAAACAATACCCTGATCAAGGAGGTTTCTAAGGCTGGCGAGTTCCTTTTCCACCAGGTCGATTTCCAGACGCTTGCCCTTTTCCTGTGCAACAAGCCCTTCCGCTTCCTGCTGCAATTGGCTGATGCGTTCGCGAAGTTGCGACTTTCTCCCCTCCCGTGAGGCACGGCGGTCGTTGAAGAGGCGCTGTTCACCCAGCAGCAATCGAAAACTATCCGGATCGGAGGTCGCCAGCGTGTTACTGATGGTCAGGACCGTTGCCGCGTCCCGTTCGGCCTGCAACCTTGTTGCCACGGCAGAGAGTTCTTTCAACCGCTTGCGGATGATCGCAAGGTTGGCGCGCGCCTGCGTGCCGTCGAAACGCAGGAGAACCTGCCCCGCCTCGACACTGTCGCCGTCACGCACAAGGATTTCCTGCACCACACCTCCCTTGAGATGTTGTACCGGCTTGACCTGGGTATCAACGACGAGAGTACCGGACGCAATGATCGCACCAGCAATATTGACGGTCGCGGCGAGCCCACCAGCCACACCAACGAGAACGAAGATCGTGACAAAGACGATACGCGAGAGGCGCCGGATGCTTTTATCCATATCGAGGTCGGTCTTGCCGTTCATGATGCCATGTCCTTGCCATAGGTGACGCGAAACGCCAGCGGGCCCGGCACCGGCGCTTTCGACGGCTGAGCCAGTACGGTTTCCTTCGGCCCGAAGGCCTGGACCCGACCTTGGCCAAGCGCAAGGATATGGTCGGCAATGGACAACACATTTGGCCGATGGGCAACGACAACAGCGATACCGCCGCGCTCACGCACCGTCTCAAGCGCCCGAAGAAGTGCCGCTTCGCCCTCGGCATCGAGATTGGAATTGGGTTCGTCCAGCACGACGAGGAAAGGGTCACCGTAGAGAGCCCGCGCCAGCGCTACTCGCTGCCTCTGACCGGCGGACAAGATCACGCCGCCCTCTCCGATCCTTGTCTCAAAACCATCAGGCAGTTCGGCAACCATCTGGCGAATGCCGGCAGCCTCTGCCGCCGCGATGATGGACTGAGAGGGCGCATCAGTGTCGAAGCGGGAAATGTTGTCGGCTATCGATCCGTCTAGCAACTGCACGTCCTGCGGCAGATAGCCGATATGTCTGCCCCGCTCGGCGGGCTCCCATTGGGCCAGCGATGCCTTATCGAATTTTATCGCCTCGGCCGCTGGCGGCCAAAAACCGATCAGCGCCCGCGCCAGAGATGTCTTGCCGGAAGCACTCGGGCCCACGACACCGAGAACGGCACCGGCTGCCAGTTCAAAGGATACATTGCGAAGCAACAGGTCGCGCCGACCAGGAGCTGCGAGAGACAGGTTTTCAACCGTCAGTGTTGCTTTCGGTGCAGGCAGTTTCACCGCCCGGTCCATCTGCGGTGTTGCGGCCAGAAGTGCGGCAAGGCGTGACCAGCTCTGCCGGGCTGCAGCAAAGCTGCGCCACTGCCCGATCGAAAGCTCCACCGGCGCCAGTGCTCGGCTGACAAGGATGGAGCTTGCGATGATGATACCACCGGTTGCCTCTTCACGAATAACGAGAAACGCGCCGACCGCAAGCACGCCCGACTGCAGCATCATCCGGGCGATGCGCGAGGACGTGGTCAGGAGCGAAACGATATTGCCCGTCCTGATCTGGCTGGCGAAATAGCGGTCGCTTGCAGCAGCCCAGCGGTTTGCCAGCCGTGAGGCAAAGCCCATGGCCATGACCGCCTCACGGTTTTGCCGGGCATCGGCAGCAAAGGCGTGCCGCTGCGTGGAAAACTGCGCTGCAGCCTTTGCCGGGCGTTGGGAGAGGATTTCCGCAAGGACCGCAAAAATCACCAGAATGGCGGCGCCACAGAGGGCAGCAACACCGATCCACACGTGAAACAGGAAACAGACTGCGATATAAACCGGCATCCATGGCAGGTCGAACAGCGCCGTCGGGCCGGGACCGGACAGAAAATTCCTCACCTGATCGAGATCGCGCACCGGCTGGAGCCCGTCGCCAGCCGACGATCCATTCGCCGGCGTCGACACCAGCACGCCAAGAACACCCCGATTAAGCCGCTGGTCAATCGAGACACCGATCCGCCCGAGTAAAAGCGATCGAAGCAGTTCAAGAACGCCCTGAAACAGGAAAAGTGCCGCGGCGATGATTGCCAGGCCGATAAGGCTTGGAACACTGCGCCCCGGCAGGATGCGGTCATAGACCTGCAACATGAAAATCGGGCCGGTAAACGCCAGCAAATTGATGACCGCGCTGGTGGCGCCAAGAGAGAAAACCGATCTTCTGAGCGGTTGAAGAACTGTCTTTCTGTAGGTGTCGGATGTCAGCTTCGATTGCACGTCGCCTTTTTCCTTCCGGGCTTTGAGGTCGCAAAAAGAGCCGATCAGACACCTTTGGAAGGGTTGACCGGCTATCCTATTGTCCCGGAAGGTGACGGCTTTCCGAAGCGAAAATCTTCCACACAGGTGCCGTTGGTAAAGCCGCGCCTAAAACCGCGATGATCACTGTGCCGTATTGACGTTGACCAGGAACAGCGAAGCATTTCAAACAGGTCGATTTCATCTTTACGCCGTCTCGGAGCGTTCCGGGAGAACGCTCGAAGATAAGCCAGATATCGCCAAATAACGCCGCTTGAAACGCTCAGAAAAAGCAGCTTAAATCAACGCACAAACCGAGCCGGAAATCGCATTCTTCCAAAGCCCAAAAGTCTCGCATTCTTCAAAGACAGACACTCGGGAAGGTTTGGCATCATCTTTCTTATCATCGCCTGGAATAACCAACCTTGAGGTAAAGATGTCTTTCTTGCTTGCACTTCTGATTGGCGTGATTGCCGGACTCCGCGCCATGACGGCACCGGCCGCGATTGCATGGGCAGCCTGGCTGGGCTGGCTCGATCTCTCCGGCTCCTGGCTGGCCTTGATGGGCTCCGTCTGGGCCGTTGGTATCTTCACCATCCTCGCCGCCGTCGAACTGGTCACCGACCAATTACCCACGACGCCCAGCCGCAAGGTACCGCAGCAGTTCGGCGCACGCATTCTCATGGGTGCGCTGACAGGTGCCGCTATTGGCGTACCCTCCGGCAACTGGATTGTTGGCCTGATCGCCGGCATCGTCGGCGCCGTGATCGGCACCTATGGCGGTGCCGCTGCGCGCGGCAAACTGGCCGCCAGCTTCGGCAAGGACCCACCGGCCGCCTTTATCGAGGACGCCGTCGCCATTATCGGCGCCTACCTGATCGTTTCATCGCTATGAAGGCTTTTGACGCAATCATCATCGGGGCCGGGCAAGCCGGCCCCTCGCTTGCCGGACGTTTCAACGATGCCGGCAAGAGCGTTGCGATCATCGAGCGCAAACATGTCGGTGGCACCTGCGTCAACACCGGCTGCAAACCAACGAAGACCCTGGTCGCCAGCGCCTATGCGGCCCATCTTGCCCGCCGGGGCGCAGAATATGGTGTGGTGCTGGACAGCAAGGTGGCGATCGACATGCCGACGGTCATGCGCCGTTCGCACAAGGTCACGCTGGACAGCCGCCACGGAAACGAAAGCTGGCTTGGCAGCATGGCGAACTGCACACTGATGCGAGGTCACGCGCGTTTCGAAAGCCCCAACACCGTGCGCGTTGACGATGAGCTTCTGACCGCGCCGCAGATCTTCCTGAACGTCGGCGGTCGTGCGGCAATCCCGGATTTTCCAGGCATCGATGACGTGCCCTACATGACCAACAGCGACATCGTCATGCTGGACCGCGTGCCAAAGCATCTCGTCATTATCGGCGGCAGTTACATCGGCCTGGAGTTTGCGCAGATGTATCGTCGTTTCGGCGCCGAGGTCACCGTCATCGAGAAAGGTCCCCGCCTCGTCGCGCGAGAGGACGAGGATATATCCGAGGCCATCAGCGGCATTCTCGAGGCCGAAGGCATCGCCATTTACACCAACGCCGACGATATTCGTTTCCGCAAACATGAAGACGGTATTGCCGTTAAGACCGATAGAGATGGTGGAGACATCATCGGCTCGGACGTTCTGATCGCCGTTGGCCGCCGTCCGAACACCGACGATCTCGGTCTCGATCGGGCTGGCGTTGAGCGCGATGCGCGCGGTTACATCAAGGTCGACGATCGTCTCGCCACCAATGTCGAGGGAATCTGGGCCTTGGGCGACTGCAATGGCCGAGGCGCCTTCACGCACACGGCCTATAATGACTTCGAGATTGTCGCGGCCAACCTCTTCGACGGCGAGGACCGCAAGGTCTCCGATCGCCGGGTCGGCTATGCGCTTTATATCGACCCGCCCCTTGGCCGCATCGGGATGAGCGAGACGGAAGCGAAAAAGACCGGTCGCAAGGTTCTTGTTGGACACCAATCCATGGCCCGCGTCGGCCGCGCCGTCGAAAAAGGTGAGACCCAGGGCCTGATGAAGTTCATCGCCGATGCCGAGACAAAGGAAATTCTCGGCGCCGCCATTCTCGGCACCGGCGGCGACGAATCGATCCACGGCATTCTCGACATGATGAACGCCGGTGCGACCTACGATCAACTGCGCTGGGCAGTCCCCATCCACCCAACCGTCTCCGAATTCTGGCCAACGGTTGTCCTCAGCATGAAAGAGTAACGTCCGTCGACGGCTCGACAGTTCAGACCTGACTGCCGTAACTCACACACATCAAAAGGGCGGCCGTCGAAGACAGCCGCCCTTTTCTTTATCACGTAAATTGGGCGGCTTATGACCGCCCTGTGTTTATCAAGCTGCGCGCTCGGTGCTGAAGTGGCCGCACCAGTCCTTCGACGAAACGACAGGCCACAGACCGCGGGAATCGGCCTGCGGCTGCGAGACCGGCGGGTTGAAACGACAGAGGCCGGCGTCCGCCGATACCTTGCCGCTGTTGGCCGTGTGATCTTCGTAAAATGCACAGGCGTTGCAGGAAGGATTGCTGGACATGGGAGCTCCTTTCAAAAGCTTAAGTTGAAATTATCGATCAAGTTATTAGAATTATTCTAAACTAGAAATGCAATTCGTTGCAAGGGGCTTTGATAAAAGTCGTCAAAAGGAAGCATTATGGTCTATCGGGAGCACATCGAAGACCAACGTATCAATTGCATTCTTGACTAAAAATATCATGTTATTGTAGGCCGAAGCCGATCTATATAGACGCTACGGCTCACGCCTCCATTGAAAGTCTCACCCATGCTCGTTCATCGCCGTCCACGAAATGTTTCAACGTCGACCACGGCCTCTCGCCGGACTGTTTTGGGGATCATCGCCACGACGCTGGCGTGTGTATGGGGTGTTCCCGGCGCGACCGCTCAAGAACCCAAAACGCTGCGCATCGCCCTGGCAACAAGTATTTCGAACCAGGCGGCCGAGATCGCGGCAACCGAAGCGGAAGCTGCCGGGCTGAAGGTCGAGCTTGTTGAATTCAACGACTGGAACACACCAAACAGAGCGGTCGCAGACCGCGAGGTCGATGCCAACCTGTTCCAGCACATACCGTTCCTGGAATTTTCCAACACGAACAGCGGACAAAATCTCGTTGCGATTGCACCGGCGTTCAGCACCCCATTCGGGCTGTACTCCAAAAAGTACAAAAGCCTGCAGGATCTGCCCGACAATGCACGCATCGTTTTTTCCGGCGATGCAGTCAATACGGCGCGGTCGTTGCGTTTGCTCGAGCGGGCTGGGCTGATCGAACTCAAGCCTGATGTGGGTCATCGGGCGACATTGGAAGATGTCACTGTCTGGCACAAACCACTTCAGATCGTGCAGCTCGATGGACCGCAGATTGCCCGTGCGCTGGATGAGGTCGACGCTGGAGCGACCTACCCGACATTTGCCAAGCTGGCTGGTCTCGACCCGGCGTCCGGGCTTATTTTTGAAAACGACCCGATTTATGCATTCCAGTTCGTAACAAGACCTGAACTGAAAGACGACAAAGAGTTGCGGAAGTTTATCGACATCTACCGGAACTCGGCGGCGGTTAAGGAAAAGCTACGGTCACTCTATGGCGATCTGGTCTCGTTTCCCTGATAAACCGCGACGCATAAGCCTCTGATTGGAACACACGCATGCATGGTGAATATAAGGTACAGGGCGGCAAGCTGGTTGTCGTCGATCTCGAAAATCTGGATGGCCGCCTGTCGGACGTGCAGGTATCTGGCGACTTCTTCCTGGAGCCGGCTGAAGCACTGGACGATATCCGCACATCGCTGGAAGGGCTGCCAGTCTCTTCCAGCGTCGAAGAGATCATCGCAGCGGTCAGAGCCGGTCTACGCCCCGGTGCCGAAATGATCGGCTTCAGCGCCGAGGCCGTGGCAATCGCCGTCCGCAGAGCGCTTGGCGTAACCGGGACATGGCGAGATTATGAGTGGCAAATTCTGGAGGGGCCCGCTTTGCAGCCGGCAATTCACCTCGCCCTCGACGAAGTGCTGGCTAAGGAAGTCGCGGCGGGTCGCCGCGCTCCTTGCCTGCGGTTCTGGGAATGGGAACGCCCTGCCATCATCATCGGCGGATTTCAGTCGTTGCGAAACGAAGTGGATCTGGAAGCCGCTGCCGAATTCGGCGTGGAGACCGTCCGCCGTGTCACCGGCGGCGGTGCGATGTTTGTCGAGCCCGGCACGACCGTGACCTATTCGCTTTATGCGCCAGCGGAACTTGTCCGTGACATGAGCTTTGCGGACTCCTACGCCTTCCTTGATGACTGGGTCCTGAAAGCGCTGAACTCGCTGGGGATCGATGCGTTCTACAAGCCGCTCAACGACATTTCGAGCACCAAAGGCAAGATCGGTGGCGCGGCACAGAAGCGCTTCACCGCCGGTTCCGTGCTGCACCACGTCACCATGGCTTACGACATGGACGCCGACAAGATGGTCAAGGTTCTGCGGATCGGCAGAGAGAAGCTGAGCGACAAGGGCACCACCAGCGCCAACAAGCGTGTCGATCCTCTGCGCAGCCAGGCCGGCCTGCCACGAGAAGAAATCATCGAGCGGATGAAGGAGACGTTCCGTTCGTTGAATGGCGGAGTTGCCGGCAGCATTTCACCCGAGGAATACGCCGCTGCCGAAAAATTGGCCGCCGAAAAATTCTCGACGGATGAGTGGCTTCGTCACGTTCCGTGACAGGCTAGCCAGTCGAGGACATCGCCATGGCGCAAGACACGGCTACTTATGCTCCCACGACGGAGGACTACCTCAACCGTCGGGCAGAGCAACTTGTGCTGGAGGGCTATCGGCTGCTAGCCGATCCGATCGACGATATGCGCGACCGGTCAGCACCGGCTGCGTTGCGCTTCTATCAAGACAAACTTGGCGCCTCTGCGGGAGCGGAGGCTGCAGCCGCACTCGAGCGGTTCATGACCTCGCTAAATACCTGCGCGTTCCGCCCCCTCGTCGCTTACCGCGCCGGATCACGCTTCATCAGTCCGGACGAAGTGCTCTTGCTTGGTATCGTTGCCGGCATCCAGCATTGGGATGAGCAAATATTCCGCGTTTGCCTGACGCAACTCTGCCCCGAAACCAGCCTGATAAAAGTGGCCGCTTCGGCGGAAACCTTTGCTGCCACACTTCGCAATCTCGGTGTGGTTCTGGCACCCCTGCCCTTGAGCCTGAGAGCACGCATCACACGCCAGTCGGAAACCGGCCTCCGCGCGTCCCGAGCGACCAAAACACTCCATTAAATCGGAAAATTCGCACTCGTATGCCTTGTGAGCCAGAGGCTGATGCGGCCGAAATCAGCCACCAACACACCATGATTTGTGAGATTTTGAAGGTCGAACGAGAAAAATCGACCGATTCAATCGTTCCAATGGTCCGGGCCGACCACCGGCTGTTTTCAACCGTTGAATGTTGAATGAAAAGCACTACTTTTTTACTGAAGTGCGACATCTTGTCAGTCGGCCTTGGGTGACGTATTCGAGACCCATAGGAACCCGAGCCGATGAACAAAACGGTTTGATGGCGCCGCATTTCGACGCCATATACATCATGAAGTTGGGATTGCGATGAACCTTTACCTGGACTACCTGGCTGAAATCAAAAGCAGAGAAACGCAAGGGCTTGCTCCCAAGCCGATTGATGACGGCGCGCTCACCAGCGAAATCATTACGCTGATCAAGGACGCCGGCAGCGAGCACCGGTCCGATGCTCTCAAGTTCTTCATTTACAACACCCTGCCCGGCACCACGAGTGCGGCTGGCGTCAAGGCAGCGTTCCTGAAAGAAATCATTCTCGGCGAGACGGTTGTTCCCGAAATCACGCCGACATTTGCGCTGGAACTTCTGTCGCACATGAAGGGTGGCCCTTCGGTCGAAGTCCTGCTCGACATCGCGCTCGGCAACGACGCTGCGATTGCCAAGCAGGCTGGTGACGTACTGAAGACCCAGGTCTTTCTGTATGACGCCGACATGTTCCGCCTGCGTGATGCCTTCAAGGCTGGCAATGCCATTGCGACGGACGTTCTGGAAAGCTACGCCAAGGCCGAGTTCTTCACCAAGCTTCCCGATGTCGAAGACGAGATCAAGGTCGTTACCTTCATCGCTGCAGAAGGCGATATCTCCACCGACCTTCTCTCCCCCGGCAACCAGGCGCATTCGCGTTCGGACCGCCAGCTCCACGGCCAGTGTATGATCACGCCGGAAGCGCAGGCGGAAATCGTCGCGCTGCAGAAGCAGCATCCGGACAAGCGCGTGATGATGATCGCCGAAAAAGGCACCATGGGCGTTGGTTCGTCGCGTATGTCGGGCGTCAACAACGTGGCGCTGTGGACCGGCAAGCAGGCCAGCCCCTACGTTCCTTTCGTCAACTTTGCCCCTGTCGTCGCAGGCACCAACGGCATTTCGCCGATCTTCGCGACCACCGTCGACGTGACGGGCGGTATCGGCATCAACCTGAAGAACTGGGTCAAGAAGACCGGTGAAGACGGCAAGCCGATCCTCAACAATGACGGCAACCCGATCCTTGAGCAGAAATTCTCGGTCGAGACCGGCACTGTCCTGAAGATCGACGCGAAGAACAAGAAGCTTCGCGACGAGACCGGCAATGAGCTGGTCGATGTTGCCGCTGCTTTCACGCCGCAGAAAATGGAATTCATGAAGGCCGGCAGCTCCTACGCCATCGTCTTCGGCAAGAAGCTCCAGACATTTGCCGCGCAAACTCTTGGCATCGAGGCGACGCCTGTCTTCGCTCCGAACAAGGAAATCGCGATCGAAGGCCAGGGCCTGACCGCAGTTGAAAAGATCTTCAACCGCAACGCCGTCGGCGTTACGCCGGGCAAGGTTCTGCACGCCGGTTCCGACGTTCGCGTCAAGGTCAACATCGTTGGCTCGCAGGACACGACCGGTCTGATGACCGCGCAGGAACTCGAGGCCATGGCGGCGACCGTCATTTCGCCACTCGTGGATGGTGCCTATCAGTCCGGTTGCCATACGGCATCGGTCTGGGACAAGAAGGCACAGGCCAACATTCCGAAGCTCATGTCCTTCATGAACAACTTCGGCGTGATCACCGCGCGCGACCCGAAGGGCGTCTATCATTCGATGACGGACGTGATCCACAAGGTGCTGAACGACATCACCGTGGATGACTGGGCAATCATCATCGGCGGCGACAGCCATACCCGCATGTCCAAGGGCGTCGCCTTCGGTGCGGACTCCGGCACCGTCGCACTGGCGCTCGCCACCGGCGAAGCAACCATGCCGATCCCGCAGTCGGTCAAGGTGACCTTCAAGGGCACGATGCAGCCGTACATGGACTTCCGCGATGTGGTTCACGCAACCCAGGCGCAGATGCTCAAGCAGCACGGCGACAACGTGTTCCAGGGCCGTATCATCGAAGTGCACATCGGCACGCTTCTCGCTGACCAGGCCTTTACCTTCACCGACTGGACGGCCGAAATGAAGGCCAAGGCTTCGATCTGCATCTCGCAGGACGAAACCCTGATCGAGTCGCTGGAAATCGCCAAGTCGCGCATCCAGATCATGATCGACAAGGGCATGGACAATGCCGGCAAGACCCTGCAGGGCCTGATCGACAAGGCTGACCAACGCATTGCCGAGATCCGTTCGGGTGAAAAGCCCGCACTGACGCCGGATGCCAATGCGAAATATTTCGCCGAAGTCGTTGTCGATCTCGACGTGATTGACGAGCCGATGATCGCCGACCCCGATGTCAACAACGTCGATGTGTCGCGTCGCTACACCCACGATACGATCCGCCCGGTGTCCTACTACGGTGGCACCAAGAAGGTGGACCTCGGCTTCGTTGGTTCGTGCATGGTGCACAAGGGCGACATGAAGATCGTCGCGCAGATGCTGAAGAACATCGAAAAGGCTGAAGGCAAGGTCGAGTTCAAGGCACCGCTCGTTGTCGCAGCGCCGACCTACAACATCATCGATGAGTTGAAGGCTGAAGGCGATTGGGAAATCCTGCAGAAGTACTCCGGCTTTGAGTTCGATGACCTGAAGCCGAAGACGTCCAACCGTACCGAATACGAGAACATCCTTTATCTCGAGCGTCCGGGCTGCAACCTCTGCATGGGCAACCAGGAAAAGGCTGAAAAGGGCGATACCGTTCTGGCAACCTCGACCCGTCTCTTCCAGGGACGTGTTGTGGAAGATACCGCCGAAAAGAAGGGTGAGTCGCTGCTGGCCTCGACCCCGGTCGTGGTGCTGTCGGCAATTCTCGGTCGCACCCCGAGCATCGAAGAATATCGCTCGGCTGTCGACGGCATCGATCTGACGAAGTTCGCACCGCCGAAGACCACACCGATCGATTCCCTGTCGGTTCACTACTAAGATTTCGATCTCAAAAAATAGTGCGGCCCGCGAAGACAATCTCTTCGCGGGCCGTTTTGTTTCAAAGCCAGATTTTAGAGGCGATAAAGCGGCGCTGAAGGGTCAGGACGCCATGGGTAGTGACAGGCGATCCCAGCACCTATCAATCCCTGACGGCAGCCTGTGCTTCATGATGCGTTGACTGGGCGTGCGTTCGAACTCATCGACAACGGCGATGTAACGCGGGTTCTGGTAGGTGGCCAGGCGTTCACCGAGCCAGACGGAAAGCTCTGACGGAACGATGACGCTGCCGGCCTTCGGTTTGACGAAGAGCTTGATGTCCTGTTCGCCGATTTCGGCTTTAACGCCGATCATCGCACAATCTTCTACCGAAGGGTGAGAGGAAACGACATGCTCCACCTCCCAGGCAGAAACGTTCTCTCCCTTGCAGCGCACGCTATCCGTCAGACGGCCGTGGAACCAGAGATTGCCATCCGCATCGAAGGAGCCTGAATCGCCGGTATGGAGGCTGCCGTTTTTCAGCGCCTTGTCGGTCGCTTCCTGATTGTGCAGATACCCTTTGAACAAGGCGCCATCGAGAGATGTACGAACGACGATTTCTCCCTTTTCTCCAACCGGAACCGGCTGGCCGTTCTCATCCAGAATGTCGACAGTAAACCACGGCATGGCCCGACCGACAGCACCGACAACGCCATTGTCATTGCAGGTTGTGATGCTCGATGCCTCGGTCATGCCGTAGCATTCGCGCATCTCGACACCAAAACGTTCGCTGAAAAGCGGCCACACATCCTTTGGGCAACCTCCACCCCAGGCGATCCGAACCGGATGTTTCCTGTCCGACACGGTCTCCGGCTGTTTGAGCAGGATCTGCGGGATACCGCCGAGATAATGTATGTGGGTCGCGCCATAGGTCCGCACCTGATCCCAGAAGCGGCTGGCCGAGAAACGATCGACCATGGCGAGCTGGATATCGTCAATGACTGGCAGCACGATGAGTTGTGCTCCGCCAATATGATAGAGCGGCTCCCAGACGAAGAACACATCGCCGGCCTTCGCCAGCGACAGTGTCCGCACCGCCTCGCCCGCCAGACGGATCATGCCGTGCGTGACCATCACCCCCTTGGGACGTCCGGTCGTACCTGAGGTATACATGATTGCAAAAAGATCGCTGGCTTGAGGTGTTGGTTCGTCAAAACGCACCTGTGCTGCCAGGATCGTCTCAAGCGCAGGGGATGGCTCTTCACCACCGGCTACAATGATGTTTGAGGTATCGATCGTCACCCCGCTCTCATTGACGGTATCCAGCAGGTCCGCGTCGCAAACGACAGTACCCGGCTCACAATGCTCCAGAATGTATTTCAGGCCCTCGCCACGAAGCTGGGCATTGACCGGCACCCAGACGACACCGGCTTTGGCAAGCCCGAAGAGGACCGCAAGTGAAAACCGGGAATTGCGCATCATGACAGCGACGCGATCGCCATGTTGCAATCCGCGTCGGCGCAATTCGGCAGCGAAGCTGTCCGACATGCTATCGAGCAGGCCAAAGGTGATCGGCGCGCCGTTGAACCGGGCAAACACCTGGTCAGGAACCCTGTCGGCCTTTGTCTTGAAGCTTCCAAGGAAGTCTTTGATCGTAACGGTCATGGAAAGAACTCTGTTTATGCTTGGGAAGAACGGCGGAGACGTTCCGCCGCCAGGAGAAGTGTCGTCACGACGATGAAGACGACAACGGAGACCGCAGCCAATGTCGGGTTGAGCTGAAGGATCATGTCATCCCACATCTGCTTGGGCAGGGTGGTCTTGACGCCGCCACTGACGAAGATCGCAACCGTCAGTTCATCAAACGATGTGATGAAGGCGAACAGGAACGCCGCCGTCAGGCCGCTCTTTATGAGTGGCACCGTGACGAAGCGTAATGCCTGGAACTTGTTCGCACCCAGTGTGGCCGCGGCCTGATCGAGGCGCCAGTCGTAACTTTTCAGCACGGCGGCAATCGCGACAAAAGCAAAAGGTAGCGCCAGCACGGTGTGGCCTATCACCAGACCGAGGTCTGTCGCGACCAACCCCATTTGCGCAAACAGATAAAAGAGGCCCACAGCGATAACGATGCGCGGTACGATCATCGGCGCGAGAAAGAAGGCAAAGATCAGACCGCGCCACCGCGAGTTGGAGCGGGCAAGCGCCAGCGCGGCAAAGCCGCCGATCGCGGTCGCGGCCACGGCCGTGGCAAAGGCCACGCCGAAAGAGCGCACCGTGGCAGAGACCCACAGATCCGATGAGAAATAGGCGCGGAACCAGTCGAGGCCGTATCCCGGCGGCGGGAACTCCAGAAACTGCGAGCTGGTAAAACCGATCGGCAGCACGACAAGCGTCGGCAACATCAGGAAAGCAAACATCAGCGCGCAATAGAAGCCCAGCATGCGAGAGGAGATGGCCTCTCCCAAAACCCTTGTGACGCTGGTGCTGAAGGTGCTGCAGGCCCGTGCCAGCACATCCAGAACCGCCAGGCCAAAACCGCGCAGCACACCCTTGTTTCCGGTCTTGTTATCCGAAGGTTCACCGGACAGGCTGGAGAGGCCGAAGACCCGATCATACAACCAGCATGTGACGAGTGCTGCAGCCAGCATCAGCGCGGCCAGGGCACCGGCAAAGGCCCAGTTCAGGATTTCCTGCACCTGCACGATGATGAGTTGCGCCAGCATGGTCTGCTGTCGACCACCCAGCAAAGCGGGCACGATGAAGAAGCCGAGCGAGGATATGAAGGTCAACAGGCCGGCTGCGGCGGCACCGGGCAACGATAACGGGAAATAGACGAGCCAGAAGCCTTTTGCCGGTGTCGCACCCAGTGTTCCCGACGCCTGTGTGAGCCGGCGATCGATCCCCGTCATCACCGGCAGCATGGTCAAAACGGCAAGCGGCGTCATCGCATGGACCATGCCGACCATCACGCCGAACTCATTGTGCAACAGCTCGAGCGGCTGGCTGAGAAGGCCGAGTTTCAGACCAATCTGGTTGACGACGCCGGTGCGTCCAAGAACGATCACCCAGGCGAAGCTTTTGACGAGATAGCTCGTCCAGAACGGCACCATGACAAGCAGGATCATCGTGCCGCGGCGATAATCTGGAAGACGTGCAAGCCAGTAAGCCAGCGGATAACCGAGAAGCAGCGCAAACAGCGTCGTCAGCGCAGCGATACGAAAGGTAATCAGCAGCACACGGAAATAAACGTCCGTGTCGAAAATGCGCGAATAATGCATCATCGTCACGGCACCGGTATCGGCATTTTCGAGACTGAGCCCCATCAGCCGCGCGACAGGCACCAGAAAGAAGATGACGAGGAAGGCAAGCCCCGGTGCGGCCAGCCAGAGCGGTCCGAACCGGAAGCGGTGGGACGGTGCGGACAGTGGTTGTGAAACGACAGCGGTCATGGCGTCACCAGTACGGCTGCTTCCGGCTTCCAGCTCAACGTGATGTTCTCGCCGAGTTTCGGCAGCGGTTTGCCCGGCAGAAGCCGCACGGTCACACGCTCCTCCGTCTCAGCGTCAACCAGCAGCCTTGTTTCCGATCCGGCATAAACGATCTCCGCCACCTGCCCCTTGATGGCATTTTCGCTTTCGCCACCAAGTTCCAGATGTTCGGGTCGCACGACCAGTGCCATTTCAACGTCGTTCGAGAGGTTTTTCCCGTCGATCAGCAGACGTCTGTTTCGTGTTGCGAGATGAACCGCACCATTGGCACCGCGCTCGATGCGGCCACGGAAGATATTGGAAATACCGATGAAATCTGCTGCAAAGGCCGTCTGCGGCCGGGCGTAGATTTCATGGGGCGGGCCGATCTGCTCGACGCGGGCATGATTCATCAGGCAGATGCGGTCTGACATGGCCAGCGCCTCTTCCTGGTCATGCGTGACGTAGATGATTGTCGCACCGGTCTTGCGGTGCAGATCCTTGATTTCGAACTGCATGTGCTCACGCAGTTTCTTGTCGAGAGCGCCGAGCGGTTCATCCATCAAAATGATGGCTGGCTTGTAAACAAAGCAGCGCGCCAGGGCGACGCGCTGTTGTTGGCCGCCGGAGAGTTCACGCGGAAAACGGCTGGCCAGATGATCGAGCTGAACCATCGAAAGCGCGTCAGCCACCTGCCTTGCCGTATCGGCGCGGCTGAGCCCCCGCATCTTCAGCGGAAAGCCGATATTTTCAGCCACCGTCAGATGCGGGAACAAAGCGTAATGCTGAAACACCAGGCCGATGTCGCGTTTGTGCACCGGCGTCTGGGTTTCATCCCGGCCATCGATGAAAAGCCGCCCCTGATTGGGGGTAACCAATCCGCTGATCATCTGCAGCAGGGTTGTCTTGCCGGAGCCGGAAGGCCCGAGAAGCGTCAGAAACTCACCCGGTTCGACCGCAAGATGCGTGGGTTTGAGCGCAACGGCGTTACCGTAGTTTTTTGCCAGTCCATCGACGAGAAGCTTTGGCTGGCTGGCTTGATCGGGCTTCGCAAGCATGGGCGTCCTCCTTACTCGAGAATCCAGGCGTTGAACCGCTCGGCCATGTCCGACCGGTTGGCGCTCCACCAGTCTTCGCGTGCGATGGTCATGAGTTTGAGGTTCGCGTCCGAGGTCGGCAGCGTTTCGGCACGTTGCGCGGGAATGCTTTCATAGGCCTTCAGGTTGGTCGGGCCATAGGCAAGGAACTCGGTGAAGAGAGCCTGCTGTTTAGGGTCGGCGCAGAACTTCACAAACTGTCGGGCAATCTCGGCACGTGGTGAACCCTTCGGAATTCCCCAGCCTTCTATCGAAAATAGGCCCTGGTTCCAGACAATCTTGACCGGTGCTCCACCATCGATCACGGCTTGAGCGCGCGCATTCCACAGCGCGATCATGTCCACCTCTCCACTCTGGATAAGCTGGCTCGACTGCGCGCCGCCAGTCCACCACACGTCGACATGCGGTTTGATCTTCTCAAGGCTGGCATAGGCACGCTCGACATCGAGCGGATAAAGCTTGTCGAGCGGCACGCCATCGGCGAGCAAGGCTTGCTCCAGGGTATCAATGGGGTTTTTGCGCAGGGCGCGACGGCCGGGAAATTTTTCGACGTTCCAGAAATCAGCCCAGGTCGTCGGTGCCTTTGCCGCGTCGAATTTGTCGGTGCGATAGGCCATGATCGTCGAATAGACGTCGATACCGAGCCAAACGGGCGTCAGGGCATCCGGCATCAGACCCGGCGCGTCCGCGTCTGTCAGATTGATCGGTTCGAGCAAATCGCGTTTTTCAAGAATGTCACGCGCCGAAAGCGTCAGCGTGCACACGTCCCAGCTATAGGACTTGGTCTCGACCATGGCTCGAAACTGTGCGGTTGGCTCGGCATCGCGGGCAACGTTGATGACCTTGATACCTGTTGCCTTTTCGAATGGATCATAAAACGCCTTGCGGTAACCCGGGCTGTAAGGACCGCCGGGGTCGGCAACGGTCAGTTGCTCGTTTGCCCATGCCGTCCTCGTCAGGATGGTGGGAGCGGCCAGCGCCACACCGAGGCCGCCTCCGATTTTCAGGAGTTTGCGGCGATCAATCATTACACGTCTATCGTTTGTCATTGTTTTTTCCCTCTGGTTTGTGATGTGTTGCGCCGCCTCCCGAGACGGCCTGACCGTCCTGTCAGCCAGCCTTTCGGGCAGCCACTTCGGAAAGGAACAGCTCCATCATCCGCGCCGGTTCACCGGACGCGTAAGCCTCCCGCTGGATGCGGACGCCTGCCTCGAGGCAATCGCGGAAACCCGCCTCTGTCATTTCCCTGAAGCGCTGTTTGTCGAGACGCATGGCGACGGGCGGTTTCGCAGCCAGTTCGCGGGCAAGTATCAGAGCTTCTTCCATGACACGGTCCTGCGGTACGATACGGTTGATGATGCCGATCGAATGGCACTCGTCCGATGCCATCAGGCGTCCGCTCAGCGTAAGGTCGATGGTGCGGGCGAGGCCAATGATCTCGCGCATGATCCAAGGACCCGTGGTGCTGGCGATACCGGAGTTGATTTCCGGCTGGCCCATGCGAACACCCGGATGACCAATACGGAAGTCACAAAGAAGAGCGACCTGGAAGGCCGAACCGGCAGCCACGCCGTTCAACGCTGCAATCAAAGGCTTGGACAACGACCGCATGGCCTCATAGAGGCGCTCCCACTCCCCCACCCATTCCTTGCCACGCTCGGCATCGAAGGTTTTCGTCTCGTTCAGGTCCTGGCCGGCGCTGAACGCCCGGTTGCCTGCGCCGGTGAGAATGATGGCGCGAATAGCCTCATCCTTCTCGAACGCCTCGAACGCCTCAACGAGTTGCTTTCGCATCGCGCTGTGCCAGGCATTCAGAATCTGCGGGCGGTTTAGAGTAATGACGCCGACCTCGCCGTGCCGTGCCGTCAGGATGAAGCGATCCATGGTTCTCTCCTCTTTTCGATTTCATAACTATTGCATTGCGATAACTAATATGTCATAGTGTGTTCACAGATATTTTTTATGTCAAGCTACATTTCCGCTGCGCGATAACTCTGCTATCGCTATGCGTGAAGAGACGTGGGCGGGGGCAAATGGCGCGCAAGGCAGGCAAATCGACGGAGAATGAGACCGACGCATCCAGCGAAGATCGCGATCCGTTGCTGGTACAGTCAGTCGAAAAGGCATTCAGGGTTCTCAGCGCTTTCGATGGCACGCGCCCAAACCTCAGCCTGTCTCAGATCGCCGATGAAGCCGGGCTCGACATGAGTGCGGCGCAGCGCTTTACACACACGCTGACAAAGCTCGGTTATCTCAGCAAGAATGCCGATACGAGGCGGTTCGAACTGACGGTGAAGTCACTGGATTTTGGCTATCACTACACCCGGGCCAGCAGCCTTGTGGAACGAGGCATGCCATACCTCCTGCATCTCAGCAAAGAGACCGAGGAAACGGTCAATCTTACCGTTCTCGACGATACGGATATCGTTTTCGTGTCGCGCTTCATGAGCAGGCACGTCCTGAACAACGACGTCATTACCGGGACGCGGCTGCCCGCCTATTGTACTGCGCCGGGCATTGCAATTCTCGCGTCGCTGCCAGGCGATGAAGCCAGCGCCATACTGGATCGATCCCCCCTGCACCCCTACACGCCACACACGACCTGGCAGCCGGATGCGTTGCGGGAAAAACTGCAGAAGTCAGCGATAAAGGGCTATGCGACAGCGTTTGAAGAGTATTTCTACGGAGATCTGTCGGTCGCCGCGCCCGTTCTGGATGCCAATGGCCGACCCTATGGCGCCATCAACATCGCGGTTTCGCGGAGCCGCTATACGCCGGAAGAAGCCGAGCAGCGCTTTTCCGCGCTGGTAACGGCTGCCGCCAGGTCTATTTCGATGGCTGGCGGCGCCCGAAGATAGAGCAGGCCTAAGCGAAAGAAGCCATGCACCACGCAATCGCAGCGCATGGCCAATCGATCTGCCGGTGCTCTCTTAGCGCTCGCCGTTCACGAATGGGCTAAAGACCATCAGGCTCAGGATTTCAAACAGAACCTGCGCCCCGGCATGGGCGGTGTTGGTTGTTGCGTCATATTGTGGCGCGACCTCCACGACATCGCCACCAACCAGATTGATCCCCTTGAGACCACGGACCAGTTCCAGCACCTCGCGGCTGGTCAAACCACCGATTTCCGGCGTGCCGGTACCGGGAGCAAATGCCGGGTCCAGGCTGTCGATATCAAAGGACAGGTAGGTCGGGCCATCGCCGATCACCGCTTTTGCCTTCTCGATAATGGCTGGAATGCCAAGCCCGGTAACCTCTTCGGCATGGATCACCGTCATGCCGGACTCGTAGGAAAACTCCCATAGATATTCCGCCGCACCACGAATACCGATCTGGATCACACGCGTTGGGTCGAGCACACCATCGAGTACGGCGTTGCGGAACGGTCCACCGTGATGGAACTTCGTTAGATCGTAAGCCCCACCGGTATCGCAATGCGCGTCGATGTGGATCATGCCGACAGGGCGATTTTTTCCCACGGCGCGAAGAATGGGGTGGGTGATCGAGTGGTCTCCTCCGACGGAAAGCGGTACGACACCGGCAGAAACGATCTGGTCGACGCGTTTTTCGATATCCTCATGGCTCAATTCCAGACGATAACGGCTTCGGAACGGCACATCGCCAATATCCGCAACGCGCAGTTCATGAACGGGAGCGCAACCAAGTACGTGATTATAGGGTCCGATGCGTTCGATGGAGCGCAGTGCGCGTGGCCCGAAGCGGGAGCCGGGCCGGTTGGTAACACCGAGATCCATCGGCACACCGAGCAGGGCCACCTGGAGATCGCCGAAATCAGGCGTTTCAGCATCGACGGATAGATGTGGGGCCGTCAGAAATGTCGGGATGCCGGAATAAGGTGCAAGGCGCGTACCGCCTTCATTGAAAATCTTGTCGGCAACCTTTCGAAACTCCGGGTCAAACAGATCTCCGCCATGACCCTGCCCGTACTTCGAACGCAGTTCTTCCAGTTTCTTGTCGTCAAACGCCATATCTGCCTCACAGAGTTGGAAAGGGGTGACGAAAACAAAGCACACCCGTCTACGGCCGACATCGGCACGCAGCTTTTTCATCCCCTTCATTCTTATTGACGACAACTATGGACGATTGGGATTGGAAATCAATTGACATTGTTATAGCGTTTTATGTGAGAAATTCTCACATGAATATGCCGTGGAGTGCACCCCTTTGCCCAGCCGTCTGCCACCGCTGAACCCTTTGCGCGCGTTCGAAGCCGCTGCCCGGCGAGGCTCAGTGTCCGCCGCCGCCCGGGAGCTGAACGTGACGCACGGCGCGATCAGCCACCAGATCCGGGCTTTGGAACAGTCGTTCGATACGCCTCTGTTCGAGCGCAACGGCAAGCGCCTGAAACTCACGCCACAAGGCGCGCTGCTTCTGCCGGCTGTGACCAGCGCGTTTGACGGGATCGCGGCGGCAACGGCGGCAATGACAAGGCCGGCAACAAGCGGCGAGCTGACCGTGACATGTGTGGCGGCACTCCTGTCCTTCTGGCTGATACCGCGCATGGACCGGTTTACCGAACAGTTCCCCGGTGTGACCCTGCGGTTGATTGCATCGAACGATGCAGCGTCGCCCTTCTCCCCGGATGTCGACGTCTCGATCCTTTATGGCGACGGTAACTGGGGTGACTGCTGGACGCGCCTATGGAGCCGCTTTTCGCTTTTTCCCGTTGCCGGCCCCACACTTCTCAACATGCAGCCGTTGCGTTCCATCCGCGATCTGCAGAACCACGTGCTACTGCATTGTGACGACGGTCGTGAATGGAATACCTGGCTCGCAGCGGCCGACACCCGCGATCTGCCGCGTGGTCGCCAGCACTTCATGGGAGATGCCCGTCTTGCAACGGAGGCGGTGTTGCACAATCAGGGTGTCGCCCTCGGTGACTCGATCACGGCGGGCGACCTCATTGCAAAAGGCGAACTCGTCGCACCGTTCGATCTCGCAGTGCCCGCAAACCATGCGCTTTACGTGGCATGCCGCTCAGACAAACGTGCAGCACCGATCGTCCAGGCTTTCATCGACTGGCTGTTTGCAACGATCGAAAGCGATATGCCGCATGAGCCCCTCACCTCCGCACGCACCATCCTGAGACAGCGCCAGCCTCGTTCGAGGGTAGAAGACGATTCCTCAATATAAAAGAGGCGCCTTGCGGCGCCTCCTCGATCTCTTTCCTGTGTAGAGCCGGTTAGAACCGGGCTGTCATACTGACCCAGAAGCGACGACCTTCCATGACGGTGTTGAAATCGTCGGTGCCGACATCCTTGTCGAAGACGTTATAGATCGCTGCATTGAAATCGACGTTTTCAGCCACGGCATATTTCGCGCCGATATCGAGGGTGGTGTAGGCGTCGTATTTACGCGCCGCCTTGCCGTTGATCGTGACGGCCGTGCCATTGGTGCCGATACGCGGCCCCGCGTTGATCTCCGATCCATGGTAGTTGACCGATGCCCATGCTTCCAGTCCGTCGATCGGCGTTACCCAGTCGCCTCTGAGGTTGGCCATATGCTCAGGCGTACGGGCCAGCGGCAGACCTTCATAGTCACCGGTCTTCTGTTCCGAATGCGTGTAGGTGTAGCTGCCACGGAAGGTCAGTTCCTGTGTCGCATACCAGGTCGCGGTCAACTCGACACCCTGGATCACCGCATCATCGATGTTGTAGTTGTACCAGAGGCGGTAGTTCGGATCTTCGCTCCAGCGCACCGGATTGCCGCTGGAATCGAGTACCAGGGCATTGGAAATCTTGTCCTTGAAGTCCGTGTAGAAATAGGTCGCACCGAGCGCCACATCGCCGTTGTCCCAGAGCGCTGCCAGCTCGTAGCTCGTGCTCTTTTCCGCTTCCAGATTGGGATCGCCAATGATAACGCCGCAAGTGCCGGTTGGGCCATAGGTGCAGCCGCCGCCGCCCGTGGTGTAGGCGTAACCGGGCGCTACCTGGCGGATTTCGGGTGCACGGAAGCCAGTGGAAACACCACCCTTGATGGTCAGATCCTGGGTCGCGCTCCAGACACCGTAAATACGCGGGCTGAAATGGTTGCCGTATTTTTCGTGGTTATCGAGACGCAGACCGCCGGTCAGGGCAAAGCTGTCAATGATGCGCCATTCGTCCTCGACGAAAAGCGCCCATTGCGTCGCGGAAAATGTTTCATCCAGACCGGTACGGCGACCTGGATTCTGGTCGGTGAGCTGTGCTTCGAAATATTGTCCGCCAGTGACCAGCGTGTGACCGCCAAACAGTTCAAACGGCGTTGTGAACTTGCCGTCGATAACGGTGTTGCGGATTTCCGGAGAACGCGGGTTTTCGGTAACCCGGCCAGTTCGGACATTGCGCGTGAAATTGGTGCGTTCGGCCCATTCCTGCTGGATCGAGAATTCCGAGGTGGTTGGGCCCCACCGGCCGGTGTGCGACAACGACCAATGGTCACGCGTGTTGATGTTGTAGGTGCTGTTCGCATCCGTCGCGGCAAGGGATTCCCCCGGCTCTGCGTCGCGACGCAGACGTGTCTTGCCAGCTTCGAGGTAAATGTCGTGGTCCTCATTCGGCGTCAACGTCAGCCGGCCGTTGAAATCAAACTCCTTGGCACCCGTCGTGCCGTTCAGGATACGATCCTCACTGCGTTTGAAACCGCGACCCCAGACCTGCAGGCCGAGCACGTCCTTGAGGATCGGCCCGTTTGCATACCAGGAAACCTGACCGCTATTGCCGAAGCGTGAATGCTGCTGTGCCGTTCCTTCGGTCGTCACGGAGCCGGACCAGACATCGCCAACCTTGCGGGTGATGATGTTGATGACGCCGCCCATGGCATCCGAACCATAAAGCGAAGACATCGGGCCGCGAACGACCTCGATACGCTCGATGGCCGAGACCGGCGGTATGAAGCTCTGCTCGAAACCGGAATTGCCGTTTGTACGGGCATCACGCGTGCTTTGGCGTCTTCCATCCACCAGGATCAGCGTGTAGGCACCTGGCAGGCCGCGAATGAAAATGTCTTTTTCATTGGCGATGCCGGTGACGGCCACGCCCTGCACCTCGCGCAGCGCATCGGTCAGATCACGGTAAGATCCCTTCTCCAGATCTTCGCGCGTCACCACCGTAATGCTGGCAGGCGCGTCCTTGACGTTCTGTTCGAAACCCGCAGCCGTTACGACGATCTGCTGGAGTACGGTGTTGTTTTCGGTTGCCTGCTGGGCGAAAGCCGGAACGGCCAGACCCAACGCAGTGCCCGCCATGCCAACAGTGATGACGGCTCGCGTAACTTTTCCAGCCCCGAAATGGCTGCAGCGCTTCACTTCCATGTTATGCCCCCGCATTTAACTTGAGAATTTACCCCCACTTATTTAGGAGCAGTGACAGGCACAACGGCTTTGTTTTCGAACAATTCTAAATTCTGGAAATTGCAAAATGGGGGCTTCGCCAGCCAGCGGTGGGGCGAAATATCGACGAATGGCAACCAAGAAGCGAAATGAAGACGAGGCATCGGCTGCGAAGCCTGACAAGCTCGGACAGTTGAAGCTGCTGATCGCGTTTGACGCGCTGCTGCGTGAAGGCAGTGTCAGCCGCGCGGCGGCTGGCATGGGCCTGCCGACCTCTTCGATGAGCCGGATTTTGCAGCAGCTTCGCGAAAAATATGACGACCAGCTTTTCCTTCGCACCGGGCAAGGCCTTCTGCCAACACCCTTTGCCGAAGAAATGCGACTGCGCATTCGTTCCCTGGCGGCGGAGGCTGAAAATCTCATCGATTACAGCAAGGATCGGCCTGACCCGGCCAATCTGGCAAAAACCACCGGATGGGAGCGACCGTTGCTGATGAAGGCGCCGCCCCTGGCCGTGCGCCCCAGCCTTCTGCTTGAGGGGCAGCCCACGCCCGAGCACATTGCCACCCGTCTTGCCAACATCGGTCACAATGCCGGCCCACAGCAGCGATTGGCGAAATATATCGCGACGTCCTCGATGGGCATCGGCAACAGCCGACCACTCAGTCAAACCGAAGCGATGGATGCTCTTTCCATTATTCTCGATGGCGATGCAGATCCCATACAGATCGGCGCCCTGCTGGCGACAATGCATTATCGCGGTGGAACAGCAGCGGAGCTTGCCGGTTTCATCGAGGCCATGTGGGAGCATATGAACAGGGGCCAGAACACGCCAGGATCGGTCGATCTGGACTGGCCCGTTTATATTTCACCCAAGCACCGGGACGCACCGTGGTTTCTGCATGCTGCCCGCCTGGTTGCCATGGCAGGCTACAGTGTGCTTCTGCACGGACACATGGGCCAGGGCGACAACAGCGGCAAGCTGGAGATCGCTGCAGAAACAAGCGGCATTCCGATTTGCCAATCCCTGGCGCAGGCGGCCGAAGCAACTGCATCGCACGGCTTAGCCTATCTTCCCATCGGCGGTATCTCGCCACAGTTCCAGAGCCTGCTTGGATTGCATGGGCTGCTGGAGATGCGACTGCCCCTGAACACTGTGGTCCATCTGCTCAACCCGTTGCGCGCCCGAAACGTGATCATCGGCGTTGCGCGCCCGTCCTATCAGGAACTGCACCGCGATACGGCCAAACTGCTGAAGATGGATAACCTCGCAGTTCTCGGCAACACCCGGGACTTTGCACAATTCACGCCCTTCCGCAGCACCCGGATTTTTGGCCTCTCGCGAGGCGAAGATATCGAGGCTTTCATTCCCGGCCGCGACATGCCGCCTGCGGAAATGCCGACCATGTTCACGACCTTCGAATATTGGCGTGCCGTCTGGACGGGAGCTGCACGCGATGAACGAGCTGAAGCGACCATCATTTCTACGGCAGCGGTTGCCCTGATGCTGGTAAACGACATGACCATGTCGTTCGATGATGCCTTCGCACGCAGTCTCAATCTCTGGCAGGAACGGTCACGCAGCGTCGCCCACGTCTGACTTGGATTTACCTCAGGCGTTGGCGGTACTTTTCTGCAGCGCCAGATATTCCCAGATCGCGACCATCAACAGCACCACCGTGCTTGCCAGTTGCAAAACATAAAGGGGCAGGCCCTCAAGCGGCAGAAGCAGGCACAGGATCGCAACCCCGACGAAATGCGAGACGGGCCGCTGATATGCGGCAGCAATTTTCACGCCGATATTGCCAGCGAGAAACAGGATGGGGCCGCCGAGAATGGCTATCGCTTCGCGGAGCGTCGCACCCTCGTGGCTGTGAGAGAGGCTGAAATCCTCACCCACCGCAGTGACTATAATGCCTGCGACAATGGGCAGATGACCATAGTTGAAAAGGTTATGGACAATCTTGGCCTTCTCATCTGCATGCTCGGCCTTGCTTGATGCCTTTTGCTGTCCATGGTGAAAATAGATCCACCACATGGCCACCGTACTGATGAACGCCGAACAGAAGACCACGAACGTCATGCCGGAGTTCATGTAGGACGTCGCCGTTCGACCGGTTGTCAGGATCGTTTCTCCCAGGCAGATGATGACAAACAGCGCACAACGTTCTGCGAGATGCTCTCCCGACAGATGCAGCCTGTCCTCATCGCTCGAGGGAATTCCAGGAACGACATAACGGCAGACGGGACCGGCATATTCGATGGCGAGTGCGACGCCCCAGAAAAGAAGCCGTCCTGTGAGATCTGAGAAACCACCGGCAATCCAGAAGAGGCTGGAGATGACGAGCCAGACCGTGACACGTGCGAAGACAAGAAAGGATTGCCTATCCTCGTCCCTGAAAACGTAAAGGGCAAAAAGGCTTCGGCCAATCTGTAGTGCGCTGTAAATGAGAGCAAATGCCGGGCCCTGCTCTGCAAATGCTTCAGGAAGCGCGATGGCCAGCAAGACGCCGCCAAACATCAGGACAAAAAGAAGAAGCCGAACCTGCTCGACTTCCGTGTTCAGGAGATTGGTGATCCAGGTCGTGTGAATCCAGAGCCACCACAAAGACAGGATAAGGATGGCTGCCTCAAGGAGAGCGGTGGGACCAAAATCTTCCGCCAGCGCATGCGATAGCTGGATCAATGCAAAAACGAAAACCAGATCGAAGAAGAGTTCCGGGAAGGTCGCCTTTTCCGCTTCATGCCCTTCCTGTTTGATCCAGCTTTTGGAAAGACGTTTGTTTTCGGACGGCTGTGGTTCGGTCCCAGCGGTCATGTTGCCCCCATATACATTGGCCATTCACGTGCGAGGAAAAAAGCGGGCCGCGTGGCTATTCAAGATCGACCATTGAAAACAATACGGCACTGAGGCGGTTCGCATATGTCCTTCGACCTTCCGCCACCGTCCCAGATTAACGGGAGGCCGTTCAACGGGATTGTGCGTTTTGCACTTCTGGCACCACCGAGACGATGCTCTCCGCTTTCGCTGTCAGGTAACTCGTCCTGCCCAGCCTTTTTCTCAAAAGACGTTCAATGGCCTGCGGTCGCGGTGAGGCGGTCTCCGCCATGTAAAGCGCCACTGCCAGTTCCATATCGTCGGGAAAGGTCATCAATTCTGTTCCGTTGGCAACACCGGACAGAAACGCGCAATTCGGTTTTAGGTTTCATCGTTCCCGTTCAGCAAACCAGCAGCGTTATCCCTGTGATCTGTATGCTCAAGCATCCGATAGGTTGTGCATCGATAAAAAAAGAGCATATTTCAAGTTATTGAAACTTCTTATGGAAAATCCAAAACGAAAGCGAAATCGCACTTAACTTTCTTTACATCACATTAACCATAGGAGCCCATTTGGCTGTGTATTCAACCCACAGCCCGCCTGTCTGGAAACGAATCTTTCAGAAATCTTTGTCGGCGTCAGAGTACCTCCATAAGCTCGTTTTCGCAACTGAATGGGTCCCTTGCCCGTTCCCTTGCTCTATTGCCGCACGGCTCCTGCTCCAGCGTCGCTGCGGTTACGCAGTTGGGCCATCAGCATCGCATTAAGGTCGAAACTGCCGTCACGCGCCTTCTGTGTCAGATTACGCAGGTATCCGCCAAGAGAGCTGATCTGCTCGGCCTTCTGCAACAGGCATGCCAGGACTGCCGCCGTTGCGTGACGACCAAGAATGGCAACCGCATCCTGATAAGCGGACGGGCTGATATTGAACATGGTTTTGACCACTGATGTCGCAACCTCGAGGTCTCGCCATCCTGTCACTCGGGAAGCTGGGGCATAGAGGGCAATGTCTGGGCAAGCTTTCAAAACCAAAACAATATCAGGAACAAAAAATTGCTTTAGAAGAACAGGCTTTGACTGTGGGTGATCGGGTTTTGCGTTGTTGGTGTCGGCAACCTGTACAGGCGTGGCTTGTGGTGCAGTGGGCACAACGGTGCTGGTTTGATCGAAAATGTCCGCTTCAGATATAGATTCGGATTCTGAATTCTTTATGTGACGCTCATTTTGGCTGTCATTGCCGCTTATTTTTTCCGATTTTGCAATATTTTCCAGATAGTTGGCGATCTCTGCACGGAGAGAAGCCAAAACATCGGCGATTTTCGCGAGATCAGCGGCTTTCGGGTTACGACCAAGGGAGTTTGCCGCGGCAGAATAACGGTCCAGGAACTCGGTTGCCGTGTTCACCTGGCCATTGACCGAAATCATTTCGCAGAATTTCTGGATATCACGACGGAACAGGCTGATCTTCTCACGAAGACGCTGAAGATCGAGACGCTCGCCGATGATCTTTTCGGCCATCTCCTCGATCTCTGCTTTGCGGGCAAGAAGTGGTGCGAGCGAAAAACCATAGGCTTCGCTGATTTCACCACCCCTCGCCTTACGGGCGTATCGTTTTCCGTTCGGACTGTCCTTGCGAATGATAAGGCCGGCTTCCACCAGAGCGGAGAGATGCCGACGCAGAGTTTGTTCGGCCATGCCATGCGCACGCAAAGACAATTGCGCATTGGATGGAAACACCACGAGATCGGCGTCACCAGCTAGTTCGGATTTGGGATAAAAGCTCAAAAGCGCGTTCAGTACCGCCAAGGAACGATCGGTCACGCCAAGCAATGGGCGTGCTTCACAGACCGAGCGATAGAGCTTCCACTTATCGGTGGCCGGAGTTGATTTTATCTTTTGTGCGGCAAATTGGGTTGCGAGAATGCCAAACGACATTGTTCGCCGCCCAAAAGGCGTCGTTACGCATGTGCTGTCCATGTCTTTCACCTTTCACAAGGCAAAAGAAAATCGCTCACCGAAAAATTTCGATGCCAAGACTCTTGACTATGATTCGCGGAAATGAGATTCTTTGGGTGCTTAAATCAAAGAAAGGGCTTCCGCGCGGCAACGTTCGGGGGCTTTTTTCTTTTGGGCTCTAGTCTCCTGTTAGTCGTTGACGTTACAAATCACTGCTTCGACTGATGTTCAGCAAACAGTGTTTGAAGATGTTCCAGAACGAAGTCTGCGAATTCAGGGGCTTCCTTCCGGTCGATCGAGATTTCAACCTTGCGATCGCTCTCGATGATTTTCGCCAGTCTGCTGCCGGTGTCGGAAGACCATACGCCAGCCTTTTTTGCCTGCGCCTTAGGCTTCAGGAAATCGAGAAGCGACTTGAAACGGTCTTCAGAGGCAAGGGCAGCAACGTTTGGTTCCCGGACATAAGCGCGGGCAGCTTCTTTCACCTGCGAGGATGAAAGCTGTTCGGCAAGATCCATCCAGTTACGGCGGCCAACACTGGGAGCCGGGCCGATGAGATCGATCAGGTCTTCCGGAATACGACCGACAACGGACAGCATGTTGGAAAGATCGCTCTTGTAGAGAGACATTGCCGCCATGATCGTGTCGCGAGAGAACCGTATCTGCAGCTTCTGGGCGAAACGGGCCTTCTCGATATAGGTGAGATCGCGACGCTCGTTGTTTTCCTGACCCTGGGCGACGACGAGCTGTTCATCGGTCAGATCGCGAACGACGGCTCTGACAGGAATGTTGAGTGCAGAGATGGCGCGCAGACGGCGATGACCGAAAGCAACCTGATAACGACCGGGATATTCAGGGTGTGGACGGACGAGAATAGGAACCTGCTGGCCCTGTTCACGAATGGCTTCCACCAGACCGGCATCATCTTCTGGAGACGACGGCATTCTGTCCGGAATAAAGGAAGGATCAATGTCGGCCGGATCAAGCGAAACGATCGTCAAACCTTCGGCAAGACGCTTTTCGATTTCTTCGGCGCGCTTGCTGCGTTCGTTTACTTCATTCAGCGACTGGCCAATCATGCCGACAGGCGAACCGAGAACATCATTGACGAGTTCCGGAGAGCCGAGGATCGGTCTGATACGGGGACGAGCGCGTTCTTGTGCCGGCTCATTGTTTTCGGCATTCGGCGAACCGAGATTGGCGAAGATCTGTTTCCTGCTCATGCTGCCCTACCCCATGCTTTCTTGATAAGTCCTTCAATCTCGGCATTGACGCTGTTCATGGCATCCAATGCGCGATCGTAAGTGGACCGGGTGAACTGGGTACGTTCTACTTCGAAAAGAGTTTGGTTCGTCAAACCGGCGTCGGAAACGGCGGTGCTTTTCAGCATTGGATGGTTGAGAACGTTGTCTCCGAAAATCGAACGGAGAAATGCGACCATCTGGTTTTGCGGTCCGTCGCTCGGTTCAAAACGGGTCACCAGATAACGCATCCAGTTGTAATCGGATTGTGCGCCAGCTCTGCCGATTTCGGCCAGGAGATCGCCAGTCATTGCCAGAAACTGGTTCATCGACATGACATCCAGCATTTGCGGGTGAACGGTGACGAGAACGGAAGTAGCTGCAGTGAGTGCAGAAAGCGTGAGATAACCGAGCTGCGGCGGGCAATCGATCACCACGACATCGTAGAAATTCTGCGCCTGCGCAATGGCCTGTCCGATGCGAGCAAAGAACAGCGTATCGCCGGGAGCGCGGCGCATGAGGGCGCGCGGCGTGTCATGTTCAAACTCCATCAGTTCCAGATTGCCGGGAACGATGTGCAGATCGGGAATATATGTGCCGCGAACGATCTCCGCGATGGGGCGACGTTCGTCGTCGTAGCGGATAGCACCGTATAACGTCTCGTTCGGGCCGACATCGATTTCCGGCTGATGACCGAAAAGAGCCGAAAGACTGGCCTGCGGATCGAGATCGATCGCGAGGACACGGTAACCACGCAGTGCCAGATATTGGGAGAGATGAGCGGAGGTGGTCGTCTTGCCGGAGCCACCTTTGAAGTTCATGACCGCGATGACCTGCAGCTCTTCGCCTTCACGGCGGTGCGGCAGATAACGGCGCGTTCCACGAGCGCCCTGGTCAAGAAACTTTCGGATGTTCTGAATGTCATCGACGGAGTAGGAGCGGCGGCCGTTTGCCTGCGCGGCGTCGAGGCCGGGAAGCTCCGCTGCAATCTGACGCAGATAGGCTTCGCCAATACCGATGAGCTTGGCTGTCTCTGCGGGAGAGAAATGCCGCATGCTCTTTTCAGTGTGCGGCGAAAAGGTATTTGCATTGTGCGCCTGCAATTGGGCTGACAACGCAGCCGAATGCTGTTGTATAAGCCCCGTGAGATCGGGAGCCCTTGCAGCAAGTTTTGAGTCGGCGCTCTGTGTCATAGCTCTTCTTTCGCTCGATGGTGCAGTTGCGGTTTTTTCCGAAAAAGACGGTTTTTTCCGCAGCTGAAATATAAGCGCCGATTCTCTTTTGGGCGCAATAGGCTTTTTTTTAGATTCAGAACGCACGCTAAGGCCTTGGCGAAGAATCAAATTTTCGATTTTCACCGCGACGCTGTTAGCCGCGGCTAACCGGCTAAAAGATTTCTCGAAGATTCAAGGATTCTCTGGTCCTTGCAGCTGTTCAGCGCGAAGTTAGCCGCGGCTAACAGCGCCCGGAATCTCTCTGAATCTCTGCTGTGGAAAGTCGTCGTTGAATTGACGGGTGGACTTGGGACGGGTTTTAATCTCTACTCGCTGACTAGAGTATGCCCGGAATGCGTCATAGGCGTGTTTCTGGGCTGCGTCGCATGAGGAGGTATAGATGTCGTACGACGTTGCCGTGGTCGGGACGGGGTTCTCGGCTATCTCTGTAACCATACAGCTGCTGTCGTCCCTGCCCGCTGACGCTTCCATTGCCATCGTTGGAGATGACACGGACTTCGGGCGCGGAACGGCTTACCGGACAGAGTTACCGTTCCATCGACTGAACGTTCCGGCCGGCCGAATGAGTCTGTTTCCAGAGCGCCCTGATGATTTCCTGAACTGGCTTGCCGAGAAAGGGATTGGCAACGATCCACTGGCATTCGCGTCACGCGGTGACTACGGGCTTTATCTGAGAGACCGGCTGGCGTCTCTCCTGAGAGGCCGCGACCAACGGGTGCGGGTCGACTTCGTGCGCGCGAAAGCGTCGGCATGTCGCCCTGACGGAGCGGACAGTTTCTCATTCCGGCTTGAGAATGGTGAGACGATGACGGCGAAGAACGTCATTCTCTGTCTCGGTCTTGGCGCGGCGAGTTTGCCGGTAGAAACAAGCAATGGCCAGCCAGCGAATATTGTTAGTCACTGCTGGTCTCCAGGCTGGTTGTCCCGTGTGCGCTCTGGCGACCGCATCTGTATTCTCGGGTCTGGACTGACGATGATTGATCAAGTGATGACTCTGCGCGGGAGGGGGCATCGAGGCCCCATCAATGTTTTGTCACGCCGCGGGCTTGCGCCGCATCCCCACTTGAATCCGCCACTGGCACCAAAAGAGCCGTTGTTGCCTGACGAAACGACAGAGATCAGCGCGTTATTGGCAAGGTTGCGTCGGCAGGTGCGGAGCGGACAACCCTGGCGTAGTGTGATGGATGGGCTGCGTCCGAAAACGCAGGCGCTCTGGCAGCGCCTGACACCCACGCAACGTAGCCGCTTCCTGCGGCACGCATTGCCCTGGTGGAACATTCACCGGCACCGGATTGCACCAGAAGTTCATCAGGTATTTGCGCGCCTTCGTGACGAAGGTGTCGTGAAAATTCACGCGGGTTATCTGCGGTCATTCGCACAAAGCGAAGACGGCGTGGCTGTGGGGTATCGCCGTAGGCATACGCAGGATGTGATATCCCTGGAGGTTGACTGGGTGGTCAACTGTACCGGTATGGAGCGCGCGGGCATCGGCCACTCACCGCTTCTTCAGATGATGAAGAATGACGACGTGATCACGCTCGATGCACTGGGACTCGGGGTCGAGGTGGATGGGGAGTCGCGTCTATTGATGCCAAACGGCGACGCATGGGGCGGGCTTTTCGCTGCCGGTGCTTTGACGGCCGGCCGCTTCTGGGAAATTACCGCGGTCCCGGATATTCGCGTTCAGGCGCAAAAGATTGCGCAAACAGTTGCAAATCGGGTCGAGGCGAGCATCGCTGGGGGCGCGGCATAGAAATCGTAATAGTCTTGGGTTGATGTCCCGAGACAAAGTCCTGTTACGGACATAGCACATGATTGCATTGCCGTTATTTGAGTATGAAGTTAGCCGCGGCTAACTCGCCGCTAACGCCTCTCACGCACATCACTCTCCCCCCGGAATTTGGTGTATCCAGTATCGGCTACGCCTTCCCGTGCGCAGACGCGCGCTGTCCGATGATCTCTCGCTATTGACGTGCTGGAATAGCGCGACCATCGGCACAGCACTCCCGAAGTCTAAATAATTTACATAATTTGTGGCGCGCACTGCTGAAATGCGATACAAATCACGAAATATCCTGTTTTCTATGAAAATTGTTTGCGAGGGCCGATGTCAGAACACAAATTGATCCGTTTCGAAACCGCGGATAGCCAGGCAGGCGGGCAGCGCCGCCCTTTTGCGAAAGCCGTTCGCGCAGGTGATTTTGTGTATGTATCCGGTCAGGTGCCCACTGTTGACGGTGAAGTGGTGACGGGTGGCATTGTCGCACAGACGGAGCAGGTCGTGGCTAACATCAAGGATGTACTGGCGCTGGCCGATTGCACGCTCGCTGACGTTGTCAAAGTCAATGTCTGGCTCGACGATGCCAGAGACTTCTCCAGCTTCAACGCTGTCTTTCAGAAGCACTTTATTGATCACCCTCCGGCGCGTTCCACCGTGCAGTCACCTCTCATGGTGGATGCGAAAGTTGAAATGGACGTGATTGCCTACAAGCCTCTGGCTTAAATGCCGAAACTCTGCGGAACTCCGTTATGACATATCCATGGCCCGTTCAGGGAACGCCACTCGCGCAAGTCGCAACGCCAATGCCTGTCATCGACGAGGATCGGCTTGCTGCCAACATCCTCCGGGCTCAGGACTATCTGAGCGGCCACGGCAAGAGTTTCCGCCCGCATATCAAGACACACAAGATCCCGGCGATTGCGCGTCAGCAGGTCGAGGCCGGTGCCATCGGGATCAATTGTCAGAAAGTGACTGAGGCAGAAGTTTTCGCCGAGGCAGGCTTTGATGATATACTTATAACCTATAACATTATGGGCGCTGAGAAGCTGGCACGGCTGAAAGCGCTGAACGCAGCGATCGGCAAGCTTTGCGTCGTCGCCGATAGTGCTCATACGGTTGCCGGTCTAGCCGCGACATTCGAAGCTTCCAGGCCGCTCTGCGTGCTTGTGGAATGCGATACGGGTGGAAAGCGATGCGGTGTACAGACGCCGGAAGCGGCTGTTGCATTGGCAGAAATGATTGCTGCGGCGCCCGGACTGACTTTCAAAGGTATCCTGACATACCCGGCACCGGGCGGCGCGGAAAAAGTCGAGGACTTCATTGTCCGCACAATGGCTCTGCTTGCAGAAAAAGGCATGGACTGCCCGGTTCGATCCAGTGGCGGCTCGCCAGATTTCTTCTCAGCCCATCTCGTGCCCTCAGCCACCGAACACCGTGCTGGCACCTATGTCTACAACGACCGCAGCATGGTGCGTGCAGGCCACTGCACTGTGGACGATCTTGCCATGTGTGTCCTGGCGACGGTGGTATCTCGACCGACGCCGGACCGTGCCGTTCTCGATGCGGGCTCCAAAGCACTCACATCGGATCTGCTTGGCTTCAGTGACTACGGCCTGATCGAAGGCTACGACGCGGCGCGTATCATCTCCCTTTCCGAAGAGCATGCCGTTGTCGATCTTTCAGCTTGCGATATGAAGCCGGAGATCGGCGATGTGGTGAAGGTCACACCCAATCATACCTGCGTTGTCAGCAATCTTTTCGACAGGATGGTTTTTCATCGAGGCGGAATTGTCACCCGTGTCGAAGACGTCGCCGCGCGCGGAACAGTTTGGTAATTTACCCGGCTAAATAAAATGGCGGGACACTCGCGCCATTTTCACGAAATCGTATTGAGAAGTCCAAATCATGCGCATCTTCACGGCATCGCTCGCAACAGAAACCAATACGTTTTCTCCGGTTCCGACCGATATGGATGCGTTCAAGGCCGCCTTTTATGCAGGCCCGGGTGAGCACCCTGAAACACCGACCCTCTGCTCATCGCCTGTCCCGATCCTGCGTCGCAGAGGCAGGGCGGAAGGTTTTACGGTAATTGAGGGGACGTCCTGCTGGGCCGAACCTGCGGGTCTGATACAGCGCAAGACTTACGAGACCTTGCGCGATACGATCCTTGCAGAGCTTCGCGCCGCCATGCCTGTCGATGCCGTCGTCCTCGGCCTGCATGGTGCCATGGTTGCGCAAGGTTATGACGATCCTGAGGGAGATTTACTCTCGCGAATTCGCTCTATGGTCGGAGAGGGTGTCCTGATTGCCGCGGAATTTGACCCGCACAGTCATCTCACCGCCATGCGTGTCGAAAATCTCGATATCATGGCAACCTTCCTCGAATTTCCGCATACGGATTTCGAGGAACGAGGAGAACACGTCGTTGAACTGGCACTGCGTACGCTTCGCGGCGAGATCAGACCGGTCATCTCGACGTTCGATTGCCGTATGATCACCATCTATCCGACCAGCCGCGAGCCGATGCGGTCTTACGTCGATCGTTTGAAGGCGATGGAAGGCAAGGACGGCATTCTCTCCATTTCAGTTATTCACGGGTTCATGGCTGGTGATGTGCCTGACATGGGAACACGAATCATCGTCGTCAGTGATGGCGACAAGGCCAAGGGCGATGCACTGGCTGAAAAACTCGGCCATGAACTCTATCGCATGCGCAAGCAGACCGCGATGCCGATGCTCGAAACAGAGGCCGGGCTGGACAAGGTGCTGGAAATTCTGCGCGCAAGGCCGGACATGCCGGTTGTCGTTTCGGACATCTGGGATAACCCTGGTGGCGGTGTTGCCGGCGACGCGACCTATATCCTGCGACGTATGGTCGAGCGCGGCATGGATAACATCGGTGTTGCGACGATCTGGGACCCGATTGCAGTGTCATTTTGCCATGCGGCGGGCGAGGGGGCCGAGATCGATCTTCGTATCGGTGGAAAATCCAGTCCCCAGGGCGGAGATCCACTCGATTTCCGCGTCAGAGTCGTTCGCACCGCTGAAGCAGGATGGCAGAGTTTTAGAAACAGCCGCGTGACGCTTGGTCGTGCCGCGGTCGTCAGACCGGTTGGCACAGATATCGACATCATTTTGATCACCAGCCGGACGCAAACTTATGAGCCGGATATCTTTTCCAATCTGGGCGTCGATTTTGCAAAGAAGAATGCGTTGCTGGTGAAATCCACCAACCACTTCCATGCGGGGTTTGCACCGGTCGCCTCGGAGATCGTCTATATTGCCGCCCCGACCTCCTATCCGACCGATCCGTCCAAAACAGACTACCGCAAGGCCAGTCTTGAACTTTGGCCACGGATTGCCGATCCGCTCGGATTGGACTGAGAGTGCTTTTGATCCGAAGTCAGAGACGGATGAGCTCGATGAGGAAATAGCTGCCTTCCGGTTTGTCAGGGCGAACAGAGATGCTCAGCCCGGCCTCCAGCATAAGCGCATCCATGTCTTTCAGATGGTGGACGGCACCGGCACCCGAGACCGTGACTGGCCCAACGGCAAGAAGAAGCGTTTGCGTTGCCGTTGTCTCGGCAGAAGACAATGGGCCGACATGTCTGTGAACGCGGTGACGCCATGTGTCGCGTCGTGTCATGACATTGAGATCGACAATCGCTCCGTCAGGTAGGGTGGCGTGGACGCGAACATCTGCCGGAAAGGGCAGGGGCGGGCTGGCCTTTGTCAGTAAAACGGGATTGTCGTTCTCGATCGCAAGTGCCATGCCGTTTCCCTGCAGAATGGACAGAGTACGGTCTATCCCGGGGAAAATCGAAAAGGGTCCATCGTTCGCGACAGTCGCCATGCTGATGCGCCACTCGAATGTTTCAACAGAGGCATCAGCCGGGAATATGGCGATTTCCACGGTCTCACCACCACCGTTTTTCCACGGCATGCGTTTGTAGTCACGGGCGTGCAACGATTTCATCGAGGTCTCCGGCAAGCTATCGCTTCGTCAGCGTTTGCGGTCATTGGCAATACGTTTTTCAATCTCTCTGCGAGATGCGTTAAGGTCGACCCTTCGCCCGCTTAACTTTTCAATTGCTGCGATCGCGAGGTCGGCGGCAACGTAATCCGATTTATGGCCAAGGTTTTTCACGACAACCAATATCGATCCGGCGATGTCTCTGGCGAGATGTCGGGCGTGTATTTCGGCAGAAACGATCTGGTCCGCATCACCAGTTATTATGATCGTTGGAGCCCTGATTGCGGGATACTGTCGCGAAGCGGTCCGCGCCCAGTCGCTCAAGGCTGAAATTTCCCGCGCATTGTGTCTGAAGGCGTTTGGTCGAAGCGCGTTGAGCGCGCGTGTTTCTCTGATGTAATTCGGAGGAGGTGTATTGGGTGCAAACACCCCGCGTATCGCCTGGTTTATGGCCAGAATGCCAAGTGGCGGTGCGACCACGGTGCTGAACAGTGACCCAAAGACAGGCGCGCTGGCAGCCGAGTAATACCAGGCAATGCCACTGTCCCAGGGATAAAGCGCTGGTGACAGGAAGAGGAGCCCCGACACCATCTCCGGATGACGGATAACAAGCGCTGCGGCGATGGCGCCTCCAAATGAGTGACCAACGATAATGGCACGCGAGATCCCGCGCTTGCGCATCAGTTCAGCGATTGCATCCGCCTGGCCATCCGGCCGAATTGTGTCTTCCCCACCCGCGTCGGAACCGCCATGACCGGGCCGGTCAACGAATAGCAGCCGTGATCTGCCTTTTAGTTTTGAAAGAAACGCGAAGACCGGATCGTAAAGGCTGGTGCTGGCGCCATGAATAAAGACGATCGCGGGAAGATCGGCGTCTGGCCCTGGCTCGACCAGAAAACTGTTGAGCTTGTAGCCACCGACGTCGATCCGCACTGGTCGATCATCCCTGGTCTCCGAAGCCATGCCCACCCCATGCCAGACAGTAAGGACGATGCCCGTGATGAAAAGGGCAATGAACCTGCGAGGCCGGCGGGATAAATCTTCCATTGCCGCCGACCAAATCGTCATACCCGCCCCGAACGCTCTTCACGAAATTCGACGATCGTAACCAGAACTTCGACCATCTATCAGGAATACGGCGGCAAACCGGCAAAAGTTTCACCGCCGTCTTTGGTTTTTAGTTCCCCAGAATGCCGGGCAGGCGAAGACCCTGTTCTTTCGCGCAGTCGATCGCGATGTCGTAACCGGCATCGGCGTGGCGCATCACGCCGGTCGCCGGGTCGTTCCACAGAACCCGCTCGATGCGACGGGAAGCGTCACCGCTGCCATCGCAGCAAATGACCATGCCTGAATGTTGCGAAAAGCCCATGCCGACACCGCCGCCGTGGTGCAATGATACCCAGGTGGCGCCGGATGCCGTGTTGAGCAGCGCATTCAGAAGCGGCCAGTCGGACACGGCATCTGATCCATCCTTCATGGCTTCCGTTTCGCGATTCGGGGACGCGACCGATCCACTGTCGAGGTGGTCACGACCGATGACGATCGGCGCTTTCAATTCGCCATTCTTCACCATCTCATTGAAGGCGAGGCCGAGACGATGACGATCGCCGAGACCAACCCAGCAAATGCGCGCCGGAAGACCCTGGAAAGCGATGCGTTCGCGCGCCATGTCCAGCCAGTTGTGCAGGTGCTTGTTATCAGGCAACAGCTCCTTCACCTTCGCATCGGTCTTGTAGATATCCTCCGGGTCACCGGAGAGGGCAGCCCAACGGAACGGGCCGATACCGCGGCAAAACAGCGGGCGGATATAGGCCGGAACAAAACCCGGAAAGGCGAAAGCATTTTCAAGGCCCTCGTCTTTGGCCACCTGACGAATGTTGTTGCCGTAGTCCAGGGTGGGAACGCCTGCGTTCCAGAAATCCACCATCGCCTGAACGTGTACTTTCATCGATGCGCGGGCGGCAGCTTCAACGGCCTTGGGATCGCTTTCCTGTTTGGCGCGCCATTCGGCAACGGTCCATCCAGCAGGCAGATAACCATGGATCGGATCGTGAGCCGAAGTCTGGTCGGTGACGATATCAGGGCGAATGCCCCGTCGTACGAGCTCAGGGAAGACGTCCGCCGCATTGCCGATCAGGCCAACGGACTTTGCCTCGCCGGCTTTCGTCCACTGGTCGATCAGCGCCAATGCTTCGTCCAGCGTGTGAGCCTTCGCATCGACGTAACGGGTGCGAAGCCTGAAGTCGACGCGGGTTTCGTCGCATTCGACGGCAAGGCAGCAGGCGCCGGCCATGACTGCAGCGAGTGGCTGGGCACCGCCCATGCCACCGAGACCGCCGGTCAAAATCCATTTGCCCTTGAGGTTGCCGTCATAATGTTGGCGCCCGGCTTCGACAAAGGTCTCGTAAGTTCCCTGCACGATGCCCTGCGTACCGATATAGATCCACGAACCGGCTGTCATCTGGCCGTACATGGCAAGACCCTTTTTATCCAGTTCGTTGAAATGGTCCCATGTCGCCCAGTGCGGCACGAGATTGGAATTGGCGATCAGAACACGCGGTGCATCCTTGTGGGTGCGGAACACACCGACAGGTTTGCCCGATTGCACCACCAGCGTCTCATCTTCGTTGAGGTCCTTCAGGGTCGCGACGATCCGATCGAAATCGTCCCATGTGCGCGCTGCGCGACCAATGCCGCCATAGACCACCAGTTCATGCGGACGCTCGGCCACATCGGGATCGAGATTGTTCATCAGCATGCGAAGCGGAGCTTCGGTCATCCAGCTTTTTGCGTTGAGTTCGGTGCCCTGCGGCGCGCGGACATCGCGGATATTGTGGCGCGGATTGTTCATGCTGTTTCCCCTTGTGGTTTCATCTCGAACGCAGCTTTTTCGATGCGCGTCAGAATGGCTTTGAGATGGGCACGAAGACGCCCGGCTTTCTGCTCGTCATAAGCAAAAGGCGGCTCTTCTTTTTGCAGGTGTGTGGATTGGGCGAGCTCCATCTGAATGGCATGCGCTCCAGTTTCCGGTCTGCCATAATGGCGCGTCGTCCAGCCGCCTTTGAAACGGCCGTTCAGGATGCTGGTGTAACCTTCCGCCGTGTCTGTGACGTCAACAGCGATCTTCTCGATTGCGGGATCGCAGGTCTTGCCCATGTCCGTGCCGATATTGAAATCCGGCAGCTTGCCCTCGAACAGAAACGGAATATGCGATCGGATCGAATGGCAATCGTAAAGGATGGCAACACCATGCAGGGCTTTCACACGCTCAATCTCGGCAGCAAGTGCGGAATGATAGGGCAGGTGGAATGTCTCCAGCCGATAAGCGATATCGGTTTCATCCGGTTCTTCTCCCGAAGTCCAGATGGATTTCCCGTCGAAATCCGTCTCTGGGATAAGGCCGGTGGTGTTCTGGCCGGGATAGAGGCTGGTACCGGACGGATCGCGGTTTGCGTCGATGACATATCGGTGGAATGTTGCCCGAACCGTCGTCGCCTCCGGCAACAGACCCGCATAAAGCTCATGAATATGCCAATCGGTGTCCGCGAGGATGCGTCCATTGTCATTCAAGCGGTTCCAGATCGGTGCCGGCACGTCGGTACCGGTGTGGGGAAACGCTAAAATGACGGGTGAATTGCCACGTTGCAGCTCAAAGACAGGCATCTCAAACCTCCAGTTTTGGCAAGATGTTGGTCGAGATTGCTGAAACGAGTGCGCCCGTTGCAATCAATTCAGCCCCTGTCTTTAGCTCCGGTGCCATGAAGCGATCGTCTTCCAAGGATGGAATTTCGGCGCGAAGCACGTCGATCGCCTTCTGCAATTCGGGGCTCGTTTTCAGCGGGCCGCGCAGTTCGACACCCTGTACTGCCGACAGTGCCTCGATGCCGAGAATGGCAAAGAGGTTTTCGGTCATCGCCAGAAGACGACGTGCGCCGTGGCAGGCCATGGAAACATGGTCTTCCTGGTTGGCGGAGGTTGGCGTCGAATCGACCGAGGCCGGATGCGACATCTGTTTGTTTTCGCTCATCAGCGCTGCTGATGTGACTTCCGCGATCATCAGGCCTGAGTTCAAGCCGGGCTTTTTCGAAAGGAAGGCCGGTAGGCCGTAAGACAGTGAGGGATCGACCAATAGTGCGATGCGTCGTTGAGCGATTGCACCGATTTCGCAAATTGCCAACGCGATCTGGTCGGCGGCAAAGGCCACCGGCTCCGCATGGAAGTTTCCGCCTGAGACGACAGAATTATCGGAGAGCACCAAGGGATTGTCCGTCACGGCATTGGCTTCGATCTCGAGCGTTCGGGCGACCTGACGCAGAAGGTCCAGGCAGGCGCCGTCGACCTGTGGTTGGCAACGAATGCAATAGGGGTCCTGTACGCGCTCATCACCCTCAATATGACTGACGCGAATTTCGGAGCCTTCAAGAAGCTGGCGCAGGGCAGCACCAGCATCGATCTGACCTTTATGGCCGCGCAGGGTGTGAATATCCGGATGGAAAGGCGCGGACGAACCCATGGCCGCGTCGGTGGAAAGCGCACCGGTGATCAACGCGGCCTGTGCTGCCCGATGCGCCCTGAAAAGGCCGGCAAGGGCGAGCGCCGTGGACGTCTGCGTGCCGTTGATCAGTGCAAGGCCTTCTTTTGCGGCGAGAACGACCGGTTGAAGCGCGGCTTTCGCCAGCGCCTCTGCTGCAGGCAAAAGTGCGCCCTGATAAAAGGCCTCGCCTTCTCCCATCATGACCGCTGCCATATGAGCAAGCGGCGCCAGATCGCCGGATGCGCCAACCGAACCTTTTTCCGGAATGGCGGGAATGACGCCCTTATCGAGCATCCCTTCAATCAGGCGGACAAGCTCCAGCCGCACGCCGGATGCGCCACGGCCGAGCGAAATGAGCTTCAAGGCCATGATCAGGCGAACGACGTTTTCCGGCAATGGCGCGCCGACGCCGCAGCAATGCGAGAGGATGAGATTGCGCTGCAGGGTGGCAACGTCGGCAGCATCGATCTTGATCGACGCGAGTTTGCCGAAGCCGGTGTTGATCCCATAGACCGGGGCGTTGCCGGCTGCGATTTCGGCAATACGCCGCGCAGCCTTTCCAATGCCGGCATCAAACGAGCGGTCAAGTCTGGCGGCGCCGTTGTTCCAGTAGATGTTGGCGAGATCGGCAAGCGGCACCGAGCCTGGATGAAGTGTGATCGTCATGGGGAAACCGTCTCTCCCTTGAAAATGCGGCTATGAAGCGGGTTAAAACCGATGCGGTATACAAGCTCGCTTGGGCGCTCGATGTCCCAGATTGCCAGGTCCGCAGACTTGCCAACCTCCAGCGTGCCGGTTTCTGAGGTGAGGCCAAGTGCTTTTGCGGCTGTGCGGGTCGTGGCGGTCAGGCATTCTTCCACGGTCAGACGGAAGAGTGTCGCGCCCATGTTCATCGTCAACAATAGAGAGGTCAGCGGTGAGGTGCCGGGATTGCAATCGGTGGCCAGCGCGATGTCGCAACCCGCATCACGCAATGCCTGAACAGGGGGCGCCTGTTTTTCACGCAATGCATAAAACGCACCTGGAAGAAGAACGGCAACCGTTCCCGCCTCGGCCAGTGCGTTCGCGCCTTTCTCATCCAGATACTCCAGATGATCGGCGGAAAGAGCGCCAAAAGAAGCGGCCAGCTCGGAACCACCGAGATTGGAAAGCTGTTCGGCATGGAGTTTGATGGGCAGACCGAGCTGTTTTGCCTTGTCGAACACGCGGCGCATGTCTTCCACGGAGAAGGCGATGCCCTCGCAAAAACCGTCGACGGCATCGACCAGGCCTTCGGCATGGGCCTGTTCAAGCCCGGGCAGAACGACATCATTGATGTAATCTGCGTTTCGACCCTTGTATTCTGTGGGCGTCGCGTGGGCGGCAAGATAGCTGGTAAGGATGCGGATCGGGCGAAGTGTCTGCAGTTTGCGTGCCACACGCAGCATTTTCAGTTCGGTCTCGATATTGAGGCCGTAACCCGACTTGATTTCGATGGTCGAAACGCCTTCGGAAAGCAACGTATCGAGACGGGGCAGGGCCTGCGCCACCAGTGCATCTTCTGAAAGTGTGCGCGTATCCCGCACGGAAGAGACGATGCCGCCGCCCGCCTTGGCGATTTCCTCGTAGGTGGCGCCATTCAAACGCATCTCGAATTCCATGGCGCGATTGCCGCCGAAAACCAAATGGGTGTGGCAGTCGATCAGTGCGGGAGTGATCCAGCGTCCCTGGCAATCGATCGTCTTACTTATGTCGGCGAGGTCGGCGGGCAAGGCGGCTTCCGGGCCGACAAAGACGATACGTCCGTTTCGAACGGCAATCGCTCCGTTTTCGATGATTCCCAGGCCGGTCAGTGATGGGTCGAGGGTCGCGAGCCGAGCGTTACGCCACACCTTTTCGGACAAAAGCGAGGTTGTTTCGTTCGAAGATTTGTTCCCGGGCATCTGTTTTCGCCTTTCTTTTATTATCTAAATGTATATACATAATAGTCGACTTGGCAAGCTGGAAAAATCCTCGTTATGGATCGTCCTGCTCTGCACGAACCGAGAGGGGAGACATCGAGGTGACGGCAATTCACGCGGAATCGGCGCTGCTGCCGAACGGTTGGGCACACGACGTCCGTATCGTTTTTCAGGATGGGCTTATCGCCTCGATAGAGGTGGGGTCGTCACCGCGCCCACAGGACGATTGTCATTCGGTCGTGGTTCCCGCCATGCCCAATCTCCATAGTCACGCTTTCCAGCGCGCAATGGCCGGGCTGGCCGAAATTCGTGGGCCATCGGACGACAGTTTCTGGAGCTGGCGCACTGTCATGTACAAGTTCGCCCTCAGTATGAGCCCGGACCAGGTGGAGGCCGTTGCCGCCCAACTCTATATGGAGATGCTGGAAGCCGGTTTTGGCCGGGTTGGCGAGTTTCATTATCTGCACAATGACCGCGATGGCTCGCATTACGATAACGTGGCTGAAATGGCCGAGCGGATCGGTGCGGCGGCATCCGAAACCGGTATCGGCTTGACCTTGCTGCCAGTGTTTTACGCGCATTCCGGTTTTGGTGGGTTGCCGCCGATCGACGGGCAAAGACGCTTCATCCATTCGCTCGACAGCTATCAGCGCCTGATGCAGGGCGCCGAACGGGTTGTAAAGGCCTTGCCTGGTGCGGTGTTGGGGATTGCACCGCACAGTCTGCGCGCCGTGACCGGCGAAGAGTTGACAGCGATTGAACCGCTGGCAAAAGGCGGTCCCATTCATATTCATGTCGCCGAACAGGTGAAGGAAGTTCAGGATAGTTTGGCATTCTCTGGCGCGCGGCCTGTGGAGTGGCTTCTGGCCAACGCTGCTGTGGATGCTCGCTGGTGCCTAATCCATGCCACCCATATGACGGAGACGGAAACGCACGGCGTGGCGAAAAGCGGTGCTATCGCCGGTCTTTGCCCCATCACTGAGGCAAATCTGGGAGACGGCACATTTTCCGCTCAGCATTTCCTCGCCGCAGCAGGGCGTTTTGGTGTCGGCTCGGATTCCAATATCCTCATTTCGGTCGCCGAGGAGTTGCGGATGCTGGAATATTCGCAGCGGCTCTCGCTGCGGGCGCGCAACGTCATCGCGGAGCCTGGTTCATCGACGGGTCAGAGGCTTTTTGGATCCTCACTGGAAGGTGGTAGTATCGCATTGGGTGCGGCCGCCAAGATCAATGTTGGCGCGAGTGCCGATGTCGTGGCGCTTGATATGTCCGATGTCCCCTATATCGCCAGCCAGCAAGTGCTGGATCAATGGATATTTGCCAGCGGCGTTCGGGTCGGTTCGGTCTGGGTCCGCGGCAAAGAACTGGTGCAATCGGGTCGGCATATCCGTCGTGACGCAATCACCCGCCGCTTCCACAAGGTCATGGCTGATCTGGTGAATAGCTGATATGCGCTCTGTCGAACGGGTTGAGGCGTCGTAGAAAGGCATTCCGGTCGTGGCGAAAACATCGGTCAAAGAAGCGACCTTGCATCAACGCATTCTGGGCGAGATCGAAGGGCGCATCGTTTCCGGAGAATGGCCGCCGGGCCACAGGCTGCCGTTCGAAGTCGAGCTTGCAGCGCACTATGATTGCTCCCGAATGACCGTCAACAAGGTTATGACACAGCTTGCCAAGGCTGGTTTGATCGAGCGTCGCAAGAAATCAGGCAGTTTTGTCAGGCAGCCCCAGGTTCAGTCCGCCGTTCTTGAGATTCATGATATCCGCGCCGAGGTCGAATCTCTGGGACTGGATTATCGCTTCACGGTGCTGCGTTGTGTTCGGCGCAAAGCCAAACCAGAAGACCTGGTGCATCTGGATGCCGATCCCGGCAATGAGTTCCTGGATATTGCCTGCATTCATTTCGCCGGCACCCATGAATTCTGTGTCGAACAGCGGTTGATCAATCTGAAGGCCGTGCCGGATGCGGCAAACGCTGACTTCCATGAGGTCGCTCCGGGGCCTTGGCTCCTACAACATGTTCCATGGAGCACTGCCGAACATCGCATCTGTGCCGTCTCCGCATCGAGAGAAATCTCCCGCATATTGGGTGTGCAGGAAAGACAGGCTTGCCTGGTGGTTGAGCGCCGCACGTGGAGTAAGGCGGGTCCCGTGACCTATGTTCGTTTCACCTATCCCGGCGACGCACATGCGTTTGTCGCACGTTTCAGCCCGTCGACGGATCTGGATTCGGGACTGTGAGGCGGTGTTTCTGACGTCGTGTTGACGGTGCTGACGGCTTGTGTCGCCTGGGTTTTGCCGTGGTTTTGGGCGTCTTGCGGGGGTGTTCTGATGGTCTGCTGCGGGGCCGGATTTGGCGTGGCAGGATTTTGTTAATTTGTGCTACGAAATGGAGATACAGTAGCCTTATCAATAGCTTGTTTGATTTTTTGTATTTTTGAAAATTGGTATGTTGACTTGTTTGATGGGGTGGGTTTATAAGTCCGCTCACTGAACGAGGGCGGC
>NZ_JBIVYN010000013.1:0-133359 GCF_044772305.1 Agrobacterium sp. NPDC090273
CCAAGTCAAAAGACGTAAACAAAACACCAAATCAACCGCAAGCGGCCTCGAATAATACGGGCTCGGTTGGTGATTAATATCGAAATATAGGTTTTTGGCCGAACGGCAGAGGGCGGCAACGTCAAGTCCAAGGCGCCGGAGTGCTCACATCCTCAGATATGACGATGGCGAGCGCCCGATACAGCCTCGGTTCTGCGGCCTGACGGGTCTCGGTGTTGCCGTTTTGGCAATTCAAATCACGAATTATTGTTCTTTATTAGAACGCATGTTTCGGTCAACATCCCCTTAATCAAAATAGAAATGACGATCGTCATTCAATAAGGGGAACTACCATGCCGGATTTTACGATGAGCCGTCGCTCATTCATGAAGAATACCGCCATCGTCGGCGGCCTTGCTTCAACATCGAGCTTTATTGACATCAGAGCCGGGAAAGCTTCGGATATTGCCGAGGTCCGCATGCAATTGGGTTGGCTCGCCTCCAACGGACTTCTCGGAGAGATTGTCGCCAGGAAGAAGGGTTTCTTTCAGGAGCAGGGTATCGAACTGACCGTTGTTCCAGGTGGCCCGAGTGTTGACGGCGTGACCGGGGTTGCCGCAGGCCAATCCCTCATCGGACAGACGTCCTCAAGCCCATCGGTCATGCTGGCGCGAGGGGCCGGTGCGCCAATTAAGGCATTCCTGGCCGGTTATCACAAACACCCCTTCACCTACTATTCACTCAACAAGTCTCCGATCCGAGAGCCGAAGGATATGATCGGCAAGACGATTGCTACCCAGCCGACAGCGTTCATTCTCCTGCGCGCGCTTCTTGCCAAGAATGGCATTCCGGAAGACCAGGTAAAAATGGTCAACATGGGGTCGGACATGAACCAGCTTCTGACCGGGCAGGCGGATGCCGTAACGGGCTGGTCCACAAATGTGAACGCCCTGAAGGTTCTGGGTGCCGACCGTGTTGATCTGATGCTCTGGGACGCAGGTTTGCAGCTTTACGCAAACGTCTATTACGCCACCGACAAGGCGCTGGGCGAACAGGCGGATGTGCTCACGCGTTTCACCAATGCAGCTGCAAAAGGCTGGGGTTGTGTGAAGGATAATCCGCAGGAAGCCGTCGATATCCTTGTCGAGGAATACCCCAATTTCGACAAGGCGAGCGAACTTGAGGCGGTCAAGCCAGCGATCGAATTCTCGTTCGGAGATGCGACCAGGCAAAACGGCTGGGGCGGGATGACCCGTGAGAACTGGGAAGCCCAGATCAAGGCCTATGCCGATCTCGGACAATTCAAAGACAAGGTTCCGACCGTTGACGAAGTCGTTTCCTTCGACATTCTTGAGGCCAGCGCTGCTGCTCGCAAACAGGTTGGATGACGGTCATGATCAACGCAGCAAAAATTTTGCCGCCGGACCCGCTTGAAAGCGGGGCCGAGGCTGCGGTTTCCATCAAGAACCTCGATATCCGATTTGGAGACAGGAACAACGAATTTACAGCCCTTTCGAATGTTACACTCGACATTCCTGAAGGGGCATTCGTAACGATGCTCGGTCCTTCAGGGTGTGGAAAATCCACTCTTCTGCGCTGCATCGCGGACCTTGTGCACATCAGTTCCGGGTCGATATCGGTTCTTGGCCGGACTCCGAAAGAGGCGCGTGAAAACCGCGATTTCGCCTTCGTGTTTCAGGACGCAACGCTCCTTCCCTGGCGCAATGCAATCGACAATGTCAGGCTGCCGATCGAGGTCGGCAAGCACGACAAATCGTCCTATGCCGACCCGGCCGAGCTGTTGGCACTGGTGGGTTTGAAAGGGCGTGAAAATGCCATGCCGCATGAGCTCTCCGGCGGAATGCGTCAGCGCGTCGCAATTGCCCGAGCACTTGTCACTCGACCACGCATCCTGTTGATGGACGAGCCGTTTGGTGCGCTTGATGAAATCACGCGCGACAAGCTCAACGAAGAGCTTTTGCGGGTCTGGCAGGAAACCGGCACGACGGTCCTGTTCGTAACACACTCCATTCCGGAAGCCGCTTTCCTGGGCCAGAAAGTCCTGATGCTTCAGGCGCATCCGGGCCGCGTCAAGGAATTCATCAACATCGACATTCCATATCCTCGTTCGCTGGCGATGCGCGACACAGTGGAGTTCATCAAGGTCACAGCGCATTTGCGTGCAATGCTGGAGGAGTGCCTATGAGCGACGTAGCCCAGTCTCAAAGACAAGACCGCGCATCTGCCTCCCAGCGGCGTCTGGCCGTTCTAGATGGAGTGGCTGACGGAATTTCTTCCCGTTTGCCGGCCATTCTTGCGGGCGCGGCCTGCATCGCGGTCTGGCAACTTGTCGTCTGGTTTTTCGAAGTACCGACGTTCATGGCTCCAAGCCCGGTCGACGTGTTTCACGCTTTCGGTGAAAACGCACCGATCCTTATGAAAAATCTGTTGCCGACACTGATGGAAGCCTTGCTGGGCTTCATCTTCGGCAACCTGGTCGCGGTTCTGCTTGCCATTTGGTTCGTGCACAGCTCGATGGCCGAAAAGGCGTTCTACCCGATCGCGGTCTTCATCAAGGCTATTCCGATCATCGCGCTTGCACCGATCCTCGTTCTGATCTTCGGAAACGGCATTGCGCCCAAGATCATCATTGCAGGTTTGATCTGCTTCTTTCCGACACTGGTCAACATGGTGCAGGGTTTGAGGTCCGCAAGTCCTGCTATGCTGGATCTGATGCGGGTTCTGTCTGCGAGCAATACGGAAATTCTCTGGAAGGTTCGTATTCCAAGTTCGCTGCCGTTTCTGTTTGCTGCCCTCAAGATTGCCGCGACAAGCAGCGTGATGGGAGCGATCGTTGCAGAGTGGATCGGCTCAACATTCGGCCTCGGCGCGCTGATCATCGAGGCGACCTATAATTTCCGCTCGCCGTTGCTCTACGCCACGGTCGTGATTGCTGCCTTGCTCGCAGTTGTCCTGTTTTCCATCGTCTCGGTGATTGAGGCGAAAGTCATCCGTTGGAAACCGGCCGGACAGCACTAGGCTTTTCAAAAAAGGAAAATGATTATGAACCAGGTCATTAACGTGCCTGCGCGCACGATAGCCGTTGTCGATCGTTCGGACGTTGTCGTGGTTGGTGGCGGGCCTGCCGGCATTTCCGCAGCCGTCTCGGCTGCACGCAATGGCGCCACAGTCACGCTCATTGAACGTTATCCCTATCTTGGTGGGCTGGCATCTGGCGGCATGGTGCTGGTGCTGGACGACATGGTCAACGAGCTTGAGATTACCGTCAAAGGCATCTGCTTCGAAATGATCGAGCGGATGAAACGTTGGGACCTCTGCGTTACGCCCACGGACCGGGACCGCTTGATTGAATTTCGCGATACACCGGAGGCATGGCAACGCTGGGCGCGCTGGGGTCTCTTTGATTTTCATACCCAGTCGATGCCGCATCCCATCTGCTATTCAGCAGCCTTCGATCCTGATGGGTTTAAACGTGCTGCCTATGACATGATGGCTGAGGCCAAAGTGAAGCTTCGCCTGCATAGCTGGTTTTCTTCGGCGATCGTCGAGGACGGCAAGATCACCGGGGTCGTTTGCCAGACCAAAGATGGCATGCAGGCCATCATGGGCGACGTCATCATCGATACGACGGGTGATCTCGACGTGGCAGCAAGTGCCGGGGCCTCACACGTCAAGTCTGACTTCATCCTCACGACGGTGTCTCGCTGGGGTGGCGTTGACACAGATGCTGCCGAGCGTTTCGAGCAGGAAGACCCGGAGACCTTCAAGCGTCTCGACCACGAGGCCAAGCGCCTGATTGGAGGATGCTGGTCCTTCTGGTGGCTGAAAACGCCGCTACCCGGTGTGATTTGGCTCAATTGCCCGCATATGCCCACACTCAGCGGCCTTAAAGTCGAAGACCTGACCAAGGCAGAAATAGAAGGCCGCAGCCGTATCGCAAGGCTCCTCGATTTTGCGCGCGAGAAAATGCCTGGCTTCGAAAATGCCTATGTAGTGGATTTCGCACCGCAGACCGGCGTGCGGCAGACCCGTCTCCTGGAAGGCTCCTATGTCGTGACAAAGGACGACGTCATGGATCGCCGCCACTTCTTCGATACGGTTTGCCGCGGTCGCGACTATTACACACCCTATCGGGCGATGCTTCCAAGGGAAGTGGACAATCTTATCGTCGCCGGGCGCCATTACTCAGCCACTCCACAGGCTCAGAAATCGAGCCGGGAAATCCCGCCTTGCATGGCAATGGGGGAGGCCGCAGGTGTCGCGGCAACCGTCGCCCTTAACGCCGGTGTCGTTGCGCGAAAGGCGGATATCGCCACCATTCAAAAAACACTACGTTCGCAGGGCGCTGATCCAGGTGACATCCCCTCCGCCAATGCAACCTATCTGGAGGCCGCAGAATGACAAGTCTTCCACTGGATGGCGTACGCGTCATCGACTTTACTCAGGTGATGCTCGGACCCTGCTGCACGCAGATGCTGGCTGATTACGGTGCTGATGTTATCAAGATCGAAAAAACCAGGATTGGCGATCTTTCGCGCTGGTCCGTCGGTTCTGACCCCGACGGCCTCAATAATCCGGTATTTACCTCACTCAATCGCAATAAGCGTAGCCTGGCTCTTGATCTGAAGGACAAGGATGCGTGCAGCGCGGTGCGGGAACTTCTGCGCAATGCCGATGTCGTCGTCAACAATTTCCGCCCCGGCGTGATGGAGCGCATGGGCTTCGGTTATGAGGACCTCAAAAAAATCAACCCGCGCATCATCTATGCTGTCGGAACGGGGTTCGGTGTTGAGGGTCCTTATCGCCACAAGGGCGGGCAGGATACACTCGCGCAGGCGATGACCGGCGTGATGCAAAGAAAATCCGACTACACGCATCCAACGGCAATCTATTCCACAACGATAGCCGACTACTCCGCCGGCATGCATCTGGTCCAGGGTATCCTTCTGGCACTGCTGCATCGCCAGAAGACGGGGGAAGGACAGGAAGTTGCTGTCAGTCTGTACAGTTCCCTGATCGCCGCCCAGATGCAGGAAGGCACCATGCATATGATGCGTGGCAAGGAGCTGAACTGGTCGTCCTTCCCGCTGAGCGGGGTGTTTGACACCTCTGATGGCGCGCTGGTCATGGTCGGGGCCTTCAAGGCCAACCCGCTGCGCGACATCTGCACCGCCCTCGAGATTGAAGACCTTTCAGCAAAGGCGGAACACGCTGACTTTGACGCGCAGGCTGCCACCCGGCCACAGCTCCACGAGGTCTTCCGATCGCGTTACCTCACCAATACCACGGCATACTGGTTGGGACGTCTGGAGGGGGTGGACATCCTGTGCGCACCTGTCCGCTCGTTGCCCGAAGCGCTGGAAGATGAGCAGACGATCATCAACAATCTCATACTTGATGCAGGTGAAACGCCTGCTGGCCCGGTCCGTGTCATCGGATCGCCGATCGAGATGTCGAAGGCTCCTGTTTCGGTTCGTCTGAAGCCTCCGACGCTTGGTCAGCACAACGAAGAGATATTGCGGTCAATTGACGAGTTGCAGGGAGATGCGGCGTGACCGTTCTATTTTCTGTCGAAAACCGCGTCGCGCGGATCACCCTCAACAGGCCCGACCGGCTGAACGCGGTCGATGCCGAGACAGAAAGTACCCTCGATGCCATTTGGTCGGACATTGAGCGGAGGGACGACATCAGTTGTGTTGTCGTCACGGGGGCAGGTGAAAAGGCATTTTGTGCCGGCGCCGATCTCAAAGGCGGAAGTGGGGCCTCCGGACTGGAATATTGGGCCCAAACCCGAACAAACGGGTTCGGTGGCCTGGCGTTTCGAAAGACACTTGATGTCCCTGTTATCGCAAGGGTGAACGGTTATGCACTGGGGGGTGGTTTCGAAATGGTGCTTGGCTGCGATATCGTCATCGCAGCTGAGACGGCCAGTTTCGGTCTGCCTGAAGCGCGGGTCGGACGCATGCCTCTTGACGGGGGTATGGTGCTGTTACAGCGCAAGATCCCTTTCAATCAGGCCATGGGCGTCATGCTGACGGGACGCCGGTTCAGTGCTGCCGAGATGCTGGATTTTGGTATCGTCAACGAGATTGTTCCGGTCGAGGAGCTCGATGCTGCCGTCGATCGCTGGGTGGCGGAAATCGTTGCCTGCGCCCCGCTGTCTCTCAAGGCGATCAAGCAGACGGTCAACCGGACTGGGCATCTCAATGTAGCGGAAGCGCAGGCACTCCGCACCCCGGCGCTTATACGGGCATTGCAGAGCGAGGATGCGCAAGAAGGTGTCGTCGCTTTCCGAGAAAAGCGTGCTCCTGTTTGGCAGGGCCGTTGACCGTGCTATGCCATCAGCATTGACCGGATCAATGGCTGGAGGTGCGGCGTGCATGCAAATATTCTGAGGTATTTCACAGAAGTCGCGCGTTATGGCTCTATCCGTCGTGCCTCGGAAGAGCTACATGTCGCGACCTCTGCTGTCAGCCGTCAGATCAAGAAGCTCGAAGATGAACTCGGGACGCCGCTTTTCGAGAGGTTTTCGAATGGATTGCGGCTCACTCCGTCCGGTGAGATCGTGCTGCGACATGCCGTGGGCACGCTGCAACAGTTCGAGATCATGCGATCGGATATCGGGGATCTGAAAGGCAAGAGCATTGGCCGTGTCCACATAGCGATGCTTGACAGCCTGTCGATCCAGTTCATGCCGGATTTCGTGATGGGCTTTCACAGGAAGCATCCCGGCGTCGATTTCCGCATCCGCAACGACAGCTACACCAATATTTTCCGGCTTCTCAACGATGGCGACGTCGATGTCGGTATCACCTTCGATCTGTCGCGACCGCATGACATCAGGCTGGTCTCCGGCATTCACATGCCGCTGATGGCGATCGTCGCTGGCAGCCATCCACTGGCACGCCAGAAATCGGTCACGCTTCAGGAATGCGCCCAGTTCAACCTGTTGCTGCAACTGGACAATGAAGTGATCAGCTCGATGATTGCCGTCGAGCTCGCCGCTCTGAACAAATTTGCCCGAACCATGGTCGCCACGAACAACCAGATGATGCTGAAGCCGCTGATTATGGCAGGCGAAGGCGTGGCCTTCTTCACGCCGCTGGGACTGGTCCGCGAACTGGAATCGGGTGAAATCGCTGCAATCCCTCTGGCCGGCTCGCAGCTCCAGAACCTTCAGGTCGGCATCGTGGTGCCGCGATATCGCAAATTGACGCGTGCCACCGAAGTGGTCGTTGAGGCACTGGTATCGGACTTGCAGCGCTTCGAGCAAAAAATCCGCTCTATCCTGGATAGGTGACAGAAGATATCAAGCCTCCCAACGTACGGAAGGCTCTAATCTGGTCGCGGCCCGCTTTCGCAGGCTGCGAGAAGCGGTGATGTATCAGGCCGCAGCGACCGAGACGGGCGCAATGTCCTTTAACTGTGTCTGGCGGTGTTTATCGGTAATTGCCAGATTTGGTGCCAAAACCCGGTTCCAGCGCTCATTTCCAGATCGCAGGCCAACGAGATATTTTACAGCCGAGATCAATGGATGGGCGGTTATGGCGCTCCTCAGGCGAGTGACATGCGCAAGAGCAGCCGCATCCTTCTGATGGTTCCAAAGGTATTGGGAGGCGGCTGGATCGATGTTGACGGTCGCGGAGATACACCCGGCGAAATTGTCGCGTGCAGCGTCGGCAAGAGAGGCCTCGCTGCTCGGAAATACGGCGAAATTATCAATCTGCGCCAGTTGGCGAGCATAGGCGAGGTTGCCGCTGCTGTCCTTGGCCCCCTTGATGCGGTCTGGGAAAGCTTCAATCAGCCGTTTGGCCAGCGCCGGCGAGAATTCGATGCCGGTGAGTTGGGGGAAGTTGTAAAGGTAAATCGCAATCGGGCTCGCAGCGGTCCGCGTGACAACCTGCTCAAAATAGGCAAACAACCCGTCCTCCTCGACCGGCTTGTAATAAAACGGCGGAAGGATAAGAGCTGCAGCATAACCGAGAGTATGAGCGAGTGTCGTCAGTCTGACGGTTGTCTCGATATCCGGCGTACCCGTTCCCACCATCAGCTTGTGTGGATCAAGGCGGCTTGCCGCCTGCTGCATTAAGGTGACGCGATCATCGGCTGAGAACCCGTTCGCTTCCCCTGTCGTCCCCAGGACATTGAGGAAATCACAGCCGTTCGACAGACAGAACGTGCAATGCTCGACGAAGGCCTCGAGATCGATTGCGCCTTTAAAATCCAAGGGTGTCGGAACGGCGGCTATGACGCCATAGATATCTGTGCTTTTCATTGGGTTCCTCCCGTTGTTGATCGGCATTCAGGACGGCATCTTCTGATAGGCAGCCACATAGGGGTGGTCGTTCGCCAGGCTCTGCGACTTATCCCATCCACCCGGCGAACCGAGCCCGGTTACCGCAACGCCAAAAAAGTCGCGGTTGACAGCGAGATACGAAGACTTTTCATCGGGCACTTCCTGGTCCCACATGATTGCATCGACGGGACAGATCGACAGGCAAAGCCCGCAGTTGATGCACTCGTCAGGATGAATGTAAAACATCCGGCCACCCTCGTAGATACAGTCAACCGGGCAGGCGACAGTGCAGGCGCCATCCTTAACGTCGATGCAGGGATCGGTAATGATATAGGCCATCGGCGGTTTCCCGTGCTTGTTGACGGGACCATAATGTCTACGGCTGTTGTTCGAATAAAGTACCGATTTTCGCTTTATCAATTGCCGTTTTGGCAACGCAATGGAGCCGCAAGAACGGCTAGTCTGGCGGGAAGTTTCCAAGGCGGATGTGTGCGAGCTTGATGACGTTCAATCGCAATCTGTTTATCCGCCAGAAACGTGCGAAACCGGTGCGCTGGCGAGTGTCGCCAGCGTCGCGCATGAGGACAGGCGCAATAGATTGTCGCTGTTTTGTCGGTGTGAGAGCCTCGATCTGGCCCCACAAATAGCTTGGGATAGTTGCGATCAGACCAGCGCCAGAACGCGTGCAGGCCCACCTGTTCCGCCACGGTGTTTCGGAGCGCCGACGATAATCGTTGCCCCCTTGACTGGCAGGGCTTCAAGATTATTCAAACCTTCGATCCCGTAGCGGCCTGCGGGCAGCCAGGAATTATGGACTGCAAAATCGGCAGAGTTGCCCGGATCGAGCGACAGAGTATCGACACCGATCGCAACGGTATCAAGCTTGAGCAGCAAATCGGTCGCCGACTTCCCGAAACCGGGAAACGCAAATTTTCCGGCGGCGTCATTCCTGAAAGCCGGTTCTTTGACCTTCGTCGCCCAACCGGATCGCAGAGCGACCACCGCGCCTGCCGGAATATCGCCATTCGCACTGATCCAGCCTTCGATGTCGGCCGCTTCGATCGTTGCGTTTGCTTCCTCCTTGGCGCGGTCAGTGATGTCGATGATAACAAGCGGTGCCACAAGCTTTTGCGGCTCGAGTTCGTCGACACTTGCCCCGTCGGCGCTGAAGTGGAGCGGCGCGTCGATATGGGTTCCCGTATGTTCAAAGATGGTCAGCTTGTGAAGCTGATAGCCATCCTTGGCGATTTCTGCCGCCCACTCGAATTCGATCCCTGGCTTGCCATCAAAGGTTGGAAAGGTGGAATCGTAAGCATGGGTAAGATCAACGACCTGTTTTGCCGTCTGGGCGAGAACGGGTGTTATCAACCCCACGGCTGCCAACGCGACGCCTGCCGCAGCAGCGCCTTTGAACAGCAGACGCCGTGACAGCATATTGCGCTTGACGCCTTCCATCACGCAGTGATTGCACATGCCTGCCGTCCCTCCGTTGAAATCCCTCGGCCAACCGTAACCTAAAGCTGAAATCGCGCAAGTGCGTACGGTGTATGACCGTCAACGGCTCGGGCGCTTCATTGCGTTATCTGGCCTCCTAGCAGGCTGTAGGAGGGAAGGGTGCGATTTGCAAACACGCCACGGCGCAGGATCAGCCTGTCAGCGTGGGGGCGGGCGATGACCTGGTCGATGCTCCAGGCCTCCAGGATCATCAGATCTGCCGGTCGTCCGACGCCGATGATACCGGCCTCGATACCCATGATTCTTGCAGGTCCCGGCGCGGCAAGAGCTGCAGCGTCACCGTAAGGGTGATCGAGATGCAGGATGCGGACAGATTGACGCCATGTGTCCAGCATGTCGTGATCACCGTATGCAAAAAACGGGTCGCGACAGTTGTCTCCCGCCGTTGCAACGGTGATCCCTGCCGCCCGCAACTCCTTGACCGGTGTGACGCCGCGCCAGCGAGGTGTCCGTCCCGGTTCGCGGTCCTGAAGATACATATTGACCGTCGGCAATGTGATGATCGAAATACCTGCATCGGCGATCAACGCGATCCGGTCGCGCAGGACGTCGTCGCTCAAAAGTGCGAGCGAGCAGCAATGGCCGCAGGTAACGCGCCCTTCGTATCCATGGCGGATCGTGGCACGTGCCACATGCGGCAAGGCGTCTGCTTGCGCCGCTTCATCGACATGAAGATCGATATCGAGCCCCCGTTCGCCGGCGAGAACGAACATCCGGTCAAGCAGTGCATCGATATCATCAAGACCGGAACCATGGGTGCCGCCAGAGGCACGGGTGACGCCTCCGAGAAGGCCACCGTGGCCGGCAATAATGTCCGCGAGGCGTGTCCCGTACTCTTCGCGGTAGGCGTCAAGCGGAACAAGGCCGGCGGCCTGCAGCGTGATGCGATCTTTCCAGCGTTCCTTCATTTGTGCAAACGCGTTCCAGGTGATTTCCGCCTGTCCGTCGTGACTGTCGAGGTGGGTGCGGATAGCTGCAACACCATGGGCATCCGCCGTCGAAAGCGCGAACTCCATACGCCGCAAAAGGTCGTGCTTATTCCAGTGGGCAAGGCGATCGGCAGTTGTTGCCGCCCGGGCGCCCGGATGTGTACCCCCCGACTCCGGCGCGCGTCCCATCGTATGCCCCTTGTCGAGGTGAGCATGCACGTCGACCAGCAGCGGCCACACATGGCGCCCATCCAGTGAAATCGCATCGTCGTTCCTGCCTGACGAGGAAGGTGTGACAGCGGCGATCCTGCTGCCCTCGATCATGATATCGACAAGGACCGAACCGTCCCGGTCAATTTCGGCGAAAGCAGGCGTCGAGCCTCCCAGGAGTGATTGCGGTACGCGGGCCTCGGCTAGCGTAAATCGACCCGGTCTCGCCAGACGGGCGGCAAGGCCGTTTAACAGGGGGAAATCGTTCATGGATGATGGTCTCTGACGAATGGTCGGGATGAAGTCACTGCTCACCAAGTGAGGTGGCCAGACGCTCCTGTGCGAATTGCATGAAATGGCTTCCTGCAGGAGAAAGTGAGCCGCGTGCGCGGTGGAGTATGTTGAGTTTCTGAAGCGAACCGGTGCCGGTCAACGGGATGAAGACAAGATCACCGGTTGCCATTTCGCGATCGATGTCCAATCGGTTGAGGAAAGTGATATGCGGCGCCGTTCGAGCAAGCCGCTTCATCAGTTCCATCGAGTTGGTTTCGACGACAGGGGAGAGTGTGGCGCGGGCCGGGACCGTTGCTTCGACCACCTCTCGAAGTGAAAGCGACCGGTCTGCCAGCACCAGAGGATAAAGCAGGCATTCCGACATTCGTACGCTCTTTCGAACAGAAAGCGGATGATCGAGCGCGACAACGGCTCCAAACACATGGCGGAATTCGGCTGCACGCTGAAGGCGGGAATCATCAGGCAGATTGTAGGCGATAGCCATATCTGCCTGCCCGAGGGCGACCATTTCGGTCACGCCCGCCCTGTCGCCAACCATGATCCGCAGTCGCACCTGTGGGTGTTTTTCACGATAGGCGGAAACGATATCGGCAATGCAGCCGGCGGCAAGAGTTGCCATGGTTGCAAGCACCACCTCACCTCGATGCAAACCCTTCAGGGACTGGATCTGTGCACGCATTCGCTGGTGTGCCTGCAAGGTTTCGCGAATGTGCTGGATCAGGATTTCGCCCGAGCTCGTCAGTTTCAGACCACGGGGCAGGCGCTCGAATATCGGCGCCTGCAATTCCTCTTCCAGCTCAAGTATGTAGCGGTTTACCGCGGAGGCGGCGACATGCAGTGTCTTTGCCGCCTTGCGGATGGAGCCCTGCCGGGCCACTTCGTCGATGTAGCGCAATGCGCGGCCATGAAGCATGATGGGTCCGTTGCCTGACGGGATTCGGGTTGTCTGTTCCAAATTGTCACCCCAACGGACCATCTTCAACGTCACTTTTTGGCGAAGTTGGCGTTGATGCGGCGTGTGAGATACTCGCCGGCGGTGATCGCTTCATATTTTCCAAGCGGGCCTTGCATGACCGCGTCGCGGTTTGCCTGGCAGAAGAACGGCAGCGAAAGCCTGCGTCCCATATATTCGCCCGCGTTCGGCATACGCACGCGGTGCAGCGTCGATTGCAACTGGTCGTCCGACCAGCGCATCAGCATGTCGCCAATGTTGCAGGTAATGTAACCGTTGCGCGGAGGAACATCGGTCCACTCCTTCAGGGCCGCATCCTTGCCCGGGCAGACCTGGAGTCCGCCTTCTCCTTCTTTCTGGTGGAGGATCGTCAGGCAATCAAAATCCGAATGGGCTCCGGCGCGCCAGGACTGGAAGTCTTCCGGTTTGGCATCCTCCATCGACATGTAGTGGATCAGTCGAAGTGTCGACTGATACTGATCTGACGATGGGTCATGGGCTGTTGTGAAGAAGTCTTCAGCAAACCCCATCTTCAAAGCGAAGCACGAGAGAATACGCATGCCGAGTTCCCAGTTCTGCCGCTCGAACCGCAACATCTTCTCGCGAAAACCTGGGAGGTCTTCTTCGCTCGGCCAAAGATCAAGGCGGATCATGTCCGGACGGGTGATCTGGAAACTTTCCTTGTTATCCGGTGTACCGGTCGAGGGCCTTACCTGCGCCTTGAATTCCCAACCGGCATTGGTGCCCTTCGGCATCGGAGTTTTTGCTTTAACCTCGGCCGGAAGTTCGAAGAACGTCCAGGTCGTGTCGAAAGCCGCGTCGATATCGTCCTGGGCGATACCGTGATTGTAGACCTGGAAAAAGCCGATATCGACAGAGGCCTGCCACAGCGCGTCTGCAATCTCATGCTTGCGATTTTCGAAGTCGGACAGATCGATCACGGGGATTTCCCTGTCGATGGTTGTTCCCATACCACCGATCGTCGCTTCCTTGGCGAGTTCGGCAAGGTTATCTGCTTTCATATTCATTGGCATTCTCCTTGATGAAGGCCGGCTCACCGGCGGTTGAGGAGCAATGTCCGGGCTTGGCCCGACTGCTTCTACTCCGGAAGGATTTTAGTGGTTTTTCGGCAGGCTCCAGGGAAACAGGAACCTCTGGGTCCAGACCACGATCTGGAAGAGCAGGAGGGACATGGCTGCGAGGACAAAAAGCCCGGCCCAGGCCTGCGGAAGCTTGAAGAGCGAGGTCGATAACTGAATGAAAAAGCCAACGCCCGCTTCAGAGGCGCAAAATTCCGCCACCACGGCCCCGATAACGGCCAGCGTGATCGAGATTTTCAATGCCGAGAAGATGTACGGGACGGCAAATGGCAGACGGATCTGGGTGATTTCCCGAAAGCCGGAGGCGCGTAAGCTGCGTGACAGCTCGATCAGTTCCGGCGGCGCTGCCGCAAGCCCGGTGGCGGTTGATACCACGAGGGGAAAGAACGTGATGAGACAGGTGATGACGATACGTGGCGCATCGCCTGCACCCAGTACAACGATGATGATCGGTGCGATCGCCACGACCGGCGTTGACTGCACGACGATCAGCAAGGGATAGAGTGTTTTGGAGAGGAACGGCGAGCGCATCATGACAACGGCGAGCGGAATGGCAATGACGATCGACAGGGCGTAACCGCTCAATGCCACCCGCAGTGTCGCAACGATGTGCCCTGTCCAGCGCTCGAAACCGATAGAGGAAAACGATCCTAGGATCGCGCTGGGCGGCGGAAGAAGATAGGCCGGGATCGACAAAACCCGGGCGAACGCTTCCCAGACCAGCATTGCTCCAATCAAGGCCGCGGCCGTGGTGACGCCCGGTCTGCCAAGAGCCGCCTTGATACGAGAGACACCGGTGGAGGAGGCCATGGTCTTATGCCGCGTGGCGTTTGAGGAGGAGATCGCGGAGGTAGTCGGAGAGCTCATGGATCGCCTTGTCCTTTACAGTTTCGGGGTTGCGCGGGCGCCCGACGGGAACGTCAACTTCGGTCAAGATGGAGCCCGGCCTTCCGGTCATCACCAGGACGCGGTCGGACAGGATTGCCGCCTCGCTCACCGAGTGGGTGATGAACACGACGGTCTTGGGCCGCTCGGCAAAAATGCGGAGCAGATCAAAACCCATCACCTCGCGTGTCAGGGCATCGAGGGCTGAGAAAGGTTCGTCCATCAGCAGGATGTCCGGGTCCATCAGCAGTGCACGAGCAATTCCGACGCGCTGCTGCATACCGCCGGACAGTTCGTCCGGCAGCCGTTGTTCAAAGCCTGAAAGTCCGACCATGGCCAGAAGCTCGCCTGCGCGTTCTCGCTCTTGAGCGGTTATGCGGCCGCTCTTATGGCGTGCGGGAAAAAGCACGTTGTCTAAAACGGTCGCCCACGGAAGCAGAGTCGGTTTTTGAAACACGATGCCGATGTCATCACGAGGTCCCTCGACAGGCAGACCGAAGACGTCGACTGAGCCGGATGTCGGTTTGAGCAGACCTGCAATCATCCTGAGAAGGGTCGACTTTCCGCATCCTGACGGGCCAAGAATGGAGACGAATTCGTGCCGCCCGACCTCGAAACTGACATCGCGGAGGGCTTCGGTCCGTCCGGAAGCAGTTTCAAACACCTGGCCCAATCTCCTGAAACAGATTGCTGGCGTCGTCATGAAATTACTCCGTCACGGCGAAGGTACGGTTGACGATGGTTTCCGGATCGAGTTTCGCCGGATCAATTGCCTGCGCTTGTGAGACACGGCGCCAGGTTTCCGCCAGACGAGCCTTTTCAAAAACGCCGAGACCATCCTTCTCCGTCACCTCGTTGAAGATCAGTGGCAGTGCGTCTTTCAGTGATCCCTCGACATCCTCGGCACCGAGTTCGGCCACCATGGCCGTTACGGCTGCTGCGGCCTTCTGCGGGTTCAGCCTGGAGAACTCTATTGACTTTCTGTAGGCGGCGACAAAGCGTGCGGCGACCTGGGGACGTTTGGCAAGGAAATCATCGCTTGCTATCAGCGACGCGGAGTAGAGCTCTAGACCGGCCGATGACCAGGGCAATGCAATGATGTCCTTGCCTGCTTCCTTGCCCTGGTTGCTGTAGCGCGTCAGGTCGGTCATCCAGGCGATGATCCCGTCGGCGTTGCCCGTCATCAGCATCGGACCGAGCGCACCGGGATCAGCTTTGACAAGTTTGATATCAGCCATGTCGATGCCGGCGTCCTTGAGGACGAGCGGGAGATAGACGTTGGATGATGTGAATGGCGAAGTTGCGATCGTTTTTCCCTTGACGTCAGCGACGCTTGCGATCGATCCGCCCTTGGCAACATAAAATGCATGTGGGCCCTTGTTGAAAAGGGACATGACAGCGGTCACCTTGACGCCTTCGTTGGCACGGGCGGCCATCAGTGCGCCGATATCGGAGATCCCGATGTCTGACGATGCGGCTGCAAGGCGGGAGATGGCGTCTGTAGAACCGCGGCCCGAGGCGATCTCGACCTCGATGCCAGCCTCAGAACAGAAGCCGTCCTGGACGCATACGTAAATCGGCGCCTTGTCTCCGCCTGGAAGCCAGTCGAGCTGAAAGACAACCTTGTCAGCGGCCGTTGCGGTGCCGGCGGCAAGGGCTGCGGAAAGCGCATAGATAGCAAGCTTGGTGCGGGACATGGGACTGCCTTTCACAACAGGTGTTCGGATTTTAAGGACGGATGGAGGAAGTCAATCGGGCCAGGTGCCAGTCCGCCTTCAGCGAGCCTGGCAAGAGCACAGGCGCGCTTTGAGACACTTTTCCCGATCAGGCACGCAAAGCATGGATGGTCGCGAAGCTGCTCGAGCTCATGATCAACTTGAATGGATGCTGGCGAATTATTGTGATTATTTCCCTGCACTTAGACGCCTCCCCGACAGAATTATCCGTCGAGCAATGTCCAGAACTCAGGGTTCAGACCGCTTCTACTCGGTGCTTTTTTGTCGCACGAGAAATTGCTTTCTTGCAAGTTTTTTAGTTCGAAAATGAGCGTGATGGAAAAACAGGCATTTGTAATGGTGGCGCACTGAGGTTTCTGAGGCTAAAGGTCTTAGTGCCATGATTTATAATAATAAAAGACTGAAGTTTTTGGGAGACGTGGCGCCTGAATTTTACGCGCTCTAATAATTAGAACGCAACATCCATAATTCTATGGCATTTGCGACGCGCACAGAGCGGAGTTTGGCCTATGACGCGTGTTCAAATTCTGGCGGCGACAGTCTCGGAAAATGGAAATGTCGCGTCCTTCTCCCATGGGCCATCGAGGTATTTCCAGAGATCAATACCGGTGATCTCGATGCTGCGCGGGCAAAAGCCGGCGCGCAATTCCTTGTACAGTGCGTCTGCGGAAGCCTTTGGTGCACGGTTCTGGATGGTGATGTGGGGGCGCCAGGGCTGCATGTCCTGCGAACCGAGCCACTGGATGAAGAGGGATTTGAGCTCGTTTCGGGCTACCGCAAGCGGTGCGCTCTCCAACGAGAATGCGACACCGGCACCGAGATGTCGAACACCGGTTATGTCGGCGGTAATCGTGTGGTGTACTGCGGTGATGGTTTCGAGGGCAGCAAGAATGATGTCGTGATGCTCTCCGGGCAGACGATAAAACATCGTCAGGTGTGCACTCAGGAAGTTCCTGTTTGGCGGGAAATGTCGTTTTCGCAGGAGATCAAAGGGTTCGAGGTCGCTTTCCGCAATTCGTGCCGTGACGATCAGGGGAGAGCGTGTCTTCAAGTAAATGTCCTTTCATGCCCGATCCATAGGACGTGTTGCGGAGCCGTGAATTTCGCCGTGCAGGGGTAGCCACAAGCAAACTATAAAACGCACTGATCTGTTCGTCTCTCATCAAAAAATGGCCGCACCTGATCGGTGCGGCCATGATGTCACGATTGCCGGTGGGGACGTTCTCGTCAAAAATCGAACGATGCCGAGAGCATGAAGGTTCGAGGAGCTCCCGCAGCAAGGAAACCGCGTGCTGACGAGGCCCAATAGTTCTCGTTGAAAACATTCTCGATGTTTGCCCGGATTTCAACGGCCTTGCCGTTTTCACGGGTGAACTTGTAGCGACCGCCAAGGTCGACACGCGTCCAGTCATCGATCTTTTGCGTGTTGGCCTGATCGTAGAGTGTGCTTCCGCTATAGAGAACCCGACCCGTCATCGTGAGACCCTCGACCCAGGGCAGGTCATATTCGCCGTAGAGGCTGATCGTCGTCTTCGGAACACCCGGCACGCGGTTGCCATCAAATGTCCCGGCTCTCGTCCGTGCAAGCTCTGCATCCATGAAGGTTACACCGCCCAGCAATCGGAGACCATCGACTGGCTCGCCGAATATCGAGAGTTCAAGACCACGGTTGATCTGGCGACCGTCAACCGAATAGGTATTCGTAGCCGGATTGGTGTAGGCGCTTTCCTGCCTGATCTCGAAAAGTGCCGCACTGACGGCAAATGAGCCAAGATCGTATTTTGCGCCTATCTCCTTCTGATCGTGGACGAAAGGAGGGAAAATTTCGTTGGCATTTGCCACAGTTGCCGGTGCGATGGCTCCCTCGGACAGCGCTTCGACATAGTTGGCGTAGACCGAGAAATTATCCGTGACGCTGAAGTTGGCGGCGACAGCAGGGCTGAACCGTGACTCTTCGTAGAAGTAGTTCTGCTGACCGATCGGCGTAGCACCGGGGCGTGTGTTGAAGCCGCGTGAGCGCACTTCCTGATAGCGGCCACCGACCGTCAGGTCGAGGCGATCGTCGAAGAAGGAAAGTGTATCGGAGATCGCCACGCTGGTAGAAAGAAGATCGGCAAATAGCGGCAGGTTGTTGGAGCGCGGCAAAGCGCCGGTGTTGACCGAGCCATCGGGCAGGAAAACCGGATTGTAGATATTGGTTGCATAAGAGCCCGGAAGACCGAGTGCGCCGGGAAGGAAGCCGCCTCTATAGTTTTCATTCAGGCTCTTCTGCAGCGATACATTGAGCTGGTGGCCAACCGGGCCTGTATCAAATTCCGACCGGAAACCGATTTCACCCGAGAAGCCCTGGATCTGTTGTGGTTGAATTGCGAGTGTCGATGTCGCATCGCCGTTGGAGTTCAGAATGGTGTAGGACGAGGTAAGAAAGTCCTCGCGGTAGCGGCTGGCGCCAGCGGCGGCATAGATCGTCGTATTGTCGAGGATATCATATTCGATGCGGGCAGCCGCCATATTGTGGGTGCTGTCATGATATTCGAACGGGCTGGCGGCATTGATCTTGCCGTCCGGGGCACTCGGGATTGCAATACCGGCAGCCGCAGCGTTAAAGAGTGATGTTGGTGCATCGATATTCTGCGTCGAATGGTTGAGGTCGAGCGATGCTCGCACGTCTTCTCCGCGATAATCGATCCCGAGCGATGCGACACCCACCTTGATCTCATTGTGATCCATCCCGGTGTCGCCGAACCGGTAGGAACCATTGGCGCGGATGCCCCACTCGCCAGCCGGGCCGAAACGGCGACCGATATCGGCGTGGTTCCAGAGTTGACTATCGCTGATGTAGCTGGTGGTCAGTCGTGTCAGCGGTTCGTCGGCTGCGCGCTTTGGAATGAGGTTGATCGTACCGCCGACGCGGCCCATGCCGCCGTTCACGAACGCTGTCGGTCCTTTGAGAATCTCGACCCGCTCGATCCCTTCAAGGAAGCTACGACGCGGATTGGCGATATAGGGCAGGCCATCATAGAGGACGTCGAGATTGACCACCGAGAAGCCGCGAATGAAGAAGGAATCGCGTTCACTGTAAACAGGCGCATCCTGGCGCACGGACGGATCGTTGAGTGTCAGATCGGCAACCGTTTTCGCCTGCTGATCGCGGATCAGCCTCGCCGTGTAGGCGGTGACGCTGAAGGGTGTTTTCATGATGGATCGATTGCCCAGTGCGCCAAGGCGTGCACCTTTAGCAACCTGGTTTCCGGCATAAGGCTCAGCGGGCTGGCCGATCGTGCCAGTCGCTGGCGGACGGCCCTCGGATGTACCGGTAACAACGATGGTTTCAAGCCTGGTATCGGAACCGTTAGCCGCTCGTGCGGTGCTGCCTGTTTCCTGGCCATGCGCGAGAACCGACGACATTGTCAGCATTGATACGCCCGACAGAATGGCCAGGCTGCGTCTACGCAAGCCCTTGTTGAAATTGCCCCTCAGCATATTTGGTATTAACCCCCTGTTAGATGGAATGGATCGTGTTGAGTTTCAGGATTGAGCGGATGCCTCTGTCAGCGATTGCCATCGCAAGGCATCGATGGCTTCTCGAAACGCGAACTGGATAAGATGTCGTTCGACCACCGACTTCGTTTCGCGCAGTTGCGCCTCGTCAGGCGACATGACGCTGATCCGCAGTTCGCGGTCGTCGGCGTCCAGGATGGCGGTCCCGCAGATGAAGCGGCATTCGCCGTGATTGCCATCAACAGAGACGTCGACCTTGTGAGCAAAATGCTTGCAAAGCTGCGTCAGGTACTTGCCCGCATGCTCCGTCTTAACAATTGCCAGTGCTTCCTTCATGATTCCCCCGTTCCCGTTTAAAACGTTGCCCTGGCCGCGATCAGGAAGGAGCGTCCAGCTTCCAGAAGTGGCGTGACATTGCCGAATTCCTGGCCGTAGGTTGCGCGTTGTGCGTAGGTCTCATTGAAGAGGTTTCTGACCTCGGCCCGTAACGTGATGTTGTTTAGCTTTTCCGGCTTCCACTCGGCGAAAGCATTGACGACCGTATAGGCTGCGTAGGGCGTACGGACCCCTGCTGCATTCTCGACTACGTGATCGTATTCGGGGGCGATTTCTATATCCCCGCCGATCGTCAGGTTCAGCTCGTCAAGGGTGCGTGCTGCTGTGATCGTGACGATGTCGCCGACTGGGCTCGCAAGGTAGTTGCCACTGTCAGAGCTTGCAGGGCGTCCATCCACATCCACGTCGATATGGACGTATTTTGCCTTCACATAACCACTCGCCGTCTCGTAGCCGAGACCGATCTCGAAGCCCCGGGAGCGAAGGTCGCGCTGCCGCAGCGCCCCGCCTGCGGCTAGGCTGTAGAGAGGTACGCGGGCATTGGAGATATCCGTTCCAAACAGGCTGGCCTCAGCGATAAACCCGTCAACCTCGGCCGTCAGGCCAATCATATAGTTTCTGGATGTAACTGGCCTTGGCCCATCTCTGCCGTAATCCCATTTTGGATTGATGATAAAGTTTTCCGTCAGTGGCACGCCCGCCGAAATGCGGGAAAAACCCGCTTTGGCGGTGATGATATCGGTGAGATCATATTCGCCTGAGACATTCCCGCTGAAGCCCGTGGTGTTGAAACTGCGGCCATCGACACCGGTGAAACGCTGGCGGTCAACCCGACCTCCGACGGACAGTCTTGTGCTGTCGAATGGCTCAAGGCGAGCCTGGGTGTAGATCCCTGTGTTAAAGGCCTTTTCCGCGCCAGCCTCATAGGGGTCGTCGAGTTCTGCCTTGTCGCTGTAAAAATCGATGCCGGAAACGACATTGCCGAAATCGAATGAAAACCTGTTTTCGAACTTGCCGTTGAGGCTCGAGGTCTTGCCAGTGTCGTCATAAAGCCGGCCCGGTGCACCATAGATCGGGATGGTCACGTCGGTCGCGCCATAAGCCAGCAGCAGCTTCGGGTCCCACCATTCCTCCGGCGTCTCGTCGGTATAGGTCAGGACCGTATTTTGCCGGTCGAGCCGGTAGTCGCGCAGGCGTGGCTCCCAAGGGCGCGGAGTTGCAACAAAACCGGAATTGGCCCGGTATGGGCGCGGTGCATCATCGATGATGCGATCATGACTGAGTTCAATCCTATCGCCGCTTTCGAACTCGTAACCGATCTTGCCAAGACCGCTCAAGAGATTGGTCTTTGTACCCTCGACCCGTTGTCCGTTGCCGTCATCGAACTCGTTGCCTCTGCCCAGAGTGACGTAGCCGAGGAAATCCAGCCTGTCCTTCCGGCCGTAGCCGGAGATCCCGGAGATCGTCGTTCGGCTGTTGAAGTCGTAAGTAGATGTTACAAGACCACCAAAACTCCTGCCGTCCTCGAGAAGATCAGACACTTTCTTGGTCTCGTAACGGATCGATCCGGCAAGTGCACCGGGTCCCGCATCTGCAGGCGCGATACCGGAATCCACGTCAATTGCGCTCAGGATCGAAGGGTCGATGAGAGTGGTTGCGTTGTGGTGGAAGACCTTGTTGTTCTGGCGGGCACCGTCGATGCTGATTGCCAGATTGGTTTCCTCGATGCCGTTGACATAGACCTTCTGCGACATCGGCAGTGAGCTTCCCACCTGTACGCCGGCCTGCTGCCGAAATACGTCGGCAATGCTGATCGGATTGAGTTGCTCCAGTTGATCCGGACCAATCACGGTTTCAGCGACATCACCCTGTCCAATATTCTGAGATTGAACGACGATCGGCGCCAGAACATGACCTTCGTCGCCTGTCTCATTAAGACCGCTCTTTATGCCAATGATCGCGGTGCCGTTGGATATGCTGTAGGAAATCCCCGTGCCTTCGAGCAATTGACCCAAGGCGTCCTGCGGCGACATCAAACCGGAAACGGAACGTGATGTGACACCTTGCGAGGTGGTAGCAGCCAGCGTGACCTGAAGGCCGGATTGCCGTCCAAAAGCATTCAGAGCGGATGCGAGCGGTTGGGCAGCAATGTTGAAGCGGTGCTGCGTGGTCTGTGCCACAGTGGACGTCGGGGTGAAAAACGGGAGAGTTGCGATCGCCACCGATGCCAGCAGCCGAAGCGCGTATGCCTGTGCGCAAGCCGGGCCTTTCTGCCGTTTCCCATTCACCAGAAGCGTCATGACGCTCCAACTCCAATTCGTCTTTTATCGATAGGCCGCTTGCCTGTGTTCAGGGGTAAAGACGATCAGGGTCGGAGCATTTTTCAGCGCAATGTGAAAAATTTTTTGAAAATGCGTTGGAACGCAAGCGGCCTAGAAAAGTGCAAGGACGCGCAGATAAGGCGAAATGCGGTGCACTTTGCCGCCAAAGGGGCTGACGAGCGCTTCAAGGGCCCGATCAGGGTCTGACAGGTCGTAGAGGCCGGTCACGCGTCGATCACCAAGCTCAAGGCTCGCGAGCTGGATCCAGGACTGGTGGTATCTCTGTAACTCGGCAATCACGGCAGATATCGGAACGTCCTGCACAAAGAGCTTGCGGTCGCGCCAGGACGCTATGGCATCCACGTCAACAGTCGCACGCTTGAGGCGTCCGCTTGAGCGATCAAGCGATACGGTGTCGCCGGCCGTCATCCTGAGTGTCTCCGTGCCCTTGGCGTCGGACAGATTGACCGCTCCGTGCGCGAGCTGCACCGTCTCAGTTTCAGACGTGATGTTGACGTCGAACGCTGTGCCAACAACCGTTACATCAAGTTCGTCGGTCTTGACTGTGAAAGGGCGACTGGCATCGGGACGAACATCGAAAAAGGCCTGTCCTGAAAGAAGCCTGACCTGACGTCTTCCTGACGAAAAATCCACAGCCAGAGCACTCGCAGCCGAAAGCTCGACCGTCGATCCGTCTTCGAGCGTGATCTTTCGGACCTCTGCCGTCGCCGTCGTGTAATCGGCATTGCTTCGTGTCAGGATCTCGGGTGTCGTCACCACCGCAACAAGACAGGCGGCGAGCGCTGCGACTGCGATTGAAATGTTTCGTGCGCGCGCTGTTTTGCGCACACGTCCGGTGTCGGGCGAGCGGCGGCGCTCAAAGGGAGGCGCGTTCTGCATGAGCGATGGGTGGGACGGTGCCGTGGCACCCATAACCTCCCAGGTCCTGTTGGCCTTTGCCCAGGCCTGCCGGTTCTCGGCAGAGCCGTTCAGCCAGAGGACGAAAGCTTTTTCGTCATCAGCGGTGCGTGCAGGTTCGTTGAGGCGTAGGAACCAATCCATCGCCTCTTCCAGCCGCTCTTCACTTGTCTGCTCTTCCCGCGTCACATCATACCTGCTTCGAATGTCGAGAGGTTTTAACCGAATTTTCCTGCTGACAGTAGAAACGATTAGCGCGGGGATATTTTTCGTTGAGAATGGGCAGTTCAGGCATTTTTTCTATCGAGCGCGATCGCAATTTTTACCATCGCTGTTTTGACGTGCCGGTGTGCCGTGGCAACAGACACACCGAGATGCTGGGCGACCACTTCCAAAGTCTGTCCGCCATGACGGTGCATTTCGACGGCAATCTGGATGTCTTCGGGGAGGGAGGCGAGCACGTCCTGGGCAATGCGCACTTCATCACAGAACATCGTCGTCTGCTCCGGCGTTTCGGATGGACGCGGAACGATCCAGAATGGTGGATCTTGCGATTGTGCACGCTGTTCGATCTTGCGGCGTTTGACAATGTCGAGGGAAAGATTACGAACGATCCGGTAGAGATAGGTCAATCCCTGACGCGCCGTTTCACCTGCAGAGACCTCGGGCGCGAAGCGCAGATAGGCTTCCTGAACCACATCTTCTGCGGCATCCCTCGATCCAAGTATCCGCGCAGAATAGCTTATCAGTGCGGCTCGATGCCCCCGGAACAATTTTTCAGCTTCGAGGCTCATGTCGAGGCGTTCCTGTTGCTCCGGCTGTCTATCGTGCACGCTGTCTTCCGAAAGCTTTCCGATTGAACTGCATTGATTTGGATAGGTATTTGCAAGGTCGGCTTATCTAACAGCAAAAACATGACTTAGAAAGTCATATTCAGCTTGCCTGCAGCAATTGTGAAGTCCTCTCCTGTTGTACTGTTCGAAAAGCCTGGCGTCGGCGTCTGTCGACGCCAGGCTCTGCCAACGTGATTGTGACACCGAGGCGGCGTTCTTGCCGCCTCGTTTCTGGGAAATGCCTTAAAACGTTTTGGTGATCGACAGTTTGAAGTAACGGCCAGGCTCGGAATAATAAGACCGGTTTGTCGAGGTTACCGAAGTGACATCCTTGGTTTCCAGCGCGTCGTAGTATTCCTTGTCGAAGAGATTGTAGACGCCGGCCTGAATGCGCAAGCCGTTCAGCTTTTCAGGTGCCCACCATCCGGTGAGATTAAAGATGCCGTAGCCGGGAGCCTTGAAGTTCGCCGTCGAGTTTTCCGAAACGCCCTTGACGCCGATCCAGTCGAGATTGGTGCCCCATGTTTCCTGCGAATATCCGACACCAATGATGGCTTTGAGCGGTGCTACCGAGGCGAGTTGTTCACCGGTTTCGAGATCCTCACCCTTGGCGTAGGCGATCGATGAATGGATCTCAAAACCATTGTCGAAAGCCTTGTGGCCACGTGCTTCGAGGCCGTAAATCCTTACCCGGTCGCGATTGTAATATCGGTAGGTTCCAATCCTGTAGCCGGTTTCCGCAATGGTTTCTGTGTCGATGAAATTGCGGTATTTGTTGTAGAAGCCGGTGATCCTGCCACCGAAGCTCTCGTCGCCGAGATTTGCTCCAATCTCGAAGCCGTTGCCGAACTCCGATTCGAGATCTGCGTTGCCGACCTGTCGGTAGAGAGGGGCATTATCATAGTTGCCATAAAGCTGGTCGGTCGTCGGTGCCTTGAAGCTCATCGCCCACTGCGCAAACAGGGTCACCTGTGGCTGGATTTCCCATTCTGCCCGCAGCTTTGGCGAGAACGCGGAATCACTGACGGTATCAGGTAATCCGTCATATCCGGAATTTGCTTCATACTGCGACGAGGATTGCGGTTTGTAATTGAAGTAGTCGAAGCGAATGCCGGGCGTCAACGAAACGTTGCTATTGCCGATCTCGATACGGTCGTCGATGAAAACACCGAACTTCGTGCCATCGACATCGGGCGTGTTGGCCTGATTGGTGTGGTAATAGGCGCATGCGGACACGTATGTCGTCGCGCAGCTATCGACGCCGTTGAGGTATTGTTCCGTCGAGAATACGGAAATATCGGTACCGAGCGTTACCTCGTGTTTCAGCGCGCCGGTATCGAAGTTGCCGGTGATTGCGCCGACGAACCCGACAGAATTGTTGGTCGTTTCACTGATGCGGCTGTAATCGCCAAGCGGTGCTGTCGTGCTGCGGTAGGCGTTGTAGCCTTCGAGGCGTTCCAGTTTCTGATAATAAAGTGACGCCCATGCGCTTTGGATAAGGGCGTCTTCAGCAATGGCGTCATATTTATAGTCAAGCGAGATACGGTTGCGCCTCGTCTCGGCCAGCGTGTCATATCTCGTGTAGTTGCTGGTGTAGGAGCTCTTGGCATCGGTGTCCTTGTCGGTGGTGAAGCGCTCCGCCGTTATGCCGATCTGGTGCCCGCCTTCGAGTTCGTGACGCAGTTTGAAGAGAAGATTGGTGTTGTGGTAGTCCGCCGGATCGGCGACCGTGCGCGCGCTACCCGTGACATCGTTTGAGCCATTCGTTTCTTTCTCGTGGCCTTTCTTGTAGCTGCCCTGGAAAAGAACTGACGTGTTGCCGATCTTGCGGGCCACGCCGAGCGAGCCGATGATCGAGTTGTCGGAGCCGTCATAAATCGTTTTGGCGAAGCCTCCCCAGTCTTTCCCAGGCTCGATCAGGTCTTCGGGCTCCAGTGTGCGCAGCAGGACTGCGCCGCCCATTGCCCCCGAACCGGCACGGCTGGAATCAGAGCCACGCAGGATGGAGACGGAGGCGAGGGAGGTGAAGTCATAGCTGTCCGCCGCTCCTCCATAGGCACTCCACACGAAGTCTGAGAGATATGGAACGGCGATGCCATCGATCGTGGTAAGGACACGGTCGTCTTCCAGGCCTCTGATGTTGACGCTCTTGGATGCAGACACAAGGCTGACGCCGGGTTCTGTCGTATCGCCCAGGTTATCGAGGTTCTGGATATCTTTTTTCGCGATGGTCGCTCTGTCAGTCTCTGTCGCAAGAGGTGTGTCGGCGACGGTGCCTTTCACCCGCTTGCCTTTTACCACGATCTTTTCGAGCGTGGTCGCATTGTCTGGGGTTGCCGGCTCCTGCGCACCGGCTGTTCCAACGACAGCAAGCAGTGCAATTGCAGTGCACGCCTGCAAACGGGAGCGGTATTTGGGAATGGCCATTTTATTCCTTTCGAGCGTCTGGGCCTGAAATTTTTCAGAGGCTTCATTTGCGACGCCGGCACATTCCGGGAATGCGGAGACGGTCGAGAATGCTCGCCTGCCGCACACCTATTAAAATCTGAGTAAATCACTCAAGATAGATTCTTCACGAGAAAAATTAGGAAATATTTCTCTGATCAACCTGTTGCGATGCAGCAACAGCCTGCCCATCAGGATCGATATTGGCCGGTTTTATGAAGCATCGTTTCGAGAATGCTCGGTCTAGAAAGGGACAAAGAAAAAGCCGCGATGTGTGATCGCGGCGTTTTTTGGTATCCGGATTTGGCATGTGGGAGTCAGGCTCGCCTCACTTTCGCGCGGAAATTTAGCCGTTCCCAACGAGCGCGCAGTATGATCAGCGGATTTTGTCAGGAGGCCCAATAAGGCTGGAGAGGATTGCAGTCCTCCGACGACCTCAGGACTTTGCCAATGTGCCGTATCCGGGGCGCTTGTATAGGGCGTCTTCGTTCGCGGCGATCTCTGGTGAGTAGACGTCGGCGTCCCAGTCTGCTGGCTTAACTTCAGTGATGGCAATCGACAGGGACGCATCACTTGAGCCGAACACCGTCTTGGCGGCTTCAACCACCTTTGCAGCGAACTCCTGTTTCTGTTTCTCTGTCCGGCCAGGAAACATTTTTACGGCGATATGCGGCATTTTGATTCCAATCGTCTGGTGCTTGGTGACTGAGTGATTGAATACGCAAGAACGGGGTCATCGACAATCGACGTCAACGTAGACCTGGACCCGCAGTGATAAGATGGCAAGTGGCGTGCTCCGGCGGTCTTCAGCCGATGTGGAAGACCTGGGCGTTGTCCTGGTGTTCCCGCAACCCCTTGTAGGATGCATGGCGAAGTTTTCCGTCTTCAGTCCAGGCCCGGAACTCGATCTCGGCGATCAGCGTCGGCTCGACCCAGATGATGTCTGTCTCTTCGGACAAGGCCACAGGCGGCTGCTTGCCTTTCCAGCGCAGGATGTCGAGCATCTTGCGCAGTTTGACGGCCTGCGCCTGGTTGAAGCCTGTTCCGACGCTGCCGACGTAAACGAGTTCATCGTCACGGTAGGCCGCAAGTGCCAGCGACGCAAAGCCGGCAGGGGAGGCTGCCGAAGCCTGATAGCCGACGATGAAAAATGCTTCGCTCTCGATACACTTGAGCTTTATCCAGTCACCGGTCCGGCCTGAGCGATAGGGCTGATCGTTACGCTTGCCGACAATGCCTTCAAGTCCGAGGCGACCGGCATGTTCGAGCAGTGCGACAGGATCGGCGTCGATGGTTTCTGAAAGGCGGATGGCACCACCGTGACCTTTCAAAGCTTCTTCCAGCAGATGCCTGCGCGAGCGATATTCCGTGTTTCGCAGGTCATGGCCGTCGAGATAGAGCAGATCGAAGACGTAAAGAGTGGCGTTGGAAGCGCGGTTGCCGGGCCGTTTGCCCGAGGCGCCAAGCGACTGCTGCAACAGGCCGAAGTCTGAGCGCCCGTCATCGTCCAGGAGAACCGCCTCGCCATCAATGATCATCGATGCCGGTCCAAGCGCCTTTGCTGCTTCTTGAATGGCTGGAAAACGGTGCGTCCAGTCATGGCCATTGCGTGTCAGGATCCGTACACGCTGCGCATCAATATGGACCATCAGGCGATAGCCGTCCCATTTCACTTCCCACGACCATTCTGATCCTTTGGGAGGGCGATCTTTCAACTGCGCAAGCGCCGGCTCAACGCGATCAGGCATTGGTTCGAAAGGAAACTGGGATTGGGCTGGATTGCGCTTCTTGCGCGGCCGTGAACGGACCGAGGCGTCGGTATCACGAAGGAGCGGTTTGGATCTCGGAGACTTCGTCATGCGGTGATTTCAACAGACAAATCTTAAGAACAATGTGACGCTTCGCAATTTACCCTTTTTTTCAGCCATGCACATCAAAGAACCAGCTTGGGTGCTAGGTTTTCTTTTGAGGGAGACTATCGCAGGTGCCGCGCGGGACCCTCAATCCACCCTTGTTCAGCTTCCGTTTTTTGCTTCGGAACCAAATGTGTGGATCTGCGTTCATTTTGCAGCCAAGCAATTCCCCCGTCCCCCCTCAGATGCTTGGCTGAGAAAGAGGCACGGCTTTGTAAACGCCGTGCCTCTTTACGTTTTGGCCAATTTCATTCGCGTGGCGGCTGTGGGAGGGAGTGAACCATCCATACAAAGTCTGTATCAGTCCAACTGGCGCTCGAAGTCCCGCTGTTGCCTCGGCAGACATCTCTTGCCTTCGCAACGCGAACCATGAGAGGTTCGCGCCCATGATTTTGACCATTGCCATTGCGGGTTATCGTTCGCTTCGCAATCTCATCTTGCCGCTCGAAAAGCTTACCGTCGTGACGGGTGCCAACGGTTCGGGCAAGTCGAGTTTCTATCGTGCACTGAAGTTGCTTGCCGATGTTGCACAGGGCAGGGCGATTGCGTCGCTTGCTGCAGAAGGCGGGCTGCAATCAACGCTCTGGGCCGGGCCGGAGGTGTTTTCCCGCGGCATGAAGGATGGCAGCGTGCCCCTGCAGGGAACGGTCCGTAAAAATCCCGTCGCCCTGAAACTCGGATTTGCTTCTGACGACTACGGTTATGCGATCGATCTTGGCTTGCCGGTGCCGCCACCGCCGCCGAGCTATTTTTCACTCGATCCTGCCATCAAGGCGGAGGCGGTCTGGGCAGGGGAGGTTTTAAGCCGTCGGAATGTTTTCGCCGAACGTACAGGGCCGGTTGTTTCTGTGCTTTCAACGAGTGGTAAGCGCCAGGTGCTGTTGCACGATCTCTCTTCATTCGAAAGCATGATGACGCAGTCAGCAGACCCGAAGAACCTTCCTGAGCTGCTTTACCTGCGTGCCAGGATGAGTGGCTGGCGTTTTTATGACCATTTCCGCACCGATCCGCATGCGCCTGTCCGGCAAATGCAGATTGGAACCAGAACCCCTGTTCTGTCATCCGACGGAGCCGATCTGGCTGCTGCCGTTGCCACCATCCTGGAGATCGGGGATGCGCAAGGCTTCCATGCCGCGATTGAAGACGCATTTCCTGGTAGCTCGATCGAGATCAAAGAAGAGCGCGGGCGCTTCGAGCTCATGATGGGGCAGCGAGGTTTGTTGCGGCCATTGTCGACTGCCGAACTGTCAGACGGCACTTTGAGATATCTCTTGCTCGTTGCTGCGCTCATGACACCGCGCCCGCCGACATTGATGGTGCTGAACGAGCCTGAAACCAGCCTGCATCCAAGCCTGCTTGCGCCGCTTGCCCGCCTGATTATGCTCGCGTGTCAGCGGTCGCAGATCGTTGTCGTATCCCACGCTGACGAACTGGTATCGCAACTCGGTGATGAGGGAAGCGCCTCGATGATAAGGCTGACCAAGGTGCTTGGTGAAACGGTGGCAGTGGATGTCGAGGCGCCGGCATGGGCATGGCCGGCGCGCTGAGGACCTGTCCATGTCACGCCCGTAATTGTGCTCCGGAAAAAACGATCCTTCGGCGCGAGCACCAAATCTCAAAGTGGGCCGGCTTCGATTGACCGGCCCGACATTTTTTTAAAGAGACGATTTAGTTGGCTGTCGCCTCGATCTCGACCTTGTCGAGAAGGAGCATGGGGTCCTGAGATGCTGCAACCAGGTCAAACACGCCAAGGCCATTGGGGCCCTTCGCGCGGGCTGTCATGTTCAGGGTTCCAGGGGTGCCGATGAAGCGCAGAACGGCCTCGGTAACACCCTGCAGGTTTGGTCGCTCGCTTGCAGCTTGCTGCAATCCTATAGTGGCGACCATCGTCAGGGCTCCCCGCGCCTGTTCTTCCGTCATGCCATTTTCTGCAGCAAAGAGCTTGATACCCTTGGCAATCAGCCCTTCATCCTTCACAGTCAACTTTGCTTCGCGACCGGCGAGACCGAAAAGAGCTGCCTGTATGCGGTTGGTATCAAGCGTGAAAAACTCCTCGGTAAAACCGCTGACCAGGCCGGAAAAATTGACGCTGCCGATATCCTTGCCATCAAGAGATATTTCCCGGATCACCAGATTTTTGTTCGCTTCGTCCCAGCCTGCGGAAAGCGCGTAGGAAAGGGTCAGCGTTTCCAGGCCGAGTTTACGTAACTGGACAAATGCCTCATCCGTTGTGTCTTCGGGAATGGGGAGAGTGAGATTTTCCTGCTTGATCAGAATGTCGCTTGGAATACCATTATGAGGTTTGGTCAGTGCCATCTCATAGTTCTTGAGCGTGAATTTAACGCGCTCGGGAACGGCGACCGTGGCTTCATCTCCCTCTGTTTTCGGAGTGGTGAAATCTGCGTCAATGCCTGCAACGCGAATAGTGCCCAGCTCAGGCATCAGTTCGTTGTAGGGAAAATTTTCGATCTCCTGTTCATTGAGGCCGACGAGTTTGTACAGACCCTCAACTGTCGAACTCCAATCGAAGCCGCTAAGACTTGCCTCGGCGATTTCGAGTTTGTCTTCGCCAGTCCCTAACGACATGCCGTTCGAGACGATGTTCAGCTTGCGGCCGTCCGTTTGTAACACCGTGCGTGCAATGGAATATTTGGCTCTTTTGCCGGCTTCCTGTTTATCAGGGCCGTCAACCTTGAAACCGACTAGCTCGATATCGTTTTTGACAAACATATCGATGACGGATTGGCCCTTGGCGAAGATTGCCTGACGCTCCCGCGGAGGCAACTCTTTAAGACTTGTTGTTTCTGGCAACGACTTTAGCATGTCTTCAAGCGGTTCGGACGGCATACGCATAGTCAAGCCGTTGCTGCGTATTTCGTCATAGCTGATTTGGTTTTCACCGTCCGAGACCTCAATTTTCTTGACGGAGAGCGCGCCCCAGACACGTTTCGCCACGTCATCAGTTCCGGCTTTTTCCGTGCGTATCCGAGCAATATAGGCAAAATCGAAATCATTGCCCAATATCGTGCCCGTCGAGACGGACAAGCGCTTTGTCTTTGCTGCATCATTGTCTGTCGGGATGTTTGTCGATGTGTCGAAACTTACGCTATCGGCAGAGTATTGTGCAATCTTGCCATTGGCGATGTCAGAGAGAACGACATTCTTGTATAAGGCGTTCTTGATTGGCGGGTTGTTGAACCCTGCAATGATCATCTCGGGAGTAGAGATGCTTTTTGCTTCAAAGCTTTCCATACGCTTTGAAATTGGGACGTTGCTATCGGTTAGACGTGCATGATCAAAACTTGCTTCTTCTACCCGCACTTGAGGCATCGACACGGAGATGAACGGTTTCAAGATTTCTACGCCCTTCAGCTCCAGCTCGCTTTTCAGGAAGGGGATTTTGTGCTGGCCATCGACCGCTGCAATACGAACAATGGTGTGATCGGGAAGCGAAAACTTTAGGTTGCGCAGATGAACTCTTCCAAGGAAATCAACCTCGACGGAATCGGCTCTGCCGCCATTGAGGGCAACAAATTCGCTGACCTTGCCTTCGTAGATGGTCTTTGCTCCGACAACGCCCGCAGCAGCGATCGCGACGACTGCGACGGCTGCCCATAGTGCCTTGCGCCGGCGCTTGCCGGCCTGGTTGTTTACCTGTTCCACGCAACTGCCCTTTTTCGACGTGAATTGAGACTGTGCGTCTTTTAGGCACGCCCAGGTTGCTTCGCAAGCCTGTTGGACGGCGAAAGTTGGATTACATTCTACCGTGGGAAAACGGTTGTTTTTCAACCAGTTTCGTCAGCCGGGTGCCGGCCTGACAAGAGCGATGCTGACAGCCGCTGACGCTGCGGAATAAAAGTCTCCGTACATGTGTTGACTGCACGCTGGTGGGTCAATCGCAGGCGAGGCTGCGGTTTTGCGTCAACGCACAAAACCGCAGGAAGCTTTCAGGCCGAAAACTTGACGGTCACGCCGCGCTGACGGAAATACGCCTGCATCAGCTTGCGTCCAGAGCGATTGTTATGGGCGAGCCTTGCCGGGTCGAAGATGGCTTCCTTGGCGCCTTCGCGTGCCATTGCCGACTTGAGGGCGGCAATATGTTCATCGATGCCGGCATTGTCCGATTGGATCGATGCGTAAATTTTCTCAACTGTTTCGGCGACGGTTGGTTCGCTCACGGTGGTATCCTCTCTTTGTTCAAACTGGCCGGATATCACAAATTTTCCCATTGGTATGCCTGCATTTGATCCGCCTGCTTTAAGGTATCACCGGGATGCTTTTTTATAACTCATCCCGGGTGGTGTTCGTGGGTCATAGCAAAAGTTTCTATAACTCATCGGCGGGAACGGACCGCGCGTCGATTGGCCGGACGTAAGTCAAGACGACGTGAGCTTGGCGCGGGTCGCGCGACAGAGCTGTTGGCTATCAGATGGCAATGTCGTGTGTTTTGTTTACGCTCAAGGCAATCTCAACGTCCTGGCAACGCCGTTGTGGGTAAGCATCGGCTTCCCAATGACATTGCCGCCCGATTGGCGTATCGGAGGCTTTGGCAAATACTTTCGTACGATTCACACCTCAAAGCTTGCGCTGAGGGGTTGGTGACCTGCGCTTCGGTATGGCCAATCATCTTATCTTCCGATCCGGACATCATCATAAAAAGCTTCGGGCGGACAAACATCAGGGGGTAGACACATGAGCGAGACGGGCGGGTATTTTCCGCGGTGGCGGCTGAAGACGGAAGGGCGCATCCTGCCTGATGAGCGTTTGCCGGCAGGACAGACAATCGTGCTGGGTTTGCAGCATGTCGTCGCTATGTTCGGCTCGACCGTTCTGGCGCCGATCCTGATGGGCTTTGACCCGAATGTGTCGATCCTGTTTTCCGGCATCGCCACGCTGATCTTCTTCGTTGCTGTCGGCGGTCGTGTACCGAGCTATCTTGGTTCGTCTTTCGGCTTTATCGGTCCCGTTCTCGTGGCGACAGGCGCTGCGGTCGGCGTTGCCAATCCCAACATCGGAGTTGCGCTTGGAGGGATCATTGCTGCCGGGGCGCTCTACGCGCTGATCGGTGTGATCGTCATGGTTGCCGGTCATCGCTGGATCGAACGGCTAATGCCGCCGGTGCTGACAGGCGCGATTGTCGCGGCCATCGGTCTGGTGCTTGCGCCGATCGCCATTTCCAGCGCATCGGGTGTGGGGCCGGCAACGCCTGATGGCAATCAGTTCTCGCGCTGGATCGCCATCATCACCTTCGCGGCTGTGGGTCTCGTCGCCGTCTATGCGCCGGGCATGACACGTCGCTTGCCGATCCTGATTGGCGGCGCGATCGGTTACATTGCCTACCTGGTGTTTGCAAACGGCATGGGATATGGCGCAGCGGTTGATTTTTCAGGTGTTGCAGCGGCCTCATGGTTCGGCATGCCGACATTCACCGCGCCAGTGTTCACCGCTTCGGCGATCACACTGATCGCTCCTGTTGTTATCATTCTCGTGGCGGAAAACCTCGGTCATATCAAGGCGATTGGCGCCATGACGGGTCGCAATCTTGATCCCTATCTCGGTCGTGCCTTCATTGGTGATGGTGTCGCGACCATGGTGTCGGGCGCATTCGGTGCAACCGGTATGACGACCTATGCGGAGAACATGGGTGTGATGGCCGTCACCCGCATTTTCTCGACGCTCGTCTTCCTCGTTGCTGCGGCTGTAGCCATCCTGCTCGGTTTTTCGCCGAAGTTCGGTGCACTGATCCAGACCATTCCGGGCCCTGTCCTCGGTGGTCTTTCCATCGTCGTTTTCGGTCTTATCGCCGCAACGGCCGGCCGTATCTGGGTGGAAAACAAGGTTGATTTTGCAGAGCCTCGCAACCTCATCACCGTTGGCGTTGCTCTGGTCCTTGGTGCTGGCAATTTCAAGCTCGATATTGCGGGCTTTACGCTCGATGGCATTGGTACGGCAACGATTGGCGCGATCGTTCTTTACCATGCACTTGGTTTTGCCGGTTCGCGCGACAGCAACGACCGTATTGCCTGATTGAGCAATGCGCACTCCCTGTTGATATGCCGGGGAGTGCGGTTTTACATCGGCCCGGGAAAGCCTTGCGACCTTTCCGGTCGGGTATGGTCGCCCGCTCTTAGATCATCGCCGTTTCGAGCTGGAAACGGCGATGATCATGGCGCATTGCGCTTTTTCAACTTTCCGTCAATCGCCTACATTACAAATCAGCTCTTGATTGCTACGATACTTGGATAACTCAAACATAAACATTGATGCGCTTGGGGGATGACATGCGAAATCATCTGGTTCGTGCAGAGTTGCTGAGTGTGCCGAGGACTGTTCTGGAGGAAGCGGCGGTCTTTAGCTGGATTGTGCAGGAAAACCGTTTTTGCGGTGACGAAAACTTTGCGAAGATATTTGGCATGGACAAGGCAAAGGTGGCTGCCGGACTACCGATCGAGGAGTTCCTCGATCGCGTCAATCCCGCTGAACGCCCCCGTGTTGCCAAATCAGTCCACCACTCGCTGGTGACGAGTGAACCATGTGCTCAAGACTATGAGATATGGCGAAAGGATGGGTCCAGGGTTGAGGTTTCTGCCGTGGCGCGGTGTTTCCGTGAAGAAACGGGAGAACCGGTTGAATATATCGGGTGTATGTACCCGCACCGGGACAGTTTCTCAGACTACGAAACTCTCAAACTCCAATGCCTGGATCTTATTGACCTCTCTCAGTCTCTTGGCGATCATCTGTCAAAGAAGGACGCGCTCAGGCTGGCGCTTGCAGCTGTTGAAGAGGTATTCCCAGAGGATTCCGATCGAAGGATTTTACATTGAAAACAAGAGCGATTGGGCTCTGAGTTTTGATATGGAGCCGGATAGTGCGCGCTGAAAATGGCCAGGGTCCCGGGAGTTGGCTTCCAAAAGTGCCGGGATCACTTGGGACGCGTTTCGCCGTTCGAGTACCCGCTGCCGCGTAATCAGTTCACCTGCTTCAGTCGTGCGGATGTTTGTGAATGGGATCGACCCAGTAGACGGTTTCCGGTTTTTCAACCGGGTCGATATCCGTGATGTTTACGACGACGGCTTCGTTGTCAGACCGTACCAGAACGCATTCCAGAACATTTTCCGGATCGGCGTTGATTTCCTGATGTGGAACATAGGGCGGCACAAAGATGAAATCCCCGGGGCCTGCTTCTGCCGTGAATTCGAGCTTCTCGCCCCAGCGCATCCTTGCCTTGCCACGCACAACGAAGATGACGCTTTCCAACGCGCCGTGGTGATGAACGCCTGTCTTGGCGTTGGGCTCAATGGCCACCGTGCCAGCCCATATCTTTTGCGCGCCGACCCGGGCATGGTTGATGGCGGCCTGACGAAACATGCCCGGTGTCTGGGCCGTGTTCGGGTCCAGGCGATCGCCCTTGATGACCTGAACTCCATCATGCTTCCAGCTCGGTTCATCGTGGTGGTGGTCATGATCATGGTGATCGGTCATCGTCGTTGCTCCTCCGCATCAATGGTCCAAGAGACTGTCACGAAAATGACCGTGCTCATATGTCTTTCGAACGATACCATGCTTTTGAAGTTCCAATATCTCGGCTGTTTCATTCATCGATCAAACGGTTCTCCGAGCGATGCAACCCCGTTCAGTTTGAGAAGGCGCCGGTCTGCCGAGATGATGCCGAGCACGATAATTGTGACGAGATAGGGCAGGCTGGAGAGCAGTTGTGAAGGCAGATCCACACCGGTCGCCTGTGCCGCCAGTCCTGTCAACGAGACAGCGCCGAAGAGGCATGCGCCGAGGAAGACGCGCCCGGTCAGCCACGTGCCGAACACGACAAGTGCAATCGCGATCCAGCCGCGGCCGGCAATCATTCCGTCCGCCCAGAGCGGGGTGTAGACGACCGCAGCGTAGGCACCGGCAAAACCTGCCATCAGACCCCCGAAGACGATTGCAGCAAGACGCACGGAGATGACGGAGTAACCGATTGCATGCGCGGCTTTGGGATTTTCGCCGACTGCACGGATCACCAGTCCGGCTTTCGTTTTTGAAAGCACAAACCAGACGCCCAAGGTCGCCAGCAATGCTGCCCAAACGGCAATGTCCTGGACAAAAAGTCCACCGATGACAGGAAGGTCCGAAAGCCCCGGGAACGCAAGCTTGGGCAGGCCCCTGACGGTCAGGCTTTCGTAGCTTTTGCCAAACAGGGCTGAAAGACCCTGACCGAGAATGCCGATAGCAAGGCCCGTCGCTACCTGATTGGCCCGAATGCCAAGTACGACAAAGGCAAAGATGAGCGACAGGAGGGCTGCGCCCAGCCCACCGGCTATAAAGCCAAGCAGATGCCCGCCGCCATGATAAACGACGATGAATGCGATCACGGCGCCGAGTGCCATCAATCCTTCGACGCCAAGATTGAGCACGCCGGCCCGTTCAACGACCAGTTCGCCAAGTGCGGCTAGGAGAAACGGTGTTGCTGCCGCCAGCATGCCTGCCACAATGAATTCGATACCGTTCATGATGGTCTCCAGGTCATGAGGCTCTCCGACGGGTCGGGTGAGGCCATTCCAGCCGGTAGCGGACAAAGGCAACGGCGATCAGATAGGCAAGCAATAAAGACCCCTGAAAGACGCGGACGGCCGCGACAGGCAGATCTGCGGAAACCATGGCGTTGTCACCGCCGATATAAAAGGCTGCCATGAAGAGCGAGGAGAAGATGATGCCGATTGGATGGAGGCCACCGAGATAGGCGACAATAATCGCTGCGTAACCGTACCCGGTTGCGATCGAGCGCTGGAGCTGGCCAATCGGACCTGCGACTTCTGCAGCACCTGCAAGGCCCGCCGCAAACCCGCCAATCAGTAGTGACAGCCAGATCGCGCGCTTTTCGGAAAAGCCGGCGTATCCTGCCGCCCGTGGGGCAAGTCCCCCAACCTGCAGCTTGAACCCCATGAAACTCCTTTGCATGAAGATCCAGGCGGCAAGCGAGAGCGCCAGTGCAATGATCAAGGAGACGTTGACACGCGTTCCCTCTATCAGTGTTGGAACCATGGCGTCGTACTGGAACATCACCGATTGGGGAAAATTGAAGCCGTTCGGGTCTTTCCACGGCCCAAGCAGCAAATAATAGAGCAATTGTGCTGCGACGAGGCTCAGCATCAGCGACACCAGAATCTCGTTTGCATTCAGCCTCGCGCGCCAGAATGCCGTGATCGAGGCCCAAAGCGCGCCGCCGATTGCGCCGCAAAGAAGCATCGTCGGCCAGATCCAGGCGCCTTCCGCATCCGGATACCAGATCGGGATTGCGGACGCGAAGATTGCGCCGAGGATGAATTGTCCCTCAGCACCGATATTAAAGACCTTGGCGCGAAAGCCGATGGCGAGCCCCTGCGCGATGAACAGAAGCGGTCCCATTTTCAAGAGAACTTCAGAGAACGAGGACCACGAAATAAAGGGTTCCAGCAACATGGCGTGCATGACGGCAACGGGGTCTCGCCCCATCGTTACGTAAAGCCCGATGTTCAGCACGATCGCGGTTGCAAGTGCAATGACTGGAGAAAGGACGGTCGCCGTGAGGGAAGCACGCTCGCGACGAACGAAAGAGGGGAGAAGCTGGAAAGCCGATTTGCTCATGAGGCGATTTTTTCGGAGGGAGTTTGCGCGCCGATCATGTAACGACCGACTTCCTCGGGTTTGGTCTCGCTGGTGACGAGCGGTGGACTGAGGGTTCCGTGATGGAGAACTTGGATCTTGTCGGACAGTTCGAAGAGTTCTTCCAGTTCTTCTGAAATCACCAGGATTGCCATGCCTTCATTGCGAAGACGGACGAGCTTCTGGCGAATGGCGGATGCGGCACCAATATCGACACCCCAGGTAGGCTGGGCGACGAAAAGCACTTTTGGTGCCAGCATGATTTCGCGGCCGACGATGAATTTCTGAAGGTTGCCTCCAGACAATGCACCGGCTTCAGCCCCCGGTCCGGAAGTTCTGACGTCGTAGTCGCGAATGCAGATCTCCGCAAACGCCTTGGCGTTCTGTCTGACAACGAGCCCGCTACGAAGCAGTTTCAGTGGATGAGCCGTCAGAAGGCCGTTTGAGGTCAGGGACATTTCCGGGACTGCTCCGCGGCCGAGGCGGTCTTCCGGGACAAATGCAAAGCCAAGTTTTCGGCGAGCAGCGGCGCCAAGCTGGCCGACATCACGACCCATCATGAAGATCCGGTCGTGATCATGCCTGCCAAGCCGTGTCTCGCCGGAGATCAGGGCTGCAAGTTCGCTTTGACCATTTCCGGAAATCCCGGCAATGCCGAGAATTTCTCCTGCGCGAAGGCTAAGGCTTATTTTCGAAAGCGGGACGGCGAAGGGATCATCGGGCGTGTAATCGAGCCCGATCAACTCTAGGCGTGTCTCGCCAACCGAGTTGGGCGCGGCAGGCGTCGGTTCCGGCATGTCGCGCCCGATCATCATGAGGGCTAACTCATGGGCATCGTGCTGGCGCGGATCGACATTGCCGGTGACCTCGCCGGCGCGCAGGATTGTCGCCCGGTCGCAAAGCGAGCGGATTTCTTCAAGTTTGTGGGAGATGAAGAGGATTGAAACGCCTCGGTCGCGCAGGCGGCGCAGGGTTTCGAAGAGTTTTTCAACCGCCTGCGGGGGCAGCACCGAGGTCGGCTCATCAAGGATCAGGAGCTTCGGGTCGGTCATCAGGCAGCGAATGATTTCGACGCGTTGCCGCTCTCCAACCGACAGCGCGTGCACATGCGCCAGAGGATCGACCTCCAGCCCGAAATCGCGGCCGAGTTCGCGCATACGCTCGGCAAGGTCTGCTTTTTTCCTGGGCATGACGAGCTGGATGTTTTCCACAACCGTCAGCGTTTCAAACAGCGAAAAATGCTGGAAAACCATGCCGATTCCACGGCGTCTTGCTTCAGCCGGCGAGGCAATCGTGATTGCCTCGCCGTTCCATGAAAGGCTCCCGTCGTCCGGCTGCTCGACGCCGTAGATCAGTTTCATCAAAGTCGATTTGCCAGCCCCGTTTTCACCGAGGATTGCGTGGATCGACTGGGGAGCGACATCGAGATCGATCGCTTTGTTGGCACTGATCTGTCCGTAGCTCTTCGAGACGCTGCGAAGCGACAGGAGTGGTGTTGTCATTGCATCACTTCGGAAGCGGCGTGGTAACGCCCTTGACGTGCCAGTTCATCGCGACGATCTCGCCATCCGACAGTGCCGTGCCGGCTTTGACGCCCTCACTGCCATCGGCCTTGGTAATCGGACCGGTGAAGGGCGAGAAGCTGCCATCGGCGATCTTTGCTTCGAGTTCCTTGATCTTGGCCATCGTGTCGGCAGGGATATCCGGATTCCAGTCAACAACTTCGACAACCTTGTCGGCAACGCCGAGGAACGCATTTGCACCCTTGAATGTCCCGGCAAAATGGGCTTCGACCGACGCCTTGAAGAACGGCGACCAGTCGGTTGCGACACAGCCGAGATATGTTTTCGGCGCGTATTTCTTCATCGAGGAATTGAGGTTGAAGGAATAGACGCCCGCTTCTTCGCAGGCCGCGACCACAGACGGCGTATCCTGGGCATTGGAGAAGATCACATCACATTTTTGCGCCATCAGCGCTTTCGCTGCTTCCTGCTCCTTGGCCGGGTCGAACCATGAATTGACCCAGACAACCGACACTTCAATGTCCGGCTTGACCGCCTGGGCGCCTAGGGTGAAGGCGTTGATCGACGTGATCAGCTCCGGAATGGCGAAGGCCGAGACAGAACCGATTTTGCCGGTTTTGGAAACTGCGGCTGCCGCCATGCCGAGGAGATAGGTCCCCTGGAAATACTTGGCTGCAAACGGCGAGAAGTTCGGCGCAACCTGGAAGCCGGACGCATGCAGAACGGTGACTTTCTTATCACGGCGTGCGACCTGCAACGCTCCATTCTGATAACCAAAGGAACCGGCGATCAGGAACTTGTTCCCGTCGGCCACGGTCTTGGTCATGATGCGATCGGCATCCGGGCCTTCGGCGATGTTTTCGATGACGGTGACTTTCACCTTGTCGCCAAACGCAGTTTTGACTGGCTCGAGGCCGGCTGCAAGAGCGTGGCCCCAGCCGACATCGCCGACCGGAGAGGGGACGACGAGTGTAATGCCGAGCGGCTCGTCAGCCGCAAATGCGGCGCGGCCGCCGAAAGCGCCAGCCAGACCAGTGGCGGCGGCAGCCTGCATCAGGTTTCTGCGGGTCAAAGTGGTCATTCTGTTCTTCCCTCTTTTGGTTCTTAGAATTCGATGGTGGCAAGTGCGGCTTCGGCATCCGCCGACAGTTTTTGTTCGTCGAGACCGATAAATTCGCCTTTCTGCCAGACGATCTTGCCGTTGATCATTGTCATGTCCGTCGTCGCGCCGATGCCGACACGAGGAATGAGGCTGAGCGGGTCATGTCGTGTGCCGACATAATCCAAGCGGCGGGTGTCGAGGGCAAAAAGATCGGCAGCCATTCCAGGGGCCAGACGACCGATGTCCTTGCGGCCAAGCAGGCTCGCGCCCCCTGTCGTGCCGTATCCAAGAAAATCGACAGGCGCCGGGACCGGATGCTGGCGCGTTGATGAGACGAGGCACTGCAGCATGTAGGCGGAGTGCAGGCAGTGCATCAGGTTTGAATTGTCGTTGGATGCGGCACCATCGCAGCCAAGTCCGACACGCAGGCCGAACGCTGCCATTGCGGGAATGTCGGTCACTTCTGCACCCACGAGATAGACGGGTTCAGGGCAATGGGCGACACCCGTGCCGCTTGCCGCCATTGTCTTCAGCTCATCATGGGTAAGCTCCCAGCAATGGGCGTAGAAGGCATCGGGGCCGGCGAAGCCGATTTTCTCGAGATAATCGACGGTGCGCAGTCCGTGGCGTGCCTTGATGACTTCGCTTTCGCCTTCACCGACATGGGTGTGAAGAAAAACGCCTCGATCGCGCGCAAGTGCGACCGATTCCACGAAGGTCTCGCGATAGGAGTTGACCGGCTGGCATGGGGATACGACCACCTGACGCATGCTGAATGGATTTGCGTCGTGATAGGTGTCGATCAACCGTGCGCAATCACCAATGAATTCGTCGGTCGTTTCAAGCATCTCGTCGGGAATGGTCGAGCCTTCCGACTTTGGAAGGGTATTGCCGCCACGGCCGGCATGAAACCGCATGCCGAACATATCCGCTGCTTCGAATTGCCGATCAATGAGCCGCCGGCCAGCGTGGCGTGGGAAGTTGTACTGGTGATCAAATGCCGTTGTACAGCCGTGCTTGATCAGCTCCGCCATTGCCGTCACCGAAGAATGATAGAAGCAGTCTTCTGTCAGGCGGGAAAAGACAGGGTAGATGCGGTCGAGCCATTCGATGACCGAGAGTTTCGTCCAGTCGAGATCGGCACGGTTGCGAACGAAGCACTGGAAGAAGTGGTGATGCGTGTTGATGAGCCCCGGGTAGACGAACCAACCTGTGGCGTCGTGAATGAGCGTGTCTTCGGGGAGGCCCTTGAGCCCGAGGTCCGGACCAATCGCTTTGATAGCCGGTCCTTCGGTCAAAAGATCGACATCGCGGTGCACGACAGGGCCAGTTCCGTCATCAACGACGACGGCTGCGCAATTCTTGAAAAGATATCCGGCCATATTACGCCGTCTCCGACTGGATTTCCGGCTCTGGCTTCAGTTCATGCAGCCGGTGAATGCCAGGCATTTCAATAAATCCGGGAAGTGAGCGAAGCGCGCGCGACCAGAGCCGGATCGTGGGGTAGGGATCGAGCGAGACATTGCCGTCTGGTGCGAGCGCCACGTAGGGAAAGCAGGCGATGTCAGCGATCGTCGGCCGGTCACCAGCAAGAAAGCGATGGCCTCGGATGGCCTGTTCAGCAAGCCCGGCCTCAAGCTCACGAAGGGCTGTGATCCCTGCCTTCTGCAATGCATCGATGTTGCCGGGGACGAGGAGCATCTGATGAAGGCGCGCGCCACCAAGGCTCGATGTCAGCCTGGCAGAAAATGCGAGCCATTGCTGGGTACGCGAAGTCTCTTCTGCGCTGCCGTTACCCAACCATTCCGGTGCAGCGGATGTAGCAATGTAGGCAAGCATGGCGGACGATTCCGTCAAAAGCAGATCATCGTCTGCAAGGATCGGGATCGTACCAGCCGGATTGATCGCCAGCATTGCCGGGCTGCGGTGCTCGGCGCCCGGATGAAAGTCCACCGGACTGATGTCGAGTTTGACACCAGCAAGTGCCGCCATCAGGCGGACCTTGTAGCAGCTCGGAGAAAGAATGTAGTCGTAAAGCTTCATTGCGCCACCAATTGCGCGCCGTAGGTATAGTTGTGGCGCTTCAACCAGCGCCGATAGGCGACCGAAGTAAGGTCGGCCCGTGTCGGGATTTCCTTACCTGGATCAAGCGGCAGCAGGGTTGGGATCTGATTTTCGAGGATTGACCGGTCCTGCAGGAAGATGGTCTGCTGGAAGTGGATGAGATCCGTCATCGGAGTATCGTCATCAAAGAGCGCCATCCACGGCCAGACGTCGCAGACATCCTCTGCAAGCGGCTGTACGAAAAGTGTAATGACGTCCCACTCCGTCGGTCGTGGTGGGCAGGTCTTGTAAAGGACCGAGCAGGTTGGTGCAGGTACACGGTACATGTATTCAGTGGTGATGCCGCCGCTTGCTGATTTCGCGGCCTGCGGCTGATAGAACTTCACCTGTGTGGCCCAAACTTCGTCTGCATCTTCGCGGATTTCGACCTTGTAGTTCTCGACCTCCGTGTGGGGTTCGGAACCTAGAATGTCGGTGTGAACAAAGGGAAAGTGGGCGATGTCGAGAAAGTTCTCGACTGCCCGAAGCGGTGAGCAGCGCACGCGTACGACACCAACCTCAACCAGTCTCCGACCCGGCTGATCTGCCTCGGGGATCGGAAATAACTCATGGGTTGGTTTTCCAAGCGATGCCCAGATATGTCCATAGCGGACACAGACAGGAAGGTTGCGGCCTGTACTGTCCGTAACAAGCGCATCCCCCTTGCTATCAAGCGCAATGGTGATCGGTTCGCCCATCAGCATTGTGGCACGGCCGCCGTTGGTCGTCTGACTGAAAAGGCCTACGGGATACCATTCGTCGAGCATACCCATCTTTGTCATGCCGCAACTCCCTGGCTGGCCAGCGCTTCTGCCTGACGGCGGAGTGTTTCGGCGGTGCGCGATGCGCCTATTCGCGAGGCGGGACCAGCGTCGCCTGCGACCAGCACATGCATCAGCGTTTCGCCATTGCCCTGGTCGGAGAGCAATAGACAGAGGCTGCCATCTTGCGTGGAAAGCACGCCGTCTGCATCAATCTTCGCTCCAGTTGCTGTTTGTATCGCCTCGAGGTCGGCAGCGACAGAGATCGAACGGAGTGGGACGAGGCCCTGAAGACGCGGTGGATCAGCCGGAGGCTTTACGGTTGCGGCCCATATGACACCATCCTGCTCTGTGACCGTGAAGGTCGCAACCCGTATGCTGTCGGGTGGCACAAGGCCTGGATGAGCCGGAATCTTGAGACAGTTTCCTTCCTGACCGTAACTCCAGCCGTGATAGATGCAGGATAAAGATTCCCCACGGACGAAACCGTGAGACAAACGCATGCCGCGATGAGGACATCGATCCGCAGATGCCGATACACGACCGGACGCGCTGCGCCATAGGGCAACTGTTTCGGTCCCAAGTCGGGCCGGCATGACGGCGAGGGGAGGAAGGTCGGAAGACAGGGCGACCGGCGCCCAACAGCCTGTCGTATCGCAAGACATGATCAAACTTTCTCAGATAGGTCAGTAATTTATCGGTGTTCCCGAAGACCTCGCACTTCGGGCAGGATGTGTCATGGAGACGAGGTTTGCACAAATATTGCTCAATGGCAATGTTGGGTCAAATAAGATGCACAGGTGTTTTGTGCTGCCAGATACGGATGATGTCATGTCAGGGTAGGTGCCGGCGCTCGATTGTCTCGACCCAGACGTCAATCGGGCCGAGGGAGCAGCCCATTTCCATCATATCGATGAGCTCCTCCGGGCCGGAGAGGTCCATGACAATCTGCTCATCGGAGGCGTGAGATACCGTTTTATCGAGGCCGAGTTTGGCGGCGTGGCGATCGATCCACGGCAGAAATGCTGCTGGTACGAGATCGCCCGATATCGTCATTCGCTCGGTCGCGTGTTTTTGCTGTTCGTGTGACATCTGTCGTCTGCATTTGCTTGTTGCATCGCATCCTAACCAAAGGCCGGCGTGAAGTCAGCGCCCTGTGCCGGAGATTTTTCAACGACGTTAATGCGTCACATTCATCCGGCGGAAATCGACCGTGTTCCAGGCCATGCGGTAAGTGCGATATCGACGAGTGCCTTCAGTCTTTCCCTGCATGCACCGTCACACGCCTGCGCGGACATGCCCTGGATCACGGCTCCGTAAAAACGCGCCAGCGTATCGGTATCTGTGTGTCCGGGCAGTTCGCCGTCTCTTACAGCGCGATCAAACCGTGCCTTGAGAGCCTGCATTGACACCTCACGCAGGGATGCGGTCATGCGCGCCACGGACGCATTTTCTTCCGAGTGCTGGAGCACTGCAGTCGACACGATGCACCCGCGCGGTTTGTCCGGCTGCGTGTCGCCATCGGCGATATCGTAGAGATGTGCCTTCAGCGCCTCAAAAGCCGGGATATCAGCCTCAAGCCTTTCCGTGCGACCCTTGTTGGCCTGCTGGATGGCGTGGTTGAGCGCCGTGCCGAACAGTTCCTCTTTCGAACCGAAGGTTGCGTAAAGCGAGGGTGGTGTGATCCCCATCGCCTGGGTGAGGTCTGAAATCGACGTTCCTTCGTAACCCCGTTCCCAGAAAAGCTGTGCAGCCACATCAAGGCCTGCCTGCCGGTCAAGCAGGCGTGGTCGTCCTCGTTTCCGCGTCGTTGTCTCATTCATTATTGTATCGATCACTATAAAAATATTGACAGGTGGTGCTCGGCTTTTATTATATCGATCGCTAGTTAAATCGCAACGGAGTGATCCATGTCTTCCAGACTGACAAATAAAGTCGCCCTGATTACGGGAAGTTCCCGCGGTATCGGCCGCGCCGCAGCCCTTGCCTTTGCCAAAGAAGGGGCGGGTCTTATCGGCGTCCATTACGCTGCAAACGCCGAGGCGGCGCAGGCGACGGTCCGCGAAATCGAGGCGCTTGGAACGAAGGCAGTCGCCATCAATGCAGATCTTCGAAGAGGTAAGGACGCGGCGGACAGCCTATGGGGGGAGTTTCGCGAAGCAGCTCAATCGTTCGCAGGCTCACCTTCGCTTGATATTCTCGTCAACAACGCGGGTATTGCTCCGGCAACACCGTTGGGGGACATGAGTGAGGCGGCCTTCGACGAGTTGATGACGATCAATTTCAAGGCACCGTTCTTCCTCATCCAGGCCGTTGCGGATCATATCCGGGACAACGGCCGTATCATCAATATCTCGACCGGGTTCACACGTGTCGCTGCGCCAACTCATCCAGCTTATGCAGCGTCAAAGGGTGCACTTGAAACGCTGACACTGGCGCTCGCCCCGCAATTCGGCCCACGCGGGATCACCGTCAATTCGGTGCTGCCGGGTGTGACGGAGACGGATATGAACGCCGAATGGCTTTCTGTTCCTGAGGCACGTTCGGGTGCCGAGGCAATGTCTGTCTTTAATCGCGTCGGTCGTGCCGACGATGTTGCCGATGTCATAACCTTTATCGCGTCGAATGACGCGCGCTGGACAACAGGGCAAAGAATTGATGCGACGGGTGGCGCGCGGCTCTGAAAGGACAGCAGCAATCTTTAATCCCGATGGGTGGCTTGCAGGAGGGCCTGCAGGCCACTGAAACGCGGGTTCCTTCATGCAATGATCGCAGCAAATTCCTTCCACTCGATCGTAGTGGAAAAATCTCGGGAACAATTTTAAGGGCAAAGCGTTATGCAGCACGCATCGGCCAAAGCGGATATGGTCGAATGACGCCCAAATCCGCAAAGCTGCAGATTCCGAGCCCCACGTGACCCAGACAGAGCTATCGAATGCGAGCGGATCTTCAAACCAGAGTGAGGCGCGCTACCGTGCATTGTTCGAGGCTGTCGATGACGGATTTTGCATCATCGAGTTTCAGGACGGCCCCCTGGGTCCATTGAGCGACTACCTGCATGTAGAAGCCAACAGCGGTTATGAGCGGCATACGGGTATTCCCGATATTGTTGGCAAGTCTGTCTACGAGATTGCTGCCAGCGAGGCGAAGGAATGGGTCGATCTCTACGGCAAGGTTCTCACAACGGGCCAGTCCATTCATTTCGAACGCGAGTTCAAGGACGCCGGACGCCACATCGAGGTTTCCGCGTCAAGGATCGAACCGGCGACGCTCAATCAGGTCGCGGTCCTTTTTCGTGATATTACCGGGCGCAAATGCGCCGAGGCGGCACTGCGCAAAAGCGAGGCCGTTGCGCGGGAGAATGGTGAACGCGTCCAGTTGGCGCTTTCTGCAGGAGCAATCATTGGGACATGGTTCTGGGACCTGCCCAACGATCGCTTCACCATTGATGATGCATTTGCAAATGCGTTCGGGCTTGATCCAGCCCTTGAACGCAGCAATTTGCGACTCACGCAGATCGTCGAAACTGTTCATCCTGACGATCAGGCCCGACTTGCCGCGGTCATCGATCAGGCCATAAAGGTTGGCGGGCCTTTTGCGCATCAGTACCGGACAAAGCGCGCTGACGGCAAATACTACTGGCTCGAGGCAAATGGCCGCGTTGATATCGCGGCGGACGGAACACCACTGAGTTTCCCGGGCGTGCTGATCGATATCGAAGGCCGTCGTGCGATCGAGGCGGAGCGCGACCGGGTTACATCCATGTTGCGCGAACTGAACGAGACCCTGGAAACGAGGGTAGCTGAGCAGACCGCTGAACTGATGGCCAAGGAAGAAGCGCTTCGGCAATCCCAGAAGATGGAGGCTGTGGGGCAACTGACCGGTGGTCTTGCCCATGACTTCAACAACCTGCTTGCGGGCGTTTCCGGTTCGCTCGACATGATAAGAACGCGGCTTCAGCAAGGCCGTATCGGCGAGCTGGATCGTTATCTGGAGGGCGCGCAGGGGGCGGTAAAGCGAGCTGCCGCATTGACCCATCGTCTGCTTGCCTTTTCGAGGCGTCAGACCCTTGATCCCAAGCCTACCAATGTCGATCGTCTGGTAGCGGGGATGCAGGAACTTATCCAGCGCACGGTAGGTCCGCAAATCTATGTTGAAACGCGCATCGGCAAGGAACTCTGGCCGACGCTTGTTGATCCGAACCAGCTCGAAAATGCACTGCTCAATCTCTGTCTGAACGCCCGCGACGCGATGCCCGATGGCGGGCGGATCACGATTGAGACGCACAACCGGCATATTGGCCAAGCCGATGCGGTCGAACTTGGGCTTGTCGTCGGCGACTACGTGGTGATGCAGGTGTCAGATACAGGGACCGGAATGACGCCGGACGTGCTTGAGAAGGCGTTTGACCCATTTTTCACGACAAAGCCGATCGGTGTCGGCACTGGTCTCGGGCTGTCGATGATTTATGGCTTTACCCGCCAATCCGGCGGCCAGGTAAAGATACAGTCGCAGTTCGGACATGGCGCCAGGGTCAGCGTGTTCCTGCCGCGGCACGATGAGCGGGAAGAAATAGAGAGCGTTTGCGAACTCGATCCTGTGCCCGCGATGGCGACGCAAAAACGAGTTCTGGTCGTCGACGACGAACCGCTTGTGAGAATGCTGGTCGTTGATGCCGTCGAGGATCTTGGGCTTCAGTCGCTCGAGGCCGGTGACGGACCGCAGGCGCTCGAGGTTCTTCGTTCGCCGACGCCGATCGATCTTTTGATTACCGATGTGGGCCTGCCGAACGGCATGAATGGTCGCCAGGTGGCGGATGCTGCCAGGGAGTTGAGACCGGGATTGAAAGTCATGTTCATCACCGGTTATGCGGAAAATGCCGTCCTTGCACCGGACCAGTTGGGTGCCGGAATGCAGGTGCTGACAAAGCCTTTCGATATGTCCGTGCTGGGACGACGCATCCAGTCGCTCTTGGAAGAATAGCAGCCATATCGATGTCCTGTCTGCTATCATGAGAGAGCGGACAGCATCGCTAAGACGTTCACTTGCTGGTTATCTGTCAGTCGTCATCGCCGTCGATCCACACCTGCTCACCCGTCTGCGGATTGAATCCTATTTCAATCTTTCTACCATCCCTGTTGCGGGCTTCCACCTCATAGCAACCGTCATCGATGTCGACATTGCGGATTTCGAGGCCAAGTGGTGCGATCCGGTTGCGAAGCTCGGCCTCGCTCATCCAGTCGGCGATCGGGACATTGCCGCAGCGGCGGTGATCATTGTCGGCGTGAGCGACACTCGACAGTCCTGTCAGGGCCAGCAGGGATGTTGCGAGTATAATGTTCTTCATGTCAGTTTCCTTTCAAATTCATTCGACCGAGGAGAAACGCGATTGCCGGGTCGATGGCAGAACCTTACGAAACCAATGCTGATCGATAACTGACAGCCTTTGTCAGCTAAATTTCAGAAAGAGCATGCTATGGGGAGGGATGATTAAGCGCCTTCTGCCACTCCTTCTTGTCTCTGTCGCAATGCTCGGTGTGTTTCCTGCAATTGCCGGAGATGGTGACCTCGATCGGCTGCGCGATGCTGTCCGGCGCGGCGAGGTCATTCCGCTTTCGCAGTTGCAGGCAAGTGTCAGAAAGGCATTTCCCGGCGAAATCATTGGCGTCAAGCTTGACGAGGATGACGGTCGCTTCATCTATGAGTTCAAGGTCTTGAAGACCAATGGTCGCCTTGTCGAGATAGAAATGGATGCCGGAGACGGTCGGGTTCTTGATGTTGATGACGACGATGATGATGATTGATCGCGATGCGCATTCTCCTGATTGAAGATGACCCGCTGATTGCCCGCGACGTGACACGAAATCTCCAGCAGGGCGGTTATATCGTCGAGCACGAACGTGACGGCGAAAGTGGCTGGTATCGGGGTGACAGCGAGATTTTTGCGGCCGTCGTTCTTGATCTGGGGCTTCCGGAGCTTGACGGCCTGTCCGTGCTCAGACGCTGGCGGCAGGCCGACAGGGAGATGCCGGTTCTGATCCTTACGGCGCGGGGCAACTGGGAGGAGCGCGTCGAGGGCATTGATGCGGGAGCCGATGACTATCTGGCAAAACCGTTCCAGATGCCTGAGCTCCTGGCTCGTCTCAGGGCGATCATCCGGCGTTCGCAAGGCAAGGCGGTTCCGGCGATGACCGCTGGACGAATGAAACTTGACCCGCGCACCAGAAGCGTTTCCCTTGATGGGGAGCCAGCAGAACTCACGCCGCTTGAATACCGATGCCTGCACTATCTTCTGGCAAATCCTGAACGGCACGTCTCGCAAATGGAGTTGACCGAACAGCTCTATTCGCAGGATTTCGAACGGGAGAGCAATTCGGTAGAGGTGCTCGTTGGACGGCTGCGCAAGAAATTTGGCAAGGACATCATCGTCACCCGCCGAGGTTATGGTTACAGGATCGGCTCGGCATGACAGTTGGCTTACCGAAGAGGGAATCTGGAGGGCGTCCGCTTTCTATCAGAGTCCGGTTTCTGCTGGTTTCGCTGGTGACGGTGCCTCTGGCGCTTTCGCTTGCGTCTCTCTTCATGATTTCTCTGTTCAAGGCCAATCTCGAACGGCGGCTTGATGCCGAGCTGAGCGGACATCTCAACAACATCGCTGCTTCATTGCAGTTTTCGGCCGAAGGTCACGTTGAGCGTCCGTCCGGTTTTTTCGACAAGCGCTTTACCGAGGCTTACGGCGGTCTTTACTGGCAGATCAGTGAAGGTAGCACTTCCACAGCGATGCGTTCGCAATCGCTTTGGGATTTCACGCTTGCCGTGCCGGTCGAACCGGCTGGCGATGGCTCCCTCCAGCGATTTGCTATCCCCGGCCCAGATAACACGATGCTGACAGCACAGCAGCGGCAGATTTTCGTGCCTTCGCCTGGCGGGCTGCGAAGCTTGCTGATTAATGTTGCAGCCGACCGCCAGCCGCTTGAAGACGCAAGCAGGCGTTTTTCCTTTGATATTTTGCCTTACATCGCTGGTCTCGCAATTTTTCTGATCGGTGCATCCGTGGCGCAGGTCGTATTCGGATTGAAACCGCTGGCAACGCTGACCACAAGGCTGGACCGCATCCGTGAGCGGCGCAGTGGTCGTCTTGACGGCGTGTTGCCAGTAGAATTCGAGCCGGTGGAAAAAGCCGTTGACCGGTTGCTGGATGTCCAGGCGCAGTCGCTTGCAAAAGCACGCACGAGGGCTGGCGACCTCGCTCACGGTCTGAAGACGCCGCTGACGGTACTCGCCAATGACGCTCTCACCCTCCGGCAAAAGGGTGAAAGTGAAATTGCGGATGAGATTGAACGCCTGGTAATCTTGATGCGCGGCCATGTCGACGCCGAACTTGCCAGAAGCCGTATTGTTATCGACGCCGAAATGCGCCAGTCAGACGCAGATATCGGCAAGATTGTCGGGCAGGTCGTGCGGACATTGAAACGTACTCCCGCGGGGGAAACGCTCTACTGGAGGATATCTGTCGAGGAAAGCTCGGTTGAGGTTCCGGTCGATCCTAACGATCTACGCGAGCTGATCGGCAATATCCTTGAGAACGCCGTAAAATGGGCATCGGCCACTGTTGTAGTGGCATGGTCTGATCGCCGCCTGACAGTGGCAGATGACGGACCTGGCGTCCCGCCTGACAGGATACGCCAGATGACAGAGCGCGGTGTGCGACTGGATACTGACGTGCCTGGAAGCGGGTTTGGGCTGTCGATCGTCAAGGAAATCTGCTCGGTCTATGGCCTGGAGCTGTCGATTGAAAACTGCCAGGGCTCCGGCCTTCAGGTGACCGTCGGTTTTTGAGGATCAATCCCTGAGGAGCCGGGAACAGGATAGGTGGCCTAAAGTGCCCCGTGATCACTGCCAATGCTGTAACCCGTCTCTTGGCTTTGTTGACGTGCACCGATCATCTGAAGTTCGGCGTGCAGTCGCAGCCATCGTGTCAGGCAGGCTTTCTCGTCGCCTTCGCCGCAAGGACCATGCCTGCAGTTACCAGAACAAGGCCGAGAACAAAGGGTGGCGTAATGCTGCTGCCCAGGATTGCAATCGAAGACAAGATTCCGATCAAGGGAACCCCAAGGGTGAAATTAGACATCGCAAAGGCCGTTATCCTGCGCCCGTATTCAGCCGAAATGACGAAGCAGGCAGAGGTCGCGACAGGGCCGATGAAGAACAGCAGTTCAATGACACGGCGATCAAGTGCGATACCGGTCGGGGCGCCCTCCAGGAAATAGGCAAACGCACTGAGTGGGACCGTCGCAATCAGCATCTGCCAGGGGGCAAGCGAAAGAGGCGAGGCGGTCCACGAATGGCGCCTGATATGCAGGATGACGAGCGACCAGCAAACAGCACCCGTTAACAGGAAGGCACTGCCTACGATCGTTTTCGAATTGGTCCAGTCAAGTTCAAGTGGAGAGCAGATGATCACGACGCCGGCAAGGCCAACGCCAAGCGCGGTCAACTGGCGGCGAGAGGGCTCCTGCTTGAAAAGGAGCCACCCCAGTAAGACTGCCCAGAGCGGTGTTGTATAAGCCAAAAGGACGGCACGGCTCGTGTCTGTATGTGTCATTGCGATCATACCCAGACCTGTGAAAGCCATCATCTGCAGAAAGCCCATGCTAGCAACGATGGGCCAGTCTTTTTTGGGTGGGAACCGCAGCATTCCGCGAAACGCAACGAAAACGAAAAGGCATATGCCGGCACTACCGAACCTGAGGGAGGCGAGCCACAGCGGTGGAACTGTGCCGAGAGCCAGCTTGGTTGCGGGCCAGCTCAGACCCCAGAGGAGAACCATGACACCCAGCCATAAATAAGTTGCTGCATGCCCTCCAAACCTGTTCTCCAGGGTTCGGGTGATCACAGTTCTCTGGCTCGGGCTCATCTCGGCAACCTCTTCAATGCTGCCGAAATTTATCCCGGTTTATGGCGGAATATCTCTTCTCATTTCGCGTTGCGTCAGTATAAATCGGATAGGTTTACCTGTTTTAGTCGTTATGTAGGTTAAATATGTCTATTGGAAGCATAGTGCTGGATGAGGCCACGTTGCGCATTCTGGATGAACTCCAGCGCAACTCCGAGATCAGCAACGCGGAGCTTGCCGACAAGGTCGGACTATCGGCTTCACCTTGCTGGCGGCGTGTGTCCGAAATGCGCTCGGCCGGTGTCATTCGTGGAGCTGTTGCGCTGGTCGACCCGTTGAAGCTCGGGCTAGCGGTCAACGTTTTCGTTCATGTCTCGCTGACGAAGCAGGACAAGGATTCCTTGGAGACCTTCACCAACGCTGTCAGTGGAAGGCCGGAGGTGATGGAATGCTACCTTATGACGGGGGAAGCGGATTTCCTGTTGAGGGTGGTTATCGAGGATCTCCTGAAGTACCAGACCTTCGTGCTGGAATGCCTGACGCAGATCCCCGGCGTCTCGAGCATCCGGTCAAGCTTTGCTCTCAATCAGGTCAAGTACACGACGGCACTCCCGACAGGACACTTGCGTGAAGGTGCAACGCAGCAGGCAGCGTTGCGTGGAAAATCTGCTTGAAAGGCGCGTCCCGTGTCCAAAGACACGGGGCCGTTTATCGAATCCTTTCCGGCTCTCGATGACGTTCGTCTTTCGCTGGCCAACCGGATTGGGAACGTAGGCCCAGATGGTCAATTGTGCGTCTGGGACCACGCCAAAGTGACTTCAGGCGGCGATGGTCATGCCATCGTTCCGGTCAAGGAAAGCGATCAGATCCTCGATCGTCACGACGAGCAGACCGTGCTTTTTGGCAAAGACTTCCAGTTGAGGCAGGCGAGCCATCGTTCCGTCGTCGTTGGCAACTTCGCAGATCACGCCGGCGGGCGCGCGTCCCGCGAGGCGGGCAAGCTCGACAGCGGCCTCCGTGTGGCCGGGACGCGCACGAACACCCTGTGGATGTGCACGTAGCGGGAAAACATGGCCCGGGCGGGCGAAGTCATCGGGTCTCGCGTCGCCCTGTGCAAGTGCCCGCACCGTTGCTGCACGGTCGGCAGCCGAAATGCCGGTGGTCGTGCCCGGGATGTAATCTACCGAAACTGTGAAAGCAGTCTTCAGCGATTCCGTGTTGCGTGCCACCATCAGCGGAATGTCGAGCGTATCCAGCCGCTCCCCTTCCATCGCCGCGCAGATCAGACCACGGGCATTGTTCATCATGAAGGCGATGTCTTTTGGCGTAGCAGCATCGGCTGCAATCACGACGTCGCCTTCGTTTTCCCGATCCTGATCGTCCACGACCACAACCATTTCACCGCGGCGAATGGCTTCAATCGCATCTTCAATTTTCGAAACTGTCATTTCCATGCCTTTCAAGGGTTATGCCAGTTGGCATCAAACTCACGACTGTCCGAAAACAGGCGCAAACATCCCTTGGGCGAACAAGCGCCACACACCCCGTGAAGGGGTGTCTGCCACGTTGCTCTCTTCCATCCGGACTATACCGTCGGCTCCGGCCTTTCACCGGATCTGCTGACCTCCCGGTTACCCGGGAGCGCTCGCGGGCTCCGGAATTGCTTCCGATACCGCCGGTGGGGAATTACACCCCGCCCTGAGAACACTTCGAGTATAGGTTTGCGCCGCAGCAAAAGGCAAGCCTGCATGCAGGCAATGTTATTCCAAAATACGCAGGCGAGGCGCGCAAAAATTCCCTTTGAAAAGGCGATCTACCCGATGAGGCAGCGGTCCGCAGTTGCGGCTGCTAGTGCGTTCTGATGCACCAAACCTATAGATCAATTCAGCGCGACAGAATTGAACCGGGACCATGCATGATCGGGAATCGGATCATTCATGGAGGCGACGATACGGCGCAGTCTCTCTGAACTGGTTGTGCCGAGGATTGCCGATACGACTGACGCGTTCTGGAGGGGAAATTGCAGGGCGGCACTTTCGAGGCTGATTTTTTCCTCTTGTGCGATACCTTGCGCCAGCTTTGCATAGGGTGCGATCGGGTCCTGCTCATGATCAGGCAGGTTTTGTTCCAGCAAAGTACCGCCGTTAAAGATGCCACCGATGATCAGCGGGGTCGAGGTTCTCTCGCATATGTCGAGCAGCCGTGTTCCGGCAGTGCGATCAATCAGGGTGTATTTCCCGGAAAGCATGACGCAGTCGAGTTTCACGCGATGCATGATGTCAAGGCAAACGCCAACGTCGTTCACGCCAATGCCGAAGCCGGTGATGTTGCCATTGGCTTTAAGTTCTTCAAGCGCCCTAATTCCGCCCTCAAGGAAACGTGGCAAATGCCGGCGATATTCTGCGATGCCGAGCGTAGAGACCTCGATATCGTCAGCGAGGAGCAGATCGATCGAGGACAGCCCCAACCTTGCGAGGCTGAATTCGAAGGAGCGCATTACTCCGTCATATGAATAATCATAAGAGATTTCGAACGGCATCACGTCTGGCGGACAGCCCTGCACAGGTTTCAGGATCTTGCCGATTTTTGTCGAAAGAACATAGGATTGGCGATCCTTCCTGCGCAGGAAGTCGCCCACGCATCGCTCGGACAACCCGACGCCGTAGCCAGGAGCCGTATCGAAATAGCGGATATCCGAGCCCCAGGCAGCTTCAAGAGCAGAATTGTAGTCCGGCACCCGGAGAGGATCGCGGATACGGGCGGTACCGTATCCGACGCGAGTAAGGCTGATCGGTAGGGCGCCGAGTTGACGATATTCCATGCACTAGAGATCCAGGGTCGTTATCGAAGCAATCAACTTAATGTTGTTTTCCAGAATCCTGAAGCCGAAGGCGAAATCAAGGGTGAATTCAATCCTGTTGACGACCACTCCGACGGTAGCACCTCATCTTTGGGGATGACCGTCTTCTTGATTGATGGTTGTAAAAATTGGACAGAAGCGCGCGAGAGTGCGAAAAAGTGTTCCCGCTTGCGCATGGAGGAAAACCAGGCATGAAAAAGCTTATCAACGATCCGTCCACTGTTGTCCGTGACATGCTGGAGGGAGTTGTAGCGCTTAGTCCTTCTTCTACTCTGCTTGCTGATGAGAACGTTGTCATACGATCTGGCCTTCCCGAGGCAAGAGAGCGGAAAATTGCCGTTCTTTCCGGGGGAGGAAGTGGCCACGAGCCCGCTCATGCGGGATATGTCGGTGTCGGAATGCTGACCGCCGCCGTGGCCGGTGATGTCTTTACGTCACCCAGTACAGATGCCGTTCTCGCTGGAATCAAGGCGGTCGCCGGACCGGCAGGCGCCCTGATCATTGTCAAAAACTATACGGGCGACAGACTGAACTTCGGTCTTGCAGCCGAACTTGCACGTGCAGATGGTATTCCTGTCGAGATCGTGGTCGTTGCTGATGATGTTGCGCTGAAAGACACTGTCCCCGCAGATCGCAGACGGGGGATCGCCGGAACTGTTCTGGTTCACAAGATTGCGGGGGCTGCTGCGGAGCAGGGGCTTGATCTCGCCGACGTTGCCAGTATCGCGCGTGCAGCGGCGGGCAACCTCTCCTCAATGGGGGTCTCACTTGGCTCCTGCACGCTGCCTGCAGTCGGAAAGCCAGGCTTTGTTCTCGCAGACACGGAAATCGAGATTGGTCTCGGCATTCATGGAGAGCAGGGTGTTCGCAGAATGCCGATCGGTACCGCAGACGAATTGACAGCTCTCGTCCTGGAAACGGTCAAGGCGGATGGTCGACTGAAGACAGGTGACCGCGTAGCACTCTTGGTCAACGGTCTGGGTGCAACTCCGCCAATGGAACTGGCAATCGTTGCCCGATCAGCCATCGCTTTTCTGGAAAGGGACGGCGTTGTGGTGGAAAGAGCATGGGCGGGAACATTCCTTTCCGCGCTTGATATGCCGGGCTTTTCTCTCTCCCTCGTGCAGGTGGACGACGCTACTCTTGCCCTCATAGATGAGCCGACGGACGCCAGCGCCTGGCCACGTGGCGGCAAGGTGAACCGCCAAAGGGTGATGCCTTCGGTGAAAACTGAAAAGCAGGCCGTCGTTTCCTTGGATCGTACTGCCGCAGGTGAGCGATTGTGGAAGACTTCCCGATCGGTCGCAGAGGCATTGATTGCGGCAGAGCCGAGCTTGACGGAACTCGACAGCGTTACCGGCGATGGAGACCTCGGCGCGAGCATGGTTCGCGGCGGACAGGCGGTACTAAACCTTGACGCTCAAAGCTTCGCGAATGTTTCTGGTGGATTGCAGGCCATGGGCAACGCCATGCGCAAAGCCATCGGAGGAAGTTCAGGGCCCTTCTATGCAACCGGTCTCTTGTGCGCGTCGCGCAACCTTGCCGGTTTTGATGAACCGACGGCCAGGCAGATGGCTGATGCCTTCGTGGCGGCAGTGCAGGCGATATCGGATCTCGGTGGTGCAAAGCCTGGTGACAGGACGATGATCGATGCACTCTACCCGGCGGCTAAGACCTTCAGCGACAGAATTGCTGCCGGTGCCTCGGTTGCAGAAGCATGGAGTTCCGCAGTCGATGCCGGACTTCGGGGAGTGGAGGCTACGAAATCAATGAAGCCGAGACTTGGCCGTGCAAGCTACCTGGGGGATCGGGCCCTGGGGCATCCGGACGCTGGCGCAGCCGCCGTTGGTGTCTGGCTTGAAGCGATCAGGGCGGATATTCCCTGACATCAGGGACAGTTCCGTGCGCTCGATGGAGAGGTCGACGGTAGCGCTGACTTGTCGTTGATCGGGAACAAACCTCGTCGAGCTCACGTTCAGGCTTCACGGTTGCCGCCGAGCCCCTGATCGAGATGTATCCCGCCGTTTTTCTGGAGAAGGTTTATGCCAAAACACCTCAGCAAGGGTGACAAGGTTGCCTGGAACACCAGTCAGGGTGAAACGACGGGCAAGGTCGTCCGCAAGCAGACCTCTCCAACGAAAATCAAGGGACACGAGGTCAAGGCGACGAAGGATGAGCCGCAATACATTGTCGAAAGTGAAAAGTCGGGCAAACGCGCGGCCCATAAACCGGACCAGCTCAGAAAAACGCGATGATAGTGCGCGCTTTTGTAACGAGCCGGCCATTTGCCACAGTCTGTTACAATATTCGCCAGTCTCAACACATTGCAGCGACATAGCGCCAATATCACGCCTGCCGAACGTTATGCTTTAACACCGGAGGCGAATGCTATGCTCCATATGAGACGTATCCTCAACAGGTTTTGCTCGGAGAATGGGCTAAGGATCGAAGGCCAGGAAGCGATTCTGGCCGCTCGGTTTCTGATTGATCAGGATATTAAGGGAGTGGTGGATCACGTCACGCTTGAACGCGAACTTGACCAATGGTGGCACGATAAACGCAGGCATTGAGAACTTACGCTTTATGGCGGGCCACAAGATGGACACCGGCAGGCACTTTGGCCCAAGTTGAAACATATATTATCTGATTGGTCGATATTCGTTTACCGTAAACTGGAATGGCTGATTTCCTGCCGCCCAATTGTCATCTTTACGATTAGGTGTGCGCCGATAACAAGAAACGACGAGGTGACATGATGTCAATCAACTCGGGTCATGCCAGGCAATTCAAACGACCCACACGAAATATTTCCAGTCCACTGGACCGAGCGATCCTGCAACTTGATGATATGATCGACGCTCAAAGAGGGACCGCGTTCCCGGCTCCGTTTAATCTTTACAGAGCGAAACGGATTCTCGAGCGCTTCCGGTGCAATTACCGTTGAAAAAAAGCGGCCGCGCGAGCACTACGCAGCAACTATGATCCGTCTCACCGCCTTTGTATAAGACGGTGAGACGAGCAAAGGCTAGACGTTGCTTTAGTGAGCCAGCATCTCTCTTACGACCTGCTTGCCGTTCAACGCCCATGGGTAATAGGTGGGCCAGTTCGTGACTTCCTGAAGCAGCGCTTTGCGATCCTTGCCCCAGTAGAGGTGGAAATGGCCGGATTTTTCCGGGGTAATTCCGTGATCGCTGAATTGAACATATTCCGGTGCCGACGCATCGCCGTCCGCTTTTTTGAATATATACCGGACGCCTCGGTTACCTTTCGCGTAGGTCAGGATTTCAAACCCGTCGTTTAGATAGGTGCCGCGATAGGTCTTGTCTTCCTGGGTGAACGCCATGCTGTTGTCGGTAATTACAATCTTGGTCACATCAGTCTTGTAGCCGAGTTCATAATATTTCCGATAATCTTCAAACGATTTCTCTCCCTGCTCAGCCTTGTGCTTGAATACGGGATCGAGAGTGCCGTCGAGGAGGTAGGGATAAACCGAATGCCATTTGCCAGCCCAGTCGGACAGTTCCCGTTTCTTGACTTGCTCAGTTTCGAAGTAGCCCTGGTAGATTTTCGATTTGGCTTCATCTGAATGGGCATGACTGTGCTTCGGCGCGGCTGAAGCTTTCCCCGGCGCATAAGCACAAAACGGTACGGCAAGAGAGCACAGCATCAGCAGTGTCGATATCTGAAAGTGTGTTTTCATAGCATTTCCTAAACGCGAAAAATCATTTTATGTTATATCGTAACAAAGGCAGTGATAGCCTTTGAATTTTTGACGCGCAAGAGCCCTGCATGGCGTTTGTTCGCCGGAGGCTTATGCAACTCGAGTATCCGAGCGCGGTAGTTGTCTATGCAGAGTTGGAAAGACGTGAGCTGGCTTTGGCAGATGACCTAAACATCATTGCATTTTGCGAGTTCCAGACACAGTGCCTTACGTGCGGAAGGGAGGAGCACAATCCCCACCTCTGGAGATCATGCTCCCTCCGCAAGCCGCGTAAACGATATGACTATCTGCCAAATATCTACGTCAGATTTCTGGGCAGCCACGTTCATTGGCGAAAGTAATGCGATCAGGCCCACGGCGGGTAAAGCCTTCGACGACGACGCGTCCAGGTGTGACGCGAACGACTTCTGGATCGCGCAGGCCTGCGTCGCGCGCCGCAGCGCGGGCTTCGCGCTCACTGCAGCCACGCATGGGCGGGCCACGGCGATCAACGTCCCTATCGCGGTCGCGGATGATCGGGCGTACGCCGTCTGGGCCGATCCTCAACTCCATGTCCTGCGCAGACGCTGGCATGGCGATGGAAGCCATAGCAAGGAGCAGCGCCAAACCCGCAGTTCTGCCGGTGAATGTCTTAGAGTTAATCATTGTTCCTCCCTCAGCCGAAATCCGGCAGAAGCTGTTTATCTCAAGAGGAAAAACGCGATCGCCAGACGTTGGTTCCTTTTTAACGCCGGATGCATGGGACATATGCGAAGTCCACATTTCCACCGGGGTACGGAACGAATCCAGGAATGATTATGTGGAGCAGCATGAGAACGCTTGTCGGCGCGACAGGTTACGGATCTGAACAGTATCAAAGGTAAAGCTGAAAGGGTGTGTTTGCCATCCACCGCGATCTGATGTTTCAACCGGGATAACCGGGCCAGACAAGGGCTGGTCGTCACGCCGAAGATTGCGCTAGCGGGCATTTCCAGTCTACCAGGCAGCAGATTTCCAACTTTTCCCACGACATTGCCGTAGCCGGCAACGTCGAGGTTTCCGCATGAACTCACAATTTATTGTGGTTGCACTTTGCAGCAATATGTCCTTGTGTGCGTGCTCGCAATATTATGGGAACACAAAATGATGTCGATAAAAACAACAACGTGCGCCGCTCTGCTGGTAAGCTCGCTTCTAATTGGCGCCAGTTCTGCACTTGCAGAAACAGTCCTGCATCGCGGTAATTCGGGAGAGCCGCAGACACTCGACCAGGCACAGACCTCGATCAACATCGAAGCCTTCATCCTGAAGGACCTTTATGAAGGCCTCACCATTTACGATGCTGCCGGAAAAATCATTCCCGGTACGGCGGAAAGCTGGACGTTGTCTGAGGATGGCACCGTCTACACGTTCAAGCTGCGTGCGGATGCGAAGTGGTCGGATGGCACACCTGTTACGGCTGAGGATTTTGTTTTCTCCTACCAGCGCGTCGAAGATCCGAAGACCGCAGCGAAATACGCCAATATTCTTTATCCGATCAAGAATGCCGAAAAGATCAACAAGGGTGACGTGCCGGTTGATCAGCTCGGCGTGAAGGCTGTGGATGACAAGACGCTTGAGATCACGCTCGAGCGCGCGACACCGTTCTTCCTTGAGCTGCTTGCCCACCAGACGGCTCTGCCAATCTCGAAGGCCAGCTACGAAAAGAACGGCGCCGATTTCGTAAAACCCGGTGTCATGGTCTCGAACGGTGCCTTTCAGCTTCAGGCGCACGTTCCCAATGACAGCTTGACGGTGGTCAAGAACGCCAGTTTCTGGGACGCAGCCAATACCAAGATCGATAAGGTTATCTTCTACCCGATCGACGACCAGGCGGCATCCGTACGGCGTTTTGAAGCAAAGGAAATGGATCTCGCCTATAATTTCTCGGCAGACCAGATCGATCGACTGAAAAAGGCCTATGGCGAGCAGGTTCACGTTTCGCCGACGCTTGCGACCTATTATTACACTTTCGACACGCGCGAAGCGCCCTATAGCGATGTCCGTGTCCGTCAGGCTCTCTCGATGGCAGTCGACCGCGATTTTCTCGCCAAGGAAATCTATAGCGGTTCGCAGGTCCCGGCCTATTCCATGGTCCCTCCGGGCATGGATTCCTACGGAGAACCGGCCAAGGCTGATTTCGCCACGCTGTCACAGCTGGATCGGGAAGATGAAGCTCTCAAGCTTATGAAGGAAGCTGGTTATGGCGACGGCGGTAAGCCGCTTTCCATCGAAATCCGCTATAACACCAACCCGAACCACGAACGCGTTGCAACAGCGATTGCCGATATGTGGAAGAACACCTTCGGGGCAAATGTGTCACTGGTGAACCTCGACGTCGCCTCGCATTATGGCTACCTCCAGGAAGGCGGCAAGTACAACGTCGCGCGCGCCGGGTGGGTTGCCGACTATGCGGATGCCGAAAACTTTCTTGCCCTTTCGGTCTCGTCCAACAAGACCTTCAATTATTCCAAGTTCAACAACGCGGAATTTGATGCGCTGATGCAAAAGTCTTACGACGAGAAAGATCCTGCCGCACGCTCCAAGCTGCTTCATGAGGCAGAGACCATCCTGATGAAGGAACAGCCCGTTGCTCCGCTTCTGACGCAGGCCGATCTCTGGCTGGTGTCGAACCGCGTCAAGGGTTGGGTAGACAACGCTGCAAACGAACACCTCAGCCGCTTCCTGAGCGTTTCAGAATAAGCAGCACTGGCACGGTGGCTTAACACCACCGTGCCATGCCGGAGCCTGAAAAATCATGATTTCATTTGTTCTGCGCCGTTTGGCGAGCGCTGTGCCGACGCTCTTTATCGTCGTCACGATTTCGTTTTTCCTGATGCGGTTTGCACCGGGTGGTCCGTTCAATCTTGAACGCCCATTGCCGCCGCAGACGATGGAAAACCTGATGAGAACCTATCACCTGGATGAGCCATTGTGGCGCCAGTATCTCATCTATCTCGGCAATGCGGTCACCGGTGACTTTGGTCCGAGTTATATCTACAAGGACAATACTGTCGCGCAGTTGATCGGCAAGGGGCTGCCCTATTCGCTTGAGCTCGGTTGCTATGCGCTTTTGCTTGCGCTGGTGGGTGGCGTTCTGGCCGGCACGCTCGCGGCACTCAGGCAAAACAGCGCGTTCGACTTTTCGATCATGTCCATTTCGACAGTTGGCGTCACCGTGCCGAACTTCGTTGTCGCACCTGTCCTCACGCTTGTGTTTGCCGTTTTGCTTGGGCTTCTGCCAGCAGGCAGCTGGGGCGATGGGTCACTACGCTATCTGATCCTGCCGATGATCGCACTTGCACTGCCGCAGCTTGCGGTTATCGCGCGTCTCACACGCGGCGCCATGATCGAGGCTCTGCGCATGGATCATATCCGCACGGCCAAGGCTTATGGCCTTCCGGCGCGAAATGTCGTCGTGTTTCACGCGATGCGCGCGGCGATGCTGCCGGTGGTTTCCTATCTCGCTCCCTGTGCCGCTGCTCTCCTGACGGGCTCGGCGGTCATCGAGACGATCTTTACGATCCCAGGTGTGGGCCGCTATTTTGTCCTCGGCGCCATCAACCGTGACTATACACTCGTCATGGGAACTGTCGTTCTCGTCGCCATTTTCGTCATCGTGTTCAATCTCGTGGTCGATATTCTCTACGGCCTGCTCGATCCGAGGGTCAGACATGACTGATATCTCCGGCAATCTTGCCGCTCACTCGCCGGTGAAAAGCCGAAGCCTTTTCCAGCTCGCCGTCTTGCGTTTCAGACGAAACAAGGCCGCAATGGCCGGCTCCATCATGCTCGTGCTGATTACGCTCTTTTCATTTATCGGCCCGCATTTTCTGTCCCACACCTATGACCAGGTGTTTTCTTCCTACGTCTCGGTGGCGCCGAGCCTTGAGCCTCGCCCCGATGTGAACAACCTTCAGGGTGTGATGGAAGGGGTGGCCAGCAGGGCACGCGTGGAACTGAAGGAATTTGCGGTTGAGGGTCAGACCTTCACAGCAACTGTCACGTCAAGCGGCCAGATCGACCCGCGAACGACACGCTATTTCGACCGCGCCAACGAATTCGAGAACACGAAAATCGTTGCTACGGAAGATGACGGGAAAACCTTGAAACTGGAGGGCGATGTCAACCGGGAATACTTTTTCTTCGGGACGGATTCGAACGGTCGCGACATGCTGGCGCGAGTCATGCTGGGCGGGCAAATATCGATCGCCGTCGGTGTTCTGGCTAGCCTCGTTTCGCTGGGGATCGGCGTTGTCTACGGTGCGACAGCGGGCTACATCGGAGGACGTGTCGACAATGTGATGATGCGTTTCGTGGAGATTCTCTATTCGCTTCCCTTCGTCTTCCTGGTCGTCGTTCTGGTGGTCTTCTTCGGGCGCAGTTTCATCCTGATCTTCCTTGTGATCGGCGCGGTGGAGTGGCTGGATATGGCGCGTATCGTGCGCGGCCAGACACTTGCCCTGAAGCGACGGGAATTTGTGGGGGCGGCTCAGGCTTTGGGTCTGACTGATTGGCAAATCATCCGCCGTCACATCATTCCAAACACGATCGGCCCGGTGGTCGTGTTCGTCACGGTTGTCGTACCCAAAGTCATCCTTCTGGAAAGCTTCCTCTCCTTCCTCGGCCTTGGTGTACAGGCGCCACTGACAAGTTGGGGTGCGTTGATTTCCGAAGGCGCCAACAACATCCAGTCGGCGCCATGGCTACTGATATTTCCGGCGATCTTCTTCGTACTGACCCTGTTTTCGCTCAACTTCGTGGGCGACGGGTTGCGTGATGCACTCGATCCCAAGGATCGTTGACATGAATACACCATCTGAAACCATTCTCACCGTTCGTGACCTCAAGGTCGATTTTACCACGCCTGATGGCACGGTGAATGCCGTGAAAGGCATCGATCTTGACGTCAGAGCGGGTGAAACACTCGCCGTCGTCGGAGAATCGGGCTCAGGCAAAAGCCAGACGATGATGGGTATCATGGGTCTGCTTGCTTCGAACGGCGTCATCAAGGGGTCGGCAAAATACCGTGGACGTGAGCTCATCGGCCTGCCGGTCAATGAACTGAATGACATCCGCGGGGCGAAAATCACCATGATTTTCCAGGAGCCCATGACGTCGCTTGATCCTCTTTACAGGATCGGCGCGCAAATCGCCGAGCCTATCATTCACCATCGGGGCGGCAGCAAAAAGCAGGCGCGTGCACGCGTGCTCGAGCTCCTGAAGCTTGTGGGGATTCCCGAACCGGAACGGCGTATCGACAGCTATCCGCACGAGCTTTCCGGTGGGCAGCGCCAGCGTGTCATGATTGCCATGGCGCTCGCCAACGAACCGGATATTCTGATCGCGGATGAGCCGACCACGGCACTCGACGTGACGATCCAGGCACAAATCCTCGATCTTCTGAAGTCGTTGCAGCAACGTTTTGGCATGGCCGTGGTCTTGATCACACATGATCTTGGAGTTGTTCGCCATTTCGCCAACCGCGTCGCCGTCATGCGCCGTGGCGAGATCGTTGAAACCGGTACGACGGAAGATATCTTTGAACGGCCGGAGGCTGACTATACCAGGATGCTTCTCGATGCAGAGCCGAGCGGGCACAAAGCGGCGGTCGGTGAAGGCTCGCCCGTCGTTCTTTCCGGACAGAATGTGACGGTTGATTATGCAATCCCGGGCGGCTTCCTGTCGAAGGCAAGCGTTTTCCGGGCCGTGGACGGCGTCAATGTCAACCTTCGCCAGGGACAAACCATCGGCATCGTCGGTGAATCGGGATCGGGCAAGTCAACGCTCGGTCGCGCGCTTTTGCGTCTTGCGCCGGCAAAGGGCCGTATTTTCTTCGGCAAAACGGAAATCACTGGTCTTGAGAGAAAGGCGATGCGGCCGTTGCGGCGGCGGCTACAGCTCGTGTTCCAGGACCCCTATGGTTCTCTTTCACCAAGACAGACGGTCGGGGAGATCATCACCGAGGGTCTGTTTGTGCACGAGCAGCAGCTCAGCCGTGCTGAGCGGGACAAGCGGGCAATTGAAGCATTGCAGGAAGTTGGCCTCGATCCGGCCGCCCGCAACCGCTATCCCCACGAGTTTTCAGGCGGGCAACGCCAACGTATCGCCATTGCCCGCGCGATCATCCTCAAACCGGATGTCGTCATTCTCGATGAGCCGACATCTGCCCTGGACCGGTCCGTGCAGGGGCAGGTGATCGACCTTCTGCGTGATTTGCAGAAGACACACAGCCTCTCCTATATCTTCATCAGCCATGACCTCTCAGTCATCAAGGCCATTTCGGACTATGTGATCGTCATGAGGAACGGCAAAATCGTGGAAGAGGGTGAAACGGACGCGATCTTTAACAGGCCCGCGGCTGAGTATACGAAAACGCTCATCAAATCCGCCTTTACCGCGGAGGTCGCATCATAGCGTAGGGCTCGGATGTGCCGGTCATGTCTATGGCGCTCAAAAAAATGAGCGTCATTTACTCAAGATCGGTCTGTATCCAGCGGGGCGAATGATGAATGTCGATCGTTTGCAACCGCCTTGGACCGAGGTTCACAAACCGGTGCGGAATTCCCGCAGGCCCAAGAACAACCTCGCCTGCACCGGCTTCAAGCACTTGGTCGCCGACAAAGAACCGTGCTCGTCCGGCAACAATAACGAAGGTCTCATCATAGGGATGGACGTGAAGACGCGGCCCATCCCCTGGCGTATCGTTACCATATGCAAGGATAGTGGTTGATGCCCCTATTGTTTCTCCTGAAAGAGAGCCGCGCCAGGGCCCTTCATTTTCGATGGAGAAAAGATTGCCCCTGACCGGAGGACGCCCGTCCGGCTCGATTGTATCAGGATCAAAGTCCCTGCGTGCCATAGTCTTTCTCCTCCTCTATTTCTCCCCCGTCCGAGTTTCACCAGTTTTGAATGCGTTACAATCATGATTCCGACATGATTGCGGAGATGCTGGAGCGCTCCTGCCAATCGAGTCTTTCGGATCAACTTCCCCCGTGAATATTCAGTATCGGCCCAAAGTCAGCGGCGATGACCTTCATGTCCGGACGCCAGTCCCAGCGTCTTCCCGCCATTTCCCTGATGAACTGATTGCCCTTCAACGAAGCACGTTCGAGTATTTCTGGTCCGGGAGCCATCCAGAGAGCGGTTTGCCGAGGGATCGGCTGCAGTCCAATGGCGAGCCGGTCTTCGAGATTGCCTCTGTTGGCGGTGTAGGGTTCGCATTCCTCGCGCTCGTGGTCGGCGCGCACAATTCCTGGATCAACCGTCGTGAAGCGCTCGAACGGGCAAATCTGATGTTGGTCTCACTCGGGAGAGTGCGCCGTTTTCATGGGGCATTTCCGCACTTTGTGCATGCACAGACTGGCAAGGTCATCCCATTTGCGAAGTATGATGACGGCGGAGACCTGGTTGAGACCGCGTTGCTGATCCAGGGACTGATCTGCGCTCGCGAGTATTTCTCTGAGGCGACAGACGCCGAGTGCTTATTGCGTGCCGCCATCGATAAGATTGTCCAGGGCGTCGAATGGGACTGGTACACGAAGGGACAAAAAGGGCCCTTGTGGTGGCACTGGAGTCCACGGCATGCGTGGACTGTGAACCTGCCGATCGTCGGGTGGAACGAGGCCCTGATCTGCTATGTGCTTGCCGCCGGTTCTGCAAAGCATGCCATTGATGTGGAAAGCTACCATTCTGGCTGGGCGCATAGCGGCGCAATCGCCAATGGCAATGATTACATGGGGGTCAGACTGCCGCTCGGTGAACCCTTTGGCGGACCACTATTCCTGTCGCAATATTCCTTTTGCACGCTTGACCCACGAGGTCTCAGCGATTCCTATTGCGACGACTACAGGGAGCAGGTGCAGGCGCATACGTTGATCAACTACATGCATTGCCGCAAACATTACGCCGAGAAAGACGGATGGGGGCTTTCGGCATGTGATGGTCCAAAAGGGTATTCAGTCAATTCCCCAACCAGCGACAGCGGTGTAATCGCCCCTACTGCCGCTTTGTCGAGCATGCCGTTCCTGCCAGTCCAGGCATCCGAGGCCGCCCGGCATTTCATGGCATGGAATGGTGGCGGGCTTGTTGGACGTTTTGGCCTGATGGACTCTTTCGAACCTTCGAGCGGATGGGTTTCGAAAACACATCTTGCCATCGATCAGGGGCCGGTCGTTGCCATGATGGAAAACCATCGCAGTGGTCTGTTGTGGAAGCTGTTCATGAACGCGCCGGAAGTTCGCCTTGGGCTGAAGAGGCTCGGCTTTCAGACGAAAGCAGGCGACGCGCGCGCCGGGCACCCCATTTTTACGTCTGCTCTTGCCTGATCGCGATCGAGGCGTGACGAGTGCCTGCGTCTGGCGTCGGTAACGGCGAATTAGTGATCGGAAAACGAACGTCGTGCGGCTAGCGTCAGCGCTGCCTGACGCTCAGTGACCAAGTCACCAAGTCACCAAGTCACCAAGTCACCAAGTCACCAAGTCTTGATCACATTCTTTGCTCGTGCCACAGGCGTAGAGGATAACAGCTCCCACGGCTCGCTCTTGGCTTTGACGGATATGCCCTTGTGCCGTGCATGTATGCATTTTCGTCTTCTAGAGTTCGCTCAGACTCTTTCCCTACAGTCACCAAGGTTCAAACGATTAAAGCCCTGCTGGCGCTAAGTCATGGGTTTTGCTGAACTATTAAGCAATTGCCTTATTGTACGGCGATATTGAAATATTGTTCAACACTATGGACATGATTGTTCTCGTTTGTTACTTGCTATGAAAAAAACGGGGTGGAGGTGTGAGCGAGATGAATAGCGGCGGGTGTAGCAACAGACGCAATCAATATGGCGTTCTGGCTATGGATGTCTGTTTTGCTGTTTCCCGCATTGTGTGCCCATCCAATTCCAGCATGGGAACTCTGACCGGTAACGCCGCCCGCAGGCGTTTGACGGTGAGAAAATGTGGCGCCCCTCCAATGACCGAATATTTCAAGCCGGAGACACGAGCATGACCGAGACCGTCCACAGCACCCCGCTTCTTTCGGTCGAGGATCTGAGTGTGGAGTTCGGTGAAAGCCGCGTTGTTGATGGCCTGTCGTTTATAGTCGAGGCCGGCAAGACGACCGCGGTCGTCGGTGAGTCCGGCTCTGGCAAATCGGTGACATCGCTTTCCACCATGCGCTTGGCCGATATGATGGGCGCGAAGTTTGCTTCTGGCCGTATCATGTTTGACGGCAAGGATCTGCTGAAAGCCTCGCAGAAGGAGATGCGCTCGATCCGCGGCAAGGAGATCGCCATGATCTTCCAGGAGCCGATGACGTCGCTCAACCCTGTCTTCACGATTGGCGACCAACTCTGCGAAGTGCTGATGCTGCACGAAAAGCTGAGCAAGTCTGCTGCCATGGCGGAAGCTCAGCGACTGCTCGACATGGTCCGCCTGCCAGACAGTTCTGCTCTTCTACACCGTTTTCCACATCAGCTTTCCGGAGGGATGCGCCAACGTGTGATGATCGCCATGGCACTTGCCTGCCGGCCAAAGCTCCTGATCGCCGACGAACCGACGACGGCGCTGGATGTCACCATTCAGGCGCAAATCCTCAACATCATGCGCGATCTGCAGAAGAAGCTTGGCATGGGCATGGTGTTTATCACCCATGATATGGGTGTGGTCGCAGAAATGGCCGACAATGTCGTCGTCATGTGGAAAGGCAAAAAAGTCGAAGAAGGTCCGGTTAGAGAAATCTTCGCGAACCCGCAGCATCCCTACACCCGTGCGCTTCTTTCTGCTGTTCCGCGTCTCGGCAGCATGACTGGTGAAGAATTTCCCAAGCGCATGCCGTTGACCGTGCTCCAGGATGGCGAGCCGGTCGTTGTCGGCGAAGAGCGCGTGCAGAACACCGCAAAATATGACGACAAGCCACTGCTGTCCGTCCGCGACCTGTTTGTCCGTTTTGACGTCCGCAAGAACCTGTTCGGCAAGGCGACACACCGTTGCAGCGCCGTACAGAAGGTGAGTTTCGATATTCATGCCGGCGAAACACTGGCTCTGGTTGGTGAATCAGGTTCCGGAAAATCGACGATTGGTCGGACAATTCAGCAACTGCAAGCAGCGGTTTCCGGCGAGATATCCTTTAATGGCCGGAGCTTCTCGGCTATGTCCGCAGCAGAGCGGTTCCGCATGCGCCAGGAAGTCCAATATATCTTCCAGGACCCTTTCGCTTCGCTTGATCCGCGCAAGACCGTCGGCTTCTCGATTGCCGAGCCGATCAATACTCACGGCCTTATCAATGATCCGAAGGCCGTGCGCCGTCGTGTTGATGAGCTGCTGGAGCGGGTGGGCCTTGGTTCGGAACACGCCTCGCGTTATCCGCACGAGTTTTCCGGTGGTCAGCGCCAGCGTGTCTGTATCGCCCGCGCGCTCGCCTCCGATCCAAAACTGATCATTGCCGACGAGGCGCTGTCAGCGCTCGATGTCTCCATTCAGGCGCAGATTATCAATCTGTTCATGGATCTGCAGGCCGAACGCGGCCTGGCCTACCTCTTCATCAGCCATGACATGGCGGTGGTGGAAAAGATGAGCCATCGCGTTGCGGTTCTCTATCTCGGCCAGATCATGGAAATGGGCAGCCGCCAGCAGGTATTTGAGACGCCGACCCATGATTATACCCGCCGGCTCCTGTCGGCCGTGCCGGTCGCCGATCCAACCATCGAGCGCCAGGGCGCGATCATGGAGGGTGAAATACCCAACCCCGTTCGCCGTGTCGGCGACGAACCGGCCATTCTCGCCCATGAGGAAATCAATCCGGGCCACTTCATCGCGAAGAGTGCCTGAACAACCGCGAAAAATCGCAACCATCTGAAGAGGAACAGGTAGATGACAACAATCAAGAAGGGGATGACGGCAACGCTCGTCGCGTTTGCCCTGGCAGGAACAGCTTTGACGGCTGCACCAGCCCTTGCTGCCGGCAAGATGACCATTTCAAGCCCGCAGGACCCGGGAAGCTGGGATCCGATCGATACCTTCCTCGTGCAGTGGGCTGCCGTTGCGACCAACATCTTCGACGGCCTGACCTATCGCGGTCCCGATCTCAAGCTTCAGCCTGGCCTTGCTCAATCCTGGGAAGAGCTCGACGACGGCAAGCGTATCCGTTTCAAACTGCGCCAGAACGTCAAGTTCCACAATGGCGAGCCCTTTAACGCAGCCGCTGTCAAGTTTACCTTTGAACGCCTGCTTGGCGACGAAGGTGCAAAGGGTCCGCAGCGCTCCAACTACGTTGCGATCGAGAGCATCGATGTCATCGACGACTATACCGTCGATATGAAGCTGAAGGCGCCGGACCCGGTCCTGCTCACCAAACTCGCCGGTTACGGTGCGATGATCGTCCCGCCGAAGTACATTCAGGAAAAGGGTGAAGACAACTTCAACCTCAACCCTGTCGGCACGGGCGCCTTCAAGTTCGTTTCCTATGCGCCGAAGAACAATATCAAGCTCGAAGCCAACCCGGAATATTGGGGCGGTGCGCCAAAGCTTTCCGAACTGGAATATCGCTTTATCACCGAGCCCGCGACCGCCGTTGCCGAACTGCAGGCAGGCCGCGTTGATCTCGTGATCCCGCCGACCATTCCGATCGGCATGATCCCGGTTATCGAAGGCGACAGCAAGCTTGAGATCGTCAGCGTTCCCGGCCCGACGGTTGATGCGCTCCGCTTCAACACGCGTGATGGCATCACCGCCGATCCGAAGGTCCGCAAGGCGATCATCATGGCTGTCGATCGTGGCACGATCGTCAAGTCCATCCTTGCCGGCCAGGCTTCGGAGATCGCCAGCTTCCAGAGCGCGCTTTCCTTCGGATACGACGCCGATCTCAAACCGCTTCCTTATGACCCGGAAGGTGCAAAGAAGCTTCTGGCCGAAGCTGGCGTGAAGGCGGGAGCCGCGCTGCAGATCGATATTCGCGGCAATGATGCAACGATGAATGAGGTGGCGCAGGTAATTTCCAGCTACCTGTCGATGGTCGGCATTACGGCAACGATCAAGCCCTATGAGACCAACGTTCTCCTCAACGACATCATTCCGCAGGGCAAGACCGGCGCAATGTTCCAGCAGAAGTGGGGCGGCTGGACCTTCGACTACGACAACACGGCCTACTCGATGTACCATTCGGGTGAGAAGTGGAACCCTTACGACAAGGACGAAACGCTGGACAAGCTGCTGGAATCGCAGCGCCCGCTGACAGACCGTGCCGAGCGCGAAAAAATCCTAAAGCAGGTTGGCTCCTATACAGCCGAACGTGCATTGGAACTGCCGCTTTACAACACCAATGCGATCTACGGCATCAACAAGCGGGTCAAGGGTTTTGTCGCACCGCCCGACAACCGCCTGAAGCTGACCGACGTTACCGTCGAATAATCAGTTGATCTTTTGACAAGTCGCCTTGCCCGTGATCAAGCGGGCAAGGCCGGATTTCTCTCCAAGGTAAAGAACGTGGCCGGTTTCCTCATCAAGCGATTGCTGCAGGCGATTTTCGTCGTCATTGCCATCACCCTACTCGTTTCCTTCGCCATCCGCCTGACGGGCGATCCCGCAGTCACCATGTTCCAGGGCGGCGGAGCCATGACGGAAGACGATCTGGCGCGCATTCGTGCAGTGCTTGGGACCGATCGGCCATTCTTCGAGCAATATTTCAGCTTCCTCAAAGGTCTGGTGACACTGGATTTCGGGCGTAGTTTCACCGGCAGTACACCGGTGTCACGGCTGATTGCCGACGCCTTGCCTGCGACCCTGCTCCTGGCCCTCATTTCTATGGCCGTTTCGATTGCGTTGTCGATCCCGCTCGGTATCAAGGCCGCGACATCACGTGGCAAGGCTGCCGATCAGGTGATCCGCATCTTCTCGCTGGTTGGGCTCTCCTTCCCCAACTTCTGGCTGGCCACGATGCTGGTTCTGCTCTTTTCCATTACTCTTGGCTGGTTGCCGCCAAGCGGTATGGGTGGTTTTGCAAGCTATGTCATGCCGGCGGTGACCATGGGTGTCATTCTGACAGCGACCAATGTCCGTCTGGTGCGCACAGCCATGCTCGACACGCTTCGTTCTCAATACGTCATGGTGGCGCGCGCCAAAGGGCTCAGCGAAACCAAGGTTCTCTACAAACACGCATTACGCAACTGTGCCATTCCGCTGATTACCTATTTCGGTCTGCAGTTCGGTGGCCTTCTCGGCGGCATCGTTGTCATTGAACGTGTTTTCAACTGGCCGGGCCTCGGCACGCTCGCCTTTGATGCGGTTGGCGCACGCGATTACCCAGTGCTGCAGGCGGTCATCACCGTCCTGTCACTGATGATTGTCGGCATCAACCTTCTGGTCGATATTGCCTACGGGCTGGTCGATCCGCGTATCCGCACGGAGTAATTGACAATGGCTGCCAGAACCTCCCGCTTTTCGCGCTTTGCCAATCTTGAATTTATCCTCGGTGCTTCCTTGACCACCGTCATCTGCCTTGCCGTCGTATTCTCCGACGTCCTTTTTCCGGGCGGTGCTGACAAGATCGATCTGATGGCGCGCCTTGCTAAACCTTTTGCAAATGCCGCGCACCCCTTCGGCACCGATCCGCTCGGGCGCGATGTTCTTGCCCGTGTTGTGGCAGGTGGAAAGATCTCGCTGCTTGTCGGATTTACCTCCGTTATCGGTGCCGTTATTTTCGGTGTCGCTGTCGGACTGGTCGCCGGCTATTACCGCGGCTTCTGGGACATGCTGGTCATGCGCTTTGCAGATATCCAGCTTGCCATGCCGTTCATTCTGCTCGCGATCACCTTCATTGCGATTGTGGGCGGCAGCCTGACCAACACCATCATCTTGCTGATCGTGTCGCAATGGGTGCAGTACGCCCGTCTGGTGCGGGGATCTGTGCTGACACTGCGTGAACGGGAGTTCATTCTGTCTGCCCGCGCTATCGGCGTCAGGGACTGGCGCATCATCCTTCAGCATCTGTTGCCCAACCTCATCGGTCCCGTCATTGTTCTCATGACGCTGAACGTCGCCAACAATATCCTCCTTGAAAGCAGCCTTACCTTCCTTGGTCTTGGTGTCGATCCGACAATCCCAAGCTGGGGCGGAATGCTGGCCGATGGCCGTACCTATCTGCAGACGGCATGGTGGGTCAGCGTTTTCCCGGGGCTTGCGATCCTTCTGACCGTGCTTGGCCTTAACCTTGTTGGAGACTGGCTCCGCGACAGCCTTGATCCAACCGGCAGAACCTCGAGGTAAAAGTGATGAGCAAGATTTTTAAACAGTCCTTCGATCGCAGCCTCGATGAACTTGTCGCTCGCGCTGTCCCTGGACAATCATTCGAGGCATGGACCTTCGATGATACGGCGAGCCGTCGCGCAGCGGAGAGCGAGTTGAAGGCAAAGGGCGTGAATGCGCGCATCCGCAGTGCTTACAAGCCGCTTCTCTTGACCTTTGTCGAAGACATCGATCTCGAAGGTGTAACCGCAATCGAAGTGTTCTACCCGGTGCATCAGAATGCGCCTGCCAACCGGTTCCGGCTTGAAGCCTATCCACTGGCAGCCATGGTGGGCACCGCAAGGATTGAGTTCATCGCCCGCGCCGATGGTGCCTTCCACTATGACGTCGTCCTCAAGCGTGGCGATGCTGAAGAGAAAATGACCGTGCTCGCGCCAAACCGCGTGCACACTGATGTCGTCGGTGAAACCAATCTGTCGCCGACGGGCTGGTACCGGGCTGAAGGCGACAAGGCAGGTGAGCGGCTGGAGACGGACTACGAGCGGCTTTTTGAAGCTGCTATCGGCGCTGTCGCCAACCATGACTGGGGCACGCACGAACCCTATTTCGAAGAGTTGAACATCCGCGTTTCGCATCCGGCTGGTGATCTGCCCCTTCCTGTCGGCGACGAGGTTGTCAGCCTGCGCGAGGCACTGCACGAGGATTTCTATTTCTCGCTTCTCGAGTTTTTCCAGAAGAAGTCTGGCAGGCCGCTTGGCGACCGGGGACTGAAGCCGGGGCAGATTGTGCCAGAGATTGTCAGGAGTGAGGGCGAGATTTCTGTTGCGATCGAGACCCGTGCGCTCAGCACTGGCTTCCTTGATGGTAAGGAGCAGGGGATCGACAAAGCCGCTGAGCCGGTTGCGGCCGCCCAGATTGCGAAGTTGCTCGATGACGTTGGTGGCGAGGCGTTTGTCGCCGTTTCACGTTCCGGCCGGGCGGTGAACGCCCGCTACATCAAAGGCACCGATGCAGCCGTCATGATCAGCGGTGGCCAGCATCCGAATGAAACGACCGGCATTGTTGGCGCGATCCGTGCAGCCCTGAAACTTCGGCAACAGAACGGCGCGCATTTCACCATCTCGCCGCTTGAAAACCCGGATGGCTATGCACTCCATCAGCGGCTTCGCGTCGACAACCCGCGCCACATGCACCATGCCGCTCGCTACACAGCGCTCGGTGATGACCTTGAGTACCGCACCGAGGAAAATTCAGGTCAGCATCTGAACGAGAAGGCAATCCGGTTCAAGGCACAGGACCTGAGCGGAGCTGACGTGCATGTGAACCTGCATGGTTATCCATCGCATGAGTGGACACGCCCGCTATCGGGTTACGTGCCGCGCAATTTCGCGATGTGGACATTGCCAAAAGGCTTTTTCCTGGTCATGCGTCATCACGCGGGCTGGACAGAGCAGGCAGAAGCGATGCTCGATTATGTGACAAGTCACCTTGGGGCCATTCCGGGAATTCTCGATTACAACAACCGGCAAATCGCACTTTACGAAGCGCATGCCGGCGAAACGGGTTTCCGCATCATCAATGGCTTTCCGTGCCTATCAACGATTGATGACAGGCACACTGTGCCGCTGACGCTGATCACTGAATATCCGGATGAAACCATCTACGGCGATGATTTCATCATCGGCCATACGGCGCAGATGGAGACCGTGATCTCTGCATACGATGCTTGGCAGATCATCAGGGCGAAGGCGATCGCGTAGAGATCGACAACAATGGCGGAGCAATTCCAGCTCCGCCGATGCAGTCGTGGCATCGGTTCAGACCTTACCTTCCTTGCTTTGCCGTAAGCTGTCTAGAAAAGACTTTTGGCCGAAAACGGCGCCGTTGGCTGCCTCATGTCCGAGGTTCGAAACAGCCAAGCGGGATCTTTAGATAAGAACGCCCGTTTTCTTCCGGTTCTGGCAACCGTCCGCCGCGAAGGTTTACCTGCAGGGCCGCGAGCATTAGTTGTGGCAACGGCAGTGTTGCGTCGCGTGCTTCCCGGACCTTCACAAATTCGCCCTCGGTTGGCAGGCCGGCGAAATGCTTGTTGCCGACAATCTGGTCCTCAACGGTGGTTTCGCAAAGCGCTTCGCGCCCATCAGGTGCATAATCGTGGCCGACGAAAAGTCGGGTTTTGGGCGGAAGGTCGAGGATACGCCTGATGCTGCGATAAAGGTCACGGGCATTCCCCCCTGGAAAATCTGCCCTGCTCGAACCGCTGTCGGGCATCATCAGCGTGTCGTGAACGAAAGCCGCATCGCCGGCCACGTAGGTTATCGACGCCATCGTGTGACCGGGTGAGAAGAAAACGGTCACAGCGATGTTGCCGACCATGAAGGTCTCACCGTCCGCGAATAACCGATCCCAGTCGGAGCCGTCAGCGGAGATTGCCTCGCCCAGATTATAGATGTTGCGCCAGAGCGCCTGAATTTTTTTGACGTGTTCGCCGATTGCCGTGGGTGCTGCGAGCTTTCCTTTCAGATACTGCGCCGCCGAGAAGTGGTCTGCATGCGGATGAGTGTCGAGTATCCAGACGACCTCGATCCCGCTTTCTGAGATGTAATCGAGGATCTCGTCGGCACGTACTGTGTTCGTGGCTGCCGCTGCCGCATCATAACCAAGGACAGGATCGACGATCGCACCCTTCATGGTGGCCGGATCGTGAAACACATATTGCCAGCTTCCGGTCGGCTTGTCCCAGAAGGCTTTCACGACTGGCGCGACAATGCTCATGCAAATCTCCTGTCTATCCTGCGGCGTCAAAACGCCCGGTCGGTCATATGATGCAAAAGGGCTGCGGAAGCATTGCTTCGATGTCAGGCGTGATTGTTCTTTGGACTCATGGGATTTGTACACGGCTTCGTCGATGCGTAAAGCCATGCGATTTGGATCTGCTGATCGAGCGGTGCGCTCAAAGAAATGCTGCCGAGGCTAAGACTGGTAAAACTCTGTCATCTGACAGAGTTCTTGGTGAGCGCGGTGATGATCATTTTTTGATGTGACTTCAGTCCAGCCCACGTGGCATTGCGGTATCGATGATTATTGGAGGCTCGATAAGTGAGATTGAAATACGCGCTGTTGGCAGCTTCTTTGACAACCTGCTTTCTCGGATACGGTCCAGCCCGTGCAACGACCCCCGAGCACGATCCGTGCGAGATTCATCGGTACAACGGAATGGACTTCGTTGTTTGTGCAGCCAGGCCCGGATCGACAAATTTGAAACTGGCGTGGGCTGATAAGGAGGGGAAACCCTATCGGAGCTTTTCGAACCTTCGTCGCGCAATGACCGTTGAAGGAAAGCAGATACGCTTCGCAATGAATGCAGGCATGTTTGATGAACAGTACAGGCCGGTCGGGCTCTATGTTGAAGACGGGTCTGAGCTGAACGCGATTAACACTGGGACATCGGATAAGCAGCCTGCTCCGAACTTCTTCAAACAGCCAAATGGTGTGTTTTATCTCTCATCCGGAGGAGCAGGTATCCTTCCGACGAAGCAGTTCCGGGCCGCGGCGCCGAACGTTGATTTTGCTACCCAGTCTGGTCCCATGCTGGTCACAAACAATGAGATAAATCCTATTTTCATAAAGGGCTCATCGGACAGGACGCGCAGAAGTGGGGTAGGGCTTTGCGCCGACGACATGCTTATTTTTGTTGCGAGTGAGAAGAACATCAATTTCTACGATTTCGCGACAGTGTTTCGAGACACGCTTAAATGCCAGAATGCACTTTTCCTCGATGGTGGCGATGGAGTTGGTTTCTTCAGTCCGACGTTGAAGCGAAATGATTGGTCATGGCACGGCGGTTATGGGCCCATGATCGTATTGTTTGCAGAAGATCCATAGTTCTCAGCGGTAACGTCTCGCAACGCTCAGCAGGTCTCCAAACTGGATGTCGGGCTTTGAGCGCTCCCAGTTTGGAGATCACCATCGGTTGGGCGGCGGTCACGGGCCTACGCTTTTTTCCGCATCATAAACATCAGAAACGGCGCGCCGATCATCGCCGAGACGAGGCCAGCCGGAATTTGATACGGAGACACAAGGGTACGCCCGAGGAAATCGGCAGCGACCATCAGCGCACCGCCAATAAATGCCGCTCCAATCATTTGAGGCAAGGCACGCGCCAGGCCTGCTTCGCGCGCCAGATGCGGCCCCATCAGTCCCACGAATGACAGGGGTCCAACAGTGAGAGTCGCCGCCCCGGTCATCAGACCCGCCAATGCGAAGAGAACAAATCTCGATCTTGCTAATGATATGCCGACAGCCGACGATGGTGACGGGCCTAGTGGAAGGATATCGAGCCACCGGCGCGTTGCAAAAGCAATAGATATCAGTACCGCGCCAATTCCGACCTCGGCCAACGCGCTTGAGCTGTCGACAAGGTAGGTTGAACCGCTCATCCACCGCATAAGCAAAGCTGCCCTAGGATCTCCTGTCGAACTCAACACTCCGACGACCGCATCGACCATTGCGCTCAACGCGATGCCGGCCAGCAACACGCGTTCAGGTGAAAACCCAGATCGTCGCGAACTCAGGAAAATGACAGCCAGCACAGCAATTGCACCGGCAATTGCGAAGGTGAACTGACCAAACAATCCCGGTGCAACTGCAAAGAGGCCGATCGCAACGCCGAACGTTGCCCCCGCACTAATACCCAGAACTTCTGGGCTCGACATCTCATTTCCCGTGAGACGCTGCAAGATTGAGCCTGCGACAGCAAGCATTGCACCGGCAGCCAGAGCGGCCAAAACCTTCGGCACACGAATGGCAAGGAGCTCTGATGCGAGATCGCCTTGAAGGATCGAAAGACTGCCATCAATGCTGCGTCCAACCAGAATGCTGATGGCGAGAATCAGGCAAAGAGAAACTGCAGCGACCGTTATCGATGTCGTCAGTCCAAAAGGTCGAGGCCTGTTCCACGCTGATGATTGCTGGATCCTGTGGCGTATCTTCAACCGTGGCAGCAGCGCCAGCAGAAGCGGTGATCCGAAGATTGCCGTGACAGCACCTGTGGGCAGGAAATCGCCAAGGCCACCCGCCACCAACTGAAGCACAGCGTCCGTGCAGAACAGAAGGCTTGCTCCAATGAGGGGAGACCAGAAGATCAGTTGCCCGGGACGCCGGGCGCCTGCCAGTCGCGAAAGCGTCGGCGCGACCAAGCCGATGAAACTGATAACTCCGACCGCGCTTGTCACGAACGCGGCAAGGGCCACGGCACAGGCGATGGCGATAAAACGCAACCGGCCCGCTCTGACACCTAGGGCTGAAGAACTGTTGTCTCCAAGGTCGAGGATCGAAAGAGGCCTTGTGATCAATCCGCAGACGATCGCAACCGCGGCAATTTTCCATAGCAAAGAGACTGGGATGGCCCAGCTTTGCTGCGACAGAGAGCCGCTTCCCCAGATGAACAGGCTCGCAAGATAACGCTGGTTGAGATAGGTCAGGATTGCGGATAGACCACCGCACCACAGGCCGAGCACCAGTCCCGAAAGGACGAGTGAATAGGGTGAAAAGCCGCGTCGCGCCCCGAGACTGACGACAATTGCTGCGGCAATCCCGCTTCCTGCCAAGGCCACGAGATCGCGATTGGCGCCGAGCAATCCCGGAAGAAAAAGTGAGGCCAACACAAGCGCGAGGTTTGCGCCTGCTGACACACCGAGTGTTGTCGGATCTGCAAGGGGATTGCGCAAGACTTGCTGGAACAAGGCGCCCGCCAATGCCAACGCCGCGCCGACAAGGATAGCTGTCGCAAGGCGGGGAAGGGTCGAGTAATAAAGAACGAGCCGCGTTGGATCGTAGTCTACATCAGAAGGAACCGACAACGACGGCGCGACAAGGAATGCCGATGCACACAAACCGGCGATAAGAAAGACCGCGACGACGAGCGCGGGACCATAGGTTTCTCGGCGAGCAGGGGTCATGGTTCGCGCTCCAGAAGTTCTGTCAGGAGACCCGCAAACCGAACCGCCTCGTTCACCATGCCAAACATCAGCGCGGCAGGGAGGATCGATAGATGGCCGGGACGTGCAAATGGAAGTTTCTTCCAGAGAGGGCTTTGCGCAAGTTTTGGCAGAACGTCCGGCGGAACTGGGTCAAAAGCCACGAGGCGCGCATCCTGGTCTTCGATCTTGGAAAGGTCTTCAATTCCGATGGTTTCGAAACCCCAGAAGTTGGACTGCCTGGTCCAAGCGTTCCTGACGCCGATCCGCTCAAGCACGTTGTGAAAAAGTCCGGGGCTTGAATAAATGCGCAGGTGGCGCGCATCCATGAAATTCACCAACGCAATCGAGGGCACGTTCTTGCCCGCCAATCGCTGGCGGCACTGGTCAAAGAATGCCTCGGATCGCTGTAGAAACGCCTCCGCCTCTTTTTCCCTGCCCAGTTCAACCGATAGCTTGCGTGTCGCGGCTATTGCGGACTGGAGAACGGGCCCACTGTCAGGTGTAAAGATCTCGAGGCGGACAATCTTCCCGTAGGGCTTCAGCCTTGGCAGCAACTCGTCGAGGTAAGGTGTTGTCAAAATGATATCGGGTTTCAGCTGTAGCAGGATTTCGACGTTCACCTCGAATGAACTGCCGATATCGACAACTGAATCTGGCATAACCGGCTCGACAACCCACCGGCCCCAATCTGCGAGATCTGAAATGCCGACCGGTGATATCCCAAGCGACAGAAGCGTGGACGACAGACCGTAATCCAGGCTGACAATTCTTTGACCCGATGTTTGCGCCAATGCTGGTGTGGAACTAGCGGCCATCGCTGCTGCAAATTGGAGAACGGTCCTTCGCGAGACGATCATCGAACCCTCAAACTCAGCAGACATAGGCAAGCGGGTGGTTGAGATTGGGCGCCGACGTAACGTCCATGTCGATCCCATAGATATCGCGCAACGTATCAGGGACGAGTATTGTGTGGGGCGTGCCACTTGCGACGATGCGACCTTCGTTCAGCGCATGGATACGGTCGCAGAAACGTGCCGCCATGTTGACATCATGAAGAACGATCACAACACTTCTACCACCTTCATGTGCCAACGTTCTGATGAGTGAAAGCACCTCGATCTGGTGAGCAACATCAAGGGCTGCGGTCGGTTCGTCCAGTAAAAGACAGCGGGCATCCTGAGCAATCAACATTGCGATCCAGGCGCGTTGTCGTTCTCCGCCTGAGAGCGTCCCCACCACGCGATCAGCAAACATCTCGATATGCGTTGCAGTTAGCGCCGCTTCGACCTTTTGCTTGTCAACTTCGGAAAATCGGCCGAGTGCACCGTGCCATGGATAGCGCCCGCAACCCACGAGTTCGCGGATTGTCATCTCCGATCCTGTGCTCAAATCCTGTGGCAGGTATGCGACCGCTCGCGCAAAATCACGGTCACTATAGTGCGCAAGTTCATGACCTCCAAAAGTCACAGCCCCTGCTGTGGGCGACAACTGGCGCGCCAGAATCTTCAGGAGACTGGATTTGCCTGATCCATTATGGCCCAGCAAAGCCACGACTTCGCCTGCTGGAAAATCAAGACTGACATTGGACAGGATTGTTCTGCCGTCGATCGAAAGACCTACTCCGGTGAGTTCAAAGGCTTTCGTCGCTTGGGAAATCTCTTGCTCAGGATTTGGCGGCGTCACGATATTTCCTTCAGGCTATGATAGTGGCTATCGAGTTCGCGTGGGCTCGCCATCGACAGACCAGCGTTCAAACGCGATTCCCACGGCGCGGTTGACGGCCGGTCCGAGCACCGACATGTGGGTCTGTCCCGCAAAGAGCTCGAATTGCGTTCGAATACCGTTCGCAGGATTGTTGAGCCGATCTGCCATTTCCTGTGCCAATGCCACCGTGCGTTCGGCTTTGCGCTTCTCGATGCGCGATGTGGCATCCTCGTTGTGGTACTGGAAAGGGGCAAGTTTATCCCCCTCATATTCACCTGCTGACAGGTGAAGGAAGACCGGAGGTCCTGAAATCGGCTGCCGGCCGGCCTCGTTATTCAGGATTTCGCTTGCCTCCCAATAGATCGTGGGACTGGCGGCAATCCAGTTGTTAAAAAGCCATGGGCGTTCGAAAAGGCCGTAAAGTGTGAAGAGCCCACCGAAAGAGTGGCCGAAGAGCGATCGACGTGTTGCATCGATCTTTGTCATCGCGTCAATCCGGGGCAAAAGCCGATGTTCGATAAAGTCGAGAAGCTGGGCGCTGCCTCCGATACAAACAGGAGGTCCTCCCTCAAAATAGGGCGGATAGGACTTGATTGGCGGTGGGCCGAGGTCCCAGGCTCTTCTAAACGCATCATAGGGTTCGTCGGACGGATAGCCGATTGCCGCCACGACCCCCCAGTCGACGTTAGTTCCGGTCGGATAGGGGGCCTGGGTCACGATGCTGGCGAAGGCAAAGGGAAACGTCGCGTTGCCATCGGTTGTCACCAGAAGTGGCCACCCTCCGGCAGGTGGCTCTCCTTTCGGTACGAAGAGAAAGATCCGGTAGGGATCGCCGCCATCCATCGGCTCCAGATCAAGTTGAAGCGCTCCTGGCAAGGCGTAAGGTTGCTCAGCCATGTTCATTCACTCGTCACCCTGATTGATCGGCATCTGTACGGCGGGTCACCACTTGAACTTCAGTGAACCCATGACCGTGCGACCACGGCCGGTATAGCAATAGCCATCTGTGCAGACCTGTTCGCGCCGATCGGCAAGATTGGTGGCGCTGATCGAAAGCGATAGCCCCTTCAGATCCGGAGAACTGACGCCAAAGTCATAGGACATTGCCGCATCGAAATAGGCGGCGCCGTTGTTCTTTGCAGAATTCGCGTCACTGGTGAAGGAATTGCTCGTTGCGCGAATACCGCCGCCGATGCTCAGGCCAGGGATCGCCGATGCCTCGGGCATCTCGTAATTCACCCACAAAGAGGCGACGTGACGCGGTACCGTCGACGGCACGTTTCCGATCAATGTCTCGTCGTTACTGCCAGTGATTTCTGCGTGGGCATAGGTATAGGCGGCAATCAGGCTGATGCCGTTGTCGAACTCGGTACGCCCTTCAAGCTCAAACCCCGTATAGGTGTTTTCCCCGGAATTCTGGGAGAACAGGAAGCTTGAGGCATATTGCGGCTTGCCGGTTTCGACCAGGCGATAGACGGCGCCGCTCAGGGAGTAATTTTCACCCTCGGGTTGGTATTTCACACCGGCTTCGATCTGGCGCCCCTTGGTCGGGTCCAGTACCGAGCCATCTGCCGAAAGCGCCGTCGACGGGACGAACGAGGTGCCGTAGCTGACATAAGGCGCGATGCCGTTATCGAAGAGGTAGAGCAGCCCCGCCTGTCCGGACAGGACGCCATCATCCTTCTCGTCGCTCGAACCGCCAGAGGCAGTTTCCTGGTGCGCCCAGTCGTAACGAAGACCCGCGACCGCACGCCAGTTACCAAATTCCATCTGATCCTGGGCGTAGATGCCGGTCTGGTTCAGGTCGCTGGCTGTGAACGAGGTGAGCTCAGGAATGGGAATGCTGCCACCGGGCGTATTCGCGGCGACGCTGTCACTGCCCATGGCGAAGTCGGATGATACCCGTGTGTAATCCAGCCCGACGAGCAGTGTGTGAGAGACATTTCCGGTCTCAAGCTTTGCTTCGAGCTGGTTGTCGATCTGATAGCTGCGCATATCCTCCGTAACTGCGGTGGTTGGCCAGCTGCCGTCTGTATTGACCAGGACCCGGTTGAGGTAGTGCGCCTTCAGATCCACGTCGCCCGCGCGGGCATTCTGGCGAAAGGTCAGGCCGTTTTCGAACTTGTGCTCCAGCTGATAGCCAAGCTGATACTGCTCGACCGTCTGACGGTTGAAATCTGGATCGGTGTAGAGGAAGACGTCGTCATCCTGCAGGTAGCTCCACGCACTCGCACCCGTCTCTGTCTTCTGCGCCAGACCGTAAACAGTGAGGGTTGTATCCTCGCTTGGTTTCCAGGTCAGTGACGGCTGCAGGAGATAGCGGTCATCCGCGATGTCGTAACTTCCTTCGCCTTCGCGAGCCAGCCCGACCAGACGGTAATTGATCTCGTCGTTGATGGGGCCACCGATGTCGAATGCAGCTTGCTTGCGGCCGATCGTTCCGTATTGCAGCTCGATCTCGTGATGCGCTTCGTCAAGCGGCAACTTCGAGATTCTGTTGACGATGCCGGCCGCGCTCGCCGCGCCATACATCACCGATACGGGTCCCTTCAGGACTTCGATTCGATCCAGCGTATAGACTTCGGTCATGAACGAGCCGTAGTTCATGATCGGCTGGCGCAGGCCATCGCGGAAGTCACCGGTGGTCGTGGTCTCGATGCCCCGGATATAGATCTGGTCGAAGCGTGGATCGTAGCCGAAGGCCCCGGTCGTGACACCAGAGGCATAGCGAGCCGCCTGGATCATGTCGGTGACAGCGCGCTCTTCCATTTCTTCGCGGGTAACAACCGAAATGGCGCGTGGCGTCTCGACGAGGGGCGTATCGGTCTTGGTCGCCGATATCGTGCGCGTTGGCACGACCGTTGTGTTGTCCTCGCTGATGGATCGAGGGTTTGAACCTCCACCGGAGACGGTGATCGTCTCAAGTTGCGTGGTGCTGCCCTCTTGAGCCAAAGCCGCACTCGCATTCAGCGCAGTCGCAGCGACGATCCCAACGAGCATCGTGGAATTCAAAAGCGCGCGGCGAGTGCAAGTTTGTTTGAAAGAAAATGACATTGAGCAACCCTTCCCGGCGAGCTGGCGCGTCGGCGGATAGCTGACGCACGATAAAATTTTGAGGGCAGCGTCTCTAACTGCCGGAAGGCGTGTCGCCCTCGGTCTGCATCAATAAAAACATTACTAAATGAGTCAAGATATCGTATTTGCTGTCGCCGCATTCCTCGCTTTTGTCGCTCAAATGTCACAATCGATTTGAAGGTTTGCTTTGCATGGGATCAGCGGCGGTGGCAAACTTTGCGGTATTGGAGGTGGGAGGGACACATTGCGCGCCTCGATACCGCCTCCAAACCGGTCCTGAACTTTCCAGCTCATGTCCAGACGTCCTTGTGGCCCTTCAATAGAGCACAGCGCGCTAATGACCGCAGGGTCAGCCCAACTTGTGTGGCGGATGTTCCTGCTTCAACTGTTGCGGACGTATCTTTGCGCACCTTGTCATTGTTCAGTGAGTGCGCATTGCTTAGTCAGTAGCTGACCGTCACGACCACCGTATCGGCATAGTTTCCCGGGGCCGGGGTATTCTGTGCCGGGACGCGGCCGTAAACAGTCAGGCTTTGCGCGCTACCTGTTCCAGTCCCCGACGCTATCTGTCCGGCCGCGCTTCCCCAGACATTGCTGCGTCCAGCATCGCGATAGAGACCGTAGGTGATTGATGCTCCACCAAGGACCATCTGACGCGAAGCCGGAGGGCTGTTGCTTAGCCCACCATTGAGGGCGACGGTGTAGGCAAGGTTGGCTGTGCAGGTCAGAGTTATCGCGCCTGTCGCATCGACTGCGCTGTTGAGGACACCGTGACTGCCGAAATTGATGTTCTGTGCCGAGACGAGGCATGCGGGCTGGACTGCCGCTGTAACGCTGAACGGTACCTGTGTCGGGTTTTGCGTGACATCTGCACAGCTTGGAGCGAGCAAGGTGAACGTCGTGTAGGTGAAATTTGTCTGGGCTCCGGCAAAACTGGAAAGATAGATGCCTCGCGTCGCAGCGGCCTGAGATGCGTTTATTCTGCCATAGACTGTACGGCTGGTGCTGTTGAACAGAAGCGGTAACGCGAGATCGATGGGGGGCGGCGCGCCGAGCGCCGTTTGCGATACCGATCCCCATGATGTCGTGCGCCCGGCGTTTTGATAAAGCTGATAATTCAGGATGTTTGTCCCCTGCAGCATGCGCCGGATGCCACCCGATTGGCCGCCGCTTCCAGCGTTGATATTCGGGCAGATGCGGACAGATAGCGCAAGCGAGAGAGGGTTTGAACAGGTCACGCTTAGCGTCGCGGTGCTGTCAACTGCAGTACCCGGCGCCAGATTGACGAACCCGAAGTTCATATCAGACATACTGAAACTGCAGCTTTGTGCCAGTACCGGGGAGGAGAAGAGACAAGCAGCGAGGGCAAGCCCTGCCCGAGAGAGGAAGCTTTTGCCGAGGATCAAAGACGATCTAACCGGAGTATTTCGTCCGCGCATTGTCATTGAGCGCTCCTGCAGATGGCATTGAGGGTTGTGCGTTGGTCTGCTGAAGCACCGGCTATGACCTCTGCTTCGCAATTCCCCTTCGTGGGCTGCGTAATAAGAAGACGGTTCTTTTCTGCAATATTCTCAAGATAGGCCTGTCCATCGTAGCCAACCACGAAGTCATGCTTGCCATTAACTGTGCCGGTGGAACCGGTTTCGATAAAGTCGCCGTTTTCGGTTTTCAGGGTGACCAGAGCGACCCGCCCGCCAGTCTCGACCTTGAAGTCAACAACTGTCCCGCCGCCTTGGGCGGGAACAACGGTCTGCTTGGTCCGGTCGATCCTGGCATCAAGAGGAAGGTTGCCGGGATCGAGCGTGATCGTGTTGGCGTCATAGGACCTGAGGTTGGGAAGCAGTATCTTACCCCGCCGGTTTGTCTGTCCGATCGGGCGATTTTCGAGGGAAATCTCGACGCCCGGCGCCCCCGCATCAACGACAGCGAAGGCATCGTCGATCCGGTTTCCAACGAACACGTCGCCACCCGCAATTGCGATCGATCCATCCACTTGAGCGTAGGCTTGTGTGCTGCCGTTGAACTGGTCAACGCCGGCTGCAACACGCGCAATGCTTCCACGATAGCTGCCGGATGCGGAGATGATTTCACTGCTTCCTCTTGAACCACGCAAACGCCAGCCGTAGCTTCCTTCGGTCTGCTGTTCCGATTTCGCCAGATCAGCTGTCACCGAGTAACCGTCGTCATCGGATGACAAGCCGACTGAGCTTGAAACCCCGTTGCCGAATGTCCACGAAAGCCCGGCAAAGATGCCGTAGGAACCTTTGTCCTCAAGGTCTTTATAGGCGGTGACGAAAATGTTGCCGCTCTCGCCGAACGAACGGGTTGCTGAAAGTCCGAGCAACCGGGACTTTCGTTCATCGAAGGTCTCAAGTTGCGTGTAGGAGAAATTCAGGCTGGTCTTGTCGAAACCGAGTTGGGTTGAAACGGAGACCTGATCGAGGGCACGAGGCGCCCTTGCACTGATCGAACCCCATTTGCTTTTAGACATGTCGGCAGAAACGGATGCGATATCGTGGTAGTCGCCAAACGTCCTCTGTGTCCTAGCGGCAAACTGGACGCCAAGCAATTCGGCTTCGACACCTGCTGCGAGTAGGTGGCCGCTCTGTGTTCCAAACTGGCTGGTCGCACCGGATACGGTCCCCAGTCCTGACGTGCCGAGCGTGAAAATGCCACCCAGACCGACATTGTAGAAGTCTTCGCCACCCTCGGCATGGGCTTCGAGGGTGAGCTTATCCGAGAGACCGTAGCGAACAGTTGCAGAGCCCATCAGTCGTTCATCATAGTCGAATGATGACGTACCGTAGTCATTACGTGCAAAACCCAGCTCTGCGGAAAAATCGATCAGTCCCTTTGCGAGCAGGTCGGCCGAGGCAAAAAACGGCGTTTCCGATACGGTCTCGCGCCCCAGCGCATCGCGGACAACCAGGCGTGCATTGCCGGCACCACTCACGACGGGGAGATTGGTGATGGAGAACGGGCCTTCCGGAACGTCCTGCGATATGCGCCGGATATTATCGACATAGACGTCTACGGTGGAGGGTACGGCCGCAGAGCCAGAAAATTCCGGCATTGGCATAGTGACCATGTCTGGCCGCAGGTCGAAGTTCCGGCGTATCTGTATCCCGCCAAGTCGCGCCGGTCGTGTCCACACTAATCCGCCGGTGATCAGGTCACCTGCCCGATAGGTTGTCAGGTTCTCCTGGTCGGAATAGGTCCAGCTTGTGTCGAGGCGTCTTGTGTCAAACTGATCTAGCCTCGATGTGCTTAGCACCTGAGAGGAAGACAGAACGCCGAGCGGACCAAACATCCGACCTTCCAGAAGGGCTGACACACCATTGAACTCGGCAAGGTCGGACCAGTTGGTGCCTCCGGATGATCCATAGATCGTGTAGTTCATCAGTCCCCCCCAATTGCGCACGGCCTCGCTCTCTGGCTCTTCATTGTCTTCAGGTGCGGGTTTCGCTGACACATCGATGACCTTGCCGGCTCGAGCCGTCACAGGCAGCGTGAAATAGATCGACTGGGTGCTTTCCTCGTAACGCGCGGTGACATCCGGAAGCTTCGAGATATCGATCCAGCCGTCCTCAGCCTTCGCGCTATCAACCGGTGTGATGCCGACGTTCTTCAACTGAACCGGTTCGATGAAAAGTGAGCCGGTGCCGTTTTGACGAAATGTGGCGATCAGTTCTGTCGAGACGTCGTTAATATAAACCTCGAGCTGCAGTGGTATTGCCCCTTCTGCGGATAAAGAGGCTGGTGGTGCCGCAGGAGGTGAATCCTGCGCCACGGCAAAACCGCTCGATGAAATGATCGTCAAACCTGCAATCGTCAAAACGGCAAGGCTAACCGCCGTTGAGGCGCGCCGTCGCATTGACGGGGCCGCCTTCACTGTCAGCCGAGACCTTTAGCGTGCCTGCGGCTCTTTTCCCGACTGCTGGAATGAGCCAGCTTGCCCCCGATTTTCCAAGGACATAACCGACCAGTCCCTGCTGCTGCGCCACTGCCTGGCCATTGCCGCCGAGAAGCTTGAGATTGGCGATACGCAGTCGCTTCAGACCCTTGTTGGAGACTGTTACCTGATAACCGTTTGCTTTCGGTGTAACGGTCCAGACAGGCTCTGCGTCAGAGGCGGATGCATTCGAGAAGAAGACAGGTATGGAGTGGCGGACGACGAGGTTGACCGTGCCGGATGGAGCCTTGGTCTGAACCGGCAATTCATCCACCATGATGCGGTAACTCTCTTCAGCCTTTATGGGGGCTTTGGAGAGCCGAACGATCCGCACGAGGTTTTCAGCGCCTGGCTTCAATTGTGTCATTGGTGGACTGGCGACAACATCTTCTGCCGCCGTCAGGACGTCGCTGCCGTTCTGCTGGGTCCAGCGGAATATTCTGACCTGCACGTTGATCGGAATTTTTGCATCATTCCAGATGCGAAGACTACTCGAGGCCGCTGGTGCCCTCAGATCGAGAATGACGGGTGAAACCCGTAGAGACGTTGCGTGTGAAGGTGAAACAGACAGTCCGGCAATGAACGCAGCCGCTAAGGTACAAATACGCATGCGCGATCCTCCCTCTGGCGATCAATAGGTGAGTGTGGCCCTCACGGTGTCGGTGTAGACGCCCGGGACGGGTGTCGTCTGGGCAGTTACGCGCCCGTAAACGGTAAAGGTTTGGGCAGCACCCGTTCCCGTTCCCGTCTGTCTGTCCAACCCGACTGTATCTCCCCACACCTGGGAGTGGCCGGTATCCTGGAAAAGGGAATAGGAAACGGTTGCTCCGCTTGTTCCCGTCATCAGTCGGTTGGCTACAGTGGCGCCGCTCCCGGCCCCCGCGCTCAGGCCAAGTGTATAGGGCGTCGTTGATGTGCATTGAACGACGATCTGGCTTGTCGCATCCACGTTGCCGGCAATGAAGCCGCTGTTGCCGAAGTTGAGCAACCCGGCAGAGTTGATCTGGCACGCCGCCTGAATGGTAATCTGGACGGTAAAGTCTGACGTCGTGGAAACTTGCGCAGTGCTTGATGCTGGCACCAGCATTAACGCTGCAAGCGTTGCGATGGCCCCTGATATCGCGAACTTCATGCTCTTCCCCCCGTGCTGTCACACCGCTGCTTTGCTGACGATGCGAAACAACCGATCACTCGAATAGCGAGTAATAAGAATATGCTAATACTCGTATCGATTGGGTTAATGAAATCTTAACGCGGCGAACCGAAAACTACAGGGCGAAATGCAGTATGCGAAACAACCAATTGGCCACCGCGTCAAAACACGAGATTGGCCGCTTGCGCGAGATCCAACGGCAGACCTCGCTCATCAAGCTCTGGACGAAGCTTTACCTCGTGAGCTGATCACAAAAAGGAAATATGGCCCTCCAATGAATGCGGCGATTACACCTGCCGGGATTTCGTAAGGGAAGTCGGCAGCGCGCCCAAACCAGTCGGCACAAATCATGATCGCTGCACCGGTTACACCAGCAGTCAGAAGCGTGCGCATCTGACTGCGCGCACCAGTCATGCGCGCCAAATGAGGTGCCATCATCCCGACGAAACTCAACGGGCCGACGATCATTGTTGCGATGCCGGTCAGAAAGGCAGCAAACACTAACAGCAGGAGACGTGACCGAGACGGGTTCACACCAAGTGAGCGCGCCGTACTATCGCCGAGCGGCAAGATCTCTAATGCGCGGCGAAAGAGCGGCGATAGCGAAAGACCGATCAACACGAGGGCGGTTGCAATGATCGCGACGATGCTGGTGGCACGGAATGTCGGGCCCATCGTCCAGGCCAGTATGTAGCTCGCGCGTGGATCACCGCTCGCGACAATCAGCGAGATCAGCGCGGTTGCCAGAGCACTTATCGCAATGCCAGAAAGCAGAACCGGCCCTGGCGCGTAGCTTTTGCCTCTTGCGACGATCAGCACGATCGTAAAGGCGACCATAGCGCCTGCCACTCCTCCGGCAAGAGGAAGCAATGGTGAGGCCATGCCGCCAGCGAAGAATGCAAGGATGATCCCCAATCCAGCTCCGCCACTGACACCAAGCCCTTCGGGACTGGCAATGGGGTTGCGGGTCATGGCTTGGGTAACTGCGCCGGCTATGCCCAGCATGGCGCCAGCGCTGGCCGAAGTCAGGACACGCGGCCATCGGCCTGCAAAAAGGACCGATGGCTCGACGTTTCCTGTGAAAAAACGCTCCGTCAGGGAAAACGCTGTGAGCAGTGCAAGAATAGCCACAGAGACGAAAACCACGAGCAGAGCAGACTTGCCCCGCAACGCCGGCGCAAAGTCGTTGTGATACGACTGGTCGATTGTGTGCGGAACGTATTTGACAAGCAGTAACATCAGGACAGCGCCTGTGATCGCAGTGATCGTACCCGTTGGCACCTCACCGATAACCGGAGCGGCGACCAGCACAAGGCTGTCCGCGAGCATGAGAAGGGCTGCGCCGAGCAGTGTTCCCCAGACAAGTCTTTGCCGTAGCGTACGGGCGCCGGATAGTCGGACGATGTTGGTCGCTGCAAGGCCGATAAAGGCGATCACTCCGACACGTGCGACAACGCAAGCTGACAACACGGTGGCAAGGAATAAAACAGCAATGCGAAGACTGGAGGGGGATAGTCCGAGCCCGCGTGCCTGTGTCTCGTCAAGGCCTATAATCGCCAAAGGCCGAGAGAACAACAACAGTGCAGGGATCAGAATAACAAGGCGTGACGCTAGTGCTTGTGCGTTGGTGTAGTCATTCTGAATGAGCGAACCGCTGCCCCAGATGAAGACACCTCGCAGGTACTCGTGATGGAAAAGTGCCAGGATAACGGATGCCGAACCTGCAGAGAAGCTGATCACCATACCGCAGAGCAGAAGTGTCATCGGCGAGAAGTCAGATCTCCTTGCCAGTCCCGCGACGATGAAAACTGCCGCAATTCCGCCGGCAAGCCCCGCGATCTCCCGGTCGTGAGCGCTCACTGTGGCGACGGAAAGAGACAGGAGCGTAATAGCGAGCTGCGCGCCAGATAGGACGCCGAGCGTGGATGGTTCTGCCAGAGGGTTACGCAGGATCTGCTGAAATATCGTACCTGCAAAAGCGAGCGCGCCGCCGGCCAGTATCGCGACCAAAATGCGGGGCAGCAAGGAGAAGCGAACATAGATCTGATCGAAGGATGCCGGATCGGGTTGCATCAGCATGTGTGGCACATCCGGGAGCGAAACACGGCCCGCAATTGCAGAAGCGTAAAGCGCTATGGCAATGAGGGCGATAACGACACAAAGGCGCGACGGTGTGACGAGACGTAAAATCATGAAAACCCAAGGCCTTGGCGAAGTACCTCTGCGAAGCGCATCGCGGATGGAAAGGCCCCGAAGACCCAGGTTGGTGGTATCATGCAAACCCGTCCTTCCCGGACCATTGGCAAAGCCTGCCAGAGTGAGCTTTGCAGGAAGGAGCTGGGCGGTGCCGGTTCGATAATGACGAGCCTGGCGTCCGGGAAGCGGGCGATTGCGTCGAGCCCAGCGGTTGCAAAACCCCAATTGTTGGTCGAACCATCCCAGGCGTTGGCAATTCCCATCCGTTTCAGGACATCGTCGAACAGGCCTCCGGCGCCATAAACATCAATGAGCCTGTCGTCGGTGAACTTGATGATGAGGAGGGGATGCCCGTCATAGGTCGTGAAGTCTCGCGCTATGGCGTCTAACCGACTATTGGACCTGTCGAGGTAGCGATCTGCGACATCGCTCTTTCCCATGCGGGAAGCGATTTCTTTGAGCGCATTTTCCGCGGCCTGGAGCGGTTGTCTTGCCGAACTGTAAAGCGGAAGTGCCAGCGTCGGAGCGATCTCATTGAGACGGTCTGCAGAAATGCCGTATCCTGCTTGGGAAAGGATCAGATCAGGCTTGAGGGCTCGCAGAAGTTCCATGTTCGGCCAAGACCTCAAACCAAGGTCGATCGTGCCGTCTGGCAGAGTAGGGGTCACAACTCGATCTTGATAAAGCGGTGCTTCTGCAACGGCGAGCGGTTTGATGCCAAGAGCAAGAAGGCTTTCGGCCCAACCCCAATCCAGGACTGCGACCCTTGGACGCTCTGATCCCGCGATTGCCGTTGTCGGGAGAAACACGCAGCTCAACGCGGCAGCAAATTGCCGCCGCGTCAGCCGATTCTTTACGTCGGGCAGGGAAACCATCGAGCTACCAGCTGTACTTGAGCGTCGCATAAACGCTCCGACCCTCTCCCCAATAGCACCCGGTTGCCGCAATGCAGGTCGAGACATATTTCTTGTCGAAAATGTTGCTGACGTTAAGCGATGCCTTCAGCCCTTCAAGCTTGGGATTGGCTTTGCCAAAGTCGTAGCGCACAGCCGCATCGAAAACAGTGTAGGACGGGACATCAAACTGGTTGGCGTTATCGCCGAAGGTCTGACCTGTATATCGCGCGCCGCCACCGAAGCTCAGACCATCCCATGCATCGGACGATTGCACTGCGTAGTCGAGCCAGAGGGATGCCTGTTGGCGCGGGACAAAAGCAAATCGATTTCCCTCATTGCTGATGCCTGCGGCGTTCGGGTTGGCTTTGGTGATTTCGCTGTCCGTATAGGCATAGGATGCGAGCACGGAGAATGCGTCGGTGATCTCTGCTTTCCCTTCCAGCTCGATACCGCGCATTCTGACCTGGCCGGTCTGGACACTGAAGCTCCTGTTTATGGGGTCAGGAGAAAGAACATTGTCCTGCGTGAGATCATAGGCCGAGAGGGTGATGAAGCTGTTGCTGCCATTCGGCTGATATTTAACGCCGACCTCGAACTGTTCGCCAGTGGTCGGGTTGAAAGCATTGCCGAGGCGGTCCGTACCGCTCGCGGGATTGAACGAGGTGGAGTAGCCCGCATAAGGGGAGATGCCGTTGTCGAAATTGTAGACTAGGCCGGCACGCCAGGTAAAGCGACCGTCGCGTTGGTCAACCTCACGATCGGACGTGCTCGTGCGGGTTCTTGTGTCGGTATTGGCCCAGTCGTAACGACCACCAAGCGAGAAGACGAAATTATCCCACTCGACCTGATCCTGGGCATAGAGACCGACCTGACTGCGGTCCTGGTCGATCCGCGTTGCCGTCGGCGGTCTTTTGATCGTTGTTGCGCCGTAGACAGGATTTATGCCGTTGAACGGCGTCAAAATGGGTGACAGCGAGGATTCTTCGTAGCGGCTGCTCTCATAGGAATAGTCGAGACCGAAGAGTGCTGTATGTGCCAAATCTCCCGTCGAGAAATGGCCAACCGCCTGATTGTCGATCGTTACGCCTCTGGCGCTTTCAGGAAATGCCCAAGCGTAGCGATAAAAGGCCGTTGGATTGCACGCCGCAGGGCAATAGGGCTGAACGCGCTGGCTATCGGTGCTGATGTAGGAATAACGGAGATTTTGACGCACGGTCCAGGTGTCGCTGAACTCGTGCTCAAACTCATATCCCAAAGCAGCCTGATCGCTGGTGTAGTGATCGTATCCTGGCTCGCCGGGAAACGCGCTGCGCGGCAATTCCGGATAGTTGCTGGTATAAAGCGTTCCGTTTGCAGGAAGCGCTGGAGCGCCGCCGCCTCCGGGAGAATCGATGCGCTGGTAGCTACCGTAGACGGTCAACGATGTTGCCTCATCCGGTTTGACCGTGAAAGAAGGTGCGATGTAGCCCTTCTTTTCGCGCACGAAATCATATTGTGTGTCGGTCAGGCGACCGAGACCTACGATGCGGTAAAGGAAACTGTCATCGCCGTTGACCGAGCCGCCAACGTCGAATGCGGTCTGAATGCGGCTATCCGAGCCGAACTGCATCTCCACCTCATTTGGTGCAGTTGCACTCGGGCGCTTCGACACCATGTTGATCAGGCCGCCTGGCTCGCCCTGACCATAAAGCACCGACGATGGACCTTTAAGAACTTCGGCACGCTCCAGGCTGAATGGCTCGACACGCGGCTGGGCATATCCACGCGATCCGAATGGAAGGCGCAGGCCATCCAGATATCGTCCCGGCCGGAAGCCGCGGATCGTGAACCAGTCATAACGGGCGTCGTCACCATACTGGCTGATGACACCAGGCGTGTAGCGTAGTGCCTGCGTCAGCGTCGCAGATCCCTGTGCGGCCATCTGGTCCTTCGTAACGACGTTCACCGCCTGAGGTGTGTCTTTCAGCGATGAATCGGTCTTCGTTCCCGTCGCGCTCTGCGTCGCGACAAATCCTTCGACCGGACCGCGTGCCCGCTCTCCCTGCAGCGTAATTGGCTGGAGCGTCGTCGTTCCGTCCGCTCCAACTGTCGCAGAGGCGGCCTTCGGATTGACAAGCAACACCGTCGTTGGCGTGGTGAAGCGGTAGGTCAGGCCGGTACCAGCCAGGAGGCTCGACAATGCGCCTTCTGCCGTGGCATTTCCACGCAGACCTTTTGTCCGCAAGTTGGGAGGAAGAGGGCCGTCAAAGCCCACATCGATGCCAGTCGCCGATGAAAAGCGCACCAGCGCGGACGAAAGAGTTTGGCCGGAGATGGCAAACTCATAGCTTTTTGCGTCTTGTGCAGTCGCGATAGATGAAATCGCAACCGGCGTAAAACTGACGCACGCAGCCAGCAAGATCCTGCGAAATAGCCGAACTTGATTGGCTCCGACCTGACTTTTCCTAGTCACTTGTTTTGCCCCCTGCAAACACTTGGCCCGACTATTTTCGGGCGTTTCAACAAGGGGACGTACGAGGCTGGGAAAAACCTCGGTCTATTTTGAACTTTTTATTTCGGATAGATCAAGGTCAGCAAAGGCGAGTAGCTGGCAATGCGAATTGGCAGGCCATTCTCAAGATTATCCAATATCGAGCCTGCCCGACGCACGTCGACGATGATGCTGACAGGCCGGCGTGCAAGGGCATTGTCCATGACAATCATCTTGCCACGCCGCCAATTGGAGAGAGTGGCGACGATATCCTCGAATGGCGTCGAGATGAAAACGAGTTTGCCGTCACGCCATGAAAGCTGGGTCTCGACATCTGCAGATTGAGGCAGGGACAGGCGATCATTTGCGAACAGGACCGACTGGCCCTCATGGACATCCTGTTCCTGGTCGGGAGCCGATACGCGGACTGAATGCTCAACTACAGAAACGGTGACACCATTTTCACGCATGGCGACGGAGAATTTCGTTCCAAGCGCGGTGCTGTTCAAAACGCCGGAACTGACGACGAAGGGTCTGCCTGGATCTGGGGCAACGGTAAAAAATCCCTCTCCTTGGTGCAAAATGATGTGTCGCCCGTCCGCAGTGAAATTGACTGAGATGGCACTTGCCGTCGACAGTTCAACGACCGAGCCGTCTGGAAGCGCATAACGGGCAGTCTCGCCGACACCCGTGCGATAGTCCGCTTCTGCCTGGAGGTAGGCGCGGGTCCCCAACCCAGCTCCGGCCAAAATTAACAACGCTCCTCCCGACTTGAGGACCGTTCTGCGCGTCAGGGGCGATGTGGGCGAGATCTCAGGGAGCGCCGAAGCGCCGAGCCACAAGCGCTCAAGTTCCGCATATGCCTTCGCATGGGAAGGGCTCTGTTCAAGCCAGGCTCGGAAATTGGCACGATCAGTAGGGCTGGCACCTTCATCAAGCAACAAGGCAAACCACTCGGCCGCCTGGCGCGCGATGTCCGGCTGGTTGTCGGGACAGTGTTCCCGTAGAGAATGGTTCTGCATTGCGGCCTCTCTTGTCACCGTTTGAGCGTGAGAGTGGTCAGCGCTCTGCATTCATCTGTGCACGCAATCGCTCAAGCGCGACTACCATATGACCGAAAACCGTCTTTGGCGATATTCCGAGACGTTCGCCAATCTCGACATATGTCAGGCCTTCGATCCGGGATAGCAGGAACACCTCCCGCGCCCGAGGAGGCATGTGCTCGAGGGCCGCCTGAACGCGCAGGAGTTCCTGGCGGCTGATGGTAGCCGCTTCGGCCGAGGGTGTCGGGTCCGAGATGGATTCGAGGCCGTCGATCCCGTCGATAAAGGGGGCAATCTTTTTACGGCGTTCGTGGTCAAGCGCGAGGTTGCGTCCCGTGATCACGAAGTATCCGGCCAGATCAACGACATCGCGCAGGAGGCCCGGGCGTTCCCAGAAGCGTATAAAAGTATCCTGCATGAGATCGGCAGTGGTCGCCGGGCAATGAACGCGACGGTAGATGACGCGTGTCAAACGAGCGCGCACGTCCAAAAATGTCTTGAGAATTTCGGACTGTTCCACGCTTTCCATGGAATGCTGCTATCATCCTTGCACACAAAAAATCAAGAGAAAGATGACGATAATAGTCATGTTTTTATTTGTTGTGAGATGAGGCGAGCAGTCATCCTTCAAAGTCGGTGGAACTGCTGAGGGACGCCCATTTTTCAAGTTCTGCGCGCCGGGACGTATTCGCGTTACGGATCGCGGCTAAGGCGTCACTACCCAACGCCAAGCGAGACGGTGGATTTTCCATCTGGGCAATTTTTAAGATGACCTGAGCGGCCTTGGCCGGATCGCCTGGCTGGCGTCCATTGTAGTCACGTTGAAAACGTGCGGCAGCACCCACCACCGCATCATATTCTGGTCGGCCTTCGCGCAGTTCAGTTGAGCTTCCCGCGAAATCGGTTCTGAAGCCACCGGGCTCGATAATTGTTACCTTCACACCGACAAGTGCCATCTCCTGTGCCAGAACTTCTGAAAATCCTTCCACACCCCACTTGGCTGCGGAGTAACTCGCACGTCCCGTGGAACCCAGACGGCCACCGACCGAAGAGACATTTATGATGTGTCCGTGACGCTGTTCACGCATCAGCGCGATGACAGCCTTGGTGACAATGATGGTACCAAACAGGTTTGTCTCGATCTCGCGTCTCATTTCTTCGATATGAGTGTCTTCGATTGCACTGACGTTGCCGTAACCCGCATTGTTGACGACCACATCGAGGCCTCCAAAGGATGACTTTGCAAATTGTACAGCATTGTCCGCAGCTATTGGATCGGTGACATCAAGCGGGAACAGCACAACTCGAGCGGCATGTTTTTCAATCAATGGCTTGAGCGCGTCCACGTTTCGGGCGGTCGCGACAACTTGGTCGCCACTTTCAAGTGCCGCTTCCACCAAGGCTCTTCCGAGGCCCCTGGAGCTTCCCGTAATCAGCCACCTTTTAACCATCGCCTTAACCCTTAATCCTGTTGCACTGGCGATGATATTTCAGCCCAAGTGTATCTCGGCTGTGTCGGCTTTTGCCGCCTTTGCAAGCCTGTGTAGCAAACGCTCCCATCTACACACTCTGGTACACTTCAGCACCAACCCCAACACATCGGACACACAAGAGCCCCCGACGATAGCGTCCGCTCCGGACAGATGAGTGCCGGAGACGATCAATTGTCTAGGAAGCTTCGAGATGCGCAAATCGGTAACGTTCAAAAGTTCAGGCTTAAAGATCGCAGGGAATCTGTTCACATCGGATAAACCCAATGGCCGTACGATCGTCATTGGCCATCCTGGTACCGCGGTTAAAGAGCAGTCCCCCGCTCTATATGCACAGAAATTGTCAGAACAGGGCTTCACGCTGCTCACATTCGACGCTGCCTATCAAGGCGAGAGCGAAGGCTTGCCACGAGATTTGGAAAACCCGGCTCAGCGGATTGAAGATTTCAAGGCAGCTGTTTCTTTTCTCAGTGTGCAATCGGACATTGATCCCGCCCGGATAGGGATCCTTGGTATATGTGCGTCTGGTGGCTACGCAATTCCAGCTTCCGTAGGCGACCCTAGAGTAAAGGCAGTTGCTACAATTGCAGCTGTCGATGTTGGGCTGCAGATACGTGCCGGGGCAGACGGAAATCAGGATCCAGCTGTCCTCATCAATCTACTCGAAGCGGCCGCTGAAGCACGTACTCGTGTTGCGGCTGGCGAAGAGATGGGGCGGTTTCCTGTCTTCCCCGCCGGTCAGGAAGAGGCGCGAGCGGGTGGCCTTCATGTCTTCGAAGGGTGGGAATACTACTGCACTGAACGGTGCAGCCATCCGCGTTCTGCCAGATCTCTTACCTGGGATAGCGTCGATCGGATGGCCACATTCGATGCATTTCGCTTTATAGAAATGATCTCTCCTCGTCCTCTTCTGATGATCACAGCAGAAAATGCTGTAACCGCATGGATGACGTTGGATGCTTTCGAGCGCGCTAAGGAGCCTAAGATGCTTTATGTGGTCGACAACGCAACCCATGTCGATCTTTATGATCGCGAAGCGTCCGTCAATGACGCCGTATCCAGGTTGGTTGATTTCTTTTTAGAAGCACTCTGACGTTTCAAGCCAGAGGAAGAACCGCCGGTTACGCTCCCGGCCTTCGCCGATCAGAAGAGCCACCCAGCTCCTTGACGCTTTGGTCTCAATGGCGAGAATAATCTCGCTCGTCGCATCATCTTCAGGCGCGATGAGAGATTTGTCCTAAGCTGACTGTTTGAATTTAGGTCAATAATTTTTGGTTGCGCCGCCACGTAACAACGCGGCGACGCACCATTGCACGCAGGTGTGTGCGAAAGCAGATCAATCAGACAGAAGTGACGTTTTCCGCCTTGGACTTTCCGGTTTTCCGGTCCTGGCCAAGCTCGTAGCTCACTTTTTCGCCGTCACGAAGCGGGGCCGAACCCTGGACTGCCGAAATGTGGACGAAGACGTCTGCGCCGCCGTTATCCGGCGTAATAAAGCCGAAGCCCTTGTCCTGATTGAAAAATTTTACTGTGCCAGTGGCCATGTATATCCCCGTAAATGATCGGCGGCTTGTTTGCCGCTGCGGGAGAATAGGTATCGATGCCGTGAACGGCAATCCTGTTTTTACTAAAAAACCGTGCGAGGCCGGTTTACTGGTAAGAATCATTCGCTTTGATGATGGCCGATGAATGAACGAATTCCGGAATCCTGCCGCTTAAATCACCTTCGGTAAAGCAGAACCGGTTTTGGCGAAGAGACACCATCGCGCCTCAGAGAAAGAACGTTGACTTTGCCGATCCGCCGAAACAGCAAAGTCGGATTGAAGAAGGATTTTTTAAACAATGACCCTAGGAGAGTTCATACGCGCCTACCGTCCGCACCTGGATGATGCCTCAGTGGGTGTTCGGCGCAGTTGGGAGGAGACCTTCAGGTATACGCTCAGACATTATCCGGAGAGAACCCAACTGGAAGATTTCGATCTGGATGTCCTGGGTGAACGAATGGCGGCGGCGGGTATCCAGAAGCAGTTCGTGGATGGTTATGTCAATCGTTGGCGTGAGCTGTTGAAACTCGCAAGCCAGCTTTGAAGCGTCTGGATTTGCCCTGACCGAGTCCACCCTGAATTAGGGCAGAAGGGCGCCTCGAATATGGACATTGAACCTGATCATCCCCATCTCTGTTGTGAGATCAACAAGGGAGGTTGCGATGTCGCGTCCTGCCGTTCCGGCTGTCCAAAATCAGGTTGTTCAGTTTCTTGCGCCGGCACGATTGTCGCGTCGGGCCACAGTACTCTGCGAGTGCTGTCGGGAACGCAAATCCGCGCGCGATTTCGACATGGATGGATGCGGGATCTGCAACAGTTGCCTCGAGTGCGACACGCTCCTCGTTCAGCTGGATTCTGATGACGAAAGCCCTGGAGCCTATACCATAACCGTTGACCGAAACGGCTGATTGGTGCTCGGTTCTGCCCAAGCTTCAGTTTCTCGAACCGTGCAATCCGAGCTGTATTTGGAACCCAGTGAAGCCGGGTGGATGGAAATACCGAGTGGGCGTTACGATCCACCCCAATCTTCGTTTTAGTTACCCACCGATCGGTGGGTTAAGGCGCGCAAAGCCTTCCTGACGGTAGTAGGGTGAGTGCGGGTAGGGAGGCGTCACAGCGCTTGCTTCGTCGAGTGTTCGCAGTTGAGCGGGGTTCAGGGTCCAGCCGATTGCACCGAGGTTCTGTCGCAGTTGATCCTCATTGCGCGCGCCGATGATGACTGAGGACACGGTCGGGCGTTGCAGAAGCCAGTTGAGCGCGATCTGCGACACTGTCTTTCCGGTCTCCTCGGCTATTGCGTCAAGAGTGTCAACAACGCGATAAAGCAGTTCATCGTCAACCGGTGGCCCAAAGCTCGCAGTTTCATGCAGCCGGCTTTTTTTCGGAAGCGGAGCGCCGCGCCGGATTTTCCCAGTGAGCCGTCCCCAGCCGAGCGGCGACCAGACCATTGCACCAAGGCCCTGATCCTTGCCAAGAGGCATGAGATCCCACTCATAATCACGCCCGATAAGGGAATAGTAGACCTGGTTCGCTACATAACGCGGCCAGCCGTGTCGCTCGGCAACAGCAAGTGATTTCATGATCTGCCAGCCGGAGAAGTTCGACACCCCGACATAACGGATCTTGCCGGCGCGAACGAGCATATCGAGCGTCGACAGGACTTCCTCGATTGGCGTAGCCGCATCGAAGGCATGAAGCTGGAAGATATCGATATGATCGGTGGAGAGACGGCGCAGCGCATTTTCGACGGCCTTTACCAGATGAAGGCGTGAGGAACCCGCATCGTTCGGTCCATCACCGGTTGGGAGTGTCGCTTTGGTCGAAATCACAACCGCATCGCGTCGCCCCCTGATTGCCTGACCAAGCAGCTCTTCCGACGCACCATTGGAATAGACGTCAGCAGTGTCGAACAGATTGACGCCAGCCTCCAGGCAAATGTCCACAAGGCGACTTGCCTCCATTGCATCAGAGGTGCCCCAGTTGCTGAACAATGGGCCTGTTCCACCAAAAGTTCCTGTTCCGAAGGAGAGAACCGGGACCTTGAGGCCCGACGTTCCAAGATAGCGATATTCCATGACACCAACCTTTGTCTGATGACGAGCGATCAAAACCCTGCGGCCGAGATCTTCGGCTTGCGCGATCGTGAAATTAAGATAGGCGACGGAATGTCATTGAAATAGACTGAGTTAAATAACATCACTTGTGAGATAGATTCATCATGGCAAGACCTGAGGTAAACCGGTTCGGTGAGATGGATGTCTTTGTGCGGGTAGTCGAACTCGGTGGATTCTCACAGGCGGCTAGGGCGGCGCATCTCACACCGTCAGCGGTCAGCAAACTCATCGCCCGACTGGAGTCGCGCATCGGCGCAAGGCTGCTTACCCGATCAACACGGCAATTGAAGCTAACGGCAGAGGGCTGCGTTTTTTATGAGCGCGCAACCCGCCTGCTTGCCGACCTCGAGGACGCGGAGCGCACGGCAGGCCTCGGTGAGCAGGCGGTGGGGCGTGTTCGCGTGAACACGAGTGCCTCCTATTTCAATCACATCCTTGCACCGGTCTTGCCGGAATTTCTTGCACGTCACACTGGCGTGATGGTCGATTTCATGCAGACCGATACCGTTGTTGATCTCGTGACGGACAGGACAGATGTGGCGATCCGGGCCGGGCCCTTGAAAAGTTCCAGCCTGTTGGCACGCAAGCTTGGTCAGACGCCGCTCATGATCGTAGCCGCGCCCTCGTACCTGGAGCGGTATGGTGAACCCCGGGCGATTGAAGACCTCGAGGCGCATAATCGCCTCGGCTTCGGATATACAAGATCCGTTGAAGGATGGCTGCTTCACGACGGCGTCAAAACTGTCAATATTCCGGTCACCGGTCGCGTTCAGGTCAGTGACGGTGAAGGCATGCGCCATCTTTGCCTTGCAGGCGTCGGCATCGCCCGACTTGCAGCCTTCACGGTGAGAAAGGACATTGCCGCTGGCCGGCTCGTGGCACTGCTTGACCATCTCGACCCGGGACAGGAAGAGGAATTCCATGCTGTCTATATCGGCCAGGGCGGCCCGGTACCGTCTCGCGTCCGTGCACTGTTGGACTTCCTGGCCGAAAGAGGAAGGGTGAACTAGGCGAATATCACCCTTTTTGCTTCTGGTTCGCTCAGATCACTTTACCTGAGTGGGCGCTTTCACCGTCTCGACTGTCAGCCTGTGTATGCGGTTGTCTCGCGCCGTCCAGTCGATTGACTGTCCGGACGACAAGCCAATCAATGCGGCCCCAATCGGCGTCATGATCGAGACTTTTCCTTCGGCAATATCTGCCTCACCGGGATAGACGAGCGTAACCCGGCGGTCTTCACCAAGATCGCTGGTGTAACGGAGAGACGATCCCATTCTGACGACACCCTCTGGCAGTTCCAGATCGTCAACAATGCGGGCGCGTTCCAGTTCGGTCAGGAGCGCATCCGAGACCTCCGGGTTTTGCAATGCCTGACTGTCGGCGAGCTTTGTGAGGCGTTCGTATTCCGAACGGGCGATGGTGATGGAAGGCTTGCTCTTGTGTGCCACGTTAATACTCTTGAATATTCGCGGCTGCAGTCACTGCGCCACGTGGTGGTTTAAGGAAATTTCAGGATCGCTGTCGCCTTGATTGTTGGCGGACGGTAAAGCCAACACTTGCGCCCCTCGACCGGGCGCGACACGACCGGGCCGGGGGTCAGATTCCCGCGATGACAAAAACCCGCTTCAAAACGGTATCGAGACACATAATCAGCATGAGCTGAACATGGCCCTGTCACCTCTTTCAGTCAACCCAGATGGCCGTAGCGTGGGACAAAACAAGTTAGGCAGTCGGCTGATTGTTTCGGAGATAGGAAACACGCTGGCTAGCGTTGGGCTGAAGCTGCAAAGGTACTCAGCCTTCCGAAGACGATATGAGCAGAGCCTTGTGCTCTGCTCATGAGGCCAGTGTCAGACATCCTGATAAGACGAAATCGCCGCAGTAACGTCAGATGGTTCCTGTGCCTCTGCTTCCGTCCCAGTCTGCGTGGCGGAGCTGGACGGAGCGGCATCCTGAGAGGCGCTGCTTGCCTCCATTTCAGTCTTCAATGCAGCAACCTGTGCAGATGTCATGGCGGCGATCTGGCCCGGTGTGAAGGCTGCCGCCTGCGAGGCAGTCAGGGCCGCAAGCGTGCCGGTCCTCAATCCGGTGATCGCGCTTGAACTCAGGCTGATGAGTTGTTCTGCCGAGAACGCTGCCAGATCATCGCCCGCGAGTGCCGCCGCCTGCGTTGAGGTGAGGGCGCCGACCTGCGATATCGACAGTGCCCCGATTTGAGCAGAACCCATTGCCGCGACCTGACTGTAGCTGAGAGCCGCAACTTGGCTTGTCGACAGGGCGGCAATCTCACCGGTCGTCAGGGCCGCGACAATGGCCGTTGACAGTCCCCTGATCGCAGTCGAGCTGATTGCCGCGAGCTTCTCTGTCGAAAATGTTGTCAGGTCCTCCGTCGTCAATCCCTGAAGCCCACCAGAACTCAATGCTGCGATCTGGCTCGTCGTAAGGATATCGATCTGGCCCTTGCTGAGAGCTCCAACCTGATCGCTCGTCAGCCCGGAAATGCCGGATGTGCTCAAGGCGGCGACCTCGGCAGAAGAAAGAGCGGCAATGAAGTCGGTCGGAAGCCCTTTTATTGCGCTTGCACCGATAGCAGCGAGTTCTTCGGGCGAGAAGGTCTCCAGCTTTTCGGGCGATAGTGCCTTGATCGCATCCGAACTCAGCGATGCGATTTGCCGGCTGGACAGGGCCTCGATCTGCTCGACACTCATTGCACCTGCCTGGGCGCTGCTCAGCCCGGCTATAGCTTTGGCATCGAGTGCGGCGATTTTTTCGCTCGAAAGCGAAGCGATGCCGGATGGGCTCAACGCCGCGGTCTGTTTCGAGGAAAGGGCGCCGATCTGGCTATTCGTCATGGCATTGAGCTGATCCGTGCTCATTGCGGTGATTTGCTCGGTGGTCAGACCAGCTATCGCTGCTGTTGAGAGAGCGGCTACCTGTGTCGTCGTCAACGCTGCAATCATTGCGCTCGACAGGCCCGAAACTGCGGATGAACTGATGGCACCCAACTCCGCAGTGGTGAAGGTATCGAGATCGTCCGCACCAAGTGCGGCAATCTGTTTTGCGCTCAACGCGCTGATCTGGGCACTGGTGAAGCCCTCGATCTGGGCGGTGCTTAGAGCGGAGATCTGATCGGTCGTCAGGCCTACGATCCCGGCGGTGCTGAAGGCTGCGATCTTGTCGGCCGAGAGGGAGGCGACGCCGGACGCGGTAAGGGCGGCGGTCTGTCTGGAGGCAAGAGCGCCGATTTGAGACGTCGTCAAGGCATCGAGCTGATCGATGTTCAGTGCCGCGAGCTGGCCAGTGGTCAAGCCCGAGATTGCGGCCGTACTCAGCGCGTTAATCTGGGCCGATGTCAGCGTCATAATAGTTGCCGCCGACAGGCCAGAGATGGCATTCGAGCCGATTGCTGCCAGATCGGCAGTCGAAAACATAGCCAGACCGTCTGCGCTCAGCGAAGCAATCTGCTTCGAACTCAGCGCGCCAACCTGGGTGCTGGTCAACGCCTCAACCTGATCGGTTTTGAGCACTGCAATCTGATCTGAAGTCAGTCCGGCTATGCCGGAAGGTGCAAGCGCGGCAATCTGATCGACGGAAAGCGAAGCTATGTCAGCGGTTTCAAGTGCTGCGATCTGTTTTGAGGTGAGAGCTCCAATCTGAGCGGTTGTCAGGGCACTCAACTGTTCGGTATTCAGTGCCTCGATCTGCACCGTAGTAAGCCCTGAAACAGATGTGGCGCTCAATGCAGCGATCTGGGCTGTCGTCAACGATGCAATCGTTGTCGTTGTGATACCCGAAATCGCGTTCGAACCGATTGCTGCAAGCTCTGCGGTGGTGAAGGTGTTTACACCCTCCGCACTCAGAGCGCCGATCTGTTTTGAGCTGAGGGCGCTGATCTGGGCACTGGTCAGGGCTTCGACCTGCCCAGTGCTGAGGGCGCTAATCTGATCCGTGCTCAGGCCTGCTATGCCCGCTGTGCTCAATGCGGCAAGCTGTGATGTCGAAAGCGACGCGACATCGGCGACTCGCAATGCGGCAATCTGTTTAGAGGTGACTGCACCGATCTGGGAAGTCGTCAAAGCCTTGATCTGGTCGGTGGTGAACGCGGCAACCTGTGTAGTGCTCAACGCTCCTATCCCTGCGGTCGAAAGTGCAGCGATCTGCGCCGTCGTCAGCGATGCAATGGTCTGCGGCGACAGGCCGGTGATTGCGCTTGAGGCGATCGCGGCAAAATCCCTGGTGGAGAACATGCTGATCGCGTCTGCGCTCAGCGCGGCAATCTGTTTGGAGTTCAACGCACCGACCTGAGCGCTGGTCAGCGCCTCGACCTGATTGAATGCAAGCGCCGTAATCTGTGCTGTACTCAGCATGCTGACGCTTAGCGAGTTGAGGGCAGCAATCTGCGATTCGCTCATCTGGACCAGAATTTCTGTCGACAATCCCGAGATCGCGCTTGAACTGATCGCGGCAATGTCCTTGGTCGTAAAGGTTGCAATGCCTTCAACGCCCAAGACAGTGATCTGCCTGGAGGTAAGCGCGCTGACCTGCACGCTCGTGAATGCCTCGACCTGCGCCGTGCTCAAAGCGGCGATCTGTGCGGTGCTTAAGGCGCCGACGCTCTGTGAACTGAAGGCGGCGATCTGAGCTGTTGTCAGGGAGGTGAGGGCGTCCGTCGACAATCCCGCGATTGCGTCTGCACTGATAGCAGCAATATCCTTTGTCGAGAATTGCGCCACGCCTTCCGCACCCAGCTCGGCAATCTGCGCGGAGCCGAGATTGCGGATCTGCAAACTCGTGAGTGCTTCTGCCTGACTGGTCGTAAACGATGCCAGTTGCTGGGTGGTGAGCCCTGTTATGCCCGACGAACTCAAGGCGGCGATCTGAGCCGTTGAAACAGCGATTATATCGTCGGGGCTCAAGGCGGAAACCTGCGCCGAATTCAACGTCGCAATCTGCTTGGTCGAAAGCCGTGCAATCTGATCGGTGCTGAGAACCGCGATCTGACTGGTCGACAGCCCTGTCGTCGCGTCCGTGCTCAACGCAGCAATCTGGCTTGCAGAAAGCGTAGCAATATCGTCGGTAGTCAACGCCGAGATCTGAGCAGAACCGAGTGCCGCAATTTGTGCGGTCGTGAAAGCGGAGATCAGCTCTGCGCTCAGCGCCGATATCTGATCAGCCGTCAAGCCTTTGACGCCAGACGCGCTCAACATGGTGATCTGGCTCGACGACAACGTTGCGATATCATCGTCCAATGCCGCGACCTGGGCGGCGTTCAATGCCTTGAGTTGCGGGTTGGAGAGCAGGATGACCTGGTTTCCGCTCAGAGCTTCAATCTGGGTTGCCGTCAGTCCAGAGACAGCACTGGTGCTCAGAGCTGCGATCTGATCGTGCGTAAGTGCTGCAATGACATCGGTGCTCAATCCGGCAATCGCCTTGCTGCCAATGGCTGCGATCTCGGCAGTCGAAAATGTTGCGAGATCCTCTGGTCCAAGGGCTGCAAGCTGAGCTGAACTCAAGGATTTAACCTGTGCCAGCGAAAGAGCTTCTATCTGGGAGGTGCTCAGAGCCTCGAGCTGATCTGCGGTCAATCCTGTAACCGCACTGGTGTTGATGGCGGCAATCTGGGCTGTTGTGAGTGCTGCAATCGCTTCTGCGCTCAATCCTGCCACGGCTCTGGCGGTAATAGCTGCAATATCGGCAGTCGAAAACGTCGCGAGATCCGCCGGGCTGAGCGCCGCAAGTTGCGTTGAGCCGAGTGCCTTGACCTGCGTCGGCGAAAGGGCCTCGATCTGCTGGGTGCTGAACGCCTCTATCTGCTCGGCGGTCAGGCTTGAGACGGCACCGGTGCTGAGTGCGGCGACCTGAGCTGTCGACAGCGCCTCGATCTGATCAGCCTGCAAGGCCTGAAATTGTGCTGCCTTTAGCGCGGCGAGCTGCACGGTCGTCAATGCAGTGACCTGATCTTTCGTCAGGGAGGCAATCGCTTCTGCGCCCAATCCGGGCATGGCCTTGGCCGCAATCGCTGCGATATCTGCGGTGGAGAAGGTTGAAATGTTGTCGGCACTCAAGGCAGCAAGTTGCGTCGAGTTTAGTGATTTTACCTGTGCCGGAGATAGGGCTTCCGCCTGACCTGTTGTCAGGTTCGTGAGCTGAGTAGCCTTGAGCGCCGCAATCTGCGCGGTCGTCAACGCGGTAATCTGCTCCGGACTGAGAGCTCCGATCTGATCGGATGTAAAACTTGCAATCACGCTCGAATTGAGTGCCGCGACCTGCCCCGTGGTCAGCGCTGCAATCACGTCTGTGGTCAGTCCTGGCATCGCTCTGCTCGAAATCGCCGCCATGTCGGCAGTCGAGAAGGTCGCGATCGCCTCGGCGCTCAACGCGGAGAGTTGGGTCGAGCTCAACACCTTGACCTGGGTTGGCTTCAAAGCCTCAACCTGCTCAGAGCTCAAGGAAGCAATCTGGCTGGTCGTCAACGCGGCAATGGCGCTGGCGCTGAGCACGGCGATCTTGTCCGGCGAAAGTTCGGTGATCGCTTCCGTGTTCAAACCGGACACGGCGCTCCCCGAGATGGCTGCGATATCTGCTAGTGAGAAGGTGGCGATGTCATCGGCGCTCATCGCAGCAAGCTGCGTCGCGCTGAGCGACTTTACCTGAGCCGGCGAAAGGGCTTCCACCTGGCTCGTGGTCAAGGCTTCAATCTGGAGCGTCGTCAGGCCCGTGATTGCCGAAGCACTCAGAGCGACGATCTGTGCGGTCGAGAGGGACCCGACGAGATCGGCATTCAAGGCCTGGAGTTGCGATGCCTTGAAGCTGGAGAGTTGGGCGGCGGTCAGGACGGTGACCTGCTCTGTCGTGAGGTTGGCAATCGCACCGGTGCCCAAGCCTGCCATCGCCTTGGGCGAGATCGCGGCGATATCGGCCGTCGAAAATGTTGCAATCGCCTCTGCACTCAAGGTCGAAAGTTGTGCCGAGGTCAGCGACTTCACCTGTGTCGACGTTAAGGCTTCGACCTGCTCTGTGGTCAATGCGGCGACCTGTGACGTTTTCAGAGCGGCAATCTGTGCGCCCGTCAATGCGCTGACCTGGTCTGTCGTGAGGGAGGCAACCACTTCGGTACTCAACCCAAGCATGGCTTTGCTCGAAATCGCAGCGATGTCGTCAGTCGAAAAAGTTGCGATCCCTTCAGCGCTCAGGAGGGAGAGTTGCATCGAGTTGAACGCCTTGACCTGCGCCGGTTTCAGCGCCTCGATCTGGTCCGTGCTCAAAACCGCGATCTGGCCACTGGTCAGGCTTGCAATGGCACTGGTGCTCAAGGCGGCGATTTGATCGGTGGTGAGCGCCGCGATTGCCTCGGTACTAAGCCCTAAAATTGCTTTACCGGCGATCGCCGCGATGTCGGCTGTCGAAAACGTCGCAATGTCGTCTGCGCTGAGTGCGGCAAGCTGCGTTGCCTTGAGCGCACCCACCTGAGCGGACGTCAAGGCTTTCGCCTGTTCGGTCGTGAAAGCATGAAGCTGCGTGGTGGTGAATGCGGAAACCTGGACGGACGTCAGGCTTTCAATGGCGTATTTGTCGAGGATGCTGAGTTGATCGAGCGTCAAACCGACAACCGCGCTCTGTGAAATCGCGCTCAACTGTTGCGAGTTGAGAACTTTGACATTTTCAGTCGCCAGCGCTGAGACCTGTGCCGACGAAAGAACTTTGATTTGTGCTTTGGAAAGTGACGCGACATCCTCTGTCGTCCAAGCTGCGATCGCCTCTGTCGAAAGATATTTAATCTGATTGGCGTTCAGGGACGGAATAATCGATGTCATGTCTCAAAAAATCCTGAAGTCGGCAAATGACGCCTGTCGAAGACAGGAAACGAATCTGCCGCTTGAAACCACAATTTTGCTAACTCTGGGTACGCGATAGGGCTTGTCTGAACCTGAAGTTGCTGGCGCCGATCGTCCCTTCAGACTTGATATTTCAGGTTGAAATCAAACGAGGACATGCCTGTCGCGATTGGACGGCTGGTGCGGCTCATTGAAAATTGACGGCTTGCAATCGGCCCAAGGCGCGGTACGAAACGGATCGGGAGGAGATTCTTTATGGAGCGCTTGGCGAACTCGCTATTTCCTGGATTTGAAGAAAAGCATGTCGTCACTGCCGGGACGGACTTTGATATCCTGACCAGTGGTTCGGGACCGGCAGTCCTTCTGCTGCATGGCTACCCTGAAACACGTACGGCGTGGCACCGGATTGCGCCGCTTCTGGCCGCGTCATACACCGTCGTGATCCCTGATCTGCCGGGTTATGGTCGAAGCCGTGTTCTTGGCAAATCGGAAAGAAGCGGTACAAAGCGCTGGATGGGCGAGCAACTGCACGCCATGATGGGGGCATTAGGCCACAGCCAGTATGTGTTGATCGGCCATGACCGCGGTGCGCGCGTCGGTTACCGAATGGCGCTTGATTATCCGCAAGCCGTACCGGCATACGTCTCGGTCACCGTCGTGCCGACGCCGGAGATGTGGGAAGGTGCAAGCAAGGCATTTGGCATGGGCGCATGGCACTGGTTTGCGCTGGCTCAGCCCGAGCCGCTGCCCGAAACGCTGCTGTCTGCCAATCCGCGCATGTTCATCGACAACAGTCTGGATAAGATGGCGCATGGGCTCGATCGTCTGCACCCGTTGGCGATCGAGGACTATCGTATCGCTTTTGATGATGCAGCCGTGCGGCATGCGATCTGCAACGACTACCGGGCCGGCGCCACGGTGGATGAGGCAGACGATCTGGCTGACCGCTCCAACGGGCGAAGGATAGATGTGCCTGTTCTGGTCTTTTGGGAGGCCGGTCGCCGTTACGGCGGTGGGCGCGAGCCGCTGGATATCTGGGCGGACTGGGCGAAAGACGTCTCAGGTCGGGGTCTCGAAGGTGGCCACATGCTGCCCGAGACGGCTTCCGGCGCCATCCTCGACATGCTTGTTCCATTCCTCGATCGAGTATCCAATGGCAGGTGATCTGGATCCTCTCGACACGGACGCCACCAAGAAGGGGGCCGATTCACTCCTTAGCCTCAGGCAGATCGAGATTTTTCATACGGTCATGCAAACCCGTTCGATAACCGCCGCGTCGAAGGTGCTGGCGGTGTCGCAACCGTCTCTCAGCCGCACCATCCGCCGGATCGAGGACCTGTTGGGCATTGCGCTTTTTGCCAGGGATCGCAACCGCCTTGTCCCGACGTCGGAGGCTCTCGAAATCTACGCCGAAATCGATCCGCTGATCCGTCAGATTTCCGGGATTGGCGCGCAGATCGGGCGTATTGCCCGCGGTGAAACCGCTGTTTTTCGGGTCGGCTCGACCGCGAGTGTTGCCAGGGCACTCGTGCCGCAAGCCCTCAGGCAACTGTCGATCGAGGTAAAGGGAATCGAGCTCTTTTTCGACGTTCTCTCGGTCAATCAAATTGAAGACTATCTTCTGAGCGGTCGCGGTGAAGGCGTCGTTACCATCACTGCACCCAATCATCCGCTGGTGATGATGGAGCAGGTGGGGCAAGTCGATCTCGTTGCGGCCGTCCCGAGGAGCCATCCGCTTGCCTCACGCGATATTATCCGGGCCAGTGACCTCGAGGGCGCCGACTTCATCTCCTTCGAACCGGGCGGTGCGCACCAAACGGTGGTGGACCGCTTCCTGTCGCGCGCACGGGTCAATGTGCAGATCAGAGCTGTCGCACGGTTTTCCGATACGGCTCTGGCGCTTGCAAACGAGGAAATGGGGATTGTTCTGGTTGATTATCTCACAACGCTTGGGCCGATCGGCCACAACCTTGTGATCCTGCCGATCGAGCATGCGCCCCGCTTCGAGGTTTCTGTTTTCTGGAACCGGCAGCGTCCACACTCTGCAAACCTCAGAAAACTCGTCGAGATTCTCACCAGTAAGCTGGCCAGCCTCTCCAAGCTCGCCTGATCGCCATACCGCTTGTGGGTTGCGTCATGCCTTCAGGGCATGAGAAGCATAACTATTGTTCGTTGTCTTCCTGCCACGTGGATGGCAAACAGGTCCTGTGACGCCGGAGGAGGCGTTGAGGATTGGAGACAACCAGATGAATTTTTCTTTGACGCGCCGTCAGGCGCTAATCGGCATGGGCGCAACATGCGCGACCGCAGCGTTTGGACTACCCGCCCGCGCCAGCACGCGCAACCTAGCCGTCCTTCATCTCGCCAGCCATGCGCCGAGCTTTATTGCCTTTGAGCGAGGATACTTCAAGGAAGCGGGCCTCGATATCGAGCTCAAGTTCTTCGAAGCGGCTCAGCCGATGTCGGTTGCCATCGCGTCCGGCGACGCGGATTTCGGTGTGACATCCATTACTGGCGGTCTTGTCAGCCTCGCACAGAAGGGGGCCATCAAGGTCATCGGTGGTGCGCTGACGGAAGAGAAGGGCACAGTTGGCGCGATCATTCTTGCATCCAACAAGGCTTATGACGCAGGCCTGACGGAAGCATCCAAGCTTGCGGGCAAGACTTTTGGGATCACAACGGCCGGTTCGTCGTTCCACTTCATGGCCTACAAGATTGCCAAGGCCAACAACATCCCGATGTCCGACATCCAGTTGCGCCCGCTGCAGAAGCTTGGCGCCATTGTGGGTGCGATCTCGACAGGCCAGATCGATGCCTGGGCGATCCAGCCCAACGTTGCCAAGAAGTTGATCCGCGATGGTGCAGCCAAGCAGATCGGTCTCGTTTCCGACTATGCACCGAATTACCAGGTCACCACGGCCTTCACCTCGACCAAGAATGCCACGGATGAGCGTGCTGTGACGGAAGCCTTCGTCAAGGCCTATTCCCGTGCCATTGCCGATTACAATGCAGCCTTTGTCGACAAGACCACCGATGATGCTGTGCGCGAAGATCTGGCCCGCATCGTTCATAAATATGTCGAAAGCGATAGCCCCTTCGAAGAGGCAAGGCGCAACCTGATTGATGGTGCGATGCGCATCAACAAGGATCTTGCGCTCTCAGTCGAAAGCTGCAGCGAACAGGTTGCGTGGATGAAGGCGGAAGGCATGGTCAAGGATGCCGTCACGAACGAACAACTGTTCGATACGTCCTACGTCAAGACGATCTGATCGATCGCCAATCATCGTACGGAGGCTGAAGAGGCCTCCCTCCGGAGGGCTCTCATGGACCTGAAAATCGAAAACATCAGCCATTATTACGGTGCCGTCGAGGTCCTGAAGGACATTTCTCTCGATATCCCGCAAGGCCAGATCATCTGTCTTATCGGTCCGTCGGGCTGTGGGAAATCGACGCTCCTTCGCTTCCTTGGCGGACTGGAGCGGCCGACCTCCGGCCAGGTCCTGCAGGTCGGCAAGCCTCCGGCAGGCTCGCTAAACCCGCTGACCTATGTTTTTCAGCATTTCGCCTTGCTGCCCTGGCGGACCGTTGAAGGCAACATCAAGCTGGTGCTGGAAGACCATGGCCTCAGTAGCGGCGAAATGAATGATATCGTCACCGATGTTCTGGAGCGGACACGCCTTTCCGAGTTTCGAAAGGCACTTCCCAAGCAGCTATCCGGCGGCATGCGCCAGCGCGTTGCCATCAGCCGGGCGCTTGCCGTGCGTCCAGCGGTGATGTTGATGGACGAGCCCTTGTCAGCGCTTGACAGCCAGACGCGTGAACTCCTGATGGACGATCTCGTGTCGCTCTGGACGCGGCAACCCTTCACCTCTGTCTATGTGACGCACAACCTCAATGAGGCCGTGCGCCTCGGGCACCGTGTCGTTGTTCTATCACGTCGTCCCGGCCGCATTCGTGAGATCGTCGATATCGACATTCCGCTGAGTGAACGACAGCTCGGCGATCCGTTGCTTGAAGAAAAGCAGAAGCAACTTTGGGCGCTAATGCGCGAAGAAGCGATGGCCGCCGACAAGGAGTTGGTCAATGTCTGATGTAGCCTCAATCTCGAATTCAATTCCGATCCAGGATAAGATCGCCAATCCTTCGGAGAAGGAGGTGCGTGCCGTTCAGTTCCGCGGCGGCGGTTTTGCACCAACACCGGTCCGCGGCATCGCGATCCTTGTTTTTGTCGTCCTGATTGCCCTTGCCGAAATCGGCACAAGGACGGGGATCATTTCAAGCCTGACATTGCCGCGGCCGTCCGCCGTTGTGGACACATTCATCCAGCTCTGGAATACAGGGCTTTTGTGGAAGCACCTGCTGCCTTCGCTGCAGCGCCTGTTTGTTGGTGCTTGCCTTGGGATTTCCTTCGGCGTCATGGTTGGCGTCATGATCGGCCTGTTCAGTCACGTTCGCGCCGGCCTCGTGCCCTTGGTTGCTGCGCTCTTTCCAATCCCGAAAATTGCCCTTTTGCCGCTTTTCGTCATCTGGTTCGGCATTGATGAAATGTCGAAATACATGCTGATCGCCTTCGGGACCTTTACGCCGACCGTTGTTGCAACCTACGGCGCGGTCGACAATGTCGATCGTTCGTTGATCCGCATGGGGCAAAGCTTTGGTTTGTCGTGGTGGTCAATTGTCCGAAAGATCGTATTGCCCGGTGCATTTCCCGCGATCCTCTCAGGTTTGCGGGTCTCGATCTCGATTGCCATTATCCTCCTCGTTGCGGCGGAAATGCTCGGTGCCCAATATGGTGTGGGTTCTTACATTCTCGAAGCCGGTTCGCTCTACGACCTGGAAAAGCTTTTTGCAGGCGTGACCATTCTATCGGTGATGGGGCTTATCGTGAGCTATGTGATCGGACTGATCGAACGGCGCTTTCTTGGATGGCGCGGCTAATGCCGCGCACTCTTACCCAAATAACGCTGGAGACATGACAATGCTGGCATTGCAGAAGGTTCGTCCTGAAGCGGGTCTGGAGTTTCGCGATGTTGAGATCCCATCGGTACCTCCAGAAGGTGAGGTGTTGATCAGGGTGGAGGCTGCCGGGATTTGCGGTACGGATCTGCATATTGCCGAATGGACGCCCGGTTATGAAAGCATGCAGAGCGCCATGCCCGTGACGCTCGGTCATGAGTTTTCCGGCTTTATCAACGAGGTCGGCGCGAATGTGGCTCGCGGCCTGATTGGCCAACGTGTCACTGTTCGACCGTCTACCACCTGCGGCCATTGTGCTGCTTGCCTTGCCGGCCACGACGACGATTGCAGCAACCGCAAAGGGATCGGGATTGGCCGTAGCGGAGCGTTCACCAGCTTCGTCTGTGCACCGGCCAGGAATTGCCATTTTTTGCCCGACAGTCTCGACATGGAGATCGCGGCACTGACAGAGCCGATGACGGTTTGCCTGGAGGCCGTGAATACTGCAGAGGTACGTGAGGGCCAGACCATTCTTGTGCTTGGCCCGGGCTTTATCGGCCAAGGTATCGCTATTCTGGCACGCAGCCGAGGTGCAAAGGTCGTGATTGCAGGGCGGGACGATCGCCCAAGGCTCGAGCTTCTGCGTAGCCTCGGTTTCGATTTTCTGATTGACGGAAAAGAAACGCCTCTTGACCGCGCGCTTTCGGAATATCAGCCCTTTGACGCGATCATCGAGGCGGCCGGTGTGCCTGCACTGGTCAATGCCACGCTGCCCTTTCTCAAAAAGCGCGGAATCTTCACGGTTGTCGGTATCCATCCTCGACCAGCCGAAATCAACCTCACACAGCTTGTAAGGATGCATCAGCAGATCCGTGGTTCTTATCGCGCCAGTCAGCAAGATTGGGATGCCACGATTGCATTTTTGAATGACCATCAGGATGTCATGCGAAAGCTGATATCGCACCGCTTCTCACTTGGTTCAGCCCTTGAGGGCTTCAGCGTCTCGCATCAGCGTCTTGCCTCGAAGGTCATGCTTCAGATCAGGGAGCCTTCATGAGCGCTGCTTTCCTAGCCCTCTGGAACGATTATCCGGCAACACTGACGGAGGAATATGAGGTTTGGCACACCTTCGAGCACGTGCCCGAACGCCTGACAACGCCAGGCATGTTATGGGCGCGTCGTTATGCCGATTTCTCAAAACCGGATAATCGTTATTTCACGCTTTATGCGCTCGAAAATCTTCAGGTGCTGGAACAGCCGGCCTATCTCGAGCTCGTCCGGCAGCCAACGGACTGGTCACTTTCGATGCGGCGGCATTTTCTCAATGTACTTCGCATCCCTGGCATCAGCTTTACCTATGGGGGTAACGGTGTCGGTGGTGGCTTGATCGCACAGGCTTATTCCGTTGGGCGGCTGCAGGCGCCAGCGGCTTCGCAAACGCTGGCGAAAGTTCTGGAGGAACTGACGCGATCGGGGCGTATCCTCGGTTTTCGTATTGTTATCGCCGAACCGAACCAACCGTACGAGGTGTTCGAGCAGGCAGATGTCACGGACCCTGACACCTTGAACGTCATCGTCATGGTTGAAGGCACAACGAAATCGGCGCTCGCAGCCACCCGCGGGTTTGTCAGCGAAAAAGCTCAGAGATTGCTTCAACCAGAACTCACGCTTCGTGATGGGCTCTTCAGTCTGCTCGTGAATTATCAGGGTGATGAGTTCGCGTCAGACAGGAAAAGCCTGACTGCGTCGGAGGCACTTCGATCGCAATTTTCCAGATCGCCATCTTCTGAGGAGTTGCAAATACCCGCTCAAGGCTGAAAGGCCATTCTGGTCGGAAGATCGCATCCGATTGCGATCTCCGACAGGATGCTTCCCGCCTTGTTGGGCGAATGCTGCTTCTGTTAGGGCTCAGGGAAACTTTTCGGTCGTGTCGGCCTTGCCCTTCGTCCAGTAACCTGATGCCTTGATCCAGGTCAGAGGGTAGGCTCGCTCATCAGTCAGGTAGGCACGGACCGCGCGGACGACTTTGGCTTCGGCGGCGACCCAAACGAGTGTCTCTGGCACAATCTCGATCCCTTTCAATGCGGCAATGACAGGTGCGGGATCATCGGCTTCGGAGAGGGGGCGATGGACCCAATGCGCCGCAAGTTTCGCTTCGCTCTTGAAGGTCTGCTCCTCCAATGCACCCGCAACAACGCCAATCATGTTGATGACGGTGTCGGCATTACTTTCTTCAATACGGCGGCCCATCGCGGGAAGCGCCGTTTCGTCGCCGACCAGAAGCCAGCGTTTTACCGTCTCGGAGAATACGGCCGAGCCGCGTGGCCCGCCAATTTCAAGCGCGGCGCCGGGAATGGCGCCGATCGCCCATCGCGTTGCAGGACCTGCCTCATGCAGTGCGAAATCGATCGTCAGGCTGCGGGCGGCAACATCATATCGTCGAGGGGTGTAATCACGCTTCTCGTCGGCGCCATCTGGTCCGGAGACGAAGACCTTGATGTGATCGTCAGGTGCAAGGCTCGTGAAATCGGAAAGGTCGTCTCCGCGAAGAACGATACGACGCATTCCCGGGGTGATGTCGACGACGGTTTCAACGGTAAGGAGCCGGCGACGCAGCTCGTGGCGGACCCGCTCGATGCTTGGGGCTGAAACAGGTTGGGTGTTATTGTTATCCATCTTGTCCTACAGAGGCTTATCGAGCTCGATCCGCAGGACACAGTCGCGCAGATCGAAGCCGCAAAGCCGTTCGATCATACGCGTTGAGTGACGTTAACGCTTACGTGTCCAACTCGATGCTGGACAGTGAGAGCCTTCATTAAACCAAGCGCGACCGTCTCGCAAGTATGCGCGAAAGCGACCACAATCCTCGACACATCCGCTCGAACACACGAACCGCGATCCGCAGTTCAGGGCCTTTCCATGTCGTGACATATGCCGTCCTGTTCGCCAGACATTCCCCGCAGTCAGCTTTGTCGCGCCCTGTCCATATCCCGAATATAGCGCAGCCGGATGATGCGGGATTTCTGGAAAATGGAACGTATTCCCGGGCGAATACGTTCTTTCAGCGAACAAACGATTGGACGAAGCAATGTTTAAGCTGCAGAAATCGATCGCAACACTTGCCATCACCGGGACAATTCTGGCCGCCTCGATTGGCGTTGCTCACGCGTTCCAGATGCCCGAGCAACGCAACAGTGATCTGCGACCAAGTGGTGTCGCGTCCTTTGCGACAGACAATAGCGGCGCCGGTCAGGCTGATGGCCTGCTTCTGTCACCTGAAGAAATCCAGCACGTGAAATGGTGCGCATCGCGTTTCATGTCATACCATGCCAGTGACAACACCTACGCAGATAAGAGCGGCGTGCGCGTTGAGTGCAAATCACCTTATTGATTTGCGGCCACCATAGCCTCCCATCGCAAGCGCTCCACGCGCACTGAAATGGCATTCCAAATGAAGCTGGTGTCCCATCAAGCGTCCGTTGAGCTTTGCGATCAATGGTAATTTTCTGTCTTTTTGACGAACTGGAACGATTTTTCCTTTCGGTCCTGCAATAGAGCGGTTATTTCCGCGTCAGCAAATGTACTTCTTGGTACATCTTCCCGCCGATTGATTTGTCAGGACCGTTTGATGACCGTTGAAGTTCCCTGCGCCCTCGCTGTGGATGACATCCACAAGAGTTTTGGCAGCCACGAGGTTCTCAAGGGTATTTCTCTGCGTGCCCACAAAGGCGATGTGATCTCAATCATAGGCTCTTCCGGTTCCGGCAAGAGCACGTTTCTCAGATGCATAAACTTTCTCGAAATCCCCGATCAAGGGCGGGTGATCGTGAATGGCGAGGAGATTATGCTCAAGCGTGGTCGCGATGGCAAAACCACATCGCAAAGCTGGCGGCAGGTAGAACGTCTGCGCACCGGGCTTGGCATGGTGTTCCAGAACTTCAATTTATGGGCTCACCGCACGGTCCTCGAAAACATCATCGAAGCGCCGGTGCATGTCATGGGCGTAAAACGTGCCGAAGCCATCGAGAAAGCTGAAGCCCTCCTGCACAAAGTTGGATTGTACGAAAAACGGCATGTCTATCCGGCGTTCCTATCCGGCGGGCAGCAGCAGCGTGCCGCCATTGCCCGTGCCCTCTGTGTAGAGCCTGCAGTGATGCTCTTTGATGAGCCGACCTCGGCACTTGATCCTGAACTGGTCGGCGAGGTGTTGAAGGTGATCCGCGAACTTGCAGAAGAAGGGCGCACAATGTTGCTGGTTACGCATGAGATGCGATTTGCCCGTGATGTTTCCAGCCATGTCATGTTCTTGCATCAGGGGCGCGTGGAGGAGGAGGGGCCACCGGAACAGGTCTTTGGAAATCCCGCCAGTGCCAGAGCACGAGAGTTTACCGGCGCGCTCACCAACTGATTTTTCGTAACAGGAGATTGAAATGAAATTCCTCGCCTCATTGCTGGCCGGTACGGCTTTCGCACTGTCTGCATTTTCCGCCAGTGCCGACGTCCGCTTCGGCGTCATGAACGAGAGCTATCCACCATTCTTCGCGCAGGATGCCAGCGGCAAATGGCAGGGCTGGGAAATCGATCTGATGGATGCTGTCTGCGCCGAAATGAAGGAGAAATGCTCCATCGTCGCACTCTCCTGGGATGGTCTCATTCCGGCCTTGGAAAGCAAGAAATTCGACGTCATCTGGTCTTCGATGTCCAACACGGCCGAACGTCAGAAGGTTATCGATTTCACCGACAAGTACTACAATACCCCAAGCAAGCTGATCGGTGCCAAGGATGGCAAGCCGGGTACAACGGCGGACGATGTTAAGGGCAAGACAATTGGCATTCAGGTGGCGACCGTCCAGTCCGCCTACTACGCGAAATATTTCAAGGATGTCGCCGACGAGAAGACCTATCAGACCCTTGATGAAGCCTTCCAGGATCTGGCTGCCGGCCGCATCGACTACGTTTTCGGTGACTCGCTTGTGCTTGATGCATTCATCAAGAGCGATGCTGGCAAGGATTGCTGCGCGGATGCGGGAAATGTCGCTGATGATCCGGAAATTCTGGGACTTGGCGTTTCGGGCGGCTTGCGCAAGGACGATGCGGAATTGAAGCATAAGTTGAATGCTGCGATCGCGGCTGTCCGCGCCAGCGGCAAATATGACGAGATTACCGCGAAATACTTCAGCTTCGATATCTACGGCGCAAAGTAATCCGGTCGGTTTCCGCAGATGGCAAGCTTTGAAAACATGTTGCAGCTTTTGTCACCCTATCCTCCGGGATGGGGTGGCACTCTGTTGTCAGGTGCGCTCGCAACGCTTGCCATTTCGGCCGGGGCCTATGTTATCGGCATCGTCATAGGTTTGACCGGTGCGCTTGGAAAGCTCTCTGGTAACAGGCCAATCGGTGTCGTCCTCAATCTCTACACAACCCTGATCCGGTCAGTACCCGAACTGATCCTCATCGTCGGGCTCTATTATGCCGGTACGGATGGTCTCAACCGTCTCCTGCAACTGGCAGGTTTGCCACCGCTGGAGGTCAACGGCTTTGTCGCTGCGGTTGCCGTGCTTGGCTTCGTTCAGGGCGCTTACATGACGGAGGTGCTGCGCGGGGCGATCCTTGCGATCCCCGCGGGCCAGATTGAGGCGGCCAGAGCATTCGGCATGTCGCCATTCTTGCGGTTTCGCCGCGTCGTCCTGCCGACAATGTTGCCAAATGCCCTGCCGGGGCTCTCCAATCTCTGGCTTTCGGTGACAAAGGACAGTGCGCTCGTCGCCGTTGTCGGATATCAGGAGCTCGCACTCGCAACCCGTCTTGCCGGTGCCAGCACCAAGCAATATTTCCTGTTCTTCATGGCCGCAGCGGTAATGTATCTGGCAATCACACTTGTCTCCAATGCCATCTTCAAACTGATCGAGCGGCATGTTCGCCGTGGTCAGCCAGCCTTGGCATGAGGTGAGGCGATGGATTTCTCGTGGATCGCAAAATACTGGCCGCTACTTGTCAGCGGAGCATGGCAGACGATCTGCCTGTTGGCCATTTCCGTCAGCCTCGGTTTTGTTCTCGCTATCGGTCTTGCATTCGCCCAGATCAGTGGTGGCAGGCTGACGAAGCTTATGGCGCGAGCGTACTGTACGTTCTTTCGCGGGACGCCGCTCCTGATCCAGCTATGGCTGCTTTATTACGGCGTCGGTTCGCTGTTGCCCATGATCCCGGGTCTTCGGCAGAGTTTTCTATGGCCTGTGCTTCGGGAAGGTTTTTTCTTTGCGGCGGTCAGCTTCACGCTGAACTATGCCGCCTATGAGGCCGAGGTCCTGCGAGGTGCACTTCTGGGCGTGCCGAAAGGTGAACTCGAGGCAGGCAGAGCTTTTGGCATGAGCCGGTTCACCCTTGCTCGTCGCATCTGGTTGCCTCGGGCGATCCGTACCGCTCTGCCGACCATCGCAGGGGAGGTCGTGATGCAGTTGAAGGCTACGCCGCTTGCCTTCACGGTCACGGTCATGGATCTCTACGCTGTCGCCTACAAGGTGCGGCAGGACACGTTGCTGGTCTACGAGCCTCTGCTCGTCGTCACTGTTTTTTATCTCATCCTCACCGCTATCATCGCCCGCTGCTTCGGTATCGTCGAAGCGCAGGTGCCGGTGCGACGGTAATTTTCAAGGAGTTGAACATGAGCGGTATTCGTATTCTGGACGGCGGCATGAGCCGGGAGTTACAAAGGCTCGGCGCTGAACTCAAGCAGCCGGAATGGTCTGCGCTGGCGCTCATCAATGCGCCCGATATCGTGCGAAAGGTACATGCCGAGTTCATCGATGCCGGTGCTGATGTCGTGACGACCAACTCATACGCGCTCGTCCCTTTTCATATCGGCGAAGAACGTTTCCAGAAAGATGGCGCATCCCTGATCGCGCTCTCAGGGCGCCTTGCCCGCGCGGCGGCAGATGCATCCGGCCGAAACATCACTGTTGCAGGCTCGCTGCCGCCTATTTTTGGCTCTTATGAACCGGAAAATTTCGACGCGTCTCGTGTTCAGGATTACCTGAAAGTGCTGGTCGACAACCTCGCCCCCTCCGTGGATGTCTGGCTTGGAGAGACGCTGAGCCTGATCGCTGAAGGTGAGGCGGTGCGGACGGCCGTGGCTGATACCGGCAAGCCGTTCTGGATCTCTTTCACGCTGGATGACGGTCCTGGACAGGTCCCGAAACTCCGTTCGGGTGAAACCGTCCATGATGCTGCTTTGTGGGCTGCAGGGTCGGGGGCCGCGGCACTGCTGTTCAATTGCAGCAAGCCGGAGGTGATGAAAGCTGCAGTGACGACCGCATCGTCGGTCTTCCAGGAAAAGGGCGTCTCGATCGACATCGGTGTCTATGCCAATGCCTTTGAAGGGGAGCAGGATGATTCTGCTGCCAATGAGGGTTTGCATGATACGAGAGCGGATCTGACGGACGACGTTTATTCGCGTTTCGCCTGCTCCTGGGCAGACGCGGGTGCGACCTTGATCGGCGGATGCTGCGGTATCGGTGCCGCGCATATCCACAAGGTCGCGGACGCTCTTCGAACCGCTGGCCGGAACTGATGCAACATGGGCCCGTCTTGGCGATCCTGCTATCTCATCCTGGTGCTTTCTGGGTGTAAGAGATGACAACCGTTTCATAAGGTAGAGGGCTTTTAAACCCTCTACTGAATGGCATGGTCGTCGGGCGGACCTCTCCTGAAACGTAAAGCGTCGATGGTGAGAGCCAGCCGGTCTTGCGGAACACGTAATGAAGCGTTGCACACAAGACGATGATCACACCGATCAACGCTTGAAGCCTCCTCTTGTGTTTTGAGATGACTGCACGGCAATGGCGCGTCTCACTTCCACATGGATCGCATCCGTGCCCCAACATCGATACGGATCTGGTTGGCACTGCGCTCGCTGGCGTTCGCGCTGACTTTCGGCCAACTCGTCGTTTCGAAGAACTGCAGCAGGGTCGCGGGAATGAAGCGGGTTCTCGAGGCGTAGACATGGCGGTCGCCCTGAGCATTCTGCCCGTGCGTGAAAAATCGCTGCGGCGTAATCAGGGCCAGGCTGTCACGTGCCCGTGTCATGCCGACGTAGAGCAGACGGCGTTCTTCTTCCAGTTCAGCCGTGCTGCCGACGCCAAGGTCGGAGGGAATGCAGCCATCGACAACATTCAACAGGAAGACGGAGCGCCATTCCTGTCCTTTGGATGAGTGGATGGTTGAAAGGATCAGGTAGTCCTCGTCGAGAAGAGGAACGCCCGCCTGGTCGCTGGTCGCATCAGGGGGGTCGAGTGTCAATTCGGTCAGGAATCTTTCCCGATTGGCATAACCGGCTGCTATCTGTTCCAACTGAACGAGATCAGCCTTGCGAGTATCAGCGTCCTCGTGGATGCGATCGAGGTGAGGCTCATACCAGAGACGTGCCAATTCGATGTCATGCGGCCAGCCGGCACCCGCTTTGCGGAGGCCAAGCATAAGCTCGACGAATTTCGCCCAGTTCTCACCGCTCTTCGGTGGAGCCGGAATTTCTGCTAGCGAGATCAGTGGCTCGGGCTCGGCTGTAATCGTGTCGAGAATTTTACCGGCAGTCTGCGGGCCGACACCCGGCAACATTTGGAACAGCCTGAACCCGGCCACGCGATCGCGAGGATTCTGCGCGAAACGAAGCACGGCCAGCAGGTCCTTGACATGGGCGCTGTCGAGAAATTTCAAACCGCCAAATTTCACGAAGGGAATATTGCGGCGTGTGAGCTCGACCTCGAGCGCACCACTGTGGTTGGATGAGCGGAAAAGGACGGCCTGCTCTTTGAGCGTCATGCCGATTTCACGATTAGCGAGAACCTGTTCGACGATATAGGCCGCCTGATCGGTCTCGTCCTTCACTGTCACGAGCATTGGCCGCTGTTCGGATTGCCGGTCAGTCCAGAGGTTCTTGGTGAACCGCTCTCGCGCCAGATCGATTACGCCGTTGGCAGCCGCCAGGATCGGCTGCGTCGAGCGGTAGTTGCGATCGAGGGTTATCACATCGGCTGGCTTGGGCGAAAACTCGCTTGGGAAATCGAGAATATTGCGAATGGTAGCGGCCCGGAAAGAATAGATCGACTGCGCATCATCGCCAACGACCGTGAGGCCCTGGCCGCCCGGTTTCAGTGATCTGAGGATCGATGCCTGCAGGCGATTGGTGTCCTGATATTCGTCGACCAGAATATAATCGAAGCGATTGCCGATATCGTCGGCAAGTTCCGGCGCTGACACCATCTGAGCCCAATAAAGCAGGAGATCGTCGTAATCGAGGACGTTTTGGGCTTGCTTGGCCTCGACATAGGCGCCGAACAGTTCCTTCAGTTCGTTTTCCCATTCGCTCACCCACGGGAATGAATTCTTGAGCGCTTCCTTGATGGTGCACTCTGAATTCACGACGCGGGAATAGATCGCAAGGCATGTGCCTTTCGTCGGGAAGCGGTTTTGGGTTTTGGAAAAGCCAAGGTCATGCCGGATGATATTCATCAGATCGGCGCTGTCTTCCCGGTCGTGGATCGTGAAGTCGCCATTCAGGCCGATCTGTTCAGCATACATGCGCAAAAGCCGCGCGCCGATCCCGTGAAACGTTCCGGCCCAGGCGAGCGCGTCGGTCATGACAGCGGAATTTTCACCCAGAACCTGCCGGCAAATCCTTTGAACGCGCCTCGTCATTTCCGATGCTGCCCGCCTGGAAAACGTCATCAGCAGAATACGTCTGGGGTCTGCGCCGTTGACGATCAGATGTGTGACGCGATGCGCAAGCGTGTTGGTCTTGCCTGAACCGGCGCCGGCAATGATCAGCAACGGTCCACCTGTCTGGCCATCGGGCATTCCAATACCGTGCTCGACCGCTTCTCTCTGCCGGTCGTTGAGTTTTTCCAGGTAGGTCGCCGTCATCTGCTTTCCGTCGTTCAGGACAAGTTACTTAGAGTCTCGCGTTTTTTTCGCCGTTGCACCGCTGATTGGCAATCGCCTGCCTCCTCATTCGGGCATCGTGACGCGGAGAGCTTTTACGTCTGATAGCGCATCATGAACAAAAAAGGAACGCACCGGCAGGCGGAAGGTTGGGAATCCGTTATGGATTTGTTCGCGACTTATGCGCTGGCAAAGGGTTGGTCCCGGCGCAATGCTGAAAATCGGACAACAATCCAGGTGCGATTAAAAAATAGCCGTAAAGCCATCTTGTATATTGCTATAAACACGAAGAAATCGTAATATATACACAATAATCGTAATGCAATTAAATAATGGGGCAAACGATGGATCTTGTGGAGGAATTGGTTCGAAAATTCGGGGCCAATGTTGTCGTCACCAATCCCGCTGATATGGCGTTTGCCACGGAGGACTGGCGCGGTCGCTACCATGGTCGGGCGCTGTGTGTTGCCCGCCCTGTCGATGTCCAGCAAGTGTCCGATATCGTAGCGTTTTGTAGAGAGCGCGCCATTCCAGTGTTGCCGCAAGGTGGCAATACGGGCCTGGTTGGTGGCAGCATTCCAGACCCGGCGGGCAGCCCACCGGTCATCATCTGCCTGGATCGTTTACGCCAGATCATCAAGGTCGACCCGGTCAACAACACCATGGAAGTCCAGGCCGGTTGTATTCTGGCGAATATTCATGAGGCTGCCCAGGCAAATGGTCGCTTTTATCCTGTCAGCCTCGGTGCAGAGGGCTCCTGCCAGATTGGCGGCACGATCGCGACCAACGCTGGTGGAACCTCTGTTCTACGCTATGGGAATACACGCGATAACGTTCTCGGACTCGAAGTTGTTCTTCCTGACGGAAAAATCTGGTCGGGGCTGAAGGCGCTCCGCAAGAACAACACGGGCTATGATCTGAAGCATCTGTTCATAGGCTCCGAGGGAACGCTCGGGATCATTACTGCTGCCGTCCTTAAGTTGCATCCATATCCGGCGCGTGCGGCCGTGGCCTGGGCTGGTCTGGATCATCCGGATCAGGCGTTGAAATTACTGACTGCGGTGCAGGCGGCATACGGCGCCAAGCTCTCTGGCTTCGAATTGATGAACCGCAAGCAGCTCGATCTGGTGCTGGAAAACGTTCCTCAGCGCCGTTCGCCGCTCGACACCGAGCACGAGTGGCATCTGTTGATCGAGCTTTCCGATTCCGGCGGCGAGGACGATCTCGACAATGCGATGCAGAATGTCCTTGAACAGGCATTCGAGGCGGAACTGATCGGTAACGCCATGATTGCCTCCAGCGAAGCGCAAAGGGCTGCGATCTGGGAGGTTCGTCACAGCGTGTCCGAGGCCAATAAAAAGGCTGGTGTCGGTTTGACGACGGACTGCGCAGTTCCGGTTTCAGCCACCCCCCAATTCATCGATCAGGCAACGCAGGCCGTTAAGGCAATTGTACCCTCGGCGGAGATCGTCGTCGTTGGCCACATGGGTGACGGCAACATCCATTTCATTCCGTTCTTTTCATTCGATGCCTGGAATGCATTTTCCGACCGAGACGATCTCGCGTCGCGGCTGCGTCATGCTGTCAATGATGTTGCAGACAATCTCGGTGGAACGTTCAGTGCTGAACACGGCGTCGGCCAGGTCCAGCTCGCCGAGATGGACCGCTACAAACCCTCGGCAGAGCTTTCGCTGATGCGCGCAATAAAGTCCGCAATCGACCCTGAAAACCTTTTCAACCCTGGCCGGCTGCTCCCCAGGTCGTGAGCCGCCGCAGCCCAAGAAATAACAAGCCTGAAAAACAGGTGCTGACAAGGATCAACAACGTTCCAAGAGGAGAACGACGATGAGCATGAAGGATAAGTCCAACTGGACACGCAGACAGTTTTTGACGACAAGTGCCGTTGGCGCAGTAGCATTGACTGCCCCGGCAATCTGGACGTCTGCAAACGCACAGAGCAAGCGCATCATCGTCCGTGACGACGGCGGCATCTACACCAAGGCATATAACGCTGTCTATTATGGCCCATTCAAAGAGGCGACCGGTATCGAGGTCGTCGGGGTACAGGCAAACGCAGAACCGACCGCCCAGATCAAATCCATGGTCGACGCCGGGTCCTACACCTGGGATATGGCAAAAATCTCCGAGCCCGCCATCGAACTTTTGACTGCAGGCGAAAAAAAGTACCTGGAAAAACACGGCCTTTCCAGTGAGGCTGCAATCTCGACTTTGCCGAAGCAGTATGTGTCTGAATACGGTGTGGGAACGAACGTGTACACGACCGTTCTTGCCTATCGCACCGATGTTTTCGAGGGCCGCGAGGCACCGAAATCCTGGTCTGACTTCTTTGACACCGAGAAATTCTCCGGTCGACGAGCGCTGCGAAAACATGCTTTCGATACGATCGAGCAGGCACTGATGGCGGACGGCGTTGCCAACTCCGACGTCTATCCCTGCGACATTGAGCGGGCTTTCAAGAAACTCGACACAATCAAGAAAGATGTTGGTGTTTTCTGGACGAGCGGTTCGCAGGTCGAGCAGATGCTCCAGTCCGGCGAGGTCGACATGATACCGACATGGGTTTCGCGCGCCCAATCGGCCCGCTCCGCCGGAGCACCGGTGGAAATCGTCTGGGACCAGAACATATGGGGTCTCGACAACTGGTCAATTCTGGCGGGCTCGCCAAACGCCGACGCATGCCGGGAGTTCATCAAATTCGCGTCCGATCCGAAGCGACAGGCCGCACTCGTCGACTATTTCCCGGCGGGCGTAACGCAGCCGGAAGCTTTCGATTTCATCGATCCCAAACTCGCCAAGGATTGCCCGACATTTCCGGAGCATATCGAGCGCGGCGTGAAGATCGACGCGAAATACTGGCTGGCCAATCAGGCATCTGTCATCGAGCGTTATAACGCCTGGCTCTTGAGCTGACCTGAAACCGGCCCGGCACGATGCCGGGCCCCAATCTGATCCAGAAATCGGCAGGGCCGCCATGTCTTTATCCAGTTTGACCGTAAAAAAACTCGCCAAACGTTACGGCGACTTCACCGCTCTTGCCGAAACCGACCTCACGGTGGGCGACGGAGAATTCCTGACGCTGCTCGGACCGTCCGGCTCCGGCAAGACCACGCTTTTGAGCCTGATTGCGGGCCTGTCCCGACCGGATGGCGGCGCTGTTCTGATTGGCGACAACGACGTCACCTATAATGCACCGCACTTGCGTGACATCGGCGTTGTTTTCCAGAATTATGCTCTCTTCCCTCATATGACTATCCTGGAAAACATCGCTTTCCCGCTGAAAATGCGAAAGGTTGCGGCAGAGGAAGCAAAAAGGCGCGCCACGGAAGCACTGGAAATGATCCGTCTTCCCCACATTGCCCAGCGTTATCCCAAGGAGCTGTCGGGCGGACAACAGCAACGTGTCGCCCTGGCGCGCTGCATGGTCTATCGCCCCTCCATCATTCTCATGGACGAGCCCCTTGGCGCCCTCGACAAGAAGCTGCGCGAACATATGCAGCTTGAGATCAAGCGCATTCACCGCGAGCTCGGCGCGACGATCATCTACGTCACCCATGATCAGGAAGAAGCGATGACGATGTCCGATCGGATCTGCCTGATGAACTCCGGCAAGATCGAGCAGCTCGGGACACCGGCGGATCTCTACTTCCGACCAAAAACACTGTTCGTCGCCGATTTCCTGGGTGAGTCCAACCTCATCGAGGCAACAGTAACAAGCGCGGGCGACGACATGATCGATGTAACGATCGGCGCGGGATCGGTTGCCGCGCAAGCGATCGCCAACGAAGCGATATCTGCCGGCGATGCAATCCACATCATGATCCGTCCGCAGAACCTCACGATCAACAAGACACAGAAAGCCGATGGTATCGGCGCGGTCGTCAGCGATGTGATGGTGACCGGAAGCCTGACGAAAATCTATATGAATGCCGAAGGCTGGTCTTCACAGGAACTGGTCGCGGCATTCCCGACCCGCCTGAACGGTGATCATTACCAGATCGGCGACAAGGTTTCGCTCTCGTGGGAAGGGGCAGACGCGGTTGCGATTGGCCGCGCGAGGGTTACACAATGAATGCGCCGTCTGCATCCCAAAAATCTGCGGCAATGCCGATCTGGGTAGGGCACGTGATGAAGGTAGCACCGCTCATCGTCCTGCTGCTGGCTTTTCTCGTCTATCCGGTCGGGCAATTGCTGTCGCTGAGCTTCGTTAACGATGGTGTGCTTTCACTCGCATCCTACAGACAGCTCTTTGCATCGCCGCTCTATCTCAACGTCCTGTGGATCACACTGAAGATCTCGCTTGCGACGACGGCACTTGCAGTCATCATCGGCTATCCGGTGGCCTATTTGATTTCGACGGCAGGCCCACGAACCAAGGGACGGCTTGTCTTTCTTGTCCTCCTTTCATTCTGGACGAGCTTCCTTGTCCGGGCATTCGCCTGGGTCATCATCCTGGGCCGCAACGGCGTCGTCAATCAGACGCTGGTGGCCCTTGGCATCATCGACCGTCCAATCGACCTGCTCTACGGGCTTGGCGCCGTGCTCGCCGGTATGGTTCATGCGATGCTGCCGCTTGCCGTCATGACGATGCTTGCGGTCATGGAAAACATCGATCGCAACTTGCCGCGTGCTGCCTCCACGCTTGGTGCACGTCCCGGATCGGCCTTCTGGACGGTATATTTCCCGCTTTCGATGCCGGGTGTGGCGGCTGCCGCCATCATGGTGTTCGTGACTGCGATCGGTTTCTTCATCGTTCCCGCCCTGCTCGGAGGCCGTTTCGAGACGATGATCTCGCAGCTTATCATCGACCAGGTGCAACAGACACTGAATTGGGGTCTTGCTGGCGCTATAGCAGTGCTGCTTCTTGCCGTTGTTCTTCTTGTCTTCCTTGTTTACGACCGGATCTTCGGTTTCACGACACTGACGGGGGAAAGTCAGGGTGAGGGCAAGAGCCGCGATTCCATCTCCCGGCGCGCAGGGGCGAGATTTCTAGCGATCCTTGGCGAGGTCAGCGACCATGTGCTGGCGCTTTTTCCAGGGAGCAAGAAGAGCCTCGATGAAGTTTATCCGCCCCTGTTCCTGAGGGTCTTCGTCTGGACAGTGCTCATCCTGATTACGCTTCCTGCGGTTCTGATGATCCCGATTTCCTTTAGTCAGGCGGGTCTGAATTGGCCGCCAAGTGGATTTACCACGCAGTGGTATTCACAGATGTGGGCAAATCCAGTCTGGAGCCAGGCGGTTCTGCGATCACTGACGGTTGCAGCGGGTGCAGGCATTCTCTCGATGCTGATCGGTGTTCCTGCCGCGTTCCTTCTGGCTCGCGCCAACATCCGTGGAAAAGCAGCCATCCTGGCCTTCGTGCTGTCTCCGATCGTGGTTCCACGCATCATCATTGCTGTCGGCATGTTCTACGTGTTCGCAAAGCTTGGTCTTGTCGGCACGTCGATCGGACTCATTCTCGGCCACACGGTGGTGTGTGTCCCCTATGTCGTCCTGACGATGGTCGCTGTTCTGCGTAACTACGACACGCGGCTGGATGCTGCTGCCCACAGTCTCGGTGCGACACCGGTCAAGGCACTCATCCATGTGACGTTCCCGATCCTCGGGGCTGGCATGTTCTCGGCATTCCTGTTTGCTTTCGCAACGTCGTTTGACGAGCTGACAATCGCACTCTTCTCTTCGGGTGGCCTCAACGCAACTCTTCCCAAGCAATTTTGGGATGAGGTGACGCTTCAGGTTTCGCCCGTGATCGCTGCGGTTTCGACCTGCCTCCTGGTCTTTATTTCGATCCTGATCTTTGCCGCTGACCGTCTGCGTCGACGCGGCGCAGGTCACTAGTCACGCCCCACGATACTTAAATGAAGGACAATAAAATGCTCGATTCCACCAAGTTGCACGGTATCCTTCCGGCTCTTGTGACGCCCGTGAAAGCTGACGACACCATCGATACGGCTGCCGCTGAAGCCCTTTTCGCCTGGTTGCAGAAGCAGGGCGTCGATGGTGTGGTTCCGCTGGGTGGTACGGGCGAGTATGGCGCCTTGTCGCGCCGCGAACGCATCCGTTTCGTGGAAATGTCTGCGAAGGCATTTGGTGGCAAGTCTCCGGTAATTCCGGGTGTTCTCGACCCCGGTTTCCACGATGCGATGGATAGCGCGCGTGAATTCGCTGCAGCCGGCGCAGACGCGCTTCTGGTGATCACGCCCTATTACACCAACCCGACACAGGCCGGCATTCGCGACTACTTTCTGCGCTATGCAGACCAGTCTCCCGTTCCGATCCTGATCTATGAAATCCCCTATCGTACCCGCATTGCGATCGATCCTGAGATTCTGCACGAGTTGTCCGGCCACGAGAAAATCATCGGTATGAAGGCCTGCAACACGGACATGTATCACTACCTGCGTGTCATGGCGGGGCTTTCTCCTGATTTCACGATGCTCAGCGGTGAAGATTCCCTTTTCCCGTTGCATGTAGCAGCAGGCGCCAAGGGTGGCATCGTCGTCACGGCCAACCTTGTTCCGAAGGTGTGGCGCCGGATGTTCGACCTCGCGGTGAGCGGCAAGACAGTCGAAGCGCTGGCTTTGCACCAGGATCTCATTCCGTTCATGAATTTGGCGTTTGCCGAGACCAATCCTGGTCCGATGAAATCGGTCATGGATCTTATCGGGGTCAATGCGCCGAGCATGCTGGCGCCGCTGCGCCAGCCGAAGACCGAGCTACAGGCTGCGCTGCGCAAGGAGTGCAGCAGGCTTCTTGAAAAGTATGAAGCGGTAGAGGCCAAGCTTGCATCATAACCCTGTGCGGTCGATAAAGATGGGGCTCGCGATGGCGGGCTCCTCTTTAACGTTTCGCGGAAATCGACTGCGATCAAATGGTCGGCAAGGAATATCTCATGCCTAGAAAACCGGTGGAACCAATCGAGTCAGATGCTGCCCTGCCGACCGATCCGAAGGCATCATCGCTGTTTGTCGGCTCCACCGAAAAGGCGTTCCAGGTGCTGCACGCCTTTGATGGGCCACATAAGCAGATGCCGCTTTCCGACATAGCAAAGGCAGCCGGTCTTGATCGCAGTGCCGCGCAGCGGCTGGTCTACACGCTTGAAACCCTTGGTTACATCAGACGCGTCCACAAGACACGCAACTACGCGCTAACGTCCAAGGTCTTGCAGTTTGCCTACAACTATCTTCATGCCCACGAGGTCCTCGACAAGGCGGCACCCTACCTGCTGGAGATCAGCCGTTCGGTCGGAGAAACGACGAACCTTCAGGAACTGGACGGTCATGAGATTGTCTATGTCGGACGGTTTCCCGGCCAGCATCTGGTCAATGTCGACATTATGGTGGGGAGCCGGTTGCCGGCACTGTTTACAGCATCCGGGACGGCAATCCTGTCGAGACGCTCACCCGAAGAGATCGACGAGGTTTTCGCAAAGACGGACTTTCGGCCTTTGACACCCTATACGGTGACCGACAAGGCAAAGCTCAGGGAGCGCATCCAGGAAGCCTCGGAGAAAGGCTATGCCGTCGTCGCCAATGAAACGGTGATGGGTGACATCTCGATCGCAGCCGCGATCACCGACGAGCATGGACGTGCAGTCGCCGCACTCAATATTGCTGCTCCGACCACGCGATGGACTGTCGAGAAGGTGGAGGCGGAGCTTGCTCACCACGTTCAGGTCGCCGCGACGTCGAGCTCAATGGCAAAATTTGTTCACTACCAGCGCTGAATGCGATCTGGGGTTCAGTAAGGAAAATCGTCTTGGCCAATCCGATCAATATTGTTCTCGCCGGGTGCGGCAACATGGGTTACGCGATGTTGAAGGGTTGGCTTGCACGCGATGGCATGACGCCTGACTGCGTTCACGTCGTGGAGCCAGTGGAGCCCTTGCGTAAGCGTGCAGCAGAGACTGGTGCACGCGTTTACGAAAGCGCTGACGCACTGGAAGCTTCTCTCAAGCCTGACGTGATTTTTCTCGCAGTCAAACCGCAGGTCATGACGGCGGTGCTGCCGGCTTATCGGCGATTTGTTGGCTCGTCCGTGTTTGTGAGCATTGCTGCAGGTGTTGGCGTCCGCACGCTTGAGGCCAGCCTCGGCGATTGTGCTGTTATCCGTGCCATGCCGAATACACCGGCTTCGATCGGCCACGGAATGACTGTGACGTTTGCGAATGACGGCGTCGATGAAGATCAGGCACAGCTGGTACAAGGCCTGCTTTCTGGAATGGGAAAGGTGCTGGCAGTCTCATCGGAAGAACAGGTGGATGCGGCGACAGCCATATCCGGCTCTGGCCCGGCTTACATCTTTTACTTCATAGAGTGCCTGGCGAAAGCCGGGGAGGCCGTCGGTCTCGATGCTGATCAGGCACTGTTGCTGGCGCGGCAAACGGTTCATGGTGCCGCTGCAATGGCATCAAGCCGGAATGACGGGCCTGATGTCTTACGGCGTGAGGTGACAAGCCCCAACGGAACGACGGCGGCCGCGCTCGACATTTTGATGGGCGAGGGTGCATTCATGCCATTGATAGGCGAGGCTGCCAAAGCTGCGCATGACAGGGCAATCGAACTCTCCAAAACGAACTGATTTGGCACTTTTCGATCTTTTGGCTACCGCTCATCGCGCAGGTTGGAAACACAATGCCTCAGCATTTGAATGCCCGTGACTTCAGACAGGCTGCAAAACGGAGACTTCCAAAATCGCTGTTCGAGTACATTGATCGGGGTGCCGAGGATGAGCGAGCACTCGCCAGGTTGCGAGAAAGCCTCGATGCGATTGAAATGGTACCAAGCGTGCTGACCGGACATCGGGAGCGCGACCTGCGGACCGAGATATTGGGCCGCGAGCAGGCGATGCCTCTGATCGTTGCTCCGACCGCGCTTGCAGGACTGGTTTCACATCAGGGAGAGGCGAAGATTGCCCGTGCTGCTAGCCGACTGGGCATTCCGGTTTGTGTTTCGACACAATCCGTGACAACGGTTGAAGAGGTCGCGGCAGGTGCTCCCGGAGCTGACATCTGGTTTCAGCTCTACATGTGGAAAGACAGGCGTCTTTCGAAGGCCCTCCTTGAACGCGTTGCGGCTGCCGGCGTCAGAAATCTCGTCATCACGGCCGATACGCCGGCCAGTCCGAAACGGGAATACAATCGTCGAAACGGTTTTTCTATCCCGTTTGAGTACTCCCCGCGCTCGGTCATCGATGTCGCGATGCACCCGCGCTGGTTTTTTGGCGTTTTGATGCGCTATCTCACGACAACCGGGATGCCGAGCTATGGTCACTATCCGCAGGAGTTTCGGGGCGCCGTGACGCGCCCATCGATTGCTGAAGCGGTCCGGTTGGAAAATCTTTTGAACTGGGAAGACGTTCGGCAGATCAGATCCTGGTGGCAAGGCAAGATCGTCATCAAAGGTGTCCTGAGTGCCGCTGATGCCAGGAAGGCGAGAGAAATGGAAGCAGATGCTATCGTTGTCTCCTCCCATGGTGCCCGCAACCTGGATGTCGCGCCACCACCGGCAACGATTTTGCCGCGCATTGTCGAGGCCGTGGGGCAGGACATGGAGGTTCTGGCTGATAGCGGTGTCATGCGCGGCAGTGACGTGCTGAAATATGTCGGTCTTGGAGCGAAAGCGGTGATGGTCGGACGGCTCCCGCTTTGGGGGCTTGCCGCCGATGGCGAAGCCGGTGCTGACCGGCTGCTGTCGATATTGCGCGATGAAATGGATCTGACGCTTTGTATGCTCGGGCTCGAACGTCCGGCCGATTGCGCGTCTGCGATCCTGAGTACCGAACGCTTCAGCCATGGGCACAATTGACACGCGTTTTCGCCCCACACCATGAACGAGATGAAAAACATGCAAGTCCCTTTGCCAGACCTCCCTGAACGGGAATCGATGGAATTCGATGTCGTGATTGTTGGTGCAGGTCCCGCTGGCCTTTCTGCGGCGATCCGTCTGAAACAGATCGATCC
>NZ_JBIVYN010000014.1:0-54545 GCF_044772305.1 Agrobacterium sp. NPDC090273
AAAATCCTGCCACGCCAAATCCGGCCCCGCAGCAGACCATCAGAACACCCCCGCAAGACGCCCAAAACCACGGCAAAACCCAGGCGACACAAGCCTTCAACACCGCCAGAATGACCTCAGAAACACCGCCTCACAGCCCAGAATCCAGATCCGTCGACGGGCTGAAACGTGCGACAAATGCATGTGCCCAATTTGAATACTAACGTTCCGCGCCACATGGGAGGACTTTGGGGTTCGTTCGAAAAGCGTTGGGATCCATGTGGGGAGTGCTCTGTATTTGCCGGACCACATCTGGCATCACACAATTTCTGTTTCGCAAAGGGATCAAAACTTAGAGGGCCTGTTAGATTTGGCCGTCACACTTCGCCTGGATGGCTTTGACAGACGTACAAGCCCAAGCGTCATTGCCTCTGTCTATTGGAGCCCCCCTGGCACTATCGACGTTGAGGGCTATTTTGACGCTCTTATTTGGCGTCGCACTGCGCCAGAGATCTATAGAATCTATTTCCCCGATCCATAGCTGTCGAACAGCGTTTGGGTTCGTCACCGGCAGCTTCCCGGTCGCTGACATTGGTTATGCGGGCGACAGAAACATCGTCACATTACCGTACAACCGAAATCAGGGTAACGCTCTTATTATAGTGGAAGCGAAGCGGGCATATCTGTTCTGAATCTTGGCGCTCGAATGAAACACTGATTTCTGTGAGATGGCCCGTATCCTCAGAAGGATGTGGTTAAGCCTCAACAGGGCTTGCAAGGCGTCTGGCGTTGCCACTATGGCAACGCGTCGTTGCTTTTCGCCATACTTCCAATCGAATTGACTGGGGTCATAATTCGGTCATGCGGGCGACAAGAGCAAGGACGGCGCCGCATCGACCAGAGGGACAACAATCTATGACTAATACATCCGCAGGCGGATGGTGGCTGCACGCAGTTGTGCTGGCTATCGTCATCGTCGCTGAATTCATCGGCATTCAAAGACTGTCAATCGGCGTTGGCACTGTTGTCTTCTTGCCGATCCTTTACGCGTTCGCCCTGGGCATCGCGCTCAATCCCCATATTCTTAAAAAGACGGCTGCGCTCATTCCACCTGCAGCCGTGAAACTCTCCGGCACGATGATCACCATTTCGATCATGCCATTCATCGCCAAGTTCGGCACCACGGTTGGCCCGCAGATCGACAAGATCATTGAAGCAGGTCCTGCACTGGTGATCCAGGAACTCGGAAACCTCGGCACGATCGTCGTTGCCTTCCCGATTGCCGTCTTCCTTCTGAAGATGGGCCGTGAATCGATCGGTGCGACCTATTCCATCGACCGTGAACCGAACCTCGCCGTGATCTCGGACCGTTATGGCCTGAACAGCCCTGAAGGCGCCGGCGCGATGGGCGTTTACGCAACGGGAACACTGATAGGCACTTTCGTGTTCGCAATCATGCCACCTCTCATCCATTCTCTGGGATGGTTCGACTACCGTGCGCTCGCCATGTCGTGTGGCGTCGGTTCTGGCAGCATGCTTGCAGCGTGCACCGGGAGCCTTGTCTCGGTTCTGCCTGACAACAAAGACATCATCCTGGCACTCGCAGCCGCCAGCAACATCCTGACTTATGCAACCGGTCTTTATGTTGGTCTCTTCGTTGCGCTTCCGCTGACGGAATGGCTCTACAAGAAAGCCCGTCCAAATGACCCTGCAAACTGGGCAGCCAAAGGAGAGAGCAAATGAGCATGAATTCCGCGCAAACCTCCTCCGTCGAGGACCAGATCCCCGCCCACGGTGAAGACGAACGCAAGGTCAACGTTATCAGGTATTCTGGCCTGCTTCTGATCGCCTGCGCAATCGGGCTTGTCGCTAACTGGGTTGGAACAGGCACCAACCCGCTTGTCGCCCTCCCCGGCATGGCGATCCTCTACCTTGTTTCTGTCGCAGGTCTCATTCTGGCCCGCTACATGCCCTTCTATCTTCCGGGCGTTGCCTGGACTTCGCTGCTTGCGATCGTTGTGACATTGCCTTTCGTACCGGGTTCGGCCTGGACCCTCGAAAAGGTCAATGCTCTCAACTTCCTTGCACTCGCAACCCCTGCGCTTGCCTATGGCGGGCTGGCACTGACCAAGGGCGAGTTCGATATCGCCAAAAAGTCGGGTTGGAAGATCGTGATTGTCGCGATTTGCGTCATGTTCGGAACCTATATCGGTTCCGTCGTCATTGCAGATCTTTCACTCCGCATCGCGGGTCAGTAAAACTATCAACCGGCCACATATCACATGCGGCCGGTTTTTATTTGAAAGGGAATGCAGGTGCAGAATTTTCTTCAACACTCCGATATCGAAGAAGCCGTCAACTGGCGTCATCATTTGCACCGCAACCCTGAACTCGGGTTTGAAGAAACCGAAACGTCCGCCTTCATTGCTGCGCGTCTCGCAGAATGGGGCTATTCGGTTAAAACCGGCTACGGAAAAACTGGACTCGTTGGCAGCCTGACCCGCGGTAGCTCGTCTAAAGCAATCGGCATTCGCGCCGATATCGATGCCCTGCCGATTTCGGAGAAAAGCGGCGTTGACTACGCGTCACGCTCACCAGGAAAAATGCACGCCTGCGGCCACGATGGCCATGTAGCCATGGCGCTTGCTGCAGCGAAATCGCTCACAGCTCAATCATTCGACGGCACCGTTCATTTCGTCTTCCAGCCTGCTGAAGAAAACGAGGGCGGCGGACGGGCCATGGTAGAAGACGGTCTCTTCCGTGATTTTGCCATGGACGGTATTTACGCCATGCACAACTGGCCAGCGCTGGACCTTGGGCAGTGCGTTGCACGCAACGACCAGATGATGGCCGCATTCGGTACTTTTGAGATCAAGGTTAAGGGTCGAGGGGCGCATGGAGCCATGCCGCACGAGGGAGCAGATCCGATCGTTGCCGCATCTCAGATTGTCTCCGCTCTACAGACCATCACCAGCCGCAATGTCTCCCCGCTGCAATGCGCCGTCGTCTCGGCGACCCAGGTTCACGGTGGTGATGCTTGGAACGTCATTCCCGAAGAGGTCGTGATCCGGGGCACAACACGCTGGTTCGATGAACAGGTTGGCGCGAAAATCGAGGCGCGTCTTGCAGCACTTGCAGGCTCCATTTCAGCGGCATTCGATTGCGAAGCTGACGTGGACTACATGTACCGTTATCCCGCCACGATCAATGACCCAGCTTGTGCGGCAATCGTCCGAGATGTTGCGCCCGATGTGGCTGGTGTGACTGTGGTCGAGGCCGATCCGAGCATGGCAGCGGAAGACTTCTCTTTCATGCTGCGTGAAAAGCGCGGGTGCTATTTCTGGCTTGGCGCGAAGAAGAGCGGCAGCAATCCCGGCCTGCATTCCGCCTATTTTGACTTCAACGACGCTCTCCTGCCGATTGGTGCCAACATGTGGGTCTCGCTGGTCCAGAACCAGTTAAAGACGGCGTGATCGGGATCAAGGTTGAGGTATCCAGTCGATTGACAGGATCTCGCGACCGGCGAAGTATGCCCTGATGGAGACGCTTGACGCCAAAGCCCTGCGAATGTTTACCGCTGTCGTTCGTACGGGTTCGATCCGTAGCGCGGCCGAGCATCTGCATGTGGCGGCATCCGTTGTCTCTCGTCAGATTGCCGAGACCGAAAAAAACGTCGGCCTGCCGCTCTTTGAGCGAAGCAGTCGTGGTGTAGGGCTCACCGACGCCGGCAGGCTGGTGCTTGAGCACGCACAGCGTGTCATCGAGGACAGCAATCTTCTCTCCGAACAGCTCGACCAGCTGCGTAGCGTCCAGCAGGCCCGTATCCGCATATGTTGTGGTGAGGGCTTTCTGGGCGACATGATCGAACATGGCCTCAAAAGCTTCGTGAATATCTACCCAACGGTTGCGTACTCCCTGACACTCGGCAGTACAGATGATGTGCTCGATACCGTTGCGAATGGCGATACCGATATCGGCATCGCTTATAATCCGGTGATCGACACACGCATCCGGTCTCTGGCGATTTCCCGCCAACCGCTTTGCCTGGTGGCACCCAACGGACATCCCCTGCTCGAGCGAAAAACTGTGCTGCTGCGGGATTGTCTGGCAGAATGTCGCTACGCTCTTCTCAGCAAGGGACATGGTGTCACGCAATTGGTTGGCCGCGTTGCAGCAGACTGCGGGGTCGCCGTTGCTCCTTTGGTGGAAACGCCCTCAATCGACGTCCTGCGTCGCTTCGTTATGGCTGGCCTTGGCGTTACCTTCCTGCCGCACTTTGCCGTAACGACTGAACTCACTCGCTCCGCACTCGGTGTTGTCGAACTGAGTGACCCGCTTTTGTCACAGGCGAGCGCCCATCTTCTGGTCAAATCCCGTCGCCGACTGCCTGCCTCGGTCGAGCGCCTTGCAAGCCATCTTGCCGTTGAGATGGCCGCCTTCAAACTCTGAATAGAGCGTTGCTCCACTCGCAACGCGTCGTTCCCGACACCTAGACTATCGGTACCGGGACGAAGATGAGAACGTTCGCCATCACCAAACCAGCAGAGCGCATTGCTCTCTAAAAGGGAACGTTCAATGTCGACAGACAAAAAGGTTACAGTCGGGGTCATCGGACTTGGCAGCATGGGGCTTGGCATGGCTCAAACACTTGCGTCCAGGGGCTTCCGCACACTTGGCTTCGATCTCAGTGCAGAGCGTCGCGACCTTGCAGCCAAGTCGAACATCGAGCCTCTCGATACGATTGCAGCAGCTTTCGAAGCGAGCGATTTCCTCGTCTTTTCATTGCCGACGGCAAAAGACGTGGCTGATGTCGTCAATCAACACGTCGACATCCTGGAGAAGCGAAAGAGCGCTCATGTCATCATCATCGACACGTCGACGTCCGAGCCAGATGTCAGCCGTGAACTCGCCGACCGCCTCGTTGCTCTCGGACATGGTTTCCTCGATGCTCCAGTCAGCGGTGGCCCGGCAGGCGCGGCGTCCGGCAAGCTCACCATGATGCTTGGCGGAAGCGAGGAAGACGTGGCTTTTGCGCGCCCTGTCATCGAGGCACTGGCCGCCAAGGCTTTGCATGTCGGTGCGAGTGGTGCAGGCAATGTTGCAAAGCTGGTCAACAATCTTTTGGCAGCCGCGCATATGGTCACCACCAGCGAAGCACTGAAACTCGCACTTGCTGGCGGTATTGACCCGGAGGCTGCATTGCGTGTCCTCAATGCCGCATCCGGTCGTTCGATGATCAGCGAAGTTCATTTCCCGACCTGGGTCATGTCAAACCGTTTCGACAGCGGGTTCTCCATGGGCCTGATGCGCAAGGATGTCCGTCTCGCCAGTGAATTGGCACAGCGCACGGGCGCTGAACTTCCAATGGCCGACCTCGTGGCCAAGCTCTGGGCCGGCTCCACCGACCTCAAGGACGGCGACGACTTCACCCGCATGGGTGCTTTCAAACCAGTTTCAAACTAAAGGACTGCAGATTATGGGCAAGAACGAAATCATCCTCGATCAGGGTCCGCGTGTTCGTGAACTTCTCAAAGGTTTCTTCAGCACCGAGGAAATCGGTAGCCTTGTGAATGGCGAGATTGTTTTTGGAGGAGGCGAAACACTCACCCTCACAGACCCCTCCTCGGGTAAAGCCTTCGCAACCTTCAAGGATGCCGATCAATCCGTTATCGATGCGGCCATGGATGCCGCCGCCATCGCACAGCGCGCATGGATGAAGATCACCGCTTCGGCTCGCGGCCGCATCATGTTCGAAATCGGCCGCCAGATCCGTGACAACGCCGCCGCGATTGCCGAAATCGAGAGCCGTTCAGCCGGCCGCCCCATCCGCGATATCCGCGGTGAAGTGGTCAAGGTCGCGGAAATGTTCGAATATTACGCCGGATGGTGCGACAAGCTCCACGGCGACGTCATTCCAGTGCCGACCTCGCATCTCAACTACACGCGCAACGAGCCGATCGGCGTTGTGGTGCAGATAACACCATGGAATGCACCTCTTTTCACCGGCGGATGGCAGATCGCTCCAGCACTTTGCGCAGGCAACGGCGTTGTCATAAAACCGTCTGAACTCACACCCCTCAGCACACTGATCCTCGGTCTGCTCTGCGAACGCGCTGGTGCGCCGCGCGGACTTGTCAACGTGATCGCCGGCCAGGGAACCACTGCGGGCCAGGCTGCCATCATGCATCCGAAAACCGGCCTGGTGGTGTTTGTCGGTTCGGCACATGCCGGATCGCTGATCGCAGCAACAGCGGCAAGAAGTGTAGTTCCCTGCATTCTCGAACTCGGCGGCAAATCAGCAAACATCGTCTTCGACGATGCGGATATCGAGCGCGCCATTCTTGGCGCCCAATCAGCAATCTTCGGTGGCGCCGGCCAGAGTTGCGTTGCCGGTTCGCGTCTCCTCGTTCATCGCTCAATCCACCAGAAATTCGTGGAACGCTATGCCTTTGCCGCTAACAAGATCCCGGTCGGCAATCCTTTTGAGGACACAACGCAGGTAGGCCCGATCAACAATCTTCGCCAGTGGACCAAGATCACCGAGATGGTACAGCAGGGCGTTAGCGAAGGCGCAACGCTCGCCGCAGGCGGCGGTCGGCCTGAGGCGCTGGAAGGAACTGGCGGCTTCTACTTCTCCCCGACCATTCTTGACAACGTCTCTCCGACAGCCACGCTTTCCAAGGAAGAGGTATTTGGGCCTGTTGTCGGCGTTACGCCGTTCGACACGGAAGAGGAAGCGATTGCGCTTGCCAACGACAATCCTTACGGTCTTGCCGGGGCCGTCTGGACGCAGAATGTTGCACGCGCCCATCGTGTGGCGTCACAGGTACGGGCCGGAACTTTCTGGATCAACGGCTACAAGACCATCAGCGTCATGTCGCCGTTCGGCGGCTTCGGAAAGAGCGGATATGGCCGCTCCAGCGGCAAGGATGCACTGATGGCCTATACCCAGACAAAAAGCATCTGGGTTGAGACCGCAGAAGAACCCGCCGTCGCATTTGGTTACGTCGGCTGATGTTATCCGAGGGGTCGGCGAAAGCCGGCCCTCTTCTTTGCAAGAAATCAGCAATGCCAATCCTGGCGTAAACAGGCCCCTTGCGACGGAACCGGTGTACCTCAGAAAAGTTGGTAATTGGCGGCATAGATCTCCTGAAACTACGTCCATCCATCTCGAACGGTCCGCTTTGCGCGACACATCGTGGCCCCTTGTAGGAAGGCAGGCTCGTTCCCGAGCCAGGCTGTTGGCGCGCCCCTTCACAAAGGCGTGCGCCACGCACTGCGACTATGTTTCGGTGGAAAGCAGACGATCATCAACCAACTGATTCATCGCTGTCTCCTTTTCCAGCTTTGCACGCGCGTCTGATGACCGGTCAGAGATCAACCATGTCGGCGACTTCGACCGGCAGGCCCGTCTGGAAAGAGCGGTTGGCAGCAAGGCCGGTCAGGATCGACATGGCACCGTCACGAAAATCTGCGGCGAAGGCGCTGCCCGAGTTCGAGCCACCAAAAATATCCGCGAGCATGCGCCTGTCGCCGCCGCCGTGACCGCCCTCCTCCATCAGCACCGGTACGACACGCGGTTCGCCATGCAGCGGGAAATGATAGAGCTGTATCCCCTTTGCCTCGCCTTCATTTTCTGAAGAGCCGCCGGCATTAATGTAGGAGGTTTCGCGAACCATGAGCTCGATTCGTCCTTTCGAGCCGTTGAAGGCGACGTTGAATCCTTCCCAGGGCGCATAGGTGTTGAGCGAATAGGTCATTACCGCACGGTTCCTGTAGCGCACCATGACCTGCATCGTGTCTTCGATGCTGATGCCGTCGCCAAAGACGTTCTGGTCACGCTGATAACCGTCCTCATGTTCGGCATCCCAATAGAGCGCTTTCTGGACCGGGCTTTCGGTCAGGTCGATGGCGAAGGGATCGGTTTTCGCAGCTGCAACCTTGGTGGTGCGGGTATAGGGCGTGAACAGGCCGCGCTCCTCGGCATTGGCGCGGCCATAGAAGCGCAGATCGCCCATTCCGAAGACCGTCTGCGGTTGGCTTTGCAGCCAGAAATTGACGAGATCGAAATGGTGGGTGGACTTGTGGACCATAAGCCCGCCGCTGTTGCGCTTGTCACGATGCCAGCGACGAAAATAGTCGGCTCCGTGCTTGGTATCGAGCAACCACTCGAAATGCACGGAATACACGTCACCGATGCCGCCTGAAGCGATGAGCTCATGGACCGCCGCATTATGCGGGGCATAACGGTAATTGAACGTGACGCGGACTGAGCGACCCGTCCGCTTTGCCGTATCGATGATCTGCTGGCATTTGACCACATCCGTCGTCATCGGCTTCTCGGTGAGAACGTCGCGGCCAGCCTCCAATGCTGCAATGATGTAGATGTGGTGGGTACGGTCGATCGAGGTGACGATCACGACATCGGCACCCGTCTCGTCAAGCATGCGGCCAAAATCCTCGGCCTTGTATGTCGGCAACTGGCTGAGGCCGAATTCCTCAATCAGGACCCTGTTGGTGTAATCCATGCGGGTCTGGTTGGTATCGCAGAGCGCTGCCAGTTCACTATTCTCACTGTAATCGCGAGCAATGGCTTCGTAAAACATGCGGGCGCGTGCGCCTGTGCCAACCAGCACATACTTTTTCTTGGCCATGGACTATCTCCTCTTCCTTTCACGCCAAACCGTTCCGATTGATGATGCCGGTCCGGCGCATCCATTTGTTTCTGATCATCTCTTGAGAAGGACGCTTCCTCTACTGTGGCCATGCGCAACCTCCGGAATCGAATAGCCGGCAATCTCCGAGTGCGGCTCGATCATTTGACCGGCAGGACTACTGGCCTGAGGGTGACATTGATCTCGCTGGAACGTCGGAAACACATGCAGAATTGCGATGTCACCGAGATATCCGGCAGGCTCGACACATTACTCACCGATCACCGGTCCCGCCCGTTACTGCTATCGACGTGCATCGAGGATGCTGCGGGCCAGCTTCCCAGGTGAAAATCCGGTTGGCTGCATTGTTTTTCGATGTCCGCTGACTCCTCCCCGAGTGCACTTTCTTGGCGAAGACTAGCCGTCACAAGACATATGGACAAATAGAATATTTCCGCCCAATCATAGAATTTCTTTATGAAGACGGGAGGTGAATATGGACAAGGCACTGGAGCAATTCGCGGCGGTTGCCGAAGCCGGATCATTTATGGCGGCAGCCGAAATACTGCACATCTCCCAACCGGCGCTGAGCTACAACATCAAGCGGCTGGAAACGTCATTGGGTGTGGAGCTCTTTCACCGCTCAGTGCGCGGCGTCCAGCTGACGCCCTATGGGGAAACGCTCTACAACAGCACTATCTTTATGAAGCGTCTTCACACGAATGCCCTTAACACAATTGCCCGGCAGAAAGCGGAGCTGGAAGAAGGCATCAGCATAGGCACGGGTTATTCGACCTGGATCCTGCTTTTGAAGGATTTTGTGATCGAACACTTCAACATGCACCCGGCAGCGCCGATCAATGTCAGCATCGGCAACACGATGCGCTGCATGGACCAATTGGTCGCTGGCGATATTTCCCTGTTCATGGGGCATCGGATCGACCAGTTGAAACCAGGGCTCGCGGTTGACTTCATTCCCCTGGGGCGAGCGACCGACGGGTATTTCGTCCGTGACGGGCACCCACTTCTTGAACGAACGCATTCGGTAGACGAGATACGCGGCTATCCAACGACAATGGCGAATCCGATGGAAGCACGACAAAAACGCCTCGTCTCAGGATCGGGTAAGCGGGATATCGATGGCATTGGCCACGCGTTCGCATGCAACTCGATGGACGCATGCATCGACTTCGCGCTCAATACGGATTCGGTGCTGATTCACAGTGATGTGCTAAGAGACTACTTTGTAGAGAAAGGCCTGCGAGAGGTGAAGATCGTCCCATCAGGGGCCGGTCGCCGCGCTTTGATGGGATTTTACATTTTACCGGAGGGCCGATCCAAGCCCAAGATCAAGGAAATCATCCAGTTGATATCAGCCCGAGCCGAGGCTGCAGGACTGTTTCCATCGACAGTTTGAATACACCTTGCTTTTCTCCGGTCGCTCACGGCCATGGAAATCTTCCCAATTTTTTCATTGGTTATCTGGCACTCGCTCAGAGACGGATCCGACCCCGAGACTGGCGAGAAGTCTGTTACGGAGGCTCGCAAAAATGGGGTCGGCATGGTCGCGTGGCGACTTCAGGTCGATTGGGACATCTTCTATGAAGCGGCCATTGTCGAGCACAAGCACTCTGTCAGCCAGTGAGATTGCCTCATCGACGTCGTGCGTTACCAATAACACCGCAGGTCGATGCCGAAAACAAAGCTCTCGCAACAACTCGTGCATTTTTAAACGGGTAAGGGCATCCAGAGCGCCGAACGGTTCGTCTGCGAGAAGAAGCTCAGGTTGCCTAACAAGCGAACGAGCCAGCGCGACGCGCTGCTGTTCACCACCAGATAGCTCGATAGGCCAAGCGGAATCACGACCTTCCAGCCCGACTTCCACGAGTGCCTGCTTGCCAGTCAGGCGTTCATTTTTCGGAAGCCCAAGCGTAACGTTTTGAATGACGGTTTGCCATGGGAGCAGGCGCGCGTCTTGAAATACCACCGAAACATTGTCGGGCGTCAGCAACGTACCCGATCCCTCAGTTCCGTAGTCCAACCCCGCGAGAGCCCGCAGAAATGTACTTTTTCCTGAACCACTACGCCCGAGCATGGCAACAAACTCGCCTTGCGGAATATCGAGGTCGACGTTGTCGAGGACTTTCTTTTGGCCAAAACTTCGGCTGACATTGCGGATATGGACAGCAGTTTCATCGGTATTCAATGTGCCAAGGTGCGACGCCATGAGAGCAATCTCCTTTCAAGAAGGCGAACAAGACTGTCGGACACCAGACCCAGAAGGGCATAAATGACGATGCCAACCAGAATGACGTCGGTCTGACCGTACGTGCGAGCAAGGTCGATCATGTAACCGAGCCCGCTTGTGGCGTTGATCTGCTCGACCACAACAAGTGAAACCCAGCACAATGTCACGGCAAATCGTAGCCCCAACAAGAAACCGGGCAACGCTCCCGGTAGCACAACCTGAAAAATGAAGTCTCGCTGGCTCATCTTGAGCGTTTCCGCGAGTTCAACATATCGGCTGTCGATACTGCGCAGCGCGTTATGCGTGTGTATGTAAACCGGGACGATCACTGCCAGGATGATTGTGGTAATTTTCATCTCCTCACCGATTCCGAACCACAGGATCAGCAAAGGGATCAGCGCCATGGTTGGCACGGCGCGTTTGATCTGAACGGGGCCATCAATGAGGGCTTCACCGATACGCGATAGTCCAGAGACAACTGCGAGTGCAGTACCGACTATCAATCCGAGACTGAGGCCTATTAGCGCTCTATACGACGATGTTATCAGGTTATCTTGCAGACGCCCCTGTTCGATCAGCCTGACAAACGCACCGACCACTGTCCATGGTGCAGACAGGATCCTTGGGTCTATGAGTCCAAGGGCCGAACCCGCAGCCCAAATCAAAATCAGCAAGAGAGGCCCGATGTGTAAGCCGAAGGGGATTTCGGCACCAGGTCCAAGGCGCTGCCTCACGCCGTTTTGTAATCGTCTGCGGCCGTTTTTAGACGCCTTTTGTGAAAGCGCGCCTGGGCGCTCGTTGTCCACTTCCCATGTTGTCGCCATGTTCATTGTTCCTTCGCCAGATGCAGTGGATGAGGGATTCACTGCCCTTGGGCTAGAGCGGATACACCGAGCTTTTCGAACCGATTGTCGAATATTGCCTCCACGTCGAATGGCTTGTAGCCAAGTTGGTCAGCCAGCAGGTTGATTGTTGCTTGGTGGCGCTCCTTAACATCCCGCCAGTCGCCGGAAACCACCTGTTCCCCTGTCAACTCGATAAGGTATTTGCCGTCTTCCTCGCTCAGGCCCTCTTTGCCGACATAGTACTCTTTAAGCCATCGTTCAGGATTCCGGTTAACCCAGTCGTTGGCTTTCGCCCAGAGACCGACAAACTCAGCCAGCGCCGCGGCCTTGGCTGGATCGTCCAGCACCCACTGTGGCGCGTAGAGGTGGCCGGGATCGTCTCGCAATCCATGTTCAACCAGAGTGGCACCGTCTGAACCATACTGCGAAATGTAGCGTCGGATGTTCACGCCGCCAATCGGTGCGATATCGACCTGTTTGCTTGCAAGCGCTTTGGGATAGACATCGGCAGTGCTAGGTAGTTCAACGAGCGTGACATCATCTTTTGTAAGGCCAACGCTTTGCAAGGCCCTCAGCACCAGTGTGCCCTGCGCTTGCCCAGGACTGAAGGCGATACGCTTGCCCCGGAAATCGGCAAGCCCCTTTACTTCAACCCCTGGAGCCACGCCGAACCGATAAATTGGATTTGCAATTGGGTCGCGTCGCTCTTTGTAGGCGATATTGCGTACCGGCAAATTGTTCCAGTTTGCAAATATGGACGGGATTTCGGCTACTGACCCCACATCGAGGGCGCGGGCGCGAAACGCCTCCGATGTTTGTGGTCCACCGCTGATATTTGCCCATCTCACCTCGAAGCTTAACTCTTTGTCGAGACCCGACAGTTCGAGCGCTTTTTGGGTAACTGGGTCACCAATCGTCAGTACCGTCCCCTCTGGAACCGCGGTTGCAAGGGGAGTATTGCTGGCCGAGTTCGCAATACCGGATTGAATGCTTACTGCACAAAAAACGGTCACGGCGAGTTTTGTTAGACGTGTTAATTGCATGTCGTGCGTTCCCCGGTGATATTGGTGCAACTACGTTGGAAAGCTCATGCTCATACATTGTATATAAAATTTATAGACTATTAGATCTAAGATTGGCCTCGAGAATAAAAAATTCTTCCGTCGACATAGACCTGGAGCATCCGGCTCGTCCGCCAACCAAACTGCGACGGGCGGATAAATCGATCACAGAGGCCACGCAGACGCCGCGACGCCAACCGAGCCGCATTTGATGATGCGAACCGACAGCTGGCCCTTTGACTGTTGATCTTTCGAAATCTAGTTTTTGCGGACGACCGGTACCACGGCTTGCGAGGCTTGGGAGCGAAAGCAAGGACGGATAAACTGGTAACACACCAGGTAATCGCGCAGGGCGAAGTCCTCGCTCAATGCAAGATGGAAGACGATGATCGACCTTAGAGATGCTAATTATTTTGTCACGGTTGCCGAAGCGGGGAGTCTTGCGCTTGCGGCGGAAAAACTCGGACGCACGCAGCCTGCTTTGACCAAATGCATACAGAGGCTAGAGGACGACCTGCGGATTGAGTTGTTTCGTCACGAGGGACGGCAACTCGTCCTGACAGAGGCGGGCCATGTATTCCTAACACGTATGCGCAGTCTTCTCGGTTTTGCGACCGAAGTCCGACGCGAGATGTCGGATCTCGGAACCGGCGTCGCTGGTTCGATAAAAATAGGCAGCGCAGCCACGACGGCGGAATATATGCTGCCGCATTTGACAGCTCAGTTAATCAACCAAGCACCCGCAGTGACTTTGGAGCTGACAGTGGGCATGAATGACGTACTCATGCGTGCGCTCATTGAAAAGTCCATCGACCTTGTCTTCGGGCCACTGACACGGTCTACAAGCGAGAGCGAACGGTTCGAATCTTTTTCGCTAACCAGTGATGACGTTGTCGCTGTTGCCAGTAACGATCACCCCATTTTCGATCATCCGCTAACACCTGAGACCCTGGCTGCATATAAATGGGTACTCGCAGGGCCGGGAGTTGCCACGCGTCAGTGGCTGGAGAGTACGTTCCGGTCGCTTGGATTGAACGAACTTCAAGTGCAGATGGAAACCAGTTCCATCTTTCTTCTGCCGAGACTGATTTCAGAGACAAAACTGCTTAGCTTCATCTCCAGACGTAATCTGGCCCCCAACGCCGTAGGCGAGCATCTGCGTGAAATCCCGCTGGAAGCAACAACGATGCGCCGCGAGTTCGGTATCATCCGCTTGCGTGAGGCCTATTTCACGCCGGCAGCCAGATTGCTGGTGCGGATTGCAGAAGAGAGCAGAGCACAGTTCGAAAACCGCCCTCTGCCGGGTACGGAGAGTTCCTTCTGAGCAACCGTGCCTGACGACAGCCATCCGCCGTCAGGCATCGGACCGGCCCTATCGGTGAATGGGGATGACACCGATAACGATGGACATGCCCAACATGATGAGTGACGCGGCCACCGACCAACCAATGGTAAACTTCTGGGTCTCACCGTAGTTGAGGTCCAGACGACTGACCAGCAGGTAGGTGGAGGCAACCAGTGGACTGAGGATATGCACCGGTTGGCCGACCAGGGAGGCACGTGCCATTTCCGCTGCGGTAATCCCGTAATGTCCTGCGGCTTCGGCAAGAATGGGCAGCATTCCGAAGTAGAACACGTCATTGGAGACGAGCCACGTGACCGGAATACTCAGTAGCGCCGTGATGACGGCCATGTAGGGACCAACCTGCTCCGGGATGATCCCCACGATCGATTGGGCAAGGGCACTGGCCATGCCGGTTTCATTGAGTATCCCGATGAAGACGCTGGCCGAAAACAACATGGCAGCGACTGAAAGGATAGCCGGTGCGTGATTGGCGAGCACATGCTGTTGAGCGGAGTATTGCGGGAAATTGACAGCCATAGCGATGGCCGCGCCGATCATGAAGAGGTAGGAAAGCGGCAGGAGTTCCAGCACCAGCGAGGTCATCAGCGCAATGGTGAGTGCCCAGTTGAAATATAGCTTCCAGCCAGGCACGCCCCGGGCTTCGAGCAACTGGGCAGAGTTGAATTCGATTATACCAACCCGCTTACGTTCGCGAACACCGAAAATCCACGCCATCACGAATGCCCAGGCGACACAGGCGAGCAGCGGAATGATGAGCGGAGTGAAAACATCGCCCATTTCGACCTTCATGGATGCGGCCGCACGCGCAGTCGGGCCACCCCAGGGAAGGAGATTGCCCACCCCCGTGCACTGCAAGAGAAGACAGGCCACCATTGGCAACGACAGACCAAGCCGGCGATACAGCGGCATGAATGCGCCAAGCGTGATCATGTAAACCGTTGCGCCATCCCCATCGAGAGCGACAAGGTAACCGAGAGCCACCGTACCGACGAAAATCTTGACAGGATCACCGCCAACCGCGCTGACGATCCGTTTGACGATCGGGTCGAATAAGCCGGCGTCCGTCATCACCATGAAATATATCATCGCAAAAATCAGCAGCACGCCCGTCGGAGCAATCGTCCTGATACCCTTGACGACCATGTCGCCCATATCGGCACCGAAGCCGCCGATCAACGCAAAGACGGTCGGCACCAGAATAAGCACTGTCATGGCCGACATGCGGCCACTGATCAGCAGGTAAATGAAGCAAGCAAACATTGCGAAGCTGAGTGCAATGAGCACGATAAAATCCTCCTCCCACAGGCATGCAGCCCGCGAGTAATTTCGATTGAATTGCCTTTAAAGATGCAAGGCTAGAATTTTGCAGCCTGTCGGCCTCTGCTGCATGGCGGCAGCACCTCCCGTAACGTCACCCAGTCCCAACGCCCCTTGGCGACGCGCTGATCAGACCGGTAAACCTTTCGCTCGCAGAATGGCGTCGAAACGCTCAGGGTCCGAGGTACCCTTGACGTTGCTTTCGCGGATCTTTGCTTCCCGCTCAAGATGCGCGAGGGTCTTGGGCAGGAGGGCGGCAGCGTCTTCGGCTGGAATGGCGATCACACCGTCAAGATCACCCAAGACAAGATCGCCCGGCTGGACCACAAGCCCTCCGACGGAAACCGGAACATTGATCTCGCCCGGACCTTCCTTGCTCGGGCCGCGATGTGTGTGCCCGCGGGCAAAAACCGGCATCTCGCCCTCAGCCCATTCTGCCAGGTCGCGAATGGCGCCATCAATGACGAAACCACCCAGCTTCTTTGTCATTGCGGTTGTTCGGATCAACCCGCCGATGACCGCCTGCGTAAGATCGCCTCCGCCGTCGATCACGATGACGTCGCCAGCCTGCGCCATCATCATCGCCTTGTGGACCATGAGATTATCGCCGGGCCTGACACGCACGGTCACGGCCTGACCACAAAGAATCTTGGCGCCGTGATAGGATTTCAAACCCATCGAACCGATCGACCGCCCCATGCAGTCTCCTGCGACCGCAACAGGAACTCTGCCGAACTCTTCAAGAAGATCTTTCGGCAAATCGCCGTGTCGCGGATTGATGTGATAGCCGGCAGGCCAGACGACAGCCGTCTTGGTTTCACCGCTCATGGAAATACTCCTTTATGGATGGTATCGTTTCGGGATTGACGCAGGCCGATTTCGGCGGGGGCTCTCCCTTGAGAAAACCGAGAACATTTTCCGCCGCACTCTTTGCCATTTCTGCAAGTGCGGCCGGTGTCGAGCCGCCCACATGCGGCGTGAGAACCACATTTGCGAGCTTCAGCAACTCATTGTCGGGCAAGATCGGTTCGTCAGCCGTAGTGTCGAGCCCTGCTGCGAAAAGCCGTCCTCCCTTCAACGCCGAGATCAGAGCTGCCTCATCGACAACTTCACCGCGGGCAGTGTTGATGAGAATTGCCTGATCGGGGAGTTTTGCAAACGCGCCGGCATCGATCAGGCCGCGGGTATGCGCGTTCAGCGGAACATGCAGGCTCAACACGTCGCAGACAGGCAGCAGTTCATCGACCGATCCCACCATGTAGATGCCGTCCATCGGCGCGACGCTTCCGTAGCCGGGATCATACGCCGCGACGTTCATGCCGAGCGCGAGGCACGCTTTGGCAAGGCGCTGACCGATCTGACCGAAGCCGACCAGACCAAGCGTGCGACCGCTGAGCTCCAGACCATCCTGGGCGCGGGACCAGCGTCCGTCTTTTATTTCTGCATCCATCCAAGCGATCTTGCGGGCACAAGCGAGCATCAGGCCGAGTGCCATTTCAGCAACCGACTGCGCATTGGCGCCAGGCGTGACAAAGACCGGGATGTTGCGGGCCGTGGCGGCTGCAACATCAATGTTGCTGACGCCGACACCGTGTTTTGAGATAACTTTGAGACTTGGGCAGCTTGCTATTGCCCTTGCTGAAAGGGTGACAGTGCGAGAGATAACCGCATCGATCTGGTTGGCGGCCATAATATGGTCGACCGCTGCTTCACCGCCGCCCGCGTCCAGATAGATCAATCTGCAACCGGCGGCCTCCAGCACAGAGGCACCTTTGGGATGAAGTGCTGATGCAGTTATGAAAATCGTGTAGGCCAAGATATCTCCTCCATAGTGCCGAGGTCGCCAAGGAGGTGCAATATCTGCCCGTCGACGCCATCTACCGTTCAATGAAAGGAGCCTGCAATCGATCTGCGGTCGGTGTTGCAGAAATAGGATTTGCCCGGCTCCTCCACACGGTCATTCGACTTTATGGACCGAGAACATCAAATCAATTTCATTATTTTCATTTTCATATTCCTGTCGGGAATATGTTCCGCAGTACAACCGCGAAGATGGCTGGCGGCGTCAGTCGTAGCGCCTGCCATCGGTTCAGCGGGATCATGCACAGTCACGGCATCCAGGCGCACCTTCGGCGCAGCATTGGCAACGGAAGCCCCAGACAAAAGAAGATTGCTGTCCTGTGTTCATTATTCGATTTCCGCCGTCGCCTGAATGATACGATCGACGAGTACCTGGCTTGCCGTGGGAATGTACCCACCCTTACGCATGAAAATTCCGAAATGGCGCTCCAGGGTCATTTCCGGGATAGGCAGTTCGACCAGATTTTCACCACCATTTGTCCGAGTGAGGTTCTGCCGTGATGTGAAGCTGAGCAGATGGGTACGCGCGATCAGCTTCGGCATCAGCGGCAACGAACTGATCTCCACCTGCACGCGTGGGGGCGGTAATGAGAGCCGTTCAAAAGCGCGTTCGAGCCAGACACGCATTCCGACGCTCGATTGTGGCAGTATCCATTTGAACTCGTTCAAATCCTCCAGCGCAACCGGCCGTCCCGCCAGCGGATGATCGCGGCTGGCGACTATAACCACATGATCCTTCATGATCGGCAGACAGTCGAATTCATCGCTTTCGTAGACAGGACTGATGACCACATCGAGTTCATCTCGCCGCAGGTTATCCAGCAGTAAGTCTGTCATGCCTACGGTGAGCTTCAGCGTGACATCCGGGCTCGATCGCGTCAGGTTCTGAAGGATTTCAGGCATCAGAAATTCGGTGATGGTCGCAACGACGCCCAGACGCGCATGGCCGCGCGATCCATTGACGTAATCATGGATCTCGCGCTGCGTTTCATCAATCGACTGGATGATGTGCTTTGCCCGGCGAATGAGTACATTGCCGACCGGCGTCGGGACGATAAGGCGCCCCTTGCGCTGAAACAGTTTCGTCTCGGCCTCTTCCTCCATGCGCATGATGCATTTGGTCAGCGCAGGCTGGGTGACGTTCATCCGTTCGGAAGCGAGCCGCAGATTGCCACACTCGCTGATGGCAACAAGGTACCGAAGATCGCGTTCATTCATCTGATGTATTCCTATCGGTTATCGGATTTGGAATATTATCCATTGGACGTCATCGATTTCTTGGCGATATCGTGACTGCACTGAGATTTCAAGCATCACGCCAAGCCTGTCGGCGCATCATGCTCCCAAAGGCCCCTGCTGAGGAGAGCAGGCCCAGCTGCTTGAAGTTTTTGCAAAGTGCAGACTTGGTTGGGAGGACCATATGAACGCGTTCAGGAAGTTTCTCATTTCGACGGCCATCGCCGTCTCGGCCACGGTCGGCCAGATGGCTCCGGCGACTGCAGCAGAAATCCGTGTCGCCGGTGGCGTCGGGATCCTGTTTGCACCGATTCACGTGATGAAGCAGGGCCAGCTTGTCGAAAAACATGCCAGGCAGATGGGGCAGGATCTGTCCCTGCAGATGCTGAGCTTCCCAAGCGGCAGTGCAGTGACCGACGCGCTTCTTTCGGGCAATGTCGATATCGTTGCAGCAGGCGTGTCCAATGCGGTGCTGCTCTGGTCGCGCACCCGCGGCGACGTCAAGAGTATCGCAGCAGTCAGTGGCACGAAAAGTGTGCTCGTCACAAAAGATCCAGCCGTCAGGACCGTTAAGGATTTCAAGGAAACAAGCCGTATTTCGGTAACGTCCCTAAAGGTCTCCAACCAGGCGATCTATCTCCAGATGGCTCTGGACAAGGAATTCGGCGACGCCAAGAAATTCGATCCCATGATGGTTCAGTTGGGTTTTGCCGATGGCGTACAGTCGATGATGAACCCAAAAGGGCCAACCGACGCGATGTTCGCAGGTCCGCCCTATTACCAGCAACTGCTCGAACAACCCAACATGCACGCGGTCCTGACGACTCTCGATGTTGCCGGGCCGACGACTAACCTGCTGGCCTTCAGCACCGCCGCGTATCACGATGAAAACCCCGAAGCGATCAAGGTCTTTCTCGCAGCTCTCAACGAGGCGCAGGACATGATCAACAAGGAGCCGAAGAAGGCAGCCGAGCTATATCTCGCCTCGACAAAGGAAAAGTTCACGGTCGATCAGCTGGCCGGTATGTTCGCGGAAGAGGGAAATATCTTCCAGTCGCTGCCGCTCGGCGTGCAGCAGACCGCCTCCTTCATGGCCAAGATCGGCCTCATCAAGACCGCCCCTGAAAGCTGGCGGGAATTCTTTTTCCCCGATCTGCAGTCCGCACCACAGGCGGAACACGCGAACTGACCATTACAACAGGGAGGAAACCGCGATGAACGTCAATCTGCCGTCGTCCGGAAACCAAATTCGGAAAATCACGAAAGCGGAACCCATTCTCGATATTTCCGATGTCACGCTGCAATACACCGCGGGCCATCTTTCTATCCTCGCGACACATAAGGTCAGCGCCCAGGTTTTCAGCGCCGACCGCTTCGTCCTGCTGGGCCCTTCCGGCTGCGGCAAGTCTACGCTCCTGAAGGCGATAGGAGGCTTCCACAAGCCAAGTGAAGGCGAGATCCGTCTTCACGGCAAAAAAGTCGTCGGCCCCGGACCTGACCGGATGATGGTGTTTCAGGAGTTTGACCAGCTCTTGCCGTGGAAGACCGTCGTACAGAACGTCATGTTTCCGTTGGTCGAGTCCGGTAAGCTGAAGAGCCGCAAGGAGGCAGAACAACGCGCGCGCCACTATCTCGACAAGGTCAACCTGACCAAGTTCGCGGATAATTATCCTCACATGCTGTCAGGTGGTATGAAGCAGCGTGTTGCAATTGCCCGCGGAATGGCGATGGAACCCGACATCCTGCTGATGGACGAACCGTTTGCGGCCCTTGATGCCCTCACCCGCGTCAAGATGCAGGACGAATTGCTGGAGCTTTGGGACGATACCCACTTCACCGTCCTTTTTGTCACACACTCGATCGCCGAGGCCATCAAGATCGGCAACCGCATCCTTCTTCTTTCTCCCCATCCCGGCCAGGTGAAGGCGGAACTGAACGGTCTTTCCCGCGACGACGCCGCTGGAGCCAAGGGCAGCGCACTGGAACGGGACATTCACGACATGCTGTTTGCCGAGAAGGCAAGCCAGGAGGTTCAACATCATGGCTGACGTCAGCGCATCACCGCTCCACAACTACCGCCCCGAGATTCGCCGCGAGCCGGCAGGTGCCGAAGCCTTCGGCATGATCGAGCGCAAGCTGACTATCTGGGAAAAGATCTACGGCTCGGGACCTGCACGCAAATTCTTCATTCTCGCGCTTCTTGCCATTGCATGGGAAATCTACGGCCGCGCTGTCGATAACCCGCTGTTGTTTCCGACCTTTTCGGAGACAGTTTCGGCACTCGTTGCCGGTATTGGGTCGGGTGAACTCCTGCAACGGATCTGGGCCTCGTTGCAAGTTCTGCTGACAGGCTATGTCATCGGCATATTCGCGGCCGCGGCACTGACGATGGTGGCAATCAGCACCCGCATCGGCGAGGATCTGATGGTGACGCTGACGGCTATGTTCAGCCCACTGCCAGCGATCGCGCTGCTGCCGCTCGCGCTGATCTGGTTCGGCCTCGGATCGGCAAGTCTCGTCTTCGTGCTGGTCCACTCGGTTCTGTGGGCGGTGGCGCTCAACACGTTCTCCGGCTTTCAGTCGACCTCCCGCACTCTACGGATGGTTGGTCGCAACTACGGGCTTAAGGGCTGGCGCTTTGTCAGCCGCATCCTGATCCCTGCGGCACTGCCCAGCATCGTCACAGGGCTGAAGATTGGTTGGGCCTTTGCATGGCGCACGCTCATTGCCGCCGAGATGGTCTTTGGCGTCTCTTCAGGCCAGGGCGGGCTCGGCTGGTTCATCTTTCAAAGCAAGAACATGCTGGACATCCCATCGGTATTCGCCGGCCTGCTGAGCGTCATCCTGATCGGCTTGTTCGTCGAAGGCGTCCTTTTCAAACTGCTCGAAGACCGCACCGTCCGCCGCTGGGCGATGCAGAACTGACGCCTGCATTCGCGGGCCCAAAACTCTGGAGGATTAAATGAACACCAACGTTGCGACTAAGGACATCGGTATGGACAGGACCGATCTCGTCGAGACCATTGCCGACTATTTCCGCTCCGAACATTGGCGCAAGGTGATCGAGGTTCTGAGCATAACGCAGGAGCCGATCTACCACGCCCACGCCTATATCGAGACGCAAATCCACCCGCTCAGCCTGGAGGAAATAGTAAAGGGCTATTTCGACAAGATCGGCCGACCGGTGCATCGTAAGATCGAGATCTTCACCTCCGGGCAGGTGGCTGATTCCGGCTCCATCCACGGGATCGAGCCGCATGGCATGCCGCATTTCGACCTGTTGTGGAAATATTCGAAGACAGCCCTGATCGAGCCCGCAAAGCGCGATCACAATGTCGAATACTGGGGTCAGAGCTATATGGACCAGTTCTACAAGAAATTTCCGTTCAAGACCGAATTGACGGCACAGGAACAGGCCGAACTGGACGGTTATTTCGAGACGGCCGCATTCACAAAATACTGTGAACTGAACGAACATCCGGACGTCGTGCATATCCACGCCAATGTCGAAACCTCAGCACATCCCGATCTCATCCGCGCCGCGGCGCTGAAGGCGATGGTCAAGCGCGGCTGGGAGATCGAGGAAGCGGTTCCTGTCGCCTTCCAGATGCGCGGCCAGATGCACGGCAAGATCGTCTTCATCGGCAACACGCCCGAAAAGATCTTTGACATCGCTTGGGCCTTCAACCCCGCCGTCACGCTCATCCCGAGCACCCGTTACTGGCTGACGACGGAAAATCCGACTTACGATGCCCGCACCATGCATGAATTGCCGCAGTTGCTGAAGCGCGATCCCTATCGCCAACTCTCCCTCGTGGAGATCGAAGCTGTCGTCGCGGCTATCTGACACACGTTTCCAAGGAAAAGACCATGACCTCTTCCCATTTTTCATCCGCCACCGGCCAGGGCGGTCGGGTAATTGCGGCCCGCATTCATCCGGATCGCGACGTGCTGCAGTCGATCGAGGAAATCTGCCTTGCGCACAGCATTTCTTGCGGTCAGATCACGACGACGATCGGCAGCCTCAAGCGCGTCGCCTTGCATTACGTCAGCCGCGTGGAACCGGATCCGACACTCGGATACACGACGCAGCTGATCATGGAAGGGCCTTTCAGCCTGCTGACCGGCCAGGGACTGGTATCTCCAAGCGAAGAGCCCGGGCGCCTGAATATTCACTATCACGCAGTGATCAGTGGCGAAAACGACGTGGTCTATGGTGGCCATATCGAACCGGGAACCATCACGCTGACCACGCTTGATCTCTTCATCAGCGAGGTTCAGGGCGTCGACATCATCCGTGGCCGAGATCCCCAGACCGGCGTCATCGTCACCACCATCCAGGCTGCGGCCGCTTGAAAGGCATATCCATGAAAGTCTTCATCACCCAGCCTCTGGAGCATGAGGCCGTCGCAATGCTCGAGAATGCCGGTATCGAGGTCGTCTGCAGCGGCGTCAGCCGTCCGCTGACACGCGAGGAGTTTCTTGCCGGTATCCAGGATGCGGACGGCGTGATCTTCGTCTGGCATACCGAAGAACTCGACAAGGAGGCATTCGATCATGCGCCCAAATTGAAGATAGCGGCACGGCGCGGCGTCGGTTACGACAATATCGATATCGAGGAGGCGGCGCGCCGCGGTGTCGAAGTTACCGTCACACCCGTACACACCCACACGATCGCCGATCTGACCTTCGGTCTGATGATCAACGCCGCACGCAAGCTGCACCATGCCGATGCCTTTGTGCGTGGCGGCCATTGGACGGAGGCCGGCACGTGGGTGGCACAGCGCTTCATGGGCTTCGACGTCTCCTATAAAACGATCGGCATCATCGGTTTCGGCAAGATCGGCAAGCATATGGCGAAACGCGCTCGTGGTTTCGACATGGAGGTGCTCTATAGTGACGTCATCCGCCAACCCGAGGCGGAGAAGGAGTTGGGTGCCACTTTCGTCTCGCTCGACGAACTTTATGCGCGCGCCGATTTCATCTCGGTCAATTGTGCGCTGACGGAAAAGACACGGCGAATGATCGATGCTGATGCGATCGCCAAAATGAAGGATACGGCAGTTATCGTGCTATCTGCACGTGGCGGAATTGTTGATGAAGAGGCACTCTATCAGGCGCTGTCGACCGGTAAACTCGGCGCTGCGGGCCTCGATGTGTTTGAGGAGGAACCGGTTTCGCCGGAAAATCCACTCTTGAAACTCGAGAATACCGCCTTCTCACCACATCTGGGCACAAGCGTCATGGAAACGCGCATCCGCATGGCAACGACAGCCGCAGAGGACGTGATCCGCGTTCTGAACCGGCAGGAGCCGATTTACTCACTTATTAAGCGAGCCAGTTAGCCGTTGGGTGTCGGATAGTGTCAGCCGCGAGTAGATTTCCGCTCGCGGCGATATTTGTCATAGGTCGCCCCCCGACACAGCCGCAACGGCAGAGCAGGCAGGACTTCTCAAGATGCACACGGGTATAACGAAGCCCGACAACACCAGTCGCCCGTCGATCACCTCCTCCTCCTCCTCGCGCCCCATCCCGGCGGCGATGCGACCATCGATGATGCCGATATCCTGCGGCGCGACATGTCCCCTCATTTGCGCGTCGCGCCGCACGAGATCGAAGGATTCTTGAAATCACGTCTCTGTAACTAGAGGGGGCGGGATTTGCGTAACAATCTTTGTATGCACTTCTGGCGCACCATTCGCAACACTCTTGAAGATTTCGAGGCTTGAGACGACAGTGGCGGTCTGCAGGCGGAGAAGGATTATCTCGCGGCTTTCATGGCCCCTTATCCGGTTCGCGCCGCCACCTATTTCGCTCCCGCTTCACGACGGCGCCGAATGAATACTAGACCCTTCCGGGGCCCGTCAGGTCCCGTCAGTCCGCGTAGGGTGCCAGAATATCCATCAGATCGCGTGGCTTCGCACCGGAACTTTGCAGCAATGCCCTTGAGGCGACCGCCTCCAGATGCTCCGCCATCATCGCCTCCGCCTTTTCCACCGGTCCGGTGCGGATCGCCTCGATCAATTCAAGATGCTCACTCACAGCGCAGTCTGAAGAATGCGGACGCCCGAAGGCGGCAAGGGACAGGCCGGCGCGATAGCATATTTCCGTGACGTAGCGGATCAGAATCGGCTTGCCGGTCATCTCCGCCAGAAGCACGTGAAAATCGGTAGCAAGCCGGATCGAAGTGCCCTCGGATCCGTGCCGCGCATCATGCTCGGCATCGACGATCTCCCTTAACTGCTTCACCTGCGCATCCGTCAGCCTGCCGGCAAGACGCCTCACCACCTGCTTTTCCAGGTCAAGGCGGATATCGAAAATATCCCGCGCATCCTCGAAGGAGGGCGTGGCGACAACCGCAATGCGGTTGCGCCGCAGATCGACGAGGCCTTCCGCCGCCAGCTGACCGAGCGCATGTCGGGCAATGGTGCGACTGACGCCGAAGCGCTCGCCGAGCGAGTCCTCCGGCAGTCTGTCACCCGGCTGCAGCGCCCGCTCGATAATGGCGCGGCGCAAAGCCGTACAGATCGCTGCGACACGATCCCCTTCACTTCTTGCCGAACTCTTTTTGCCCGTCATCACGAACCCTCTGCTTCTGACAACTCGATAAGGGAGGTCACAGCAAAGATCAACTCGGCGCGGTGCCGCATTTGAATGCAGCTCAAGCCGAATCTGCCCAAAACTAATGCATGCACTTATTGCATTCACTTTAGTAAGTGAATTCTCGTTCGTAAAATCCATCGATTCCGTACGCATGCAATATGGCACGCTGATTGCATGCACTTTTCCGAAACGCTTTTGATGGTGACCTTATGCTGATTGTTCCTCAACCGACGACATCCGCTCCTCTTGCCGTGGAGCTATCCCAAGCTGCCGTCTCTTTCGGCCGGCAGGAAAAGGCCGTCGTCGCGCTGCAAGAAACCAGCCTGCGCATTGCCGATGGGGAATTCGTGGCGCTTGTCGGCCCGTCCGGCTGTGGCAAGTCGACCATCATGCGGCTCACCGCCGGCCTGCTGCAGCCGACCAAGGGTGCGGTCATCGTCGGCGGGCGGGAAGTCAGCGCCAAGGCGCTGCGCATCGGCATGGCCTTCCAGAACCCGACCATGCTTCCCTGGCTGACAATCGAGCGCAATGTCATGTTGCCGCTGAAAATCGTAAAGCCCTTCCGGTCTGAGTACCGGGCCAAGAAGAACGGCGAATTCCGCGACCGGGTTCGCGCACTGCTGACCGATGTCGGGCTCGATAAGTTCGCCAACCATTACCCGTGGCAACTTTCCGGCGGCATGCTCCAGCGTGCCAATCTCTGCCGTGCCCTCGTCCACGAACCGAGCCTGCTCCTGCTCGACGAGCCGTTTGGCGCGCTCGACCAGTTCACCCGCGAAGAACTTTGGGGCACGATGCAGTCGCTCTGGATGAAGCGCCGCCCGACAGTGCTGCTCATCACCCATGATCTGAAGGAGGCAGGCTTTCTCGCCTCGCGCATCTGCGTCATGAGTGCAAGACCCGGCCGCATCATCGATGACAGTCCCGTCAATTTTCCGCGCCCCCGCACCGTAGAGATGACCTTCGAGCACGATTTTGTTGTGCTCAACCAGCGTCTTCGCGAACTCATCATCGATGCCCGTTCCGACACCGCAATCCAGGGAGCCTGACCATGAGCTACGAATTGCGCCGCCGCTTCTGGGCCGCCGCCCTCATCGTCGCCTTTTTCGGACTGTGGGAAATCCTCTGCTTAGCGCTGCAGGTGTCCGATCTCGTCCTGCCCCGCCCAAGCCAGGTCTTCGAAACGCTGGTCGATCGCTTCCCGGTCCTCGTGCCGCATATCATGCAGACGCTCTGGACGACGATGGTCGGCTTTGTGCTGGGCGTTGCCGTCGGCGTCGTCATCGGCGCGGCGATCGGGGTGTCACGCACGGCCTATGATACGGCCTATCCGCTGCTGATCGGCTTCTCGTCGATCCCCAAGGTCGCAGTCGTGCCGATCTTCGTCCTCTGGTTCGGCTCCGGCTCTGTGCCGGCCATTCTGACGGCGCTTGCCATGTGCTTCTTCCCGATCGTCGTCAACATCGCCACCGGTCTTGCGACGACCGAGCCGGAACTGGAGGACGTGCTGAAATCGCTTGGCGCCAGCAAGCTCGATATCCTCTGGAATGTCGGCCTGCCGCGCACCATGCCCTTCTTCTTTGCCTCGCTGAAGATCGCCGCCACCTTCGCCTTTGTCGGCTCCGTCCTGTCGGAAACCGTCGCGTCCAACCGCGGCATTGGCAATGTCATGATGTCGGCCTCGTCCAATTTCGATGTACCGCTGGTCTTTGCCGGCCTCTTCATCCTCGCCCTGCTGGGCGTGGCTCTCTACGTCGCCTTCTCGCTGATCGAGACACGCGTTACCGGCTGGGCCACCCGCCGTCAGGATTTCACTGCCGCCTGAACATCTACCCAAACCCAACGGAGCCAGACATGCTGAAGAAACTGATCTCGACTCTTGCGCTGAGCCTATGCCTCGGCGGTACCGCCATGGCTGATACGGATATCAAGTTCACCCTCGGCTGGAAGACGCAAGGCTCGGACGCCCCCTTCCTGCTCGCCATGCAGAAGGGCTATTTCAAGGAAGAAGGCCTTAACGTCACGATCGACCAGGGCGAGGGCTCGGCCGCCACCGTTACTCGCATCATGTCGGGCGTCTACGATGCCGGCTTCGGCGATATCAACGCCATCATCCAGAATGCCGCCACGAGGCCCGACGAAGTGCCGGTGATGGTCTACCAGCTGTGGAGCAAGCCGCCATTTGCCATCGTCAGCAAGCAAGAGACCAACATCACCACGCCGGCCGATCTGGAAGGCAAGAAGCTTGGCGGCGCGCAGGGCACGCCCACGACCCGCCTCGTCACCGTGCTCGGTTCGATCAACAAGGTCGACATGACCAAGGTCGCAATCGAGAACATGGGACCGAACCTGCAGGAGCCGATGCTGATCAAAGGCGATATCGACGGCGCCCTCGTCTTCAACATCACCAGCTGGTTTAACCTGATCAACAACCGCCAGGACCCGGCCAAGGACTATAACTGGCTTTCCTTCGGCGATTACGGCCTCGACCTCTATGCCAACGGCATGATGGTGTCGCAGAAGCTCGTCAAGGAAAACCCGAAGGCGGTGGCAGGACTGGTGCGCGCCGTGAACAAGGCCGCCAAGGAGATAGCCGGGAATTCCAAGGCCGGTATCGACGCCGTGATGGCCTATGACAATCTGGCCAAGGAAGAGCTCGAACTGGCGCGCATGAAATTCTCCTACGAGAACCTTATCGTCTCGCCTGAGGTCGACAAGCTTGGTCTGGGTGACGTCGACGATGCCCGCCTCGCCCGCTCGATCGACATCGTCGCCGACGGCTACCAGCTGCCGTCCAAGCCGAAACCGGAACAGATCTTCACCCGCCAGTTCCTGCCGGCGCTCGAAGACCGCAAGCTGGTCTACAAGGCCGACTGATCCGCGCAGATGCGCTTTGCTGGTCGGAAGTATCCGGCCAGCCTATGGAACTGGTCGTTCATTCTATTTCGATGTGCGACATGCCAATGATTTCGATTGCTTAAAAGGAACGTCAACGGGGTCATTCCTGATGCCAGAGAGGAGAGAGTGCGCAATCTCAATGCCTAACATCAAATGTGAGGCCATCTCAGCGTTGCTCAAGTGACCCTCAGCGTCCATAAAGTAGCGATGACGCATGATTCCAAAATATTCGTAGGCCTTCGGTCCGCTCGTAAACAACCCGCGTCGGCCAGCGCGGGTTCAGGTCCTCGATGTCAGTGGGACGGGTGCGAAAAAAGTGGTACCCACCGAGCGCCCGTGGGTGCTGGCGCTGAAGGGCTTTACCTTCTATTCTGTCTGGAACATGTGAAGGACTACAACAAGGGATACAGCTACACATCGGCAGCAACGAATGCCGACGTCGCCCGTTATCAAAAAGAGGCGACGACCGGCTCTCGCCGGACGTTTGGAACCCGCGTTGAGGACGCAAAGGAAATCCCGATACCCTCGACCGAGCGTTCTGGCTCGGCAAAAACCCTTAATGCTCGCAAGGCAGGCACGCCTGGACAGACGAAGTCCGGTCAGCAGGAAAGAAAACTCAAGCCACTCGAAGCCAAGGCTTTTGAAACACTTGGACTTTCACCTCGCGCTACAGCTGACGAGATCAAGAGCCGTTACAAGGAACGGCTCAAAATGCACCATCCAGACGCCAATGACGGAGATCGAAATTCTGAGGATGAACTTCGTGCAGCGATTGGAGCCTACAGGATTCTCAAGCTGAATGGCTTTTGTTGAGACGTGTTCGCTCGAATTATTCTTGTGGAATTTAACTTCGCAACATCCGGTCCCTGATGATTTGCGGGCGGCTGACCACTTTATCAGCAGCATTGCGTTCTTTCGGCCACCCACTACGCCTATGGCTACGACCACCGCTTTTTGGACATACAGTCTGCAAACTTAAACTGACCAGGTGCGCTGCCAAGCGCTAGACACAAAAGGATATGACCATGGCAACAACCCGACGACCGTCCAATCCGAAAGACGCAGCGGAGATGCTGTTCAAGCCGGTGAAGAAGGTCGCAGCGCCGGCCGTTGAACGGCCTGCAATCCCTAACACCAAGGAGCTTGTATCGTTGAAGATCGACAGCGATGTACTCGCGCATTTTCAGGCGGACGGTCCGGGCTGGCAAGAGCGCATCAACGATACCTTGCGAGCTGCAATGAATGTGTCCAATTGAGCTCTGGAACGTATGAAACTCTTGACCTCAAATGGGAGATTGCGAAGGCGCTTGTAAACGTGGCGGACAATATCGACGCTTCAAAAAAAACGCTCTGATTTTATAATTTGTCCAAAACAATGTTCAACCTCCTCGATACTCGAGTTGGGGTCATCCTTTGCGAGCGTGCTCGATCTCTTCGCCACGGGGCTGCCTTGGCGGGCGTCTCCACCGTTCCGGTCACTATCACTTGTCCTGAAGGGATAAAGTGGCCGCGTGCGCGGTCTCAATCGCACAGAGCACGGCTCAATTGACACTTTTTGACTTCGCAGTTCGCTATGGAGGAGAAGAGATTCTTCTTGTGATGCCGAACACTGATGTCGACACGGCAAATGATCGGATTGATAATCTTCGACGTGTTTTAGACGCTAAAACCTTCACGTCTGAGAAGCTTCACGTGACGTTTTCGGCTGGGATTGCGGAGTACCGTCATGGAAGCCGGAAAGAATTTCTGATACGAGCCGACAACGCACTCAATGATGCAAAAAATTCGGGACGAAACTCTACGAAGCTTGCTTGATTTTGCTGACGATCGTGACTTGCACTCGATCAAACTTGGCCGAGGCGGTGCTCAATGACCTCGATATCTTGTCGTCATAAGTGCGTTGATGGTAGACTCGCGGCTATGCAGCAGCCTTCATTATTAGCAGCCGCCAGCCGATCGGGAGTTCACACGTTTTACTACAAACTGTGTGCGGGTTATCCACTGCGGCCGGAGAAACCCTCTATTGCATTGCCCTCAAAAAATCTCATCGCGGCAACGGCTGATATCATCCCTCTTGAGAAACTCCGTGGACCGGGATCCGTGTACCGTCACTTGTCCCCGCCAGAAGGTCTATCGCTGAATTTCATAATTCAGGGCCGCAGCATTGTAGAAACACACTTCAGTCTTGAGACGATTGGCACGCGGCATGAGAGCTCGTTCGCAATTCTCAGCAAGGAGTTGACGGAATTTGCCGGCACTGCAAAACACGTCCCACCTTATCCGAGGCCAGCCTTCTATTCACTCGACGAACTGATCGGAATACTCCAGTCGTTCGATGAGCTGGCACGGCTTCTTCACGGATCGTCACGGACCTCGTATGGCGGTTGAATCCACGGCCCCGGCTCTATGGGTTGCTTGACGTGTTTTAACCGTTACCTCAAGCTCGTTAATGCGCATACCATGGCACAGAATTCTGTTCCCGAGTAACGTTCCGCGAGTGGGAGACCTTCGCCTCCAATGAGGTTAAAACGGTCGATCAGCTGATTTCCGAATACGCGGCACCGAGTACGCCACAAGGTGAATACTTATTCTCCCTGTGGCTTAGATCGTGGTCGAGCCGGCCAGGCAGCTTGACTGCGAGCTTGCACTAGAACGCTCGCTGCAAAGCTGGCTATGACGTAACTGACGTTACCACTCAGCAACGCTTCCGTCTTCGTGACGCCAGACTGGATTTCGCCAGCGATGCCCTTCCTTGGCACGCTCGATCACGTAGGCTTCGTCAACCTCGACGCCGAGACCCGGCCCCTGGGGGATGGACACGAAGCCATCCGCATAGTGGAAGACTTCCTTGTTGGAGATGTAGTCCAGAATATCGTTCGACTTGTTGTAGTGAATTCCGAGGCTTTGCTCCTGGATGAAGGCGTTGTAACTGACAGCATCCACCTGCAGGCATGCCGCCAAAGCGATTGGGCCGAGTGGGCAATGAGGAGCAAGTGCGACATCATAGGCCTCTGCCATGGTCGCGATCTTGCGGCACTCCGTAATACCACCTGCATGAGACAGATCGGGCTGGAGAATGTCGACATAGCCGTCTGACAGAACCTGCTTGAAGTCCCAGCGAGAATAAAGTCGCTCGCCGAGTGCAATCGGTGTCGAGCAATGGTTTGCGATTTCCTTCAGAGCTTCGCGATTTTCCGACAGCACCGGCTCTTCGATGAAAAGAAGGTTGTATGGCTGCAATTCCTTGGCCAGAACCTTTGCCATCGGGCGGTGGACGCGACCGTGGAAATCGACGCCTATGCCGACGTGCGGGCCGATTGCCTCGCGGATGGTCGCGATGGTTTCAACGGCTTTTTCAACCTTCTCCCAGGTATCAACGATTTGCATTTCCTCGCAACCGTTGAGCTTGATTGCCTTGAAGCCACGAGCCACAACGTCACGGGCATTTTTTGCCACATCTGAGGGACGATCGCCGCCGATCCAGGAATAGACCTTGATCTTGTCGCGTACTTGCCCACCCAAGAGGGAGTGGACTGGCTGGCCAAGTGCCTTGCCTTTGATATCCCAAAGCGCCTGGTCGATGCCGGCAAGGGCGGACATGTGGATCGCGCCGCCGCGATAAAATCCCGCACGATACATGACCTGCCAATGGTCTTCGATCATCATGGGATCTTTGCCGATGATGTTATCTGCAAGCTCATGCACAGCCGCTTCCACGGTCAACGCGCGGCCTTCTACGACCGGCTCCCCCCAGCCAACGATACCTTCGTCGGTTTCGATCTTCAGGAACATCCAGCGCGGCGGGACGATGTAGGTGGTCAGCTTGGTTATCTTCATTGCTTCACTCTGTCTGGGATGATGGCGACTGGAGCCGCCGGATTTTAGACGGCGCTTGCGGGATATTTCTGCATGGCGATGGCGAGATCGCGGGCGGCAATATCCAGCATGCGCTGCGAACAGTGTCTCGCTGCTTTCCCGTCACGCATGCGCAGGGCCTCTATCAAGGCATGATGCACATCAAGTGCTTCGCCGCGTGTATCGACAGCCTCGTTGGAGGCATGCAAAGAAAACTCAAGTGCCGCGCTGATGATGCTTGAGAGCTGCATGAACACCTGATTTCGACTGGCTTTCAAGACACCGGTATGAAACGCGACATCGGCCTTGGTGAATTTCTCGACATCGCCTTCAGCGTCACACATTGCCTGCCATGCAGCCTCGATTGCCGCGATTTCCTGAACGCCTGCGCGCTGCGCCGCCAACTCCGCTGCAAACGGCTCGATTGCGCGCCGTGCATCCAAAACACATTGAAGAAGATCCATTTCAACGATCCGCGGACCGATCCATTCAAGCATCTGCTGATCGAGAATGTTCCACTCTTGCTTATCGCACACCGACGTGCCGACACGAGAGCGGCCACGGACAAGTCCCTTGGATTCAAGGATTTTCAGTGACTCACGGATCACGGTACGGCTCACGCTGTAGCGAATGCAAAGCTCGCTTTCGGTCGGCAGCAATGACCCCGGGGGAAAGACATCTGCAAAAATGTCGCTCGCTATGGAACGCGTCACATTTTTTTGGACACGCGGGCGTTTTTGAACGGCATCTGCGGAAACACCTTCTCGCTCAATCACTTCAATACTCCATCCCGAACGCGTCGCCCTGCGGTCGATCAATAGACCAATTTGCACTCAAACGCGACAATACCTGCCCAAGCGTCAAAGTCATACACTGATATTTTATTCATCATACAAATGCAATTGACGAATATGATGGAAGACACTAAACCTCGTCGCACTGCATCAGCAGAAGATCAGGGAGAGAGACAATGGGCATTTTCAAGACAGCCATCCTGGCTGGCACTGTCGCCGTTATCGCGGCCACCTCGGCATTCGCGGCCGACGTCAAGATTGGCTTCGTCGTCAAGCAGGCAGAAGAACCGTGGTTCCAGGACGAATGGAAGTTCGCTGAAGTCGCCGCCAAGGAAAAAGGCTTCACGCTCGTCAAGATCGGAGCTGAGGATGGCGAGAAGGTTCAGTCGGCGATCGACAACCTTGGTGCCCAGGGAGCGCAGGGCTTCATCATCTGCACACCCGATGTGAAACTTGGCCCCGGCATCGTTGCAAAAGCTGCGGCCAATGACCTCAAGCTCATGACTGTTGACGATCGCCTTGTGAATGCTGATGGCAGCCCTATCGAAGACGTGCCACACATGGGCATCTCCGCGACCAAGATCGGTGAGGCCGTTGGCGAGGCTATCGTTGCCGAAGTCAAGAACCGCGGCTGGAATATCGCTGACGTCGGTGTCATTCGTGTCTCCTACGAACAGTTGCCAACAGCGGTTGATCGCGTCGGTGGTGCCGTTTCCGTTCTGAAAGTCGCCGGTTTCGCTGACGCCAATATCTTCGATGCACCGCAGGCTAAGACCGACACCGAAGCAGCACTAAACGCCGCGACGATCGTTCTCAACAAGAACGCAGGCATCAAGCACTGGGTCGCTGTCGGCCTCAATGACGAGGCCGTTCTTGGTGCGGTTCGCGCGACCGAAAGTGTTGGTATTGCTGCCGATGGTGTTATCGGGATCGGGATTGGCGGCGCGGAGTCGGCCATCAACGAATTCAAGAAGCCCGCTGCGACCGGCTTCTTCGGCACGGTTATCATCTCTCCTAAGCGTCATGGCTACGAGACCGCACTCAACATGTACGAGTGGATTGCCAACGGAAACGAACCGGAAAAGCTGATCCTTACAGCAGGTCAGCTCGCCAAGCGCGATGACTATCAGTCCGTGCGCAAAGACCTCGGCATCGAATAATCTTTCCTTCCGAAGTTATGAAGCTGGCGACCTTTTGTGTGCCGCCAGCCTTCCTGCCGGAGCGCATTCATGCAAGACTTTCTCGAATTCAAAGCGATATCAAAAGGCTACCCCGGCGTTCAGGCGTTGTCAGGCATTTCGTTCGGTGTCCGCAAAGGTGCCGTGCATGGCCTTATGGGCGAAAATGGCGCGGGTAAATCAACGTTGATCCGCCTGCTTTCCGGCGACCAGGCAGCCGACACGGGTCAAATCGTCATCGGCGGTGAGGTTCAGCACTATCACTCCGTACGGGACGCGTTCGACGCCGGGGTGATTGTTATCCATCAGGAACTGCAGCTTGTCCCCGAGTTGACAGTCGCGGAAAATCTCTGGCTCGGCCGATTTCCCGGCAAGGCAGGCGTGATCGATCGGCGTAAACTTCTCGATGTCGTTCGCCAGAAACTCGACGAAATCGGCATCGATGTCGATCCTGCCGCCAAAGTCGCGACGCTTTCGATCGGCGCCCGGCAGATGGTTGAAATCGCCAAGGCAATCATGGAGGATGCACGCGTCATTGCGCTGGACGAGCCGACATCATCGCTTTCATCGCGCGAAAGCGAAATTCTCTTCACATTGATCGACCGCCTGCGTACGCAGGGCATTGTCATTCTCTATGTTTCGCATCGCCTGGACGAAATCTTCCGCTTGTGTGACAGCATGACCGTTCTGCGCGACGGCAAGCTTGCAGCCCACCATCCTGACATGAACCATGTGACGCGCGACCAGATCATCGCTGAAATGGTCGGACGCGAGATTTCCAATATCTGGGGCTGGCGCGGCCGTGACTTCGGACCGGTCCGCCTTGAAATTGAGGACATCGCAGGACCCAAACTTATGCATCCCGCCGCATTTTCCGTGCGCCAAGGAGAAATCCTCGGCTTCTTCGGCCTGATCGGCGCCGGACGCAGCGAGCTCATGCGCCTTGTTTACGGCGCGGATGACCGTGCGAAAGGAACAGTGCGTGTAGACGGTGCTGTGGTGACGGAAAATAGCCCGCCACATTCGATCCGATCTGGCCTCGTCCTGTGCCCTGAGGACCGAAAATTCGATGGGATTGTTCAAGGACGCTCTATCGAAGAAAATATGGCGATTTCCTCCCGCCGGCATTTTTCTCCCTTCGGCCTCATCCAGCCGAAGAGGGAGGCTGATCTCGCCGAAACATTCATTGCCAAACTCCGCGTCCGCACGCCCTCGCGAAAACAGGACATCATCAATCTCTCGGGTGGAAACCAGCAAAAGGTCATCCTCGGCCGCTGGCTCTCCGAGCAAGGTGTCAAAGTGCTCATCATTGATGAACCCACCCGAGGCATAGACGTCGGAGCAAAATCCGAGATTTATGAAATCCTCTACGACCTCGCTTCACAGGGAATGGCTATCGTCGTCATCTCCAGCGAGTTGCCGGAGGTCATGGGCATTACCGATCGCATTATGGTCATGTGCCATGGGCGTATCGCAGCCGATTTCAAACGGGAAGAATTTGATGAGCGGCGCATTCTTGCGGCCGCCCTGCCCGATATCACCTCCGCCAGCGAACTTCCAAGCGAACAGGTCCAATAACAATGACGTCTTTGAAAAAACTTCTCCTGGGTGAACAGGGCCTCGTCGTTCTTTTTGCCGTTGCTTTCCTCATTGTTTCGCTGACGGTTCCGAACTTTCTGACCGAACGCAACATGCTGGGCCTACTACAGTCGGTTGTGACGATCGGTATCGTTGCATGCACGATGATGTTTTGCCTTGCCTCGAGAGACTTCGACCTTTCGGTCGGATCAACCGTTGCCTTTTCCGGCATGGTTGCCGTCATGGCATCAAACGCCACCGGATCGATCGCACTTGGGATTCTGGCGGCGATTGCATGCGGCAGTGCGGTGGGGCTTATCAACGGGCTCGTGATTGCCCGTTTCCGTATCAATGCCCTGATCACAACACTCGCGACCATGCAGATCGTGCGGGGTCTGGCACTGATCTCGTCGGACGGACGCGCCGTGGGCATAAACGACCCCGGTTTTTATCAGTTGGCCCTGTCGAAATTTCTCGGCGTCCCAACACCGATATGGGTCATGCTGGCAACCTTTATCATCTTCGGTTTTCTCCTTAACCGCACCGTGTTCGGCAAGAATACTCTCGCTATCGGCGGCAATCCGGAGGCCTCGCGTCTGGCCGGGGTGAACGTCGTCAATATGCGGGTCTGGATCTTCATGCTGCAGGGTCTGGTTTGCGCGGTCGCCGGTATCTTGCTTGCATCGCGCATCACATCGGGTCAGCCTAATGCAGCAACGGGTCTCGAACTGTCGGTGATTTCTGCTTGCGTACTTGGCGGGGTCTCGCTTGCAGGCGGCCGGGCGGCGATGAGCGGCGTCATCGTCGGTGTCCTCATCATGGGCATTGCTGAAAACGTCATGAACCTCCTCAACATTCAGGCTTTCTATCAGTATGTGGTGCGTGGCCTCATTCTTCTGCTCGCTGTCCTGCTTGACAATCTGAGGTCCTCGGCAGCGGGCCACCGATGAGCGTCACAGACCCGTACAAACTCGAGAGCGGCGATCTCGCCGTTCTTGTGTCGCGCCGGGGAGGATGTCTGCTGGGCGCAACTTTTTCCGGATTTCCTGTGATGATCGGTTTAGGTGGCCCATCAAGCGACATGGCAAGTTTTCCGCTTGTCCCATTCGGTAACCGGGTTGAGTTCAATAAATTCCGGTTCGGCAAAAAAACCTACACGTTCCAGCCGAACACATCCGACCCATATTATGTTCACGGGGATGGCTGGCTTGCGAACTGGTCTGTGGAAGGGGTCGATGACGCAGGCATCGAGCTAGCTTTCGAGCATCTTCCCGATGAGCAAAGTGCTTATCACTATCGAGCCAGACAGCGGATCACGGTAAGCGAAGACACCCTCACGCTCGACCTCTCCGTTTCCAACAAAGCGGCTAAAACCATGCCATTCGGCTTGGGTCAGCATCCGTTCTTTGTCCGCACGCCTTCGGTGCGTGTTAAGGCATCCGCTGGCGAATACTGGTCCGAGCGTGCGGGGCATTTACCTGGTTCCAGGGAGGAATTTCCGTCCGATCTCGACATTCGCACCGGGGCCGGACTGCCAAAGCGTTTTACCAACAATGCATTTGGAAACTGGGAAGGAACGGCCTCAATCGAATGGCCGGAACTTCGGCTTGAGGCATTGATCGAAACCACACCAGCGCACGCCGTCTTGATGCTTTACGCACCGTCAGATAGGCAAGATTTCTTCTGTCTTGAGCCTATGACCCACCTTCCCAACGCCCATCATATGGAAAGTTTGGGTGGGCTAACGCTTTTGAAGCAGTCAGAAACACTCCATTCCCATACGACAATTCAGTTTCGGAGACATGATCATGGTTGAACGATTGATAGACAAGCGCATCATGATCACTGGCGCTGCGCAAGGGATCGGCCTTGCCATTGCCGAAGCGTGCGCCCGCGAGGGCGCCGCCCTGCTATTGGTTGACCTTGACAATAATCTGCTCGAAGACATGGCTTCTCGCCTGTGCGACCAAGGCGCTATTTTGCTACATCGCACCGCTGATATTACCGACCGCACCTCGATTGAAGCCGCGGTCAATGACGCAGGAGATGAAATTGGCGAAATCAACGCTCTCATCAATAACGCAGGCGTCAATGTTTTTTCCGAACCGCTCTCCTCAACGGATGAAGATTGGGATCGCTGCTTCGACATTAATTTGAAAGGTGCATGGAACTGCTGCCGCGCTGTTCTGCCGGCCATGGTGGCGCGTAAAAAGGGTGTGATACTGAACATTGCATCGACCCATGCCTTCACCATCATCGCTCACACATTTCCCTATCCACTTGCCAAACACGCACTGCTTGGGATGACAAAGTCATTGGGTCTTGAATATGCACACGCGGGAATACGCGTGAACGCGCTCGCGCCGGGCTACGTTTCCACCCAGAAGGTGATCGACTACTGGAACGGATTTCCCGACCCCGAAGCTGCTAAAGCCGAGACAATGAAGTTACATCCCGGCGGTCGTATCGCGACCCCAGAGGAAATTGCCATGGCCGCAGTTTTCATGGTTTCCGACGAGTGCCCATTCATGAACGCGACGTGTCTGACGGTCGACGGGGGATTAAGCGTACAGCAGCATCCGGCTTGAACCGTATCTTACGTCCACTTTACGCTTTGGCTGTATCTCGGCGCCGACAGCACTTTCGTCGAATGAAGAGTACCTTCTCGGCTCAAAGCAGCGCGCCATCGACAAGCAGAGGTTTAGTCGCATCTACAATCGCATCGATAGCCACCCGCAAGCGCGGCAACATCGCAGGTGATGCCGGCCAGAGCGCCTGTATTGGCAAATGCCCCGCAATCCGGTCATCTAGCACCGACACCAATCGCCCGCTGGCGAGATCATCTCGCACAAGCCACCGCGGTACGAGGCCAAGACCTTCTCCCTCTTTGATGGCTGAAAGCGTCAGCAGGCTACCCTCAAGGACAAGCCGGGTTTTGGGGTGCCAGGCCAGCAAATTTCCATCAGCGTTACGGAATTGCCAAGGGCCAGGTTTACCGTTCACCGGTGAGGCGATCAGTGCGTGTTCGGCCAGATCTTCAATTCTGTATGGGATCATCCGGTCTGCAAAATAGTCACCAGACGCGCATAGTACGACTTTTTGGCTCCCGAGGGCGCGCGACATCAACCCGTTCGTGTCAGCCACCTCTCCTATCCTAACGGCGAGATCGGTTTTCCCATCCAAAAGGTCACTGGGTATCGTCGATGTTGAAATTCGAAGATCAAGGTTCCGCCATCTTCTACAGAGGCCATAAAGCGCTGGTGCTACGATCCTGGCGCCAAAGAGCGGCGGCAGGCTGACGTGCAATGCACCAGAAGGCTCTTGGGAAAGACTTGAAATTGCCAACTCGGCGCGTTCAATCTCTCGTCGCGCGTTGAGACACGCATCACGATAGACGACGCCCTCGGCAGTCAGGCTCAATCTGCGCGTCGAACGTTGAAGCAGCCTTATCCCCAGTCGTCCTTCCAACCGTGCTACTGCTTTTGCCACTGCAGAAGCGGAAAGCCCTAGACGCGTCGAACCGGCTGCGAAACTACCTGTTTCACAGACAGACAGAAAGACACCCATATCGTCGCCGTGTTGATGCTGCATATCTTTCATTAGCGAATTTTATTCGGCAATCGAACGAAAATTATCCCTTATCGAGGATAGTAGAACGCAGCTTATGATCGCACTCATGAGCACAAATAGAACCTACGCAATCATCGGGGGCACGTCCGGAATTGGATTCGCCCTTGCCCGGAAACTGATAGAACGTGGAGATAGTGTCCATCTTGGAGGTCGCTCTCAAGATCGCTTGACCGATGCACTGTTGACGCTTGGAGATGGGGCATCGGGCCAAACGGTGGAGATTACCGAGAAAGAAAGCCTCGACCAATTTTTTGCCACAGCGCCCCTGCTTGCTGGCCTTTTCACCCCCGCCGCCACTTACAAGACAGGCTCTTTTTCCGAGGGCAACCTCGAAACCAGTGAGCAACTTTTCAAGGCGAAGTTCTGGGGACAATACTGGGCAGTCCATGCAGCCTTGCCGCGTCTTGCCAAGCATGCATCTATCCTACTCATGTCTGGAGCCGCCTCGGCACGTCCCATAGGCGCTCCGGCTTATGCCGCTTGCAACTCCGCGCTGGAGGGGCTTGCTCGTGGACTGGCTGTTGAACTCAATCCAATCCGGGTCAATTGCCTCTCTCCTGGAACAACAGACAGTGAGCTATGGCGAAACCGTCCGGACAATGTTCGAAAGCCGGCATACGAGATCTGGAGCACGCTCAATCTAGTGCAACGTCCCGCCACTGTAGAGGAGCAGGCACATGCCGCGCTCTTCCTGCTGGACAACACCAACATGACCGGCAGCACGCTATTCAGCGACGGCGGTTATTCCCTTCGATAAAGGTGCGCACCCGTTCCTGAAAACGCTTTGACGCCAGATGGATGAATGACATCCATTGCGGTGACTGCTGAAATCCCAGGAATGTTGTTTCACGCTGAAATCACGATTGGGCAGGATATTCCTCGGCCTCGACACCGGTGGCGATTATTAAAAACTGATGATACCCAACTTTTGTCGTGGCCTATCCAATTCTACCAATCACAGGTTTTCAAATGAGCATTTTCGACCCAGCAAGAACAATCGATTTACAGCAACAGCAACAACAACGGGTCACGAACCGTTATGGGACGGAGGCTGATTTCTCTCCCCCCTTCTGGAACGACACGATTGACGTGCTGCTGAACCACCGCACGACGCGCGCATATCTTCCTAGACCTTTACCACAGGGGAGCCTCGAACTTCTCGTCGCCGCAGCCCAGTCTGCGCCCACATCCTCCAATCTTCAGGCGTGGAGCGTCGTTGCGGTCGAAGACAGTGATCGCAAGGCACGACTTGCCGATTTCACAGGCGGGAACGCCCACGTCAAGCAAGCGCCTCTCTTTCTCGTCTGGTTGGTTGATCTGAAAAGGCTTCGAAATGTTGCAGCCAGCCAGGGTAACGACGGTGAGGGTCTGGATTATCTGGAGAGTTTCCTGATTGGTGCGATCGACGCCGCGCTTGCAGCGCAAAATGCCGTATCGGCAATTGATTCCCTAGGCCTCGGCTCCTGCTACGTAGGCGGCATTCGCAACAGACCCGAAGATGTATCACACGAACTGCGTCTTCCCTCTGGAGTCGTTGCGTTATTCGGTCTGTCCGTTGGCTATCCCGATCCGGCAGTAAAGACCGATGTCAAACCACGCCTCCCGCAATCTTCGGTACTGTTTCGTGAAACGTATTCAGGCACGGAACAGCACGACCTGGATAGCTACGACGAAGTCATGAAGGTTTTTCAGGAGCGACAGGGACTTCCCGAATATGGCTGGACAGCCCCTATTGCGAAACGCATCGAAAACGCTGAAGCGTTGAAAGGCAGAGCAGACCTCAAACAAACATTGCACCGTCTCGGCTTCAGTATCAAATAAGACGAGCAACGCAGCCTCGAAACGCTGACGGTGTTTCTGTTAGCGATCAATTTGGGCATCAGGGGCTCGCGTGGGCTACGGCGATCGTAGACGCATCAGCATCCTGTGTTTCTGCGAGGCGTGAATATGCGCGCGAGCAGCATCCTCGGCCGCGTCTCGGTCCCTTCGCAACAGAGCCTCAACGATCGCGTGATGCTCCTCCACCGCAAGCCGGGCACGCTCTTCCTGATCCAGCAAGCTCGGCAACACCGACATGGTGCCTGACAGCTGCTCTGCAGAACGCAGCAGGTACCTGTTATGTGCTGCGAGCATAATCAAGTCTTGAAAATTGCGGTCGAGATCACGAAGCAATTTGTAATCGAGGAGATTGTCCTGCTCTCGCTGATTAATGTCGGCGAGAGCGGCCAATTCCATGTCGCTGGCAACCTGGGCTGCATGGCGTGCGGCGGCACGTTCAAGAATTTCATGCATGTTGTGCAATTCGACAACCTGCTGATGAGAGAGTTGGGTTACGATCAGCCCCCGGCACGGCTCGTTGCTCAGAAGCCGGTCGCCCTCCAAGAACAATCGCTCATTCGGACTGCGATGTCCCGGTCTAAATAAACATTGAAAACTTGTTGCTCTTCCTGCTCACAGCGTGCATTTCGCTCGCAGGCAGACCACAACGAGTCACGACACGTTCTAGAGCGGTGACGGTCAATGAGTTGCAGGAGCGAATATTTGGTAAGCCATATGCGAAATTTGGTCCCTGTCGCACTTCTGTCAGCGATGGTTGGAAGTGTAGCCGGATCGCTTATAGTGCTAGCTTACCTGTTCGCTACGCATCCTGACCCAGAATACTCGCTAGACGCGTATGATGTGTTGTTTTACGCTTTCCTGGTTTTGATGAGCCTCTTTGGTACGATTCCAGGCTGTTTTTTGGTTGGTATTCCGTCAGTCATCGTCACGAATTACCTGGCACCAGGCGCTCCTTTCAGAGCATCGACGCTGCTTGTTTGCGGCGCAGTTTTCACATGGGTCTTTGTTCTTGGTTGGCCGGCGACGATGTTGTTCGAGATATCCTACGCAGACATCTTGCTCTTGAGCCCTTATGCTTTTTGTTCTGCAGTCGCGCTTGCTTATCTGGTGAACAGAAAGATGGAAGCCTGAACGTGATCGTCCAGATGTGAGACTGCGAGCTTCCATGCATCGCTTTGGACGCAGTCAGAGACTGTCATTTCTGAGGGGTGCACCGGCACGGTTGCCTCACGGTTTGTTTCGAGGCAACATATTTCGGCAGTACCCGCTGCATATTTTTCATTTGCGTGAACTCATGGAGGAACAAATGGAAGGTGCACCCGTACGTTTTCGAGCTGTCGAAGACTGTGAAGCTTCTGGCTTTTCGATCCCTGCCGGCCCCTATTTCGGCAAAGAAAAAATCCACGAAACAGTAGACCACCCTGATGGCAGGGCATTCCACTATAGCCTTGACTTGGCCGATACTGGTGAAACGCTCGACGTGACACCGCTTGTAGCGATCGGCAAGATAACCGTCGTAAGACAAAGCGCCCTGTAGCTCGAACAATCTCTTGATCGTAAGCTGTTAAATGTTTGCGTTGCCAATCGTGAAACCCTCCTCTGGGAGGGTTTCTTATTTGTCGGGAGAAGTGACTGACCGGTGTTAACAGCAAGCCGTGCTTAAATGAGAAGCGGTTCTTTCGGGGATGGCCTCTTCACCCAAAGCTCCGGCGCCCGCTCGATGGCCATCAAATCTCGCGGAAAAACACGCGACCGGAACGAGATTGCCTCCTCCAAACTGCTGCGCAACCAGCGTTCGTGGTCCTCCTGATGAAGAAGGACTGGATGCTGCGCATAAAGCTCTTGTTGAGGGAGGCGAAAGGCGAGGTCCTGCAAGAAGGCAATGACGATAATCCGTGATCGATGCAGAGTGAAAGGCGGTCAGGGCAGTTTTGCGACGTCTTCTTGAATTTGCGTCTTATAAGCTATTCTTCCTTAGCCTCCGCGGTGGCTGCTTGTGGCATCCGGTTATGACCGGACTGCGCGTCCACGAAACAAATAAGCGATGAGAGACACGACCAGCGCGCAGGCGGTGACACCAAACATGATGCTGAATGCAGGCTCCTTATCGAAGACCCGCGCAATCACGCCGAAGAGCGGAGAAAATAGAGCAACGCCGACAAAGCCGAGACCATTCAGCAATCCAAGAATGACCCCTCGCCTTCTTGCTTCAATGTGAGACTGCGCTTCTGCCATAGCGATTGTGTGGCAATTGCCGATTGCATAAAGCATCGAGAGCGCTGCGGCCGCCGAGATCGGGCTCTGCGCCGGACTGATTGCAAGAGCAGCCGTGAGTGTGATCGCGCAGGTATAGAAGACCGCTACAATCGATCCAGGTTTCCAGCGTCGCATTGCGAAAGGCAGCAAAAAACCCGTGACTGTTCCTGCTACGCTGATCAAGGCGAAGATATTTGCAGCGCCCTGAGAGGAAAGCTCCACGACGTCGAGCAGGTAGGGTGACGCCCACGCGCTCCTGAAGACGGTCCCGAGTGACGCGCTGAGGAAAATCGGTGCCAGAAGAGCAAGGAACATCGGGTTTGTTTTGATGGAATCCGAGGCATCGCGCCCGATGTCCTGGCTTCTTGTCAATGCGGGAACCCACATCCAGACCAACCCGGCTGCAACTGCCAGGAAACATGCCGACACCGCGACAGCATTGCGCCACCCAAAGGAGGAAACAACCATCTCGAGGGGTGTTGTCGAGACGAGAGCGCCAATTGACCCTAGTGCGGCGATGCCCGTCGCAGTTCGTGCGGCTTTTTGCCAGGTCTGCGTTTGACCGAAATAAAAATAGACCGACATCAGGGCCGGCGCACATCCGATACCCAAAAGCCCATGGCCCAACACTGCCGGGAAAAATGAGGTTGCGCCAGCCATCAGTGCCGCACCAATTGAACCCAAGAGAACAAGCACCGCTGCAGGCATCCGACAGCCGAAACGATCGAAAAGCAACCCGACAGGGACCTGCGAGATCGCGAAGCTTGCAAAAAATGCCGAGGAAAGCAGCCCGAACTGAACCGGGGTGAGCGCGAGGTCACGCGAGAGCTCGGGGCCGACAACCGCGAAGAACGTTCTGAAATACATGCTCAGGAAAAAAGTAAAGGCGAACGCCACGTAGGTTTTCCGGTGAGGCATGTAAATTCCAAATAAGGTGAGGATGCCTCTTTCTCAACGGGAAGGGCAGATATCCAATATTGATAGGACGCTCATATCTCCTTGGTCCGTATGTCTCAAGCAGACTCTTCGAGCTCGCAACCACCTATTAGAAAGAGCTTTCACTTGACAATCGTAATCGTGCACCTGGTTCAGCAATCTCAAGGACCAGACCGACAATCTTCTTGCGCAGTTCGGGGCCTGGATCCTGGCGACAGCCGTGTTGCGCACCATCCCTTATGTGTTCGGCAGCTTCATCCCCCACTTTCGGGCTACCTATCGCCTTATACGGTTTAATTGCTCCCCATTCTGTTTGAGCCTATTGGTGGACTCAATGGCTTGTTTTAATCCGCCGTGTCGACTTACAAACACCACTAACCTCTCTAAAGTCCGGAAATCGAAAGAACACCGATGACAACTCAACTCTCCCTCCCGCGTGACCGAATTTCCGTGCTTCTGCTCGAAGGCATTAGCCAGACTGCCGTGGATTACTTTTCAGCGTCCGGCTACACCAATCTCATACATCTGCCGAAGGCCCTTGATGACAACGAGTTAAAGCGCCACATCGCGGACGCTCACATCATCGGCATTCGTTCGCGCACTCAACTGACAGAAGAAATCTTCGACGCAGCCAAAAAGCTCATCGCCGTTGGTTGTTTCTCTGTCGGAACGAACCAGGTTGACCTCGACGCCGCCCGGAGACGCGGTATCCCCGTATTCAACGCGCCCTATTCCAACACGCGCTCGGTCGCAGAACTTGTGATCGGAGAAATCATCATGCTGACACGGCAGATATTCCCGCGTTCGGCGTCCGCCCACCAGGGTGGTTGGGAAAAGTCGGCTGTCGGCAGCCGCGAAGTTCGCGGCAAGACGCTCGGGATTGTCGGCTATGGCAATATCGGCTCGCAGTTGAGCGCGCTGGCCGAAAGCATGGGTATGGTCGTACGCTACTTCGATCTTTCCGACAGACTGCGCCGTGGCAATTCTGAATCGATGGATTCGCTCGGTGAGCTTCTCGAAATTTCTGATTATGTGTCGATGCACGTCCCTGAAACGCCATCGACCAACAACATGATCACCGAAACCGAACTGCGCCGCATGAAGAAAGGTGCCATCTTCATCAACAACTCACGCGGCACTGTAGTTGATCTCGACGCACTCGCGAAAGTCCTCCAGGATGGTCATCTCGCTGGTGCTGCCGTTGACGTGTTCCCGAAAGAGCCCGCATCGAACAAGGATCGTTTCGAAACGCCCTTGCAGGGTTTGAACAACGTTATCCTGACACCGCATATCGGTGGCTCAACAGAAGAGGCGCAGGAGCGCATTGGCGGAGAAGTTTCCAGAAAACTCATTGAGTATTCCGACATCGGCTCGACAATGGGTGCCGTCAACTTTCCGCAGGTTCAGTTGCCCGAGCGACCGAATGGCACGCGCTTCATGCATGTGCATCAGAACCGTCCTGGCATTCTCATCCAACTGAATGAGATCTTTTACTCGCGTGGATTGAATATCGTCGGCGAATTCCTGCAGACCCATGGCGACACGGGTTACGTCGTCATTGAAGCTGAAGGCACATCCGACCACGCGAACGACGTTCTCCAGGCATTACGGGAAATTCCCGGAACCATCCGCGCGCGATTGCTCTATTGATCACCGGCGGCCTGCTTGTGGCAGGCCGCACCAAACCGGTCTCCGGCAAATCAGTTGTATGGAGACCTGCAGTAGGCACGCACACCCACCCGCGGGACATAGGTGTTGTCATAGGCACGATATGTCCGGTAGCGATTTGCGCACCACTGGGCATGGCCTCCTCTATAAGAATGCCTCGGAGCTGCTAATGCCCCGCCAATGATAGCTCCCACAGCGAGCCCGCCTATGATTGCACCAGCGTTCGAACGACGATGATGACGGTGATAGTGCCTATGATGATACCTGTCAGCGCGGTGGTGACGCCATTCGCGGTAGTGACGACGATGATGACGATACTGCACTTCCTCCACATTTGAGACTTTAGGCGCGGAAAATGCGGGCATTGGCGTGGCTGACGCGGCGGTTAACGATGAAAATGTCATGATTGCGGACAATGAAATCGCGCTGAAAATCTTGCTAATCTTTTGCATACGTTCCTCCTAGCTTGATCGAGAAAGAGCGAGGGATGCGTCCCACACTGACCTCGACATCTCCTTCAACGCTTTTGGCGCGTTTTAGTTGAGTTGATATTGTGTCAGGAGCCTAGGCAGCGTTACGCGCACGATTCAGGCGCGCAAATGCTTTTGTGAACGTGTCGGGCATTAGATCCCTAGTGCCGGACGGCGATCTCAACAGTAACGGAAAGATCGCCATTTAACTTTACGCACATCTACCCAATAGTCGTAGAAGGCCTTGGCTCTCGGCAGACTGGAAGTAATCCAATCGGCAAGTCAGCTTCCGAGGTAGGCGCAGTTCAATCGTCGTCGGAAGAGTTCGAGCTGGAGTTCGACGACGAATTGGAGCTGGAATTGCTTGAGGAATTCGAACTGCTGTTCGAGCTGGAATTGCTCGACGAGTTCGACGAACTGTTCGAATTCGAATTCGAATTCGAATTCGAGTTTGAGTTTGAGTTTGAGTTTGAGTTGCTGTTGGAATTCGAGTTTCCGTTCGAACTGAAGTTGCTGGAAGAGTTCGAGGCCCTATTGGTGCTGGAATTCGACCAGCTCCTGCGATTATCGTCACGGCCACGACGCGCCTCGCGAGAGCTTGCGTTATTGTTGAACGTACGCTCCAGGAAGCGGGTGACTGGATCGTCGGCGACGGCCGGGGTTGGGGTTGCAACATTGGTGGCAAGCAATGAGCCCAGAATGGCAAACATCTTCTTCATTTTGTTTCTCCTGATTGTCGGGCAGCCTTCATTGACTGCTTGAGAGAAACGGATCGCCTTCGGACATATTCCACAAAATAATAATTATTTTCAGAATCTTAAGGATACGTAACGGCGCGCGTCGAGAGCCGACAAAAGCCGGATATCGGCGAAAGGGGCTTGGATCTGCGAATTTCAACGCTGAGCCCGGGCGAATTTCCGATACCAGCCATCGGATGCCTGCGTCTTGCGCAGGATCGATTTGCGGGTCACCGCCTCACCTTCGCTTTCCGACCGGATATCGGCGGCAAGGTCGGTCGTTTCCCGGCGGAAGGGAATGATCTGCACGATCGGCGTGCCGCGCTCCAGAACATGCAATCCATCTTCACCGATGGCGAAAAACGGAAAATGGATTTCCGACTGGTAGCTGTCGGTATCCACCACGCCCGAAACAATTTCGAACACGCCGTTCGGGCGGTTCAGCGGCGGTAGGAACAGGCAGCTCCAGCCCGGCGGCGTAACGATGGTCCAGTAATTGTGAAACTTGCAGGGCGGCATCGGTTCGCGCGGATTTCCGGCCACCTGGTGGTTAGCGTGGTTGCTGACCATGGTGCGGTCAAAATCCCAGCCGCAATCCACCGTCTGTCCACCATCGGAGATCTGCATGCGCACCGTCGCGGCAAGGCCAATGATCCACCCCGTTGCCATTGCATCGAGAAACGGCATGCAACGCTTAACGGTGAGGCCGTTATCGGTCGTCGAAAGACGCGCCTCGGTGACGGGCGGCAGTTTGCGAAACCATTCCGGCAGCGCGGTTTTTGCCCTCACGGGCACGGGGATGATGCCCTCGTCCTCGTTCCTGCAGAGGAAAGTCACTCTCGGTTCGGGCTTTTTCAGCAGTGGCAGTGTCATGATCGTTCTCCTCGCAGCATATGCGTGGAGAACGGCGCAGGTTAGAACTTATTCCGAACGCATCTGAAGAATCATTCGGCCATTCCGGCGAGCGCGTTTCTTTCAGCCTCTGCGGCAAGCGGTTCACCGGCTTCGATCGAAGCGAGATAGGCGTCGATCGTTTCCTGAGAGGATGCTGGCACGTAACCTTCTGAACGCGGCGACGACAACGCCAGACGCGTGACCCACGCGCCATTTGTGCGGCATGCAACGGTTGCAGTCGTCTCGTTGCGCCGTTTCAATTCGTACTCCCGGCAGAGTTCTCCCCGACCGTCAACAAAACTTGAAACGATATGCAGCGCCTCGGATTGGCCGAGCGTGACATCGCTGCCGGAAGGTTGCTGGTCAAGCGCGGCAAACAAGGCGTTTTCGGAGGCCCCCTCCAGGTCGACATTGCCTCGGCCCGCCATATATCCGCCGACACCGGTGATGACGGCAAGGATGGAAGCCGCGATCGGCATCATCCAAGGCCGCCTACTACGGAAATGCATCCGTTTTTCGGGGCGTTGGAAGGCAAGCACCTTGTGCTCGGCCGCCTCTGTCATGCGCCGAACGGATGTCGCAAGTGCTTCCGGCACCGGCTCATCGATCAACGGCTTCATGGCGGCCCCAACAGCCATGCGAGTGTCGAGAAAGACGGCCAGCCGTTCGGCCAGCGTCTCGTCTGTCTCGAGCGCCGTCTCCAGCCGCTGGCTGGTCGCCGCGTCCAGTTCGCCATCAGCAAATGCCATCAATGTTTCGTCGTCAAAGTGTTCCATAGTCATGCAACGCCGCCTTTCGTATCGGACGAACGTTTCTCCCCAAGGCTTATTCCCGTCAGTTCGGCCAGATTTTTGCGCGCCCGCGCCAGACGGCTCATCACCGTGCCGATAGGAATGGCGAGCACGTCGGCCGCATCGCGATAGCTCAGCTCCTCCACGCAGACCAGAACGAGCACTTCGCGTTGTTCTTCCGGCAGTTTCTGCAAAGCAGTCGCCACTTCCATCAGTTCCATACGGGCATGGGTTGCGGCCTCTCCCGAAGGGACTGACACGTCATAGGCTTTCTCGATTTCATCCTGCGGACCGGCAGTGCGGGCGCGGCGCAGATGATCAATCCAGAGATTGCGCAGGATACGGAACATCCAGGCGTCAAAGCGCGTATCCGGCGCGAAACTGTCGGCGGCGACGATTGCACGCTCACAGGCGGCTTGCACGAGATCATCGGCCAGTTCTCGCGAGTGGCAAAGCGAAATCGCAAATCGGCGCAGATTGGGTAAAAACTCCACCAACCGCTGTGGCACTGTGCGCGTGTCATTCGTCATGCGATTTGTTTGGCACGGCAGGGAATATTTTGTCGAGATAAACGTCTATCCAAGATAGCATTCCCGTGCTTGTTGGGAATATTTCAGCTGTTTTTCTACTGGAGATAGCGCTTTGTCGACGATTGCACCACCCCGCTTCAGATTTATCCTGGTGATACTCGTTGCCATCGGTGGCATGGCCGCAATGCCACTGCTTCAATCCGTCGGCATCGCACCTGGCGTTGCTGCGGCATTTGCGGATGATGACGACGATAACAACGACGACGATGATAGCGGCAACAGCGCCGGATCCTCTGGCGGCTCTTCCGGCGGTGAAAACCGTGGTGATGATGGCAGGCGTCTGAGAGGCGACCTACGATCGTTGTTTAGGTGGCCATTTCAACGAGCGGAACGTCCTGCGCCACCAAGACGTGCTGTCGCCATTCCTGATCGCGCTCGCGACGAAATCGTCGCCTTGGGCCTCGACGAGGCAACGATCGCAAGCCTGACGCAAGACGGTTTCGTGATTGATGAGCGAACAACAATCGCGCTTACCGGTAGCGAATTGGTCAAGCTGACGATACCGCGTGGTATGACCCTAGATGTCGCGCGTCAGGCCGTCGTTGCCGCCGCACCCTCAGCTAATGTGGATTTCAACCATTTCTATCAGCCCGAGGAGAAAGACACAGCGTCCTGCCCCGGCGGCGACTGCAAGCTTATTCGCCATATCGTCGACTGGCCGCTAGAAGCTGGTAACGGGCGAGCGACAGGTTGCGGCGCTCCCTTGCCGATCGGCCTGGTCGACACCGCCATCAACGCCGATCATGCCTCGCTTGCCGAGGCGACTATCGAAGTGCTGCAATTGGGGGACGGCACCAACCCCAGCTCTGCGGCGCAACACGGCACTGCCGTTGCCGCTCTCCTCGTCGGCTCTTCCGGCAGCCGCGCTCCCGGCCTGCTTCCCGGCGGCAGACTGGTCGCGATCGATGCCTTCCAGCGCTATGGCAGGGCTACCGATATAGCCGACATCTACGATCTCATACGGGCACTTGATATGCTGGCCGCCCGCAATATCAGGATCGTCAACCTCAGTCTCAGCGGGCCGCCGAACATGCTGTTGGAACAGGCTGTGCGCGCCATCATCGACAAGGATACAATTCTGATTGCAGCCGCCGGCAACGAAGGGCCGAACGCCAAACCGGTCTATCCCGCCGCCTACGCTGATGTGATCGCCGTTACCGCTGTCGACCGGAACATGAAACCTTATCGGCGTGCGGTTCGTGGCGATCATATCGACATCGCCGCTCCAGGCGTTGGGGTATGGACGGCGGCCTCCATTTCGGGCGGCAGGCAAAAGAGCGGCACCTCGTTTGCCGCACCTTTCGTAACAGCGGCTGCTGCCCTGCTGCTCGGCGCCAACCCGGAAATGGAACCCGATGAGGTGGCGGACGCCCTAACGCGTTCGGCAAACGACATGGGCGAGCCGGGCAAGGATGCGATATTCGGCTGGGGCCTGCTGAACGCAAAGGTGCTGTGCCAGAGTTGATCTCCGCAAGCCCGTGTTCGAAAAGAATGCCCGGCGCGTAGGCCGGGCACGATATTTTCTGTTCTCGATGGCTCAGTCTCAATCGTCGTCGTCATCGTCGTCGTCGTCATCACTGCGATAACGACGGCTGTAACGGCGATCGTCGTCATCGTCATCGTCATCCGCAAGGATGACCTGCGAGAGTGTGGATGCCTGCGGTTGTGCACGTGGCATGGCCTGCACCTTATGTGCTGAGGCCATCAGCGTGACCACGGCAATTAGGGCCATGCCGCTTGTGACAAAACTTCGGTTCATGTCTGTTCTCCTTCCGTGTCCGAGGGCGATACGTGTCGATGAACGTGGAAGTCGCTGACTTATTCCGGCGGCGATGCGTTTTCTGCATCATTGATCTTATTTTGCGAAAACACACCGAGACCGGGAATATCCATCGTCATCAAACGTTCATAATCGGGCATGGGGAGATCGGAGCCGACCGGCCGCCTCCCCCGAACCGAAACTGCCCTCTGATGACGGCGTTATGTGAAGGAGGCCAAGTGATGGTGCACCTTATGTCCTTGCCCACGGCAAATCAGCAGAAAGACAAAACGGCGATTGCGGAGCAAGGGCCAGTTGTATCGGTCAGACACCTTAAACAGGTGGTCGCAGCGTTGTTGATCGGTTTTGCCTCCGTGCTGATCTTTTTGGCAATTGACGGCCTGACCATGTCGATGCGGACAACGCTCTTCATCTTCTTCTCTGCGATTATCGGTTGGACGGTGCTAGAATTGCCTGAAACTTCAGTTGCGCTGGCGGGCGCAGTCGCGCTTGCCGTAGTTGGCGCTATACCTGAAGATCTGGTTTACCGCTCGTTGGGCAATGACATCATCTGGCTGTTGTTGTCGGCCTTCGTGATCGCCGCAGTTCTAAGGCATGTGGGCCTGATCGAACAGGTGACTGACCGACTGATGCCGAAGATGCGCAGCATTCGCTCAATGTTCTGGACGTTAACGCTGCTTACTTTCGCAACTGCTTTCGTCATCCCCTCCACATCGGCTCGGGCGGCCATCTTGATGCCGGTCTATCTCGGCCTCTCATCGGCAATCGGCAATACGAGGGTTTCGCGCGCGCTCGGCCTGCTTTTTCCAACCGTCATACTTCTCTCAGCCGGCGCTTCGCTGATTGGCGCCGGAGCGCATCTTGTTGCCTCCGGCTTTTTGTTACGCTTCAACGGCACGCAACCGGACTTCATCGGCTGGCTGGTGCTGGCCGGTCCTTTTTCGCTGATAACCTGCCTTATCGCCTGCGCCATATTGCTTCATGTGTTCATGAGCAAGGAGGAACGCGACATGGCTCCTGACGCCAGCCTTTCACCAGGCCGCCCTACCGCCCTGTCGCGTCAGCAGGTCGCGGTAGCGGCCACAGTCGGCGGCACGGTATTGATGTTCTCCGCCCAGTCCTTTCACGGTATTGACATATCCTTGGTCGCAGTCGTGGCAGCCCTTGTCCTTTGTACGCCAAATATCTCCGGCCTGACGCTGAAGGCCGCGCTAAAAAATGTTGAGTGGAATCTGCTTCTGTTCATGGCGGGCACGCTGGTCATCGGCGAAGCACTAATTGAAACGGGCACGGCCCAGATGCTAACCGATCGGCTGGTGAGCGTTTTTCGCCAGAGCATGATTACGGCGCCCGTCATCATCATCTCGTTTGCAGTGATCATCGCGACCTTTTCTCATCTGGTGATCACCTCGCGGACGGCGCGGGCGACGGTGCTCATCCCAGCCTTCGCGTTGCCGCTCTCGGCTTTTGGCGTCGATCCGGCTGTTCTTGTGATGGTTGTGACGCTGGCAAGCGGCTTTTGCCAGATGACCATGGTATCGGCTAAACCGGTCGTGCTGTTCGGTGGGCTGGAACCTGCGGCCTTTACCCAAGGCGATCTGCGCAAGCTCGGTTATTTGCTCGTCCCGCCTTTCATGTTTCTGCTTATTCTCGTGGCAACCGTGCTGTGGCCGTTGCAGGGATTCTCCAGAGGACATTGAGCAAAAACAATAATCTAGAACCTTCAAGAGCCGCTCAATGCGGCTCATTTTTATTTAGCCGAATAAATTTATTTCGCGCTGGAATAAGCGTCGAATCATCACGTTTTCCTCATGTCACTTATTTGTCATGAAAGGATAATGCCCATGCCCTTCCGCGTCGTCGTTGCCCCCTCCGGTTTCAAGGAAAGTCTTTCGGCCGAACAGGCCGCCGACTGCATCGAAAAAGGCGTTCTGCGCGCGTTTCCCGGCTCCGTCGTCACAAAGGTTCCGATGGCCGATGGTGGTGAGGGATTTACCCGGGCGCTGGTGAACGCAACCAATGGCACGATCCATCCGGTTACCGTCACCGGGCCGGTTGGACAGCCGGTACAGGCCTTTGTCGGGTTTCTGGGAGGCTCTTCGGAACCGACCGCAGTCATCGAGATGGCCGCCGCTGCCGGCCTCAGCCTCGTCCCGCGCGGTCGTCGCAATCCCTGCCTGACCACGAGTTACGGCGTCGGTGAACTCGTGCGGGCCGCACTTGATCGCGGCGCAAAGCGGATCTTGCTCGGTTGCGGCGACAGCGGCATCAACGATGGCGGAGCCGGCATGGCGCAGGCGCTGGGTATCCGGCTTCTGGACACCGACGGCAACGAGCTCGACCGAGGCGGTGCGGCACTCACGCAGTTAAACCGTATAGACATTAAAAATCGTGACCCTCGCCTTGCGCGGGTTCGTATCGATGCCGCTGTCAATTGGCACAACCAGCTACTCGGTAAGCGAGGTGTGGCCCGCGTTTTCGGACCGCAGAAAGGCGCAACACCCGAACAGGTCGAGCGATTGGCCGCAGCTATGGAGACTTATGCAGCCCACATTCAAAACGCCACTGGCGTAGATGTCGGCTCCGCACCAGGTGCCGGAGCCTCGGGTGGTCTGGGTGCCGCCGTTCTCGGTCTCCTCTGCGGCGCACTTCATCCCCGCTACGAGATCGTCATGCAGTATCTCGAGGTCGATGACTACATTCACGACGCCGACCTAGTGATCACGGCGGAAGGCAGCCTTGATGGCCAGACACCCTTTGGCAAGGTTCCGGCTGAAATCGCACGACGCGCCAAGGCAGCCGGTGTCCCAGTGGTGGCGCTTGCAGGCACGATCGGAAAGGGCGTGCGGCTCAATCTCGATTGCGGCATAGATGCCTTCGCATCGATCCTGACGCGCCCCTGCTCCCTGGAAGACGCTATCTCGTCCGCGCCAAAGCTTCTGTCCCGCGCAGCAGAAGACATGATGAGGATGATTATGATCGGCGCGACACTGCGACTGTCTTTTTCCACAGCAAGGTAGAATTTGGAAAAATTCAGTCATTTCAGATTGATCGCCCACGCTGAACTTGGCCATTTGGAACGGAATTTTCCCAGGCCGGGCCAAACATTACATGTTGGCGTAAACCGGCCCTTCGCCGGGCATTCCCGCTGACGGCGGTCCGTGCGGGCCGGGCCAACATTACATGTTGGCGTATACCGGCCCTTCGCCGCCTTGTGGCGGAACCCAGTTGATGTTCTGGTTGGGGTCCTTGATGTCACACGTCTTACAGTGAACGCAGTTCTGCGCATTGATGACGTAGGTCTCCTGGCCGTCCTTCTCCACCCATTCGTAAACGCCGGCCGGGCAATAACGCGTCGATGGTCCCGCATAAACATCGTGCTCGGACGATTTCTGCAGCGCCATGTCCTTCACCTGAAGATGCACCGGCTGGTCTTCTTCATGGTTGGTCGAGGACAGGAACACCGATGACAGGCGGTCGAA
>NZ_JBIVYN010000015.1:0-17589 GCF_044772305.1 Agrobacterium sp. NPDC090273
ATTGCTGCCGTCAGCGACGTCTTGCCATGGTCAACGTGACCGATCGTGCCAATGTTGACGTGCGGCTTATTGCGCTCAAACTTGCTCTTTGCCATTAGTGGCTCTCCATACTTATCCCTGAGCGGGAATAAACTTCAAATCTCGTTTGGGGAGTACCCCGGTCACTTCTGACCGGAGTACTTTGCCTGGATTTCAGCAGCAACGTTGCTTGGAACCGGCGAATAGTGATCGAACGTCATCGAGTACTGTGCACGACCCTGAGACATGGAACGCAGGTTGTCGACGTACTTGAACATGTTGGCCAGCGGAACGTGCGCGTTGATAACAACGGCAATACCACGGCTTTCCTGACCCTGGATCTGACCGCGACGCGAGTTCAGATCGCCGATCACGTCACCGACGTAATCTTCAGGGGTAACGACTTCAACCTTCATCATCGGCTCGAGAAGCTGTGCACCAGCCTTCTTTGCTGCTTCACGGAAGCAGGCACGCGATGCGATTTCGAACGCCAGAACCGACGAGTCGACATCGTGGAACGCGCCGTCGAACAGGGTTGCCTTGACGCCGAGCATCGGGAAGCCAGCCAGAGGACCGGAAGACAGAACGCTTTCGATACCCTTCTGAACACCCGGGATGTATTCCTTCGGAACAGCACCACCAACGATCTTCGACTCGAACTTGAAGTCTTCGCCTTCTGGGTTCGGTTCGAACAGGATCTTCACGCGAGCGAACTGACCGGTACCACCGGACTGCTTCTTGTGCGTGTAGTCTTCTTCGTGCGCCTTGGTGATGGTTTCGCGGTAAGCAACCTGCGGAGCACCAACGGTAGCTTCAACCTTGAACTCGCGACGCATACGGTCAACAAGAATGTCGAGGTGAAGTTCGCCCATGCCGGCAATGATCGTCTGACCGGATTCTTCGTCTGTCTTGACGCGGAACGAAGGATCTTCAGCAGCCAGGCGGTTAAGCGCGAGGCCCATCTTTTCCTGGTCGCCCTTGGTCTTCGGCTCGATCGCGATCTGGATGACCGGCTCAGGGAATTCCATGCGCTCGAGGATAACCGGCTTCAGCGGATCGCAGAGCGTATCGCCAGTGGTGGTTTCCTTGAGGCCAGCCAGAGCAACGATGTCGCCAGCGAAGGCTTCTTCGATGTCTTCACGCGAGTTGGAGTGCATCTGCAGCATACGGCCGACGCGCTCGCGCTTGTCCTTGACCGTGTTGATGACAGACGTACCCTTTTCGAGCTTGCCCGAGTAGATACGTGCGAAGGTCAGCGAACCGACGAATGGGTCGTTCATGATCTTGAACGCGAGCATGGAAAGCGGCTCGGAATCGTCAGCGTGACGCTCGATTTCGGCTTCCGTCTTGAAGTCGATACCCTTGATCGCCGGAATGTCCAGCGGAGAAGGCAGGTAGTCGACAACAGCGTCGAGAAGCGGCTGAACGCCCTTGTTCTTGAATGCGGTGCCGCAGAACATCGGGTGAAACTTCACGTCGATGGTGCCGCGACGAACGAGTTCGCGAATCTTGTCGTTGTCTGGCATGTCGCCGTTCAGGTAGGCTTCCATCGCTTCTTCGTCGATCTCGACAACAGTCTCGATCAGCTTTTCGCGATATTCTTCAGCCTTGGCCTTCATGTCTTCCGGGATTTCAACGACATCCCACTGAGCGCCGAGCGATTCGTCACGCCAGATGAGTGCGTTCATCTCGATCAGATCGATGACGCCCTTGAATTCGGTTTCTGCACCGATCGGGAGCTGCATGACAACTGCAATAGCGCCGAGACGGGTCTTGATCATTTCTACCGAACGGTAGAAGTCAGCACCGGTCTTGTCCATCTTGTTGCAGAAGATCATACGCGGAACGTTGTACTTCTCAGCCTGACGCCAGACGGTTTCCGTCTGCGGCTCAACACCGGCGTTGGCATCGAGAAGAGCGATCGCACCGTCGAGAACGCGCAGCGAACGTTCAACTTCAATCGTGAAGTCAACGTGGCCGGGGGTGTCGATGATGTTGAAACGGCGCATCTTGCCATCGCGACCCTTCCAGAAGGTCGTCGTAGCAGCGGAGGTGATGGTGATACCACGCTCCTGCTCCTGCTCCATCCAGTCCATCGTGGCTGCGCCATCGTGAACTTCGCCGATCTTGTGCGACTTACCGGTGTAATAAAGAATACGCTCGGTGGTCGTCGTCTTGCCGGCGTCGATATGCGCCATGATACCGAAATTGCGGTAGTCTTCGATTTTATATTCGCGAGCCATAAGGGACTGCCTTTCGATATTCGACCGGTGAGATTACCAGCGGTAATGCGAGAATGCGCGGTTGGCGTCAGCCATCTTGTGCGTGTCTTCGCGCTTCTTGACAGCGGAACCGCGGTTGTTCGCAGCGTCCATGAGTTCGCCGGAAAGGCGATCGACCATGGTCGTTTCGTTGCGCTTGCGCGCAGCAGCGATCAGCCAGCGGATAGCAAGAGCCTGGCGGCGCTCAGGACGAACGTCGACTGGAACCTGGTACGTTGCACCACCAACGCGGCGCGAACGGACTTCAACGTGCGGCGCAACGTTATCGAGCGCGGAGTGGAACACGCCAAGCGGCTCCTGCTTCGTCTTGCCCTGAACGACGTCGAACGCGCCGTAAACGATGCTTTCAGCAACGGACTTCTTGCCATGAAGCATGATGGCATTCATGAACTTGGTGACGACCAGATCGCCGAACTTCGGGTCCGGGTTGATCTCACGCTTTTCTGCACTATGGCGACGGGACATATTCTTTGTCTCTCAACTGTTATGGCGCTTTACCACGCGGAGAACCTCGCGCAGCGCCGGAATCTGTTTAAACCGAATTACTTCGGACGCTTCGCACCGTACTTCGAACGGCGCTGCTTGCGGTTCTTGACGCCCTGGGTATCGAGAACACCACGGATGATGTGGTAACGAACACCTGGCAAGTCCTTTACGCGGCCGCCGCGGATCATGACGACAGAGTGTTCCTGAAGGTTGTGACCTTCGCCAGGAATGTAGCCGATGACTTCGAAGCCGTTGGTGAGGCGGATCTTGGCAACCTTACGCAGAGCCGAGTTCGGCTTCTTCGGGGTCGTCGTGTAAACGCGGGTGCAAACGCCACGCTTCTGTGGGTTTTCCTGAAGAGCAGGAACCTTGTTGCGCTTTACCTGTGCCTGGCGAGGCTTGCGGATAAGCTGGTTTACGGTAGGCATATAACCATCCCTTGCAAAAACTACTTTAGCCACCCTTGCGGGTGGCGGTTATGCCGTTGCCGGCGACGAAGCACGCATATATCCTCATGCGCAAAACGTGGCCCGATCCGCTTTCACGGATGGACCACCAAGAGCAGAGGACAACCTCAAAGGTGTCGTGCGTGCAACATTCGTGTCTTCTACGTGCGATGAAGACCTGTTTGAGATGAACTTCAGGAAATATGTTCCCTGACGGCCAGCACAGACAGAGGCTCCGATGGCGGGCGTACTACTGTTTTAGCCAGCTTTCGTCAAGGGTGAATCCGCACATTGCCCTTTGGCATCGGGGCTTAACGCCAGCCATCAGGGCATTTCATCCCCGTTTTAACACATGTCGCCGCCGCTTGCTGTGAATTTCGCACGCGGCCTTTGGCTTTTCATAAAATCGGTCTATTGATTCCCCGTGCTCCGCTGGAAAAGCGCCAGCACGACAAGCGACCGATTCCCGATCGGTCGCACCATTTTACAACTTGAGATCAAGGAACCGCGTCATGAATACTTCTCCAGACAACGACAACGGACGCGATGAGCCCATGGTCTTCATCGTCATTGGCAAAGCCTACGAACAGGAAGGCTCCGAGGGGATCGACATCCATGTCATCCTGAAGGCTCCTGACGACGATACCGCCGTGCGCGAGACACTGAACGCGCTCTCCGAAGAAGGCTTCATCGAGGCTGACCTCGACCAGATCGGCATGCTGACCGAGATTCCGGACGAGGAACCGCACGCCTCCGCCTATCAGGGCGCGCTGGAAGGCGAAGTTGCGATCATCCGCTTCGCGTGACCTTCCGCGGTGGCATCGCCACAGCGATGACCGCTTGGCGCAATGCAACGACCACTTGAGATCACCAGTCCAATAAAAAACGCCCGGATCGCTCCGGGCGTTTTTTGTATCTGAGATAACCAGGGCCTCTTTCGAGGCCCCTGCCCGGCTGCCTTATTCGGCTGCCGGAGCCTGATCGGTCATGTCCTGCAGCATCTGCGTCGCAGAGCCTGCACCCGTACCCTTGCGGCGCTCCTCGAGAATGAGGTCGTCGCGCGAAGTCGCGATGCGGCGGATCTGCGTCATGGTGCCGCCGGTACCGGCCGGGATAAGGCGGCCGACGATGACGTTTTCCTTGAGACCCTGCAACGTGTCCGTCTTGCCGGCGATCGCAGCTTCCGTGAGAACCTTTGTGGTCTCCTGGAACGATGCGGCCGAGATGAAGGACGGCGTCTGCAGCGATGCCTTGGTGATACCGAGAAGAACAGGATCGCCGTAAGCCGGCTTCTTGCCCTCTTCGATCAGACGATCGTTCATGTCGTCCAGCTCGATACGGTCGACATTGTCGCCAACGATGTACTGGCTGTCGCCAGCGTCGGTGATTTCCACCTTCTGCAGCATCTGGCGAACGATCACCTCGATGTGCTTGTCGTTGATGATAACGCCCTGCAGACGGTAGACTTCCTGGATTTCGTTCACGAGGTAGGAAGCGAGTGCTTCCACGCCCTTGATCGCCAGAATGTCGTGCGGCGCAGGATTGCCGTCGAGGATGTACTCACCCTTTTCGATGTAGTCGCCTTCCTGAAGATGGAAGGGCTTGCCCTTCGGGATCAGGTATTCAACGGCTTCAACACCGTCTTCAGCAGGCTCGATCATCACGCGGCGCTTGTTCTTGTAGTCGCGGCCGAGGCGGATCGTACCATCGATTTCAGCGATGATAGCGTGATCCTTCGGACGACGCGCTTCGAAGAGTTCGGCAACGCGCGGCAGACCACCGGTGATGTCCTTCGTCTTGGCGCTTTCGAGCGGCGAACGTGCGAGCACGTCACCCTGCGAAACCTTCGCACCCGGCTCGACCGACAGGATGGCGTCAACCGAGAGCTGGAAGCGGGCTTCACCACCACGGGAGAGCTTCGCAACAGCACCGGAAGCGTCCTTGATGACGATCGCAGGCTTGAGGTCCGAACCGCGCGGTGTCGAACGCCAGTCGATAACCTGACGCTTGGTGATACCGGTGGACTCGTCGGTCGCTTCCAGAACGGAAAGGCCGTCGACTAGGTCTTCGAAGTGAACAGTACCTTCCACTTCCGTCATCATTGGACGGGTGTAGGGGTCCCACTCTGCAAGACGCTGACCGCGCTTAACCTTGTCGCCGTCGTCAACGAAGATCTTCGAACCGTAGGCAACACGCTGCGAAGAACGCTCCTGACCACGCTCATCGAGAATGGTGACCGCCATGTTACGGCCCATTGCAATGAGGGTGCCTTCGGAGTTGCGCAGGATGTTGCGGTTCTTGATCGCAATCGTGCCCTCGTAAGAGGCTTCGAGGAACGACTGGTCAACAACGTTTGCCGTACCGCCAAGGTGGAAGGTACGCATGGTAAGCTGCGTGCCCGGTTCACCGATCGACTGTGCGGCGATAACGCCAACGGCTTCACCCATGTTGACAGGCGTACCACGTGCAAGGTCACGACCGTAGCAGACGCCGCAAACGCCAACCTGCACTTCGCAGGTCAGAGCCGAACGGATGCGAACGGACTGGATGCCCGCCTTCTCGATAACGGCCACATCGGCTTCATCGATAAGCGTACCCGCCTTGACGAGGTTTTCGCCGGAAACCGGATGATCGATATCGTCCAGAGCCGTACGACCGAGGATACGTGCGCCAAGCGAAGCAACGACCTGACCAGCATCGACGATGGCAGTCATGGTGAGGCCCGTTTCGGTACCGCAATCCCTGGAGTTGACGATGCAGTCCTGTGCCACGTCGACGAGACGACGGGTCAGGTAACCGGAGTTCGCGGTCTTCAAGGCAGTGTCTGCCAGACCCTTACGGGCACCGTGGGTCGAGTTGAAGTACTCGTTAACGGTTAGGCCTTCCTTGAAGTTCGAGATGATCGGCGTCTCGATGATTTCACCCGACGGCTTGGCCATCAGGCCGCGCATACCGCCAAGCTGACGCATCTGGTTCGGAGAACCACGGGCACCCGAGTGGCTCATCATGTAGATGGCGTTCATCGGCTTCTGGCGACCGGTCTCGGCATCGAACTCGACAGCCTTAATACGGGCCATCATGTCTTCCGCGACCTTTTCGGTAGCCTTACCCCAGGCGTCAACGACCTTGTTGTACTTCTCGCCCTGAGTGATCAGGCCGTCGTTGTACTGCTGTTCGTATTCCTTCACCAGGGTTTCGGTATCACCGACGATCTTCGCCTTGGTTTCAGGAATGATCATGTCGTCCTTGCCGAACGAAATGCCGGCGCGGCAAGCATGGGCAAAACCGAGCTGCATGATACGGTCGCAGAAGATGACCGTGTCTTTCTGGCCGCAATGACGGTAGACCGTGTCGATCATCTTGGAGATGTTCTTCTTGGTCATTTCCTGGTTGCAGATGTCGAACGGAATGTTGCCGTTCTTCGGCAGCAGTTCGCCGATGATCATGCGACCTGGCGTCGTTTCGTAGATCTTCGAAACCGGGTTGCCGTCGAGATCGACAGACTTGAAGCGGCCGCGGATCTTGGCATGCAGCGTGACGACCTTGTTTTCCAGAGCGTGGTGCAGTTCGCCCATGTCGGAGAACGCCATGCCTTCGCCCGGCTCGTTCTGGTTCAGGATCGACAGGTAGTACAGGCCGAGAACCATGTCCTGCGAAGGAACGATGATCGGCTGACCGTTTGCCGGATGCAGAATGTTGTTGGTCGACATCATCAGCACGCGCGCTTCAAGCTGGGCTTCCAGCGAGAGCGGGACGTGAACAGCCATCTGGTCACCGTCGAAGTCGGCGTTGAAGGCCGTGCAGACGAGCGGGTGCAACTGGATTGCCTTGCCTTCGACCAGCGTGGGTTCGAAAGCCTGGATACCCAGACGGTGCAGCGTCGGTGCGCGGTTCAGAAGGACCGGATGCTCGCGGATAACCTCGTCGAGGATATCCCACACTTCCGGCTTTTCCTTTTCAACCAGCTTCTTGGCCTGCTTGACGGTCGAGGAGTAACCCTTCGCGTCGAGGCGGGCATAGATGAACGGCTTGAACAGCTCGAGCGCCATCTTCTTCGGCAGGCCGCACTGGTGCAGCTTCAGTTCCGGACCCGTCACGATAACCGAACGACCGGAGTAGTCGACGCGCTTACCGAGAAGGTTCTGACGGAAGCGGCCCTGCTTGCCCTTGAGCATGTCGGAGAGCGACTTCAGCGGACGCTTGTTGGCACCCGTGATGACGCGACCGCGACGGCCGTTGTCAAACAGCGCGTCAACGGATTCCTGCAACATACGCTTTTCGTTGCGGATGATGATGCCAGGCGCGCGAAGCTCGATCAGACGCTTCAGACGGTTGTTACGGTTGATCACGCGGCGGTACAGATCGTTCAGATCCGACGTCGCGAAACGGCCGCCGTCGAGCGGAACCAGCGGACGCAGGTCCGGAGGAATGACCGGAACGACCTTCATGATCATCCACTCGGGACGATTGCCCGATTCCATGAAGTTCTCGACGATCTTCAGGCGCTTCATCAGCTTCTTCTGCTTGAGGTCCGAGGTGGTCTCGGCAAGCTCGGAACGCAGATCGCCAGCGATCTTTTCGAGGTTCATCGACGCAAGCATTTCGTAGACAGCTTCAGCGCCGATCATGGCGGTGAACTGGTCTTCGCCGAACTCGTCAACGGCGATCATGTACTCTTCTTCAGACAGAAGCTGGTTCTGCTTGAGCGAGGTGAGACCTGGTTCGGTGACGATGTAGTTTTCGAAATACAGAACGCGTTCGACATCCTTCAGCGTCATGTCGAGCAACGTCGAGATACGCGAAGGAAGCGACTTCAGGAACCAGATGTGGGCAACCGGCGCAGCGAGCTCGATATGGCCCATGCGCTCACGGCGAACGCGCGACAGCGTAACTTCAACGCCGCACTTTTCGCAGATGATGCCCTTGTACTTCATGCGCTTGTACTTACCGCACAGGCACTCATAGTCCTTGATCGGTCCGAAGATGCGCGCGCAGAACAAACCGTCGCGTTCCGGCTTGAACGTACGGTAGTTGATGGTCTCCGGCTTTTTGATTTCGCCGTAGGACCAGGAGAGAATCTTCTCCGGGCTAGCGATCGAAATCCGGATGGAATCGAAATGCTGCGCGGGCATCTGAGGATTGAAAAGATTCATGACCTCTTGGTTCATGCCTTGTCTCCTTGAGAGGCTAGCTGCTGCCCCTGTTTGCATCTGGACCGGCATTTCCCGGTAACACCGTCCAGAGCCATAAATACGGTTTAACCGCAGAATGCGGCGAAAGTTTCCCATCGCGGTTCGGCTCCGCGGGGAAAACCGGCAGGCGCCATTTTCAGGCGCCCGCCGCTGTCATCGTTATTCCGCCGCGTCGGGGAGCTGATCGCCTGCCTGAGCCGCGTCGATCTTGGAGTTCTCCAATTCGACCGAAAGACCGAGCGAGCGCATTTCCTTGACGAGAACGTTGAAGCTCTCTGGAATACCGGCTTCGAAGGTGTCGTCGCCACGGACGATTGCTTCGTAAACCTTGGTGCGGCCCGCCACGTCGTCCGACTTGACAGTGAGCATTTCCTGAAGCGTGTAGGCTGCGCCGTAAGCTTCCAGTGCCCAGACTTCCATTTCCCCGAAACGCTGTCCGCCGAACTGCGCCTTGCCGCCCAGCGGCTGCTGGGTAACGAGCGAGTAAGGACCGATTGAGCGAGCATGGATCTTGTCGTCGACAAGGTGGTTCAGCTTGATCATGTACATGTAGCCGACAGTGACCTTGCGGTCGAAGGGCTCACCCGTACGTCCGTCGTAAAGAACGGACTGACCAGACTCGTGCAGACCAGCCTTCTTCAGCATCGCCGCAACGTCAGGCTCATGCGCACCGTCGAAAACAGGCGTAGCGATCGAAACGCCACGCTTGGCTTCTTCGGCAAGCTTCACCAGGGACTCGTCGTCGAAACGCTGTACCTCATCATTCGATTCACTCGCATAGATCTCGGTCAGTTCCGAACGAAGTTCGCTGATGTCCATCGTCTTGCGATACTCTTCGAGCATCTCGCCGATTTTCTTGCCCATACCGGCGCAAGCCCATGCGAGGTGCGTTTCGAGAATCTGGCCGACGTTCATACGCGAAGGCACGCCGAGCGGGTTCAAGCAGATATCGACATGCGTACCGTCTTCGAGGAACGGCATGTCCTCGACCGGAACGATGCGCGATACGACACCCTTGTTACCGTGACGGCCGGCCATCTTGTCGCCTGGCTGGATCTTGCGCTTAACAGCAACGAAGACCTTGACCATCTTCATGACGCCCGGAGGCATTTCGTCGCCGCGCTGGACCTTCTCGACCTTGTCCATGAAGCGCTGTTCAAGGCGCGACTTGGATTCGTCGTACTGACCACGCAGAGCTTCGATCTCGGACTGAACCTTCTCGTCTTCGACTGCGAACATCCACCACTGCGAGCGGGGGTATTCGGAGACGACGGCGTTCGAAAGCTCAACACCCTTCTTGAAGCCCTTCGGACCGGCAATCGACACCTGGCCACGCAGCATGTCGATCAGGCGACCGTAGACGTTGCGGTCCAGAATGGCCTGCTCGTCATCGCGGTCCTTCGCCAGACGTTCGATTTCCTCGCGCTCGATTGCCATCGCACGTTCGTCTTTTTCGACGCCGTGACGGTTGAACACGCGAACTTCAACGACCGTACCGAACGTGCCCGGAGGCATGCGCATGGACGTGTCGCGAACGTCGGAAGCCTTTTCACCGAAGATGGCGCGCAGAAGCTTTTCTTCCGGCGTCATCGGGCTTTCGCCCTTCGGTGTGATCTTGCCGACGAGAATGTCGCCCGGCTGAACTTCCGCACCGATGTAAACGATACCGGCTTCGTCGAGATTCTTCAGCGCTTCTTCCGAAACGTTCGGGATGTCGCGCGTGATTTCTTCCGGACCAAGCTTCGTGTCACGTGCCATCACTTCGAATTCTTCGATGTGGATGGAGGTGAACACGTCGTCGGAAACGATACGCTCCGACATCAGGATCGAGTCTTCGTAGTTGTAACCATTCCAGGGCATGAACGCGACGAGCGCGTTACGGCCGAGAGCCAGGTCACCGAGGTCGGTCGACGGACCGTCTGCGATGATATCACCCTTGGAGATGATGTCGCCGACGGACACCAGCGGACGCTGGTTGACGCAGGTGTTCTGGTTCGAACGCTGGAACTTCTGCAGACGGTAGATGTCAACGCCAGACTTGCCGGCATCAAGGTCTTCCGTCGCGCGGATAACGATACGGGTCGCATCCACCTGATCGACAACGCCGCCACGACGAGCTGCAATGGCAGCACCGGAGTCGCGGGCAACGATCGGCTCCATGCCGGTACCGACGAACGGTGCCTCGGCGCGAAGAAGCGGAACGGCCTGACGCTGCATGTTCGAGCCCATGAGAGCGCGGTTGGCGTCGTCGTTTTCCAGGAACGGAATGAGAGCCGCCGCGACCGAAACGAGCTGCTTCGGCGAAACGTCCATCAGGTTGATGTTGTCGCGCGGTGCGAGCATAACTTCGCCCGAGTGACGGCAAACAACGAACTCTTCCGAGAACGAGCCATCTTCGTTAAGCGGCGCGTTAGCCTGCGCAACGTAATACTTCGCTTCTTCCATAGCGGAGAGGTAGATCACGTCGTTGGTGACCTTGCCGTCAACGATCTTGCGATACGGGGATTCGATGAAGCCGTACTTGTTGACGCGGGCAAAGGTTGCAAGGCTGTTGATCAGACCGATGTTCGGGCCTTCCGGCGTTTCGATCGGGCAAATACGGCCGTAGTGGGTCGGGTGAACGTCGCGGACTTCGAAGCCGGCGCGCTCGCGGGTCAGACCGCCCGGTCCAAGAGCCGAAAGACGACGCTTGTGGGTGATTTCCGAAAGCGGGTTCACCTGGTCCATGAACTGCGAAAGCTGCGAGGAACCGAAGAATTCGCGAACAGCGGCAGCAGCCGGCTTCGCGTTGATCAGGTCCTGCGGCATCACGGTATCGATTTCGATCGAGGACATACGTTCCTTGATCGCACGCTCCATGCGCAGAAGGCCGAGGCGGTACTGGTTTTCCATCAGCTCGCCGACAGAACGAACACGGCGGTTGCCGAGGTTGTCGATGTCGTCGATTTCGCCCTTGCCGTCACGCAGTTCGACCAGCATCTTGACGACAGCGAGGATGTCTTCCTTGCGCAGGGTGCGCACGGTGTCTTCCGCGTCGAGGTCGAGACGCATGTTCATCTTCACGCGGCCAACGGCCGACAGATCGTAACGCTCTGCGTCGAAGAACAGCGAGTTGAACATCGCTTCAGCCGAATCCATGGTCGGCGGTTCACCCGGACGCATGACGCGATAGATGTCGAACAGAGCTTCCTGGCGGTTCTCGTTCTTGTCTGCAGACAACGTGTTGCGGATGTACGCACCAACGTTGACGTGGTCGATGTTGAGAACAGGAATCTCGTCGAAGCCGGCAGCAAGAATGATGCCGAGCGTCTTCTCGTCGATTTCGTCGCCTGCTTCGAGATAGATCTCGCCCGTCGAGTAGTTGACGATGTCTTCGGCGAGGTAGTTGCCGTACAGATCGTCATCCGTCGCCTTCAGAGCCTTGAGGCCCTTTTCGGTGAGCTGGCGGATAAGGCGCGGGGTAAGCTTCTTGCCACCTTCGACAACGACTTCGCCGGTGTCGGCGTCGATCATGTCGGTGATGACCTTGGCGTTCTTCAGTGCTTCAGGCTGGAACGGAATGCGCCAGCCGTCACCGTCACGCTCATAAGAAGCCTTGGTGTAGAAGGTCGACAGAATTTCTTCGCCGTCCATTCCAAGCGCCATCAGAAGCGACGTCGCAGGAATCTTGCGGCGACGGTCGATACGCGCATAGACGATGTCCTTCGCATCGAACTCGATGTCGAGCCACGAACCGCGGTAAGGAATGACGCGTGCAGCGAACAGCAGCTTGCCGGAAGAATGGCTCTTGCCCTTGTCGTGGTCGAAGAATACGCCCGGCGAACGGTGCATCTGCGAAACGATGACGCGCTCGGTGCCGTTGACGATGAACGTACCGTTGTTGGTCATGAGCGGCATATCGCCCATGTAAACGGACTGTTCCTTGATGTCCTTGATGGACTTCGCGCCTGTATCTTCATCGATATCGAATACGATGAGACGCAGCGTCACCTTGAGCGGCGCTGCATAGGTCAGGTCGCGCTGACGGCATTCCTCGACGTCGAACTTCGGCGCTTCGAATTCGTAGGATACGAATTCGAGCATCGAAGCACCGGAAAAGTCGGTGATCGGGAATACGGATTTGAAAACGGCATTCAATCCCTCGTCGGGACGGCCACCCTTGGGCTCGTCAACCATGAGAAACTGGTCGTACGAAGCCTTCTGAACCTCGATGAGGTTCGGCATTTCCGCTACTTCTGGAATTTTGCCGAAAAACTTGCGTACGCGCCTGCGACCGTTAAACGAAAGGGTCTGAGCCATCGTCGCTCCTTTAAAATTGCATCCGGGCCTGCAACGGACGGGAACCGATGGCCAGTCGACCCCGTCGATCAATGGGTATCATCAATCTCGTTCCACATCCCGGATCGATCAGGCCGGATTGCCTAGATGAGCCGGTTCGGAACCATTCTCTTGAAGAACCCATTACCCAAAAGCCGTTTTCACGCGGCTTTTGGGTAATCGGTTTTATTCTCAATGACGTACGGGAGAAGGCTTTCGCCCTCCCCCGCAGCAATCGCAAGATTACTTAACGTCGACCTTAGCGCCGGCGTCTTCAAGCTTCTTCTTGAGGTCAGCAGCTTCAGCCTTGGAAACAGCTTCCTTGACAGGCTTCGGAGCGCCTTCAACGAGGTCCTTAGCTTCCTTCAGGCCGAGGCCGGTGATGCCGCGAACTTCCTTGATGACGTTGATCTTGTTGGCGCCAGCGTCAACCAGGATAACGTCGAACTCGGTCTTTTCTTCTTCAGCAGCAGCAGCAGCGCCTGCACCGCCAGCAACAGCAGCAACAGCTACCGGAGCAGCAGCGGAAACGCCCCACTTTTCTTCGAGAAGCTTGGACAGTTCTGCAGCTTCCAGAACGGTCAGCGAGGAGAGGTCTTCTACGATCTTTGCGAGATCAGCCATTTTTCAGTTCCTTTAATTCGGTTCGAACCGGTTTGAATATTTACAGCGAAAAACCGCCTTAAGCGGCTTCGTCCTTCTTGGAGTAAGCCGAGAACACGCGGGCAAGCTGGCTTGCCGGTGCTGCGACAACCGTAGCGACGCGAGTTGCCGGGGCATTGAGAAGGCCCAGCAGCTTTGCGCGCAGCTCGTCCAGCGAAGGCAGGGTCGCAAGCGACTTGACTGCTTCCGCGTTGAGCGCGGTTGCCCCCATGGCACCACCGAGAACAACGAGCTTGTCGTTGGTCTTGGCGAAATCCATGACGACTTTCGGAGCGGTCATCGGGTCAGTGCTGTATGCAATCAGCGTCTGTCCCTTGAAGAGATTGGTGATCTCTTCCGACTCCGTACCCTGAAGAGCGATCTTGGCCAGACGGTTCTTCGCGACTTTAACTGTGCCGCCCGCAGCGCGCATTTTCGAACGGAAGTCGTTCATCTGCGCAACGGTGACGCCAGCATAGTGGGCCACGACAACCGAACCAGAAGCCTTAAAGACTTCGTTCAGCTCCGTGACGAATTCGCGTTTTTCCGCTCTTTCCACTGTCTGTCTCCAGTAGACGGGACCGCAATCCTGCAGGCCCCATCGGGTTTGCCTTTGCCCCAAGGAACCTTGAAACCAAGGTCCCGAGTGACGCTCGAGGATCCTGTCCCCCTGCTCTCTCACCCGAAGGCTGAAGGCACAAGGCACACCAGGTTCGAACCGGATTATTAAGCGCCACGAGTGATGCGAAAATCCGGGTCTTACCCGTCTCATGCAGGCAAAAAGTGATTAAGGATCAACCACCTGCAATCTCGGACAGGAATTCCGGGTTTCCCCGGAAACTTCCGGCCGGTGAGGGCCGGAAATCTGTTTTGCCGCGCCTTGCGAAAAGGTGCGGCGAATTCATTAGGCCGTGACCGACGACGGGTCGATGCGAACGCCCGGACCCATGGTCGAGGAGATCGCTACGCGCTTGACGTAGTTACCCTTGGCGCCTGCCGGCTTTGCCTTGATAACGGCGTCAGCGAAAGCCTTGATGTTTTCTTCAAGAGCCTTGGCGTCGAACGAAGCCTTGCCGATGCCAGCGTGAACGATACCAGCCTTTTCAACACGGAACTCGACAGCGCCGCCCTTGGAAGCCTTGACGGCACCAGCGACGTCCATCGTAACCGTACCGACCTTCGGGTTCGGCATCATGCCACGCGGGCCGAGAACCTTACCGAGACGGCCGACGAGCGGCATCATGTCCGGAGTGGCGATAACGCGGTCGAAATCGATCTTGCCGCCCTGAACCGTTTCCAGCAGGTCTTCGGCACCAACGATGTCTGCACCGGCAGCCTTGGCTTCGTCAGCCTTGGCGCCACGAGCGAACACAGCAACGCGAACATCGCGGCCCGTGCCGTTCGGCAGGTTAACAACGCCGCGAACCATCTGGTCAGCGTGACGCGGGTCAACACCGAGGTTCATAGCAACTTCAACGGTTTCGTCGAACTTGGCGACTGCACGTTCCTTAACCATGGAAATGGCATCGGTGAGAACGTAGAGCTTGTTCGGGTCAACGCCTTCGCGAGTCTTCTGTACGCGCTTTGCAAGCTTAGCCATGATCAACCTACCACTTCCAGGCCCATGGCGCGGGCAGAGCCCTCAACCATTGCCATTGCGCCTTCGATATCGGCGGCGTTCAGATCCTTCATCTTGGCTTCGGCGATCGTCTTGACCTGAGCCTTGGTGATGGAACCAGCCTTCGCGCCCTTGCCCGGAGTCTTCGAACCGGACTGGATCTTTGCTTCCTTCTTGAGGAAGTAAGTCACCGGAGGCTGCTTCATCACGAATGTGAAGGACTTGTCCTGGTAGTAGGTGATGACGACCGGAATCGGCATACCCTTTTCCATTTCCTGCGTGGCGGCATTGAACGCCTTGCAGAATTCCATGATGTTAATACCACGCTGACCAAGCGCAGGACCGATCGGCGGGGACGGGTTTGCCGATCCTGCCTTCACCTGCAGCTTGAGCTGGCCTGCAACTTTCTTAGCCATTTCTCTCTGCCTTTCAATTCGAACCAGTCACCCGGCTCATCTAATGCCGGAATATCCGGCGGCTGCGGTTGCGTGGTGCGGCGCCCTGCCCCGGCTTAAAGAGCCAGATTGCCTTCCACGCGGTTTGGAGCTTACTGCCCCAGCACTCAGACCTTTTCGACCTGAGTGTATTCCAGCTCGACCGGCGTAGCGCGGCCGAAAATCGAAACCTCCACCTTCAGGCGCGAACGCTCTTCATCGACATCCTGAACAACGCCGTTGAACGACGCGAACGGACCATCGGAGACGCGAACCTGCTCGCCGATCTCGAACGAAACCGAAGACTTCGGACGCTCGACACCTTCCTGAACCTGACCAAGGATACGCTCGGCCTCATAGTCCGGGATCGGAACAGGCTTGCTGTCCGAACCAAGGAAACCGGTAACCTTCGGCGTGTTCTTGATGAGGTGATACGCCTCATCCGTCAGGTTAGCGCGGACAAGCACGTAACCCGGGAAAAACTTGCGTTCGCTATCGACCTTGCGACCACGACGCACCTCGACGACCTTTTCGGTCGGCACGAGAATCTTTTCGAAAAGGTGATCAAGACCCTTCTGACGAGCCTTTTCTTCGATCGACTCAGCGACCTTCTTTTCGAAATTCGAATATGCGTGAACGATATACCAGCGCGCTGCCATCTTTACTCTCCGTTCAATCCGTTACCGGCCAACGTTCAGCACAAGGCTGAGAACCCAACCGATGAGCTGGTCGGCAGCAAAGAAGAACAGCGCCGCGAAAATAACCATCACCAGCACCATTGCCGTGGAAATCATGGTCTCGCGGCGCGACGGCCATGTGATCTTCGACGCTTCGGCGCGAACCTGCTGCAGAAACGTAAACGGATTGGTTTTAGATGCCATTGACTGCCCACGCAATTACGGCGCGTAAAGCCGAACTAATCAGCCCCACGCACCGCGTGTCTGTTTTGACCCTACATAAACATCGATTCCCCTTTTAACAAGAGGAAATCGACATTCCGCGAAATTCACCGGATAACCGGCACCCCATCCGCCATGCAGCGAAGTTGCGCGCTTGCGATTGAGGAAGTGGCAGGGGCAGAGGGGCTCGAACCCCCGACCTGCGGTTTTGGAGACCGCCGCTCTACCAACTGAGCTATACCCCTTTAGTTCCGAATCCGGCTGCGCAATTCGCTTGGCCAATTCGGTATGGCGCTCCTTTAAGGTGATGCGGAAAGAATGGCAAGTGCGTTTTTCTTTTTTTCACACCGGCGCACGAAATACATCATATTGTCTCCCTCCCCTGAGACGATCCGGGGTCACCTCAACCCCGCAAGCGGTAGCCTTTCATGGAACACCTATGAGCATCTATCTGATCCGCCACGGCCAGACAGAATTCAATGCGGCCCAACGCTGGCAAGGCCAGGTCGATTCGCCGCTGACAGAACTGGGCCGCGCGCAAGCGCTCCGCATGGGACAGAAACTGGCTGAGCTCACCCGCAAGGACCAACTACACGTTTTCTGCAGCCCACTGGGACGTGCGCGACAGACCTGCGAAATCGTTGTGCGCGAACTTGGCATGATCGACGGCGTGACTCTCGATCCTGGCCTGATGGAGATCAGCATGGGCGCCTGGGACGGTATGACGGACTATGAGATCGATCATGAATATCCGGGCGCTCGTGACGGCCATGACCGCTACGAATGGTTCTTTCATGCCCCGGGCGGCGAAACATTCGATCGGATGCGCTCCCGCATCGCACACAGCCTGGAGGGCATCAGGAGAAGACAGGCGCGTGACGCCCTCATCATTTGTCACGGCATCACCAGCCGCCTGTTACGGGGCGTCTATGCCGACATGCCGAAAGATCAGGCTCTGCGTCTCGACGTACCGCAGGACGCATTTTTTCGTCTCAACGAAGGCGCAATCGAACGGATCGACTGCTAAGCCTTGAGGCACCAGCACACCCGCACCTCAGCCTGAGAGAAACGCAGACAGCAAAAAACCCCGCTGTCTCCAGCGGGGTTTTCTCAAATCCCTTGCGGGAAATGATTACTCGATGATCGAGGCAACGATGCCGGCGCCGACGGTACGGCCGCCTTCGCGGATAGCGAAGCGCAGCTTTTCTTCCATCGCGATCGGAACGATCAGCTCGACTTCAACCGTGACGTTGTC
>NZ_JBIVYN010000016.1:0-13676 GCF_044772305.1 Agrobacterium sp. NPDC090273
CGAAAGCCATCTGCGGCTGCTGGTCGATGAAGATGAGCTGGCTGTTTGCGGGGGTCAGGACTTCAAGCTTCGACATGGTGGTTCTCCGTAAAATGATGGCCAAAGGCGGCTGGGTTGAAACGTCGTCGCTTGGGCGTGACCGGTGTGTCATCTGATGTTGTCCGGTGTGTCCGTCGCGTCTCTGTTGGAGCTATAACTAGCCCAACCAAACGCGGCACAGAATTGCAATAATAATTGCGAATGAATTGCTATTATTGAAATAATTAACAGGGCAGAGACTGCAACGTGCAACCGAACGGATCATCGCTCACTTATCGCGGAAGGTCTTGCTTCCAAGTCATTTACTTTGACGATTAGTCACACCGGTTGAACGCAGTGCCCGCATCACAGCCGGCAATCGTAACAGGAACGATGAAAAACGCCTGACGTGGTTGCCAGACGCTACAGTGCCGTTTTGCAGGTCAGATCCATCAACCTGCTTCGACGACTTCGAGCTTTGCTTTGGCGAAAGAAGACAGGAGAAAATCCGGAGGCGCAATATCGGTGACAAGATGGGAGAAATCGCGGGGGCTCCCCACTGTCGCGATTGCCTTGCGAGCAAACTTCGAATGATCACCAACCAGAACTGACTGGACCGAACGCCGCATTGCCGCCTGCTTGATTGCGATCTTTTCAAGATCGTAGTCGAGGATCGTGCCATCCGTCGCAAAGCCGGAAAAACCGATGAATGCGAAATCGAAGTGGATTGTTTCGATCTCAGCCAATGTTCTAGCGCCGACAAGTGAACCGTCAGCGCCGCGCGAAGAGCCACCAAAGACATGAAGGTGCAGATCGGGTTCCCCGGTCAGAAGCATCGCGCAAGCAAGACTGTTGGTAAAGACATGCAGACGGATAGCGCGTTCCTTGAGAGCACTGGCGACGGCTTCTACGGTGGTACCGACGTCCAGGAAGATTGCTGCGCCATCAGGCACCAAGTTTGCGGCCGAACGTCCTATTCTCTCCTTGGCAGCCGCTGCTCGCATCGTCTTTTCGGCATATCCAAGACGAACGGTCGAATCCATAGGCCCCGCTCCGCCGTGAAAGCGTTGCAACAAACGGAGCTTGTCGAGTTGGATGATGTCTCGCCTTATCGATTGTACGGAAACATCGAAGCGCTGAGAAAGGGTCTCCAGCGTTGCATATCCATGCTCCCCCACCAGTTGCAATATCTCGGTCTGGCGGGGCGTCAGCTCGCTATTCTCTGGCATGTCATCTCTTGTCATAAAACTCCCATTAATGTCACTTATATTACAAACTACATGACAGTTTTAAGAATTGAACGGAGCAAAAATCATTATGGTGGAATTGCGCTGGAACGCACAGGAAAAACGCCTGCACGGTGCTGGAAAAGTCTTCGATCCTTCCCGTTTGGAATGGTTGGATAACGATGCTCCCGACGATTCCAGTTCAACCGTAATGCCACTTGAAGCCTTGAAGTGTCTTGCCGGGCATCGCTTGCTCAAACGGGTTCCGATCGGCATCATCGGGCCCCGAGACGCAACCGTTGAACAGCGACAGACAGCCTACCAACTTGCCTCAGCAATGGCGGATCACGGCCTGCAGCTTATCTGCGGCGGAAAGAATGGCGTTATGGAATCGGCATGTGAGGGACATGCCTCGCGTGGTGGCTTGCCAATCGGGATATTGCCGGATGAGGAATGGCAAGCAGCCAACCCTTTCGTTGCCATACCGATTGCCACAGGCATAGGTCCTGCTCGTAACGCCATTATTGCACGTGCGTGTATAGCGCTCGTTGCTGTCGGCGGTGGCGTCGGCACCCTGTCCGAAATGGCGCTGGGCCTGCAGTTCAACCGGTTGGTTCTTGCCATGGCCGGCGCTCCGTATGTCGAGAGCGTGCCAGTCATCGAAACCATTGAAGATGCGCTGGAACGCATCGCCAATCGGATACTCTTCAATCTGTAAGTTTTCTTCCATTTGTCATTAAACTATTACATCGCATCACTAGAAGGGCGGCGGACATCGAACCGCAACACTTAAGAGGCTGCCCTCTTGCCCTTCATTGCAATCGCCTATCTGATCTTTCTGGTATCCCCCGTGCTTCTGCTTGCACTGGGCTCGTTCGGCGAAAACTGGAGTAACACCCTTCTGCCGACGGGTTTCACCTGGCGCTGGTATGAGGAGGTTATGGCGGACCCAAGTTTTCGCCGAGCCTTTATCACCAGCCTGCAGATCGTCGGCGTCACCTGCGCCCTGAATATGTTGATCGGTCTGCCCTTTGCATATGCCATTCAGGTGGGCGCCAGAGGCGGTGTCAGATTTGCGGCCCGTCTGGTGACATTGCTTCCGGTTGCGGTCCCTGATCTCGTTCTAGCCTTCGGCTTCATCCTTGTCTTTTCATCCGACACGCTCCCGTGGCTTGGCAGCTTCTGGCTACTGGCGGCAGGTCACCTTGTCTTGACACTGCCATACACGGTTACGGCGCTTGTCGCCGACATGGAGCAGTTGCGGCTGGACGAATACGAACATGCCGCCTCCACGCTTGGCGCCTCCTTCCTCGCCAGACTTCGCGACATCGTCATTCCGCTGCTTGGCCCCAGTCTGATGTCGTCCATGCTGACTGTTGCGGCTTTGTCGATTGGCGAATTTCAGCTTTCAAACCTCATCTCCGGGTTCCTCTCCCGCACCTATCCCGTTGTCCTTTTGCAAGCGTTTTACGGCGCAACTGGCTTTGCCTGTGCGGCCACCATCGTGCTGCTTTTCCTCGCCACCATCGCGTCGCTGACAAGCAGCCTCACATCCAAGTTTTCAGACTCCAAGAAAGCAGTTTCCGCATGACGCTCACATATGAAAACGTCAGCTTCACTTATCCAGGCGCAAAAACCGGCATCTTCGATCTTTCACTTGAGATCGGGCGTGGTGAGCTTCTTGCCATCATAGGCGCATCCGGCTCTGGCAAATCGACAATCCTGAAGCTGCTTGCTGGCTTCGTCAGCCCGTCCAATGGCCGCATTCTGATCGATGGTACCGACGTCAGCGCACTGTCTCCGGAGAGACGGCGACTTGGTGTCGTTTTCCAGAACTACGCGCTCTTTCCCCACATGCGCTTGTGGGAAAACGTCGCTTATCCGTTGAAGGTACGCGGCATCGCCAAAGCCGAAAGGCGCACGCGAGCAATCGACATGCTGGATCGTGTCGGCATGAGCCAGCGGGCCGATGATGTTCCCGCCGCACTTTCAGGCGGACAGCAGCAGCGCGTTGCCCTTGCCCGCGCACTGGTGTTCGAACCTCAAGGCCTTCTTCTCGACGAACCGCTTTCGGCCCTCGATGCCAACCTGCGTGTAGACATGCGCGACGAGATTTTGCGCGTTCAACGCGCTTCAGGCATCGCGACATTGCTCGTGACGCACGACCAGGAAGAGGCGCTTTCAATAGCCGATAAGATCGCCGTGATGCGCGACGGTCGGTTGATCCAGGTCGGCACCCCACAGGAACTTTACGAAACACCAGCCAATGCTTATGTGGCGGCTTTTGTCGGCCAATCGAACCTCTGGAAGGGCAAGATCACCGCCGACGGGTTGGTTGAGACCGAGATCGGCTCACTCCGCTGCCACACCAAAGGCCACACGCCGGGGGAAGCGGTGACCGTGTTCGTTCGCCCCGAACGGATTACTCCCGCAGTCGACGCTGATGCGCAGACCTCCGCCAGCGTCTTCTCCGGGGTTGTCGCCGCCGATCGTTACCTCGGTCCGATCCGTCGCATCGATCTCAATGTTCAGGGCGGCCTCATCCGCCTCGAAACCCATCTGAGGGAGGCTGTGACATCCGTGCAGGTCCCTCCAGACGCAATTCGCCTTCTTCCCCCCAACTGAATTTCAACAAAAAAGGTACGACCATGAACAGACGCCAATTCATGACAACCATGGCCGCAGGCGCCATGGCATTGAGCTTTGCCTCCAGCGCACTCGCCTTTGAGGGCCCAGAACTCTATCAGGGTGAAAAAGCGCTTTATGACGCAGCTCAGAAAGAAGGTCTCGTCGTGTCCTTCGACACCGGCCCGACATGGGCTAACTGGGCAGGCCAGTTCAAGGCTTTCCAGAAGCGTTACCCGGGTGTGGAGATGGTCTATAACGATCTTGGCTCGGCAGCCACAGTTGTTGCCCTAGACAAATCCCGCAACCGCCCGCAGGCCGACACGGCCTATTACTTCGCCGCATCTGCGCTCGATGCCGCCAAGGCTGGTGTTGTCGAAGGCTACAAGCCAACAAACTTTGACCGCTTGCCCGAGACGCTTCGTGCGACTGATGGCCAGTGGTTCACCGTTCACACGCTAAGTGTTGCCTTCCTCGTCAACACCAAGCTCGTTAAAAACGTTCCGAAAACCTGGGCCGATCTTCTTAAGCCCGAATACAAGAATGCAATCGTCTATCAGGACCCACGTTCGACAGGCCAGGGACAGGTTGTCACCTTCGCAGCAAGCTTCGGCAATGGCGGCAGCATGGACGATGTAACACCCGGCATCGACTATCTCGGCAAGCTCAGCAAGGCAGGCAATGTCCTGCGCACCGTCGGCACAACGCCTTACGCTCAGTTCCTGAAGGGTGAAATCCCGATCTGGATCGGCTACGAAAACGATGGCCTGAAAGCGAAGTTCACCGATGGCATGGCAGATGGCATCGAGGTCGTCATTCCCGAGGAGGCATCGGCCGCGGCCCCCTATGCGATTTCACTGGTCAAGAACGGCCCGAACCCCAATGCGGGCAAGCTGTGGCTGAACTTCGTCATGAGCGACGAAGGTCAGAAGATCTTTGCCGAAGGCTATGTCCGCCCGTCCGTCAATGACATCAAGCTTCCTGAAGCTGTCGCGGCCAAGATGCCGGCTGCCGCCCAGATCAAGCCGCTCGATATCGCCAAGGCAACGGCCAAGAAGGCGGAAATTGATGCTGGTTGGGCCAAAGCCGTTCTGGGTCAGTAACAACGCCTCAGCCACCCGCCGCGCAATGAAGGCGGCGGGTGGCACGACAACGGGCAGACAACGTCGGCCTGCAACTGGCAGCCATCCCTATCAGGAGAATTTCGATGGGCGTTCGTGCCTCCAAAAAAGCACTCGCACTGTTCGCCTTTCCCGGTTGTACAGTTCTTGGCCTATTCTTCATCCTCCCCATCAGTGCGGTTCTGATTGGAGCATTTTCGGATAGCGGCAACGCATTCGTTCGATTGGTCAACGATCCGGTCTTCTGGAACGGATTAAAGGGAACACTTATTCTCGGAACAGCTGCCCCCCTGTTTTCCCTGATCGTCGGTTTTTGCGTCGCTCTTGCCCTGGCCCGCTTAGCTCCGCGGCTTAAGATGGCCGCATTGATTGCCATCTCTCTGCCGCTGACATTTTCGGGGCTAATCGTGGCCTATGGCTTTATTCTTCTGCTTGGGCGCTCGGGCTTCGTAACCCTGCTGCTTGCCGAACTCGGCTTTGATCCAGCCGTTGTCGGGGGCTTCATTTTTTCGCCATTCGGCCTAGGCCTCGCCTACTCCTATTATCTCGTCCCGCGCGTTGTCCTTATCGTGCTTCCCGCCATCACCAATTTCGACAGCAACCAGCTGATTGCGGCGCGTTCGCTTGGTGCCAGCAATGGCCGCGCGATGGTCGATGTGATGCTGCCGCAGATCGCACCAAGCCTCGTGGCCGCGTTCTGCCTGACGTCTGCAGTTGCGGTAGGAGCCTATGGTACAGCGCTCGCTCTTGTCGGCACACAGGTGAACATTCTTCCACTGGTTCTCTACAGCAAGGTTTCCGAAACCGGGACTGACTTGCCCGCAGCTTCGGCAGCCTCGCTTGTGCTCATCGCGATTTGCGCCCTGATCATCTCGCTTGGAGAAGCTATCGGCCGGAAAAGCCGGTCGACTTAAAAACCAAGATGACCCTGTTTATGCCGATCGCGACAGGCATCGGCTCACGCTGTCTCGCCAACCGGCGATAGCCCGCTCGCGTTCAGCGCCATCGAGATCGGGCGTAAAGCGACGGTCACGCTTCCAATGCGCAGCAAAGCCTTCCTGATCCGGCCAGATACCGGCACGCGATGCCGCAAGCCATGCCGCCCCCAAAATCGTCGTTTCGAGGAAAACCGGGCGGTCGACGGGCGCGGCAAGAACATCGGCAAGCCGCTGCATGGTCCAGTCGGAAGCAACCATGCCACCATCGACCCTGAGAACCGTCTTGCCGTTATCGCCCGCCCAATCCTTGCGCATGGCCTCGAGCAGGTCGAAGGTCTGATAGGCGACGCTTTCCAGTGCTGCGCGCGCAAACTCGGCCGGCCCGGTTCCACGCGTCAAACCGAAAATGGCGCCGCGCGCTTCCGCGTCCCAATAAGGTGCCCCAAGTCCCGTGAACGCCGGAACCAGATAAACCCGCTGGTTGGGATCGGCCTTTTCGGCAAGTGCACTAACCTCCGCCGCAACTGAGATAAATCCGAGTTCGTCGCGCAGCCACTGCACCGCCGCACCTGCAATGAAGATCGACCCTTCGAGCGCGTAGGTCGTAACACCGTTAAGTCGGTAAGCGATGGTGGTTAGCAGTCGGTTGGTCGATGCAACGCGATCCGTCCCAGTGTTGAGCAGCGCAAAGCAGCCAGTACCATAGGTCGACTTCATCATGCCCGGCTCGAAGCAGGCGTTGCCGATGACGGCCGCCTGCTGGTCACCCGCCACGCCGAGGATCGGGATTTCAGCGCCGAACAAAGCCTTGTCCGTGATGCCGAAATCGGCAGCACAATCCAGCACCTCCGGCAGCATGGCACGCGGAATATCAAGAATGGACAGGAGTTCGTCGTCCCAGGCATTCTCTTCGATGTTGTAGATCAACGTTCTCGATGCATTCGTGGCGTCGGTCACGTGGCGGCGGCCGCCTGTGAGACGGTAGATCAGAAAGCTGTCGACAGTACCGAAGCAGATCTCCCCATTGACTGCCTTTTCACGCAGACCGCTTACGCTGTCGAGCAACCATGCAAGCTTCGTTCCCGAGAAGTAGGGATCGAGAAGCAACCCCGTTTTTTTCGCAAAGAGCGGCTCCAGCCCGCGTCTCTTCAACTCCTCGCACACCGGCGCGGCGCGGCGATCCTGCCAGACAACGGCGCGATGGACGGCCTCGCCGGTATTCTTGTCCCATAGGACAGTGGTTTCGCGCTGATTGGTAATGCCGATCGCCTCGATGTCAGAAGCGCCGATACCGGCGTCTGCCAGCGCCAGGCGGATGGTTTCCACCACACTGTTCCAGATATCTTCCGGTTCATGCTCCACCCAGCCAGATGCCGGGAAATGCTGGGGAAATTCTCGCTGTCCGACCCCGATGACCCGCATATCGCGATCGAAAACCATAGATCGCGTTGATGTCGTTCCCTGGTCGATCGCCAGAATATACCCACCCATTATGTCACTCCCTTTCAGATGCAAATGACCGGGGCGGCAAGCCGCCCCGGTTATAATGTGCCGTCAGAAATTACTTCTGCCAGCTTTTGACCAGTTCGTCATAATTGACGGTAACAGGCTTTTCCTTTTCGTCGGCAATCTTCAGCTGTGGTGCCAGATTACCCTTCGAAACTGCGTCCTTGTTCCAGTATTCGATGTCGTGCTCTTCCGCCAGCGCAGGCCCGAATTCACCCTGGACCTTGGCGCGCTCAAGACGCTGCAGAACCTTTTCCTGCTCTGCGCAAAGCGAGTCCATGGCTTCCTGCGGGGTCTTCGCACCGGAAGACGCATCGCCGATGGCCTGCCACCACAATTGCGCAAGCTTCGGATAATCCGGAACGTTTGTACCGGTCGGCGACCATTGCACGCGGGCCGGCGAGCGATAGAACTCGACCAGACCGCCAAGCTTTGGAGCGCGTTCCGTGAAACTCTTGTCCCGGATACTGGATTCGCGAATGAAGGTCAGGCCGACGTGGCTCTTCTTGACGTCGACTGTCTTGGAGGTGACGAACTGTGCGTAAAGCCAGGCGGCCTTGGCACGATCGTCAGGTGTCGATTTCATGAGCGTCCATGAACCGGCGTCCTGATAGCCAAGTTTCATGCCATCTTTCCAGTAGACGCCGTGCGGGCTCGGAGCAAAACGCCACTTCGGCGTTCCATCCTCGTTGACGACCGGCAGACCGGGTTTCACAAAGTCGGCGGTGAAGGCGGTGTAGGTGAACATCTGCTGGGCGATCTCACCCTGCGATGGAACAGGACCGGATTCGGAGAAGGTCATGCCCTGAGCAGCAGCCGGAGCGTAGGCCTTCATCCAGTCCAGGTATTTCTGGATCGAATAGACGGCAGCTGGACCGTTGGTGTCACCACCGCGGGCGACGCACGAGCCGACCGGACGTGACTTTTCGTCAACCTTGATGCCCCATTCGTCAACCGGCTTGCCGTTCGGAATACCCTTGTCGCCATTACCAGCCATGGACAGCCACGCGTCGGTAAAGCGCCAACCGAGCGACGGGTCCTTCTTGCCATAGTCCATGTGGCCATAGACCTTCTTGCCACCGACCTCGCGGCCGGTGAAGAATTCGGCAATGTCTTCATATGCCGACCAGTTGACTGGAACGCCGAGATCGTAGCCGTATTTCGCTTTGAAGTCCGCCTTGTTTTTGTCGTCGTTGAACCAGTCATAGCGGAACCAGTAAAGGTTTGCGAACTGCTGGTCCGGCAACTGATAGAGCTTTCCATCGGGTGCCGTTGTGAAAGACTTGCCGATGAAGTCATCGATGTCCAGGCCGGGGTTCGTAACGTCCTTGCCTTCGTTGGCCATGAAGTCGGTCAGGCTGCGCGCCTGCTGATAGCGCCAATGTGTACCGATGAGATCGGAATCGTTGATATAGGCGTCATAGATGTTTTCGCCGGACTGCATCTGCGTCTGCAGTTTTTCAACAACGTCACCTTCACCAATCAGGTCATGGGTGATCTTGATGCCGGTGATGGCGGTAAAGGCTGGCGCCAGAACCTTCGATTCATATTCATGCGTGGTGATGGTCTCAGAGACCACCTTGATGTCCATGCCGGCAAAAGGCTTTGCCGCATCGATGAACCATTGCATTTCCTTTTCCTGATCGGCGCGGGTCAGCGTCGAAAGCTCCCCGACTTCCTTGTCAAGAAAGGACTTTGCCTCATCCATGCCGGCATAGGCGGAACCCGCCATCGCCAACAAAATTCCTGCTGTTGTCGCTAATAGATGCCTTCGCATAATATCCTCCCAAGGTTTGCGATTGCAGTCTTAACGTCAGGCGGCCAGTCACCCGGCCATCTGTATCCTCCCGGCCTATACAAAGCGGAAAACGCCTATGGCGTAGACCACCGCGAGGCCAAGTGCCCACCACAGGTTGGGTCCAATAAAACCCAGCCATGCGAGATGAATGAACGCCGCACCAAGCAGCGAGATGAAGAGGCGATCCCCCCTCGTCGTCTCAAACCGTAAAATGCCAACACGTGGCGATCCACCCGGCGCCAGATATTCCCAGACGCCCATGCTGATCAAAAGCACGAGGATCGTCAGGAAGAATAATGCGGTTGGCAATGTCCACGCCATCCAGGAAAAATTCATGTCCAATCTCCCTTCTCAGACGCGACCGAGCGCGAAGCCCTTGGCGATATAGTTGCGGACAAAATAGATGACGAGCGCGCCGGGAATGATGGTCAATACACCGGCTGCAGCAAGCACTCCCCAATCCATGCCGGACGCCGACACCGTGCGTGTCATGATGGCTGAAATCGGCTTCGCCGCTGTCGTTGTCAGCGTGCGGGCAAGCAAGAGCTCAACCCACGAAAACATGAAGCAAAAGAAGGCAGCAACACCAATGCCAGACGCCACCAGGGGCATGAAGATACGAACGAAGAAACGGGGGAACGAATAGCCATCGATATAGGCCGTCTCATCGATTTCCTTCGGCACGCCGGACATGAAACCTTCCAAGATCCAAACAGCCAACGGTACGTTGAAGAGGCAATGCGCCAGTGCGACAGCAATATGCGTGTCGATCAGCCCGAACGCGGAATAGAGCTGGAAGAAGGGAAGCGCGAAAACGGCAGGGGGCGCCATGCGGTTTGTCAGCAACCAGAAGAACAGATGCTTGTCCCCGAGGAACCGGTAGCGCGAGAAGGCGTAAGCCGCAGGTAGCGCAGCAAGCACAGAGATCACCGTGTTCAGAACAACGTAGGTGATCGAATTGATGTAGCCCCTGTACCACGATGGATCTGTGAAGATGATCGTATAGTTGCGCAGTGTCGGGTTGATCGGCCAGAGCGAGAAAGTACCGGTAATCTCGGCATTTTCCTTGAAGCTCATGTTGATCAACCAGTAGATCGGCAGCAGGAGGAAAATGATGTAGATCGTCGAAACAACCCACGAGTAGTTGCCAGCCGGTTTGTATTTGATTGTCTGGGCCATGTTTTCCTCTCCCCTCATGCGTTCTCGTCACCGCTGGTCATCACGGTGTAGAAGATCCATGAAAGCAGCAGGACGATGAGGAAGTAGATGATCGACATGGCCGCAGCAGGCCCGAGGTCAAACTGACCCACGGCCATCTTGACGAGGTCGATCGACAGGAACGTCGTGGAATTGCCGGGGCCACCGCCCGTAACGACAAAAGGTTCGGTGTAGATCATGAAACTGTCCATAAAGCGCAGCAGCACTGCGATCAGCAACACACGCTTCATCTTAGGCAGTTGAATGTAGCGGAACACCGACCAGCGAGAGGCGCCATCGATCTTTGCCGCCTGATAATAGGCGTCCGGGATCGACACGAGGCCTGCGTAGCAAAGCAGCACGACGAGGCTCGTCCAATGCCAGACATCCATGACGATGATGGTGACCCAGGCATCGATCGGATCGCGGACATAGTTGTAGTCGAGCCCGATTGCCGCAAGCGTGCGTCCGAGCAGGCCAATATCGACACGTCCGAATACCTGCCAGATTGTTCCCACCACGTTCCACGGGATCAGCAACGGCAGTGCCATCAGTACCAGGCAGACAGGAACACCGATGCCCTTTTTCGGCATGTTGAGCGCAATGAAAATACCAAGCGGGATTTCGAGAAGCAGGATGATGATCGAGAAGATCAGATTGCGCTGCAACGCTTCCCAGAAACGGTCGGAATGCAATGTCTGCACGAACCAATCCGCACCCGCCCAAAAGAACTCGTTGTTTCCGAATGTGTCCTGCACCGAATAGTTCACAACGGTCATCAAAGGGATGACCGCCGAGAACGCCACGAGCACGAGCACCGGCAGCACCAGAAACCAAGCCTTGTTATTCCAGGTCTTGTTCATCCCTCAACCCTCCCTGCCGACGCGCCAGGAATCTGCGTAAATGCTGATTGCGCCGGGATCGAACGTAACGCGTGCTTCAGCAGGAATGTCTGCATCTTCCGAAACCACGATCGCTATTGCCTGCCCCGCGAATGTGGCCCGAACAATCTTGTGACGCCCGATGTCCTCGACCCTGTTGATTGTAACGGGCATACCCTCGCGGCCGATCCGAACGAATTCCGGTCGGATGCCTAGTTCGGTCTTGGCGCCGGCGTTCGTCTTGGGGGCGAAGTCGAGCGAAAAAACCTCGTTGCCGAGCTTGACCCTGTTTCCATCGAGCGTTGCCGGAATGACATTCATCCCCGGCGAACCGATGAAATAACCAACAAATGTATGGCTTGGCCGCTCGAACAATTCCGCCGGCGTGCCGATCTGCACAATCTGCCCATCATACATCACCACGACCTTGTCTGCGAAGGTCAGCGCCTCCGTCTGGTCGTGGGTGACATAGACCATTGTAAAGCCGGACTGGCGATGCAGGCGTTTCAACTGAGAGCGCAACACCCATTTCATATGCGGATCGATGACCGTCAGCGGCTCATCGAAAAGAATGGCGTTGACATCCGAGCGAACCAGCCCGCGCGCCAGGGAAATCTTCTGCTTCTGGTCAGCTGTCAGTCCGTGCGCACGGCGCTTCGCCATGCCCGCGAGATCGGTCATTTCGAGGATTTCGCGAACGCGGCGATCGACGTCTGCCTCCGGTACATGCCGGTTGCGCAACGGAAAGGCGAGATTATCGTAGACGGTCATGGTGTCGTAGACGACCGGGAACTGGAAAACCTGCGCAATGTTGCGATCTTCCGTGGCAAGATCGGTAACATCAGTTCCGTCGAAGGCAATGCGCCCATCCGACGGCCGGATAAGGCCGGAAATGATGTTGAGCAACGTCGTTTTTCCACAGCCGGATGGACCGAGCAGCGCATAGGCACCGCCGTCTTCCCATTCGTGATGGACTTCCTTCAACGCGTAATCGCCTGCGGCTTGCGCCTTGGCGCTGTAGGCGTGGCGTATATGATCCAGCGTTATGCGTGCCATTATCGCCCCTCCTCAAACCTGCCCGACAGGAGCAACACCGATGGCGCGACCGTTTGCGTCAAATGCCATAAGATGTTGCGTGTCGAGGAACAGTTCTATCTCGCGGTCGGGTTCAATGTCGTGAATGCCCTGTGCGAGCATCACCCAGCGTTGCCCGGCAAAATCGATATGCACGAAACTTTCCGATCCGGCGATTTCCGATATCAATGTCCGCGCCCTGATGGGTTGCGCCGTATGCGCCTGCGATGCGGGAAACAGATGGTGTGGTTGGAAGGCAATCGTAACAGGGCCATCCGGAATGGTCTCAAGATGGGCCGGAACCGCCATGACCCGGCGATCGGCGCGCACAAAACTGCCGTTCGTCTTCATCACCTCGATCGTGTTCAACGGTGGATCGGCGAAAGTGGCAGCGGTGACGATATCAACCGGTCGGCGATAGACGTCGATAGTCCTCCCGAATTGTGTCAGCCGTCCTTCGCTCAACGTTGCCGTATTGCCGCCGAGCAAAAGCGCCTCTGATGGTTCTGTTGTGGCATAAACGAAGATCGCACCGGACTCGGCAAAGATGCGCGGCAGTTCCAGACGCAATTCCTCGCGCAGCTTGTAGTCAAGATTGGCCAACGGCTCGTCCAGAAGCACCAGATTGGCATTCTTGACGATGGCGCGTGCCAATGCCGTACGCTGTTGCTGGCCCCCGGACAGATTAAGCGGTGTGCGGTCGAGATAAGGGGTCAATTTCAGAAGATCTGCGGCCTTACGGACTTCCCTGTCGATGGTCGCCTGATCCTTGCCTGCCACACGCATAGGAGACGCAATGTTCTCATACACGGTGAGCGCCGGATAATTGATGAATTGCTGGTAGACCATGGCGACGTTGCGCTTCTGAACCGGGCGGCCGGTCACATCCTCGCCGTTGAAAAAGATCGCACCGCCACTTGGCCGATCGAGGCCCGCCATCAATCGCATAAGCGTGGTTTTGCCGGATAACGTTGGCCCAAGAAGCACATTCAGGCTTCCACGCTGCAACGTCAGGTCCGTCGGATGAATATGATATTCTCCGCCAACCATCTTCGAGACGTTTCGCAATTCAAGCATCTAAACCCAAAGCCTCCTCCAGCCTTCGGTGTGAATTTTTATATCGCCTTCACATGACCGCCGGCGACACCATCCAGATAGTCTTGCAGCGCCCTCACCTCATCGCCGCTCAACCTCAAACCCTGTTTTGTGCGTCTCCAGAGGATGTCATCGGCGGTGACGGCCCATTCGCGTTCGACCAGCCAGCGCACCTCGATCTCGTAGAGCGTTCCACC
>NZ_JBIVYN010000017.1:2500-6138 GCF_044772305.1 Agrobacterium sp. NPDC090273
AGTCCCAGAGAAACCATGTGATGGCTTAGTCGGCCGGAATTGGTGGAGGGATTGGAGGTAGGAAGGAAAGCTTGTCCTGGGCATTTTTGTTGTTGGAACTGATGTTCCTCTGATGAAGATGCTGGATTGATGTTGCCTGACCGCGCATCACCGGATGATATCTCGAGAAGCTGGTCTTAATGGTATGGCTTCGAGGTGCACCGGCGTGCCCTCAATGAAGACCGTACCGAACACGTCGATGTCATCAATGAATGACCTGGTTGTAAAAGGTAACCGGGTCTTTGGTTCTGGCGAATGCGGCTAGTCCGTATGGCCAGATTTGGAACCCCTTCGAGCGCAAGCGAGGAGGATAGGAATTCCAAATCCAATATGTGGTGAGCATAGACAATGAGAACGAACAAGTGTTCTAAGGGCATTTGGTGGATGCCTTGGCATGCACAGGCGAAGAAGGACGTGATACGCTGCGATAAGCTGTGGGGAGCTGCGAATAAGCTTTGATCCATAGATCTCCGAATGGGGCAACCCACCTTAAATGCTTGGAAAATCCAGTCTGTTTTATGAACGGCCTGGGTTTCCAAGCATTGTGATAAGGTATCTGCACCTGAATACATAGGGTGTAAGAAGCGAACGCAGGGAACTGAAACATCTAAGTACCTGCAGGAAAGGACATCAACCGAGACTCCGCAAGTAGTGGCGAGCGAACGCGGACCAGGCCAGTGGCAATGCTGAATAAAGTGGAACGGAATGGAAAGTCCGGCCATAGAGGGTGATAGCCCCTTACACGTAGAACAGGCATTGTCCTTGAGTAGGGCGGGACACGTGAAATCCTGTCTGAACATGGGGAGACCACTCTCCAAGCCTAAGTACTCGTGCATGACCGATAGCGAACAAGTACCGTGAGGGAAAGGTGAAAAGCACCCCGACGAGGGGAGTGAAATAGAACCTGAAACCGGATGCCTACAAACAGTCGGAGGGCGCAAGCCTGACGGCGTACCTTTTGTATAATGGGTCAACGACTTAGTGTAACTAGCAAGCTTAAGCCGGTAGGTGTAGGCGCAGCGAAAGCGAGTCTGAATAGGGCGATTTAGTTAGTTGCATTAGACCCGAAACCGAGTGATCTAGCCATGAGCAGGCTGAAGGTTGGGTAACACCAACTGGAGGGCCGAACCCATAACTGTTGCAATAGTTCGGGATGACTTGTGGCTAGGGGTGAAAGGCCAATCAAACTCGGAAATAGCTGGTTCTCCGCGAAATCTATTTAGGTAGAGCGTCGACCGAATACCCTCGGGGGTAGAGCACTGGATGGGCTATGGGGACTCACCGTCTTACTGATCCTAACCAAACTCCGAATACCGAGGAGTACTAGTCGGCAGACACACGGCGGGTGCTAACGTCCGTCGTGAAAAGGGCAACAACCCTGACCTCCAGCTAAGGTCCCCAAGTCATGGCTAAGTGGGAAAGGATGTGAGGATCCCAAAACAACCAGGATGTTGGCTTAGAAGCAGCCATCATTTAAAGAAAGCGTAACAGCTCACTGGTCTAAATAAGGGTCTTTGCGCCGAAAATGTAACGGGGCTAAAGCCATGCACCGAAGCTGAGGATTTGCAGCAATGCAAGTGGTAGCGGAGCGTTCCGTAAGTCTGTGAAGGCGGACCCGTGAGGGCTGCTGGAGATATCGGAAGTGCGAATGTTGACATGAGTAACGATAAAGAGGGTGAGAGACCCTCTCGCCGAAAGACCAAGGGTTCCTGCTTAAAGTTAATCTGAGCAGGGTTAGCCGGCCCCTAAGACGAGGCGGACACGCGTAGTCGATGGGAACCACGTTAATATTCGTGGGCCTGGTGGTAGTGACGGATCTCGTGTGTTGTTCAACCTTATTGGATTGGTTGGGCGGCGAAGAGGTTCCAGGAAATAGCTCCACCGTATAGACCGTACCCGAAACCGACACAGGTGGTCAGGTAGAGTATACCAAGGCGCTTGAGAGAACTATGTTGAAGGAACTCGGCAAATTGCACGCGTAACTTCGGAAGAAGCGTGACCCCATTTTACGCAAGTATGATGGGGTGGCACAGACCAGGGGGTAGCGACTGTTTATCAAAAACACAGGGCTCTGCGAAGTAGCAATACGACGTATAGGGTCTGACGCCTGCCCGGTGCTGGAAGGTTAAAGGGAGGGGTGCAAGCTCTGAACTGAAGCCCCAGTAAACGGCGGCCGTAACTATAACGGTCCTAAGGTAGCGAAATTCCTTGTCGGGTAAGTTCCGACCTGCACGAATGGCGTAACGACTTCCCCGCTGTCTCCAACATAGACTCAGTGAAATTGAATTCCCCGTGAAGATGCGGGGTTCCTGCGGTCAGACGGAAAGACCCCGTGCACCTTTACTATAGCTTTACACTGGCATTCGCCAAGGCATGTGTAGGATAGGTGGTAGGCTTTGAAGCAGGGACGCCAGTTCTTGTGGAGCCATCCTTGAAATACCACCCTTATCTTCGTGGATGTCTAACCGCGGTCCGTTATCCGGATCCGGGACAGTGTATGGTGGGTAGTTTGACTGGGGCGGTCGCCTCCGAAAGAGTAACGGAGGCGCGCGATGGTTAGCTCAGACCGGTCGGAAATCGGTCGTCGAGTGCAATGGCATAAGCTAGCCTGACTGCGAGACTGACAAGTCGAGCAGAGACGAAAGTCGGTCATAGTGATCCGGTGGTCCCGTGTGGAAGGGCCATCGCTCAACGGATAAAAGGTACGCCGGGGATAACAGGCTGATGACCCCCAAGAGTCCATATCGACGGGGTTGTTTGGCACCTCGATGTCGACTCATCGCATCCTGGGGCTGGAGCAGGTCCCAAGGGTATGGCTGTTCGCCATTTAAAGCGGTACGTGAGTTGGGTTCAGAACGTCGTGAGACAGTTCGGTCCCTATCTGCCGTGGGTGTAGGAATATTGACAGGATCTGTCCCTAGTACGAGAGGACCGGGATGGACGTATCTCTGGTGGATCTGTTGTCCTGCCAAGGGCATAGCAGAGTAGCTATATACGGAATGGATAACCGCTGAAGGCATCTAAGCGGGAAACCAACCTGAAAACGAGTGTTCCCTATCAGAGCCGTGGAAGACGACCACGTTGATAGGACGGGTGTGGAAGTGCAGCAATGCATGAAGCTTACCGTTACTAATAGCTCGATCGGCTTGATCGTTCTCATTGTTCATGTTCATCAACGATGAATTGACGTGTTCAAATCAAACGAAGCAATCGCTTCCCAGCTTCTCGAAAAACAACGCTTGTTGCGTTTTGCCGACCTGGTGGTTATCGCGGGGCGGCTGCACCCGTTCCCTTTCCGAACACGGCCGTGAAACGCCCCAGCGCCAATGGTACTTCGTCTTAAGACGCGGGAGAGTAGGTCGCTGCCAGGTCTGCAAAACGCAACAACAAATCTTCTCATCACATAAGGGCCTCAAGCCCATAACAGAGGCCGCACATCGCGGCCTTTTTTGTTATAATATCAGCTTCTCGGCAGACAAATCTGCTGAATGAGACTTCGCCAAAGGCAAAGTCATGGTGCCGCGGGGTGGAGCAGCCCGGTAGCTCGTCAGGCTCATAACCTGAAGGCCGCAGGTTCAAATCCTGCCCCCGCAACCAAT
>NZ_JBIVYN010000018.1:0-2822 GCF_044772305.1 Agrobacterium sp. NPDC090273
AACGGTACCCTGAAAACCTATCCAGGCTTCTCGCACGGTATGCTCACCGTCAACGCAGACACGCTCAACCAGGATATCCTCGCTTTCATCAAAGCATGATATGAGCCATGGCTGCAGCAGGAAACTGCTGCGGCCATTTTTGCAGACCGAGTTGAAGAACAATCGAGACCATGATGCTTTTGACGCCCGAACTTGTTGCCCTGACCATGCGGGATGTCCGAGATGATGGTCCGGAACCCGGGTGGACACCGCTTTGCGAGGCGGAACTGGAGCAGCTTGTTGACCGGATCGAAAGCGAAGCTGGCACCGATCCCCTCCTGGTTTTTGCCTATGGTTCGCTGATCTGGAATCCCGAATTTGAACCGATTGGCCGCCAGCGCGGAACGGCCTTCGGGTGGCACCGATCCTTTTCACTGAAGATTGAGCGGTGGCGGGCGACGAGCGATCAGCCGGGACTGATGATGGTGCTTGAGCGTGGCGGGCGGTGCGACGGGATTGTTTTTGAGCTCTCGCCTGAGCGCCGACGCCAGGATCTTCGCGGTCTTGTGGCGCGCGAGATCAGGTATCGGGAGGTGATGGACATGATCCGCTGGCTTCCCGTGCGAACCGAAAAAGGCGTGCGCAAGGCCCTGACATTCTGGGCAAGCACAAAACGTCACGGGTTGACACAGCCCCTGCCGATCGAGGAGGCATCGTCGCTCATCGCAAAGGCTTGTGGCCAGGGTGGGTCGTGCGCCGAATATCTGCACAACACTGTCGTTGACCTTCAGGCCGAGGGGATTCGTGACCGCAATCTGTGGCGTTTGCAGGCGCTGGTGGCTCAAGACATCATCGCTGGTCGCGACGCCTAATCCTCCCATCGCTAGGATGTGTCGCTCAATGCAGTTGGCGTGAGCGGCCGTAGCAATGGGCAATGTGAGAACTGAAAGCCAATCCGACATGCAAGAGGAGGCCGTGTCTGGTGTTCTCCGGCATATCGAAGAACGACATCATCGCCGCTCCGATATTGCTGATGATGCGGTCCTCTATGCCCCGACAGATAGTGAGGTCATCGATGTGCGGTTCGCCAGCTTCCTCGCGAAGCTCTTTCAGATGTTGGCGGGGGATGTGGAAGGCGAGTGCCTCGAACTGCCCTTTGATTGAAATGGAGGCCCCATGCTCCAGGCTGATCAGGCAGATGGAGCCTTTCGGGTAGGTTCTGAGCGGTGTCGGAAGGCGATTCGGCCAGAGATCGCAGTGCTCGACATCCGCCAGATAAAGCACCACAAGAAATGCGTCGTCTGCCGGCAGTACGACTGGATCACTCTCGACTTCGTAAAAACGGCAGAGATGGGTGATGGCCAGTTTGGTTTTCCCGAACGGCTGTGTCACCATCGACTGTGCGTTTGCGGCCCCAAAAGAGCCTGCAATTCTCTCGCCTGCGTCCAACATTGCACCTATAACGATTGTGCCGATCGTCCTCCCGATCTCTGCAACCATAGCGTCTGGAAATAATTTTAGAAATGTCCCGTGTCGCAATTTTCGATCATTTCCCTGGTCGACAAAACGCATGGCATTCGACAAGGATGCGGAGCCGGGCTACGGAATCGTAGTACAGGTACGGCAACATCTTTAAAGCAGACGAGAAAGTAGTCCTCTGTGAGCGATCGTTCCACAGGTATGTCACAGCCTCCTGCGAAACAGGCAGTTGATAGCTTCGGTTGTCCGTTCGACAAGCTTTACAAAAACCAGACCCTGAGCGGCGCGGATATCAGGTTTTTCCGGAAGGGAACACGGGATGACCAGCTTGAGCAGGTCGCGACCGAACCGAGTGATCGTGGTTTTGCGATCGGTGTTTCGACGCTTGGCGGGCATACGCGGCGCATTTTTGGTGCGCAAAAGACGACAAGCCATATGTTCGTGGAAAACTCCATCTACATCCGCGATCTCTCTGATGCCTATAAGGCAGACCTCGGTGGACCGTTTGATTTCCTGCTGCTGGAGATCTCCCCGGCAGCGCTGACAAGGATTGCCGATGAAGCGGAGCTTACCGGTATCTCGTCTTTGATGGGAGAGACAGCATCCAAGGATATCGTGCTTGCCAATCTGGTGCGTGCTCTGATCCCCGCCCTTGAAAAACCGGAGGAAGCCAGCGCTCTGTTTGTCGATCAAATGGCAACAGCAATCGGTACATATCTGGTCCAGTGCTACGGCGGAAAAACAATCACGACCAACAACCGGTCCAGAAAGCTGTCGCGCTCGCAAGAGCTGATGGCAAAGAACCTTCTGATCGACAATCTGGATGGGGAGATCGCGGTTCAGGATGTCGCGCGGGCCTGCAATCTGTCTCGCGGTTATTTCATTCGCGCCTTTCGAGATACAACGGGAATGACCCCTTACCAATGGCTGATTCAGGAGAGGATCAGCAGGGCGCGCGAGCTACTGCAGAACCCGGAGGTTTCGCTCTCGGAGGTGGCGATTTCTTGCGGGTTTGCCGATCAGAGCCACTTTACGCGTGTTTTCTCCAACGTTGTGGGGACATCGCCCGGACATTGGCGACGCAACGTCTGACGACAGCCAAGGGCGTTTCGTCGCTGACATATTTGGGTCGTTGACGGGATCGTGACAGGTCTGGTCCCGAACCTATGTGACTATTCGTCAAAGCGGATGACTTCGAGACAAGACCCCCAACGGCATTTGAGCGATTGTTCGCGCCGTTGCACCGGTCGCAGCGCGGTCCGCATATTATTTCAATAATCGCAATTCATTCGCAATTATTATTGTAATTCTGTGCCGCGTTCGGTTGGGCTAGTTATAGCTCCAACAGAGACGCGACGGACACA
>NZ_JBIVYN010000019.1:0-2553 GCF_044772305.1 Agrobacterium sp. NPDC090273
GTAAGCATACGGTGAGGGCCGCAGGTCAGGCTGCTTGAGCGTCGACGGTCGGCGACGTCCAATTCCAAGGAAGCATTTGCTCCAGCCTTGTCATCGGCGTGTCCGCGATGCGGGCAAGAACATCGGCAAGCCACGCCTGTGGATCGATGTCGTTGAGCTTTGCCGTCATGATTAGCGTGGCCATGAAGGCTGCACGATCTGCACCGCGGTCTGATCCGGCGAAGAGCCACGACTTTCTGCCGAGCGCGAAGCCTCTGAGCGCTCGCTCGGCGGCGTTGTTGGTGAGGCAAATCCGGCCGTCGTCAAGGAATGACGTGAAGCCGTCCCATCGCTTGAGCATGTAATCAATCGCCTCGGCGACCGGGGAACTGCGTGAGAGTTTTGCCCGCTCGGTTTGAAGCCAGGCCTGCAGATCATCGACGAGCGGCCGGCTTTCCGTGCGGCGACGATCCAAGCGTTGATCGGCCGTAAGCGCGTTGATCTCCCGCTCGATATCAAACAGCGCATCGATCCGTTTGACGGCTTCGAGTGCGATAGGCGAGATCGGCGCGGCGTTCTTTCCACGCTTGGCGTTTGCAGCAATGTCGGCGAGCACGAAGAACTTGCGCCGAGAGTGTGCCCAACAAAACGCCTGCCTTAGCGGATTTGGATCGCGATCAACCTTGAACAGTGGATTGTAGCCGCCATAGGCGTCCGCCTGCAGAATGCCGGTGAAGGTCCTCAGGTGGCGCTCCGGATGCTCCTGCCGACGATCGCGCGAGGCATAGTAAAGGGCGGCCGGCGGTGAGAGCCCTCCGAACGGTCGGTCGTCCCGGACATAGGTCCAGATGCGGCCCGTATCGGTTTTTCCTTTGGCCAGGATTGGCACGGTTGTGTCGTCGCCGTGCAGACGTTCGGAGCCAAGGACATGCGCCTCAATGAGGGAGTGAAGGGGCTTCAATGCCGCAGCACATGCTCCAACCTGATCAGCCAGCGTCGATAGGCTGAGGTCGATGCCTTCGCGGCCATAGCGCTCGCTCTGGCGATTGAGCGGCTGGTGCTGGGCGAACTTCTCAAACAGGATCATCGCCAACAGGTTCGGTCCGGCAAAACCGCGGGGCGTTACGTGGAATGGTGCGGGTGGCTGCGTGATCTTCTCACACTCGCGGCAGGTAAACTTCTCCCGCACCGTCTGGATGACCTTCCACTGACGCGGGATCACTTCCAGGGTCTCGGTGATATCCTCACCGAGCTTCGACAGTTTGGCCGATCCGCAGCAGGCGCAATTGGCGGGAGCGGCGAGCACGACGCGCTCGCGAGGCAGGTGTTCGGGAAAGGGCTTACGTGATGGGCGCTTGCGCTCGAAGGCTTTGACCGTTGCGGCTTTGGCTGCGATCTCCGCCGCCAGTTCATCCTCACCGGCGTCCGCTTCCAACTCCTCAAGTTGCAGTTCCATCTGCTCCAGGAGCCGCGCCTTGCGCTCGGACCGGCTGCCGTAGAGTTCCCGACGAACCTTGTCGATCTCCAGCTTCAGCCGTGCGATCAGCGCCTCGGAATGCGATACGAGTGCCTTTGCACTGGCGGCTTCAGCCTTTGCGGTCGCCGCCTCTGCTTCGGCTGCGACACGTCGAGCGCGCTCCTGGGCCAACAGTGCAAGCGCACTGGCAAGGTCGTCCGGAAGCTCTTCGGTCGCATTGCTCATGACAGGATGGAATCATATTCGACCCTATCATTCCAGTGTTTTTGCTCATCCGGCCGACGTCGGCCGCCAGGTCTTTTGCGGCATCCGCCAGTCGATACCTTCCAACAGATAACCGAGCTGCGCAGACGTGATCACCACTGTGCCATCGGCCGCTGATGGCCAGATGAAACGACCACGCTCCAGCTTCTTCGTAAACAGACAGGCTCCCTGGCCGTCATGCCAGATCACCTTGATCAGGCCACCACCTCTTCCGCGGAATACAAACAGGTGCCCGCACATTGGGTCACGCTTCAACGCTTCCTGCACCATCAGCGACAGACCGGGGAAGCCTTTGCGCATATCCGTATAGCCCGCGGCCAGCCAAACCTTCACGCCAGGAGGAAGCGGTATCATCTGAGCCCCATTACGCAGTGGAGAATACGGCCGAGCGCTTCGGTATCGATGTCGCTATCTACGTGGACGCTACGGCCCCGTCCAAGCTCGATCGTTACATCGCTGCGCTTCTGACGAGGATGTGTAGCCGGTGGTACCGATTGAAAGCCAGGCAATGCCGACGCAGCCTCCGACACGACTACCGGCACCAACCTGCTCGATACCTGCATTGAAGGCGCCTCTATCCGGCACAGTTCCTTACGCCAACGGAAGAGCTGGCTCCCATGAACCCCAGCATCACGCGCAATCTCGGAGATAATCGCTCCCGGTTCAAGGCAAGCAGCAACGAGGTGCTCCTTCTCCTCACGAGACCAACGCCGACGGCGTTGAACCGAAGTGATGACTTCAATCTGCTTAGTCATAGGACTACCCCCAGTGTTTGCACTAGGACTGGCAGTCCATACCCCATCGCCACAAGACGGCCTTCACCGTGGGCTTAC
>NZ_JBIVYN010000020.1:0-1246 GCF_044772305.1 Agrobacterium sp. NPDC090273
GATTTCTGCAGCGCCATGTCCTTCACCTGAAGATGCACCGGCTGGTCTTCTTCATGGTTGGTCGAGGACAGGAACACCGATGACAGGCGGTCGAAGGTCAAAACGCCATCCGGCTTCGGATAGGCGATCGGTTTGTGCTTCGAAGCTGGTTCGAGACTTTCCGCATCCGTCTTGCCGTGTTTCAGCGTGCCGAACACCGAAAAACCGAACAGCTGGTTCGTCCACATGTCGAGGCCACCAAGCGCCACGCCGACAGCCGTGCCGAACTTAGACCACAGCGGCTTGACGTTGCGGACTCGTCTCAGGTCCTTGCCGATATCGCCCTGACGCCATTCGTTCTCGATCTCGACGACCTCGTCATGGGCGCGACCGCCTGCAATTGCCGCGGCAATCTTGTCGGCCGCCAGCATGCCCGACAGCACCGCATTGTGGCTGCCCTTGATGCGCGGCACGTTGACGAAACCGGCCGAACAGCCGATCAGCGCGCCGCCCGGGAAGGTCAGCTTCGGAACCGACTGATAACCGCCTTCGGTGATGGCGCGGGCGCCATAGGACAAACGCTTGCCACCCTCGAACGTGTCGCGGATCGCCGGATGTGTCTTGAAGCGCTGGAATTCCTCGAACGGATAAAGATAGGGGTTCTTGTAATTGAGGTGCACCACGAAACCGACGGCGACCAGATTGTCTTCCAGGTGATAGAGGAACGAACCGCCGCCGGTCTTCATGCCAAGCGGCCAGCCGAACGAGTGCTGCACCAGACCCTGTTTGTGGTTCTCAGGCTTGACCTGCCACAGCTCCTTGATGCCGATACCGAACTTTTGCGGTTCCCGATCCCGGGACAGGTCGAACCTGGCGATCAGCTGCTTGGCGAGCGAACCGCGCACACCTTCCCCGATCAGCACATATTTGCCGTGCAGCTCCATCCCGCGGGTGAAGTTCGGGCCGGGTTCGCCGTTGCGCTCGATGCCCATATCGCCGGTGGCAACACCGATGACGGCACCTTCGTCATTGTAAAGCACTTCGGTGGCGGCAAAGCCCGGATAGATCTCGACGCCGAGCGCTTCCGCCTTTTCCGCCAGCCAGCGACAGACCAGCCCAAGCGAGACGATGTAGTTGCCGTGATTGTTCATCAATGGCGGCATGGCGAAGTTTGGCAGGCGGATCGAGCCGGCCGGGCCGAGCAACAGGAACTGATCGTCCTTGACCTCGGTCTTGAAGGGATGCCCCTCCTCCTCGCGCCAGCCCG
>NZ_JBIVYN010000021.1:0-1083 GCF_044772305.1 Agrobacterium sp. NPDC090273
GTTGAGGGTGAGGGTGCCGTTTGCCGGGGCGTTGACCAGGGATACGGTGAGGGGATCGTCGTCGGCATCGACGCCGTTGCCATTGTTGGCGAGGACATTGCCGTTGAGGGTCTGGCCTTCATTGATGGCGAATGCATCGTTCTGTGCCTGTGGCATCGGGTTTGTGACGGTCCATGTGAAGCTGCGCTCGACCGATCCGCCATTGCCGTCGACTGCGGTCATGGTGACGGTGAAGGCGTTGGTGCCGGTTGGTCCGGATGCGGATGGATCGATTGTTCCGGTGATCTGGCCTGTTGCGGGATCGTAGGAGAGGCCTGTCGGCAGACCGGTGATGGTGTAGGAGAGGGTATCGCCATCGACATCGGTAAACAGGTTGCCGAGGTTGATGTTGATGGCTGCTCCATCGAGATTGGCGCGTGGCGGCAGGGTTGGTGCGACGGGTGCGTCGTTGAGGCCTGTGACTGTGACGGTCAGCGTTGCGGTTGCGGTTGCGCCATTGCCGTCGGAGATGGTGTAGGTGATCGCGGTGGTGCGGCTTTCTCCGATCTGGAGGTCCTGGAAGGCCGATCCGGGATCGAAGCTGTAGGAGCCATCGGCGCGGATGACGAAGCTGCCGCCATTGCTGCCAGCAAGTGTTGCGCCGACACCATTTGCGCCATTGCCGACGCGGATGACTGTGAGGGTATCGCCATCGACATCGCTGTCGCTGCCAATGATGACATTGCCTTCGATGGGTGTGTTCTCATCGGTCTGTGCGACATCATCGACGGCGACGGGCAGATCGTTGACGGGATTGATCTGGCCTGCGACCGTTGCGGTGGAGGTGGTTGTGCCATCAAAGACGGTGTAGGTGAAGGCGAGCGGCCCGTTGAAGTTTGCCGCGCCTGTGAAGGTGAGTGTGCCATTGGCATTGAGGGTGACGGAGCCGCCGGTGACCGCCACGGAGGTGCCAACGGAGATGGCCTGTCCGTCGATTGCGGTGATGGTCAGTGGGTCGCCATCGGCATCACTGTCATTGGCGAGCACATCGAGAACCGTATTGCCGTCCTCGTTGAGGGTGAAGCTGTCATTGCCAAGAGCCGG
>NZ_JBIVYN010000022.1:0-1079 GCF_044772305.1 Agrobacterium sp. NPDC090273
GCGACGAAGACACTCGACCTGCGCCGTGATGTGGCCGGCAAGCCGCTGAAGCCGGTGTTTGCCACGGCATTCGAATATTCCGACGGCTGGGTCGATGATGCGCGTTTCGTGGTGCTGAATGCCCGCGATGCGCAACAGCGCGGTGCGACGATCCTGAACCGCACCCGCGTGGTGTCGGCACGGCGCGAGGGTGGCCTTTGGCGGATCGAGACCTTTGACGAAAAGAGCGGGCAGACGGGTGTCTATACGGCCCGCATGCTGGTCAATGCCTCCGGTCCCTGGGTCGATACGGTGCTGTCAGGCGTGTTCGGCCGTAACAATGTCCACAATGTCCGGCTGGTGCAGGGCAGCCATATCATCGTGAAGAAGAAGTTTGCCGATCCGCGTGCCTACTTCTTCCAGAACCCGGATGGGCGTATCATCTTCGCCATCCCCTATGAGCGGGATTTTACGCTGATCGGCACGACCGACCGCGACTATACCGGCGATCCGGCCAACGTGCGTATCAGCGCCGAAGAGACGAGCTATCTGTGCAATGCGGCAAGCGAGTATTTCTCCGAGCCGGTCAAGGCGGAGGATATCGTCTGGACCTATTCGGGGGTTCGCCCGCTGTTCGATGATGGTGCATCGAAGGCGCAGGAAGCAACGCGTGATTACGTCCTGAAGGTGGAAGGCGCCGATGGCGAGGCACCGCTTCTCAACGTGTTCGGCGGCAAGCTGACAACCTATCGTCGCCTGGCCGAACATGCGCTGGAAAAGATCGGTTCAGCCATTGGAGCAAAGGGCAACGCGTGGACAGCGGCTTCCCATCTGCCAGGTGGTGACTTCGGGGTGAATGGTTATGAGGAACAGGTGAAGGCACTTGTGGGGCGCTACCCGTTCCTTGAGCGTGTGCATGGTGAGCGCCTGGTGCGCAACTACGGTACGGATGCTGGTGAACTGCTTGGCGCTGCATCGGGCGCTGCCGATCTCGGTCGCCACTTCGGTGGAACGCTCTACGAGATCGAGGTGCGCTGGCTGGTCGAACGCGAATGGGCCGTCACCGCCGATGACATCCTCTGGAGACGCACAAAACAGGG